>NZ_JBSORA010000001.1:0-1840000 GCF_053819285.1 Tsuneonella sp. HG094
CGGCGACGGTGACGGTGACGGTCAACCCTGCCAATACTACGTTTGCCGACAAGCTCGTAGTCTCCACCGGAACGGTGGCAACCTTCAGCACGTCCGTGCTCACCGCTAATGATCAAACGGATCTACGTGTCGTCTCCGTCTCAGGCGCAGCTGTCACCTCCGGGGCCCTAACCTTCAACGCGGCGACACAAACCTTCACCTACGATTCCACAAACGGAGTTGGTGCTGGAGCACTCTCTTTCTCCTACACCTTAGCCAACGGATCTGTTGGTCAAGTCACCTTCGATGTCGTAAATGCAAACGGGGGAGGCTATAACGTTGCCCTCAACTACGCATCAGGAACTTATCAAGGTTCCTATCTCGATGCAGGCGGCGGGCCGGATACGCTCACTGGATCAATTGCCCCCGATGTCTTGGTTGGCGGAGACGGGATCGACTCCCTTATTGGAGGTGCCGGAGCAGACATACTCCGCGGTGGGGCGGGCAACGATACACTTGATGGGCAGGGTAACGCCGGACAACTCGATCTCATCGATCTGTCTGACGCAACTGGCGCCTTGGCTGGAGCGAGCGCCTTCACACTCGCTGCTGGCGGAAACGGTACCTACAATGGAGGAGCGGTGGGGCTCGGGACGGACACCTATACCAACATGGAAGGTGTCATCGGCGGCCTAGGTAACGATAGTCTTACCGGTAATACGAGCGACAACGAGATTCGTGGGGGCCTCGGCAACGACACGATTAGCGGTCTCGGTGGGAACGACATCCTCAAAGGCGATGACGGCAATGATACGATGACCGGCGGAGCTGGCGATGACACCTTCGTCCTCGGTCCAACTGGCGTCGACATCATCACCGATTACAGCAACGTCGTCGGCAACTCCGACACGATCGATGTCTCGAGATATGTTAGTGTCGCTGCGGGCACAGACGTCATCGGCGGTCAATATATCCGGATCACGACGACTGGTTCAGTGCAAATCGATGCGGACGGCGGCGGGACGTGGATAACCATTGCCACCGTCAACATGGGAGCCGCCGCCTACAAGGTTCAGTATTACTCCGGCGGATCCCTGACGACCGTGAACGTCACCCCGTCCGGGCCCCCGGTCGCCCTCGATCTTGACGGAGATGGCCAAGTCAGTTTCCTCTCTTTGGAAGCCGGCGCCAGTTTCGACTATGGGTACGGCAGGGTCGCCACGGCTTGGGTCGCGGGCAATGACGGGCTGCTTGTGCGCGATGCCAATCACGACGGCAGCATCACGGCCGAAGAGATTGTCTTCGCGACGACCGGTAGCGATCTCGAGGGACTTGCGGTCTACGACAGCAACCACGACGGCCAGCTGTCCGAGGGTGACACGCATTTCGGCGAATTCGGCATCTGGCAGGATGCAGACAGCGATGGGATCCTCGATCTTGGCGAATTCCGGACACTAGCCGACGAGGGAATTGCTAGCATTTCGCTGAGCTCGGACGGTCAGGCCTATTCCTCGGCGGACGGTGACGTTACGGTTGTCGGCACCGGCAGCTACACCCGTTTCGACGGCTCGAGCGGTGTACTGGCGGACGCGGTTTTTGCGACCCAGGAACGTGCCACATCCGAGCAGCTCAGGCTTGGCGCGACACAATCGACCTACGCCTCGCTGGCCGTCGCTTCTGTCGCATCAGCCTTTTTCTTCGATACTTTGCCCACTGCAGAAGGGGCCTCCGAGGGGCGGCAAGGGGGACTATGGATCATGCCGACGCAGGCGCATTTGGTCCCGAATGACGTCATGGCAGGCAGGAGCAATGGATTTGGCCCGACGACGGACGAGGTCGATCACATTTACGCTGGCGCGAGCCAATCCACTGCGCATTTCCAGTCCGAGCCTGTTGCAAGCGAGACCATGAACCTCGCCGAAGCCGACCATGCGGATGCGACCTGGCATTCCGGGGCAGGCTTGGACAACGACTTAAGTTCTGCGAACTCATTCGTCGGAGCTATGGTCGGGAATCTTTCCGGTCTTCAAACGATGGATGCCCTGCTGACGGTTGGTGGCGGTTACGCATCCGACCAGGGTTCGGTCGCCACCCCCGACTCGCCGCCAATCGCCGCGATCCTTGCAGATGCGATCGATGGCTCCTTGATCGACACGTTGCTCGCCGGTCTCATCGGTCCCCACGATGGCCTTGAGCAGGTCGCGGCAACGGAGCCCAATGTCTTTCGGTCGGACATTCTCGATCTTTCGATCGGGGGGAATCACGATCCCATCATCGCCTTTGCAATAAACGAGCTGACGGACGACTCCGCGGCTCAATTGGCGGCGATGGGATAGAGATTATTCCTCGCACAGGCGCTTTTGGATGGCGGCTTGGGCGAACGATATGTTCGCTCGGCCAATTGCTCGGGCTGCGCGTTGCTGACGCATAGCCAATTTGGGTCACCTTGGCCTCTCGAAGCCCTTTTTCAGTTCTTTGATCCACGGTCGCGCCCTCTAACCGTTACGAATGGAGGGTGCGCCCAACCGTTCCATTGGTTCACCGCAATAGCTTCGGCGGTACGCCTGTCTACTCGCGGCCCAAGTTCGCGTACCAGTCGCTTTCTAAGCAATATCAATGACGAATCGAGTCTCGGTCTTGGATCTTCTCTGGCGCTTAAAGGTAACCGGTCGTTTCCGATCTCGAGCCGCGGCCGGATAAACTGACCGTCTGCTCTTGTGAATCTGTTAACGAGAACCGGTCGAAAGCGGCTTTCTCTCTCATCCCGAAGCCCAAGCCACACTCGGCTCGAACTCGCGCTAGGAATCGCGGCCCTCCGAGGTCGCGTCGATTGACTTCGACCTTGGTTGGCTTCGCGCCCCAGATCGACCACGCACTCGCGCTGATCAGCAGCCCTTGCACTACTGAATTCACCGAACCCGACCGTGGCGTTCGGTTGAGCGCAGCATGTCCGCAAGAGATCGACGAGACGAAATCGTTACGCGGCGAGTTACCGCAGTTGTTAATTTTCAGATGAGGTGTGAATCCTTAACCGACAGCGGCGCAAGCGAGTAAGGGGTCCGCGTCTCGTTTGCGTATTCAGGGGGTCGCACCCACCGCGCCGGATCAAATCCGGTCCAAGAGTCGTTGAACGGCCGTTAGTGGTGGGTTACAAAAGAACCGGAAAGGTCGACGTGAACGCAATTAGCCGCCTGTCCCCCGAGCGATCGCTCGGACAACTATCGCCGCGCCAGCGCGAAGTGCTCGCCCTTGTCGGCGCGCACATGACCAACAAGGAAATCGCGCGCGAACTCGACATTGCGATCACCACTGTCGACAAACACCTGCGCTCGATCCGCGACAAGTGGGGTACCGCAAGCCGGTACGAAACTGCCCGTGTCATGCAGCAACTGGGGGGGTGGGAAAAACCACACCCCGATTTTTCGTCACATGACGAGTACCTGATCACCGACCAAGGGCTGTCCCCGGACCTGCCACGGTCGTCGGAATTCGTCCTGCAGGATGTGCTCGCAAGCGGGCAGAACCGCCAGTTCGAGGTTCCCGCGCCCCCGGGTCTGGAGGCTCTCGACGAGAGGTTCGGAAAGTCCTGGCGAGTCGCGCTGATACCTTTGTCGGCGCTGCTGTTCGGTCTGGTGCTCATCTGGGCGCTGATATTCGCCAAGGAGCTCAACGACCTTCTTTGAGGGAGTCTTCGTCGCCACCCCTCGGCCCGAAACGGGGCCAACCGGAGACCACGATGATGACCCCTCAGATTGCCGCGCTGCGGATCGGCCGCGACCTCAATGCCAGCGAAGATGGCATCGACCAGCTCATCGCCACGACCGGCAGCCTGCTGTCGACAATGACCACGGCTCGCGTTGAAACCGGTAGCCCGGCCGCCACAGGTCACCGTGCGATCGCCCGGATAGCTTCCGCCCAGGCCAAGCTGGTCGAAGCGCGCATGGACTTCATCCGTGCTCACGAGGACCTGCGCCGGATCGCCGAAACCGCCGACACACCGATGGAATGCCCTGAGGAGTGGGCCGGCGCCGACCTTCCCAAAGAACGCCGCGAAGTCGCGTGATGCGATCCCTGCCATGACATGGATGCTCCTCACGAGCTTCTACGCGGTCATGGCAGGATCCCTCGCCTACGGGTGGTTCAGGGGTGGCAGGACGGAACGATCGGCAGTCATCCTGCTTATCGCCTTCTTTCTCTTCCGCGCTGTCCTCAAGCCTCTGACCATTCCCCAGTTCGATTCGGTCGATCCGGTCGCACTCTCACAGGACCTCATCGGGTTCGTCGGGTTCGTCTGGATCGGCCTCAGTGCCCGGAGATACTGGCCATTAGCAGCGGCAGCCTTGCAACTCCTGAGCCTCAGCGCGCACTTCGCGCGAGGGGTCGAGGATTCGGTCAGCGGCCCGACTTACGCCGCGATGAAGGCGGTGCCCACGTTGCTCGTATTCATCCTGCTCGCGATCGGGACTCGGAATTACCAGCGCCGCAAAGCGCGCGCGATGTTGCAAGCCTCGTCCCCGACCTCGACTTCGGCCCCGGTGGGACCATCCTGGGCCAGACGATCGCACTCCTCGGGCGCGCGCGCGACGAAGCGCTAGTCTTCACCCTCCACGACGAGCACGGAAAGTACATCTGCGCCTTCGACCGGTCGGGTCACGCGGGATCCATCGCGCTCAACTACCGGGACCTGATCGGTCGCGCGCTTGCGAATGGCGCCGCCGGACTTCTCCTCATCCACAATCACCCCTCCGGCAACCCGACGCCGAGCAAGGCGGACGTGGCCTCTACGCGCGCGCTCGCCGCACTGTGCGCTCCGCTCGAGATCACCGTGCACGACCACCTCGTGGTGGGCGGGGACCGCGTCGTCAGCATGCGGCGGACGGGACTATTCGCTTCTTACGGGAGCCCCGCATGAACTCGCGCACCGCAATCGACTGGACGCGGGTC
Organism: Tsuneonella sp. HG094; assembly: GCF_053819285.1. Lineage (NCBI taxonomy): Bacteria > Pseudomonadati > Pseudomonadota > Alphaproteobacteria > Sphingomonadales > Erythrobacteraceae > Tsuneonella > Tsuneonella sp. HG094. Next base: position 4,924 of record NZ_JBSORA010000001.1, read on the forward strand.
CGCGAACTCTCGCCCGCATCCGACGAGATTCACGACGCCGCCGCCGCGGAGCTTGCGCTGCTCCACCGGCGTCGCATGATCCCGCCCGCTGCTTCGCTCAGCGACATCGAATGGGCGGTTCTGCTCGAACTTTTCGTCGCGGACGGCCGGGGCTCGATACTCCAGACCAAGTCGCTGACGCTGGCGGCCGGCGTCGCGCCCACCACTGTTCTGCGCTACCTCGAGCTGCTCGAAGGCAAAGGGCTGATCCATCGCGCGCCCTGCCCGACCGATGGCCGTTCGACACTGGTGGCGATCTCGCGGGCTGGGCGGCGCGCGGTGGCGACGGTGTTCTCGACCGAGGGAACGCCCAACGATCCGGCAACATTCGTAGGAAACATCTGATGGGTATCGAAAGCAAGATCGAGGCCGATCTCCGCGCGCGCAACGCCGAGGACGGGTTCCTCCAGGTAGACGACATGTCGATTACGTCGTTCGAGGTGCCGGAACGCGGGCGCGCGACGTGGGAAGTCTGGGTAATTGCGCTCTTGGTGGGGGCGGCGGCGATGAACGCCTTGCTGTTGTTCCTAGGCGTCGCCTGAATATGCGATGCGAGCGCGCTAGGTGTTGTCCCGTATTGCGGGATCTACTTAGAACCGCATGGGTGTCCGCCTCTCGATCGCAAGAAAAGCGAGAGGTCGCCCAGTGAAATCAACCGTAACCCTTATCGAACCCGACGTCGCCCAGCGGGCCGAACTGACTCAGATCCTGACCAAGTTTTGGCATGTCGAGCCGTTCGAAGACGTGGCCGAATTGCAGTCGTTCTGGCCGCGGAACACCGCCTTCATTTTCGTGCACGATGAAAGCGACACGCTAGGGCGCTTGATGGACATCCCTGCGGCGCAGTGCTTGCCCATCATGGCCTATTCGAGAACACCGCAGACCGAACAAGTGGTGCGAGCCATCCGGTTGGGCGTAATCGATTACTTTGCCCTGCCGCTCGATCCCGGGACCGCGCTGCCCCGCCTCAAAGACACAATCGAGAGTGTGAAATTCGAAGTGGAGGCCCGCAGGCAACAGGCTGCGGCGCGCGAACTGGTTGCCGATCTGTCCCGCCGCGAAACCGAGGTCGGCCGCGAGCTCGTCGCGGGCCATTCAAACAAGGGCATCGCCAAGGTTCTCGGCATCAGTCCGCGCACGGTCGAGATTCACCGGGCCAACATGATGTCCAAGCTGCGCGTCACTTCGACCGCCGAGGCGGTCAAGGTCCTGCTCGATGCGCGGATGATTAATTAACCGACGACGAGGTCGGCGCGGGACCATTGCCGAGCGCCTGGGCGCACGCCCTCGCCAGCGCGCCGCACAACGCCGCGGCGCAGTCGCCGCCGCTGACGGTGTGCTCACTCGTGTGGCCGGGGATCCACACCGAGGCCACTGCCGCACCATCGGGCGAACGGGAAATCATCATGCCGGCGGTCGAGCCGGCGAGCAGCATGGCCCCGCTTTCCGCAGCACCGGCGCCCAGCATGCGTTCGAGCTCGGCGCCCATCGGATGCCAGCTGATCTCGCTCAGGTTTCGAGCCATTTCGGCAAACATGGAATTGAGTTGGCGCACTGCGTCCACCCCGCTCAGGTCGCCCGTCTCGCATTCAAGCGAGAACTGGGCCAGTCGCAGGAGGAAGGCTTCGAGCTCGGTGGCGGCCGGCAGCGCGGCCGAAGAATGCACTGAATTCACCCAGCGCGGATTGCTCCAAATCCGAGGTATGTCAACCGAGCGAAACGGATGATCCCCGTGCATCGGAGCGCTGTGGTCAGCACTCCGCAGGAACCGGCGCGACGCTTGGCTCGCGCGATCCGCTAGGCCAGGGAGCAAGAAATCCCGGTTCGTCGTCGGTCAGCCATCCCTCCGCTGAACACGGGCTCTCCTGAACTTGGGTCACAAATCTTTCTTGGCAAGCTCGTATATGCTGATCACGCCAGCATCGTAGCCGCCGCTTGGCGCCGCGTGCCTCCGTAACATCACGTAGTTTACGGATGGAGTGACCCGCTGCGCCGCCGTCCGTTAAACCGATCGCAACCCTGTCCTGAGATACCCGCCGCGTCGCTCAACAAGCCTTTCGGGACCGCCCGTCCATGCCGCACTCCACCCGCCTGCGCCGCTCGGCGCTGCTGTCGCACCGCCTGTGCACGGGCATCGCGCTCGGCGCGATCGGGCTGTTCACGGCGATCGCAGCCAATCTCGTGCCGATCCTGTTCTACGCCGACTTGGCCGAGGTCTACGCCCGCGGCCGCCTCGCGGTGCCGCTGCTGCTCTCGTCCGCTCTCATCCTTCTCGCATGGCGCCGCGCGCTCGACGCCCGCCGCCTCCACGACGCGCTCGAGGCGAGCCGCGCGCGCGAGCTGCGCCTCGCCTACTTCGACGAGACGACCGGCCTCCACAACCGCCGCTACCTCATGAAGGAGGTCATAGGACGCCTGCGCTCCGAGACGGTCATCTTCCTCCTGCTTGATCTCGACGGTTTCAAGCAGGTCAACGATCTCTACGGCCACGAGGCGGGCGACGAGCTCCTGAAAGGCATCGCCGCGCGGATCAGCGAGCTTGTCCCTCCGTCGGCCGACGCGGTGCGACTCGGCGGCGACGAATTCGCCATATGCCTGACAGGTGACGACGCCGGAGTGGGCACGGCAACGCTGCTCTCGCAGGCGCTCGTCACCGCGCTGTGCAAGCCGTTTCCGATCGGCGACACCGAAGCGCGCGTTGGCGTCTCGATCGGCATCTCGATGCGCGAGGGCCCGCACGAACTCGCCACCGCTTCGCTCCAGCGCGCCGACGTCGCGATGTACGAGGCCAAGCGCCTCGGCCGCGGCCGCGCGGTGTGGTTCGATGCCGACATGGAGCGCGTCCGCAACGAACGCACCCGGCTCGAGGCGGCGATCCGCGCCGGGCTCGAACGCGGCGAATTCGTACCGCACTTCCAGCCCCTGCTCGATCTCGCCTCGCTGCGCATCCGCGGATTCGAGGTGTTCGCCCGCTGGCACCATCCGCGCCAGGGCACCCTCGGGCCGGACAGCTTCCTCGCGGTGGCCGAAGGCTGCGGCCTGATTGCCGAATTGTCACTGGCAGTGATGCGCGCCGCGCTCGCGCAGGCGGTCCACTGGCCGGCCGAACTTTCGCTGGCGGTCAACCTCTCGCCGGTCCAGTTCAAGGACCCGCTGCTCGCCGACCGCGTGCTCCAGCTCCTGCGCCAGACCGCCTTTCCGGCGACCCGGCTCGAGGTCGAGGTCAGCGAACAGACGCTCCTCACCGCGAACGAGCGCGTGCTGGCGATCATCCACAAGCTGCGCGACGCCGGCGTGCGGGTGGCGCTCGACGATTTCGGCAGCGGCTACGCCGGGCTCGCGCGGTTTCGCGAACTGCCGTTCGACCGGCTGAAGATCGACCGCGACTTCGTTGCCTCGCTACGCAACGATAAGCAGAGCGACGCGTTCGTCCAGGCCATCGCCACGCTTGGCAAATCGCTTTCGCTCCCGATCACGGCCGAGGGGATCGAGGAAGAAACTATCCAGGACCTCCTCGTCACGCTCGGCGCGACCGACGGCCAGGGCTGGCTCTACGGCGAGGCGCTCCCCGGCGAAGACGCGGCGCGCAAATACCTCGACATCGACATCGAGCCGAGCCCCATTACCGAACTAGAGCTCGCGCCTGCCGAGGTCATCCCTCTGCGCCCCTCCGACCGCCGCGCGACACGGCGATAGTGGTTCGAGACCCCGCAGATTTCTCACGCTAAATAGCCTTACGCAGGGGTACCCTTAGCCGGTTGCACCATTCTCCGCACCAGTCTTCGAAAAGTGAAGTCATCGGCAGCTTTCGGGATCGCCTTACCTGGGCCGCGTCCGGACAGGCAGTTTTCGGGTAAAGAATGGCCCGAAATGGTCGTTCGTCAGCTGCACTTTTGCGTGGGATGGTGTGCATCGATGTTACAACGATGGATCGATGCTAGTGACGGTGCAGGAAGATGCTGCGCGCACCGTCCATGTCACGGACGCGGCCGTTCACCTGCTTAACGTGCGCAGCGAGGCCTTGCCTTCGACTGTCAAGAACCTCCGCCTCCGTATGCGCATCGAGCGCAAGGACGGGACGGTGCTGGATGCCGTGGTCGGATTCCTCAACAGGTACACTCGATGGTAATCGACAAGTATGGGGCCGACGCGTTACGTCGGCCCCTGCTTGGTCAGAACCGCATACCGAGGCCGGCGACGACCTGGTGGCGCTGGAAGCCGAGGGCGATGCTCTCGGTCCCGTCGGCGTATTCGAGGTTCTTGTAGTTCGAGTAGCGATACTCGATTTTGCCGAACAAGTTCGTGCCGAAGCTCTGCTCGAGGCCGAGGCTCGCGCGCCAGCCATCGCGGTCATCGGCCACCGAGAAGTTGTCCGCCGGGAAGGCCGGGTCGGTGTAGCTGATGCGGGCACGGCCGTTGGTGTAGCCGAGACCGGCGAACAGCAGGGTGCTTTCGCTTAGCTGCGCACCCCCGCGGACGCCGACGTACCAGTTGCGCTTCAGCGCGAAGCACGCCTCGTCGTTGCCGAACAACTCTTCGCAGCGCTCGTTATCGCTCCACTCGTAGGCGCCTTCGATGCCGAGGGTGCTGCCCGGCGAAAGCTGAAAATCGTACCCGGCGTTGATGCCGTAGACGAGGCCGGTGGTGCTTTCCGATTCGCGGAAGTTGTCGGCCGGGAATGCGGTGTCTTCGTACTGCACGTCGGCCGAGGTGTGGTCAACGCCGACGGTCGCCGAGATGTGCGCGCCGCCAAAACCAGTGTCGACGTTGGCATCCTGCGCGAACACGGGGGTGGCAGCGACGGCAGCGGCCGTGGCGGCGAGAATTACATACTTCATTGAAATCAATCCCTGATTGTTTATGCGATCGGCGGCGCGACTAGCGACGCCGAGTAAACGAAACAATATCGCCAGCCGCTCGTAACTAACGAGCGCGATCCGCTGTTGCGGAATTGCCTCAATCGCTATTCAAGGATCTCAATCAACGCCAGACACTGAGAGCAGCTACTGCTGGGCCGGTTGTCTGGAAGTGGGCTGATTTTGGACGGTACGCTTGTAGACGCTAGGACCGCGAAACCACGAGCAAATTGAATGCCGAAATATGGGACCAGTGGAACCTACTTCGCAACATCTCGCCTAAGGCGACGCAGAGTTTGCGCTCTTACGCGAACAGCCTTTCGACGGACCAAGTAAGACTTGGGTGCCAGAGCGGATTGTGGATGCACCCGACAAGTGCGGGCAGGAGACGAAGTAATTGTCTCTAAACCAATTCGATTGACTCTACCGCCATCTCGCGTTGTTAGTGCACGGCATGGCCGCCTCAGGGGTCGCGGCCAGCACAGAGGGGGTAATTCCATGTATATTCGTTCGCTCGCGGCGCTCGCCGCGCTGTCCGCTGCCATGCCCGTTGCAGCCCAGTCGATTTCGACGACTGGCACGCTTCGCTCGGCCGAAACCACCGCCGTAGCGCCCGCACCGGCCACCACCGTCACGCTGGCACCCGTAACCCAGGCGGTGCTGCGCGCCGGAACGCCGGTATCGCTGCGCATGCTCGAGGAAGTCACGACGAAGGAAAAGAAGGCCCGCGTCGGCCAGCGCTTCCGGATGGAAGTGGCCTCGCCGGTCGAATACAACGGCGTTGTCGTCATTCCCGCCGGCGCACCCGCCGAGGGTGAGATCACGAGCGTCCGCAACAAGGGCATGTGGGGCAAGTCCGGCCATCTCGGCGCGCGGGCGCTTTGGGCTAGGGTAGGCGGCCGCCAGATCCGTCTCGCGGGCACCTTCGACGACAAGGGCGTCACCGGCACTGCGGGAGTAGTCAGCTCTATCGTGCTGGTTCCACTCGCCGGGTTCTTCGTGACCGGCACCAGCGCGGTGCTGCCGAACGGCGGCCAGGTCTCGGCCTTCCTCGACGAGGATATCGAATTGGCGGTCAAGGCGGCAGCGCCGGTCGCGCCGATCGAAGTGACCGCCCCGGCGACCGAAGCGACGGTCGCCAGCGCTAACTGACGTGAACGGGGCGCTTGTGCGGTTGTCGCGCCTGCGCCCTAGTTCTCCCGATTCCCGAACACGCAGGCGGTCAACCGGCGGATCGCCTCCTCCGCGCCGTCGGATGGCAAAGTGCCGCGCACCTCTCCAGCCATCGTCACCGCCAGCGGCTTCTCGTCCTCAACTTCGGCGAGGAAGTCAGCGGGCAGGTTGAACAAAAGCGCTGGTCGACCACCTACCGACATAGCCAGCGCCTCGCCGTCGCCCCAATTCCGCCTGCCTTGGGCCAGCATCACGTCGGTGCGCGGACCTTCCGCACCCGCAAAGGCCTCGGAGGCCATCAGCAACCGCACGGTCCCGTCGTCCGGGTTCATCAGCGACACGGTCGACGGCGTGAAGGCACGTCCGCCCGCGATCGTCCGCTCCATCAAACACCCGCGCGCGATCGGCACGACGGCCCTGTCCCCGTTCGGAGCGACGTTGGCACGGTCGGTGGTGGGCACCGTCGCGCATCCTGTCAGCAATATCGCTGCAAAGAAAATTCCGCTGTTCATGACTGCGCGCGATCCGCAAGCACATTCAAGCTCAAGCGGTACGGCACTCACTTCGTGGCGGGCGATGGTTTCGTAACGTTTTTCGCTTTAAGTGATTGCCATGCGCTCGACATTTTCTACGTCATTCGCTCTCGCGGCATTCCTGCTCGTTTCCCCCGCCCTCGCGCAGGACCTGCGCGGCGCTGCATCTGCGCGCGATGGAGATACGCTCCAGATCGGCACAACCACGGTCAGGCTGCATGGCATCGATGCTCCCGAAGCCGATCAGACCTGCCAGCGCGATGGACAAGCCTGGGCGTGCGGAACGGTGGCCACACGCCAGTTGGCCGCGCTTGTTGCGCACGCCGAGGTTTCTTGCGTGTCACAAGGAGTCGACGTTTACGGCAGGACGCTCGCGGTCTGTGGAGCGAACGGTCTAGAAATCAACCGAACGATGGTCGCGCAAGGGTGGGCGACCGCGTTCCGCGAGTACAGCAGCGAGTACGTTTCCGACGAAGTGCGCGCGAAAGCGTCCCGGCTTGGCTTGTGGACCTCGGCGTTCCAACTGCCGGGCGATTTCCGGGGCGCCAAGGCAGGTCGTGCCGAAGCGGTCAGGGCCGCCCGCGCGCAATCCACCGCTTCGAACCGCGCCGTGCCGCTCGCCGAACCGTTTGGCAACGGCCGCTGCGCGATCAAGGGCAACCGCAACCGCCGCGGCCAGTGGATTTACCACGTCCCCGGCATGCCCTATTACGAAGCAACCCGCGCCGAGGAAATCTTCTGCTCCGAAGCGCAAGCTCAAGCCGCCGGGTACCGCCGCGCTATAGTCAAATAGTAGGCCGTAATCTGACTGGCAGGTTCCACGGACGCAGCCGGCTAAAGCGGACATACCGCGTTCAAGGCTATCATCGGCAAGAGCTGGGCCGTAAACTGTCTGCCGCCTATTAAGCAAAGCGCCGGGCAGCTGCCTCTCGCCGACCTCAGCTGGTGGATCCACGGCGCCTTCGGCTAGCCGGGGTTCAAGTGCCGGCGGTGGCCTTCAGCGTCAGCTGCCGCAACTCCTCGACGATCGGGGGCGCGCCCGGGATCGGCGCGAGCACGACGTCGAGGTCGGCGCGCTCCAGCTTCAACCGGCCGCTGCCGATCGCGACGAGGAACTCGGCCGCCGCCTCGCCCTGCGCCCGCGTCGGGTCCGAGGCGATCCGGCGGATGATCCGCCCGGCGTCCCGGCTGAGCGCGGCGTCGCTCGCGAAGTCGAGCTCGGTCGGTCGGGCCGCACGGAGTAGACTCGCCTGGATGATGCCGTCGTTGTAGCGGCCGAAGTTGCCCGGCGAGAGCAGGGTCTGCTGGAACCAGTTGGTCACCAGCGCATCGCCCTCGCCCCGATCGACGTTCCTGAGCTGCTGGAGGACGGCGGCGACGGTCACGAACACGTCGCTCTGGGCATGGTCACGGAGCGCCAGAGTCTCGGGCCAGAACGCGAAGCCGGGTCGGAGCTTGAGCCGCGCGCCGGCCTCGTTCGCGAGGAAAAGCTCGTCCAGCAGGGGGCGCGACGACTCCGCCAACCGGTCCCGGCGCGCCGCCAGCGCCGGCGAGAGCGTGCCGCCGCCTTGCAGGTTCAGGAATGTGTATTCGCGCGCCCACGAATTGGCGAAGTCGGATCCGGGCAGCTCGATCCGCTCGACGATGGCCAGCGGGTGCGGCACCGGGCACTTCGTCATCTCAAGGTCGCGCCGCAGCGCCTCGATGGCGGCCTCGCTCTCCGTCCGCGCGAATCCGACCAGGTAGATGATTGGCCGATCGGAGCAGAACGGCCTCAGGTCGCGGCTCACGTCGAGCAGCACGCGACCGCTGCCGATAACCGACGACACGACCAGCAACGCGCCGGGCGGGCCCGCCTTGAGGGCCGTCTCCAGTGCGTCGAGGTCGTCGCGCCCGTGCAGAGCGGGCGTGACGCCGGCGATCGCCGCGACCCTGGTCGCGAGGGCGTGAGCCTCGTCGTCGGCCAGCAGTATGTGCCTGACCGGCGGGATGTCGCGCTGGACGAAGAATTCGAGCCGTTCGTCGAAGGCCTTGACGGCGAGCAGGGCGGTCGCGTCGACCCACAGCTGCCGATCGTTGGAAGCGAAGACCTGGAAGCAGTCGCCGCCGGCCAGTCGCGTCATGGTCTGGGTCAGGCCCTTCGGCGCGTGGGTCACCTTGACGGTGAGAGCCTTCGGCTGCGGCGGGGCGATGTCGAACTGGTCGCCGCGAAGCGGGATCGGGGTCGAGTTGTTCTGACACAGCACGCACACGCCGGCGTCGTCGTAGGTGGTGCGCTCGGTCTTCAGCCCACCCGGATTGAGGTCAGGGTCGCTACGCAGATCGACCGCGAAGTTCACGCCGGGGACGACCTTGCCGAGATACAGCGTGTGGACGATCCTGGATGCGTCCAGCCCGCGGGCCTCCACCCGCTTCGCCAGCGTCCCGCTGGACGATGCCGAGATGATCGCCGTCGCCGTCGCCAACCCGGTGAAGTCGTAGGTGTCGACCTCTTCGTAGGATCGGAAGCTGTCGGCGACGAGCAGCGGCAGCTTGGGGTCGAGCGCCATGCGGTGCTCGTTCATGATGGCGACGACGGCGAAGAGCGACGGCGTATCCACGTAGACGTAGTGCGCGTCCTTCGGGATCGAGCCGAGCATCGCCAAGGCGATGAACGAGATCTCGCTATTACAGACTAGGAGGTTCGACAGCCTGATGAACCGGCTCGTGTGGCGGCCTGACGGGTTGAGGAAGTGGAAGCTGGCCGTCGACTCGACGAAGCCGCCCCGTTCGTTGAAGATCGCCGTGACCCCGCGCCGCACGATCTCGTCGAGTGCGATGCTGCTGCGGAATTCACCCTTCTCGACCTCGATGCGCACCGCCTCCCTACCCCGGACGTCGAAGCCGAGCACGGTGATCGCCGCGCGAGGACCGACGCGCTCGCGCATCTGGCGGAAATCGCGCGACGTCGCGATGTCGGCGGCGAGTCGCTTCGCCTCCGGCGCCCGCGCGACGAAGATCAGCTCGTCCGGGCTTAGCCTGGCCTCGACCTCGCGCTCGATGGGCTCGCCGATCGTGAACCCGTCCAGGCCGTCGACGCCGACGAACGCCATCAGGGCGTCGACTGGCACGTCGTCGACGACCTTCTCGAAGCGGTTGAGGAGCATCGGCTTCATGCTTCGGGGGCAAGCGGTAGCAGCAGCGTGACGAGCGTGCCGGCGACGCGCGCCGGATCGCCTGCGCCGGTCGTCCAAGCGCGCAGGTCGGGCGGGTCGCCATAGGCGCGGTCACGCTCGCGCGAGAGGTCGGCGTAGAGCGAGCGCCGCCCGGTGCGCAACCGAAGGAAGCCTTCCTTCGCGCGCAACAGGTCGACCAGGTTGCACAGACCCAGACCGGCGGCCGACCGGGCCTTGCTGCTACCATGCTTCGAGAAGCAGTTCACGATCGCAGCCATCTCGTCCGGCGGTTCGATGAGGTCGAGCGGACGTCCGCTCCAGCGCGCTGCGAACCCCGGGCCGGAATCGAAGACCGATAGTTCCAGCATCTGCGCGTCGCGCGAATTCGCACGAGGCCTCGGCAACCGCCGCGCCCAGTTCGCCAGCGGCTCGAAATTCCCGACGATCTCCGCCAGCCTGCCCGGTTCGATCGCGTGCCGCCGCGCGTGTATGCCCCTCAGCGACCTGCGCAGCTGGTTTCCCCGGTCGTCGAGCCGCGCGTGCTCCTCGGTGTTGCGGAACAGCTCGTAGAGCGCCGACGCCAGCGTGCTCCGGGTGTCCCGCGGGAGCATCGCCTCCAGCGCCGTGGGCACGGTCGACGCCATGATCTGGATCGCCAGGTCGCGGAACGCCCGGGCGTCGCGCAGCCGGGCCACGCCGTCCGGATCCCGGGCGTATAGCAAGGTTGGCGCGGACAGCCCCAGATGGTCCGCGCACATCAGTTCGAACTGCGGACCCCGCGATGCGCTCGAAGGGCGCGCGCCCTGAACGATTCTCAGGCGGTCGAGGGCCAGGTCGAAGAGCCGGTCGCGGATCGGCTGGCCGTCGAGGCCGCGGACCTCGTCGGCCACCAGCGCTACGGCGAGGCCGTGCAGCTGCCCCGCCAGATCGGCAATCTGCCGGTCGGCGGCGCCACGCGCGAAGGTCGAGACCGTCGGCACGCGTTGCCGCTGCGCCCAAGTCGCGAGGAACTGCACCATCGCGGATTCGCCGCCGGCGAGATGGTGCCGGCCGTGGGTCGGGACCGTGAGGATCATGTCCGTCGCCTGACCCGTGAGGTCGGCGAGCAGCCGCTCGGTGGCGACGATGGTCATGGTTCCGGGGACGCGCATGGGACCGATACTAGGGCCGCCTGGGCGGATAGCGCAACGGCGCTCGCAACCTGCCTACAGCTTCAACGTATTGCGCAGGGTCGCCACCGCCTCGGTCGGTCGGCCGGTCAGGGAATCGCCGATGATCCCCGGGACCTGGCACGTGCGGTTGAACCACGTCTTCTTGGAATTGCGGACGTTGGGGTTCGCGCGCAGCGCCATGCCGATCATCACGGTCTCCAACTCGTCGATCTCGCGGCCGGACCGCTTCGAGGCCTTGCAGTAGTTGCCCCTCACGGGCTCGACCTTGGCGATGAGGTGGATGGCCGGATAGCCCCGCTTCCGCTCGCTGGCCCTGACGTAGTGGTTGAGCTTGTGGTCCTGGAAAATCTCGCCGCGGAACCCCGTCTTGGCGTTGGTCTTGCCGACGTACCACGGCGTGAACGTCTCGCCGTGACACGTCGAGAAGACGTAGATTCCGATGGCGCGCGGCAGGCCGGGCACCATCTCCTGTATCTCGTCCCAGAACGCGCGGAGGGCCTCGCCGTCGGCCTCAGTCTGCGCCCGCGGCGACCAGAAAGGTCCATACACCTCGTACTGCATTGCCTATAGCCCCCCAAACCCCCGGTTCAGATCGACCACGCGGGTCGAACCCGACGCCTCATATCCGTTGCGTCTCCTTTTGGAGGGTCGAATTCTCGAGCGCCCGGATCTCCAGCAACGCCCCGATCGCGTCGCGGAGCTTGCCGTCGACGTTGCTGGTGAGGCGGTCGCCTGCGGCCGCCTTCGATATCGTCTCCCTCTTGATCTGCGCCGCCAGGTCGTCAGCCAAGCCCATGATGTCGTGGGCGAGTCCCAGCTCGACCTCGTCGACCAGCGACGCGAGCGAGCCAGCGGCGGTGTTCACCCTTTCTGGCGTCCAAGTGTCATCCACTTGAACGATCGCGCCCTCGACCAACTCCAACTGCTCGGCGTCGGCAAGCGCGTTCGGGCTGGCGTTCTTCGCCGGAAGTTCGAGAATGCGCGCCGCCACCTCGGAACATATGCGGCCTTCCGGGTCAGGCTCGGAGCCTCGCCGTGCAAGCAGCCTGACGAGCTGGTCCCGCGCCCGGGGGGCGAGGTCGGGCAGGTCGATCGCCCTGTGCAGATCGTATGCGCGGCCCGCCTCCCACAAAGCATTTCCATCGAGCGTGCCGATGTCGAGCCGGTCCCGACGCCTGCGAACCAACGCATCGGCGCTCTCCAACGGCTGGCCCACGAGGCGTTCGCCGTCGCGGTTGTAGGCGGCCAGCTCGAACGGCGCGATGACGACACCGTCGTCCTTACCGGCCTCGATCCTGACGAGCTTGCCGAGCGCCACCGACGCGTGGCCGTAGATGCCTCCAGTCCCCTCCGCGACTCTATCGAACCCCGGCTCGAGGATGACGTCGCCGGGTTCGAGCATGTCGAGTTTCAGTATCCACATCATCGCGGCACTTGGCGCGGATAGCGTGGCATTTCAATCCAAGGCGGCACGCGGCGTCATACTGCCAAGGATCGAGCGTGTGACCGCTTTTGTCCTAACGTTTCCTGCTGGGAACGTCCGGAATTAGGGCTCAAAGCGGTTGTCCGCGAGATCCGACATTCGCGCCCTTTGCACTCGCAAATCCATTCGACTTCTTTCGCAAACGAAGCGTTGGTCCCGGTGCGAGTCGAACCACGCGACGCGGGTAGCCCAGGCGGAGCACACTCCGCGGGGCTGTGGGTGGTGGAAGCGGCACGGAGCCGTTCCGGATGGAGAGCCACCCCATGACCGATACGATCGACAAACCTGCTCCCGCTGCGAAGCGCCAGCGCCGCATGGCACGAGAGCCGCAACCTAGCCACGTGGAGGCTGCTAATGTAGGCACTGGCTCAGCCAGCGATCCTGCCGCGGAACCGAAGAAGACCAAGGCGAGCCTCGTGCTCAACTTACTGTCACGCACCGAGGGCGCGACGCTCGACCAGATGGTCGCGGCCACGGGCTGGCTGCCGCACACGACCCGCGCGGCGCTGACCGGCCTCAAGAAGAAGGGACATACGATCGAGCGCCGCAAGGTGGACGGCAAGACTACTTACTTCCGTGCCTGACATGCCCGTAAGTGCAAGACGGTCCCGCGCCGAAGTGCGCGCCGCCGATGACCTCGCCCAGCTGGAGACACTGTCCCCGGCTGGGCTCCGGTCAGAGTGGAAGTCGCTGACCGGGCTCGACGCACCAAGCATTGGTACCGGCCTTCTTCGCCGGTTGGTTGCCCAGCGTTTGCAGGAGAAGCGCCTAGGCAACTTGCCGGCGATGGTAGTGCGCGAACTCGAGCGGATTGCCTCGTCGGATGCGCCACTGACCGTTCCGCGAGTGCCGACCCGGCTTGCGCCGGGCGCAAGGCTCATCCGCGAGTGGAAGGGACGAACCATTGCCGTGCTGACGACGCAGGATGGCTTCGATTGGGAAGGGAGGTCTTATCGATCGCTCTCGCAGATTGCCCGCGAGGTTACCGGCGCCCACTGGTCGGGTCCCCGCTTCTTCGGGCTGACCGGTCGTGGCTGACAAGGTGCTTCGCTGCGCGGTCTACACCCGCAAGTCCACCGAGGACGGGCTCGAGCAGGGGTTCAATAGCCTCGATGCCCAGTATGCCGCCTGCTCGGCCTATGCGTTGAGCCAGCAGCACGAAGGGTGGCGGCTTAACCCCGAACGCTACGACGACGGCGGGTTCTCGGGCGGCAGCATGGAGCGTCCCGGCCTCAGGCGCCTCCTTACCGATGTCGAGGCGGGCAAGGTCGATATCATCCTGCTTTACAAGATCGACAGGCTGACTCGCAGCCTCGCTGATTTCGCCAAGATCGTCGAGGTATTGGACAAGGCCGAGGCGAGCTTCGTTTCGATTACCCAGTCATTCAACACGACGACGAGCATGGGACGCTTGACGCTCAACATGCTGCTCTCGTTCGCCCAGTTCGAGCGAGAGGTGACCGGCGAGCGCATCCGCGACAAGATCGCAGCGTCGAAGCGCCGCGGCATCTGGATGGGCGGACCGGTCCCGCTCGGCTACGACGTTAGGAACCGCAAGCTGGTCGCCAACCCGGCCGAGGCGCAGCTCGTTCGGCACATCATGCGGCGGTACATTGAACTCGGTTCGGTCGCGGAGCTCGTCGACGAACTCGATCGCGAAGGACACCGCACCAAGCTGCAGGTCACCGCCAGCGGGCCGCATCGCGGCGGCTGCGCGTTCCGACGCGGCACGCTTTACCACCTCCTCGCCAACCCCATCTACCGCGGCAAGCTCACGCACAAGGGCGAAGTCTTCGAGGGCGAGCACGAGGCCATCGTGGCCGAGGAGCTGTGGAACGAGGTCCGGGCCGTTCTAAAGAACCGCGCGCAGGGAACTTCGCGACGACTGAAGGCCGCATATCCGGGACTGCTGGTCGGCAAGCTCAGCGATGGCGAGGGCAGGGCCATGACCACCAACCACGCCTGCAAGCCCGGCGTGCGCTACCGGTATTACAACACCCGGCCCGACCAACTCGATGGAACACCTGCGTGGCGGGTGTCAGCCCACGACCTCGAGCAAATGGTCTGCAACCGCATCGCTGAGTTCGCGGCAGACCCACATTCAGTCAGCGAACTGCTGGGTGATGCGCAGGACGATGCCTTGCTTGTCCAGCAGGCCATCGCAGCCGGTGATCTCATGACTGCCCAGCTTCGCAGTGGTTCGCAATCGACGAAGGCCGAACTGATCGCGCGAATCGTTGACGGAGTAATCCTTCGCGAGGACCGGGTGGATATTGCCCTGGACCTGCAGGGCGTGCGCGAGGCGTTGGGCTTTGCGGACAAAGGTACCGGACCGGTAGCAGCGCTCGACCTGACCTGCCCTGCGATCCAAGTGCGGCGCGGGCACCGGTTGCGCCTCGTCATTCCAGCGCCGGCCACAGCGCCTGCTCCAACACGCGACGAAAAGCTGGTCTCGCTGGTCGCCGAGGCGCACGCCGCGGCACAACTAATGCACGAGATGCCGGGCCAATCGATTGCGACGATAGCCAAGGAGGCGGGTCGATGCCGCACGCGGCTTTCTCGGCTCATCGCGCTCTCGTGCCTCGCACCCGACATCATCACCGCGATCGTTGAAGGTCGCCAGCCGCCCTCGCTCACCGCGAAGTCGCTGCTCGAATGCGAGTTGCCGCTTGCCTGGGCCGAGCAGCGCGCCGTGCTCGGGTTCTTCTGAGCCACTCCCGACTGCAGTCAGGTTTTCCGGACCAGAGACGCGGGCGTTGTTCGCGCTGGAATTAGCACTGGGTTCGCTCGTCTCTGACTGCATGGCGTCGATCGCCATCGCTGAAAGCGCGCAGAACTGCGCCGTTTTCCGCGGCAGCTTCGCTCTAAGGCGAAAACCGGCTCCGATTCAGGACTGGGTGGTGCGGTCGAGAAGACTCGAACTTCCACGGGCTTTCGCCCACAACGACCTCAACGTTGCGCGTCTACCAATTCCGCCACGACCGCACATCGAATGGGATTGGGAAGCGAGGTGCCTCCCGGGTAGGCGGGCGCCTCTAGCAACGGGTTTGCCGCCCCGCAAGCGGTGAATCCGTTCCTACGATCAGGGCAGGAACGGTGCGGCCACTTCGGCGGGTACGCGCACGAGGCGGCCTGTGGCCTTGTCGAGCATCGCCCAGGTGCTGCGCGCCGCCACGATCCGCTTGCCGGCGGCGTTGCGGAACTCGACGCAGCGGTCGAACTGTGCGCCGCGCGGGCCTTCGGGAATGAAGGTTTCGCCGGTCACGCTTTCGCCTTCGGAGATGTTGCCGCGATAGTCGATTTCGTGCCGGGTCACGACCCAGATATATTTCTCGACATGGTCGGGCGCGGCGACCGCCGCCCAGTGGGAGGTCGCGACGTCCTGAATCCAGGTGACCCAGACCGCATTGTTGACGTGGCCGAGTTCGTCGATGTGCGAAGGGAGTGCAGTAAAGGTGCGAATGAACCGCTTCATTGGCCCATCTGCCACAGTATGAAACCGTATTCCTCAGCCGTTTCGTGCAAGGATTCGAACCGGCCCGACTTGCCGCCGTGGCCGGCGCCCATGTTGGTCTTGAGCAGCAGCACGTTGTCGTCGGTTTTCAGCTCGCGCAGGCGGGCGACCCACTTGGCAGGTTCCCAATAGGTCACGCGCGGGTCGTTGAGGCCCGCGGTCACCAGCATCGGCGGATAAGGCTGGGCCTTGACCTGGTCGTAGGGCGAATAGCTCGCGATCAGCTCGAACGCGGCCCTGTCCTCGATCGGGTTGCCCCACTCGGGCCATTCGCCCGGGGTGAGCGGCAGCGAGGCGTCGAGCATCGTGGCGAGCACGTCGACGAACGGCACGTGCGCCACCACCGCGCCCCACAACTGCGGGTCGGAATTGACCACCGCACCCATCAGTTCGCCGCCGGCCGAGCCGCCCGAGATGCTGATCCGGCCCTCCTGGGTATAGCCGAGCGCGACTAGACCCCTCGCGACATCGACGAAGTCGGTGAAGGCGTTGGTTCGCTGGGTGAGCTTGCCCGCCTTGTACCACGCCCGGCCCAGGTCGTCCCCGCCGCGGATGTGCGCGATGGCATAGGCGAAGCCGCGATCGACAAGGCTGAGGCGGGTGGTCGAAAAGCCGGGCGGGATGGCGATGCCGTAGGCGCCATAGCCGTAGAGGTGCAGCGGGCCGGGTTTTGCGCGATCCTTGCGGTACATGATCGACACCGGGATATCGGTCCCGTCGCGCGCGGCGATGTGCAGGCGCTCGGTGGTGTAGAGATCGGCGTCGTAACCCGAAGGCACTTCCTGAACCTTGAGCACTTCGAGCCGCTGTTCGGCCACGTGGTAGTCGTAGGTTGTCGCCGGACTGACCATCGATTCGTAGCCGACCCGCAAGCGGTCCATCGCCCATTCGGGATTGTCGCCCAGCCCGGCGGTATAGCTCTCTTCGGGAAACGCGATCGGCTCGATCCGGTCGGGATCGTCGTAATAGCGGACCTCGATCGTATCGAGCCCGCCCTGTCGCCCCTCGACCACGTAAAAGTCGCGGAACAGGTCGACCCCGGTGAGGTAGAAGGCGTCGGAGCCCTCGATCAGGCTCGTCCATTCGCTTGGGGCTGCGAGCGGCGCGGTCGCCAGGCGAAAGTTTTCATGGGTGTCGTTGGCCAGGACGTAGAGCACGCCGTCGCGTTCATCGACTTCGTACTCGACGCCCTTCTCGCGCGGTTTGACCAGGATCGGATCGGCAAGCGGATCGGCAGCGGGGATCAGCCGCACCTCGCTCGTCTCGTGATCGGAAGACGAAACGATCAGCCACTTCTCGTTGGCCGACAGCGAGGAACCGACGCGGAATCCCTCGTCGTCCTCGTGGTAAAGCTCGACATCCTCGGACAGCGGCGTGCCGAGGCGGTGCAGCCGCGCGTTGTCGGTGCGCCATTGCTCGTTGGCGAGGCTGTAGACGAGCGCGGTGTCGTTCGCAGCCCAGATCAGCGATGAGAGCGTGCCGGGAATCTCGTCGGGCAGCAGTTCGCCGGTCGCGATCACCTTGACCCGCGCGGTGAACCGCTCCGATCCGTTGTCGTCGATCGAGTAGGCGAGGCGGGTCCCGTCGTTCGAGACCGCGATCGCGCCGAGGCGGAAGTATTCGTGCCCTTCGGCGAGCGCCACCTCGTCGAGGATCAGCTCGTCATCGCCGCCCGCGACCGGCCGGCGCCACCATTTCTTGTACTCGGCGCCGTCCTCGTATTCGACCCAGTAGAGCCACTGGCCGTCCTTCTGCGGCACCGACCTGTCGGCCTCCTTGATGCGGGCGCGCATCTCGGTGAACAGCGCGTCGATGCGGTCCTTCTGGCCCGCCATCGCGGCTTCGAACCAGGCGTTCTCGGCCTTGAGGTGGTCGAGGATCTCGGGGTCTTCGACCGCGGGGTATCCGGGATCGCGCAGCCAAGCGTAATCGTCGGTCACGGTGATCCCGTGGTGAGTCACGCTCGACGGCTTCTTCGGAGCGACTGGCGGCGCCTTTGGCGGCTTCACGGTGGCATCGTTCATGGCGCGGCCCTATGTGGGTCTCGAAAGGACCGCAACAATGCTCATGCAAACCCACGAAGCCCGATTGGCAGCTCTCCGCGAGGAACTGAAGCGGCGCGGGCTCGACGGATTCGTCGTTCCCATCTCGGACGAGCACATGAGCGAGTACATCGGCGCCTACGCGCAGCGGCTGCACTGGCTGACCGGCTTCGGCGGGTCGGCCGGGACCGCGGTAGTCCTCAAGGATAGGGCGGCGATCTTCACCGACGGGCGCTACACCGTGCAGGTGCGCGACCAGGTCGACGGCAAGCTGTTCGAATATGTCGGTGTCCCCGCGTCCAGCCCCGCGAGATGGCTCGGCGAGAACGCGGGCGAGGGCGCGAAGATCGGTTACGACGCATGGCTCCATTCCAAGGGCTGGGCCGAGGGCGTCGCCAAGGCGCTGGCGAAGAAGCATGGCGAGCTTGTGCCGGTGGACGGCAACCCGATCGATGCGGTCTGGGCCGACCGGCCCGAGCCTTCGAACGCGCCCGCGCTGGTCCATTCGGACACGCACTCGGGCCGCTCGAGCGCGGACAAGCGCGCCGAAGTCGCCGACTGGCTCAAGGCCGAAGGGCATGACGCAGCGGTGGTCAGCGCGCTCGATTCGGTGGCCTGGCTGCTCAACCTGCGCGGCACCGACGTCGAGCGGACCCCGGTCGCGCTCGCGTACGTCATCGCGCACGCCGACGGGACCGCCGAACTGTTCATCGGCGAGGACAAGGTCACGCCCGAGCTGTCGCAGCACCTCGGCAACGCGGTGACGATCCGCCCGCGCGAAGCGTTCGAGGGTGCGCTGGGCGAGCTCAAGGGCAAGACGGTCGCGGTCGATCCGAACTACGGCGTGGCGGCGATCTTCCATGCGCTCGAAGGCGCGGGCGCGAAGCCGGTCGCGGTGCGCGATCCCACGATCCTGCCCCGCGCGGTCAAGAACCCGGTCGAGCAGCAGGGCCACCGCGATGCGCAGGCACGCGACGGGGCGGCGATCGCGAAATACCTCCACTGGCTGAGCGTCGAGGGACCCAAGGGCGGGCTCGACGAACTGTCCGCGGCAGCGAAGCTCCGCGAATTCCGCGACGAGAGCGACATCTTGCGCGACCTGTCGTTCGACACGATCAGCGCCGCCGGCCCCCACGCGGCGCTGCCGCATTACCGGGTGGACGAGGAATCCAACATCCCGATCGACCCGTCGAGCGTCTACCTGTGCGATTCGGGCGGCCAGTATCTCGACGGCACGACCGACATCACCCGCACGGTCTGGATCGGTCCGGGCGAGCCCACGGCCGAGCACAGGGACCGCAATACCCGCGTCCTCAAGGGCCACATCGCCATCGCCCGCGCGGTCTTCCCGCAAGGCACGGTAGGCGGCCAGCTCGACGGTTTCGCGCGCCAGTTCCTGTGGTCGGCGGGCGTCGACTACGCGCACGGCACCGGGCACGGGGTGGGCAGCTTCCTGTCGGTCCACGAAGGCCCGCAGCGCATCGCCAAGATCACCGGCGCGCAGGCCGGCAGCGACCAGGAACTGCTCGCGGGCATGATCCTCTCGAACGAGCCGGGCTATTACAAGGAAGGCGCCTTCGGCATCCGCATCGAGAATCTCGTGCTGGTCGAGGCGCGCACGATCGAGGGACAGGAGGGCGACTATCTCGGCTTCGAGACACTCACTTTCGCACCGATCGACAAGGCGTTGATCGAAGCGGCCCTGCTGACCGACGAGGAACGCGCGTGGCTCGACGACTACCACGCCGAGGTCCGGCGCATCCTCGCCCCGCAGCTCTCAGGAGATGTGCTGGCGTGGCTGGAGGAGGCCTGCGCGCCCTTGTGAAGCGAGAAATGTTCGCGTAATGTTCCGGCTGGGTCGAGTCGCGGCAAGGAGCATTCACGATGATCGGTTACGTTACCCTCGGGACCAACGACCTCGCGCGGGCTGCGCCGTTCTACGATGCGCTGGCAGCGGAACTCGGCGTCGGTAGGATGATGGAATTCGACACGTTCATCGCCTGGGGTGAGCCCGGCGGAGCACCCGGCATCGGCGTGACCCAGCCGTTCGACAAGCAGCCCGCCTGCATCGGCAACGGCGTGATGGTTGCGCTGGCCGCGAAGGACGCGGCGCAGGTCGGCAGGCTCTATGACATCGCGCTGGCCAATGGCGGGACCGACGAAGGCGCGCCGGGCGATCGCGGGGGCGGCTTCTACGCAGCCTATTTCCGCGATCTCGACGGCAACAAGCTCAATGCGTTCGTGATGGCCGAACCGGAGTGAGCGGATTGCGCCTCGACGAGCGGTTCATCCACCTCGGCCTCGGCGCGGCGGCGGTGCCGCAACCACCGTTCACCGGGATGGAGTGGTATGCCGCCTACGGCAACCGTCACGATGGCGACGGGGCCGAAGGCCGCATCGTGAGCATGTACACGTTCGATGCCCCGTGGGATTCGTGGGAAATGCATCCTGCGGGCGCCGAAGTCGTGATCTGCACCGCAGGCGAGATGACGCTCCACCAGGAACACGCCGACGGGACGACCGACACGGTCGCGATCGCGGCGGGTGAGTATGCGATCAATCCGCCGGGCACATGGCATACCGCCGACGTGACCGGATCGGCGACCGCGGTTTTCATCACTGCCGGGCTTGGGACCGAACACCGCCCGCGCTGACTGTCGGACGCATGAACGACTTTCGTGCGGCGCGACAATCCGCGACAATTTGACGGCGTTCCGGCATACGCCTGCGACAAGGCGATTGTAGAACAGTGGTCATGAGCCGCGGTGCTGCGGGGTACTCTCCCCCTCCCCCTTGACCCCGCACGCCGCGGTTCGACCCTTTTCACAGCGAATTTGTTCTGGAGTTCGACCATGCGTAAACTGCATTTCTCGATGGCGGCCGCCGTGCTCGCCACCGCCGGCGTCGCCATCGCCGCCCCCGCGATCGCTCAGGGCCGGATGCCGATGGGCGACATGACCCGCGCCCAGGCGGAAGCCAAGGCCGGCGAACACTTTGCCAAGATGGACGCCAACGGTGACGGCGTGATCAACCAGGCCGACCGCGAAGCGCGCCGCGCCGCGATGGTGGCGAAGCTCGACACCGACAAGAACGGAACCGTCAGTGCCGAGGAACGCGCCGCGGCGCGGGCCAACCGCCCCGGCCGTCCCGCCGGTGCAAAGCCTGCCGACGGTGCCCACGCCGGCATGGACCACTCCAAGATGGACCACTCCAAGATGGACCACTCCAAGATGGACCACTCCAAGATGGGCCATGGCGGCAAGGGCATGCGCGGCCATCGCGGTGGCGGCATGGGCAAGATGGCCGACGCCAACAACGACGGCACGATCACCCGCGCCGAATTCACCGCCGGCGCGCTCGCCCGGTTCGCCAAGGCCGACGCCGATGGCAACGGCACCGTGACCCAGGCCGAACGGCAGGCCGCGCGCGAGGCGATGAAGACCGAGTGGCAGGCCCGCAAGGCCGCCCAGCCCGCCAGCTGAGCCAGGGACAGACGACCCCCGAGCGGCGGAGCGCGCTTGACCGGCGCGCTCCGCTGTGGGCACGAGGTCGCCAAGGCAACCGATGACCGACACCGCGCCCGTAACTCTCCTTCTCGTCGACGACGAGCCGACGCTCCGCGAACCCCTGGCCGCGTACCTTACGCGCCAGGGGTTCGTCGTGCGCGAGGCCGACAGCGCCGCCGCCGCGCGCACCGCGATGGTGGGTGAAACGCCCGACCTCGTCCTGCTCGACGTGATGATGCCGGGAGAGGATGGCCTCTCGCTCTGTCGCCACCTCGTCGAGGCCAAGGCGATCCCGACGATACTCCTCACCGCCAAGGGCGAGCCGACCGACCGCATCGTCGGGCTCGAGATCGGCGCCGACGACTACGTCGTGAAGCCGTTCGAGCCGCGCGAACTGGTCGCGCGCATCCGCAGCGTGCTCCGCCGTTCCGCGCGCCCTCCGGTCGCACCCGAAGACGATGCGCTCTACGTGTTCGAAGGGTGGCAGCTCGATCCGCTCAAGCGCCGCCTGATCGACCCCGAAGGCGCGACGGTGCCCATCTCGACCGCCGAATTTCGCCTCCTCACCGCGTTCCTCGACCGGCCCAAGCAGGTGATCGACCGCGACCGCCTGCTCGACCTCGTGCAGGGTCGCGAGGCGCACCTGTTCGACCGCGCGGTCGACAACCAGGTCAGCCGCCTGCGCCGCAAGATCGAGGCCGACAGCCGCAATCCGCAATTCATCCAGACCGTGCGCGGCGGAGGCTACCGCTTCGGGGCCGACGTCACTCGCGTGGCCGCGACCGGCGCATGAACCGCATCATGCCGCGCAGCCTGCTGGGACAGGTGCTGCTGGCGGTGGCGGGGGCGCTGCTGGTGGCGCAGGCCATCTCCGCGGCGCTGATCTATCGCGCGGCAGAGGAGCGGCGGACCCACGCGGTCGTCGGTGTGCTCGCCCTGCAATTGTCCAATGCGCAAGCGGTGCGCGATCGCGGCGCCGATGTGGCCGAGCCGCGGCGGCGAGCGCGACAGATGCGCAACATGCACCGTCCGCGCGTCGAATTTTCCAGCTCCCCGCCGGCCATGGCGACGGACGTCGCCGAACCCGAGATTGCGGCCGAGGTTGCCGATGTCATAGGACAGGCGGGCGCAGTACGCGTCGTCAGTCATCCCGCCGAGATCGATCCGCGGCTGATCGCACGCCAGCGCGAAGGGCGCCTACCGACACGGTGGGCTGCCGGTCGCGACGGGCGCATGTACGTCGCCAGCATCCGCCTGGCCGACGGGATCTGGGCCACTGCGCGAACGGTGGCACCGGTCCGCCAGCCCGGCCTCGTACGCGGTATCGTGACCCAGACGCTGGTGCTGTTCGGCGTGATGATGATCGCTTTGTGGCTGATCCTGCGCCGGATCACCGGGCCGCTTGCGGCGCTGAGACGGCGGCTGGAGGATTTCGCCCGGACGCAGAAAACCGACGGGCAGCTTCCCGTCGAAGGACCCGACGATGTGCGCCGGCTGATCGCCGCGCATAATGCGATGGAGCAGCGCATCGCCGCCATGCTCGATGAAAAGGACGTGATGCTCGGAGCCATCGGTCACGACCTCAAGACCCCGCTCGCCGCGCTGCGGGTACGGATCGAGAGCGTCGAGGACGATGCGGAGCGCGCGAAGATGGCCGCCGGGATCGAGGACATCGTGCGCACGCTCGACGATATTCTCAGCCTCGCCCGCGTCGGCCGTGCGACCGAGCCGCCCGAGCGCACCGAGCTCGGCGCGCTCGCGGCCTCGGTGGTCGAGGAGTTCGAGGACATGGGCGAGGCGGTCGAGCTTGCCGAAGGCCCGCGCGTCGTCGCGCCGGTCCATGTCACCTGGGCCAAGCGGGCGCTGCGCAACCTCGTTTCCAACGCCGTCCGCTACGGCGGCGGGGCCACCGTCGCGGTCGAGCGTGCGGGCAGCGAGGTGGTGCTGCGGGTGACCGACACCGGCCCCGGAATTGCGCCCGAACGCCTCGCGACGATCACCGAACCGTTCGTGCGCGGCGAAGTCAGCCGCAACCGCGAGACCGGCGGGGCGGGCCTCGGCCTTACCCTCGCGCGCGCCATCGCCGAAGCGCACGGCGGGCGACTGGTCCTCGCCAATCGTCCCGAAGGCGGCTTGCTCGCAGAGCTTCGGCTTCCGGCCTAACGCTCCTTCGTCGCCGAGAACACGAGGTCGGGGTTCTTCTCGACCTGGTAGCCGACGTCCCACGACGATTTCGCCATGAACACCGGATCACCGTCGCGGTCCTTGGCAAGGTTCGCCCGGTTGAAATCCGTGAAGGTCTTCAATGCCGCATCGCTGCCCTTGACCCAGCGCGCGGTCGCGAAGGGGGCGGGTTCGAGGTGCGCGCCGACCTTGTATTCGGCTTCGAGGCGGCTGACGAGCACGTCGAGCTGGAGCTGGCCGACCACGCCCACGATCCACTGCGACCCGAACTCCGGGTAGAACACCTGGATCACCCCCTCTTCGCTGAGATCGTCGAGCGCCTTCCTGAGCTGCTTTGTCTTCGTCGGGTCGGCCAGCACCACGCGGCGCAGGATTTCGGGCGCGAAGTTGGGCAGCCCGGTGAAGCGGACCTTGTTGGTTTCGGACAAGGTGTCGCCGACGCGCAGGGTGCCGTGGTTGGGGATGCCGATGATGTCTCCCGCTTCGGCAGTGTCGGCGATCTCGCGGTCCTGCGCGAAGAACAGGATCGGCGAATGCACCGCGATCGGCTTGCCGAGGCCGCTCGGGGTCAGCTTCATGCCGCGTTTGAAGGTGCCCGAGACCTGCCGCATGAACGCGATGCGGTCGCGGTGGTTGGGGTCCATGTTGGCCTGGACCTTGAAGATGAAGCCGGTCACCTCGTCGCGCTCCGGGCTGATCGGCCCCTCTTCGGACGGCTGCGGACGGGGCGGCGGAGCCCAGCGGTCGATCGCGCCGATCAGTTCCTCGACCCCGAAGTTCTTGAGCGCGCTGCCGAAATAGACCGGGGTCAGGTCACCGTGGCGGAACGCCTCGATATCGAATTCGGGATAGCCCTCGCGGACGAGCTCGATCTCCTCGGCAAGGTCATTGCCGAGCACGGCGGAGATGTCGCCCGGCGCATCGCGGGTGCCGAGGTATTCGCGGCTCGCGCCTTCGGGCCGAGCGACGGTGTCGCTCGCGAAATCGAGCACGCCGGTGAACAGCCCGCCCATGCCGAGCGGCGCCGATTGAGGGCTGACGTCGAGCGCCAGCGCGTCGGCCACTTCGTCGAGGATCTCGGTCAGCGGGCGCCCCTCGCGGTCGACCTTGTTGACGAAGGTGATGATCGGCACGCTGCGCATCCGGCAGACTTCGAACAGCTTGCGCGTCTGCGGTTCGATGCCCTTGGCGGCGTCGATCACCATGACCGCGCTGTCGACCGCAGTGAGCGTGCGATAGGTGTCCTCCGAGAAGTCCTCGTGGCCCGGGGTATCGAGCAGGTTGAAGACGGTGCCGTCCTTCTCGAACGTCATCACCGACGAGGTGACCGAGATGCCGCGCTGCTGCTCGATCTTCATCCAGTCCGATCGCGCGCGCCGGGCCTGGCCACGCGCCTTCACCTCGCCGGCAAGGTGGATCGCGCCGCCCTGCAGCAGCAGTTTCTCGGTCAGCGTGGTCTTGCCCGCGTCGGGGTGCGAGATGATCGCGAAGGTACGTCGATTGGAAGTCATGGCGCGCGGGCGCTTACCCGCGCTACGCCCGGCGGTCCAGTTCAGTCGCGCGCGACCCGGAAGCCGGCGAAGTCCTGGTTGACGGGCATCAGCTCGATCCGGTTGACGTTGAGGTGCGGCGGAAGCTCGGCGATCCAGCGGATCGTGTCGGCGATGTCCTCGGCGGTCATCGGGTTCACCCCGGTGTAGAGCGCGTCCGAGGCCTGCTGGCTGCCCGTGCGCACGAGGGTGAATTCGGTCTCGACCATGCCCGGCTCGATGCTGGTCACGCGCACGCCGGTTCCGTGGAGGTCTGCCCTGAGCGCCAGCGTGAAGTGGTTGGCGAAGGCTTTGCTGCCCGCATAGACGTTGCCGCCGGGGTAGATGTAGCTGCCCGCGACCGATCCGATCGCGATGATCGCGCCCTTGCGCTCGATCAGGCCGGGCAGCAGCTTGCGGGTGATCGTGACCATCGCTGAGACGTTGGTATCGATCATCGTCTGCCAATCGTCGAGGTCGGCTTCCTGTGCCGGAGACAGCCCCTGCGCGAGGCCGGCGTTGTTCACCAGCAGGTCGATCTCGCTAAACCCATCGGGCAGCGCGGCGAGCGCAGCGTCGAGTGCAGACGTGTCGCGCACGTCGAAGACTGCCGGGTGCACCTTGTCCGCGCCGAGGTCGGCGACGAGCGCGTCGAGCCGCTCCGCCCGCCGCCCGGTGGCGATGCAGCGCCAGCCCGAGGCGACGAGAAGCCGCACGGTGGCCTCGCCGATGCCCGAGGTGGCGCCGGTGACGAGTGCGGTCTTCATGGGCGGTTCTCCGGTGGATTGACGGTGATCGAGAGGCGGAATGTACGTGACGCGCCGGGTGCGAGTTCGACGACGCCGGGCTTGGCGCGGAAGTCGCCGTGGAAGCCGACCGGGTCGGCGATGCCCTGCCACGGCTCGATGCACAGGAAGGGCGCGCCGGGCTTCTGCCACACGCCCAGCATCGAGGTATCGGGGAACGCCAGGCCGAGCGAAGCTCCGCCCGGCGCGCCGAAGCGGCAGGCGCGGCTGGCGAGCCGGTCCCAGATCAACGCATCGGTTTCGAACAGCGCGGCCTCGGGGGTGAGCGTGTCGCCGACAACCGGCGTGGGCTGCGGATCGGGCAGAAGAAGGCCGCTCGGCGGATCGATACGGCGGATGGGAGTTGGCTCGGCGTGCTCGAACGTTACGCGGTGTGCTTCCTTCGCCGCCCCGCCGGGCAACGGCCAGGCGAACGCCGGGTGATAGCCGAAGCTGAACGGCAGCGACCGGGGCCCGGGGTTGGCGACTTCGGCGATTATGTGGAGCGTGTGCCCTTCGACACGAAAATCGAGTGCGAGCAAAAAGGTGAAGGGGTAGACGGCACGTGTGGCATCGCTGTCGCGCAGGCGAAGCGTGCCCGCTTCTGGACCGGCGTCGACCGTCTCGAATGCGCTGCGCCGCGCGAAGCCGTGCTTCTCCATCGCGAATTCGCCGCCGTCCACGCGATAGCGCCCGCCGTTGAGCGCGCCGACTATCGGAAACAGCAGCGGCGCCTGTCCGCTCCACCATGCCGGATCGCCCTGCCAGATGTATTCGCGATCCGCGCTGTCGGTCAGCGAGACAAGCTCCGCGCCGAGCGGATCGATCCGGGCGGTGATCTCGCCCGAAGTGATCGTGAAGGTGGCGCTCACCCGCGCAAGGTCGCGCCCAGCTTGGCCGCGCTCGCGACGATCCGGTCGGCGATGCCCTTGAGATCGGCGTCGGTGTAGGTCTTCTCGCCCGGCTGGAGCGTGACCTCGATGGCGAGCGATTTCTTGCCCTCGGGCACGCCAGTCCCGCGGAAATCGTCGAACACCCGCGCCGCGACGATGTTGGCCTTGTCTGCGCCCCTGACGGTGCGCAGCAGGTCGCCTGCGGGGAGCGCGGCATCGACGAGGAATGCGAAATCGCGGCTCACCGGTTGCAGGGCGGGCGGGGCATAGGCGGGGCGAGCGAAGGCGGCGTTCTTCTTCGCCGGTATCGCATCGAGGAAGACTTCGACCGCCATGACCGGGCCGTCGACGTCGAACGCCTTGAGCGTGGCCGGGTGCAGCGCGCCGAAGCGGGCGAGCACGGTCTTGGGGCCGAGCCGCAGCGTGGCCGACTGGCCGGGGTGGAACTGCGCGCCGGCCTCGCCCATGACCTGCAGGTTGTCGACGGGTGCGCCGACCGCCTCGAGCAGCGCCATCGCCTCTGCCTTGGCATCGTAGGCGTCGAACGCGGTTGCCTTCCCGCTGGCCCAGCCGCGCGGGGCCTTGTCGCCGGCCAGCAGGACGCCGACGGTCGCCCGCTCGTCGCTCGCACCGGCATCGCCGCGAAGGTAGCGGCGACCCACTTCGAACAGGCGGATCGTGTCGGCACCGCGATCGGCGTTGCGCTTGGCGGCGGTGAGGAGGCCGGGGATGAGCGAGGGGCGCATCGCCTTCATGTCCTCGCTGATCGGGTTGTCGAGCACCCACAGGCCCCCGTTCCCGTCCGCGAAGTGATCCGCCTCGGCGGGCGGCAGGAAGGACCAGGTTACCGCCTCGTTGAGGCCGCGCGCGGCGGCGGCGCGGCGGACGCGGCGTTCGCGGGCCTGCTCTGGCGTGGCGGTCGGGCGGGCGACGCCGTCGGTGCGAGGCAGAGGGGTGGAGGGCACGTGGTCGAGGCCGTGGATGCGGACCACTTCCTCGACGATGTCCGCCGGCCCCTCGACGTCGTGGCGGCGCAGCGGGACGCTGACCTGCCACTCGGGCGAGACATGGAACTCAAGCGCCTCGAGCGTGGCGCGCTGCTCCGCTTCGGGGATGGCCACCCCGCCGATCTTTTCGGCGAGCGCGGGATCGTAGGTCACAACCTTGGCAGCGGTCGGCGGGGTGCCCGCGCGCACCACCGCGCTCGGCTCGCCGCCGCAGGTGCGCACGATCAGGTCGGTGAGGATGTCGATGCCGTCGTCGAGAAACGCCGGGTCGACCCCGCGTTCGAACCGCGTGCGCGCGTCGCTCGCGATGCCGAGCTTGCGGCCCGTGGCGCCGATCCGCTCGGGGTCGAAATAGGCGACCTCGATCAGGACGTCGGTGGTCTCCGCCGTCACGCCCGAATGCTCGCCGCCCATGATCCCGCCGATGTCGTGGACGCCGCTGTCGTCGGCGATCACGGTCATTGTGGGGTCGAGCGTGTAGGTCTTCTCGTTCAGTGCCAGAACCTGCTCGCCATCGACCGCGCGCCGCGCGACGATCGGCCCGCTGAGCTTGGCGAGGTCGTAGACGTGCGCCGGACGCCCGAAGCCCAATGAAAGGTAGTTCGTGAAATCGACCAGCGCGCTGATCGGGCGCTGGCCTGCGGCGATCAGGCGCGCCTGCATCCACGCAGGGCTCGCGCCGTTGGTCACGCCGCGAATGACCCGGCCGTAGAACGCCGGGCAGCCTTCGGGGTCGTCGGTCCGGATCTGGATCGGACAGGGGAAACTGCCTTCGACATGGGCCGCGCGCCACGGCTTGAACGTCCCGAGGCCCGCCGCCGCGAGATCGCGGGCGATGCCTTCGACGCCCATGCAGTCGGGCCGGTTGGGGGTGATGGCGACGTCGAACACCGGCGAGGCGCCGTGATAGTCGGCGAACGCCGTGCCGACCGGCGCGTCGGCGGGCAGTTCGATGATTCCGTTATGTTCATCGCCGAGCTCGAGTTCGCGCACCGAGCACATCATGCCGTTCGATTCGACGCCGCGGATCGCGCTCTTGCGTAGCTCCATTCCGTTCGCCGGGACGATCGCGCCGGGCAGGCCGAGCACGCCCTTCATGCCCGCGCGGGCATTGGGCGCGCCGCAGACGACCTGTAGCGGTTCGCCCTCACCGGTGTCGACGGTGAGGACCTGCAGCTTGTCGGCCTGCGGGTGCGGCGTGGCGGTGAGCACTTCGGCGACGCGGAAACCGGCGAGTTTCTCGACCGGGTCCTCGAGCCCTTCGACCTCGATCCCGATCGCGTTGAGCTTCGCGGAAATCTCGGCGGCACTGGCCTCGGTGTCGAGGAACGCCTTCAGCCATTCGAGCGAGAACTTCATGCTTTCGCTCCTACGCCGGCGGAGAGGGTCGGCACGTCGAGCGGGTCGAACCCGTAGTGCGCCAGCCACCGGCCGTCGCCATCGAAGAAGGCGCGCAGGTCGTCCATTCCGTACTTGAGCATGGCGAGGCGGTCGACGCCGACGCCGAACGCGAAACCCTGCCACCTGTCGGGATCGAGGCCCGCGAATTCGAGCACGCGGCGGTTGACCATACCGCTGCCCAGCAACTCCATCCAGCCGTGACCCGGCGCGTCACCGTCGCCGCCCAGCACTCGGCGGCCGCCCACATTCTGCCAGCCCACATCGACTTCGACCGAAGGCTCGGTGAACGGGAAGTAGCTCGGGCGCAGGCGCAGGACGATATCGTCGCGCTCGAAGAACGCCTTGAGGAAGGTCTCCAGCGTCCACTTGAGGTGTCCGAGGTGGATGCCCTCGTCGATCACCAGCCCCTCCACCTGGTGGAACATCGGGGTGTGCGTGGCATCGCTGTCCGAGCGATAGACGCGGCCCGGCGCGATGATCCGCAACGGCGCGCCTTTTGCGACCATGCTCCGGATCTGCACCGGCGACGTGTGTGTCCTCAGGACCATGCGCGTCGGCGCGCCGCCCTGGTCGGGCCCGGCGTCGGGGAAATAGAACGTGTCGTGCATCGCGCGCGCCGGGTGGCTTTCCGGCATGTTGAGCGCGGTGAAGTTGTGCCAGTCGTCCTCGATCTCGGGTCCGCTGGCCACCGAGAAGCCCATGTCGGCGAAGATCTCGGCCAGTTCGTCCATCACCTGGCTGACGGGGTGGATCGAGCCTTTCGGTGAGGCGGGGGAGGGCAGGGTGAGGTCGAGCACTTCGCTGGCGAGCTGCGCCTCGAGCGCGGCGGCGTCGATGGCGGCCTTCTTCGCGTCGATCGCGGCAGCCACTTCGGCGCGAATGCCCTGGATGCGCGGCCCCTCGACCTGGCGTTCTTCGGGCGAGAGCAGGCCGAGCGTCTTGAGCAGCGCGCTGACCCATCCGGCCTTGCCGAGGGCGGCGACGCGCTGCGTTTCGAGCGCATCGGCGCTGTCTGCCGCGGCGATGGCGGCAAGCGCTTCGGAAAGGCGGGGATCGGTCGTGTCGGTCATTGCGACTGCGCCACTAGGTTGCCGCGCGCGCTATCGCAATGCCCCCTATCGACGCGTGCGAATCAGGGAGCGGGCTTGGCCGGGTTCAGGACCTGCAGCGCTTCGCCTGCCGCCGCCATGCGCGCATGGGTCGCGGCGGCCAGCACAGGGTGCGGCAAGCGGGCGTAGGCCCCCGGGGTCATGCCCATGAACCTGCGGAAGTCGCGGATGAACTGCGCCTGGTCGTAATAGCCTGAGTCGAGGGTCTCCATCCACCGCATGGTCGGGTCCATCATGTACTGCGCCAGCGTGCGCAGGAACCGCTGGCGGCGAAGCAGCAGCTTGGGCGTGAAGCCGAATGCGGCGTGGGCCACGCGTTCGAGCCCACGGGTCGAGAGCCCGACGCGTGCCGCCAGCTCCACGACCGTATCGACCGCCGGATCGACCAGCGCGGTGTTGATCGCGGTGATCTTGGGATCGTCCCTTGCCGGCATCGCAAGGAGCGCGCGCATGTGCGCGTCGATCCGCGCCGATTCGGCCGCCCGGTCGGGTGTGCCGTCGAAGACGAAGTCGGCAAGTGCGTGGAAATTTGCGAATGCCGGGTCGGCGAGCGCGTCGCAATACCGGTCGGCCATCGCCTTGGCGGGCGTCTTCACGAAGCGCGCCCAGCCAAGCGGCATCATGCCGACGCCCCAATAGCGACCAGGATGGACCCTGAAGTGCGGGGCGATGCTGGTCGCGCCGGTCGCGACCATGCGGCCAATCGGGCGCAGCGCTTCGCCGAAATGCGCGCCCTCGATAGGTGGCCCATCGCTCAGCCGCACGTTGCCCCATTCGGGGTGGAGGTAATCCTCCACCGGCTCGTCGGTGCCGCCCATTTCGACCAGGTAATAGGCGGTGAGGTACGGTCGCAGCGGCTCTGACGGCACCGCGAAATGAACCGTTACGCCAAGGCTACTCGTGACTGACCGGTATTCCACCATCGCTTGCGACCCGTTCTCCCGCCCAATCGGCAAGGACTAACACGCTCTAACCGCAGGGCAATAGGATCGATCAGGCCTTGGGGCGATCGAGCGTCTGCGCCGGCGATCCCCAAGTGCGCGCACGTTGGGCCATGAATGCCGAAAGGATCGGGTGCGGCAGCGCCGCGTACTCGCTGGGCGCCATGCCCATGAACTCGTGAAACTCGTGATTGAAGTGCGCCTGGTCGGTGTAGAGTTCGTCGATCGCGGTACTCCACTTGCCCATTCCGCCGAGCATCCAGGCGGCCAGGCTGCGCATGAAACGCTGGCGGCGCAGCAGCAGCTTGGGCGGGAAACCGAAGTGGCGGCGGCACACCCGCTCCAGCGCGCGAGGGGAGAGGCCCGACAGTTCGGCGAAGTCGGCAACCTTGGCGAGTCCAAGCGACACCATCGCCTTGTGTACTGCGCCGATACGCGCATCGTCCGGCCCCGAGCGCGCTGCTGAGCGCAGTACCTCGACAATACGATCGTGCTCGGCCTCGTCGTCGGGTGTTTCGCCGAAAATCGTCGGCAGCGCGGCGAAACGCGAGAACTCCGGTTTGTGCTCGGCATTGGCGAGCATGTTCGCGAAATTCGCGGCCGGGCGGTCGACGAAACGCGCCCAGCCCAGCGGCAACAAACCGATCCCCCACATCCGCGTGCTGCCGAGCGAGAAGCGGACCCCGCGCGAACTGGGCCCGGTGACGGTGAAATGCGCATCGTCGACGGGTGCGCCGCCCACGACCTGCGCCCACGGCAATGCGCCAGAGAAGACCCGCAGGTTGGACCATTCGGGCTGGAGCCAGTCGGTGACCCGGGCATCGCCTTCCACGGTAAGGTCGAGCCGATAGATGCTGGTCAGACATCCTTCCAGGTCGGGCGGGGGCGCGAAGAACCGGGCATCGACGTGACAGACGCCGGGAATATCCGAGACGGGCAAGTCGGGCATGGGTCCGGCACTGGCTCCGCGGGCAGGTAACTGGGCGACACGAGGGTGAATGGGTTCTGTTGTAGGAAACCGACGCTACCCCTCGCGAGGGGTGCGGGCAAGTCGCGCCAGCGAAAGGTCAACGAAAGCGCGCGACCGTGGGCAGGTCGAGCTGCTCGGCGGCGCCTTGGTCGGCCATTCGCTGCTGCATGATCGGATGCACGATCGGATGCGGCATGCGCGCGTATTCGGTCGGGCTCAGGCCCATGAAGTCGCGGAATTCGCGGACGAATTGCGCCTGGTCATGGTACTGGCTGTCGAGGGCGCTGATCCAGCTCAGGGACGGGTCCAGCATGTAGTGCGCCAGGCTGCGGACGAAGCGTTGGCGGCGGAGCAGGACCTTGGGAGTGAATCCGAAATAGCGACGGCAGAACCGTTCCAGCGATTTGACCGACATCCCGAGTTCCTCGCGCAACGAGCCGACGTCGCCGATCGCCGGGTCGCGCAGGGCATCCTGGCAGGCGAACAGCTCGTCTTCCCGCGGGACTGGGCGGCCGATGTGCTGCATCAGGTGGGCGTCGACCGCAGTTGCCTTGGCCTCGTCGTCGAGATCGTCCGAAGTGAGTATCGGATGCAGGCCGGCGAACACTGCGAAAGCGGGGTGGGTGCTGCCATCGACGGTCTTGTTGGCGAGGTCCGCTGCCGACGTATCGACAAACTTGGCCCAGCCGACCGGCTGCATGCCGAGGCCCCAGACCCGCGATGTCGCCACCGTGAAGTGGGTCGCCACGCTCGTCGGTCCGCCCGCGACGAACGGCCATTGCCTCACCAGCGGTCCGGGACCGATACTCGCAATCGGCGGCGGTCCTTGCGTGAACCGCATCGCCGCCCATTCGGGATGGAGATAATCCTCGACCATTCCGTCGCCCGCCTCGATCACGGTGAGGTAGAGCGCGGTGAAATAGGGCTGGAGCGCCTCAGACAAGCGAAAGAAGCGCACCGAGATTCGCGGAGAATCCGTCATGGCCGTTAAGCTGATCCTGTCGGGGTGGTCGTAGCGACCCGAAGGATGAATTGTTGTATATTTTCGACAGTTATGCGGCGATCACGGCGTAAGTCAAGGCCGTAGATCGATGCAAAAAGCGCGCCCCCTTCGTAGGGAGCGCGCTGATTGCGTTGCCGAAGCTGCGGGTCGCTTACGCGGGCAGCGCGGCCTTGGCCTGGGCGATGATGGCGCTGAAGGCAGCGCCCTCGTTCATCGCGACGTCGGCCATGACCTTACGGTCGAGCTCGATGCCGGCGAGCTTAACGCCGTGCATGAACTGCGAGTAGGTGAGGCCTTCGGCGCGAACTGCGGCGTTGATGCGCTGGATCCACAGGGCGCGGAAGCTGCGCTTCTTCACCTTGCGGTCGCGGTAAGCGTATTGCCCGGCCTTCTCGACCGCCTGGCGGGCGACGCGGATGGTGTTCTTGCGGCGACCGCGATAGCCCTTGGCCTGGTCGAGGATCCGCTTGTGCTTGGCGCGGGTGGTTACACCCCGTTTGATGCGTGCCATGGTTCAGTACCTCCTCAATCGAGCCCGTAGGGCGCCCACTTCTTGATCGTGCGCGCGTCGGCGTCGGCGATCACGGTGGTCCCGCGGTTCTGGCGGATGTACTTCGCGTTGTGGCTGATCAGGCGGTGGCGCTTGCCGGCGACCCCGTGCTTGACCTTGCCGGTGGCAGTGAGCTTGAAGCGCTTCTTCACGCCGCTCTTGGTCTTCAACTTGGGCATTTTCGTCTCCTTTCGGGGACACGCTCGTGTCAGCCCTGGCAGCCCTAGTTGGCCAGGCCGACGGTGAATCACGTGTCGGTGAAGGCGGCGCCCCTAAGCGTATCGGGCGCGAAAGGCAACCCGTTTCCCGGCTGTCCGGCCTCGGCGCCTCAGTGCCCGATGGGCGGGCGGCCGGTCTGCGTGAGCCAGCGCGCGAAATCGCCGTCGGGAATGGGCTCGAGCCCGTCGGTCGGCGCGACCCATATGTAGGCTTCGGCCACGATGTCCTGACCCTCGCAGGTCACGACTATGGGTCGGCGCGCGTAATCGGCGCCTTCGAACGCGTCGAGACCGATGAGATCGACATTGCCCGCCTCGTGCAGCACGCCCGTCACGATGCCCTCGCCGGGCACCATCGCAGGGTGCGCGCCCGCCGGATCGTCGACACCGAAGAGATCCCCGCGCGCGGTGGCGGGGCGACCGGGGCCCAATCCGACGAGCAGCTTCTGCACCGGCGGCGGGGCGATCTCGGCGATCAGAACGCCATAAAAGAACAGGGTGGCCACCGCACGGTCCTAGCGCGGACGGAACACGCGGTCAGCGGACATCGCGTCGATGGTCTCGCCAGCGTTCCGAGCCCCAGCGTGCGACCACGGCATCGGCGCGCACGCGATCGACCCCGTTGAGCGAGGCATAGGTGGCGCACCGACCGCTATCGCGGAAACAGGTCTCGCCAGTGTCGAGCCGCAGGCTGGTGAGCTGGCCGCCCGGACCGGAGAGGCCGATCGCGGTCGGTCGGTCGAGCGGCCCGATGTGCATAAACGGCGGCACGGTAACGCGCGGCGGCGATGCTTCGCGGATCGCGGCGGACAGGATCGCCCGATAGTCCGAAAGCGCGATAGGGGCAGAGGGCAGTATGCCGGGACGATTGGCAACCAGCAGGGTCTCGAATTGCTCGTTGTCGATCACGTGGCCATGGCCCAGGAAGCCGCCTTCGAACAGCTCCTCGCCGTGGTCGCCGGTGACTACCAGGATCGTGTCGTCCCACACGCCTTTGGCTCTCAGCCGCGCGATCAGTTCGCCCAGCCGCCGGTCAGCGTTGCTCACCGCGTTCCAGTACGTCTCGCGCACGCGGGTTGCATTGGCGGCGGAGATGTCGCCGCGCGGCAACGGCGCCTTCGTCAGGCGGCGCGCGACGCCAGGGTGATCGTAAGGGAAATGCGCCGACTGGAAGTTGAAGTAGGCGAAGTGCGGCGTGGCGGACCAGTCCTCGCGGCCCAGCGTCCGGTCGAAAGCCTCGAGCAAGTGCCCCTCGTCGACCAGCAGGCTCCCCTGTGCGGCAAAGTCGAACGCGCGCTTTTCGCGCAGGGTCTCGGCATCGACGAAGACGTCGGCATTGACACGCATCGCGACGGTATCGGAAATGCCGCCGAAGTTTTCCGGCTGGCCCGAGAACACGCCGATGCGGTAGCCGCTTGCCGCGAGGTCCGTGAACAGCGAAGGGTCTCCCTTGCGCGGGGCGAGCGCGCCCGAAAAGAGCGACTTGAGGCTTTCGGTGGTGAAGCCGACGTGGCTGTAGGCGGGCGCCGCGACGCTGCCGGATGCCGCCAGCGCTTCGAGATTGGGGGCAACGGGCATCCCGTTCACCCGTTTTCCGAGCACATCACCGCGGGTCGATTCGAAAACCACGACCACGAGGTGCGGGCGCGAGCCCGCGAAAACGTGCGGACCGAGCGGAGTGGCCAAGGGCACCAGCGTAAGGTCGCCGCCGTAACCGTCCTCGTCGATTCCGTTGCCCGGAATATCGAGCGCCAGCGGATGGCGCGCAGGATCGAATGGTGCGGTGTCGTGCTGGATGCCGAACAGTCCGTAGCCATCGCGATCGACGTCGCTGGCACTGTCGAGCACCCCGGTCAGCGCCTCCCATGCGATGGTGCGACCGAGGGCGTAGGCGGCATCGCTTCCTGTGCGCGGGATAGCGACAGCGCTCAGAATGAGAACCGATAATGCTGCCAGCCACAGTCGGCCTGCGGGAGCAACAGGTCGCGGCAAATCCGCAGGGAGCAGCCGTGCGAGCAGGCGCCAGCCGAGCCACGCGCCCGCCGCCAAGCCGCCGAGCGCGAGCAGGGCGATGCCGATCTCGCTTATCCCGAACAGGATTGCGTCGACGAGACTGCCCCCGCCGAGCTGGGCGAGCAGCGCGAAGCCGACCGCGTCGCTGAAATAGGCCGCGAGGTGGTATTTCGCCGCAAGTACGCCGAGGAACAGTGCGCCATTCGTCAGCAGAAAGACAAACACCGGCGTCCACCTCGCTAGCCCGCGCGTGAGCCGCAGCGCGAGCGCCCAGCCGGCCAATGCAACAAGGCCAATGGCGCTCGCGTAACCGAGTGCAAACAGCGCGCGCTCTCCGATGGTATCGACCGCGCGGCTCATCCCGAAGCCGCCGGTGAAAAGGCCGAACTTGCGATCCGCGAGCAGAAGCTCCACCAGCGCAGTCCCGAGCGTGACCATCACCGGCGCAAGCGCGAGCACGCGTGTCCATGCGATGCGCGGCGCAGTCGCCCGCGGCGGCTCGAGAGCGCTGGTCGCCATGGGCCCGCTCTAGCGAGCGTGTTTTAGGATAAGACTAACGCGGCGGCGTCAATGCCCGCAGGCGAGCGCTTCCACCACGTCCTCGAGCCGCGCGGGATCGCCCAGGGCGATCACGTGGCCTTCGCTGCCTGCATGAAGCGGCTCGCCGTTCCAGTCGGCCATTGTCCCGCCAGCGCCCTCGACCACCGGGACCAGTGCGGCGAAATCGTGCAGCTTCAGCCCACTCTCGCAGACGAGGTCGACCTGCCCGCTCGCGAGAAGGCCGTAATTGTAGCAGTCGCCGCCCCAGATCATCCGCTTGTGCGCGGTCTTTCCCGCGAGCGCCATGAAATGTTCGGCGGCATGGTCGTCGAAATACTGCGGCCCGGTGCTGGCGAGGGCGGCATCGGCAAGGTCGCGGCAGGGGCGGGTGCGGACTTCGGCGCCGTTGAAGGTAGTGGCCCGGCCCATCGCGCCGACCCAGCGTTCGCCCGCGATCGGCTGGTCGATCACGCCGAGCACCGGGAACCCGTCGCGCATGAGGGCGATGAGCGTCCCGAAGATCGGGCGGCCCGCGGCGAAGCTCACCGTGCCGTCGATCGGATCGAGCACCCAGGTGCGGCTCGCGCCTTCGCGCTCACTGCCGAATTCCTCCCCGATGATCCCGTCGCGCGCGGCTTCGGCGGTGAGGATGCGGCGCATCGCCTCCTCGGCGGCGCGGTCGGCAAGGGTGACGGGCGAGGCATCGCCTTTCACCTCCAGCCCGATCTCCCCGCGAAAGTAGGGGCGGATCGCCGCGCCTGCCGCGTCGGCGAGGCGGTGGGCGAGGGCGATGTCGTCGGTCATGCTCATCGCGGCTCCCCTGACACGCGGCTCGGGCGCCCGCAACCGTGCCATGCGTGAGTAGGGGGGCTGGATTTCCGGACCCTTTTGCTTCACCCGGCGTTCGGGGGTCGCAGGTCGCACATGGCAACGCAAACGCAGGAGAGGCTGCCCGAGCTTGCGGGCATCAGCGGCGAAAGCCGGGACGGCCAGCCGCTCGCCTATCACCGCGCACCCGCCGACGACCTCGCGCCATGGATCGCGCGCATGTTCGTGACCCGCGTGTGGCAGCCGCCGGGCAACACAATCCAGTGTGGGCTGCTCAGCGATACGCCGTTCGTGCGGCTGATGCTGGGTGGCGATTGGGTGGGAGAGGCCGCCAACGCGCGGGTCGAGCGGAGCCGGGGCGCGCTGCTGTTCGGGCCACACTCTCAGCAGATGCCGATTTCGGTCACCGGCCCGTTCGCCACGATCGGCTTCGCGCTGCGCCCGGGCGCGCTGGCGGCGCTCGGTCATCCGTGGGGCCGAATTGCGACCGACTATGTCATCGACATCGACGGTAGCGGCCCTTGGCGCACGTGGAGCGAGGGGCATACCTTCGCCGCCATCTCTCACGAAGCCGCTCTGCTCCGCCTCGAAGACGACTTGCGCGCGCTCGTCGCTCGTCGCGGCGCGGCTCCGCCCGATCCGCTCGCGGCGGCGCTTGATGAGGCTGCCTTTGCCGATCCCGGCGAGCCGATCGGTGCATTCGCCGCCCGTTTTGGCACCACGCCCCGGCGCGTTGCGCGCATGGCGGCACGCGATTTCGGCCTCACGCCGAAAGCGGTCATGCGCCGCGCGCGCGTGCTCGACCTGGCAAGCCAGTTGCTGGGCTTTGCCGACAGCGCCGAGGCCGAGGAACACGCGCTGCGGTTCTACGACCAGAGCCACCAGATCCGCGATTTCCGAGCGCTCATGGGGATGACTCCGCGCGAACTTGCCGCCCGGCCGCGCCCGATCCTGACACTGGGACTTGAAACGCGCCAGGCGCGGCGGCTCGAGGTGCTGGGCCGGCTTGGGCACGGCGAAAGCGCCCCCTGGCGCTAGACTATTCCGGGACCGCCTCGCGCAGCGGTTGTCCGTCAACTTTCACCCACGCCGAAATCGCGCGCATTCCGTCCGGCCCGGCGCGCCCCCAGTGGACGGTATCGGGCGCGATGCGAAGCGATTGTCCCGCCACCAGCGTGACCTCCGGCTCGCCCGCGCGCGACAACACGCTCGATCCGCCGAGGACGTAGACGAACTCCTCGCCCCGATGCCGGTGGCGAGGAATGGCGGCGCCCGGTGCGAGATTGAGGTCGCCCAGCACGAGGCTGTGACCGGGCGCGGCGGCGATCGGCCCTTCGATCACCTGGTTGATGCCGGCCGGCGGGGTAAGAACCGTCGGTGCAGAGATCGAGGCGGGCGGCGCAGAGGCAGCGGCGCACCCGGCGAGAACGAGGAGCAGGGCGAGCGACGCCCGGCGCATCAGTCGAACAGGCTCGACACGCTGCTTTCGTCGGCGATCCGGCGCACCGCCTCGCCGATCAGCGGCGCGATGGTGAGATAGCGGATGCGCTTGCTGTCGTTCGCGGCATCGGTGGCGAGGATCGAATCGGTAATGACCAGTTCCTCGAGCGCCGAATCGTTGACCCGCGCGACGGCCCCGCCGGACAGCACGCCGTGCGTGATGTAGGCGGTCACAGAGCTGGCACCGCCGTCGAGCAGCGCCTGCGCGGCGTTGCACAGGGTGCCGCCCGAATCGATGATGTCGTCGATCAGGATGCAGTGGCGGCCCGATACGTCGCCGATGATGTTCATGACCTCGGACGAGCCAGGCTTGTCGCGGCGCTTGTCGACGATCGCCAGCGGCACGTTGTCGAGCCGTTTGGCGAGCGCGCGGGCGCGCACGACGCCGCCGACGTCTGGAGAGACGACCATCAGGTCGCGCGTGCCGTAACGGGCCTGGATATCGGCCGCCATCACCGGCGCGGCGAACAGGTTGTCGGTCGGGATGTCGAAGAAACCCTGGATCTGCCCTGCGTGGAGATCGACCGCGAGCACGCGGTCGGCGCCCGCCGTGGTGATCAGGTTGGCGACCAGCTTGGCCGAGATCGGCGTGCGCGGGCCGGGCTTCCGGTCCTGCCGGGCATAACCGAAATAGGGGATCACGGCGGTGATCCGCTTGGCCGAAGCGCGCTTGAGCGCATCGATGCAGATCAGCAGTTCCATGAGGTTGTCGTTGGCCGGGAAGCCGGTCGACTGGATCACGAACACGTCCTCGCCGCGGACGTTCTCGTGAATCTCGACGAAGATTTCCTCGTCCGCGAAGCGCCGCACGCTGGCATCGGTGAGCGGCAGCTCGAGGTAACCGGCGATCGCACGGGCGAGCGGCAGGTTCGCGTTGCCTGAGAGAATCTTCATGACGGTCGGGTTCCCGTTATGCTGCTGCCGTGAGAGCGCGCAGGCTCTAGCTGCGAGCGGCCCGATTGCAAGCGTTAGCGGGAACCCGACCGGGGATGATCAGAAGGTGACTGTTTTCGGTCCTCGCGTCTTGGCGCGCCGGGTCATCCAGATATCCGGCGCAGGCGACTCGCTTCCGGTACGGTCGGAGGAGAAATACAGTTCCTCGCCGTTCCAGCTCATGCTCGGCCTGGCGTCAAAGCCGGGGGCGTTCAGTTCCGCGAGTGCAACGGCCGGACCGAACGCCTGCATGGTCGAAGCGCGGCTGGCGACGTAGAGGTCGGGCCCGCCGAGCCCTCCGGGCCGGGTCGAATCGAAGAACATCGTCAGCCCGTCGTGAGTCACCGTCGGACGGTTGTTCGATCCGCCCTGGTTGGGACCACCCGGCACCAACGTCGCGGTGCCGCCTTCGACCATCTGCAGGACCTGCCCGCCCGCGCCGTTCGCCTGACGCCTGGACCAGACCATGACGGTTCGGCCCGTATGGTCTGCGAAGAAGTCGACTGCCTCGTCCATGAGCGACGAGTTTACCGAAGGGCCGAGCGATTCGGGCTCGCTCCAGCCGCGCGGTCCTTTACGGCTGACGAAGATATCGCCGGCGTCGTCGGAACGGCTGCGCGAGAAATACAGGAAGTTGCCCTGGATGCTCGTCGGGCAGAACTCGGTGGCGGGAGTGTTGATCGTCGCGGGCAGTGCCTGGGGCGGACCGAACGGCTCACTCGTGTCGGTCCGGGTGGCGACATAGATGTCCTGCGATCCGGCGCGGTTCGAATTGAAATAGAGCTCGGTCCCGTTCCGCGACAGGCTGACGCAACCGTCCACCGACGTAGTGTTGAGCGAACTTGCGGCGCCGGGGACCTTCTCTGCGTTAACCGGCGCGGCGAAATCGCCGTAGGCCGGCAGGGCCAGCGCGGTGCCGGCGCAAATCGTCGCGCAGGCGGCGGCAAGGGGTATGCGGTAGTGCATGGCTTCCTCCTGTCTCGCTCGCAAGGTCGTGCGAGCAGGCAGGAGTGTCTGGCGGCACCGCCGCGGCGTCCATGAACTGCCGCCGATGGTTAGCTCAAGGTTTTCCGATGATGACCGCTTTTTGGCCGATCGATCAATCTTCGGCGAGACCACCTTTTCCCATGCGCGTCTGGCTTGCGCCGTCGCCTAGTCGATCCGGTGCTCGCCCTTGATCCAGCGCGAGTGCTTGTTTCGGGTGCGCAGGACCGGTGGTGAGAGCGGCGCGCTCGACGCCTGTCCTCGATCAGTCGATCCGGTGTTCACCCTTGATCCAGCGCACCGTCCCGCTGGAGGCGCGCATGACCACGCTGTCGGTGGTCATCTTGCCTCCACGAAGCCGCTTCACGCCATCGAGCAGCGACCCGCTGGTGACGCCGGTGGCGGCGAAAATGCAGTCGCCCTTGGCGAGGTCTTCCAGCTTGTAGATGCGGTCGAACTCGGTGATGCCCCACTTGCGGGCGCGGGCCTTCTCGTCCTCGTTGCGGAAGATCAGGCGGCCGTTGAACTGGCCGCCGACGCAGCGCAGTGCCGCAGCCGCAAGGACGCCCTCGGGGGCGCCGCCCGAACCCATGTACATGTCGATCGTGGTGTCGGGGTTGGTCGTCGCGATCACGCCCGCCACGTCGCCGTCGCCGATCAGCACGACACCGCACCCGAGACCGCGCAGCTCGGCGATCAGGTCCGCATGCCGCGGGCGGTCGAGCACGCAGACGATGATGTCGGCGGGTTCCACGCCCTTCGCTGCGGCGACCGCCTTGACGTTTTCGGTCGGCGACTTCGCAAGGTCGATCACGCCTTGGGGATAGCCGGGGCCGACCGCCAGCTTGTCCATGTAGGTGTCGGGCGCGTTGAGCAGGCAACCGGCTTCCGCCGCTGCCAGTACCGCGAGCGCGTTGGGCCCGGCCTTGGCGGTGATCGTGGTGCCTTCGAGCGGATCGAGCGCGATGTCGATCCTGGGTCCCTTGCCGATCGCGCCGCCGACTTTCTCGCCGATGTACAGCATCGGCGCTTCGTCGCGCTCGCCTTCTCCGATTACCACGGTCCCGTCGATGTCGAGCGTGTCGAACGCCTTGCGCATCGCCTCGACCGCGGCCGCGTCCGCCGCCTTTTCGTCGCCCCGGCCGATCAGCTTCGACGCGGCGATAGCGGCCGCTTCGGTCACGCGGACCAACTCGAGCACGAGCACGCGGTCGAGCACGCTCGACGGCTTGGGGGACGCGGTGTTCATGAGCAATTCAGTCCTGTAGCGGAGGTTGCGGCGCGCTTAGACGAGGGAGACCGCGATTGTCGAGACGGGGTTGGTGGGTAACTCTCGCGGTGGCGGCGTCGTCGCCGGTGTTGGCCCAATCCGCTGGCCCCGGACGCGCGCAGGACGTTATCGCGCGCGATGCAGCGGCGGCGTACGGGCCGCCCGACACGCGCATTGCGAACCAGTGCCCCGAGCAGAAACCCGGTGCCGAGATCGTCGTCTGCGCCGAGCTGGAGGAGCAGAGCCAGTTCCGCGTCAAATCGTCGGGCGATCTTGATCCGACCGGCGCCGGAACGCGCGACGGCATTCCGCGCGCGCCCGACCTCGAAAAGAAATATCCCGGACCGGTTGTTGCGCGCGGCTGCTTCATCCCGCCGTGCCCGCCGCCGATGCCGCCGATTATCGACCTGAAGGCGATCCCCGAGGCGCCGCCCGGATCGGACGCCGACCGGGTGGCGAACGGTCTTGCGCCGACCGGTCGCGACGACCGTATCCCGAGCCCGCCGGATCTGCCCGCGGTCAAGGAAGAGGAAACGCCGCCTACGTCGCCAGGATAGGCATGACGAGCGGCGGCGCGGTGAGGCTGGCCGAGCCCTCGAGCAGGCGCAGCGCTTCGGTCACGCATTTTTCCGCGCCTTCATGGGCGACCATCGCGACCATTACCTCGCCGCCCTCCTCGGGCTTGCCCTGCTGGATCAGGCTCTCGATCGAGACGTCGGCGTCGCGCATCGCGGCGGTGATCTCGGCCAGCACGCCGGGGCGGTCGGCCACCGTGAAGCGGATGTAGGTGCGCCCGCGCCGCTCGCCGGCTTCGGCCGGGATCATCGGGGCGAGCTCGCCGACGGGCACCGAGAACGGGCAGCCGTTCTCGCCCCGGGCAATGTCGATGAGGTCGGCGACCACGGCGCTCGCGGTCGGTCCGTCGCCCGCGCCGGCGCCCTGGAACAGCAGGCGGCCCGAATAATTGCCTTCCGCGACGACTGCATTGGTCGGCCCGTCGACGTGCGCCAGCGGATGATCCTGCGGCACGAGGCACGGGCGGACGCGCTGGAGCAGGCGTGGCACCGACCCGTCCGCTCCATGCTCGACGTCGGCCTCGCCGATCAGGCGGATGACGAAGCCGAGGTCGCGCGCCCGCGCGATGTCTGCAGCGCGCACCCGAGTGATGCCTTCGCAGCTCACGTGATCGAGGTCGAGCCGCGCGCCGAACGCCAGCGCGGCGAGGATGGCGAGCTTGTGGCCCGCGTCGATCCCCTCGACGTCGAGCGTCGGGTCGGCCTCGGCATAGCCCTTGGCTTGTGCCTGCCCGAGCA
Organism: Tsuneonella sp. HG094; assembly: GCF_053819285.1. NCBI lineage: Bacteria > Pseudomonadati > Pseudomonadota > Alphaproteobacteria > Sphingomonadales > Erythrobacteraceae > Tsuneonella > Tsuneonella sp. HG094. Next base: position 48,368 of record NZ_JBSORA010000001.1, read on the forward strand.
CGTCGGCGAAATCGGCGCCGGTGTCTTCCATGGTCGAGAGAATGAAGTTGCAGGTGCCGTTGAGGATGCCCTGCACCCGGTCGATCGCGTTGGCCGCCGCGCCTTCGCGCAGCGCCTTGATCACCGGGATGCCGCCGGCGACCGCGGCTTCGAACTTGAGCGGGACCCTGGCCGCTTCGGCCGCTTCGGCGAGCGCAAGCCCGTGATGCGCGATCATGGCCTTGTTGGCGGTGACCAGCCCCTTGCCGCTGCGGATCGTGTTGCGCGCGAGCGTGAGAGCGGGACCGTCCGCGCCCCCTACCAGTTCGACCACCGCGTCGACATCGTCGCGCGCAGCCATCTCGGTCATGTCGTCGCACCATGCGAACGGAGCGAGATCGACGCCCCGGTTCTTGGCCCGGTCGCGCGCGCTCACCGCGACGACGCGAATCTCGCGGCCCGCGCGGGCGCGCACGAGCGCGGCATTCTCTGAAAGCAGACGGATCACGCCCGCGCCTACGGTGCCCACCCCGGCGAGCGCGATGCGCAGCGGTTCGGCCATGACGTTAGATACTCCCTGTCGCTCGCCGGTCCCTAACGACTGCGGCGCGGGGCGGCCAACAAAGAGAAACTATCGCTGCGCGAGCGTCCGGGTGCCTAGCGTGCGCGGGCACGGGCCGAGCTGCTGGATCACCAGGCGATAGTCCTCGGCAGCGCGGGCGCGCGAGGCACCGTCCTGCGCCAGGTTGGCCGAAGCCGGAAGCTGCGGCGGCAGGAAGCAGGCAAGGCGATACCAGGCAAGCGTTTCGGCCGCAGGCGGCCGGGCTGCCTGGTCGACGATCTCGGAGTACGAGACCCCCCATGTGGGCGCCATGCCAGGACGCCGCACCACGGTCAGCGAGACCGGATCGCCCGAACGCGTGGCGAGGAACACCTGGGTCTCCGATTCGCCGGCAAGGGAGCCGGGCACCGACAGCGCATCGCGCACCCCGGTGATCACGGGCGCGGCGTCGCGCGCGGCGAGTTCGCCGAGAATCGGGCGCAAGCGAGCCTCGAGAGCCGCGTCCCACGCCAATTGGGCATCGGTACCGACCAGTTGCAACTCTGTCGGTCGGCCGGGAACGGGCCTGGCGAACAGCAGGACTTCCCGCTTCTTCAGCTTGGGCGGCTTGCCCTTCGCGTCGAGCGGCACGTCGACGAGATACTTGAGCGATTCGCCGACCGGTACGTTGCCTGCGATCAGAGCAACGGTCTGCGCCTCGACGTACAGGCGTGCATATCCCGCAGCGACGGACGTCGCCCGCTCGGGCGGCACAATGATCGCGTTCTTTACCTTCGCGTGCACGACCAGGTTTGCGGAGTCGGCGAGGCCGGCGAGATCCGCGTATGTCGGAGGCGGTGCGGACGGCGCGGGCGGAGGGGCAGCCGCCACACCGAGAGCGCAGGCTGCGGCGAATACGATGCGGGGGAAACGGTGGGTGTCGGACATGGGCCGGACGCCTAGTCCCGTTGACGATGCTTGGAAACCGTTTCGCATCTCCCTCGTTCAGCGCCCAAGGCGTGAATCCGGCCTTAACGCCAAAAGCGTTTGCACCGGGTTTGCTTCGCGGTTAAGCGTCCGCCGGTTCGGGGAGTTAAGAACGATAAACTCCGGACAGGCCCCCAGCCGGGTCATCGGGGATCCGGCGGGCCTCACGGCCGTCGTAGTTCGATGGGCCGACAGGGTGGACAGCACTGTATGCGTCGGGGCGCGACGGGTAATCCGCGTGCGTCCGATGTTTGTTTTGGCCGGGCTCAACCGCCCGGCATGGACGATGGAGTGATGCGACTGAATGGCTTACGCTGACCAACAGATGAGCGGTAATCGCATTGTTGCGATCATCATCGTTGCGCTGGTTCACGTCGTCGTCGGCTATGCCCTCGTTACCGGCCTCGCCTATTCGGCGATCAAGAAGGCGGTCGAGCGCGTGACGACGGTCGATATCGAGGAACCGCCGCCGCCCGAGGAAGAGCCGCCGCCACCGGAAGAAGTGCCGGACGTGGCTCCCCCGCCGCCGGTCGCGCCGCCGCCGCCGATCAACATCGCGCCGGCTCCGCCCCCGATCCAGACCCAGCCGACGATCCCGCCGCCCGCGCCGCCCGCGCTGCGCGTGCCGCCGCCGGCCCCGGTCGCCCCGCCGCCGCCCCCTCCGCCGCGGGTGCAACCCAAGTCGCCGACTCCGCGCGGCAACCCGGGTAGCTGGGCGAACGCGAACGATTATCCCAGCCGGGCGCTGCGCGAAGAGCGCGAAGGCGTCACCCGTTTCTCGGTGCAAGTGGGCGCCGATGGCCGCGTGACGAGCTGCAACATCACCGGCTCGAGCGGACATCCGGACCTCGACAGCACCACCTGCTCGCTGATTCAGCGACGGGCTCGCTTCAACCCAGCGACCAACGGCGAAGGACAGCCGACGTCGGGCAGCTGGTCAAGCTCGGTGCGTTGGGAAATTCCGAAGTAATCCCGCTTTTTATCCGTTTCATCCGTATTTTCTGAGAGGACTTCCACCCATGTACATCGAACTCCTGGCAGCTGCGGCAGCCGACGCTCCGGTGAAGAACCAGTTCGGCTTCTGGGAAGCCATGAACCAGGGCGGCGTGATCGCCTGGTCGATTTTCGGCACTCTCGTCATCATGTCGGTCGGGTCGTTCTACATCCTGATCACCAAGTGGCTCGAGCAGCAGAAAATCTTCAACCAGTACAAGGCGGTGCGCTCGAACTTCTGGCGCGCTTCGACCCTGCGCGAAGGCGCCGGCAAGCTCGACAAGAACAGCGCCTGGCGCCAGCTCGTCGACGACGGCCTGACCGCAGAGGAAGCCCACGCCAAGATGACCGACAGCCTCGAAGCGCACGACTGGCTGCACGGCTCGCTCGCTCGCTCGGAAGCCTCGATCAACGCGAAGCTCGCGGGCGGCCTTCCGTTCCTCGCGACCGTCGGTGCGACCGCGCCGTTCGTCGGTCTGCTCGGTACGGTTATCGGTATCTACCGCGCGCTGATCAACATCGGTCTCGCCGGTTCGGCCTCGATTGACAAGGTCGCGGGTCCGGTCGGTGAAGCGCTGATCATGACCGCGATCGGTCTGCTCGTCGCGGTGCCCGCGGTGCTTGCCTACAACTGGCTCCAGAGCCGCAACAAGCGCATCGCCGAGCTGCTCTCGGGCTTCTCGACCGACGTGCTGGCGAACATCAACTCGAAGGGTGCGATCAAGCCCGCCGTGCTGACCGCCACCTCGACGCAGCAGGCTGCCAAGGCTGCGGCAACGGCTCCGGCCAAGCCGGCGACCACGACCGCCCCGCGTCCGTAAGCGTTACGGGCGAAGGGGCACCCAGTCCCTTCGCCCATTTCGCGACAAAGAATTGAGATAGGACAGGAAGCCACATGGCGATTTCATCAGGCGGAGGCGGCACCGAAAGGCCGATGTCGGACATCAACACAACGCCGCTCGTCGACGTTATGCTGGTGCTTCTGATCATCTTCCTCATCGCGGTGCCGGTTGCGATCCAGACGATCGAGAAGCTCAAGCTCCCCGTAATGCCGTCGATCGAATCGAAGGATAAGGTCGAAAACCTGCTCCTGACGGTCAGCACAAGCGACGATGCCGGACTGAGCGCGGGCGATCCGGGCTTTGCCGGAGCATCGCGCAACGGCGAGTGCCGGGTGTACTTCAACAACACCACGCCGGTCGATTCGCAGGAACTGTACGACCAGGCGTTCGAACGTCTCGACGCGATCGTCCAGGCCGCCGGCGGTCCCGAAGCCCTGATGGAAAACCCGGAAGACATTCCGCAGGTCCACATCCGCGGTGACGTGAATGCCCCGTGGCGCTGCATTGCGGGCACCATCTACAACGTGCAGGCGGCGGGCTACCCGACCGTCGGCTTCATCTCGAACCCGGTCGACCCGAACGGCTGATTGGCCGCCGGTTCGAGACAGAAACGAATCCAGGAGTAACCCACCATGGCAATGTCAGGCGGCAAGGACGATGGCTCGCCGATGATGGAGATGAACACGACGCCGTTGATCGACGTCATGCTCGTGCTCCTGATCATGTTCATCATCACCATCCCGGTGGCCACGCACTCGGTCGACATCGACCTGCCGGTCCCGAACAACACGCCGCCCCCGCCGGACATGATCGATCCGATCAAGAACAAGATCGTTCTGAGCGCGGATAACCTGATCCTGTGGAACGGCACGCCGATCAACGATGGCGAACTCGTTCGCAATCTCGAGGCGACGAAGGCGATCAACCCGGAGCCGGAACTGCAGTTCGAGCCTGACCAGCAGGCCAGCTACGATCTCTCGATCCGGGTGCTCAACGTGATCAAGGGGTCGGGCGTGACCAAGTTCGGTTTCGTCGGCAACGAGAAGTACCGCCAGTTCGGCAAGGCCGGCTGATCCGGTTCTTGCAATAGGCAACACGGACAAGGGGCGGAGCGATCCGCCCCTTTTTCGTTGTGGCTGTATAGCGGAGCCAGGAATGGAGCTTTCGTGACATTCGTGCCTCCTCTTTTCGAGTTGCGCCGCGAAACGCCATCGATTGCCGATTATATGCGGCTCCGGGCGGTTTCCGGCCTGACCCCTTTCACCGAGGCGGCCGCGCGCGCTGGCTTGCCCGGCACTTTTACCGCCGCCGTCGTACGGTTCGAAGGTGCGGCGATCGGCATGGGCCGGGTGATCGGCGATGGCGGTCTGTTCTTCCAGGTTACCGATATCGCCGTCGATCCTGCGTACCAGGCCAAGGGTATCGGCAAGGCCATCGTCGAAGCCTTGCTTGACGCCTTGTCTCACCGGATCGCGGCCCCCGCCTATGTCAGCCTGATCGCCGACGGCGAGGCCAGTCGCCTCTACGCCCAGTTCGGGTTCGAGCCGGTGGCGCGCAAATCGCAGGGCATGGCGCGAATTCTGCAACCTGCGCCTTACCCGTCTGCGGAAGACACCGCCTGAACCAGCAGGCCTAGTCGGCTCGGTCCCTCTATATAACAATGCCTCATCCACGAATGATCGAGGTATCTGCCATGGCCTTTGCCGCAACCCAGTCGCAGGTCCAGCGCCCCTTTGGCGACATCAACACCACCCCCTCATCGACGTAATGCTGGTCCTTCTGGTGATGCTGGTCATCACGATCCCGGCTGCGACCCATTCGCTTGAGATCGAAGTGGCCACCTGCGGTGACGAATGCGTGGTTCCGCCGCTCGAGCCGCTGCGCAATCGCCTCGTGCTCGATCAGATGGATCGGACGCTGTGGAACGGACACCTGGTCAGCGAAGACCAGCTCATTGCGGCCCTCGCCGCGACCCGGGAGCTTCCCGTCGAACCCGAGCTCCAGTTCGCGCCCGAGCCCGCGGCAAGCTACGATGCAGCCGCGCGCACGCTGCGCACGATCAAGGCGAGCGGGGTCACCAAGTTCGGCTTTGTCGGCAACGAGCGCTTTCGGACCTTGAGCGACTAGTCTCCCTCGACCTTGACGGATTCGTCGATCCGCATCGCGGCGCTGGCGAGTGTTTCCGCCTCGAGCAGCAGCTCATCGTCGACCGAGCCCTGCGGCATCGCCTCGCGGCCGATCAGCGTCATCACCGGAACCGCGAGCGGGCTGACCCGGTCAAGCTCCACGTGCACAAGCTCCCCAGCGGCCCGGTCGAGCAGGTCGCCGAGCCTGCCGATGTCGGTCATCCGCGTGCGCGCATCGGCCCACGCAGCCTCGAGCAGCACGTGATCGGGCTCGTATTTGCGCAGTACATCGTAGATGAGGTCGGTCGAGAACGTGACCTGTTTGCCGGTCTTGCGCTTGCCAGGGTGCTGTCGTTCGACAAGGCCACCGATCACCGCCACTTCGCGGAAGGCGCGCCGCAAAAGGTGGGAGTTCTGGACCCACTCGATGAATTCGTCCTGCAGGATGTCTGGCGACAACAGCGGCGCAGGATCGGCCACCGGCTTGAGGCTCCACACCGCGAGGCAGTAATCGTTGGCATTGAAACCGAGCGGCGAAAGGCCGCGCTCCTCCATACGTTTGGTGATCAGCATCCCGAGCGACTGGTTCGCGTTCCAGCCGATGAAGGTGTAGTAGACGGTGTATTGCTTCTGCGCGTGCGGGAAGCTCTCGACCAGCAGCGTGTCCGGCCCCGGCATCGCCGAGCGCCAGTCCTGCACCTCCAGCCATTCGCGCACATCGTCGGGAAAGCGCGCCCAGCTCGCCCGGTCCACCAGCATCTCGCGCACGCGGGTGGCGAGGTGGGTGGTGAGCGGCAGACGCTGCCCACCATAGCTCGGGATCATCGCCGCCTTGCTCGACGCGCGGACGGTCAGTTCCATGTCCTTGATCCGTTCGACCTCGAGGTTGATGCCGGCAAACTGGAACGTGTCGCCGGGGCTGAGCGACGCGGCAAACCGCTCCTCGACCTTGCCGAGCGACCGGCCGTTCCTGAACCGCACGTCAAGCATTTCGGAATCGACGATGATCCCGGCATTCAGGCGATGCCGCGCGGCGTGCTCGGGGTGGGTCAGGCGCCAGGTGCCGCCAGCATCCTTCACGATCCGCCGGAACTTGTCGTACGCCTTCAGCGCATATCCGCCGGTCGCGACGAAGGTCAGCACCCGGTCCCAATCGGCCGGGGTCAACCACGCATAGGCAAGCGAGGAGCGCACTTCCGCGAGCAGCGCAGCCTCGTCGAACGGTGCCGCACAGGCGCAGGCCATGACGTGCTGGGCGAGCACGTCCAGTCCGCCGGGGCGGAAGTCCTCGCCGTCGCGCTGGCCCTGGTCGACCGCGTCCTTCGCGGCCGTCGCCTCGAGGAATTCGAACCGGTTGCCCGGCACGAGGATTGCGCGGCTCGGGCAGTCGAGCCGGTGATTGGCGCGGCCGATCCGCTGGAGCAGGCGCGAGGAACCCTTGGGTGCACCCATCTGCACCACGAGGTCGATATCGCCCCAGTCGATGCCGAGGTCGAGGCTGGCGGTGGCGACGAGCGCGCGCAGCTCGCCGCGCGCCATCGCGCCTTCGACCTTGCGCCGCGCTTCCTTCGACAGCGAGCCGTGATGCACCCCGATCGGCAGGGTATCGTCATTCACGTTCCACAGGTTCTGGAAAACGTACTCGGCAAGAAACCGCGTGTTGGTGAAGATCAGCGTGGTGCGATTGCGCTTTATCTCTTCGTAGAGCTGCGGGATCGCCCATGTCGCGGCGTGGCCGCCCCACGGCACGCGTTCCTCGACCGGCAGCAGGATTTCGACCTCGGCCGGCGCACCGGGTTCGCCCTCGACCAGCTCGACCTGGTCGATCTCACCCCACGGTGCGAGCCACTCGCGAAAACCCTCGGGATTGGCTAGCGTCGCCGACAGGGCGGCCCGCTCCATTTCGGGCGCCATCGCCTGGAGGCGGCTCAATGCCAGCGCGAGGAGGTCCCCGCGCTTGCCGGTGGCGAAGGCGTGTACCTCGTCGATGACGACGCGCTTGAGACCGGCAAACAGCGCGAAACTGTCGGGGTAGCTAAGGAGCAGAGACAGCGATTCGGGGGTGGTCAGCAGGACGTGCGGCGGCTTCGTCCGCTGGCGTTTCTTGCGGTCGCTCGGCGTGTCTCCGCTGCGGGTCTCGACCCGGATCGGCAGGCCCATCTCCTCGATCGGAGTGACGAGGTTGCGCTGAACATCGTGCGCCAGCGCCTTCAGCGGACTGACGTAAAGCGTGTGCAGACCCTCGGGCGCCTCACGCCCCGCAAGTCGGGACGGGGTGAATTCGGCCAACGTGGGCAGAAACCCTGCGAGCGTCTTGCCCGCGCCGGTGTCCGCGACGAGCAGCGCGTGCCGCCCGGCATCGCTCGCGGCCAACATCTCGACCTGATGCCGTCGCACCCGCCAGCCGCGCCCAGCAAACCAGTTCGCGATCTCCGGCGGCACCCCGCTATCCACGATTGAAGGGGGCGCATCCGCCATACCTCATCCAAAGCACGGGGAGCGACAAAGCTCCAGCGTTTCGCGGGCTGCGCGCCCAGCCTTGTTAGGGAAACTGATTATCGTTGATTTCCAGCGGTCTGAATTCGCCGAAACACCACCCGCTTGCGACGGGACGGGAAACGCATTGCGCGGATGGCCCGTTTCCCTCGCGTAGACATGGCGAACCGCACCACCGGCGCTGCCCCGCTCGCGATCCGCCAAAGCCCAAGGCAGTCAGCAGGAGACCAGACATGGCCGACCGGAACCGGCGCTACGACGCCAATCGTTCGCAATCGGAGTTTGCATCGCGCAATCAGGGAGCCGATTCGTATGTCCCCCGGCAAGCAGAACAGTTCGACGACGGCAGCAGCTACGAGCACGACCAGTGGTCGAGCGACGGTCGCAGCGGCGCGCAGATGGGCGACAGCCGCCGTCGCCCCGCCGGGTTCTACTATGAGGAAGTGACGTGGCAGGCACCCGCTCGCGACGGCTACGATAGCCGCGATCGCGGCGCGGCGCGGTCGCGCAGCGGCGCGACACCGTCGTACGGCAGCCGCACTTTCGACGAGCGATATGACAGCGGACTGGGATACTACGATACCCAAGACCGCGGTCGAACCGACCTGTCGCGGGACACCGCCAGATCCTATGATCGCCAGAGCTTCCAGCGCGCCGACTACGATCGCAGCCGAGCGGGAAGCGACCATGATCGCGAGCGCGGTTTCTTCGACCGGGCGGGCGACGAGATCGCCAGTTGGTTCGGGGACGAGGATGCGGCACGCCGCCGCCAGCAGGATCACCGCGGGTCCGGCCCGTCGGGTTACACACGTTCCGACGAACGCATCCTCGAGGACGTCTGCGACCGCTTGACTCAGGACTGGCAGGTCGATGCCCGCAACGTGCAGGTCACCGTCAACGGCGGCGAGGTCACCCTCGACGGAACGGTCGACAATCGCGGCGCGAAGCGGCGGGCCGAGGACATCGTCGATGATGTATCCGGCGTCGGCCACGTGCAGAACAACCTGCGTGTAGCCAAAAGCGACCGCATCTCTGACCGGACCACGCCAACCGATCTCTGACCGGTCTGCACACCATTGAAGGGCCCGCCTCGGCGGGCCCTTCTCGTATCAGTGCCCGGCTTGCGCCCCGCGCTCGAGGCCCGAGGCTTCGAGCTGTCCGTCGATCTGGGCGACGAGGCGGTCGAGGCCCTCCTGGCTTTCGCTTTCGGCGCGGGCGACGAGCACGTCCTGCGTGTTCGAGGCGCGCAGCAGCCACCAGCCGTCGGGCGTCGTGACCCGGACGCCGTCGGTCCCGTCCACCTGCAAATCGCTGTTCGCGAGCCGCGCCTTGACCTCCTCGATCGCGGCGAACTTGCGGCTCTCGTCGACCTGGAAGCGCAATTCGGGTGTGTTGATCATGTTCGGCATCGCGGCGCGCAGTTCAGTCACTGTCTTGCCCAGCCGCGCGGAGGCGGCGATCAGGCGGATCGCGGCGTAGAGCGCGTCGTCGTAGCCATAGTAGGTGTCGGCGAAGAACACGTGGCCGCTCATCTCGCCCGCCAGCGGAGAGTTAATCTCCTTCATTTTGGACTTAATCAGGCTGTGGCCGGTCTTCCACATGAGCGGCTTGCCGCCGAGCTCCGCGACCCGTTCGAACAGCGCGCGGCTGGCCTTCACGTCGGCGATGACTGTCGCGTTAGGTAGTCTCCCCAATAGGTCCTCGGCGTAGATCATGAGTAACTGATCCCCCCAGATGACCCGGCCTTCGCCGTCGATCGCGCCGATCCGGTCGCCGTCGCCGTCGAAAGCCACTCCGAAGTCGAGGTTCTTGTCCGCGACAAGTCGCTGCAAGTCTTCGAGGTTTTCGGGGACAGTAGGATCAGGATGATGGTTGGGAAAATTCCCGTCGACTTCGGTGTAGAGAAGATGGTGCTCCCCGGGGAGCCGGGCGGCCAGCGCCTCGAGCGCAGGGCCGGCGGCGCCGTTGCCCGCGTCCCAACCGATTCGAAGACCGGCCAGCGTATCGTGGTCGATCCCGTCGAGCCCGCCGAGCAGCCGCTCGATGTAATCATCGAGGACCTCGCGCGTCACGACATCGCCCTGCCCGTCGGCCCATTCCCCGGCTTCGGCGCGGCGACCGATCTCGAGGATGTCTTCCCCGAAGAACGGCCGGCCAAGAAATACCATCTTGAAGCCATTGTAATTGGAGGGATTGTGGCTGCCAGTTATCTGAATGCCGCCGTCCACATCTTCGGCTGAGGCTTCGGCGTAATAGAGCATCGGCGTCGGCCCCATGCCGACCCGCACCACGTCGCAGCCGCTGGAATTGAGCCCCTCGATCAGCGCGTGCTCGAGCATCGGCGAGCTGACCCGGCCGTCGTAACCCACCGCCACCGTCTTGCCGCCCGCTTCGCGCAGCATCGTCGCGAAGCCGCGGCCGATCGCGCGCGCATCTTCGGCACCCAGCGTTTCGCCGATGATTCCGCGGATGTCGTATTCGCGCAGGGTCGTCGGGTGGAAGGTATGGCTCAAGGGGTAGCTCCTCAACGTGTGTGGTCGGGCAGTTCGGCGAGGAGGAGATCGCGCGCGGCATTCGCCTCGTGCACCTGCTCATTCGAACCGCCCCGATCGGGATGGACCATGGCGATCAGCCGCCGGTGCGCCTCGAGGATTTCGCCTTGCGTCGCCTCGTGACGCACGCCGAGCAGCTTGCGTGCCTTGAGAACGGCCTGTCCGCGGGTCGGTTTCGCCGAAAGATACTCCCACGGCCATTTTCCGACCGTGACGCGCACCAGCAGCGAGACGAGTGCAGCGACGATGAGGACCTTGACCATCGCCTGGTCGCTAGCGGCTATATCAGGCGAGCGCCAGTTCCGCCGCACGTGTGGCCGGATTGGGCAGGTTGAGCGCGGCGACGAGCGCGCGCAATTCCTGTCGCGCGACGAGATGGCTCGTGCCCAGTTCGCCCAGGTGACCCTTGTCGAGCAGGGTCAGCCCGCTGGGGAACAGCTCGCGGTAGATCACGCGTTCGCTGAGGCCGCTCGCGACGCGGAAACCCACGCGCTTCGACAGTTCCTTCAGCGCCTGCTCGATGCGGACCATGTTGCGCGCCTCGACGTGACCGGTGCGGTTGCGCACGACGACCCAGTCCATTTCGCGGCGATTCTGTTCGAGCTGGCTGCGGCTGCGCTTGATCCGCGCCTCCCAGATCAACTCGGCATAGAACGAAAGCTTGCGGACCTTGAAGGTCTCGGCATCGACCTGCCCGATGAGGTCGAAATCGACGAAGCTGTCGTTGAGCGGGGTGACCAGCGTGTCCGCCTCTGTCGCGGCGTGGCGGGCGAGAGGGTCGTCGCGGCCGGGCGTGTCGAACACGATGAAGTCGCATCCTTCGGACAGCGAGGTGGCCATCGCCTCGAGTTCATCGGGGCTTCCGCCCTCGAACACCTCGAACCGCGCGGTCGGCAGGTCGATGTCGCGGCGCGCGGCGGTTTCGGCGCGGTTCTCGAGGTAGCGATAGAGCGTGCGCTGGCGGTGATCGAGGTCGATCGCCGCGACCTTCGCTCCGCGATAGGCCAGCGCGACCGCGACGTGGACCGCGGTGGTCGACTTGCCGGTGCCGCCCTTCTCGTTGGCGAAGACGATCCTGTGAGCCGGCTTGGACACGCGTGCATTCCCGAAATCTGCCCGCTAGGGGCGTTGAACGAACCCAGGAATAGCGGAGTGACTTGCCCCCATGCAAACCGTGACGACGCTGGAAGTGTTGAGAAGCGCCGTCGCGGGCCTGAAGGCGGGCGGCAAGCGGCTGGCGCTGGTACCGACGATGGGCGCGCTCCACGAAGGGCACCTGACGCTGGTGCGCGAGGCGCGGAAGCACGCCGATGTGGTAGCGGTGTCGATTTTCGTGAATCCCAAGCAGTTCGGGCCGAACGAGGATCTGGACGCATATCCGCGCCGCTTGGCAGCCGACAGCGCGCTGCTCGAAGCCGAAGGCGTCGAGCTGCTGTGGGCGCCGACGGTCGAGGCGATGTATCCGGCGGGCTTCGCCAGCAACATCTCGGTCACCGGCGTCAGCGAGGGGCTGTGCGGCGCGGCGCGGCCGGGTCATTTCGACGGGGTGGCGACGGTCGTGTGCAAGCTGTTCAACCAGGTCACGCCCGATGTGGCGCTGTTCGGCGAAAAGGACTGGCAGCAGCTCGCCGTGATCCGCCGGATGGCGCGCGACTTCGACCTCACCGCGCCGTACGTCGACGCGATAGTGGGCGTGCCGACCGTGCGCGAGGGCGACGGGCTCGCGCTGTCGAGCCGCAACCAGTACCTCTCACCCGAAGCGCGCGCGCAAGCCGCGGCGATCCCACAGGCGATGCGCGAGGCGATCGCGGCGCTCCTCGCGGGCAGCGCGGTGGCCCCGACGCTAGCGGCGGTCGAGGCACACCTGCTGCAGGCAGGGTTCGATTCGATCGACTACGTTTCGCTGGCCGACGCCGCGTCGCTCGCCCCGCTCACTGCGCTGGGCGAGGCACCGGCCCGGCTGCTGGTCGCAGCGCGGATCGGCGGGACGCGGCTGATCGACAACATGGCGGTCGCCTAGAATGACCCCTTCACGGTAAAGCCCCAGGTGCGCACGTCGCCCGGCTGTCCGGCGATCAGGCCGACGTTGCCCGGTGCCACCTGCAGCAGTTCGATGTAATCGACGTCGAACGCGTTGCGGACCCAGGCGAACAGGTCGAGCCCGTCGGTCCGGAAGCCCGCGCGCAGGTTGGTCAGCGCGTAACCGTCGACCACGGTATAGATCGAGGGCGAGGCGTTCGACTGCCACTTCGAGCGGTAGTTGCCGTCGACCCCGAAATAGAGCTGGCCGTCTTTCGCGAGCAGCGTGACCGGGGCGTTGGCCTCCGCGCCGTAGGAGAACGCCCACTTCGATACACCGGGCAGGCCCTGGCCCGAGATGTCGCACGAACGCGGGCTCAACGATCCGGGCACCCCGGCGGGACCGGGGGTGCCGCCGACGGGCACGAAGGTGCCACCCGAGAGCTCGGGCGGGCAGGGCGCGCTGGTGAATTTTTCGTACTTCGCATCGGTGTAGGCGGCGTTGGCGTAGGCGGTGAAGCGGTCGCTGGTGCGGATCTTCAAGTCCGCCTCGATGCCCTGCGAGCGGACTTTCTCGGCATTGGCGAGATAGCCGCGCACGGTGCCGAACTGGCCGCCGTTCACGGTCGCCTGGAAGTTATCGATGTCGGTCCGGTACGCCGTCACGTTGAAGGTCGCGAGGCGGTTCAGGAACTGCGTCTTCAGGCCGATCTCGTAATGGTTGACCGATTCGGGCAGCACCGTGCTGGCGCTGAGCACCGGCTGGTTGTTTGTATCGAGCGGTAGGCCGTTCTGGTTGATGCCGACCGTCTTGAAGCTCTTGGCATAGGTCGCATAGGCCAGCACGTCGGGTGCAACCTTGTAGTTGATGTTGAGGTCGTAACTGAAGTTCCAATCGCTGACCGAGGGCGAGGTCGTCTGCGGCTGGTAGACGCCGCACTGCGCCGCGAGAGTCGATCCTGCGGGCGGGGTGGGAGAGCACGAGATTGTCTGTCCCGCGCCGTTGGTCACCACGCGGTTATAGAACCCGTCCTTCTTGTCGTAGTTGATCCGCGCGCCCGGCTGGATCGTCAGCGCGTCGGTGACCTTCCAGCTGACCTGCCCGAACAGCGCGGCACTGGTCGATTTCAGGTACTGGGTGTTGGTCGCGGTCAGCCCGTTGAGGATGCTGGGGTCGTTCGCCTGCGCGCCGGTCAGGCTCCAGCGGCTGGCGTCCGCACCCTGCTGCTCGGTGCCTTGCGTATCGATCCGCTGCTTGAAGCCGAACAGGCCGAGCACGGCATCGAACCGGTTGCCTTCGTAGTTGTAGCGGAATTCCTGGCTGTACTGGTCCTGCTGCGACGGATTCTGCGACCTCGCCACGATCGACAGGCCGGTGAAGTCGCGGTCGTTCTCTGGCTTCCAGTCCCAGAAGCGCCAGGCACTGATCGAAGTGAGGGTGCCGGGACCGACGTTCCACTTCGCGCGGAGGGAGGCGCCGCCGATCTTGTTCCCTGCGTTGAGGCTGGCATCGACGTCGGCCAATCGGTCGTACGGATTGCGGCTCGGCACCGCGTAATTGCGCCCCGGGTTGGCCGCGTTCACTGCCGCGACGAGCGCGTCGTACTGGCGATTGAGTGCGCGCTGGGTCAGTCCGGTGCGCACGAACACGGTGCCGACGCCTTCGGGGTCCTGTTCGCTGTAGTCGCCCGACAGGGTCACGCTGAGGTCGCTGCTTGGTTGCCACAGCAACTGGCCGCGCAGCCCCAGGTTGTCCTGTTCGTTGATGTAACGGTCGCTGGTGACGTTGTAGTACACGCCCCGGCGGCTGGTCGCCGCGACCGCGATGCGCGCTGCAAGGGTATCCGAAATCGGGCCCGAGACCGCCGCCTTGCCCTGCTTGAGGCCAAGGTTGCCGACGGTCAGCTCGGCGCGACCCTCGAAGTCGAAGGTCGGTTGGTTGGTCGTCACGTTGATCGCGCCGGCAGTGGTGTTCTTGCCGTACAGCGTCCCCTGCGGGCCGCGCAGCACTTCGACCTGCTCCACGTCGAGGAAGTCGAACGTCGCCGCCGCAACGCGGCTGTTGTAGACGTCGTCGACATAGATACCCACCCCCTGCTCGAACCCGTCGCTGGTCAGGCCGAACGGTACGCCGAGGCCGCGGATGTTGACCGAGGTGTTGCGCGGGTTGGAGGTGTAGACCTGCAGCGTCGGGGCGAGCTGCTGGAGCTTCACGACGTTGAAGTTGCCGGTCGCCTCGATGCTGTCGCCGCGGATGACCGAGATGGCCAGCGGCACCTCTTGCGCGGTTTCCTGCCGGCGCCGCGCGGTGACAATGATCACATCGCCGCGCGAAGGCTCGGCCTCGTCTTGCGCCTCGACCGGCTGCGGCTGGGCCTGTTCGTCGGCTTCCCCATCATTGGCTGCCGCAGCCACCGGGAAGAGGGCCGAAGAGGCAAGCAGGATTGAAGCGAATCGGAATGTGGTGCGCATGGGGTCTCCTGAGAATCGCGCGTCGTGATATGTCTACTAATCAAGTAGACAATCGATTTGCGACCAAGTCATTCGCCTGCGCGGCAAAGCGATTCTTTAATCGGGAGGGGAACTTTCAGGCGTCGGGAGAGTACGCGGGCGCGGGCACGATGGCGTCCGCGAGGGTGATCCGGTCGAGCACGTCGGCGGTCTCGTCGCGCACCTGCAGCATCAATGCACGCAGGCGGCATTCGTCTTCGGCGAGGCAGTTCTTGCACTTCTCGTGCGCGTAGCGACTGGCGCACGGCACCAGTGCCAGCGAGCCGCGCGTCAGCCGCACGATGTCGCCATATCGGATATCGACCGGCGCGAGCGCCAAAGCATAGCCGCCGTCCTTGCCGCGCTGGGTGATCACGATCCCCTCTCGCGAGAATTCGGACAGGATCACGGTCAGGAACTTCGCCGGGATGTTCTGCGCCGCGGTGATCTCGCCCAGCGGCACGAACCCCTGACCGTACCGGTCGGCGAGGTGCTGGAGCGCACGGATGGAATAGCGGGCCTTTTGCGAGAGCACGGCTCGACTGTCGTCCCGATACGCCGCAATATCAACGGGAGAGGAGAGAAAATGACCGGAAGCCTTCACGAACGCAGGGTCGCCGTCGTCCGCGAGCATATGGCGCTCGAAATCGTGCACGACTGGGACGGCGTGATCGCGACCTTCGAGCACCCGCGTTATGAGCTGTACGGTCCTGACATGGTGTTCGACGGCGAAGCCGCGGTGCGCCGCTATTTCGAGCTTTCGCGCACGCCCTTTCCCGATCAGGGGAACGAGGTCATCGCTATCGCCGCCGATCCTGACAGCGACAGCGTGCTGGTCGAATTCTGGCTCACCGGCACGCACTCGGGCCCGCTGCAAGTCGGCGTTACGGTGCACGAAGCGACCGGGCGCGCGTTCCGGATCCGCATGGCGGCGAGCTTCGAATTCGCGCGCGGTAGCGACAAAATCGTCGCGGAGGGGCCCTATTACGACAGCGCCGCCGTGCTCAGGGCGCTGGAACTCGCATGATTTGGCCTAGGCCGCGCGCGCAGGATTGACGGGGGGCGCCGCGCCGTGGCAAGCGCCACCCTCTCGCGAGCGGGTATAGCATAGTGGTAATGCTCTAGCCTTCCAAGCTAGCTAGAGGGGTTCGATTCCCCTTACCCGCTCCAGAGATTTCCCCGGACCATCGCCCGAAGTCCGGCGTTCAATGCCCGGGAAAACGCATCAACGCATCGACCGACAGTCCCGCGCCGCGCAGGCGGTCGGCGCCGCCGAGGTCGGGCAGGTCGATCACGAACAACGCCTGGTCCACCGCCGCGCCCGCGGTGCGCAGCAATTGCGCCGCGGCGAGAGCGGTGCCGCCGGTCGCGATGAGGTCGTCGACGATCGCGACCTTCAGGCCCGGAGAGACCGCGGTCGGATCGATCTCGAGCCGGTCGGTCCCGTATTCGAGCGCATAATCGACGCCGATCGTGGGAACGGGCAGCTTTCCCGGCTTGCGGACCGGCAGGAAACCGACGCCGAGCTCGATCGCCACCGCCGCGCCGAAGATGAAGCCGCGCGCTTCCATGCCGGCGATTGCCTGGGCGCCGCCGGCAGCCGCGCGTTCGGCGAGATGACCGACCGCGGCGCGCAGGCCTTCGCCGTGCGCGATCAGCGTCGTGATGTCGCGAAAAAGAACGCCCGGTGCCGGGAAGTCCGGCACCGAGCGTACGAGATTCCTGAGGTTGTCGGGGCTCATGACCCCGGTCCTGTCGTCAGGAAGCCTTGGTCTTCTTCGGCTTGATCGCGGCCCAGACCTGGTTCTTGGCGAACCATGCCAGGATCGTCGCGAAGAGGAGGAACCCGAGTACCGGCCAACCGACCTGGGTGCGCTTCACCTTCTTGGGCTCGGCGGTCCAGGTCAGGAACGCGGCGACGTCCTTGGCCATCTGGTCGACGGTCGGCTTGGGCTGTCCCGCGGCGTAGGTCACCTGACCCTCCGCGGCGAGCGGCGCAGCCATCGCGATGTTGAGGTTGGCGAAGTAGGGATTGAAGTGCGTGTTCGGCGGAGTGGCGAATTCGGGAAATTCCTCCTTCACCTTCTTGCCGTCGATGCTGAAGGTATCGACGTTGCGATAGCCGGTCAGCAGCGAATAGACGTAGTTCGATCCGTCGTGACGCGCCTTGGTGATCAGCGACAGGTCGGGCGGAATGGCGTTGTTGTTCGCCGCCGCCGCCGCCACCGCATTGGGGTAGGGTGAGGGGAAATAGTCGGTCGGCAGGCCCGGGCGTGTGCCCGGCTCACCCGTCGCGGCGTCGATGCCGGGAACGGTGAAGCCAGCGGCGATCGCTTTCACCTCGGCTTCGGAATAGCCGAGCGCGGCGAGATCGCGGAACGCCACGAACTTCATGCCGTGGCAGGCGGCGCAGACTTCCTTGTAGACCTGGAAACCGCGCTGGAGCTGCGCGAGGTCCCAGGTGCCGAACGCGCCGTCCGACTGCAGGCCCGCCTTGCGGGGATGCAGGTGGAATTCGTGCTCGGCGGTGTCTTCCTTGAGCTGGCCGTCGGAAATGACGGTGGCGAGGCCGGTGCCGAAGCCCCAGACCGCCATCAGCGCGAAGAACAGGCCGGTGAGGATACCGATGAGACGGATCATTGTCGTGTCGCTTTCCCTAAAGCCTGTCGTTCAGACGCCAACCGGCGTGGCGTTTTCGCCCAGCACCGCGTCCTTGTCCTCGCCCAGCACCGCCTCGGTAATCGAGAACGGCAGCGGTTCGGGGCGCTCGATCATCGAGACGATCGGCAGCACCACGAGGAAATGGAGGAAGTAGTATGCGGTCGCGATCTGGCTGAGCATCACGTACGGCTCTTCAGCCGGCGCGCCGCCGCAGTAGAACAGCACCAGCATCGTCGGGATCAGGCCGAACCAGAAGAACTTGCGGAACAGCGGGCGGTAGTGGCCGCTGCGAACCGGGCCCTTGTCGAGCCAGGGCAGGAAGAACCACATCAGGATCGCGCTGAACATCGCCAGCACGCCCAGCAGCTTCGCCTCGATGATGACGATGCTGGTGAACGGGATGTGCAGGTCGACCGTGAAGGCGCGCAGGATCGCGTAGAACGGCCAGAAATACCATTCGGGAACGATGTGCGCCGGGGTCGAGAGCGGGTTCGCCTCGATGTAGTTGTCCGGGTGGCCGAGCAGGTTGGGGCCGAAGAACAGCAGCGCGCAGTAGATCAGCAGGAACACGCCAAGTCCGAAGCCGTCCTTCGCCGTGTAATACGGGTGGAAGGGAATCGTGTCGCTCTCGCTCTTGACCTCGACGCCCGTGGGGTTCGACGAACCCGTCAGGTGCAGCGCCCAGATGTGCAGGATCACCGCGCCCGCGATCACGAACGGCAGAAGGTAGTGGAGCGAGAAGAAGCGGTTGAGCGCGGCGTTGTCGGGCGCGTAGCCGCCGAGGAGCCAGATCTGGATCGGCTCGCCGACGACGGGGATCGCACCGAAGAGCCCGGTGATGACCTTGGCACCCCAGAAGCTCATCTGACCCCAGGGCAGGACGTAGCCCATGAAGCCGGTCGCCATCATCAGCAGGAAGATGACCACGCCGAGCAGCCAGACCATCTCGCGCGGGGCCTTGTAGCTCGAATAGAAGAACCCGCGGAAAATGTGCAGGTAGATCACCGCGAAGAACATGCTCGCGCCGTTGGCGTGGGCATAGCGCATCAGCCAACCCCAGTTGACATCGCGCATGATGTGCTCGGTCGTGCCGAAGGCGACCGTCGCATTGGCGGCGTAGTGCATGGCGAGCACGATGCCGGTGACGATCTGCAACACCAGGCAGAACCCGGCGAGGACCCCGAAATTCCACATGTAGTTGAGGTTGCGGGGAACCGGATAGCCGCCACCGATCGCGTTGTAGACGAGACGGGGAAGCGGCAGCTTCTCGTCCATCCACCGCATGAACGGGTTAACCGGTTGATACTGTTGGGCCCAGGGGAAGCTCATGGTTGCTCTCTCTCGCCTCAGCCGACCTTGACGACAGTGTCGCTGGTGAATTCGTACTCCGGCACCTCGAGGTTCTTCGGGGCCGGGCCTTTGCGGATGCGCGCTGCGGTGTCGTAGTGCGAGCCGTGGCAGGGGCAGAAGTACCCGCCGAACTCGCCCTTGACCTCGCCTTCGCCCGCACCGAGCGGCACGCAGCCGAGGTGCGTGCACACGCCCATCGTGATGAGCATGTCGGAGTGGCCTTCCTTGGTCCGCTCTTCCAGCGTTGCCGGATCGCGCAGGTCGCCGATCGGGGTGGCGTTCGCGGCCGCGATCTCGGCCGGGGTCAGGCGGCGGACGAACAGCGGCTGCTTGCGGAAGACCGCCTTGATCGCCTGGCCAGGCTGGATCGCCGACACGTCGACCTCGGTGCTGCTTTCGGCAAGCACGTCGGCCGAGGGGGCCATCTGGCTGATCAGCGGAAGCAGCACGCTCACGCCGCCGACACCCGCCGCGCCGATCGCTGCGATATTGATGAAATCGCGCCGCCGGACCCCGTCATCGAGAGCCGTAACGGTTCCCGGGATCGCGTCGCCAGTCGTATCAGCCATCAGCCGTACCTTGCCTTCGCTTGTTCTGGCGCCGTCCCGGACGGGGCGGAGCCTATTCTGAAGCCCACCGGCGGATGCGAAAAACGAAGCGTCGGCCCCTGTTTACCGCGGTTCGCCGCAGGGTGCCCGAAGGCGCCCGGCGGTGCCGGTTTGCGGCGCGCATAGACTCCAATTGCCATGTTGCCAACCGCCATTGTGGCGGATTTCGGACGCCCGATTCAGAGCCGCGGGGCGCGCTCCATGCCGATCAGCGAAAGCAGGCGGCCATAGGTCGGCTCGCCCCGGTGCGTGGCGCGGCGGAAAGAATAGAACACCTCCGGCTCGGCATAGGTGTCGCGGCCGAGGACCTCGACCCTGCCTACGCCCGAATCGGCGAGCGCCTTGGCGACGTAACCGGGTAGGTCGAACTGCCAGTGTTCGGGCGCGCCTTGGGCGAAAAAGCGATCGTCGGCGGGAGTGAAAGCGCTGCGGAAATCGTCACTCACCTCGTAGCTCGCCTGTGCGATACAGGGGCCGACGGCGGCGGAAATGCGCGCGGGCTCGGCACCCAGCGCGACCATTGCGGCGACGGTATTGGCGATCACTCCGCCGTGCGCGCCGCGCCAGCCCGCGTGAGCCGCGCCGATCACGCTCGCCTCGCGGTCGGTCAGCAGCACCGGAGCGCAGTCCGCGGTGAGGATGCCGAGGAGCAGGCCCGGCCGGTCGGTCACGAGCGCGTCCGCCTTGGGCCGCGCATCGTCGGGCCACGGCCCCTCCACCGTGACGACATCGGGCGAATGCACCTGGTGCACCCCGACGAGAGTGGCGCCCGGCAGCACCGCTTCGGCGGCGATGCGGCGGTTCTCGATCACCGCCACGCGGTCGTCGTCGGCACCGAAACCGCAGTTGAGGCTGGCGACGGCGCCCGTCGAGACCCCGCCGCGCCGGGTCATGAACCCGTGCGGCACGCCTGCCAGTGCCTCGGCGGTGAGGGACTCAGCCAAGCGAGCGAAAGACCTGTTCGAAGGTATCTCGCGACAGCCCCGGCGTCGCCGCGATCCGTTCGAGCTCGGCACGCATCAGCGCTGCACGCCCAGCCTCGACCCGCCGCCAGCGCCCGAGCGGGGGCACGAACCGCGCCGCCGTCTGTGCGTTGATCGGGTCGAGCGCGATGATCAGGTCGGCGATGATCCGGTACCCCTCTCCGTTCGTCGCATGGAACGCGTGCGGATTGCCCGCGAACGCCATGTACAGACTGCGCACGCGGTTGGGGTTCTTGAGCGTGAAGTCGGGGTGCTGGCTGAGCGCCTTGACGTGCTCGATCGCCAGGGGGTGGAGCGAACTCGCCTGCAGGCTGAACCACTTGTCGATCACCAGCGCATTGCCCTGGTAGCGATTATAGAAGTCGATCAGCTTGTTCGTGCGCTCAACCCCAGAGAGACCGCATAGCACCATCAGCGCGCCTTGCCGATCGGTCATCGTCGTGGCGGCATCGTACTGCGCGGCGGCCATCGTGGCGGCGCGCTCGGGGTTGCCCGCAGCAAGATAGACGAGCGCCTGGGTCTTGACCTTGCGCGCACCCCGGGCGGCCTGGCCCACCCCGTCGGACGCGCCGCTCGCACGGCCATGCAGGGCGACGAGCTCGCCTTCCAGCGTCTTGCCGAGCCAGCCCTTCAGCGCCTCGCGCTCGGCATGGATGCGGCTCGGATCGGCGATCAGGAGCTGTTCGGAGATGTAGGTCTGGCTCGGCAGCATCATCAGCTCGCCGCGCATGGCATCGTCGAGCGCGGCATCGGCCACGATCGCCAGCATCGCGCCACCGATCGCATCGCGCGCGGTATCCCGCTCGCCATCCGCCAGCCCGCCGCCGACCGCCGCGACGAGGTGGCCGACGATCAGTTCCTGCATCGCTTCGTAGCGGGCGAAGGGATCGTCGTCATGCGCGGCGAGAAAGACGAGGTCCTCTGCCGACATCTCGCGCTCGATCGAAACCGGCGCGGAGAAGCCGCGATTGATCGAGAGCACCGGCGGCTGGGCGAAGCCGGAGAACGACATCTCGCTTTCCGTACCTTCGAGCACGAACAGCTCCTCGCCCCGATGCGTGCCCGTCTCGCGGTCGAACAGCGCGAGGCGCAGCGGGATCGGCATCGGCTCCTTGGTGTCCTGCCCCGGGGTCGCTGGAACGGTCTGGTGCAGGGTCAGCGTGGCGGTATCGCCCTCGTGCGCCAGCACCACCTCGACCTTCGGGGTGCCCGCCTGCGAATACCACCGGCGAAACTGCTTGAGATCGAGCCCGGCGCCGTCCTCGATCGCGGTGACGAAGTCCTCGCAGGTCGCCGCCTCTCCGTCGTGGCGATCGAAGTAGAGGTCGGTGCCTTTGCGGAACCGGTCCTCGCCCGCTCCCCAATTCGCCATCGTGCGCATCATGCGGATGACTTCGGCGCCCTTGTTGTAGATCGTCGAGGTGTAGAAGTTCGAGATCTCGCGGAAGCTGTCGGGCCGGATCGGGTGCGCCAGCGGACCCGAATCCTCGGGAAACTGCACGCTGCGAAGCAGGCGCACGTCCTCGATCCGCTTGACCGCCTCACCCTGCATGTCCTGGCTGAACAGCTGGTCGCGCAGCACGGTGAAACCCTCCTTGAGCGAAAGCTGGAACCAGTCGCGGCAGGTCACTCGGTTGCCCGACCAGTTGTGGAAGTATTCGTGGGCGATGACGCCCTCGATCCCGTCGTAGTCGCCGTCGGTGGCGGTCTCGGGATCGGCCAGCACGTACTTGGTGTTGAAGACGTTGAGACCCTTGTTCTCCATCGCCCCCATGTTGAAATCGCCCACGGCGACGATGTTGAACACGTCGAGGTCGTATTCGCGGCCGAACACCACCTCGTCCCACTTCATCGACTTCTTGAGCGATTCCATCGCGTGTTCCGTGCGCGCGAGGTCCTCGCTGCGGACGAAGATCGCCAACTCGACCTCGCGGCCGCTCATGGTGGTGAAGCTGTCCTTGCGCGCCACGAGGTCGCCCGCGACCAGCGCGAAGAGGTAGCTCGGCTTGGGCCAGGGATCGTGCCATTCGGCCCAATGGTTCCCGTCGTCACCTTGACCGCCGTCGACGCGGTTGCCGTTCGACAGCAGGACCGGGAACTGGTCTTTCGGACCCTCCATTCGCACTGTGTAGGTGCTGAGTACGTCGGGTCGGTCGGGGAAGAACGCGATGCGGCGAAAACCTTCCGCCTCGCACTGGGTGCAAAGCATCCCGCTCGAGGCATAGAGCCCCATGAGCTGCGAATTGGCGGAGGGCGATATCTCGGTGACGATGCGCACTTCGTGCGCTCCGGGGGACAGGCCGATGACGAGGTCGCCATCGTCGAGGTGCCAATCGTTCGCGCTGGTACCGTCCACTTCGACTAGTTGCGGCCCTATGCCGTCGCCCGCCAGGCGCAGCGTGTCGCTCGCCTCCGCGTCGGGGTTGGGGGCGATCGCGAGCGTGCAGGTGACGCGGGTCCGTTCGATCCCCAGCGCGAATTCGAGCCGCGTCTGCGGCACGCGCCAGGGGAAGGGCTGGTAGTCCTCGCGCCGGATCACCGGCGGCTCCTTCGGCGGCGGCGGCGCATCGGCCATCTCGGGGTTGCCGTCGGGGGTCGATGGGGTGCGGGCGATGTCCATTCCCGGTCCTTTATAACCTGCGGGCGGCGCGTCCACCCATCGCGACAACGCTGGTCGCCGCGTTCGGGGTGCCGGTCGATAGGCGGACGCGCGCAATTGACACCGTGCCGGTCCACAACGCACACCCCGCGGCAGAGGGGGACATTCATGAGCGTGTTGGACATTCTGGCGGCAACGGTCGCCAATCCGGGGTTCGACGTCGAGACCGCGACGCGGGCCTATCTCGACACGCTGCAGGGACCCGCCCGCGCGCAATCGGACGCCTATTTCGAGGGTGGCTACTGGCTGACGCTGTGGAGCACGCTGATCGCGGTGCTGGTCGATGGGCTCTTGCTGAAGTTCCGCGTCGTCGCGGCCTTTCGCGATTTCGGGGAGCGGCGGTTCAAGCGCCGCTTTCTCGTCGTCGGGCTGACCGCGCTGCTTTATACGCTGGTCGGCACGATCATCACTCTGCCGTGGACGATCTACACCGCCTTCTTCCGCGAGAAGCAGTACGGGTTGATGAGCCAGACCTTCGGCGAATGGGCGAGCGAGCAAGCCATCGCTCTGGGCATATCGCTGGTGATCGCGCCGCTCGCGATGATCGCGATCTATGCCGTGATCCGCCGCGCGCCGCGCATGTGGTGGCTGTGGGGAACGGGCCTCGTCGGGCTGTTCGCGCTGTTCGGCGCTGCGATCGCGCCGGTCTACATCGCGCCGCTGTTCAACACCTATGCCGAGCTCGAGCGAGGACCCCTGCGCACGAAAATCGAAGCGGTCGCGGCAAAGTACGCGATCCCCGCAGAGCACATCTACGTGTTCGACGCCTCCAAGCAGACCAAGCGCATCTCGGCCAACGTCTCGGGCCTCGGACCGACGATCCGCATCAGCCTGAACGACAATCTCCTCAACCGCACCAGCGAGCCAGAGATCCTCGCTGTGATGGGTCACGAGATGGGACACTACGTCCTCAATCACGTGTGGCGGAACGTGCTGTGGATGCTCGTGATATTCGGGCTGGGGTTCTTCCTGACGAGCCGGATCGCGCCGCGCCTTATCGCCCGCTACGGCGAGCGCTGGGGCGTGCGCGAGCTTGCCGATCCGGCCTCGCTGCCGGTGCTCGCGATCTGCCTGTCGCTCTACATGCTGGTCGCCACTCCCGCGATCAAGACGATGATCCGCACCGCCGAGAGCGAGGCCGATGCCTTCGGGCTCGACGCCGCGCAACAACCCGACGGCTTCGCGATGACCGCCATGCGGCTCAGCGAATATCGCAAGATCGAGCCGTCGTCGCTCGAGGAGTTCCTGTTCTACGACCACCCATCGGGCGCGACCCGCGTGCGGATGGCGATGCAGTGGAAGAAGGACCACTTGCCGGACGCGCAGGTTGTGACGCCGCCGGCCGGGTATCTCGACGACAAGTGAGCCGACTATTCGTTTTCGGGCTGGGCTACACGGCCAAGGCGATAGCGGCCGCACTGCCCGACGGCTGGACCGTGGAGGCAACGGGCAGCGATGGCGGAATCGGGTTTGAAGATGACCAAGCCGTCCGCGCGGCATTGTCGCGAGCGAGCCACGTGCTGTCGTCCGTCCCGCCCGGAGCCGACGGCGATCCGGTGCTGTCGCGATACGGTGACGGGCTGAGGGGAGGCTGGCTCGGCTACCTCTCGTCCACCGGTGTCTATGGCGACACCGGCGGCGCCTGGGTCGACGAGAGCGCGCCCACCGGAACCGGGCGCCGGACGGCGCGATCCTATGCGGATGCCCGCTGGCTGGCGCTTGGCGCGCGGGTGTTCCGCTTGCCGGGCATCTACGGCCCGGGGCGCTCGCCGTTCGATCGCATCCGCGAGGGCAAGGCGCACCGCATCGATCTGCCCGGTCAGGTCTTCAGCCGGGTTCATGTGGAGGATATCGCGGTCGGCGTGGTTGCCGCGCTGGATGCGCCGCCAGGTGCCTACAATCTCGCCGACGATCAGCCCGCGAGCGCCAACGCGGTGACCGAGGAGGCCTGCCGCCTGCTCGGCGTCGCGCCCCCGCCGCTGCAATCGATCGACGAAGCGGGCCTGTCGCCGATGGCACGCGGGTTTTACGCCGAGAATCGCCGGGTGGCGAACGGCAAGGCGAAGCGGGTGCTGGGCTGGACGCCGCGCTACCCGAGTTATCGCGAAGGACTGCGCTCGCTGCTGTCGCTCGAGGCCTGAATCCCGCCTGCCGCGACCTGCCGGGCGCGGAGCGCAATGATCATTCCGAGTGTCGCCAGTAGCGCGCCGCCGACCGCGAGCGCCGACCAGCGATAGCCCTCGAGCAGGGTCGAGATGATCATCGCGATCACGACCACGAGCACCCCGTTGTAGGCCGCGCGGCCTGCGCCGAGCTCGCGCACGAGCTGGTAGTAGAACGGGAACGTCACGACGGTGCCTACGATCGCAAGCCAGGCGGTTCCCAGCCAGTATGCCGGATCAGATGGCACCGGCGGCGGACCCGCGAACGCTGCGGCGATGCCCACGTCGATCGCCGCACCGTAGAGGATCGACCACGAAAGCAGTGTCACCAGCGAGACCGACTTCCCCGCCGGTCCAGCCTGGATCACGTTGGCGATCGATGCCGCCATCATCCCGCACAGCGCCAGTGCCGCGCCCCAGCCGACCTTACCCTCGAGCGGCGCGATCCGCGCCTCGTTGACCAGCAGCAATCCGATACCCGCCAGCGCAACCGCGCTGCCGACCAGGAATCGGCGCGTGACCTGCTGTCCGAGAAGCGCGCGGGCGAGGAGGGCGTTGGGCACGAACATCATGCCGATCAGCAGCGCGACGATCCCCGAGGTCAGGTGCGCCTCGCTCGCATAGACGAACGAGTAGTTGCCGCAGAACTGGAACAGCCCCATCGCCAGCGCCAGACCATGCGCGGCGCGCGGCATCGCCAGCGGCATCCGCATGATCAGCGCCAGCGCGAACATCGCGGGCGCCGCCAGCGCGAAGCGGTAGGCGATCGACCACTGCGCCGGGACGCCGTCGATCTGGCCGCGGATGACGTACCACGTCGATCCCCAGATCAGCGCAACGAGTACGAAGGGAATGACGATCCGCGGGCGCAGTAGTGCGTGCGGTGGTGGGTGCGGGGAGGGACTCTCGTTCACAGCGCGGCGATCGCCTGCGCCAGCGCGCTCGCCGCGTCCTCGCGGGTGTTCCACGCGGTCACGAACCTGGCGCCGTCCGCACCCCAGTCGTAGAACCCGAAGCCTTGCGCGCGCAGCGTTTCGCGCTCGGCGGGGGAGACGGTGACGAACAGCTCGTTCGCCTCGACCACGTGCTGCAGGCGGTCGCCGCAGGCACCCGCGATCTCGGCCGCGGCGGCGTTCGCGGCGCGGGCATTGGCGAGCCACAGGTCGCCGTCGAGCATCGCGAGAAGCTGCGCTGCGAGGTAGCGGCCCTTCGATTGCAGGTGGCCGCCGCGCTTGCGCCGCCACCGGGCGAGCGCCGCGCGCTCGGGATCGAAGAACACGATCGCTTCGGCGCTCATTGCGCCGTTCTTGATGCAGCCGAACGACAGCGCGTCGCACGGCCCGGCGGCCTCGGCGGGCGTGCAGCCGAGGAACGCGACCGCGTTGGCGAAGCGCGCACCGTCGACGTGGAATCCGAGCCCGCGCTCTTTCGCCAGGTCGCCCAGCGCCGCCAGCTCTTCGGGCCGATAGACCCGACCGTATTCGCTGGCCTGTGTCACCGACAGAGCGTGCGGCTGGACCCAGTGCACATCGGGCCGGATCGGGTCGATCACCGCGCGCACCGCGTCGGGCGTCACCTTCGCGCCGTCGCCATCGGCCAGCAGCAGCTTGGCGCCGTGGAGGAAGAAGCCGGGCGCCCCGCCTTCGTCCATCTCGATGTGCGCCTCGCGGTGGCAGACGACCCCGCCGTGCGGTTCGCACATCGTCGCGAGCGCGAGGCAATTGGCGGCAGTCCCGGTGGCGACCCAGACCACCCCGACCTCGCACCCGAACAGCGCGGAGAATTCCGCATCGAGGCGGCGCGAGAGCGTGTCGTTGTCGTAGGGCGCGTCGGCCTCGTCAGCGGCCTGCATCGCCGCCCACACTCGCGGGTGGACGGGGGCGGCGTTGTCGGACAGGAATTGGCGCGTGGTGCTCATTGCGGAACGCCCCTAGCGGCGCGCGCGTTCGGCGGGAAGAAGGAGACTGGCCCCATGGCGATCCACGGCATCGAAATCACCCACGAAGGCAACGAGGCACACGGGGAGTACCGCGCGATCGTGCCCGGCAGCAACGAAGTGGGGCGACTGACCTGGCGTGCCCGAGGCGACGCCCGCGTTGCCGATCATACGCTCGTTCCGCCCGAGATCGGCGGTCAGGGCGTCGCTGCCGCGCTGGTCGATGCACTGGTCCGCGATGCGCGCGAGCAGGGCTTTACCATCGTGCCGCAGTGCTCCTACGTCGATGCACAGTTCCGCCGCCACCCCGAATGGGCCGACCTGCTCGCCGCTACGCCGAGTTGAGCGCTGAGAAATCGACGCCCGCGATGCTGTCGAGGATCGCGGCGCGAATTCGTTTTGCCTCCGCGATCGGCACCGCGCCGAACGCCATCGTCCCTCCCGCAAGCCCGAGGTGCAGCGTCGCATAGCCGCCGCGCCGGGCGAGCGGGCCCTGCGTGATTTCGACCGACTGCAGTTTGACCCGGTTCGCTACGTCGACGCGCGGGGCCAGCCAGCCGTGGCGAGAGTATATTTGCCGTTCGTCGATCGCATGGCGCGCGCGGCGCCACAGGAAAGCTTGCCGCAGCGCGATGAAGGGCACGAAGGCGAGCGGGATGAGCGCAGCGAGAGGCTCGGGCGAGAACAGCAGCCCGATCGATGCGGCCAGCGGGAACAGGCCCCGGGCCACGGCCGTATCGATGAAGGCGCGTTTGGCCGGCAGTCGCCAATCGGTCTGCGGGCCAGGCAGCGCGAACCCAGAGGCCCCGGCGATCGGCGCGATCTCGCCAAGCTGCGCGAACGGAGCGACGACGTGGCTGCCCGATCCGGCGTCCTGTGCCAGGCTGACGAACTTGAGTGCGTGCCAGCCGAACCGGCGGCGAAACCAGCGAGTGCGCAACTCGACTGCCTGCACCCGGTGCGCGGGCATGACGACGTCGGTGCGGGTGAACAGGCCCCGCTGGCGGCGAAAGCCCTTGGCGGTGCGGGTAAGCGTGAAGCCCCATTCGCGAGCGAAGGTCCGCGCGAAGCCGGTTACGAATCCGACCACCGCAAGGATCGCAAGCGCGATGCAGACCGCGACCGCCTGGGCCAGCGGACCTAGCGCGGCGAGCCAGTGCCCCGGCGCGTTGAGCCGGTCCTGCCATCCGTCCCAGTCCCACAGGTCGAAGGGCAAGAACTGGTCGAACTGCTGCGCCGCGCCGAGCGCAACGGCGAAGGCGGCGAGCGAGAATTCGAACAGGCCGAATGTGAACAGGCGGCGCGGGCCCATCGCGAACAGGATTTCGCCGGCCGGTTCGACCGTGGTTGCCGCACTCTCGCCACTGACGGGAAGCGCTTCTTCACGGCGCTCGCGCACGAGTTCGCGCAAGCGCTCGCCTTCGGACAGCGGGAGCCACGCGAGCGACAGCTCGTCTTTGCCGCCCGCGCCCGTTTCGAAGGTAACCCGCGCAAGGCCGAGCAGGCGTGCGACCGGCGGCTGCTCCATGCTCACGTCATGGATACGGTCGTAGGGGACCGAGCGGGCCGAACGGCTGACGAAGCCCGTGTCGAGCCGGATGTCGTCCGGCCCTACGGTGTAGGTCAGTCGTAGCCAGCGGACGATCCCGCCGATCGCGCTGATCGCGATCGCGAGGGTCGCTATGCCTGCGACGAATCCAACGCTCGAAAACTGCTCGCGCAGCCCGTATCCGCCGGCGATCGCGGGCAGCACGGCCTTGCGGATGTCGGTCACCGCGCTCACGGCCATGCCGAGTGGCGCGGTCCGCTGGGGCGTCCCCGCGGCGCTTTTGCCGGTTTCGGTCACGGGGTTTCGCGCTTGATGTGCGCGCGAATCGCCTCGCGCATGGCGTCGGCATTGGCGGGAGCGAGACCCGGCAGCGATACGCTCGCATTGTGCGATCCGGCAGTGTGGATGATGAGCGTTGCGAGTCCGAACGCGCGTTCGAGCGGACCTTGCGTCACGTCGATGTGCTGCACCCGGCCGAACGGCACCACGGTGTCGGACCGGAACCACAGTCCGCGGACCACGCGCAACCGGTCGGCGCCCAGGTCGTACCCGCGCGCTGCGTGACGGCGCAGAGGCGTGCGGATCACGAACCACGCGGCGAGCGCCAATACGGGCGCAACGAACAGGCCGGTCGGCAGCAGGTCTGCCACCTCGAGCACGAACGAGCCGACGATGCAGGGCAGCGCGATGATCGCCGCCTGCGTCCGCAGCAGCTTCACGTGATTCGGATCGAGCGGGGTCAATCCCGCGTCTTCGACTTCGTTCTGGATTTCGTTCATCGACACGCCCCCATCGCCCGGTGCCTTAGATGGCTAACACGGTGCGCGCTGGCAAGTGCGATTCGCGGTGACTGGATGGAGCCCCAGCCCTCAAGTAGCGAAGCGGTAGGGCGACAAGAAACCGATGGTGCTGCTGGAGAGGATTGAACTCTCGGCCTCACCCTTACCAAGGGTGTGCTCTACCACTGAGCTACAGCAGCGTTACCATCGAAAGCTGCCCAGATGCGGCCGGAACGGGCCGGTGATCGGGGGAGCGGGCGCGCCTTACAGTGCGGCACTCCCTTGTCAAGCATTGCGGACCGTAGCAAGCGATCGGTCATGACCGGAAGTGCCGACAAGCCGACCCGCGAGGAACGCCTCGCCGCACAACTGCGTGCCAACCTGCATCGCCGCAAGGCGCAGTCGCGGGCGATGGGCGCGGGCACCTTGGGCGGTGCGAAGGAAGAGTTGCGCGAAGACGGCCTTTCAAACGAAGGAGAGCGCGGCTAGGGGCGGGTGCTCCCGATGCGAACCGGAGCCGCCAAGTGTCGACCCTGATCCTCATCCGCCACGGCCAGAGCCAGTGGAACCTGGAAAACCGCTTCACCGGCTGGTGGGACGTCGACCTGACCGAAAAGGGCGTGGCCGAAGCGTCTGCAGCCGGCGAGTTGCTCGCCGCAAGGGGCGTACTGCCCACGGTCGCGTTCACCTCGCTCCAGACCCGCGCGATCAAGACCCTGCACCTTGCACTCGAGGCGTGCGGGCGGCTGTGGATTCCGGAGACGAAGGACTGGCGGCTCAACGAGCGGCACTACGGCGGGCTGACCGGGCTCGACAAGGCGGAGACCGCGGCGCGCCACGGCGACGATCAGGTAAAGGTCTGGCGCCGCAGCTTCGATGTACCGCCGCCGGACATGGACGCGGGCAGCGAGTTCGACCTCTCGCAGGACCCGCGCTACGCTGGGATCGCGATCCCGAACACCGAGAGCCTCAAGCTCACCATCGAGCGCGTCCTGCCCTATTGGGAAAGCGCGATCGTGCCGCAGTTGGCGGCGGGCGAGACGGTGATCGTCGCCGCGCATGGCAATTCCTTGCGCGCGCTGGTGAAGCACCTGTCGGGCATCTCGGACGACGAAATCACGAACCTCGAGATTCCCACCGGTCAGCCGATCGTCTACGAATTCGATGCGTCGATGACCGCCGGCGAACGGCGTTACCTCAAGGACATCTAGGATCATGGCAGACGTCGCGATCGTGATGGGCAGCCAGTCCGACTGGGACACGATGAAGTGCGCCGCCGAGGTGCTCGGCGAACTGGGCGTCAGCCACGAGGCGCGGATCGTCTCGGCGCACCGCACGCCCGACCGGCTGCACGACTTCGGCAAGGGTGCGGCGGGCGAAGGTTTCAAGGTAATCGTCGCGGGCGCAGGGGGAGCGGCGCACCTCCCCGGCATGATTGCCGCGCTCACCCACTTGCCCGTGCTCGGCGTGCCGGTGAAGTCGAAGGCGCTGAAAGGCATGGATAGCCTGCTCTCGATCGTCCAGATGCCCGCCGGGGTGCCGGTTGGCACGCTCGCGATCGGCGAGGCGGGGGCGACCAACGCGGGCCTGCTCGCGGCGGCAATCCTCGCGGTGGGCGATGAAGACCTGTCGCGCCGCCTGCAGGACTGGCGCGCGGCCCGCACCGCCGCGGTGAACGAGGTGCCGCAGGGCTGATGCTCAAGCCGGGGGGGACGATCGGCATCCTGGGCGGCGGCCAGCTCGGCCGGATGCTTGCGATGTCCGCCGCGCAGCTTGGCCTGCGCTGCCACATCTACACTCCCGAACGCGACAGCGTGGCGAGCGAGGTTTCAGCCGAAACGACGGTCGCGCCGTTCACCGACGGAGCGGCGCTCGCCCGCTTTGCCGACGCCTGCAACGCGATCACCTTCGAGTGGGAGAACGTACCCACCGCACCGCTGCAGTTCCTCGGCGACCGTATCGCCCCGAACCTGCGCGCGCTCGAGATCGCGCAGGACCGGCTGCGCGAGAAACGCTTCGTCGAGGACCTGGGCGGCACGCCCGCCCCGTTCGCGCCGGTGACCTCGGCCGATGAATTCACCCGTGCAGTCGATCGCATCGGGGCGCCGGGGATCCTCAAGACCGCGCGCGACGGGTACGACGGCAAGGGCCAGTGGCGGCTCGACAGCGTGCGCGACGCCGAAGCGATCCGGCTGCCGCAGGCGCCGTGCGTCTACGAGGGGTTCGTCACCTTCGCCGCCGAGTTCTCGGTCATCCTCGTTCGCTCGGCGGCGGGCGATGTGCGGTTCTGGGATTCGACCGAGAACCGCCACGTCGGCGGTATCCTGTCGCATACGGTGTGGCCGCCGTGCGGGGCGGTGGCAGAGCAGGTCGAACCGGCCCGCGCGCTGGCCCGCAAGGTCGCCGACGCGCTCGGCTATGTCGGGGTGCTGACGCTCGAGTTCTTCGCCACCGCGACCGGTCCGGTGTTCAACGAAATGGCCCCGCGGGTCCACAACTCGGGCCACTGGACGATCGAGGGCGCGGCGACGAGCCAGTTCGAAAACCACGTCCGCGCGATCGCCGGGCTGCCGCTGGGCGACACCGCGACGATTGCCGCGCGGGTCGAGATGGACAACCTCATCAGCGACGTCTCGCAGGCCTGCGACCGGCTCGCCGATCCCGCCGCGCACCTCCACCTCTACGGCAAGGCGGAGGCGCGCGAAGGGCGCAAGATGGGCCACGTGACGCGCACATGGCACGCATCGTAACGGCGGTGCTCGCCCGCGCGGCGAACGGCACGATCGGCCACGACGGGGGCTTGCCCTGGCGGCTTCCGGCAGACCTGCGCCGGTTCAAGGCGCTGACCCTCGGCAAGCCGATGATCATGGGGCGCAGGACGTTCGAGAGCTTGCCGGGACTGCTGCCGGACCGCCGCCACATCGTGCTGACCCGCCGCACCGACTGGTCGGCGCAGGGCGCCGAGGTCGCGCACGATGCGAATGAAGCGCTCGATCTGGCTGCAGCGGGCGAGGTTTCGATCGTCGGCGGGGCGGAGGTCTACCGCCTGATGCTCCCCCACACGACGCGGATCGAGCTGACCGAGGTCCACGCCGATGTCGACGGCGATACCCACATGCCGCCCTTCGGCCCCGAATGGCGCGAGATTGCCCGCGAGGATCACCCTGCCGACGGCAATACCCCCGCCTATTCCTTCGTCACGCTGGAGCGCGCGGCGTGAGGTGGCTCGACCACCGCGAGCGGGTGCCCGATTCGCTGCGCGGGGCGATCGTCGCGCTCGGCAATTTCGACGGGTTCCATCTCGGCCACCAGGCGGTGGTCGGCGAGGCGATCCGCTGGGCGCGCGAAGACGGCCGGCCTGCCATCGTCGCGACGTTCGACCCGCATCCGGTGCGGCTGTTCAAGCCCGATGTGCCGCCGTTCCGGCTGACCACGCTGGAGCAGCGGCACGAACTCCTCGTAGCCGCCGGGGCGACGGCGATGCTGGTGCTGCACTTCGACCGCGCGCTGGCCGACACCACTGCGGAGGAGTTCGTGCGCGGCCTGGTGGGCGAGCGGATCGGTGCTGCAGGGGTGGTGACGGGCGAGGATTTCACCTTCGGCAAGGGTCGCGGCGGCAACCGCACGGTTCTCGACGCTCTCGGCGCCGAGGTGGGGATCGCTGCCCGCGCGATAGCCCCGGTGCTGGAGGGCGGCGCGCCGGTCTCGTCCAGCCGCATCCGCGAGGCACTGCAGGCGGGCGATTGCGACACCGCGACGCGGCTGATGACGCGCCCCTTCGCGATTCGCGGTATCGTCCAGCATGGCGACAAGGTCGGCCGCACGATCGGCTATCCGACCGCCAACCTGCCGCTCGAGAACTACCTGCGCCCGCGCTACGGCATCTATGCGGTGACCGGCACGGTGCTGGCGACCGGTCAGCAGCTCAAGGGCGCGGCAAACCTGGGTGTGCGGCCGACGTTCGATCCTCCCAAGGAGCTGCTCGAGCCCTATTTCTTCGACTTCGATGGCAACCTCTACGGGCAGGAGATCGAGGTCGCGTTCCACCACTTCCTGCGGCCCGAGGCGAAGTTCGACAGCCTCGACGCGCTGCAGGCGCAGATGGCGAAGGACTGCGACCTGGCGCGGGAGTTGCTGGCGTGAACCAAAAACTTTCCTACACGCTCGCCTTCCGCTAGCGGCCCTCTCGCCATGAGCGACACTGCCGATAGCAAGCGCGACTACCGCGACACCGTCTTTCTGCCGAAGACCGACTTTCCCATGAAGGCCGGCCTGCCGCAGAAGGAGCCGGGCATTGCCGCGCGCTGGGAGGCCGAAAGGCTCTACGATCGCCTGCGCGATGCGCGGCGGGGCCGCGAGAAATTCATCTTCCACGATGGCCCGCCCTACGCGAACGGCGACATGCACGTGGGCCACGCGCTGAACCACACGATCAAGGACATGGTCTGCCGCACGCAGAACCTGCTCGGCAAGGACGCGCCCTATGTGCCCGGGTGGGACTGCCACGGGCTGCCGATCGAGTGGAAGGTCGAGGAACAGTACCGCAAGGCGAAGCGCGACAAGGACGAGGTTCCGCTGCTCGAATTCCGCGCCGAGTGCCGCGCCTATGCGCAGCACTGGGTCGACGTGCAGCGCGGGCAGCTGAAGCGCCTCGGCGTGATGGCCGACTGGGACAATCCCTACCTCACCATGCAGCCCGAGAGCGAGGCGACGATCGTCGCCGAACTGCTCAAGTTCGCGGAAAGCGGCCAACTCTATCGCGGCGCCAAGCCGGTGATGTGGTCGCCTGTCGAAAAGACCGCGCTGGCCGAAGCCGAGGTCGAATACGAGGACATCACCTCGACCCAGATCGACGTGGCCTTCGAGATCGTCCAGAGCCCGATCCCCGAACTGGTCGGCGCCCATGCGGTGATCTGGACCACCACGCCGTGGACGATCCCGGTGAACCAGGCTTTGGCTTATGGGCCTGAGGTTGAGTATGTGCTGCTTTCCGTCACGGCTGACACTGTAGGCCTTGATGAGGGCGGAGATCGGCGCGTCAACGAGGTCCTCACGTCGGCAGGCTATCCTTTTAACGTCAACCGGATCGCTAAATTTCTCGTCGCGAAGGAATTGCAAACATCGTTCGCTGATCGAGTCAGAAAGGCTGCGAAAGCGCTTGATTTCGGCGGTATCGAAATCGGTGTTCAAGAATATATCGATCCATACTCTGACTTGGACGCTTCAATTCCGGGCTCCGACCTCGCCGGCACCGTCGCGCGGCACCCGATGCACCACCTCGGCGGGTTCTTCGCCGAGCCGCGGCCGTTCCTGCCGGGCGACTTCGTCACCACCGACACCGGCACCGGGCTCGTCCACATGGCGCCCGATCACGGCGAGGACGATTTCGAGCTGTGCAAGACGCACGGGATCAATCCGAAGTTCGCAGTCGAGGGCGACGGCAAGTACCGCGAGGACTGGGGCTGGCTCGGCGGGCAGGGCAGCGTCATCAACCCCAAGTTCAACGCGCCCGATGGGCCGATCTGCTCGGACCTGCGCGAGGCGGGCGCGCTGCTCGCGGCGAGCGCGGATTACAAGCACAGCTACCCGCACTCGTGGCGCTCGAAAGCCAAGGTGATCTTTCGCTGCACCCCGCAGTGGTTCGTGCCGATGGACAAAAGGATCGACCGCGATGTGCCGCGCTGCGCAGAGGAAGCGAGCATCCGCGCTGCGCAGGGCGACGGCGAGACGTTGCGAGAGATCGCCCTCGCCGAGATCGAGCGCGTGCAGTTCACCCCCGAAAAGGGCCGCAACCGCATCGGTGCGATGGTTTCCGGCCGCCCCGACTGGGTTCTCAGCCGCCAGCGCGCGTGGGGCGTGCCGATCACGCTGTTCGTCAATCGCCAGTCCGGCGACTACCTGAACGACCCGGAGGTCAACGCCGCGATCGTGGCCGCCGTGCGCGCCGAGGGGATGGACGCCTGGACCCCCGACACCGCGCACCGCTTCCTCGAGGGCAAGTACGATGCCGCCGACTGGGAGCCGGTCTCCGACATTCTCGACGTGTGGTTCGATTCGGGCTGCAGCCACGCCTATGTGCTGGAAGACGATGCGCGCTGGCCCGACCTCAAGTGGCCGGCGGACATTTACGTCGAAGGGTCGGACCAGCACCGCGGCTGGTTCCAGTCCTCGCTGCTCGAATCGTGCGCCACCCGCGG
Organism: Tsuneonella sp. HG094; assembly: GCF_053819285.1. Taxonomy (NCBI): domain Bacteria; kingdom Pseudomonadati; phylum Pseudomonadota; class Alphaproteobacteria; order Sphingomonadales; family Erythrobacteraceae; genus Tsuneonella; species Tsuneonella sp. HG094. The sequence continues at coordinate 84,277 of NZ_JBSORA010000001.1, forward strand.
CCGCGCGCCCTACGACCGCATCCTCACCCACGGCTTCACGATGGACGCCAAGGGCATGAAGATGTCGAAGTCGCTCGGCAACACGGTCGATCCCGTGAAGGTGATGGAAGCCTACGGCGCGGACATCATCCGGCTGTGGGCGCTCTCGGTCGATTTCACCGAGGATCACCGCATCGGCGACGAGATCCTCAATGGCGTCGCCGACCAGTACCGCAAGCTGCGCAACACCTTCCGCTACCTGCTCGGCGCGCTCGACGGGTGGGACGAGGCCGAGCGGCTGCCGGTGGCCGACATGCCCGAGCTCGAGCAGTACGTGCTCGCGCTTCTGGGCGATGTCGATGCGACGCTGCGCACGGCGGTCGAGACCTACGACTTCAACACCTACGTCCGCACGCTGATCGACTTCTGCAACGAGGACCTGTCGGCGTTCTACTTCGATATCCGCAAGGATTCGCTCTATTGCGACGCCCCCGGCAGCATCAAGCGCCGCGCGGTGCGCACGGTGTTCGACACGCTGTTCCACGCGCTGGTCCGCTGGGCGGCCCCGGTGCTGGTGTTCACCGCCGAGGAAGTTTGGGCGACGCGTTTCCCCGACGGCGGAAGTGTGCACCTGCTCGAGTGGCCTGAGTTGGCGACGGTGAAAGGGATATACACGGATTGGCGTCTCATCCGCCAGACGCGCGATATCGTGAATTCGGTCTGTGAACGCCTCAAATCAGAAAAGATCATTCGATCATTCATGGAGGCGAAGGTCGAGCTAACGGTATTCGGCCACGATTTTGCGATTGCTTTGCAATCTATTGATCTAAAGGAAATTTTCCTCGTTTCCGAAGTAACTACAATAAACCGGGATTACGAGTTTGGTGATCTCGATAACCTTGTCGAGAGCGGGACGTTCATGGCTATGACAGGCGTAGGGCCTAAGCCTGGAGTCGTCGTGACAAAAGCCTCCCGCACCGAAGACCACAAGTGCGGCCGCTGTTGGCGGCTGCTGCCCGAGGTGGACGAGGACGGCGACCTGTGCGGTCGCTGTGAGGAGGTACTCGCGTGAGCTCGCTGACCCGAAACCGGCTGATCGGCCTCGCCTTCGCGGTGCTGCTGTTCGTCGCCGACCAGGCGACCAAGAGCTATGTTCTGAACGTGCTGCGGCTCGATCTCGGCCAGTCGCACTACCTGCTGCCGTTCTTCCAGTTCACGCTGACCCACAACTACGGAGTGTCGCTCGGCATGTTCACCGCGACCAGCCAGGAAATGCGCTGGGCGCTGGTGGGCCTGACCTCGCTGATCGCGGTGGTGGTGACGGTGTGGATGGTGCGCGAGCGGAAGCTTGCAGACATCGTGCCGCTGGCGATGATCCTCGGCGGCGCGCTCGGCAATATCAAGGACCGCTGGGAGTTCGGCTATGTGGTCGACTTCCTCGACCTCCACATCGGCGCGTTCCGCCCGTTCCTCATCTTCAACATCGCCGATGCCGCTATCACCATCGGCGTGCTGATCATCCTTGCCCGATCGCTCTTCGTGCGCGAAAAGGCCCCCGCCAGTGAACCGGCCGATCCGGCCCCGGACACCGCAACAGAGTTTTGATACCCATGCGCAAGATCGTTCTCGTCGCCTTTTCCTGCTCGATGCTCGCCGCGTGCGGCGGCGGTGGAATCCTCAACCGCGAGCGGCCGGACGAGTTCGCCGTACAGCGCCAGGCGCCGCTGGTCGTGCCGCCCGACTTCAGCCTGACCCCGCCCGCGCCCGGCGCGCCGCGCCCGTCCGAGGGCACCGCGTCGGAACAGGCGCTCGACGTGCTGTTCGGTGGCCCCGCCGCCCGTAGCGCAGTGGAAACCAGCGCGCTCGACCGCGCCGGCGTCGCCGAACCCGGCATCCGCACCGCAGTGGGCGATCCGCAGACCAACACGGTCGCCAAGGGCCGCGTCACCCGCGACATCATCGCCGCGCCCGAAGGCGACGGGCAGGGTGCTTCGGCCGTGATCCCCGGCTGAAGCCGGGTCTCGCAGCCTCGCTTTTTTGTTTTCCGAACGCGCCTCCGCGCGTCCGGTCCTCGGCGCTGATCCTTTCGCTTCGCTACAGGGCACCTGCGGGCGCGCGTTCGCGCTTGCGGGCTACTGGTCGTAGCCCGTGCTCTCGCGAAGCCTGACCCGACATTGGTGGCGCTAGAGCACGGCTCGCGACCAGCGAGCCGCAAGGCCGACCGGCCGCCCGCAGGTGCCGCGAACCCCGGGCTTGACCCGGGGGCAGCGAATAGCACCGAGGACGAAGGCGCGGAGGCGCCTTCGAAAAACTAAAGCCGTAAAGCCAGAACCTTGTCGATCTTGCGCCCGTCCATGTCGACGACCTCGATCCGCCAGCCCTGGTCGGCGAAGTGTTCCCCTTCGTCGGGCAGTTTCTTGAGGCTCCACAGGACATAGCCCGCGACGGTCGCGAATTCGCGGTCTTCGGGCAGGTCGATGCACAGGCGCTCGGCCATCTGGTCGACCGGAAGCGCGCCCGAGATGAGCAGCGATCCGTCGTCGCGCTCGATGATCGTGGGCGCTTCGCCAAGGTCGCTGTCGGACGCGAAGTTGCCGACGATCGCGGTGAGCAGGTCGACCGGCGTGACGATCCCTTCGAGGTGGCCGTATTCGTCGTGGACCATCGCCATCGCGACTTCGGCCTGCTGCAGGGTGCGCAGCGCATCCATCGCGTCGAGCTGGTCGGGGATCACCTCGGGCTTCTTCATCAGCGCGGCGAGGTCGACCGGCTGCCCGGCGAGCAGCACGCCGAGCACTTCGCGCACCTTGACCACGCCGAGCACCTTGTCGGGCGAGCCTTCGGCGACCGGCAGCAGCGAGTGCGGGCTCGCGTCGATTCGCGCACGCAGGTCGACTTCGGGCGCGCCGAGGTCGAGCCAGTCGAGCTCGGTCCGCGGGGTCATCAGTTCGCGCACCGGGCGATCGGCGAGGCGCACCACACCGGCGAGAATCTCGCTCTGCCCGTGCTCGATGATCCCCGAATGCGTCGCCTCGGTGAAGATCATCTGCAGCTCTTCGGCCGTCACGTGCGACTGGTTGCCCTTGCCCACGCCGAGCAGGCGGATCAGCAGGCCCGACGACGTGTCGAGCAGCCACACGACCGGCGCCGCGATCCTGGCGAGCATCGCCATCGGCCGCGCCGCGACGAGCGCGATCGGGACCGCCGCGCGCAAGGCGACCTGCTTGGGCACCAGTTCGCCCACCACGACGCTGAAGTAGGTCGTCACCGCGATCACAACCGCGAAGCCCACCTCGGGCGCGTATTCCGCGGGAACGCCGAGCGCCTGTAGCCGCTCGCCGACCGGGCCGCCGAGGCTCGAGCCCGAATACGCACCCGCGATGATGCCGACGAGGGTGATGCCGATCTGCACGGTCGACAGGAACTTGCCGGGATCGTGCGCCAGCGCGATCGCGGTCTTCGCCGCGCCGCTGCCGCGATCGGCGGCTGCCTTGAGGCGCGCGGGCTTGGCCGAAACGATCGCCAGCTCGCTCATGGCGAAGGCACCATTGAGCAGCAGCAAGCCGGCGATGATGAGGAGGTCGGTCCAGGGAAAGGGGGTCACGACGGATAGCGCTAGCACATTTGCCCGCCGGTGCCAGCGCCATCCTCTGCCAATCGAGCGGGAACGGGGGCGGCGGCAAGCCGTTGAGGGCAGCGAGGCGCGGGTTGGGCGCGTCCGTCCTCACACGCGTGCCGCCTGGCGGCAGGCCAATGATGAAACAAGGAAAAGGGGAACACCCATGCAGTTTTCGCGCAAAGTCACCGCAGGCCTCGCCTGCCTGTCGCTCGTCACGGTTTCGGCCTGTGTGACCGATCCCAACACCGGCGAGCGCAAGATTTCGCGCACCGCGATCGGCGGCGTCGGCGGCGCGCTGGCAGGCACTCTGCTCGGCGGCCTCATCGGCGGACGTACGGCGCGCATCGCGGGAGCGGTCGCGGGCGGTGCCCTCGGCGGCTACGTCGGCTACCGGATGGACCAGCAGATCAAGGAGCTGAAAGAGCAGACCGCGGGTTCGGGCGTCGACGTCTCCGAGACCGACGGTGGTCAGGCGATCCTCGTCAACCTGCCCGACGGCGTGACCTTCGCCACCGGCAGTTCGACGATCAGCCCGGGCTTCCGCACCCTGCTCGACCGCGTGGCCGGTAGCCTGCAGCAGTACCCGAACAGCCTGATCGACGTATACGGCCACACCGACACCGTCGGCTCGGCTGCGTCGAACCAGCGCCTGTCGGAACAGCGCGCCCAGTCGGTCTCGAACTACCTGATCGGCCGCGGCGTAAGCTCGGCGCGCATCCGCTGGATGGGCTTCGGCGAAACGCAGCTCAAGGTTGCGACCGGCGACAACGTCAACGAACCGATGAACCGCCGCGTCGAGATCAAGATCATCCCGGTGAGCCAGCAGGAAGCCAACGCCGCAGGCAACTGATCCGTTATCCCTTGTGGTCGCACACGGAAGGCCGGCTCCAGCGATGGGGCCGGCCTTTTCGTTCGCAATCGGGCAAATACCAACAGGACTTGACTCAATTCGATAATTAGCTAAATGTCTAATTATGTCGACTGTCTTCAAGGCCCTGTCCGATCCGAACCGGCGTCAGGTTTTGCAATTGCTGCGGCGAGGTCCTCTATCCGCAGGTGAAATCAGCGCGCATTTCGACGTGTCGAAGCCGACGATGTCGGCGCATTTTGCAGTCCTGCGCGATGCCGACCTGGTGCATGTCGAGCGGGACGGCAAGTCGATGATCTATCATCTCAAACTGTCGGTTCTGGAGGATGCCTTGCTGGGCTTCGTCCAGACTTTCGGCGGTGAACCCGGCGGTTCCCCGCAGGACGCTGCGACACTTGCGGAGAAAAGCGAATGAACACCGAAATTCGAAGCAGCCTTGTCTGGGGTGCTGGCATTATCGGCTTGGCACTGATCGCCAGTGGTGCGCAGAGTGCCGGAGCGATCGCAACAGAGACGTCGACCCGTATAGTGCTCGCTGCGATCGGACTGATGGTGGCGTGGTATGGTAACCGGATGCCCAAGGCATTCCTGCCCGACACCGCTGCGCGCCGGATAGCGCGTGTGGGTGGCTGGGCCATGGCGATCAGCGGTCTTGTAAACGCTGCGTTCTACGCCTTCGCCGATCTCGATGTCGCGATCGTTGGCGGCACTGCCGCGATCGCAGCGGGAATGGCAATAATGATAGGCTATTGCCTGGCCACGCGGCGCGGCTTGCCTTCGACCTAGCCTGCGATTTCCTGCGCCCGGTCGGCCAGGCGCTCGACCGCCGCAACGTGGATGCCGGGCGCGCTGATGAGCAGGCCGAACGCGCGCGGGTCGCGCTTGTTGTATACGAGGGGGCGGCCGAAGGCGTCGGTCGTTTCGGCCCCGGCCTCGCGGGCGATCAACGCGGCGGCGCCGATGTCCCATTCCCAACCCCAGCGCAGCGTGGCGAGGAGATCCGCCTTGTTCGCCGCGACCATCGCCGCGCGCAGGGCGATCGAGTTGGGCTTGTCGACGATGGCGAGGTCGCGGTCCTCCTTGGGCAAGGCGTCGGTCGGCACGCGGGCACCGGGGAACTCCCTCCGCTGCGATGCGACCAGCCGCTCGCCGTTGCGCCATGCGCCCTGTCCCGCGATCGCGCTCCAAAATTCACCCCGAGCCGGAGCCGCGAGGAAGCCCATGAGCGGTCGTCCGCCGCTGATGAGCGCGACCGATACCGCCCAGCCGGTGCGCCCGCGGATGAAATCGCGGGTGCCGTCGACCGGATCGACCAGCCATATGAGGTGCCGGCCGAGCCGGGTGAAATCGTCCGCGGTCTCCTCGCTCAGCCAGCCGGCGGCCGGGAGCAGCATCCCCAGTTCGCGCTTGAGGAAGGCGTCGACCGCGATATCCGCCGCGCAGACCGGGTTGTTGGGACTCTTTTCCCACGCCTCGAGCGTGTGCCCCGCGCCGGGCCACATGCCGTGGGCGATGCGGCCCGCTTCGCGAACCAGTTCCTCGAGGCGAGCGGCGTCTATCATGCGGCACAGAACATCTTGCGGCATTGCCGGGCGCGCACGGTCTTTTCAAGCGCAGCGAACCATGCTTAGGCCCGCTCCAACTCCCCCGTATCAGGAAAGCTGCACCCCGCGATGAACATCCACGAATACCAAGCCAAGGACCTCCTCGCCAAGTACGGTCTTCCGATCCCCGCCGGCATCCCGGCGCTGAGCGTCGAAGAAGCGGTCTCGGCCGCGAAGCAGCTTCCCGGGCCACTGTGGGTGGTCAAGGCGCAGATCCACGCGGGCGGTCGCGGCAAGGGCAAGTTCAAGGAACTGGGCGCCGATGCCAAGGGCGGCGTGCGCCTTGCCAAGTCGATCGAGGATGTCGAGGCGAACGCCAAGGACATGCTCGGCAACACGCTGGTGACGATCCAGACGGGCGATGCGGGCAAGCAGGTCAACCGCCTCTACGTCACCGACGGTGTCGATATCGGCAAGGAATACTACCTCTCGCTGGTCGTCGATCGCGCCACCGGCCGCGTCGCGATGATCGCCTCGACCGAAGGCGGGATGAGCATCGAGGACGTCGCGCACGAGACGCCCGAGAAGATCACCACGATCGTAATCGACCCCGCCGAAGGCTTTATGCCCCACCACGGCCGCGCGCTCGCCTTCGGCCTCAAGCTGACGGGTGACCTCAACAAGCAGGCCCAGAAGCTCGGCGGCCAGCTTTACGCCGCGTTCATGGCGCTCGATTGCGAGATGCTCGAGATCAACCCGCTCGCCGAATCGGACGGCAAGCTGGTGATCCTCGACGCGAAGATGAGCTTCGATTCTAACGCGCTCTACCGCCACCCCGACGTGATGGCGTTGCGCGACGAGACCGAGGAAGACCCGGCCGAGATCGAGGCGTCGAAGTACGACCTCGCCTACATCAAGCTCGACGGCAACATCGGCTGCATGGTCAACGGTGCGGGCCTCGCCATGGCGACGATGGACATCATCAAGCTCAATGGCGCGTTCCCGGCCAACTTCCTCGACGTCGGTGGCGGCGCCTCGAAGGAAAAGGTCACCGCGGCGTTCAAGATAATCCTCAAGGACCCGGCGGTCGAGGGCATCCTCGTCAATATCTTCGGCGGGATCATGAAGTGCGACATCATCGCCGACGGCATCGTCGCCGCGGCGAAGGATGTGAACCTGTCGGTTCCGCTGGTCGTGCGCCTCGAAGGCACCAACGTGCAGCAGGGCAAGGACATCCTGGCCAACAGCGGCCTGCCGATCGTTGCCGCCGACGACCTGGGCGACGCGGCGCGCAAGATCGTCGCCGAGGTCAAGAAGGCGGCGTGATTGACGTTAACGTAAAGTCTCGATAAGCGGCGCCGCGTAAGCGTCGGCAACGAAGGAATGGATGCCATGAAGATCCTCGTCCCCGTGAAGCGGGTGATCGACTACAACGTGAAGCCGCGGGTGAAGGCCGACGGCAGCGGGGTCGATCTCTCCAACGTCAAGATGAGCATGAACCCGTTCGACGAGATCGCGGTCGAGGAAGCGCTCCGCCTGAAGGAGAAGGGCGCCGCGACCGAGGTCGTCGCGGTGTCGGTCGGACCGGCCAAGGCCACCGAGACGCTGCGCACCGCGCTGGCGATGGGCGCGGACCGCGCGATCCACGTCGCGGTCGACGACGGCGTCGAGGTCGAGCCGCTGGCGGTCGCCAAGATTCTCAAGGGCATCGCCGATGCCGAGGCCCCTGGCCTCGTGATCCTCGGTAAGCAGGCGATCGACGACGATTCGAACCAGACTGGCCAGATGCTCGCCGCGCTGATGGACCGTCCGCAGGGCACCTTCGCCAACACCGTCTCGGTCGAAGGCGACAAGGTCGTCGTGAAGCGCGAGATCGACGGCGGTCTCGAGACGGTGTCGCTTGCGATGCCCGCGATCGTCACCACCGACCTGCGCCTCAACGAGCCGCGCTACGCCTCGCTGCCCAATATCATGAAGGCGAAGTCGAAGCCGCTCGATGCGAAGACCCCCGCCGATTACGGCGTCGACGTGACCCCGCGGCTCAAGACCGTGAAGGTATCCGAACCGCCGGTGCGCAGCGCGGGCGTGAAGGTCGCCGACGTCGACGAACTGGTCGCCAAGCTCAAAGCGCTTGGCATCGCCTGAGCCGGAACGGAAGGAATAGACGCAATGAAGACTCTCGTTCTGGTCGAACACGACAACGCTTCGGTGAAGGACGCCACACTGGCGGTCGTCACCGCCGCCGCGAAGCTCGGCGAAGTGCACCTGCTCGTCGCCGGCAAGGGCTGCGCGGGCGTGGCAGATGCCGCCGCGAAGATCGCGGGCGTGGGCAAGGTCCACCTCGCCGACGATGCCGCCTACGAGCACCAGCTGCCCGAGAACGTCGCGCCGCTCGTCGCGGGCCTGATGGAGACGCACGATGCGTTCCTCGCACCCGCCACCACCACCGGCAAGAACATCGCCCCGCGCGTCGCGGCGCTGCTCGACGTGATGCAGATCTCCGAGATCATCGGGATCGAGGGCGACAAGACGTTCACGCGTCCGATCTACGCCGGCAATGCGATCGCCACGGTCGAGAGCTCCGACCCCAAGCTCGTCATTACCGTGCGTGGCACCGCGTTCGACAAGGCGGCGAGCGAAGGCGGCTCGGGCACCGTCGAGGCGGTTTCCGGCAAGGGCGACGCGGGCACCAGCAGCTTCGTCGGCAGCGAACTCGCCAAGAGCGAACGGCCCGAGCTGACCAGCGCCAAGGTGATCGTGTCGGGCGGCCGCGCGCTCAAGGACGCGGACACGTTCAAGGACGTGATCTTCCCGCTGGCCGACAAGCTGGGCGCAGGCGTCGGCGCGAGCCGTGCGGCGGTCGATGCGGGCTACGTCCCCAACGACTTCCAGGTCGGCCAGACCGGCAAGATCGTGGCTCCCGAAGTCTACATCGCGGTCGGCATCTCGGGCGCGATCCAGCACCTTGCGGGCATGAAGGATTCCAAGACCATCATCGCCATCAACAAGGACGAGGACGCCCCGATCTTCCAGGTCGCCGACATCGGCCTGGTGGGCGACCTGTTCAAGCTGGTACCAGAGCTCACCGAGAAGCTCTGAGCGCCGCCGCCCCGGTGGACGAGCGCAAGGTCCATGGGCGGGCGGCAACGCTGCGACGGAATGACTGGACTCCTGCTGTCAGGCGTGGGCTGAAGGCCGGCTGAAGAGCCGTACCTCCGCCCCGTCGGGCATTTCCGTCAGGCGCGTGGGGGCGAACCCCAGCTTGCCCGCGAGCGCGATCGACGGCGCATTGCGCGGTTCGATCATGCAGACGACCTCGCGCGGGCCATGTTCGCGATCGAACCATGCAAGCGCGGCCTCCATCGCTTCGCGCGCCACGCCCATGCCGACCGTCGCCGACCCCAGGATCCACCCCGCCTCCGGACGGTCATCGAAATCCTCACCGAGGCCGCGATAGGAGTGGAATACGCCGCAGTTGCCGATCACCGCGGACTGCCCCTTCCAGCGCACCATGAAGCTGCCGTAACCGTGCAGGAACCAGCTCCCCGCGCCGCGCTGGAAGCGAATGAAGTGATCGGCGCGGCTGGACATCGGCCCCAGGAAGCGATGGGTTTCCGGCTCCTGGATGATCGCGAACATCTGCGGCTCGTCGGCGATGGCGGGCCGCCACAGCTCGAGTCGCTCGGTCACGAGAAACGGGTCTGAATCGCTCACAGCAGGGCGTCGACGGCGTGGATCGTAACGCCGACGAGGCCGCCGACGAGGGTGCCGTTCATGCGGATGAACTGGAGGTCGCGGCCGACCGCGCTCTCGATCCGGTCGGTCACCGTGCGCGCGTCCCAGCGGCGGACGGTTTCGGACACGAGGCGCACGATCTGCCCGCCGTAACGCGTCGCCACGCCCACGGCGGTGCGCCGGGCGAGGCGATTGACCTGGAGCTGCATCCGCGCGTCCTGCTGCAGGACCTTGCCCATCTCGGCGAGGCTCTCGGAGAGTTGCCCGCCAATGCCGCCGCCGGGCTCGCGCGCGGTCTTGATCAGGGCGGTACGGATGCGCTCCCACACGCCGAGCCACCACTTGCCGACGACCGGGTTGTCGAGCAGTTCGTTCTTCACCCGCTCGATCCTGGCGCGGGTCTCCTCGTCGTGAAGCAGGTCATGCGCGAACTGGGCCAGTCCTTCGTCGAGCTTGCCGCGCAAGGGATGATCGGGATCGACCAGCACCTCGGCCAACAGCTTGTAGAGACCGTCGAGCACGGAATTCGCGAGCTTCTCGTCGAGGCCGGTCCACCTAACGAGACCGTTGGCCTTGTCGTGGATCATCGACCGGATCATGTTTTCGTTCGCCTCGATCGTCAGGCCGGCCCAACGGATCGCCGAATCGATCAGCGGCAGGTGGCGGCGATCGGCGATCGCGGCGGTGAGCAACTGGCCGAGCAGGGGGGCGACCTCGACCCGCGCGGCGAGGTTCTTGAGGCCGCCGCGAACCTGCGTACCGAGCCGTTCGGGATCGAGCGATTCAAGGAATTCGGCGATGAGTTCGCCCGCGCCCGCGCGCAGCCGCGCTCCGGTCTCGCCGCCCGACGGCGCCGCGAGGTAGTCTCCCACCGCTTTGGCGAGGTTCATGTCCTGCATCCGCCGCGCGACGACCGCGGGGGTGAGGAAGTTATCCTGCAGGAACGCCGCCATGGTATCGGCGATGCGATCCTTGTTCTCGGGGATGATCGCGGTGTGCGGGATCGGCAGGCCGAGCGGGCGGCGGAACAGCGCGGTGACCGCGAACCAGTCGGCAAGTCCGCCGACCATCGCTGCCTCGGCAAAGGCGCGGACATAGCCCACCGATGGATGCAGGCCGAGGTACTGCCCGGTCAGCACATACAACCCGGCCATCGCCACCAGCAGTCCGGTGGCGGTGCGGCGCATGGTGCGCGCGCGGTCGGGTTGTGTGCGGATGGCCCCCATGCGTCCCGAACGCGCCGGAAGCGTGGGGGTTTCTCCCGTCACTCGGCGGGCAGGCCTTCGGCGCGGCCGCGGGGGCCATGTTCGGGAATGTGGACCAAGTCCTCGTCACCCGGCTTGTACGTCAGGAAGCGGGTGCGCAGCCACGGGCCGACACGCTTCTCGAACCCGTCGGCGAGGCTGAACCCGGCGGGGATAAGCACGAGGGTGAGCAAGGTCGAAAGAATCAGCCCGCCGATCACGGTCACGCCCATCGGCGCGCGCCACGCGCCGTCGCCCGACAGGGACAGTGCGGTCGGCACCATGCCGGCAGTCATCGCGACCGTGGTCATGACGATCGGCTGGGCACGCTTGTGCCCGGCATCCATGATGGCTTCATACTTGGCCACGCCCTTGTCCATCTCGTCGATCGCGAAGTCGATCAACAGGATCGAGTTCTTGGCCACGATGCCGAGCAGCATCAGCAGGCCGATATAGACCGGCATCGAGATCGGCGTCGGCGCGCCCTTGCTGACGAGACCGGCGATGATGAGCGCGAGCAATCCGCCCAGCGGCGCCAGCAAAAGCGAGGTCATGTTGACCAGCGGCGAGACGAAGCGCTTGTAGAGCAGGACCAGCACCGCGAACACGAGCAGGATACCGCTAAAAACGGCCGTTCCGAAACTGTCGATCATCTCGGCCTGGAACTTGTCTTCGCCGACCGGGGCGTTGGACACACCCTGCGGCAAGTTCTGCATGATCGGCAGCTGCTGGATCGCCTGCATCGCTGGGCCCTTCACGACCCCCGGGCCAAGATCGGCACCGACGAAGACACGGCGCGACTGGTTGAAGCGCTGGATTTGCGTCGGTCCTGCACCGAAGGTGATCTCGGCTACCCGGCTGAGCGGAACCGCACCGCCGGTGGTGGTGGGCACGGGCAAGTTTTCGATCGTCGACAGGTCGCGGCGGGAGTCCTGGGACAATCGCACCCGGATGGGGACCTGACGGTCGGACAGCGAGAACTTGGCCGCGTTCTGGTTGATTTCGCCGAGGGTGGCCACGCGGATCGCCGAGCTGAGCGCGGCGGTGGTCACGCCGAGCTGGGCGGCGAGGTCGAGGCGCGGCACGATGACGAGTTCGGGTCGCTGCAGATCGGCGGCAATGCGCGGCGCCAGAACACCCGGAACTCCGCTCATCTGCTCGACGAGTGTCTGGGCCGTCTGGTTGAGCAGTTCCGAATTGCTGCCCGACAGCATGACCGAGATGGCACGACCGGATCCGCCGCCGCCCCCGCCGCCGCCGGCCTGGAAATTCACTCGCGCATCGGGGAACTTCTGGAGGTCGGCCGTCAGGCGGCGCTCGAATTCGGTGTTGGTCAGCTCGCGTTCGTCGGCAGGCTTCAACGCCGCGAACAGGGTGGCACCGCCTTCGCGGATGTTCTGCATGACGCGAACGACTTCGGGTTGCCGTTCGAGCAGCGCCGCGACTTCCGCCGCCTTCGCTTCGGTCTGGCGCAGAGTCGTGCCTGGGACCATCTCGATCGAGACCCGGCTCGTATCGCGGTTCTCGTCGGGCTGGAATTGCTGCGGCAAGGTGGCGAGGAGGCCGAACGTCACGATCAGCGCATAAACGCCTAGCAGGAAGGCAAAGAAACGGTGGTCGCGCATGCGCGCACCGAAGCGGTCGGCCAGCGTGCGATACCAGGCGCCGAAATGGCCGATCGATCCGACGAGCGCGCGCAGCAGGTTTCCAGCGAGCCATGCGGCACCGAAGGCGATGAAGGGGGCGATCAGCACGGCCACGATGGTCGGCACGATCGTCGCCATAAGCTGCCCTGCCACGACACCGACGCCGATCCCCGCGCCCAGCACGAGCAGTATCGGAAGGATCGCGACTGCCGGATACCACCACTGGCGGGGCTGCCGTTCGATCCGGGCGCGCAGTTCCTGGCTACGCCGGGTGTCCAGCGTCCAGGTCAGGACCTTCATATAGACGTCCATCGCCCGGCCCTCGCCGTGCTCCGCCTCGCCGTGAGCCTTCAGGAAATAGGCCGCGATCATCGGCGTGATCATGCGCGCCACCGCGAGGCTCATGAGGACGGCAGCCACCACCGTGAGGCCGAACGCTTTGAAGAACTGCCCCGAAATGCCCGGCATGAGGCCGACCGGCAGGAACACCGCGACGATCGAGAACGTCGTGGCGACCACTGCCAGACCGATCTCGTCCGCGGCGTCGATCGATGCCTGATAGGCGCTCTTGCCCATCCGCATGTGCCGGACGATATTCTCGATCTCCACGATCGCATCGTCGACCAGCACGCCGGCCACGAGACTGAGCGCCAGCAGCGACAGCATGTTCAGCGTGAAGCCAAGCATGTCCATGAACCAGAAGGTGGGAATCGCCGACAGCGGGATCGCGATCGCCGAAATCAACGTCGCGCGCCAGTCGCGCAGGAACAGGAACACGACCACGATCGCCAGCACCGCGCCTTCGATCAGCGCTTCCATCGACGAAGTGTATTGCGACTTGATGTACGGCACTTCGGTGTAGAGGCGGGTGAAGTGGATGCCGGGGTTTTCGGCCTTGATCTCCTCCAGCTCTTTCAGCGCCTCGTCGTAAACGGTCACGTCGGAGGCACCGCGCGCGCGCTGAAAACCGAAGTTGACGACTTCGCGCCCCTTCAGCTTCGCCGTTCGCGTCTTTTCCGAATAGCCATCGCGCACGGTGGCGACGTCGGACAGCTTGACCGTTCGCCCACCGCCCAGGTTGATCTGGCTGTTGCCCAGATCGAATGCGGTTTCGGCATTGCCAAGCACGCGCACCGACTGGCGCGAGCCGGCGATTTCGGCCTGGCCGCCCGCCGCGTCGGTGTTCGTCTGGCGCAGCACGTTATTGATGTCGCGCGCGGTCACGCCGAGCGACTGCATGCGCGCCGGGTCGAGGATGACGCTGATCTCGCGGTCGACGCCGCCGTTGCGGCTGACCGAAGCCATGCCCTCGATCGAAAGGAGGCGCTTCGCCACGGTGTCGTCGATGAACCAGCTTAGCTGCTCGATCGTCATGTCGTCGGCGGTAACGGCGAAAAAGGCGAGCGCGCCGCCTGTCGGGCCGACCGAGGTGATCTTGGCGATCCGCGGTTCCTGGATACCTTCGGGGAGGTCGCTGCGCGTCTGGTCGACGGCGTTCTTGACCTCGCTCACGGCTTCGTTGACGTCGGTGCCGAGAACGAACGAGACGACCGTCTGGGAACTGCCTTCCGAAGCCGTCGAAGAAATCTCCTCGACGCCGCTGATCGAGCGGATCGCGGCTTCCACCTTCTGCGTGATCTGCGTCTCGATCTCGCTCGGCGCGGCACCGGGCTGCGAAATGGCGACGATGACGCCTGGAAATTCCACGTCGGGCATCTGGTTCACGTCCATGCGCGCGAACGAGACGATGCCGGCGATGCACAGGCCGAGGAACAACACGATCGGAATGACCGGGTTGCGGATCGACCAGGCCGAGATGTTGCGAAGGTCCATGTCTCTGCCCGCCGCCTACTTGGCTTGCTGCGGTCTGACCTTGTCACCGTCGGCAAGGAAGCCACCGGCGCGAAGGACCACGCGTTCGTTGCCCGAGAGACCCTCGACGATGGCGATCCCACTCGAGGTGACGAGGCCCGTGCGGACCGGCTGGCGGCGAACGCGATTGTCCTTGCCGACGACGTAAACGAAGCGGCCCGCCTCGCCGTTCTGGATCGCCGATTCGGGCAGTTGCGGCGCCACTATCGTCCCGCTGTTGAGCGTGACCGAAGCGAACCCGCCGGGCCGCAGCTCGGGCGCATAGGCAAGCGCCACGCGGGCTTCGCCCTGCCGGTTCTGCTGGTCGATCGTCGGGCTGATCTGCCACACCTGGCCGGTGAAGCTCTTCTCGCTGGAAACCGGCGTCACCGTGGCTGGCGCGCCGACGTTCGTCTTCGCGAGGTTCTCTTCGCTCAGCAGCGCGCGCAGTTCCATCTCGCCACCCTGGGCGATCGTGAACAGCGGCGTGCCGCCGGCACCGACGGTCTGGCCGGGCTCGACAGCCCGGGTCAGGACGAGGCCCGAGGCGGGGGCGTAAATATTGAGGCGTGCGGTCCGTGCCTGCAGTTCACCGAGCGTTGCGCGGGACACGCCGACGCGCGCGCGCGCGGCATCGCGGGTCGCAGTGAGCCGATCGACGTCGGCCTTGGAGATGAACCCGCGGTCGACCAGCTTGAGCGCGCGGTCGAGGTTCGCCTGCGCCAGGTTGAGGTCTGCCGTCGCCACGCCGATCTGCGCACGTGCGCCCTCGATCTGCTGATTCTGCACCGAGCGGTCGATCGACACGAGGACCTGGCCCTGACGGACCCAGTCGCCTTCGTCGACCGGCACCGAGACGACCCGGCCGCCTTCGCCGACCGAACCCACCGGCAATTCGCGGCGCGCGAACAGCGTACCCGTCGCCTCGATCGTCCCCGCTATTGTCGCACGCCCAGGTGTGACGACGCTGACGAGCGGCACTTGCCCGTCGGGTGGCGGGGCGAACGGATCGGCCTTTTCGCCGCCGCCGCCGAGTAGGAAGAAGCCCACCGCCAGCACGATGGCAACCGCGATCGCCCACAGCGCCCAGCGCCGCCGGCGCGGCGTTTCATCTTCGACGATGACGGTCTCGTCCGACATCAACATGTCGGCGGGACGCGCGCCAGTCGCATCGGCCTCGACGGTGGTTTCGTAATTCATTCGTATAGCCCTGCCGACCTTGCGGCTGTGTTATATGCATAAGGCACCGCGCGCAAGCGGACCTTTGGGGCGGCATAGACCGGGGGTCGGGGAAGGGCAATCTTGCGTTCGACCGGCGACTTGTATCGCCCGACCGGTGTTGTGCAGTTGCACACTGACGGGGCCGATCGCATCGGCCGCCTGAGGCGTTCGGCTTATCGCCGCACGCGCCAGACCCGGAACTGGTCCGAACCGCCGAGGTCTACGGGCTCGAGCCAGTCCGGGGCAGAACCGTCCAGCAACTGCCGCGCCAAGCCCGAGGGCGCGGCGTTCGCGTAGAGTTCCGACTCGACGAGGTCGGTGCACATCACGATGTAATCCGCATCGTGGCGAGCGATCGTCGGCCTGGCATCGGCGGGGGCCGCGAGAAACGCGGCAATGACGTCGTGCATCGCGTCTTCGGCCCGGTGATGGCTGGTGGCGACGACCGAATGGTGCGATTCGAGAAGGATCGACGGGCCGATGTCGAGCGGAGCGAAGATCGTCCCCCTCGGGAGGGCGTTAAGCCGCGCCGCTTGGTCCTGGACATCGCAGCGCGCACTGGACACGCCCGGACCAACCGCAGCCATCGCGGCCGAGGGAGCGAGCTTGCCGCCGATCGTGATCGGTGCGCTCGGCATCAGCAGCAGGACAATGGCACCGAGGATCATGACGCGCTTGGAGGGTCGGCGCACGTTGCGCGCTTTACGCAACCATTCGCGGACCAGCCAGCCGAGCGGGACGGCGGACAGCGCGCCGACCACCGCACCCGCGCGGGCGACGAACAGCGAGATCACGAATCCTGCCGCGAGGATCATCGCGTAATCCTGCCACCAGCGGCGCAACCAGTCGGCGCTGCGTCCGGCGAGCTGGAGACACGCGACCAGCGCAACTAGCGGCGGAATCACCATCTGCATCGCGGTGGTCCAGCTCTGGCGCCACACCGGCAGTCCCTCGGCCACGCCCGAATACCAGTAGGTTCGGACGAGCGGATCGAGGTTGGCGAACGGGCTACCGCTGCACGCCGGTGCGAAGGACTGGAGCGTCAACGCACCGAGCGCCGCGATCAGCGCGAAGCCGGCGATCTGGGCGAAGCGGGGCAAGGGCTCGAGCCGGGCGAGGCCGGTGGCCGCGACCGCGCCGACCGCGAAGGTGGCGATGTGGACCGGGCTGACGGCATCGCAATGCTGGGCGAGGTCGCCAAACCCGCGGGTGGCGGCGAACAGCGCAGCCGAGCCGACCGCGAGACCCTGCATCGTGCCGACGAACCAGCCGCAGTCGTGCCGGTCGCGCAGCCAGCGCAGCGCGGTCACTCCGCAGATGGCGGCGGCGAGCGGCAGTCCCTCGAGTGAGATCGACAGCCAGATCGCCATGACGAGCCCGGCGACCCACCCGCCGAGCCAGGCACTGCGCGACATCAGCGCATTCATCACCGCAAGGGCGCAGACGATCTGCCAGCCATGGTGGTCGATCCGCATCGGCCGCAATTGCTCGATCACCGGAACCGACATCGCCATCACAAGGCAGGCGAACCCGGCCGCCTCATCGCCGAGCAGGCGCCAGGCAATGCGGCCTGCCAGCAGCAGGGCGACGCCGAACGTCAGGAGCGGAACCGCGATGAGGGTGACGTATTCGGCAGCCGGCTGGCCGATCAGGCCGCGCAAGCCGAGGATGATCGCGGCAATCGGCAGGTCGACCAGGCGCGACCAGTGCATTGCCACGCCGCCGTTGGCGGCATCGATCCGGTATTGCGTCACGTCGAACCAGCCCTGACCGGCCAGGAAATCGCGCACCTGGATCAGCCGCAGCGTGTCGTCGGGGTCGGGAAACTGGTAGGCGAGAATCGCGGGGAGGCTGGTGACGAGCAGAAGCGCCGCGATCATCGCCCACGCGAGGCCGACGCGCGCCAGCATGTCCGGCGTGAATGCCGGCCGTCGCCGCTCCACGAAGATGCTCACGCCGCCGCTCCGGTCGGCGCACGGCGGAACACCACGCGGTTGCGCAGCATCCACGTCGCGGCGAAGCTGACGACGATCGCGGCCAGTTTGGCGAGGCGGGGGTCGAGTCCCCCGGCGTCGGCGACGCCGACGATGGCTGTGGTCAGTGCAAGACCGATCAGCGCCGAACCTACGAAAAGTGCCTTCTGGCGGGTGCGATCCGGTCCGCGTTCGGCGACGCTGTCGGCGAACACCGCACGGCTCGAAAGAAGCCAGTGGGTCATGATCCCGATCGAATAGCCGAGTGCGGATGCCGCAACCGGGGCCACCCCCGCTGCGAGCGCGGCGAGGAAGCTACCTACGTCGATCGCAAGCGCACCGACGCTGGCGAGGCCATACCGCACCAGCCGGATGTCGGCGAACTTCAAGAGTGTTGCAACCACGGTTTGCCCCCAATTCCCGTATCGTGCGGCATTAGAGCGGCCATAGTCTCGGCCATTCTGGTTAAGGATTGACCAACGCCGTTCCTGTGCCCCCTCAGGCGACCTTGCGCTCCGACTTGATGCGTTCCGGCACTTCGCGGACCGAGGCAAGCGCAGCCGCCTGGTCTTCGCTGACCGGAACCGTCTCGCGGGCCGGAAGCGCGCGTTCGGCGCCCTCATCGCCCGCCTCGTGATATTCGGCGTCCTCGTTGACGCACCAGGTGTCGTAGACGCGGGCCCCGGCGAGGATGTTCTCGACCGTCAGCATCGCGGTCATCATCGCGTGATCCTGGTTGTTATAGCGGTGCATGCCGTTGCGGCCCACGAGGTGAAGCGTCGTGTGCTTGTCCTCGAGTTCGAAGCGCATCGCGGCGACATTGGCAGCGTAGGTTTCGTCGTAGACCGGGTAGGCCTTTTCCTGCCGCACCACCGCACCGCCCCTGACCTTCGCCGGGTCGACGAGGCCGAGGATGCGCATTTCGTCGGTGGCGAGCTTGACGAGGTCGTCGTCCGCCATCGACCACAGCCCGTCGCCCTCGAAGCAGAAGTATTCGAGACCGACGCAGGCCATGTCCGGATCGGGCACCATCTCGGGCGACCAGCTGCGGAAGTTCTGCACGCGGCCGACCTTCACCTTGCTGTCGTGAATGTAGATCCAGTTGTCGGGGAACAGGTCCTCGCCCTCGACCTTGAGCGCGACGGTCAGGAAGTCGCGGTACTTGAGCTGGGCGGCATTGAGCGTGGTGTCGGGCAGCGGGTGCATGCGCGCGGCCAGTTCGCGCATCGGCGCGCTGCTGATCGCATGGGCCGCCCTGATCACGACTTCGCCATCGGGTCCTTCGGCCGACAGGCGCCAGCCATCGCTTCCGTCCGATGCGAGCTGCTTCATGGAGTGGCCCATCAGGACACGGCCCTTGCCGGTCGCCACGATCTTGTCGCGCGCGGCGTCCCACATCATGCCGGGGCCCTGACGCGGATAGCGGAAAGTCTCGAGCAGGGTCTTGACCGCCTGCCCGTCGTTGGGCCGCTTGTTGAGGCCGAGCGAACGCTTGAGCCCGTCGGTCACCGCGCCCCAGAGCGAAAGGCCCTTGATGCGCTGGGCGGCCCAGTCGGCGCTCATCTCGTTGCAGGGCATGCCCCACACCTTCTCTGTGTAGGTCTTGAAGAAGATGCCGTAGAGCTTCTTGCCGAACTGGTTGCTGGTCCAGTCCTCGAAGCTGCGGACGGTCCTGATCGGGAAAAGCTTGGACCAGCCGTAGCTGACCATGCATGCCGTCGAGCGCAGGATGCCGAGGTTCCACAGCGCTTCGAAGGCGCGCAGCGGATAGCTGTAGAACTTGCCCTCGTAATAGATGCGGCTCATCCGCGGACGCTGGATGAAATCGTCGGGCAGGATCTCGTTCCACAGGTCGACGACCTGCTGGCTCTTCGAGAAGAAGCGGTGCCCGCCGATGTCGAAACGGTAGCCTTCGTGTTCGACCGTGCGGCTGATGCCGCCGACATAGGTCGCGTCCTTTTCGATGATTGCGACGGTCTTGCCGGCCTTGGTCAGCAGATACCCGGCGGTCAGGCCGGCCGGCCCTGCGCCGATGATGGCAACGTCGACGGTCAGTTCATTCGAGACAGGTGTCACAAGGCCCCCCAATGCGATTGACCGGGGAGTGAAGGAAATTGGTTACCGGTAGGTAAACAGCATCCGCGAATAACTCCGAAGGCGGCGATGCTTCATCGACGCAAGGCCGCGCCACCATGCGTTTCAGCGAGAAGCACAGGGTCCTGCGC
Organism: Tsuneonella sp. HG094; assembly: GCF_053819285.1. Taxonomy (NCBI): domain Bacteria; kingdom Pseudomonadati; phylum Pseudomonadota; class Alphaproteobacteria; order Sphingomonadales; family Erythrobacteraceae; genus Tsuneonella; species Tsuneonella sp. HG094. Next base: position 104,182 of record NZ_JBSORA010000001.1, read on the forward strand.
GCCGGCAGCGAAGACGGCGAGTTCGTTGAGCGAGAACGTGTCGTCGAACACGAGCCCGTACGTCGCGTCCTTTCGCCAGCGCACCTTGGCGCGCACCTCGGGCAGGAATTCGGACACGATCCGCAAGGGCTGGGCGATCGCCAGGCGCTCGTCGCAGGCGATCCGGGCGCCTTGCTGGGAGATGTTGGAGACGGTCGCGGGAACGCGGCGGCCGAGCAGGGCGAGTTCGATTTCGAACCCGATCTCGAGGCGGAGCTGTCGCTTGGGATAGCGGCCTGCCTCGGCAATGAGGCGGACGATGTCGACATTGCCGGAAAACCGGAACCCCGCCTCGTTGCCCCGGCTCCATACCGGTTCGATCGCGTGGCGCTCGCCGGTCTGCAGTTCGAGGGTGAAAGGCCCTTCGGCGGGCAGGGGGTGGAACATGCGCAGGCTGATACCGCTGTCGGACACGTCGCGGATGACGGCGATGAACTCGCCCCGCGGCGACACCAGCTTGGCGACCCGGATCAACAGCGTGAAACGCGGCGCGCTGCGATCCTCGCCCGCTCCTGCGACAGCTTCGTCCGGCAGCTCGATACGACCCTGCTGCATTCGCGAACCCCAAAAGTCACGGCACCCCTGCCGCGGAGCCCGTCAATGACTTGCAACGGTCTCCGCCTTGCAAATGCCGCGGTAGGGATGATTGCGGAGTTATGGGGGAAGGTTAACAACGCAACAGGGGCCTGGCGAAGCGACTGGCCCGGGCTGGTGCGGGTGGTGGGACTCGAACCCACACGACCAAAGGTCAGGGGATTTTAAGTCCCCGGCGTCTACCATTCCGCCACACCCGCGCAGGCGGTCGTCTAGCGTGCCGACGGGATACGGGCAATTTGTCGGCGGTGAAAATATTGCACGGGATTCTCCCGATCACGGGAGACCCGACGGTCCGGTGATGGGCGCGCGTTACGCGTCGTTGAGCGTGCGGCGCATTTCCTTGCCGGGCTTGAAGTAGGGGACTTTCTTGGCCGGCACATCGACCGCTTCGCCCGTGCGCGGGTTGCGGCCCTTGCGCTCGGCACGGTCGCGCGTGGAGAACGCACCAAATCCGCGCAGTTCCACCCGCCCGCCTTCGGCGAGGCGCTTGGCAATCTCGTCGAAGAAGATGTCGACGACCTGCTCGACCTCTTCGGCGCGCAAGTCGGGATTTTCCTTTGCGATTGCCTGCAGCAATTCCGATCTGATCACTTTTGTGCCCTCCGATCGCGCCCTGTTGTGTTCCGGTTAGCGACCAGTCCCGTCGTCCGGAACGCAATCTGCCAGAGCAACCGGGAAAGCGCAATCTCCCTTATCGCGCAAGGGGTTCAGGCTGGTTGGAGCAGGTCGACCGGATCGATCCCCAGCCGCTCCATGCGCGCGGCGATTTCGGGCCACTCCTCTTCGACGAAGCGGGTGCGTTCGGTTTTGCGAAGGCGTTCGGAAGCACCCGCGGCGACGTACATTCCGACCCCGCGCTGGACCTCGACCAGACCTTCGCTCTGGAACAACTGGTAGGCCTTGGCGACGGTAAGCGGGTTCGCGCCCTGCTCGGCAGCGAAGGCGCGGACCGACGGCAGCATCGCCCCTTCCGGATAGCGCCCTTCGATGATCGCCGCCGCGATCAGGTCGCGCAGGCGGAGATAGACGGGCTGGCTCTGCTGGTTCATCAAACTGTCCTCTGCAGGTGCATCAGTGCCATAATACAGCGTGTCGCGTCAAGGTCCGTTCCCGAGCGCCTTCGACGGCGTTGTCATGCGGGGTTCAGGCGGTTGCGGCTGAAACTAGCCCTTCACATGCGCGTTTCGCCCGCTAGGGTGCGCGCACTTCGGCCGGGGGACGGCCGCAAAACGCAACGAGAGATGAGGGAAGCAGCATGAAGGATATGGGTTTGTGGCAGGAGGCGGACTGGATCGCGGCGATCGCCGTGGTCGTGCTCGCCGTGTTCCTGATGGTGGGCGCCAAGATCGCGATCCAGAAGGAACCCGAATTCGCCGGCCATCCCAAGGGCCTCTACATGTTGTTCTTCGCCGAGATGTGGGAGCGGTTCTCCTACTACGGCATGCGCGCGCTGCTGATCTTCTACCTGACCAAGCACTGGCTGTTCAGCGACGGCAAGTCGACGCTGATCTACGGGGCGTACACCAGCCTCGTCTACATCACCCCGCTCCTCGGTGGCTACCTCGCCGACCGTTATCTCGGACAGCGCAAGGCGGTGCTGTTCGGCGGGCTGCTGCTCGCCGCAGGCCACAGCCTGATGGCTGTTGAGGGTGTCGGCGGGCAGAGCGATCCCACGATCAACGTGTTCTGGGCCGCGCTCGCTTTCATCATCGTCGGCTCGGGCTTCCTCAAGGCGAACATCTCGGTGATGGTCGGGCAGCTATACAAGCTTACCGACATCCGCCGCGACGGTGCCTACACCATCTTCTACATGGGTATTAACCTCGGCGCCGCGGTCGGCACGATCCTCGTCGGCTACCTCGGCGAAACGATCGGCTGGGGCTACGGCTTCGGCCTCGCCGGCATTGGCATGCTCGTCGGCCTCGTCGTCTTCGTGCTCGGCAAGAGCGCGCTCAACGGCGCGGGCGAAGCGCCCAAGGCGATCTCGAAGGGCTTCGAATTCACTCTCTATGGCCTCGGCTTTGCCGCGGTCGCGGTGATCTGGGCGCTTGTCCAGTATCAGGACGTGATCCAGACGCTGCTGATCATCTCGGGCGTCGCGCTGCTCGGCTACGTGCTCTACGAAAGCTTCAAGCTGCCCAAGGAACCGCGCGAGCGCATGTTTGCGATCCTGTTCCTGATCAGCCTCAACCCGCTGTTCTGGGGCCTGTTCGAGCAGGCGGGCGGCTCGATGAGCCTGTTCACCGACAAGTTCGTCGATCGCGGCGGCGTGCCGGCATCGATCTTCCAGTCGATCAATCCGATCTACATCATCATCCTCGCCCCGCTGTTCGCGGGCGTGTGGCAATGGCTCGGCCGCAAGGGCAAGGAGCCGTCGGCTCCGGCCAAGTTCGGTCTCGCGCTGGCGCAGATGGGCCTGGCGAACCTGATCCTCGTGTGGGGCTCGGAAGCGTTCGGGGTCGCGGCGATGACGCCGGTGATCTTCGTCTTCCTCTACTACCTCCTCGCCACCACCGGCGAGCTGTGCCTCAGCCCAGTGGGCCTGTCGGCGATGAACCGGCTCGCTCCGTCGTTCCTCGCCTCGCTCATTATGGGCGCGTGGTTCTACATGACCGCGGTCGGTAACTTCGTCGCGGGTAAGATCGGCGAAGCGACCGGCGGCCACGGCGGCGAAATGTCGAAGCAGGGCCTGCTCGACATCTACGAGCTGTTCGGCTGGATCTCCATCGGTGCGGCAGTCGTGGTGCTCGTCATCGCCCCGCTGGTGAAGAAGTGGATGCACCTCGATACTCTCGAGGACCACGCTGTCGCCGGCGACGAGGAACTGGGCGAGCCGCAGGCCGCCGGGGTTCATCCGGCGACGCGCAACTGACCAACTGACAAAGGGGCGCCCGCCGATACGGCAGGCGCCCCTTTTTGCTTTGGGGGACCTCATGAATTTCAGGACCACACTCGTCGTGGCGGCTGCCGCGATGGCGCTTTCTGCTTGCGCGACGACCGGAGATGCCGACGCCAAGAGTGCCAGCGCTGCGGATTTCGACAAGAACCCGTATCCGTCGACCTACAAGGCATACCCGGGCACCCCGACCGCTCTGGTCGGAGCGACCGTCTATGACGGCAAGGGCGGGATGATCGAAGGCGGCACCGTGCTGTTCGACGGCGGCAAGGTCGTCGGCGTGGGCGGGGCGGATCTTGCGATCCCGGCGGGCTATGTGCGGATCGACGGAGCGGGCAAGTACGTCACCCCCGGGATCATCGACATCCACTCGCACCTCGGCGACTACCCCACGCCGTCGGTCGATGCGCATTCGGACGGCAACGAGGCGACCGCGCCGACGACGCCCGAGGTCTGGGCCGAGCATTCGGTCTGGCCGCAGGACCCCGGCTTCAGCCGCGCGCTGGCGAATGGCGGGGTCACCGCGTTGCAGATACTGCCGGGCTCGGCAAACCTGATGGGCGGCCGCTCGGTCACGCTCAAGAACGTGCCTGCGCGCACGATGCAGGGGATGAAGTTTCCCGGCGCGCCCTACAGCATGAAGATGGCCTGCGGCGAGAACCCCAAGCGGGTCTACGGCGCCAAGGGCCGGATGCCGTCGACCCGGATGGGCAACCTTGCGGTCAATCGCCAGACCTGGCTCACTGCCAAGGCCGATGACGGCAAGAAGCGGAACCTTGCGACCGAAACGCTCAAGGGCGTGATGGCGGGCGAGATCCTGATCCAGAACCACTGCTACCGTGCCGACGAGATGGCTCTCGTCCTCGATATGGCCAAAGAGATGGGCTACAAGGTCGCCGCATTCCACCACGCGGTCGAAAGCTACAAGATCGCCGACCTGCTGCGCGAGAATAACGTCTGCTCGGCGGTCTGGGCCGACTGGTACGGCTTCAAGATGGAAAGCTACGACGGCATTCCCGAGAACGCCGCCTTCATCCACAACGCGGGCGCCTGCGTGGTCATCCATTCGGACGACGAGAACGGCATCCAGCGCCTGAACCAGGAAGCCGCGAAGGCGCAGGCCGCCGGACGGCGGGCGGGCATCGCGATTCCCGACGCGACCGTGATCCGCTGGCTCACCCTCAACGCCGCGACCGCGATGGGCATCGCCGACCAGACCGGGAGCCTCGAGACGGGCAAGATGGCCGATGTGGTGCTGTGGAACGGCAACCCGCTCTCGGTCTATTCGCGGCCTGAGAAGGTCTGGATCGACGGAGCGCTGATGTACGACGCCAACGATCCCAAGCGCCGACCGGTAACCGACTTCGAGCTTGGCCAGCCCGGCGAAGGAGACGTGAAATGAGCGGCTCCTCCTTCAATCGCTTCCTGATCGGCGCGGCCCTGCTCGCGCTCGCCGCGCCCGTTGCGGCACAGGACTTCGCGATCACCAACGCCACGGTCGCGACCGGCGACGGCAGCGACCCGGTGCCCGGCGCCACCGTCGTGGTGCGCGGCGGCAAAGTGGTCGCGGCGGGCCGCGACGTCGCCGTGCCTGCTGGCGTCGAGGCAGTCGACGGGACCGGCAAGTGGGTCACCCCCGGGGTGTTCGCGGCGATGACTTCCCTCGGCCTGTTCGACGCGGGCGGGGTGCAGGAATCGAACGATACCGCAGCGCGCAACTCGCCGTTCGGCGCCGCGCTCGACGTGACCCCGGCGCTCAACCCGTCCTCGCAGCATGTTTCGGTCGCGCGCAACGGGGGGATTACCCGGGCGAGCGTGTTCGGCACGCCGGCGAACTCGATCTTCGGCGGGCAGGGCGCGGTGGTGGACCTCGGCGCCGATCCTCGCATGGTGGTGCGTCCGCGCGCGTTCCAGTTCGTCGTCCTCGGCGAATTCGGCGCGCGAGTTGCCGGCGGCAGCCGGGTGAGCGCCCACGCCCTCCTGCGCAACGCGCTGCGCGAAGCGCGCCAGTACGGCAGCGACGCGCGGTTGACCGGTGGTGGCTCGGCCGCTCCGGTGCGGACCGGCGACGACATTCCGGTAGATCCGCGCCTCGTCGACAACGGCACGGCGCGCGAGGACGTGCTCCTCACCCGGTTCGATGCCGCCGCGCTGGTGCCGGTGGTGAACGGCACACAGCCTCTCTACGTCGGTGTCGAGCGGGCGTCTGATATCCGCGCGGTCCTCGCGCTGCGCAGCGAGTTTCCCCGACTCAAGCTGGTGCTCGTCGGGGTGAGCGAGGGATGGCTCGCCGCGAGCGACATCGCGGCGGCGGGCGTGCCTGTGATCGCCGATCCGATCGACGACCTGCCGTCCAAGTTCGAGCAGCTCGCCGCGACCCAGAGCAATGTCGGCCGCATGGTCGCCGCCGGGGTAAAGGTCGCGCTCGGCGGGCTGGCCGGGACAACAGGCGACCAGCCGCGCAACCTGACCCAGTTCGCGGGCAACCTCGTCGCGCTGACCAAGGTGCCGCGCGCGAGCGGGCTGACCTGGGGGCAAGCGTTCGCCGCGATATCGTCGATACCGGCGGACATCGCCGGCATGGGCGGCCGGGCTGGCGTGCTCGCGGCGGGTGCTGCAGGCGACCTTGTGGTCTGGGACGGCGATCCGCTCGAAGTGTCGAGCGCGGCCGAACGCGTGTTCATCGACGGGATCGAACAGCCCCGCGCCGATCACCAGACGCGCCTGCGCGATCGGTATCGCGACCTTGACGAAAGCGACCAGCCAAAGGGCTACGACTGGTGAGGCACCTCCGGCTCGGCAGCGAAAGCGCTGCGACACTTGCCCTTGGCACGGCGATGATCGTGGGGGCGGCGGCGCTGGCGCAGGGGCCGGTCGAAGGACCGCCCGACCGCAGCCAGGACATGGCGTGGGTCAGCGCGCAGCAATCGGCGCTCTCGTCCCGCGCGGCGGAGCCGGGTTGGCAGTCGCTCGAGGGCGGGCTGCTGTGGCGCCGCACCGCGGGTAACGGAACCGGCGCCCATCCGAGGCGCGACGATGTCGTGACGGTGCATTACACAGGCAGCTTCGTCGATGGCGGCGTGTTCGACAGTTCGGAAGGGGGCGAGCCCGCCACCTTCCCGCTCGGTCGCCTCATTCCGGCATGGCAGCTCGCGATCCCGCAAATGGGCGTGGGCGACACGATCGAGATCGCCACCCCGGCGCCGCTTGCATACGGGATGAAGGGCAAGGGGCCGATCCCGGGCGGAGCGACCCTGCTGTTCACCGTGCGCCTGATCGGCATCGGCGAATCGAGCGGTAATTGAGACGGAGCACGGCGCAGGCTCGGCCAAGTCGCTGAATGTTGCGGAAGTTGCGATTGACAACCGGAGGCACGCAGCGTCTTTTCGGCGCTTCGTCCTGCCCGGAGCCCGTAACCTGCGCCTCGCTTCCCTGATTGCTGTCATACTCACACTGGCTGCGCCCGCGCTGCCGGCGTCCGCGCAGGATGCGGCGGCATTGTGCGATCCGCGCGAGGTCGTTTTGCCCGGCGAAGCGCCGCTCGGCACGCCGTGTACCCTTACCGATCCGGTGGCTGCGTCGCCAGCCGATCCGACGGTCGATGTTCCGGTCGAAGGCGAGATCATCGTCACCGGGCGGCAGGCGATCAAGGCCGATCCGCTGGCCGAAATCAACGCCCAGAGCTACGAGGCGGTAACTGCGGTCGACGAGGCTCTCGTTGCCCCCGTTGCGAACGTGTACTCCAAAGGCCTGCCCAAGCCGGTTCGCAAGGGCTTGAGCAACTTCTTCGCCAACCTGCGCGAGCCAGTGGTCTTTCTCAACGACGTGCTGCAGCTTCGCCCCAAGCGCGCCGCGCGAACGCTCGGCCGATTCGTGATCAACTCGACCGTGGGCGTCGCAGGCCTCGTCGACGTCGCCAAGAAGAAGCCGTTCCACCTGCCCCGGCGCAACAATGGCTTCGCCAATACGCTTGCCTATTACGGCGTCGGCCCAGGACCCTTCCTGGTCGTTCCCCTGCTTGGGGCGACGACCTTGCGCGATATGCTGGGCGGTGCGGCCGATACGATGGTGCTGCCAAACGTCGTCGGCAAGCCGTTCAACCGCTTCGAATATGCGGCGAGTTCGTATGTCGTCACGTCGCTCGACCAGCGGCTCGCACTGGACGAGGAAATCCAGCGCATCCGGGCCTCGAACGATCCTTATGCGGCGATGCGCGACGTGTACATGCGGCGCCGCGAAGCCGAGATCGCCGCGCTCAAGGCGCCCGGCAACGGCATTCCGGAGCCGGTCGAGGTACCCGATCCCGCCCGAAGGTAAGACCGGGTTGCATTTAGTTGCAATATGATACTTAATTGATCGTCCGCTTGAGGGAGGAAGATCATGGACCCTGCGCTCGCATCGCTACTCGCCGCCAGTCTCGCCTTCGTCGGCACGCATTTTGCCTTGTCGCACCCGCTCCGCGCGACAGTCGTGGCGCGTTTGGGCGAGGGCGGCTTCTTGATCCTCTATTCGATCGTCGCGTTCGCGACACTTGGCTGGATGATCCTCGCTTTCCGCGCCGCGCCGCAGGTCGACATGACGGGTTCGGGCGAGGCGGGCTGGATCGTCGCCTCGGTGCTGACGCTGCCCGCGCTGGTGCTGTTCTTGGGCTCGCTGTGGAAGAACCCCGCGCTGCCCAATCCCGGCGCCGCGCAGGCGATCGACCGCGCACCGACCGGAGTGTTTGCGGTGACGCGCCATCCGATGATGTGGGGCTTCGCGCTCTGGGCGCTCTCGCATCTTATCCTGATGTGGAGCTGGCGGACGTCGATCGTCGCGCTCGGGATCCTGTTCCTCGCCCTCGTCGGCGCGCACATGCAGGATCGCAAGAAGGCGGCGCTGATGGGCGCGAGCTGGGCCGGGTGGGAGGCGAAGACCAGCTACTGGCCGCGCCTGACCGCACTGCCCCGAGCAGGGCTTCTCCTGTGGCTCGCGGCGACGATCCTGTGGGTCGCACTGACTTGGGCGCACATCGGCACGGCAGAAGTGCCCGCCGGGATCTGGCGCTGGATCGGCTAGATCAGGCCCGCGCTTCTTCCACACCCGGGCTGTTGTGGCGCAGCGCCTTGAGGACAGTGTCGACGATCTGCGGGGCGTTGAGCCCGGCTTCGTCGTACTGCTTCGCCGGGTCGTCATGGTCCTGGAACACGTCAGGCAGGCGCATCGTGCGGATCTTCAAGCCGGTATCGGTCAGGCCCGTGTCGCTCGCGTGGGTCAGGACGTGCGCGCCGAGGCCGCCGATCGCGGCTTCCTCGACTGTAACCACAACCTCGTGGCTGCGCATCAGGCGGTCGATCAGGTCGGTGTCGAGCGGCTTTGCAAAGCGCAGGTCGGCGACGGTGGTGCTGAGGCCCTTGGCCTCGAGCGCGTCGGCGGCCTTCAGCGCTTCGGCGAGGCGCGTGCCGAGCGACAGCAGCGCGACCTTCGTGCCTTCGCGCACCAAGCGGCCCTTGCCGATTTCGAGCACTTGCGGGGTCTCGGGTAGCGGCACGCCGACACCACTCCCGCGCGGGTAGCGGAACGCGATCGGACCCGCGTCGTATTCCGCGGCGGTCTTGGTCATGTGCGCCAGCTCGGCCTCGTCGGCCGCGGCCATCACGACCATGTTGGGCAGCGTTGCGAGGTACGTCACGTCGAAGGACCCGGCGTGGGTGCAACCGTCGGCGCCCACCAGACCCGCGCGGTCGATCGCGAAGCGGACCGGCAGGTTCTGGATCGCGACGTCGTGGACCACCTGGTCGAACGCGCGCTGCAGGAAGGTCGAATAGATCGCGCAGAATGGACGCATGCCCTCCGCGGCGAGGCCTGCGGCGAACGTCACCGCGTGCTGCTCGGCGATGCCGACGTCGAACGCTTTTTCCGGGTGTGCCTTCGCGAAACGATCGACACCCGTTCCGCTCGGCATGGCGGCGGTAATCGCACAGATGCGCGGGTCGGTCTCGGCGAGCTTGGCGAGGGTATCACCGAACACGTTCTGGTACGCGGGCGGTCCGCCGGCGCTCTTCTTCTGCTCGCCGGTGATGACGTCGAACTTCTGGACGCCGTGGTATTTGTCGGCGGAGTTCTCGGCCGGGGCATAGCCCTTGCCCTTCTGCGTCACGACGTGGACCAGGATCGGGCCCTGCTCGCTGTCGCGCACGTTCTCGAGCACGGGGATGAGGTGGTCGAGGTTGTGTCCGTCGATCGGCCCGACGTAGTAGAAGCCGAGTTCCTCGAACAATGTGCCGCCGGTGACCATGCCGCGCGTGTATTCCTCGGCCTTCTCGAGGCCGTGATGGACCCGGCGGCTGAGTTTCTTGGCAAGCTTCGAGGCGAGGCTGCGCAGACCCAGGTACTCGCTCGAGGAAACCATCCGCGCGAGGTAGGCCGAAAGACCGCCGACCGGCGGCGCGATCGACATGTCGTTGTCGTTGAGGATCACGATCAGCCGGTTGCCCGCGGCTTCCGCGTTGTTCATCGCCTCGTAGGCCATCCCTGCGCTCATCGCGCCGTCGCCGATCACCGCGATGCCCTTCCCGGGGCGATCCTGCAGCTTGTTGGCGACCGCGAAGCCGAGGGCGGCGCTGATCGAGGTCGACGAGTGCGCGGCGCCGAACGGGTCGTACTCGCTCTCGCTGCGCTTGGTGAAGCCGCTCAGGCCGCCGCCCTGGCGCAAAGTGCGAATGCGGTCGCGGCGGCCGGTGATGATCTTGTGCGGATAGGCCTGGTGGCCGACGTCCCACACCAGCTTGTCGGTCGGCGTGTCGAATACGTAGTGAATGGCCACGGTCAGTTCGACCACGCCGAGGCCCGAGCCGAGGTGGCCACCGGTCGTGCCGACCGCGCTGATCATCTCCGCGCGCAGTTCGTCGGCCAGCTGGCGGAGCTGTTCGGGCTTGAGCTTGCGAAGGTCGGTGGGCGTGTCGACGGTGTCGAGCAGCGGCGTGTCAGGTCGCGTCATCCCATCGCCCTACACCCGGTCGCACCGCCTGTCGATGAACGGTTGCCGATGTAACCATGAGCATTTCGTGAGCAATGGCCGCCATTCGCCCGTTGACGCGGACCGGGACCCGGTCGCAGATGCCGGTCGATGGAATCGCCCCGCATCCGGCTTGCTACTCCCGACGACTTCGACTCGGTCGCGGCGGTCATGGAGCGGTCGATCGCCGAGCTGCAGAAGCCGTTCCTCGACCCCGGCCAGATCGCCGCCAGCCGCCGCAGCATGGGTCTCGATACCCAGCTCGTCGCGGACGGGACGTACTTCTGTGTCGAGGTCGGCGATAAACTCGCCGGATGCGGCGGGTGGAGCCGCCGGGCGACGCTTTATGGCGGCAACCATTCGCTCGAAACGCGCGACGACCGACTGCTCGATCCCGCTACCGAACCGGCGCGGATTCGCGCGATGTATACCGACCCGGCGTTCGTACGCCGCGGAATTGGGCGGCTGATCCTCGACACCTGCGAGGCTGCCGCGCGCGGCGCGGGTTTCAAGCGGCTGGAGATGATGGCGACCGCTGCAGGTGAACCGCTCTACGAAGCGTGCGGCTATCACGTGGTGCAGCGTGTCGACCGCATGGCGCCTGACGGGATCGCCGTCCCCGGCGCTGTGATGGCGAAAGACCTCTAACCTAGCGGCAATCCGAGCAAAGCCCGCGAATCTCGATCACCGGGCGTTCGGGCTTGAAATCGGCCGCTTCGGCAAGGCCGCGCACCGTTTTCGATACCGCGTCGTTGTCGATGTGGGTCGCTTCGCCGCATTCGTCGCAGACGAGGAAGATGCAGTCGTGCAGGCAGCCCGGGTGACTGTTGGCGAGGTAGGCGTTCGACGATTCGACCCGCATGGCGAGGTTGTTCGTCACGAACAGGTCGAGGATGCGATAAATCGAATTGGGCGCGATGCGTTTGCCGCGCTTGGCGGACACTTCGTCCGCGATGTCGTAGGCGCTTGCGGGCGAGGCGTGGGTGGAGAGCGCTCCGAACACGTCGGCGCGCAGTTCGGTCCACTGCTCACCGGCGGCGATCAGCGCCGACTCGGCGGCATGGGTCAGGTCGCTGCCCGAGTGTTCGTGATGATGATGACCGGCCATGTCCCCAATGTAGGGCGAGGCGCGGCAAAGTGCCAGATCATGTGGCGGTTCAGTTGCGGGTGAAGTCCGCCTTGTAGAGCGCCGGGTATTTCGCCTTGAGCGCGCTCACCTTCGGCGCGTCCCACCGCACGATGTAGGCATGCCGAGGGTTCTTCTGTGCGAAGTCCTGGTGATAGCTCTCCGCCGGATAGAACGCCTGCGCGCGTTCGAGGCCGGTAACGATCGGACGCTTCCACACGCCCGATGCGGCCATCTGCTTGAGATAGGCGCTGGCGACCTGCCGCTGTTCCTCGCTCATGGGGACAAGCGCTGCGCGGTACTGCGCGCCGACGTCGGGCCCCTGCCGGTTCTTCAGTGTGGGATCGGCGACGACCGAGAAGAACACCTGCAGGAGCTGATCGTATCGGATCACCGACGGGTCGTAGGTAACCTTCACCGCCTCGGCATGCTCGGTCACGCCCGAGGACACGGCATCATAGGTTGCCGATCGGGCATTGCCGCCGTGATAGCCGCTGACGGCGCTCTTCACGCCTTTCATGTGGCTGAACACCGCTTCCACGCCCCAGAAACAGCCGCCCGCGAAGATCGCGGTCTTGAGGCCGGGCTTCTCGCTGGCGGTGCGCTTGGCGGCGGGGGCGTTCACCGCCGCCTCTCCCGCGATCGCCGGTTGCTGGCAGGCGGCGAGGGTCAGGCCCGCAAGGGCAAGGGCGAATGCCCCGCGCATCACTTTGAGGGTGCGCTCAAGGTGGCGGCTTGCGCCTCGGGGATGATCTTGCCGGCCATGCCGGGCGCAATCTGCCACACGACGAGGCCCGCGCCCAGCGCGAAACCGATGGCGAAGTTGCGATAGAGGTCGGGTTTGAACAGGCCCATGGCGTCACTCTTTCCTTGCTTGCCCTCGAGTGGCTAGAGGAGGCGGTGTTGCACCGGCCTTAATGCGGCGGTTGCGATCGGTTCAGGAAGGCGAGGACGAGGGACGGATGCTCGACGCGGTGATCATCGGGGCGGGGCACAACGGGCTGGTGTGCGCCTTCTACCTCGCCCGCGCGGGGCTGAAGGTGCGGCTCTACGAGGCGCGCGGCGTGGTCGGCGGCGCGGCGGTGACCGAGGAATTCGCGCCCGGATTCCGCAATTCGACCGCGAGCTACACGGTCAGCCTGCTGCAGCCGAAGGTGATCGCCGACATGGGGTTGGAACGGCGCGGATACCGCGTGATCGAGCGACCGGTGTCGAACTTCCTGCCGCTGGACGAGGGCCATCTCGTGCTTGGCGGCGGGCTGGAGGCGACGCAGGCGGAGTTCGCCCGGTTCTCGGCGAAGGATGCCGCGGCGCTCCCCGGCTATTACGCCATGCTGGAGACCGTGGCCGACGTGCTGCGCGACCTCGCGCTGCGGATACCGCCGCGGGTGGATGGCGGCCTGATGGCGCTCGCGGACGCGGCGATGCAATCGCGCAGGATCGCGAAGCTGTCGCTCGCACAGAAGCGCGACGTGCTGGCGCTGTTCACCCGCTCGGCGCGCGAGGTGCTCGACCGCTGGTTCGAGAGCGAGCCGGTCAAGGCCGCGTTCGGCTTCGACGCCTGCGTCGGCTCCTACGCCAGCCCAGATGCGCCGGGCAGCGCCTATGTCCTGCTCCACCACGTCTTCGGCGAAGTGAACGGCAAGAAGGGCGCATGGGGTCATGTACCCGGCGGCATGGGCACGATCACTCGCCTGATGAGCGAGGCGGTGCGCGAGGCCGGCGGCGAGATCGCGACCGACGCGCCGGTCGAGCGGGTGCTGGTCGATGACGGAAACGCGGTGGGATTGCGGCTCGCGAGCGGCGAGGAAGTCCGCGCCAGGCGAGTGATCGCGAACCTCGGGCCGAAGCCGCTGTTCGACCGGCTGGTTCCTCCGGAAGCGGTTCCGGCCGATTTCGCGCGGGCGATGGAAGGTTATGCCGGCGGTTCGGGCTCCTTGCGGATGAACGTCGCACTGTCGGGCCTGCCGCGTTTCCGTCATGCGCCGCCGGGCGAGGAACACCTCAAGGCCGGGATCGTGATCGCGCCGAGCCTCGACTACATGGACCGCGCCTGGCGCGACGCGACCGAGCGCGGGTTCAGCACCGCGCCGATCGTCGAGATGCTCATCCCCAGCCTCGTCGACGACAGCCTTGCCCCGGCAGGGCAGCACGTCGCCAGCCTGTTTTGCCAGCACGTCGACCCCGACCTTCCCGAAGAGCGCGAGGCCGAGGCGGTCGAGTCCGTGTTCGCCGCGATCGAGCGCCACGCACCGGGGTTCCGTGCACAGGTTCTCCACACACAGGTCCACAGTCCTCGCGCGCTGGAGGCAAAGTTCGGCCTCTGGCGCGGCGACATCTTCCATGGCCGGATGAGTCTCGACCAGCTCTGGGCCGCGCGCCCCGCGCTGGGCGCGGGCAGCTATGCGACGCCGGTGCCGGGATTATGGCTCTGCGGCTCGGGCGCCCACCCCGGCGGCGGCGTCACCGGCGCGCCGGGCCACAACTGCGCCCACGCAATTCTTCGCCAAGGCAGATGGCGGCGCTGACCACCGACGAAGCCGCGAAAGGTGACACGAAGTATACACCAAAACCAACGGACGCGGCGCCCCTGACCGAGTGATGTGACGGTGGCGGGCGAGATTTGCGAACAATTGTGAAAGAGCCGACCCGTCGAGATGGCACGAGCGCCGCCGTGTAGGAAAGCGCTTTCGCGTCTCCTCAGTGCCGAAAGTGCCGCATCCCGGTGAAGACCATCGCGAGGCCCGCATCGTCGGCGGCCTTGATCACGTCGTCGTCGCGGATCGAGCCGCCCGGCTGGATCACCGCGGTCGCGCCCGCCTCGGCCGCGGCGAGGAGGCCATCGGCGAAAGGAAAGAACGCGTCCGAAGCGACCGCGCTGCCGACCGTGCGCGCGGCGTCCCAGCCGAACTTCTCGGCCGCTTCGGCGGCCTTCATCGCGGCGATGCGCGAGGAATCGCGGCGATTCATCTGGCCCGCGCCGATGCCCGCTGTCGCGCCGTCTTTCGCATAGACGATGGCGTTCGACTTGACGTGGCGCGCCACGGTCCACGCGAACAGGCAGTCCTTCAGCTCCTGCTCGGTCGGTGCGCGCTTCGTCACGACTTTTAGGTCGGCCGCGCTGATCGCGCCGTTGTCGCGGGTCTGGACGAGCAAGCCTCCGGTGATCGGCTTGACCGAGAGGCCGCCGCGGCGCGGATTGGGGAGGTCGCCGGTCAGCAGCAGGCGCAGGTTCTTCTTCTTCGAGAACGCCGCCTTGGCGGCATCGTCGGCATCGGGGGCGACGACGACCTCGGTGAAGATCTCGCAGATCGCCTCTGCCGTCGGGCCGTCGAGCACAGTGTTGACCGCCACGATCCCGCCGAACGCCGAAACGTCGTCGCAATGAAGCGCTTCATTCCATGCATCCAACAGTGTTCTTCGCTGTGCGACGCCGCAGGGGTTGGCGTGCTTGACGATGACCACCGCCGGTTCCTGCCCGGCGAACTCTGCCGCGAGTTCCAGCGCGGCATCGGCATCGGCATAGTTGTTGTAGGAGAGCTCCTTGCCCTGGAGCTGGGTCGCTTGCGCGATACCGCGCCCGTGCGGACCGCCGGGAGTGTAGAGCGCCGCCTGCTGGTGCGGGTTCTCGCCATAGCGCAGGGTCACCGGCGCCTTGCCGTTGACCGCCAGCATGTCGGGAAACAGCTGCTGCTGGTCGGCGAAGGCGAACCACTGGCTGATCATCGAATCGTAGGTCGCGGTGGCACTGAAAGCCTTGGCGGCCATCTTCTTGCGGAATTCGAGCGTCGTCGCGCCGTCGTGCGCGCCGAGTTCGGCGAGCAGGTCATCGTAGTCGGCAGGGTCCGTCAGGATCGTGACGTAGGCATGGTTCTTCGCCGCCGAGCGCACCATGCTCGGCCCGCCAATGTCGATGTTCTCGATGATCTCGTCGCGGTCGGCCCCGCGCATGACGGTCGCCTCGAACGGGTAGAGGTTGACCACGACGAGGTCGATCGCGCCGATCTCGTGCGCTTCCATCGCGGCGGCATGATCGGGGTTGTCGCGCACCGCGAGCAGGCCGCCGTGGACCATCGGGTGCAGCGTCTTGACCCGGCCGTCCATCATCTCGGGAAAGCCGGTTAGGTCCGACACGTCGCGCACCGTCAGGCCCGCGTCGCGCAACGTGCGGGCAGTGCCGCCCGTGGAGACCAGCTCGATGCCGGCATCCGCCAGCGTCATGCCGAGCGAAACAAGGCCGTCCTTGTCGGACACCGAAAGCAGCGCCCGCTTGATCGTCACGTCTGTCACTTCGAAGATTATCCCATTTTCTTGAGGAGCCAGGCGAAACTGCCGCCGCTCCTCGGGGTCAACCCCTGTATCACGATCTGCTCGATCGGCTGCGGGCGGCCCTGGCCGTCGACCCACAGGCTTTCCTCGATCGAGAGCTCCACGCCTTCGGCCGCCTGGCCGAGCCGGAATTGCCAATAGCTGCCGTCGGGCAGGGCGAGGCCCGCGCCGCGCTTGTCCTCCGACAATCCGAGCTCGATGCCCGGGCCGACGTGGAAGCGCAAGGCGAAGCCGATCTTGCCGCGCTTGGCGCTCTTGCCGGACGGCACGAGCAGGTCCTCGCCGCGCAGTTCGCTGCCGTCGTCGCGCAGGATCAGGATGCGGCGGTGGATGAGGCCGTGGCGGCTGGCGTAGCCGTCGTGGCTCGCCTCGAGCCGGGTGGCGGTCCCGTTGCCAAGCGGCATGACGCGGCGGTCGACCTCGACCTCGCCGACACCCGCGCCGAGCTTGCCGTGGAGCAGCACCGCGGTCGAATTGGCATCGTCGAGCGCGAGGGTGGAATGCGCTGCGGTCGCCCGCAGGCCCTGCTCGATGCGAACCGGCACCTGCCCGCCGGCGAAAGCCGCGCCGCCGCAGTTGACGACCAGCCGCTGCGGGCCGTGACTGAATTCGAACGCGAGGGTCGATGCGCAACCGGCACGCGCGTGCTTGGCGAGCGGCGGCGGGGCGGCATCGAACTGGAGCACGGCCTTGCCGCCGGTCGCGCGCTGGTAGCCCCACTGGCGCGCTTCCTTGAGCGGACGGGTACGCACCCCGCTCGCCGAGACGAGCGCGCTGACCCGCTCGGCGGTAACGGCCCCCGCGCCTTGCCACGAGCCGAGCCCGCCGTCGCCGTGGGTCAGCCCGAGCAGCGGCGGTACCAGCATCGCCAGCATCGTCTCGAGCGCTTGCGGCGGATCGCGGCGTACCGCGCGGTAGCAGGCCTTGAGGTCGGTCAGCATCGCGATGGCGCTCATCTGCGCGAGCGGGCTGCGCGACAGCGTGCCGCCGTCGTCTGCGACCAGCTCGCCGAGCGCCCTTACGAGACCCGCTTCGCCGAACAGCCGCCGCGGCTTGCCGTCGGGGAGCAGCAGCCCGGCGGCGACGATCGCGGTCCACCCGGCGACCTCGCCCAGGCGATCCGGCGCCTTTGTGACGTTGCGGTCGAGCCAGCGCGCGGTCTCGCCCATCGCGGCGAGCGCCCTGGCGCGCAGCTTGCCGTCGCCCGACAGGATCAGCGGCGCATGGACCAGCCACATCAGCAGGCGCTGGCCCGCGTTCTCGACTTGCCACGCCGCGCCTTTGCCGGGCTTGCGATTCACTTCGAGCCAGCTCGAGAGTACGCGCTCGGCGGTGGCGGTGCACTGTTCGCGCGGGGCGCAGGCGGCCAGGTCGCGCAGCCAGGTAAAGCCGTGGACCGTCCGCTCGAACGGCGGGGTCAGCTTGGCGACCGGCTGGAAGTCCATCTGCGCGATCGGCGCCTTGACCCCGTGGACGAAGAAATGGCCTGCGCGCAGGGCGACGCCCGCCGCACGCTCGCCGGTCAGCGGGCTTTCGACGGTGCCGAGCAGGCGCGGCTTGGCCGCCTTGCCGAACGGGCGCGAAAGGGTGCTGCCCGAGACGCCCATGCGATAGGCGAGGCGGATCAACGCTTCCCCGGCGCCGAGCGAGGGCGGCGCGAAATCGGCGATGGCGAGCGCGCGGCCTGCCTCCAGCACTTCGCCGGGTTCGTCGCCGGTCGCGGTCAGCGCGTGGAGCTCACCGCCCTTGCGCAGCGGCAGGGCGAGCGATTCGGAAGGGCGGGCGTCGCTGGCCCCTTTGGCGCGGACCTTTTCGACTGTCGCCATCAGGCGGCGACCTCGATCGGGCCCTTCAGCCCTTCGATGTTCGCCGCGTAACGATCCGGTCCGCCCTTGAACGTGGCCGAACCCGCCACGAGCACGTCCGCCCCCGCCTCGACGCATTGGCGTGCGGTGACCGCGTCGACCCCGCCGTCCACCTCGAGGTGGATCGCCTTGCCGGTCTTGTCGATCATCTTGCGCACCGCCTCGATCTTACGGAGCTGGCTCGCGATGAAGCTCTGCCCGCCGAACCCGGGGTTGACGCTCATGATGAGGACGAGGTCGATGTCCTCGATCAGGTAATCGAGCATCTTGGCGGGGGTCGCGGGGTTGAGGCTGATCCCGGCCTTCTTGCCGAGCGCCTTGATCGCCTGGACCGTGCGATGGACGTGGGGTCCGGCCTCCGGGTGGACGGTGATGATGTCCGCGCCCGCCTCGGCGAACGCCTCCAGCCAGTTGTCGACCGGGCTGACCATCAGGTGGACGTCGAACGGCTTGGCGGTGTGGGGGCGCAGCGCCTTCACCACGCCGGGGCCGATGGTGAGGTTGGGGACGTAGTGCCCGTCCATCACGTCGATGTGGATCCAGTCGGCACCGGCTGCGTCGATCGCGCGCACTTCTTCGCCCAGCCGCGCGAAGTCGGCGGAAAGGATCGACGGGCTGATCAACGGACGTGCCATGCGGGATCGGCTCCTGCTGCCTGCCCCCCCGCGCTTAACCATTGCCGCCGAGAGGGCACAAGCGAAAGACCCCCCTTTTCCACACCGCCCCGGAGGTAAATCCGCCCCCACGTCCCAATTCAGGGCAAATTCAGGCCGCGAGCGCCATTTGCGCCGCCATAAACAGGGGCCACATCCGCCGCCGGCTTGAGCCGTGCGCCATGCCCCGCCATAGGGACCTCCCATGAATTCGAAGATTCTCCGCCTGACTGCCGTCCTGCTCGCCGCCGGTTCGCTCGCGACCGGAGCGTCCGGCGCGGCGCAGTACCGCGAGCGGATTTCCAACGACATGAGCGAATGCCGGCAGGGAAGCGGTCCCGCGGTGCAGGTCACGGTCAGCGGGCTCAAGGCAGGCGGCAAGGTCCGCGTGCAGGCCTACCGCGCGACCGCGTCGGACTGGCTCAAGAAGGGACGCTGGATCAACCGGATCGAGGCGCCGACCCGCGCCGGGACGATGACGTTCTGCGTCCCCGTGCCGAGCGCCGGCCAGTATGCGATCGCGGTCCGCCACGACAAGGACGGCGACGGCGAGACCGACCTGTCGAGCGACGGCGGCGGCATGTCGAACAATCCGTCGATCAACATCTTCAACCTCGGCAAGCCGAGCGTTTCGAAGACGGCGTTCGCGGTGGGTGACGGCGTGAAGTCGATCACCATCCGCATGCGCTACATGGGCTCATAGAGTTCAACCTCGACGCGCGCGCCATACGCGCCACAGCACGCCCGGAGCAGCAAGGAACGGGTGCTTCTCGCGCCACGGCGTCAGCGGGACCGCCACCCCGGTGTGGCGCTCGATCTTCCACGCGGCATAGGCGGCCGCACCGTCGAACGTCGTGCTCGCCTTCGACAGCCGGAGGAGGTTGAGCGGCTTGCCGAAGCGGGCCCGCACCTTCCACCACCGCACTATCCGGGCCTTTTCGGCCGGCGACAATGCCGGACGCAGCCGGGGGCCGGTCGTGTCGAACGGGATGCCTGCTTTGTCCCACGCAAGCGGAAGCAGTCCGTCGAAATGCGCGGCGTTGACCGACAGGATGTCGTTCTCCCGCCCCGGCTTCTCGACGCGGAACTCGGCGCGATAGGTCGCCCGGAACAGCGCCGCCCAGTATTCTGCCGCGGAGCCCTCGGGCGGGCCGAGCGCGGCGGCGAGCCGCCCGGCGGTCTGTACCGCGGCGGCAATCGCGCAATTGACCTCGCCGCGCGCCGCGTCGTCGGCCGCCCAGGCAAGGCCCGCAGGTTGCACGAAGCGGGCCCAGATCGTGGTGTCGCGCGAAATGCCACTGGCGGCGCGCAAGAAGGTCTCAAGCGCCATCGTCGCGATCTTGGCGCGCAGCGTGCCGACGGGCATCTCCCATTCGCGATAGGACACCCGCGGCCAGATCCGCTCGACCTGCGCGCCCGGCAGCAGGACGTAGAAATCAAGCACGCCCTCGAGCGAACCGGTCCGCAGGTTCGATCCGTAGAACAGCACCGCGCGCGCGCCGCCTTCGCGCCCCAGTTCGGCGGCGATGGCGCGGACTTCGGGGGCGATGGGCGCGTCGAGCGCAGCCGCGATGCGGGCAGCGAGCGCGTCCGTCACGGGGCCACGAACGACAGCGCCGGGCCCGGCACGATCTCGTAGCGGCCAGCGGGGAAAGCCTCGCCGTCGAGGATGAAGTTCCCCTCCACGTCGATCTCGATGCGGTCGGTCGTGCCGCGCTGAATGCCGTTGCGGACGAGCCAGCCGCTCTCCCATCCGGCGACGATCGCCGGAATCGCCGCCATGACCCGGCGGCGCGGATGATCCATGATCGCGTATTTCATGCCGGTGAGCGAGCCGAACGGGCGCACGCCCGCGGGAAAATTCTCGATCGTGGCGGCCAGCACGAACAGCCGCCGCGTGGGATCGCCCCAGCGGCTGCGCGGCACGTCCGCCCGGTCCTCACCGACGCGGATTGTCATCGGCACGCCGCGGCGCCAGAGGTTGCGATCGGTACCGAACAGGGCCTGGAGGACGCCCCACGCGGCGGTGGCGGCGACAGCGATGGAATCGAACGCGCCCAGCCGGTGCGCGTCCTGCCCGGCGTTGATCGCCGTCGTGAACACGCCCGCGCCGAAGACGAAACCGGCCAGCGCACCATTGCCTTCGAGTTCGCGAACGATCAGCGGTCGCCGCTCGATCCGCCTGCCGTCTGCCAACGCATCGACCAGCTTGACGATGTCGAAGTCCTTCGGCGCGCCGAGGTCGACCGCGAGCGCGTTGGTCTTGCCCGCGGGCAGCACCGCGAGCTCTGGCCAGGTGTCGCCATAGACCGACAGGCCCGCGGTCAGCACGTCGCGCACGGTGCCGTCGCCGCCGCTGATGGCGATGCAATCGATGTTGCGGGCGCGGAAATCCTCGAGCGTGGCGCGCAGGTCCGATCGTCGTTCGGGAGCGGCGACGTGGACGCCGGGTAGCGTCGCGGCCAGCTCGCGAAGGCCCTGGTTGCGGCGGCTGCGCGGATTGAACACGACGCCGATCCTTGGCGTCACGGCGGCAGGACTGGCCGGTGGGGACGAGGCGGTTGGGATGTCCATGCTCCACGCGCCCTTAGCGCGCGGGCGCGAGGGCCTCCACCACAAGTTTTTGCCTGTGCGAGGGAAAAGTCGGGTTATCGTGGCGCATGCTTCACCCCGACATCCTCGATTCGGCGCAGTTGCTCGCCGACCGCATCGTCACCCTGCGCCGGGCGATCCACGCCGAGCCCGAAATCGGCCTGCAGACCCCGCTGACGCTGGCGAAGGTCCGCGCCGCACTGGCGCACCTGCCGCTCGAATGGCGCGAGGGCGGGGCGACGACCGGCGCGGTGGCGACGCTCAAGGGCGGCAAGCCCGGTCGCCGGGTGCTCCTGCGCGGAGACATGGACGCGTTGCCGATGCCCGAGGAGACTGGGCTCGACTTCGCCTCGACCATCCCGGGCCGGATGCACGCGTGCGGGCACGACACCCACACCGCGATGCTCGCCGGTGCAGCCGAATTGCTCGCAGCCCGGCGCGACGACTTGGCGGGCGAGGTGCAGTTCATGTTCCAGCCCGGCGAGGAAGGCTATCACGGTGCGCGGCACATGCTCGACGACGGGCTGATCGACCCGCTTCCCGATGCCGCCTTCGCGCTCCACATCATGCCCAACGCTCGGCACGGCGCGGTGGCCGGGCGGGCCGGACCGCTGATGGCGGCGGCGGACGAATTCGACATTACCATAATCGGGCGCGGCGGCCACGCATCGATGCCGCACGACACGCTCGATCCGGTGCCGGGAGCCTGCGCGGTGGTGAGCGCGTTGCAAGCCGCGGTGACCCGCCGCTTCAACGCCGCCGACGCGGTGGTGGTGACGGTGACCATGCTGGAGGCGGGGACCGCGCACAACGTGATCCCCAACCAGGCCCGCCTGCGCGGAACGATGCGAACGCTGTCGGCCCACAATCGCGCGCTGGTGCACGAACTGGTCGAGCAGACCGCGCACGGCGTCGCCGCCGGATACGGCCTTTCTGCCGAGATCGCGATCCGACACGGCTTTCCGGTGACGGTCTGCGATGCGCGCGCCGTCGAACTCGGCCAGGCGGTGACCGGCGAACTGTTCGGCGATGCGGCCTGGACGCCGATGCCCGCGCCGATCATGGGCGCGGAGGATTTCTCGTACCTGCTCGAAAAGGTGCCCGGAGCGATGTTCTTCCTCGGCGTGGCGCATGAAGGCGACGACTGGCGGTCGTGCTGCTCGATCCATTCGACGCGCATGGTGGTGGACGAAAGCGTGCTGCCGCGCGGCACCGCGCTGCTTGCCGGGTGTGCGCTCCGGTTCCTCGAGCGCGGCTTCGATTAGGCCCGCTTGCCAGACGACTTGATTGCACCTGAAACCGGGTGCAGGGGCGCGAAATGACCGCGCCTGCTTCGATCGACCGCCACGCCCTGCGCCTCGCCTACCGCATGGAAGAGGAGGCCTGCGTCGCCGAGCGCATCCGCATGGCCGCTGCCGCGCAAAGCGCGCACGGCGAAGCGGCGAAGATCGCGGGCCGGCTGATCGAGGGCGCCCGCGCGCGCAAGGCCAGCGGGCTCGACGCATTCCTGCAGACCTACGGCCTCGACACCGAAGAGGGCATCGCGCTGATGTGCCTTGCCGAAGCGTTGCTACGCGTACCCGACGCGGCGACCGCCGACGCGCTGATCAAGGACAAGATCGGCCATATCGACTGGGGCGAGCACCTCGGCGAATCGAGCTCCACTTTCGTCAACGCGGCGACGTTTTCGCTGATGCTGACCGGCGAAGTGCTCGACCCGCCGGAGGCGCACCAGCGCGGGGCGGGCGCGGCGTTGAAGCGCGCGATCGGCCGGATGGGCGAGCCGGTGATCCGCAAGGCGACGCTCCAGGCGATGCGCATCCTCGGCGGCCAGTTCGTGTTCGGGCGGACGATCGACGAGGCACTCAAGCGCGCCGCACCCGAGCGGGCGAAGGGATTGCAGCACAGTTTCGACATGCTCGGCGAGGCGGCGATGACCTTCGCCGACGCCGAACGCTACCGCGCAAGCTACGAAGGCGCGATCGCGCGTCTCTCGGGCGAGACCCGTGCAGGGTGGGAGGATTCGCCGGGTATCTCGGTCAAGCTGTCGGCGCTCTACCCGCGCTACGATTTTCTCCACGCCGAAGCCGCGAAGGCCGCGCTGGTGCCGATGATCCGCGATCTCGCGGGGAAGGCGCGCGACGGCGGGATGCACTTCACCATCGATGCCGAAGAGGCCGAGCGGCTCGAGCTGTCGATGGATATCATCGAGGCTTTGGTCTCCGACGATTCGCTGTTCGAAGGCGGTTGGGGCGGGTTCGGGCTCGCGTTGCAAGCCTACCAGAAGCGCGCGGTGCACATGTGCGACTGGGTCGCCAAGCTCGCCCGGCGGCACGGGCGGCGGCTGTTCGTGCGGCTCGTCAAAGGCGCCTACTGGGACAGCGAGATCAAGCTCAGCCAGGTCGGCGGTTACGACGATTATCCGGTGTTCACCCGCAAGGTTTCCACCGACGTCAGCTACCTCGCCTGCGCGGCCAAGCTGCTCGACGCCGAGGACGCGATCTTCCCCGCGTTCGCGACGCACAACGCCTACACGATCGCGGCGATCAAGGCGCTGGCCGGTGAGCGCCAGTTTGAATTCCAGCGCCTCCACGGGATGGGCGAGGACGTTTACGACGAGCTCGGCAAATTGGAAGGCAACGCGCGCACCCGGGTGCGGATCTATGCGCCGGTCGGCGGGCACAAGGACCTGCTCGCCTACCTCGTGCGCCGGCTGTTGGAGAACGGGGCCAACTCCTCGTTCGTCAACCGCATGGCCGATGCCGACGTGCCGGTGTCCGAGCTGACCGGCGATCCGGTGGCAGAACTCGCCGGGCTCTCGCCGAAGCGCAATCCGTCGATCCCGCTTCCGGCCGAGATTTTCGGCAACCGGGCCAACAGCGCGGGCGTCGATCTCGCCGATCCGCTGGTCCGCGCGCCGCTGCTCGAGCGGCTGGGGGCGCTGGCAAACCGCGAGTGGAGTGCGGTGCCGACCTTCGGGGAAGAAGGCGGGGCAACGCCGATCACGTCGCCGATCGATGGCTCACTCGTCGGCACCTGCCGCGATGCCACCCCGGTCGAAGTGGCCGAGGCGATCGCCCGGGCCGATGCGATCCAGCCCGGCTGGAACGCGCTGGGCGGCGAGAAGCGCGCGTTGCTGCTCGAAGCCTGCGCCGACGCGTTCGAAGCGCATACGGCCGAATTCATCTCGCTGTGCCAGCGCGAGGCCGGCAAGACCACGGTCGACGGCGTGCTCGAGGTGCGCGAGGCGGTCGATTTCCTGCGCTTTTACGCGGGCGAGGCACGGCGGCTGTTTTCCGCTTCGATCCCGCTGCCGGGTCCGACCGGAGAGGAAAACCGCTTGACGCTCGCCGGGCGCGGGGTGTTCGCCACGATCAGCCCGTGGAATTTCCCGCTGGCGATCTTCATCGGCCCTGCCGCCGCCGCGCTCGCGGCGGGCAATACGGTCGTCGCCAAGCCGGCCGAGCAGACGCCGCTGATCGCCGCGCTGGCAGTGCGGCTGTGCCACGAGGCGGGCATTCCCCCGGAAGTCCTCCAGCTCCTGCCCGGCGGCGGCGAGGTGGGCCAGCATATCACCTCCGATCCCACGATCGCGGGCGTCGCCTTCACCGGATCGACCCAGACCGCGCAGGCGATCAACCGGAGCCTCGCCGCGCGCGACGGACCGATCGCCACGCTGGTGGCCGAGACCGGCGGGCAGAACGCGATGATCGTCGACAGCTCGGCGCTGCCCGAGCAGGTCACGCGCGACGTGGTGGCCTCCGCCTTCCAGAGCGCGGGCCAACGCTGCAGCGCACTGCGGGTTCTGTACCTTCAGGACGACGTCGCCGACGCGATGCTCGAAATGATCCGCGGCGCGTTCGAGGCGCTGGTGATCGGCGACCCGCGCGATCCCGCGACCGACGTCGGCCCGGTGATCGACGAGGAAGCCAAGGCCTCGCTCGAAGCGCACATCGCGGGGGCCGCGAAGGTCTGGCGGCGCGCGCTTCCGCAAGGCACCGACAAGGGCTGCTTCGTCGCGCCGACGATCATCGAGATCGCTTCGATCCGCGAACTGGCCCGGGAGAATTTCGGCCCGGTGCTCCACGTGGCGCGGTTCAAGGGCGGCGAGCTCAGCCAAGTGATCGGCGACATCAACGCCGTCGGTTACGGTCTCACGCTGGGCCTCCACAGCCGCATCGCCGAGACGCGCCGCACGGTCGAACGCCTCGCCAAGGTCGGCAATCTCTACGTCAACCGCAACCAGATCGGCGCGGTGGTGGAAAGCCAGCCGTTCGGCGGCGAGGGGCTGTCGGGCACGGGGCCGAAGGCGGGCGGCCCGCACTACGTTCTGCGGTTAGCGACCGAGCGGGTGGTGTGCATCGACACGACCGCCGCGGGCGGCAACGCGAGCCTGCTGGCGAGCTAGTCGCGGCGCGCGATGCCGCGCGTCAGGAGGTCCGCGACGACGTCGGCAATCTCTCCGACCGGCCGACTGTCGTCCCACACGCCGAAGCGCATGCCGAGGAAGACGTTGGCCCCCATGATCGCCCAGGCGCGCACCTCGTTGTCGCCGGGCAGCAGGTGGCCGCGCTCCACCGCCGCATCGAGCCGCGCCGCAATGCGAGCGGCCGCGTCGCCATAGTGCGCGCGATAGGCGGCGGGGTCGGCAAACTCCGCTTCGTCGATGATGCGGTAGATTTCCTTGTGTTCGCGCGCGAAGCCGAGGAACGCGGTCAGCGCCTCACGCTCGCGCACCACGCCCGACGAGCCGGGCGCCATCGCGGCGGCGGCCGATTCGGCGACCGATCGGCTCATGTCGGACACCAGCGCGGAGAAGATCGCCTCCTTGCTGTCGAAGTAGGTGTAGAAGCTGCCCAGCGCGGTCCCGGCGCGGCGGGTTATCCCGCTGATCGATGCCGCGTGGAAACCGACCTCGCCGAATTCGTGCGCCGCCGCGTCGAGCAGCTTGCGCAGGGTTTCGCGACCGCGCGCGGTGCGCGGCTCTTTGCCCGGGCTTGCCGCGCTGGGGCCGGGGCTGGCTGGCGAGGGGGTCGAGACTGTGGCCACGGCGCAACGGATACGCGCACTCGACATCTCCGGCAATGAATAAAGTTGAAAGGTGGTTCAACTTTCAATATCAGCGTTCCTCAACAAGCCGCCGGTTCCGTGTGCGGCCGTTCCAGGAGAGAGATGTCATGAGCCGCCTGCCCGTTCGCGCCAGCCATGTTGCCCTTGCGAGCCTGATCGCGCTGGGAGCTTTCGCAACTCCCGCGGCCGCACAGGACACTGCAACCGAAGTCGATGCGGCTGCCAACGCTGCAGCGGATGCGGTCGCCGCCGAAGCTGACGATACCGGGGGCATCGTGGTCACCGCCCGCCGCCGCGAGGAAAACCTGCTCGACGTGCCGATCGCGGTTACTGCGTACGGTGCAGAGGCGCTGGAGAACAGCGGCGCGGTCGACATCACGGACATCAGCGACACCACGCCCAACGTCACGATCGAAAACAGCCGCGCCACCAACTCGACCCTGTCGGCGTTCATTCGCGGCGTCGGACAGCAGGACCCGGTCGGCGGCTTCGAAGCGGGCGTCGGCATCTACCTCGACGATGTCTACCTCAACCGTCCGCAGGCCGCCGTTCTGGATGTCTACGAAGTCGAGCGCATCGAGGTCCTGCGCGGTCCGCAGGGTACTCTCTACGGTCGCAACACGATCGGCGGCGCGATCAAGTACGTGACCAAGCGCCTGCCCGACGATTTCGAGGCGAAGGTTCGCGCGACCTATGGCTCGTACGACCAGGCCGATCTCGTCGCCAGCATTTCAGCCCCGGTCGGGGACATGTTCAAGTTCGGCGTATCGGGTGCGCGGCTGAGCCGCGGCGGCTTCGGCGAGAACCTCAACCTGGGGATCGAGAACTACAACAAGGACGTGTGGGCCGGGCGCGCCTCGATGGAATTCGAATCGCCGGATGGCCGGATGTCGATCCGCGTCGCGGGCGACTACACGCACGACAAGTCCAACCCGCGAAACGGCCACCGGCTGATCCCGGGCCAGTTCTCGGGTGCCCCGGTGCTGGACAACGTCTACGACACCCGCGCCGGCCTCACCGTGCCCGCGCAGGATATCGAGGCCTACGGCCTGATGATGAACGTTACCGCCGAGCTGTCGGACTCGCTCACGCTGCGGTCGATCAGCGCGTGGCGCGAGGACAAGAGCTTCGTTCCGATCGATTTCGACGCGCTGCCGACCATCGACGTCGACGTGCCGGGCATCTACTTCAACGACCAGACGAGCCAGGAATTCCAGCTCCTCTACAACAGCGACCGCGTGAACGGCCTCGTCGGCTTCTACTACCTCGAAGCGAACGCGCTGACGCAGTTCGACGTGGTCCTGGCCACGACCGGGCCGCTGATCGGCATTCCGCAGGCATCCAATTTCGGCCAGTTCACCAGCGGCGACGTCAATACCGAAACCTGGTCGGCGTTCGGCGACTTCACGTTCGACGTGACCGACTGGCTGAGCGTGTCGGGCGGCATCCGCTACACCAAGGACAGCCGTCGCTCGATCATCTACAAGGCCAACCGCGTGTTCCTGCCTTCGCCGCAGTTCGGCGGCACCGGGGTGGACCTGGGCGCGCCGATCACCAATTTCACCGGCAAGGCCAAGTTCGAAAAGTGGACCCCGCGGGTCTCGGTCTCGCTGAAGCCGTCGGAAGACCTGATGGTCTACGCCTCGTATTCGCAAGGCTTCAAGGGCGGCGGCTTCGATCCGCGCGGCAGCGCGAACATCACGCCGAACACCGATGGCGTGGCCGGTCCGCCGAGCTATGCCGAAATCTACGACTTCTTCCTGTTCGAGCCCGAAACGGTCGACAGCTACGAAGTCGGCGTGAAGGGTTCGCTGTTCGACAACGCGTTCACCTATGCCCTGACCGGGTTCTACGCCGACTACACGAACGTGCAGATTCCCGGCTCGGTGGGCGTCGACGCCAACGGAGATGGCATCTTCGAAGGGTTCGCGGGCGTGACGACCAACGCGGGCAAGGCACGCTTCAAGGGTGTCGAGGCCGAAGTGTTCGCTCGGATGGCGCGCGGCTTCGCCGGGGCGGGGTCGCAGATCACGCTGGGCGCTACCGCTGGCTACATCGATGCCGAGTACCTCGAATACAACACGATCATCGGCGGGGCGCCGGTCAACGTGGCGCCGTTCCGTGGAATTCAGAACACGCCGAAGTTCACCGCTTCGACCACGCTGGGGGCCGACGTGCCGATGGGCGAGGGGAACCTGTCGGCCAATGTCACGCTGTCGCACAAGTCCAGCACCCAGCAGTTCGAGATCGCCAACCCCTATCTCGACCAGCCCGGTTACGAACTGCTCGATGCCGGCGTGACGTATCGCTTCGCCGGGGACCGCCTCACGCTGGGCGTCTACGGCAAGAACCTCACCAACGAACGCTACATCACCTCGGGCTATCCGTTCATCGCGACCAACGCCACGACCGGTGTGCCCGTGCTGGCGAACGGCAATCCGGTTCCGGCACTGGGGCGTGAGGGCGTGCTGACGGCGTTCTACGGCAACCCGCGCCAGGTGTTCGTCACCGGCACGGTCAAGTTCTGATCGATACGATGCCGCCGGGGGTTCAAACCTCCGGCGGCCCCTGATAAGGCGCGGCGCAATGCGTCGCGCCTTTTTCGTTCGGATTCTGTCGCTTGTCCTGGCGTGCCTTGCCGGAGCGTGGTCGCCTGCCGCCTTCGCCAAGGTCACGATGAGCTTCCACAGCTTCAACGGCTCGTTCCCGTTCGGGCGCTACCCGCACACCTTCATCGTGCTGGAAGGGACCGACGACGCCACCGGCAGGACGGTCAACGAGAACTACGGCTTCTCCGCCAGGTCCGCCGGGCCAGCGGTGCTGGCCGGGCCGGTCGCGCATATCGTGATGACCGAGAAGGCGAAGTACATCAAAACCACCAACCGCCATTTTTCGGTCGAACTGAGCGACGACCAGTTTCGCCGCGTCACCGCCGAAGTCGCGCGTTGGCGCAATGCTCCGGGCAAGTATTACAGCCTCGATTCGCGCAACTGCATCCATTTCGTGGGCGCCATGGCCGAGATCGTGGGTATCACGGTCGACTACCCGCAGGACCTGCTCCGCAAGCCCAAGGCCTGGCTCAACCACATATCGGCGCGCAATCCGCGGCTCGGCGCCAAGCAGTTGTAGCGGATAAGCGCCCGCCCTCGCTTGCCCGGCGGCGGCAGGTGGGGAATGACCCGCGCATGGCGATTCTTTCCGACAAGTGGATCCGCGAGCACGCGACGACCGAAGGGATGATCGAACCCTTCGTCGAGGCGCAGCGACGCGAGGGGTGCATCAGCTACGGCCTGTCGAGCTACGGCTACGACGCGCGCGTGGCGGACGAGTTCAAGATCTTCACCAACGTCGATTCGGCGGTAGTCGACCCCAAGGACTTCGCTGCCAACAGCTTCGTCGACCGCAAGACCGACGTCTGCGTGATCCCGCCCAACTCGTTCGCGCTTGCCCGCACGGTCGAATATTTCCGCGTGCCGGAGGACGTGCTGGTGATCTGCCTCGGCAAGAGCACCTATGCCCGCTGCGGGATCATCGTGAACGTCACCCCGCTCGAACCGGGCTGGGAAGGACACGTGACGCTCGAATTCTCGAACACGACGCCATTGCCCGCCAAGATTTACGCCAACGAAGGCGCGTGCCAGTTCCTGTTCCTGCAGGGCAACGAGCGGTGCGAGACGAGCTATCGCGACCGCGCGGGCAAATACATGGGCCAGCGCGGGGTCACCCTGCCGCGGCTTTGACAGGCGGCGCGCGGTAGCGCACTCCTTGGCCAGAGGAGAGGGTGCATGGCTGCCAACAAGTCCGATCGCGAATTCGACATCGTCGTCTATGGGGCTACCGGCTACACCGGGCGGCTGGTGGCGGAACACTTCGTGCGTGAGTATTCCGGCAAGCCCGGCGCGCCGAAATGGGCGATGGCGGGCCGCAGCAAGGACAAGCTCGCCGAGGTCCGCGACGCGATCCGCGCGCCCGCCGATACGACGCTGGTGGTTGCGGACGCGAGCGATCCGGGCAGCCTCGATGCCATGTGCCACCGCACCCGCGTGGTGCTGACGACGGTCGGCCCCTACCAGCTCTACGGCAGCGAACTCGTCGCCGCCTGCGCGCGCAGCGGCACCGACTACGCCGACCTCTGCGGTGAGCCCGGCTGGATGCACGAGATGATCGCCGCGCATCACGAACACGCGAAGGCGTCGGGCGCGCGGATTTCGTTCTCGAGCGGGTTCGATTCGATCCCCTTCGACCTCGGCGTGCTGATGCTCCAGAAAGAGGCGGTCGCCCGCTTCGGCAAACCCGCGCCGCGCGTCCGCGGGCGCGTACGGGCGATGAAGGGGACCTTCTCGGGCGGGACCGCGGCCAGCCTTGGTGCGACGGTCAAGGCGGCGGCGAAGAACCCCAGCCTGATCGGCGTGCTCAACGATCCGTTCGCGCTGACGCCGGGCTTCGAGGGTCCCGACCAGCCCAACGGCCTGATCCCACGCCACGAGGACGACCTCGACCGCTGGGCCGCGCCGTTCATCATGGCGACGATCAACACCAAGAACGTCCACCGTACAAACTTCCTGCTCGGCCACCCGTGGGGCACCGATTTCAGGTACGACGAGATGATGCTCACCAGCCCCGGCGAGGCGGGCAAGGCCGCGGCGAACGCGGTGGTCGGCCTGCTCAAGAACCCGTTCGGCGCCAAGCCGCCCGCGCCCGGCGAAGGACCGAGTGCGGAGGAACGCGAGACCGGCCACTACGACGTGCTGTTCGTGGGCGAGATGCCCGGCGGCGAGCGGCTGCATTACGCGGTCAAGGGCCGCTACGATCCGGGCTACGGATCGACCAGCCGGATGCTGGCGGAAACGGGCCTGGCACTGCTGGCCTCGGACGCGCCGGGTGGAATCGGAACTCCGGGGTCGATCCTCGGCGAGGAACTGGTCGAGCGGCTGCGCGACCATGCCGAGATCACTTTCGGGACAGAGGACGCCGGAAAGGCTGCCTGACGGTTCGGCACTTTTTGCGCGCTCCACGCGTTACGGGTTCGAAAACGGGGAAAGGAACCACGATGTCCGCCATCGCTGCATTTATCGGCCGCCTGATGCTTGCCTTGCTGTTCGTCATGGCGGGTATCCCGAAGATCATCGACCCGAGCGGCGCCGCAGCGATGCTCGAATCGGCGAGCCTGCCGGGAAGCCTCGCCCAGCCGACGGGTATCTTCGAGGTGGTCGCAGGGCTCCTGCTGGCACTCGGCTTCATGAGCCGGCTGGTCTCGCTGGCGCTGGCCGGTTTCACCCTGCTGACGACCTTCTTCTTCCATAACCAGTTCGGCGACCCTCTGCAGGCGGCAATGGCGCTCAAGAACGTCGCGATCACCGGCGGCCTGTTGATGGTGTTCGCCTATGGCAACATGCGCTGGAGCTACGACAACATGCGCGCGCGCCGGAAGGGCGAAGTCGCTGCCGCCGACGCCAACGCCCGCGCGCACGAAGCCGAGCTTCGCGCTGCTCGCGCCGAAGGACGTGCCGAAGTCGGGACCACTCGCGTGGTGGACCGCGACGGCGACGGCCGGATCGGCTAGAAACTCGCGCGCACGCTCAGCTTCACGTTGCGGCCCGCCAGCGGCACGAAGTCCTTCGTGAAGCTGACGTGGCGGCGGCCATCGACATCGAAGATGTTGTCGGCCTGCAGCAGAACGGTCACCGTATCGCTGCCGGTGATCGGCTTCCACGCGATCGAGGCGTTGACGAAGGTGAAGCCGGGCGTTGCGGTCTCGTTCTGCCCGACGCGATCCTGCGCGAACGTGCGCTGCACTTCGCCGCGCAGGTCGATCCGGTCGGTCCGCGCTTCCAGTGCACCGAGCAGCGACATCGGCGGGATGCGCGGCAGCGGGGTGCCGTCGGTGAGCGTCGCGCGAATATAGTCCCCACGCACGTCGGCTAGCAGGGTGAACGGTCCGCTTTCGATCACCGGATAGCTGAATTCGCCCTCGACCCCGCTGTAGGTCGCGTCGCGCTGCACGGTCTGGAGCACGGGCAGCCCGTCGATCTCCAGGCCGGTGGCTTCCTGGTAGACGTAGCCCGAAAACTTGTTGCGATAAGCGGCGAGGCTCACGGTCCCGGGGCCGACGCGGCCGCGCATGAAGGCTTCGACGCCCCATGCCCGTTCGACGCCGAGGCCGGGGTCGCCGATCTCGTACGCCTGGGTGGCGATGTGCGCGCCGTCGGCGAGCAGCTCCTCGGCGCTCGGCGCGCGCGCCACGCGACTGAGGTTGACGCCGAAGCGCAGGCCGCGCTCGGTCTCGTGCGCGATGCCGAGCGCGCCGGACAGCGCATCGAAGTCGCGCGCGAAGCCGACGGTCGCCGCTTCGACCTTGGTGCGCTCGTAGCGGCCGGCGAATTCGAGCTGAACCGGCCCGACGCCGACTTCCTGCAGCGAGAACAACGACATCTGCTCGGTCAGGTTGGGCGGGATATAGGCTTCCGCGCCGGTCGCCCGGAAGTCGCGGAAGTAATACTGCCCGCCGATCGAACCCTGCCAGGTGCCGCGCCGCGCCTGTACCAGCTCGGCGCGCGCCTCCAGCCCCTCGACGTCGAACACGGTGCCCGTTTCGTCGCCCTCGAACTCGGTATGGGTGTAATCGGAATAACCGACGCGGGTGGTCAGCGCGTCGAACAGGCCGCCGCCGGTGTCGAGCCGCCCGCGCAAGTCGGCGCGGTATTGGCGCAGGCCGATCGAAATCGGCACGTCGCCTTCTTCTTCGCCGGCCTCGCCTTCGCCGCCGTGGGCATGGCCCGCGCCGGGTCGGCCGGGCACGCCATACAGGGTGTCGTACACGCCGACCGACGCGCCGAGGTTGCTCTCGCCCGCGAAGAACGCGAACCCGCCGTTGGCGCTCCAGGTGCGGGTGGCGCTGTTGGCGAGCACGCCCGACCGGTCCGCCTCTTCGCGCAGCTCGGCCGCTTCGTCGCCGTGGCCTTCGGCGGCTTCTTCGTCGGCCTCGGCAAGCAGCTCCGCGCGCAGGCCGGGCGACACGACATAGCCGGGAATGCGCATGTCGTTGGTGTCGCGCCACGATCCGTCGGCGTGGACGACGAATCCTCCACCGACATTGACGTCCATCGAAGCGCCTGCCTCCCGCAGGTCGTACGCGGTGTCCGCCGAAGCGGTGGCATCGACATGGAACGGTTCGTCGAGGCGGCGCTGCGGGATGCGCTTGTCGATCACGTTGACCGCGCCGCCGATCGCCTGGCTGCCGTAGAGCAGGACAGCGGGACCCCGCAGGACCTCGATCCGCTCGGCGGTCAGCGGGTCGATCGAGACGGCGTGGTCGGCCGAGGTATTGGAGACGTCGATCGCGCCAATGCCGTCGACCAGCACCTTGACCCGCTCTCCGGAGAAACCGCGCAGGATCGGTCGCGATGCACCCGGGGCGAAGCCGGAGGCGGTCACGCCCGGCTCGCGCGCGATCACTTCGCCGATCTGGCCGGCAAGACTGCGCTGCAGCTCGATGCCCTCCATGACCGACGTGCCGGCGAGCGTATCGAGCTGGGTCAGGCCGCCGGCCGTGACGACGATCTGGTCGTTCGACCGGTTGTGATAGTCGTCGGTATCCTGCGCCGGAGCGGGCGGGGTGGATGATGCATCCTGCGCCATAGCGGGGACGGCGACGAAGGCGGTCGAAGCGAAAAGAAGGGGCGAAAGCGCTCGGCGCGTGAGATTATGATATATAGTCACGCGGCGCGCAGTAGCGCCCGCGCGGTCATTGGCAAGCGCTTGCTGCACTGCATCGGACGAAACGGCGCGGCGGGCCGACGAACCGCGTGGCGATCAGGCCAGCCCGCGGGCGAAGCGGAGGAACTCCGCCGCGAAGGCATCAGGGCTCTCGAGGAACGCGGTGTGACCGCCCTCGAGCGGGGTGATCTGCGCGCGCGGGATTGCGGTCACCGCTGCACGGCTCCAGCGCCAGGCGACGACGCGGTCGTGCCGCGCCCAGACGAACAGGGCCGGCGTTGCGAGTGCCCTAGCGCGGGCGCGCAGGTCGGCGGCGGGGTCGCGAAAGCTCTCCCAAGCCTGCCGCATCACGGTGCTCGTCTCGTATCCGGCGGCGACGATGCGGCGGCGCTGTGCCTCGGCGGGCACGGTGCGCAGGACCATCCGATAGTAGGCGGTGAACGCGGGGGCGAACCATGTTTGCCCACGCTCACCGCCGATGAACAGCGCGACCATCACCGCGATACCGGTCCGGGCGAGGCAGGTCAGCGGAGCCAGCCCGCCGGGATTGCACAGCACGAGCGCGCGCACAGCGTCGGGTTTCCGCAAAGCCAGTTCGAGCGCCGCCGCGCCGCCGATCGAGTTGCCGATAACGATCGGCGGCTCATCCAGCTTCAGCGCGGGGATCAGCGATTCGAGCAGGTAAGCATAGCGCTGCGCGCTTGCGGGCACACCGCTGGCATCCGCGGGACTGGCGCCCTGTCCCGGCCAGTCGACTGCGATCACCTCGAAGCCTTCACCGAAGACGCGGTTTGCGAACGGCTCGTAGTCCCGGCCCCCATGCCCGGTCGCGTGGAGGCATATCACCGGTGTGCCGCTGCCCCGCCGGGCCACCGCAAGCGTGGTGCCGCCCACCTCCACCAGCGCAAACGGCTGCTGGACCCCGACTTCGGCGCGGCAATTCGTCTGCAAGCATTCCTCCACGGCGATTGCCGCCGCTGCCGCAAGGGCACCGACGGATCACCGGATAAACGAAGGACATGGAGCGGGCGAAGGGATTCGAACCCTCGACCCCAACCTTGGCAAGGTTGTGCTCTACCCCTGAGCTACGCCCGCTCACTGGCGCTGGCCGAGGGCGTTGCCCGGGCCGGGGAGGCGCGCGATTAGCAACAGGTCCGTGAGGCCGCAAGCGCTAATATCGCAGCCACGGTTTTCGCTTCACAATCGCGTGCGAAGCCCCACATTGGCGGCGACATGCGATCCACAAGGGGATGAACACGTGGCCACGATGGGCTTGAACCTCGAAGAACAGAAAGCGGTCGACCGCTTCCGCACGGATATCGTCGAACCGTCGATGACGAAGCTCGTGGTGCTCGATTTCTGGGCCGAATGGTGCGGCCCGTGCAAGGCGCTGACCCCGGTGCTGGAAAAGGTCACCGCCGAATACGCCGACAAGGGCGTGATCCTCGCCAAGATCAACGTCGACGAGGAGCAGTTCATTGCGGCGCAGTTCCAGGTGCGCTCGATCCCGACGGTATATGCCATGTTCCATGGCCAGCCGGTCGCCGACCTGACCAACGCGCGGACCGAATCGCAGCTGAAGGCGATGCTCGACCAGCTTCTCGGCCAGCTTCCAGTCGGCGCGGCTGCCGAAGCGGGACCGGACGTCAGCGAGTTCATCGCGATGGGCGACGAGATACTCGCAGGCGGCGACGGCGAGCGGGCCGCGGGTATCTTCGGCCAGGTCATCGAGATGGCACCCGACAACGCCGCCGCGCACGCGGGCCTGATCCGCGCGCTCGTGCTCGCGGGCCGCACCGACGAGGCACGCGCCCATGCCGACGGGCTCGATGAAAAGCTGGCGGGCGATGCAGGCGTATCCGCCGCGCGCGCTGCGCTGGACCTTGCGGGCGACAAGGTCGACGACAGCGAACTGCAGGCACTGCGGGCAGCCGCCGCCGAGCGACCGGCGGACATGGATGCCCAGCTTGCGTTCGCCGAAGCCGCCTTCGCCGCCGGTGAGCGCGATGCCGCCGCCGACACGCTGCTGGCGATGATCCGCACCGACCGCGAATGGAACGAGGGCGCCGCCCGCGCGCGGCTGGTCAAGATCTTCGAGGCGGTCGGACTGGAAGACCCGTGGGTCGTCGCGACCAGGCGCAAGCTCTCGACCGTCCTGTTCGGATAGCGGCGCTGACCCGCCTGTCGATCTTCCCGCTGCCCGGCGCGATCCTGTTTCCGGGACTGCACTTGCCGCTGCACATCTTCGAGCCGCGTTATCGTGCGCTGGTGGGCGATGCGCTCGCGCGGGACCGGCGCATCGCGATGATCCAGCCGCAGACGGCGGTAGAGGGCGCGCCGCTGTTCCAGGTGGGCTGCGTGGGCAAGATCGATGAGGTCGAGGCGCTCGACGACGGGCGCTACAACATCGTTCTCACGGGCGAGGCGCGCTTCCGCGTGCGCCGCGAACTCGACGTCACCACCCCGTTCCGCCAGGTCGAGGCCGACCTGCTGGAAGAAGACCCGCTCGCCGCGCTGGCCAGCGTGGAGCGCGCAGGCTTCGAGCAGGAGGCCCGCGCCTTCGCCGACGCGCAGGGCTATATCGTCGACTGGGATTCGGTCGAACGGCTCGATGATCGGACGCTGATCGACGGCGTCAGCCAGATCGCCCCGTTCGACCCCGCCGCCAAGCAGGCACTGCTCGAGGCCGAGACCCTGTCGCAGCGCTGCGAACTGCTAGTCCAGCTCATGCAGTTCTTCGGCCGAAGCGATCCCGACGAAGAGCGGGTTACGCTGCAGTAGGGGTCAGCGTTCGGGTTCCAGCGCAAATCGCTTGATCTCTGCCGCCAGCGCTTCGCGGCCGGTATCCATCGCGTTGTGCTCCTGCCCTGCCAAGGTGACGACGCGGTCGTCGGGTAGCGCCTTCGACAATTGCTCGATCGCACCGCGCAAGTCGGCCGACTTGGTACGCTCGCCCAGGAGCAGGAGGACCGGCCGCCGCAGCTTCGCCGCCCGCCGTGCATCCCAGCGATAGGTAGCAAGCGCGCGATCCTGTTCGATCGACCGCTTCGCGCCCGCGACCATCGCCTGCCACTGCGGGCGCTTGCGCATCGCTTCGACTTCGGATTGCGAAATCTGGACGATCTCGCGCATGAAGACAGCCATGGCCTCGTCGCCGTTTCCGGCCGCGAGGAGTCCGTCCATCCGCGCAAGGATCGGCTCGTGGCCGGTCACCTGCATCGGCGGTTCGTAGAGGATCAGGCGCTCGATCCGTCTGGTCAGGAACGCCGCCTCGTAGGCCACGACGCCGCCGAACGAGTGGCCGAGCACTGTCACCCGCTTGCCCCGGGCCTTCGCGACTGCCGCAACATCCTCCGCTTCGCGCTGGAGGCTGTAGGCGGGGCCGTCGCCGCTCTGGCCATGTGCCCGGCGGTCCATCGCGCACACGGTGAAGCGATCCGCCAGATGCGCGAACATCGGTGTCCAGCGGGTCCGGTCGCCCGCGCCGCCGTGCACTATGAGGAGTTCGGGACCTGTCCCCGCGCACTCGTAGGCGATGGCCGTGCCGTCCTTCGAGCTGATCTGCATGGACTGCGCCATCGCGGCGCTGGACATCAGGGACAGGGCCACCGCGGCGAGCAGGCGGCCCGTTCGGGTCACAACCCGAAGCTCGCCCGCAAGCCGTCGATCACGTACTGCGCCGCCAGCGCCGCGAGCAGCACGCCGAGGAGGCGGGTGATCACCGCTTCCACGCGCGCGCCGAACAGCTTCATCAGCGGACTCGCGGCGATCAGCGCCAGCATGGTCAGCACCAGCACCGCAGCGAGCGCGGCGAGGACGACCGCGGTGTTCTCCCACCCTTGCGCCTTCGCAGTGAGCAGCATCATCGAGGCGATCGCACCCGGCCCGGCAAGCATGGGCATGGCCATCGGGAATACCGACACGTCCTCGACTTCGGACCCCGGACCGCTTTGGGCGGCCACCTTCTCCGCGCGCTGTTCGCGGCGCTCGGTGCGCTTTTCGAACACCATGTCGAGCGCGATAAGGAACAGCATCAGCCCGCCCGCGATGCGGAAGCTGTCGAGTTCGATGTGGAGCGCGCCGAGCAGGTCCTCGCCGAAGAGAGCGAAGATCACCAGGATCACACCC
This sequence comes from Tsuneonella sp. HG094, assembly GCF_053819285.1. Classification (NCBI taxonomy): domain Bacteria; kingdom Pseudomonadati; phylum Pseudomonadota; class Alphaproteobacteria; order Sphingomonadales; family Erythrobacteraceae; genus Tsuneonella; species Tsuneonella sp. HG094. The sequence goes on from NZ_JBSORA010000001.1 coordinate 142,190, forward strand.
GCGATCAGGCATGCCCGGATCGCCATGATGCGCGATTGCGCGGGTGTCGCACCCTTGGTCAGCCCGGCATAGATCGGCGCGCAGCCGGGCGGATCGATGACCACGAACAAGGTGATGAAGGCGGAGAGGAACAGTTCGACCATCGCAGCCTCAGCAGCGCGGCGCCGCGCCGCCGGCGGGGGCAGGCGGGGTGGCCGATACGCGGCGGAACACTTCGCTCATGGCACCGTCCGTCATCGCCGAGACGACGTGGGTGCGGCGGCAGTCGGCGGCAAGTTCGGTGGTCCAGACGAGCGTGCCGTCGTCCGATTTGCCGCTCTGCCATGCCTCTCCCCGCCGCGCCCGCGCTTCCCTCCGAACGCGATTGGACATACCCTTGGGACATTCGGCCTTCCGGCCCGAGATCATCTCGCGCTGCGCGTAGCCATCCTCGAGATCGAAGCCCTGGTCGAGGACCCAGCGATACTCGCCGTTGTCCTGCCGTTGCCAGATGGTGGCGAAGCGGGACTGGCGACCGCTGGGATAGGTGGCCGGGCCGGTCGAAAGCGCGAAGGTGCCGTCGCAGCTGACCCAGACCATGTCGGGTCCCCAGACGATCGCCTGTGCCGGATCGGCCTGTCCCTTGAGCGCCGACTGGACGCTCTCCCACTGCGGTCCCGGCCACACGGCGTCGCGCGTCGCGTACTCGCGGAACGCGGTCCACGTGCCCTTCTCCCGCGCGGCGCGGGCGAAGGCGAGTTCGGCGGCGATCACCGTGCTCGGTTCTCCGCGCAGCTTCAGCGTGCGGGCGGCGGGGTCGGGGCGAGGGCCGCTCGCGCAGCCGCCGATTGCGAGAAGGGCGGCGGCGGCGATAACGGTGCGGATCATGCGAAGCGGTCTAGCGTCCCGCTGCCAGCGTGCCAATGGCGGCGCTTATGGGAGCGTTGTCGGAGCCTCGATGCCTTCGTGGCGATAGGCTGCGACCACCGCATTGCGCAGCAGCACCGCGATCGTCATCGGGCCGACACCTCCCGGGACCGGGGTGATCGCCCCCGCGACTTCGCACGCGCTTGCAAAATCCACGTCGCCGACGAGCCGCCCCTTGCTCTCGCCCTCCGCGGGAGGAAGGCGATTGATGCCGACGTCGATCACCGTCGCGCCCGGCTTGATCATCTCGCCCGTCACCATCTCCGGCCGCCCGACCGCCGCGATCACGATGTCCGCCCGGCGCAGGCGGTCCGCGAGGTCGCGCGTGCGGCTGTGCGCGATCGTCACCGTGGCGTTGGCGTTGACGAGGAGCTGCGCCATCGGGCGCCCGACGAGCTGCGAACGGCCGATCACGACCGCGTCGCGGCCCGACAGGTCGCCCAGCCGGTCCTCGAGCAGCATCATGCATCCCACCGGAGTGCACGGGAACAGGCCCGGCTGCTGGTTCGCGAGACGCGCGATGTTGGTATCGGTCAACCCGTCGACATCCTTGTCGGGGTCGATCAGCGCGATCACCGCCTTGTCGTCGAGGTGCCGGGGCAGCGGCAGCTGGACGAGGATGCCGTCGACCGCCGGGTCCGCGTTGAGGCGGCGCACCAGCGCTTCGAGTTCACCTTGGGCGGCGTCGACGGGCAGGCGGTGCTCGAAGCTTTCCATGCCCGCGGCGATCGTCGCCTTGTGCTTGCTGGCGACATAGACCTGGCTCGCCGGGTCGTCGCCGACGAGGACTACCGCGAGGCCCGCCTTGCGGCCCGCCCGCGCTGCGAACGCCCGCGCCGCTTCGCCCACGCGCCCGCGCAACGAGGCGGCGAACGCCTTTCCGTCGATCAGGTCGGCCGGCATCAGATCGGTCGCAGGCTCTCGAGCACGATCACGATGGCGTAGATCAACAGCAGGAGGACCATCGGCGAGAAATCGATCGCGCCGGTATCGGGCAGGATCCGCCGGATCGGGCGCAGCACCGGCTCGAACAGCCGGGCGATCGCATCGTGCACCGCGACGAAGAACTGGTTGTCGCGGCCGATCACGTTGAAGCTGAACAGCAGTCCGATGATGAACCAGATGATGACGAGCATGTTCGCGGTGTTCGCAAGCATGATGAAAATCTGGATCAGGGCGTCCATCAGGGGTCCTCGTGCGGGGAATGCCGCGCCCCTCTAGCCGAGGGGGCGGGGGTGTATCAATGGGGCAATACGCGGGTCTGCTACCAGTTCAGCGAGTCGATGTGCCATCGAAGCTGCGCGGGCGTCGCGCCGTCGACGTCGTTCACCCGGCGCAAGGTGATGGAGCCCTCGCGCCGCACCGGTTCTTTGGGTCCGGTCGCGGTGAGCCACACGGGCACCTGGTAGTAGAGTGAACCCGCGCCGCCTTCGACATCGCCATCGCCGAAGCCGACAGTGATGTCGCGGTATCCCTTATAGTCGTTCGCGTCGCTCCGCCCGCCGCCGAACAGCGCGCTGGCGGCGGCAAAGTCTCGGTTCTCCATCGCCGCGCCCCAGCTCAGAAGCACGTTGCGCGCGCCCTTTTCGCCCTTCTCCGCATCCGGGGTGAGGACGGGCGGTTCGAAGCGCGGAGGCGTGGCGGGCGATGCGCTTGCGACCGGAGCGGGTGCGGTGTCGGATGCACCGGGCGGGGATGTGTTGCCAGAGGGAGCGGCACCCGTTGCGGACGCCTCGCCTTCAGGGGCGGTTTCGGGAGCGGGCTGGCACGCTGCCAGCGCCGCGACGAGCAATAGCGGAAGGGTCTTCATCCCCTCCTTAACGCGCGGCCTTGATGAGGGTGCCCGCACCGCGCGCGGTAAAGAACTCGAGCAGCATTGCGTGCGCCACCCGCCCGTCGAGCACGACCGCCGCCTCGCATCCCGCTTCGACCGCGTGGACGCAAGTTTCGAGCTTCGGGATCATCCCGCCTGAAATCGTCCCGTCGCGTTGCAGCTCGGCGATGTCGGCGGGGGTGAGGTCGGTAAGGAGTTCGCCCTGCTTGTCGAGCACGCCGGCGACGTCGGTCAGCAGGAACAGCCGCGCCGCGCCGAGCGCGGCGGCGACCGCACCGGCCATGGTATCGGCGTTGATGTTGTACGTGTGGCCGTCTTCGCCGGCGCCGATCGGGGCGATTACCGGGATCATCCCGGCGGCGACAGCGGTGTCGATCAGCGTGGTGTCGACATGCGCGGGTTCGCCCACGAAGCCGAGATCGATCGCCATTTCGATGTTGCTGTCGGGGTCTTTCTGCGTGCGGCTGACCTTGGTCGCGGTGACCATGCCGCCGTCCTTGCCCGACACGCCCAGCGCCTTGCCGCCTGCCTGCGCGATCCAGCCGACCAGTTCCTTGTTGATTGCACCCGACAGGACCATCTCTGCCACTTCGGCGGTCGCCTTGTCGGTCACGCGCAGTCCGTCGACGAAGGTGCTCTCGACGCCGAGCTTCTTGAGCATCGCACCGATCTGCGGCCCGCCGCCATGAACGACCACGGGGTTGATGCCCACTGCCTTCAACAGCACGATGTCCTCGGCAAAATCGCGTGCGGCTTCCGGGTCGCCCATCGCATGGCCGCCGTATTTCACCACGAACGTCCGACCGGCATAGCGCTGGAGATAGGGCAGCGCCTCGATCAGCACTTCGGCCTTGGCGAGCATCGCCTGGGTTTCGCCGGTCATCCTTGGTGGGTCCTTCGCAGCCTGGGGGCTTGGTCGCGGCGCTTAGCGCCAAGTGCGAGCGGAGGAAAGCACCGTCCCGACTGTGACCGGCTTGCAACGTCCGACTTTCCGGCGAAGCGCATCGAGGGAAACAAACCACTTTCCCTGCGTAACTTAGCGCAGCGTGGGAATTCTATCGCAAGCCGGTTGCGAGCGGTCCGAAGCGGGTGATATGCACTTGTATAGACAAAACCGAAAACGGGTCGCACGTGACAGAACTTTTCCGGCAGCGCCTCGCTGCCGCCTACGACGATTGGGGGTCGAGCTCGGGCACGACTCCCGCGCGCTTCTTCGATCTCATGGACGAAGCGATCGAGTTCCATTCGGTGCTCGAGCGCGGCTTCCCCGGCGATCCGCTGGGTGGGCCGTTCCTCGGCCGGGCCGCGGTCATCGGCTACTGGACGGCCATCGCGGAAAGCTGGGACATGCTTTCGAGCAAGACCGAGGCGATCGTGGGTGAGGGCGACCGGTTCGTGTGGGTCGGCCGAGTGCGCTGGCGCCATCGCCGCACACTGCGCGAGCTGGTTTCGCCAAAGATCGACGTCTGGACCGTCTGGCAGGACCGTGCGATCCGCTATTTCGAAATGTTCGACAGCTTCGCCTACGCCAACGTGACCGGCACCAACGACGCGCTGGCCGCAAGTTGACGCAACAAGGCGGGCAGCAGGCCATCGCCTGCTGCCCGCCCCGTTTCATCCGCCGAGCGGATCAGTCGATCGCGTGCTTGAGCGCGCTCATCTCGTCGTGGCCGGCCCGGACCGAGGTCCAGGCTTCTTCCACCGCAGCACGAGCGTCGGTCGGAAGGTCCTTGTGCTTGAGAGCGGCTTCGAACTTCTCCTTGAGATAGTCTTCTCCCGCTTCCACCGAATTCACGATCGCTTCGTCGTCGCGGCCCAGCACGGCTTCCTTGAGGTTGATCCAGCCGCGATGAATGGCGCCGGCGGTGGTGCCGTCGTCTTCCGGGTTGCCGCCCATCCGGGCGACGGCGGCTTGCAGTGCGGTCACCGCACCGCGGCGTTCTTGCGCGCGGGCGTTGAACATCTGTGCGAACCGCTGATTCTCGGTATCGGCGGCCGCCTTCTGATACCCGTCGATCGAATCGATAAGGGTACCAATCAGCGTGTTGAGCGTGGCGGTATCGTCGGTGTCGGCTGTGCGATTGTCGTTATCGACGACATAATCATCATTGGTCATGGTTTTGATTCCTTTCGGGAATTGGGACACATGAACATAATGGGGGGCAGCCGCGAACGTTCCGGCGTCCTGTCGCCGCAGCGCCCCGATCAGTCGAAGATGTCTTCGATCCAGCTGCGCTTCTTTTTGTACGGCTTGCCATAGTGTCCGTGGCCAAAGCCCGAATGCGACTGCCCGCCGTGCTGGGCATAGTTCGGTTCCGGCCGCGCGGTGCCGCGCTGCGGGGCGGGAGCGCTGCGCTCGATGATCTTGTCGAGCTCGCCCCGGTCGAGCCACACGCCGCGGCACTGCGGACAATAATCGATCTCGATCCCCTGCCGGTCGCTCATCGCCAGCGGCACGGTGCAGACGGGACAGGACATGGCGGCGACTTCGGCTTCGGTGCGCATCAAGGCTCCTCTTGTGATTGCTTTGTTCGAGATGGGGTGTGGTCTGCCGACTTAAAGGTCCGGCAGCGCTTGTTCGGCAAAGCCCCAACCGGTGAGCGCCTTGCTTTTGGCACGGGTGAGTAGCTTCTTCGCGTCCGAGATCGAGAACGGATGCGCGTCGGAAAAATCCTTGAGCTCGCCCCAGGCGATCGGGATCGCGATCGGCGCGTTCTCCCGCGCGCGGGCGGAATAGGGCAGCACGGCGGTGCTGCCGCGCTGGTTGCGCAGCCAGTCGATGAAGATCTTCCCCTTGCGCTTGGCCTTGCTCATGGTGGCGACGAAGCGCTCCGGTTCGGCCAGCGAGAGCGCTTCGGCGAAGCGCCTGGCGAAATCCTTGTGCGCGTCCCACGAATGGCCCGGCGTGAGCGGAACCACCACGTGCACGCCCTTGCCACCCGAGAGCATCGGGTAGCTGGCAAGGCCGAGGTCGGACAGCCGGTCGTGGATGTCCTTCGCCGCCGCCTTCACGTCGCCGAAGTCGAGCCCTTCGTCGGGGTCGAGGTCGAAGATCATCCGGTCGGGCTTTTCGACCGCATCGGACCGCGAACCCCAGCCGTGGAATTCGATCGTGCCCATCTGCACGCAGGCAACGAGGCCCGCGGCATCCTCGATGTAGAGATAGTCCTCCGCCCCGCCGTCCTTTTCGGTGATCGGGACATGGTGGACGTGCGGTCCGAACGAGCCGCTGTCGTGCTTCTGGAAGAAGCACTTCTTGCCGCGACCCTGCGGACAGCGGACGAGGCTGATCGGCCGCCGCGCCGCCCACGGCAGCATGAGCGGGCCGATCGCCTCGTAGTAGTCGGCAAGTTCGCCCTTGGTCTGCCCGCTTTCGGGAAAGATCACCCGGTTTCGGCTGGAAACTTCGACCGGCTCGTCCGCCTCGGGCGCGGGCTGCGGCGTTTCGGGCGTGACTTTGGCGGCCGCCTTGTCGCCGCGCAGGCCGAGGAAGCTGCCGTGGCGCACGTTTCCGTCGGCGGTAAATTCGGCAAAGGCGATTTCCGCGACGAGCTTCGGCGCGAGCCAGGTGACTCCGCGCGCGGCGACCCGGTCGACCTCGGCGGCAGGCTCCTTGCGCTCGATCTTGGCAAACTTCGCAGCGAGATCGGCCATCGTACCGGCGTCGAACCCGGTGCCGACGTTACCCTTGTAGACGAGGCGTTTGCCTTCGTGCTGGGCAAGCAGGAGCGAAGAGAACGGTCGCCCCTTGGCGCTCGACTTCTTCCAGCCGATCACCACGAATTCCTGCCGCCGGGTGCACTTCACCTTGACCCAGCTCTTCGTGCGCGCCGAGCGATAGGGGGCGTCGATCGCCTTCGAGATGATGCCCTCCTGCCCCGCGTCGCACATCGCCTTGAACAGCTTCTCGCCCGCGCCGAGAACGTGGTCGGCGACGTGGATCGGCGGCTCGGCGAGCTTGAGCAGCGCTTCCAGCCGTTCCTTGCGCTCGATGTTGGGCAGTTTCGCCAGGTCCTCGCCATTGGCCGACAGCAGGTCGAAGGCGTGGAAGCTCAGCTTGTCCGTCGCCGTCTGCGAACCGTGCCCGCGTTTGAGCACCGCCTGCAACGACGAGAAGTCGGGATTTCCGTCGCTTCCGTAGGCGACGATCTCGCCATCGATCAGGCACGGCGGCAGGTCGAGTGCGGCGACCGCCTCGACCAGCGGCGCGAACTTGTCGGTCCAGTCCTTGCCGCTGCGGGTATAGACCCGAACATCCGCGCCCGCCGCGGCGATCTGCGCGCGGTAGCCGTCGAATTTGATCTCGTGCATCCAGCGGTTGCCCGCCGGAACGCTGTCGACCAGCGTGGCGAGTTGCGGAGCGCGGAATTTCGGTGGCTTTGTTCCTCCCCGCGACGGGGAGGGGGACCGTGCCGCACCGCGGCGGGGTGGAGGCGCACCCTCGGCCGTCGTGACACCATCGACCGGTACCCCTCCACTAGCCTCGCTGGTTCCCCTCCCCCGGCGGGGGATGACTTTTGCATTGTGGTCCGCCGCCTTGGCCATCTCGGCCGCGAAAGCCTTGCCCTTCTTGCCCGCGAGCGAATGCGCCCCGCCCGAGTCGGCCTCGATCTCGGCCATCGTGCGCCCGGTGAGGACGCTGGTGAGTGCGTGTTCGACCAGCGGGTCGCCCTCTTCGGAGAACTTGTCCTCGACCTTGCGCAGCAGCCAGTTCTCGCGCTTCTCGCCCGGGCGGGGCTTGAGGCGGATGAGGATCCACTCGCCGTTCATCCGCTCACCCTCGAGCGTGAAGTGCAGGTGCCCCTTGTCGATGTCGCGCCAGCTTTTGCCCTCGACCGGCTCCCACGTGCCCTTGTCCCACAGCATCACCGTGCCGCCGCCGTATTCGCCCTTGGGTATCGAGCCTTCGAACTCGGCGTACGACAGCGGGTGATCCTCGGTCCGCACGGCGAGGCGCTTGATCTCGGGGTCGGGGCTGGGGCCCTTCGTGACGGCCCAGCTCTTGAGCACGCCGTCCGCCTCGATCCGGAAATCCCAGTGGAGCCGTGTCGCGTCGTGCTTCTGGACGATGAAACGGTTGCCGGTTTCGCTGGTCGCGCGCTTGCCGGCCGGTTCGGCAGTCCTTTTGAAGTCCCGCTTCCGGTTGTATTCCTTGAGCGGGTCGGCACGGCTCATTTGGTGAAGTCCTCGTCGGGCCAGTACCGCCGCGCGATCACGCCGAGGATGGTTAGCATCAGTAGCGAGATCACCGATCCCATCAGCACCAGCGGCCACTGGCCCGCACCGCAGGCGATGCCGATCACCGCGGTCAGCCACAGGTGGGCTGCGGTGGTGAGGTTCTTCACCTTGCCCCGGCTGAACACGATCAGCCCCGCGCCGACGATGCCGATGAACGATCCGGTCGCCTCGAAGATGCGCAGAACATCGGCGCCCTGACCGCCCGCCTGGTTGTAGAGCGCGATCATCGACACGGTCATCGTGGCGGACGATACGCAGATCAGCCCGTGGGTGCGCATACCCGCCGCGCGGCCGCGCACCTCGCGGTCGAGCCCGAGCAACAGGCCGAGTATTGCCGCCACGCCGATCCGCAGGAGGATATCGGTGTCGATCCAGTGAACAAGGACCGGCGGGTTGAGCTCCATCAGGCGCGCTTCCTCGCCGTGGCGGCGGGCGCGGCCTTTTTCGCCGCGGCTTTCCTTGAGGGTTCCTTGGCGGCTGGTGCCTTCTCCTTGCCACCGACCGACTGCTTCAGCGCGGCCATCAGGTCGATCACGTTCGACTTGCCCGAAGGTGCAGGCTCGTCGACATCCTCGAGCACCTTCTTGCCCTTCGACTTCGCCTTCTTGGCGACCAGCTTCTTGAGCGCGTCGACATAGCGGTCGTGGAACTCGCCCGCATCGAACGGAGCGGTCTTCTGGTCGATCAGCGAACCGGCGAGGTCGAGCATGGCCTTGGCCGGTTTCGAAGTCGCGATGTCCTTGAAGTACCCCTGCGCGGTGCGGACCTCGTCCTCGTAGCGCAGCGTCTCCATCACGATGCCTTTGCCGCACGGCTTGAGGGACACGAGCTGCTCGCGCCCGCGCACCGAAAGCTGGCCCAGCGCGACCTTTTTCTTCGCCTTCAGCGCATCGCGCAGCACGATGAACGCCTCTTCGGCCAGTTCATCCTGTGGGACGACGTAGTAAGGCTTCTCGAAGTAGAACACGTCGATCTCGTTCGCGTCGACGAACTGGACCAGCTCGAGCGTGCGCTTGCTTTCGACCTTCGCCGCCTCGATCTCGTCGTCGTCAAGGAGCACGAAGTTGCCCTTCGACACCTCGTAGCCCTTGACGATTTCGTCGCGATCGACCGGGCCGATCCCGGCGACGACCTTCTCGTAGTTGATCGGTTTGCCGCTCGGTTCGTGGATCTGGCGAAAGCTGATCGACGCGCCCGACTTGGTCGCGGGATAAATCTCCACCGGTATCGATACGAGCGCCAGTCGGATCTGGCCCTGCCAATAGGCGCGTGCCGCCATGATGTTTCCCCTTTTCACCATGCTCGACTCGCAGGGCGGCAAATCGTTTCCAAAGCAGAGCGGGAAAGCTATTCGGCGGCCATGATCGCGCAGACCATCCAGCTCGCGCTCGCACCGGTGTTCGTGCTGGTGGCGATCGGCAACATCATGAACCTGCTCTCGAGCCGGCTCGGCCGCGTGGTCGACCGCAGCCGCGCCTTGCAGAATCGCCACGGCGAGACCGAGGGCATGGCGCACGACGAGGTGGTGCGGGAAATCCGCCTGATCGACCGGAGAATCAACCTGATCGGGCGCGCGCTGCGGCTGCTGGTCACGAGCGGCCTTGCGGTTGGCCTGACGGTGGCGCTGCTGTTCCTCGAGGAACTGGCGCGGGTCGATCTGCAGCGGATCGCGGCGGGCACTTTCCTGCTCGCGGTCGGCCTGATGATGTGGGCGCTGGTGCTGTTCCTGCGCGAGACGCAGGCGGCGTCCGACGCGTTGCGGATTCCCGACGAGTACCTCGAGCGGGATCGTCCCCTTTAGTGCCTGGGCGGGGCGAGTAGCTTTTCGCCCTGCTGGCGGATGGCGCCCGAAATCATCGGTTCGATGAACGACAGCGCAGGCGGCAGGTCGACGTTGAGGACGACCTGTCCCTCCTCGATATCGACGTTGGCGGTCAACGTCTGGCCCATCGCGCCGATGTCCATCACCATGCGGTCCTCGCTCGGCCAGCGGGTCGAGACCATGCCGCCACCGGGAATGTGATCGCCGACCGAGCTGGTGTTGGACCGCAGCCGCTCGCGCACGGTCGGTTTGTCGAGGCTGTGGGGGATGGCGACGCGCATCAGGCGATGTCCTTGGTTCGATCGGGGGTTGGGTCCGGACCGGTGATTTCGGGGGCGGGCAGGGCGACATCCTCGCCGCCGTACTTGTAATCGAGGTAACGGGTCCTGATCGCCAGGTCGTCGAGCGAGCCCTCGGCGAGCTGGCGGGTTACCCGGCCCAGTTCGTCGCTGATCTTCCCGAGCCCGTTGGCGAGCTGCGCATCGGGCGTGGCCCCGGCGCGCTCCTCGGAGCGCAGGGCTTGCGGGATCTTGCGATAGCTGTCGACCATCTCGGGCAGCGTCTCGCCCACGAGGGTCCGGACCTCGCGCGCGGCGGGATGATTGGGATCGATCCCTTCGAGCTGGTGGCCGAGCGCATCGAGCTGCACGCCGATCTTGCCGACCATATCCGCGGCTGGCGCGGGTAGCGCGGGGCGCTGCGCCTCGAGCCACAGTTCGGTTCGCCCAACGAGCTGGCGGGCGTCGGCGGTGCGGGTTAGGTCGGCGCGCTGCGGCACCTTGAGCTTCGGATACTGGCCGAGGACCGCCACCGCGACCACGCTCGCGACGATCAGCGCCATCACGCCCATGAAGCCGATGCCGCTGATGATCGTGCCGACGATCCCGCTCGCCACCCACAGCGCGGCAAGCGCGATGAGGATGTTGCGAATCTTCTTGCCGAAGTGCCGCTGGCGCAGCCGCTTCGACCCTTCGCCGATCGGACGGCCGAGCGCACGCCGGTGCCGCCCGCCGTCGCGGTTGTCGTCGCGCAGGCTCCTTGCGTCCGAAAGGATACGATCCGACTGGCGGGTGAGGTCGCCCAAGTGGTTACTCCCCGATCACTATTCGGCTGTCAGGAGCTTGGATTCTTCGACAGAGGCCGAAGCGCGCGCCTGGCCTTCGGCGCGGGCGATATAGCCCTTCGACTTCTCGACCTCGGCCGACAGCGTGGTGACCGTCTGCTTCATCGAATCGAGCGCGCGCAGCTTGAACGCATCGACCTCGTCCATCGTGTCGTAGATGTTCTGGAACGCGCGCTGCAGGGTTTCGAGCGGGATCGTGCTCGCGGCGGCCTGCTCGTGGATCTTGCCGGTCTGCTCGCGCAGCAGGGTCGACGTGCTGTCGATGATGTTCGCGGTCGTGGTGTTGAGCGCGGTGATCTGGTTGAGCACCAGCCGCTGGTTGGTCATCGCCTCGGCCACGGTCACCGCCGTGCGCAGCGCACCCACGGTGGTCGTGCTCGCGCGGTCGACGCCCTTCACCAGCTCGACGTTGTTCTTCTTGACGAGATCGAGGCTGAGGTAGCCCTGCACGCTGACGGCCATCTGGGTGAGCAGGTCCTGCGTGCGCTGGCGAACATAGAACAGCGCAGTCTCGCGGATCGCCTTGGCCTTCGCCGGGTCGGTCGCGTCGAGATCGGCGGCCTTCTCCTCCAGCTTCTCGTCGAGCACCTTCGAGATGTGGATCATCTGCTCGAGGTTGCCCATCGCCTCCCACAGCTTCTGGCGCTCCACATCGATCGCGGCGTTATCCATCAGCAGCTCGTCCTTGCCGCTCGACAGGTTGCCGAGGATCGACTGAATGTGCGTCTGCGCGGACTGGTAGCTGCGGAAGTAGTTGGTCAGCTTGTTGCCGAACGGGATGATGCCGAGGATCTTGCGCGGCCCGCTCTTCGCGCCGCGCTTGCCGGGGTCGAGGTCTTCGACCACGCGGCGCAGTTCGGCGAGGTTGGCGCCCACGCCCTCGTCCTTGTCCATCGCCCGGACCGGCCGGTCGAGGAAGCGGTTGGACATGCCGGCCGCCGCCATGATTTCCTTGCGGCCCATGTTGGTGATCTGGTCGACCTTCTTGCCGAACTCGGGCGAGTTGGCATCCTGCGCGACGAGGTCGGCGACGAAGGCGTCGGCCTTTTCCTCGAGCTTGGACTTCTTCTCGTCGGTCACGGGGACCAGGCCGGATGCCTTCTCGGCGGATACGACCGGCACCGGATCGGGCGGCGTCAGTTCGAGTTCGACGGCGGTAGCGGTTTTCGTCTCGGCCATGGTTCCCTCTCGGCACCCCAAAATCGGCGCACTGTATTGCGAACATAAAACAGTTCGCGCGCGTTTCAAGGCCCGTCTAGCATTGCCAGGCGGGAGGTTGAACCGATTGTGCGCTGATTTCAGGCCGCTTCGAGCAGCTTGATCGGCTCGATCTCGCCCGCGAGGTAGAGTCGCTTGGCCTTGGCGCGGCTGAGCTTGCCCGACGAGGTGCGGGGGAGCGTGCGCGGGGGGACCAGTTCGACCACGCAATTCATGCCGGTGATCGAGCGGACCTTGTCGCGAATCTGTTCGTGCAGGCGCACGCGTTCCTCGGGGTCCGATACGCGGCAGTGGACCAGCACCGCTGGTGCTTCCTCGCCGCCCTCGGTCTCGAAGCTGAACGCGGCGACGTCGCCGTGATTGAAGCCGGGCAACTGCTCGACCGCCCACTCGATGTCCTGCGGCCAGTGGTTCTTGCCGTTGATGATGATCATGTCCTTCGCCCGTCCGACGATGAACAGGTACCCGTCGCCGAGGTAGCCCATGTCGCCGGTATCGAGCCAGACTTCGCCGTCCGCGTTGGCGACGAGGCAGTCGTTCGTCGCTTCCTCGTTGCGGAAGTAGCTGTGCATCACCGATTCGCCGCGACACCAGACCTTGCCGATCTGGTGGTCGCCCTTGAGCGCGCCGCTCTCGCCGCGGATCTCGACTTCCATGCCGGGAAGCGGCTTGCCGCAGTTGACGATGGCGCGGTAGCGCGCGGGGCGACTGAGATCGCGGTCTGCGCCCGACAGGCGCTCTTCCTCGACCAGCTCGACCCGGATGCCTTCACCCGGCGGCATCACGGTGACCGCGAGCGTCGCTTCGGCCAGGCCGTAGCTCGGCGTGAATGCGCTCGCGCGGAAGCCCGCTTCGGAAAAGGCGTTGACGAAGTTCTGCATCACGTCGGGCCGGATCATGTCGGCCCCGTTGCCCGCGGTGCGCCAGCGCGACAGGTCGAAGCGTTCGGACACATGGCTCTGCGACGAGATGCGCCGCGCGCAGATGTCGTAACCGAAGGTCGGCGAATAGCTCATCGTGTTGCCGGGATTGCGGCTGATGAGGTCGAGCCAGGCGAGCGGGCGGCGCGCGAAGTGCTCGGTTTTCAGATAGTCGCAACTGACCTGATTGGCGATCGGCGAGAGGAAACAGCCGACGAGTCCCATGTCGTGGTACCACGGCAGCCAGCTCACCACGCGGTCGTTGGTGCCGAGGTCGACCCCGGTCGCGTGGCCATAGAGGTTGTGCAGCAGCGCGCGGTGAGTGACCGCGACCCCGGTGGGGAAGCGGGTCGAGCCGCTCGAATACTGGAGGTAGCAGATATCGTCGGGCGAAAGCGCGGGCAGTTCCACCTCGGGCGCGTCGTTCTCGGCGAACTCTTCCCAGCTGATCCCTTGGCAGCCCTGCCGGTCGGCCGCGGCCTTGGCCATCTCGGCGATCTCGCCGGGATAGATCAGCATCTTGGGGTCTGAGCTTTCGAGCTGGACCGAAAGCTGGTCGATGTAGCTGTCCTTGCCGCCGAACGTCGTCGGCAGCGGCAGCGGCACGGGCCACGCGCCAGCATAGACGCAGCCGCAGAACAGCGCGGCGAATTCGGCGCTGGTCTCCGCCACGAGCGCGACACGGTCCTCGCGCTCGATACCCGCAGCGATCAGGCGATAGGCCATCTTCAGGGCGTCGTCGCGCATCTGAGAGAACGGATAGGGCCGCTCGAGATCGCCGCGCATGTCGTGGAAGTTGAGGCCCTTCTCGCTCAGCGCGGCATAGTCCACGGCTTCCGCAAAGGTCGCGAAGTCCGACCTGCGGCGGGGCAGGGGACAATCGTTCGGCGTCGGCTTCATCATGGTGTCGATCATATCTGGAACGAAAACCCGTTGTCTGCGCGCTCTTCAGGCGCTTCTGGAATGCAGTCCGCGTGGTGCGACCCGACGCGCGTGAGGTTCAAGGTTTCCCATTCGTTACACACTGTGGCACGAATATGGCGAAACCATGCCCGAACATCGCAATCGAGAGCGTCGTCCACCGCTTCCACTCGAGCCCCAGCGTCTCGAGGAACTGGCGCTGGCCTACGTGGCGCGCTTTGCAACGAGCGCGGCAAAAGTCGAGCAATATCTCGTTCGCAAGCTGCGCGAGCGCGGCTGGGCGGGCGAGAAACCGGCCGATCCGCGGGGGATCGTCGAGCGATTCGTTGAGCTCGGCTACATCGACGACGCGGCGTGGGCGCGCGCCAAGAGCGGCAGCCTTTTGCGGCGCGGCTACGGTACGCGCCGCGTCGACCAGACGCTGGGCGCGGCGGGCATTTCCGAGGACATTCGCGGCGAAGTACGCGGCGGCGAGGCAGAGCAGCGCCACGCCGCGATCGCGCTCGCTTCGCGGCGCCGATTCGGGCCGTGGGGAGCCGGAGCGGCCGATTCCGCCGCGCGCCAGAAGCAAATCGCCGCTATGGTGCGCGCGGGGCATGGATTCGACGCCGCCCGCGCGGTAATCGACGCTGCGAGTGTCGCCGAGGCCGAGGACTGGGCGCACGAGGTCGAGGAGATTCCATGATTCGCCTTTCGTCGCTGGCGCTCGCCGCGCTGCTTGCAGCCTGCTCGTCGCAGCCCCCCGCCGAAGCCGCAGCGACAACGCAGGCACCTGCTGCGCATCCGGTCTCGGGCCTGCGCGTCATCGCGCTGACCGTAACCACAGCAAGCGGAAGGCACGCGCTGCGCGTGGAAGTCGCCGCGACGAGCGAGGAACAGGCGCGCGGTCTCATGTTCCGCACCGAAATGGGCGTAAACGAAGGGATGATCTTCCCGCGCAATCCGCCCGACATGGCCAGCTTCTGGATGAAGAATACGCCTCTACCGCTCGACATCATCTTCATCGGCAGCGATCGGCGGGTGATCAACGTCGCCGCCAACACAGTGCCCTATTCGCTGACCCCCGTCGGCTCGGAAGGGCTGACCGGCGCGGTCCTCGAACTTAACGCGGGCCGCGCGGCGCAGCTCGGGATCGAGGCTGGCACGAAAGTCGATTGGTAGGCGCTTGGCGCTGTAGGGCGAATCGGCTAGGCGCGCGGTCCATGGGTATCCTCTCGAAGATCTTCACCTGGTGGGACGGCGCCACCATCGGCACGTCGCTGTGGAGTTCGCTCAACGGCGAGCAGGTCGGCACCGATTTCGCTGGCAACAAGTACTACCGTGCGAAGAAGCGCGTGCCCGCCGGCCAGCCCTTCGCGGGTAGCGAGCGGCGCTGGGTGATCTATTCGGGCGCCAACGACGCCAGCAACGTCCCCGCCGAATGGCACGGCTGGCTCCACGGGAGCCTTGAGGGCGTGCCCGAAAGCCATCTGCCGCCCGCGCGCATCTGGGAGGCCGACTACACCCCCAACGCCACCGGCACTCAGGCCGCCTATCGCCCGCAGGGCGCGCTCGAGCGGGGCGGCAAGCGCGCTGCGGCGACCGGCGATTACGAAGCATGGAGCCCGGACGCCTGATCGTGCGCGTGTCGCTCGTCCTCGTCGGTGCGCTGGCCCTCGCGGCCTGCAACCAGGCACCACCCGAAACGCGCGCGGTCGCTACCGACGTGCCCGAGGAAATGCGTGCGCCCAAGATGGTCCAACCGGTCGATCCGTCCGTCGGCACGGCGATGGAAGACCGCATCGCGGTGATCGGCGTGCTCAACAAGCGCAACAACCTGTCTCAGAACTTCGAGATGAAGCCGGGCGAATCACGCCGTTGGGGCGACGTCATCGTGCGCCTGTCCGCCTGCGAGCGCACCGCGCCGTGGGAATTTCCGCGCCAGACGGGCGCGTTCGCGCAGGTCTTCGTGCAGCAGGCGGGTAGCGAAACGGCAAACTGGTCGAAGGTCTTTTCGGGCTGGCTGTTCAAGGAATCGCCGAGCCTGAACGTGGTCGAACACCCGATCTACGACGTCTGGGTCAAGGACTGCAAAATGAGCTTCGACGGCGACACGCCCGCGCCCACCGCCGCTGCCTCGAGCGCGCCGAAGGCCACGGGCAGCGAAGCAGCACCCGCTCCGGCGGCTCCCGAACCCGCGCCCGCAGCCTCGCCCAGCAACGCGACGTAACGCGACTGAGGGATTTCCACCGCGCCGAGCGAGGCGAGATGTTCGGTCATGAACTGGCAGTCGAGCAGCCGCCCGCCGCCGCTCCGCATCAGCGCTACGAGCCAAGCGAGCGCGACCTTGCTGGCATCGGTGGCGCGGCTGAACATCGATTCGCCGCAGAAAACCGCCCCGAAGCCCACCCCGTAGAGCCCGCCCACCAGCTCCTCGCCCTGCCAGCACTCGATCGAATGCGCGTGGCCCTGCCGGTGGAGCTCGCGATAGCTCGCCATGATTCGCACGCTGATCCAGCTTTCGGGGTGGCCTGGCCGCGGCTGGGCACATGCCCCGATTACCGCGTCGAACGCGGCATCGCACGTCACCCGGAAGCGATCCTGGCGAATGACCTTCGCAAGCGATTTCGACAGGCGGAAGCCGTCCAGCGGCAGGATCGCGCGCCGACGCGGCTCGACCCAGAAAATCTCCGGATCGTCGCGGCTGTCCGACATCGGAAAGATGCCGTTGCGATAGGCGAGCAGCAGCAGGTCGCTGGGAATCAGGGGGCTTGCGGGGGCGTGCATGGAGTCCGTGCGATACGATAGCAGTCTTTGCCCGCTTGCGATGCGTTTCGTTTGCACCTAATGCGCGGCCTCTCCAGCGCAGGGGTGTAGCTCAGCTGGTAGAGCATCGGTCTCCAAAACCGAGGGCCACGGGTTCGAATCCTGTCACCCCTGCCAATTTCCGATTTTCGACGTCGTCTACTAACCCCGGCCGGGGAACCCGTGCGCGCGCGAAAAATATCGCCTGCGCGCGGCGGACTTACATGGTTAACAAAGGGTTAGCGGAAATTTAGCCGGGAACTCCAGCGACGAATCGTGCATTGTGATGGACAGCCGGAGGGGCAAAACATTCGGTTCATGGAGGCTCCCATGTCAGGTTTGTCGTTTCGCAGCAGCCGGCCCGATCCGTGGGTCCAGCCGCGTCCTTTCACCGATGCTTCGCAGCGCTTTCGCATGCACGGCCCGATCCGCCCGATGGAAGAGCCTAGCCTCTTCGCGCGGCTGTTCGGTTTTCGCTGAGGACATCCTCGCTCGAACGAGGGTGAGGGGCCGGCCGCCACGGCGCGACCGGCCCCGCTTGCTTTTGACCGGAGCGGGGTCTAGGGCGGCGTCGCTTTTTCCAGCAGATGAGCGACGCGAATGCCCTCCCGGACTTGAACCGGGGCGGCGCTGACCCCATCCCTGAAGAAGCGTTTCAATCTTCGGGGGCGAGAGCTTCATCATCATGGCCAAGACCAGTCCGGCAGAATTCATCTCTCAGGTGCGTGCCGAAGCGCGCAAGGTCGCGTGGCCGAGCCGCGAGGAGACGGTTCGCACCGCGATCTTCGTCGGTATCATGATGGTGATCCTGTCGGTCTTCTTCCTCGGGGTCGACACGCTGTTCGGCGCAGTAATGCGCTGGCTGCTGTCGCTCGCCTGAGCAACAACGGAACACGCGCAACATCATGGCTCGCTGGTACATCATCCACGCCTATTCCGGCTTCGAGAACAAGGTCCGCGATTCGATCATCTCGGAGGCCGAGCGCCTCGGGCTGTCCGAAGCGGTCGAGGCGGTCGAGGTTCCGACCGAAACCGTTACCGAGGTTAAGCGCGGCAAGAAGGTCCAGGTCGAACGCAAGTTCATGCCCGGCTACGTCCTCGCCAAGCTGACCATGACCGACGACGTCTACCACCTCGTCAAGAACACCCCCAAGGTCACCGGCTTCCTCGGCTCGGGCAACAAGCCCCAGGCGATTTCCGAGCGCGAAGCGGCGCGGTACTTCGGCGGGGTCGAAGCCGCCAAGTCCGAGCCCAAGAAGCACGTCAACGTCGATTACGAGATCGGCGACCAGGTCAAAGTGCTCGACGGGCCCTTCGCCAGCTTCAACGGGCTGGTCGAGGAACTCGATTTCGACAAGCAGAAGGTCAAGGTCTCGGTCTCGATCTTCGGCCGCGCAACGCCGGTCGAACTCGACTTCGAGCAGGTCGAACTGGTCAAGTAACTCGCCGGGCGGCAAGCTCGCCCATCAGCGCCAAGACGTCAGCGCCCGCAGGTCGCCTCGTTGTCGGTCGTGAGACGCGAACCGAAATTGGTGTTCGTGCTCAGCCGCACCACCGCCTCGCACTTGCGGAGTTGGAACCGCACGCGCCGGTCGCGGAAATCGAGCTGCACCTTGCGGAACACCTCCATCACGTCGGTGCCGAGGAGCAGCGACGGCTGATCGTCGATTCCGAACACCGCAAACGGCGGAATGTCGGCGAACGCTATCGGCACGTTGCGCAGGGTAATCGAGCCCAGCTTGAGCACGTCAACCCGCGCCACTTCCAGCTCGATTTCGGTTCCGGTCACGCCGATCACTCCGATCTTCGTGAATTTGCGCGATCCCCTGCGAATCAGCAGGTCGCGCAGCTTCGAATTGCCGATGGTGATTTCCGACCCGGTGTCGACCACCGCGTCGACCGGGACGGCGCCCGCCTTGACCTGCGTCAGGATCAGCTGGCCGCGCTGGAGCCGCGCACGGACGACGATCTCACCGTCCATCCTAGCTGCCGGCGTCGCGGCATCGTCGACCGAGATCTGCCGCTTTTCGAAATCGAGCATCAGGCGCTGCTCGACCAATGCGTCCAGCCCCAGCATGCCCTCGGCACCGATATCGCGTTCCTTGAGGACCGGCACCTCGAGGTTGTAGAACTGCGTGAGGCCGAGTTCGAGCTCGTCGACGAAGACCCGATTGACGAGCTGCGTGTCGGTAATTCCGTTCAGCATCGTCGGTTGGCCGGGCTTTAATTTGAGCGCGGCGGCGAGGCGCTCGCCGACGACCGAGCTGTCCGCGCCGCTATCGACCACGAAGCGATAGGGGCCTGTGTCGTTGACCTTGACCTCAACCGTCATCCGGGTGCGCAGCTTGCGCGCGTCGATTTCCTGTCCGCCCACCGCCAGTGTGTCGTCGATCCTCGCGGGTGGGAGCTCCGGCATCTTGGCGGGCGGGGCGAGCGCGTTGCCAGGCGGCGCGGTTGCCTGCGTTTGTGCAGCCGCGGCGCCGGTTGCCAGGGCGAACAGGGTTGCAGCCGCCAGTGCGGAACCCCGCATAAGCGCCAAAGCGAAATTGTGTCGGCCGGTCCTCATCCCACGCGGACGATACGGCAGGTCGGCGGTCCACGCCAATACCGTTCGACCAACGCCGCTCGTCGACGGTCCGCCTACACAATGCTTGCCTTTTCGCCCGTCGGCGCTATGTGCGCGCCTTCCCACGCGACAGCACCGGGAAATCCACGCGGGAGAGCCGCCGCAAGGCGTCTCGTTCGACCGCTTACCATGAGCCAAGGTGGAAAGCACCGAGGCGACAGTGAGAAAGGAGGCCAGTAATGGCCAAGAAGATCGACGGCTATATCAAGCTGCAGGTGCCCGCGGGCGCCGCCAACCCGTCGCCCCCGATCGGCCCCGCGCTGGGCCAGCGCGGCGTCAACATCATGGAATTCTGCAAGGCGTTCAACGCGGCGACCGGCGAGCTCGAAAAGGGCATGCCGATCCCGACCGTCATCACGGTCTACGCCGACCGCAGCTTCACCTTCGTCACGAAGACGCCCCCGGCGAGCTTCCTGATCAAGAAGGCTGCCAACCTCAAGTCGGGTTCCAAGGAGCCGGGCAAGGTCAAGGCCGGGACGATCAAACGCTCGAAGCTTTCGGAAATCGCCGAGGTGAAGATGAAGGACCTGAACGCCAACGACATCGAAATGGCGACTCGCATCATCGAGGGCTCCGCGCGCTCGATGGGCCTCGAAGTGGTGGAGGGCTGATCAGATGGCCAAGCAGAGCAAGAAGGACAAGGTCGTCGCTTCGATCGACCGTGATGCCAACTACAGCTTCGCCGATGCGCTGAAGACGCTTCGCGAACATGCCTCGAAGAAGTTCGACGAGACCCTCGAGGTCGCGATGAACCTCGGCGTCGACCCGCGCCACGCCGACCAGATGGTCCGCGGCATGGTGTCGCTGCCCTCGGGCACCGGCAAGGACGTTCGCGTGGCCGTGTTCGCCCGCGGCGACAACGCCGACAAGGCGCTTGCCGCCGGGGCCGACAAGGTCGGTGCCGAAGACCTGATGGAAGACATGCAGGCCGGTAACCTCGACTACGACCGCGTGATCGCCACCCCCGACATGATGGGTGTGGTCGGCCGTCTCGGTAAGGTGCTCGGCCCCAAGGGCCTGATGCCGAACCCGAAGCTCGGCACGGTGACCCCGAACGTGGAACAGGCCGTGAAGGACGCCAAGGGCGGGCAGGTTGAATTCCGCGTCGAAAAGCAGGGCATCATACATTCGGGCCTGGGCAAGCTGTCGTTCACCGATGAAGCGCTGAAGAAGAACTTCGACGCGCTGACCGGAGCGGTCGTGCGCTCCAAGCCCTCGGGCTCGAAGGGCAAGTACGTCCGCAAGATCTCGCTGACCACGACCATGGGCCCCGGCCTCAAGGTCGACCTGGCCGAGGTCGAAGGCGCTTAATTCGATACGCCTCAAGCGCCGGCTGTCGCGTCCGCGACCTTGGCTAACGCGCTAACCGCGCGGCGGCCGGTCGGCTTTGCGGACCTTTCAGGTCCGATGGCTTGAAAAGCGAAAGCGATACGAAAAGGGCCGGCGGAGCGATCCGCCGGCCCTCTTTGTTTGCGGCACGGTGCCATCAGATTTCGTGGCGCACCGGCGCTCGCCCCGCTTCCTCCAGAGCCTCCATCAGCGCGATGACGCAGCGGACGAGGGTGCCCGGATCGGTCGATCGCACGACGAAGTTCGCCCCCGTCCGCCCCTCGCGGAAGAACGGATAGCTGCCGATCTGGACTCCCCCCGGCGCATCGGCGAAATCCTTTTCGGTGCTCCGCAGGACATCGGCCACCTCGCTCTCGGCGGTCCAGCAGCCGATCGTCTCCGACAGGACCGGCGCGCCGCCTTCGAGGGAGCCGGTGAGCGCCTCGAGCATCCCGGCGGTGATGTGCGGTACGCCCGCCATCAGGAAGATATTGCCGATGCGGATGCCGGGTGCTCCGGTCATGCGATTGGCAATCAGTTCGGCGCCCTCGGGCGCGCGTGCCATGCGCAGCCGCGCCTCGGTCAGTTCGAGGCCGCGACCGGTATAGTACCGCTCGAGGATGGCCCGCGCTTGGGGGTGCACCACGACCGGCACGCCGAGCGCCTTCGCGACTGCATCGACGGTGATGTCGTCGTGCGTCGGGCCGATCCCCCCGGTGGTGAACAGGTAGTCGTTTCGCGCTCGCAGCGCGGCCACCGCCTCGACGATGCGATCCTCCAAATCGGGCACCACTCGGACTTCGGCAAGGCGGATACCCTGGACCTGCAGCCAACTGGCGATCTGGGCGATGTTTTTGTCGTGCGTGCGGCCGGAGAGGATCTCGTCGCCGATCACGATAAGGGCGGCAGTCCAGATGCGGTCGGTCGCGGTCATGCCGGATCGCTAGGCGAAACGGAAAGGCCGCGCCAGCCTTACTCCGCCGCCTCCAGTCGCTCCGCGCCGACCGCTCCGACATGGTCGAACCGCAGCACTCCGTCGGCGATCGGCGATGTCGCCAGCGCCTTGCGATCGAAGCGGTAATCCTGGTTCAGTCGCCACGGCAGCGTGGTCGCGCTTTTGGGCATCAGGTGCTTGCCGCGCTGGATATAGCCGCTCGAAAAGTCGAACAGATCGTCCTCGACGAGGTCATGATCTTCGGCGAGCGCCGGGGTCGCCACGTTCGCGCCGACCTGCTCCATGTGCGCGAGCACCTTGCACACGAATTCCGAATTGATGTCCGCGCGCAGCGTCCAGCTGGCATTGAGGTAGCCGAACACCACCGCGAAGTTCGGCAGGTTCGAAAACATGCAGCCCTTGTAGTAGAACCGCTCGGCAAAATCGACCGGGATGCCATCCTGGCTGACCGCGATCTTGCCCGCGATAGCGAGACTGAGGCCGGTCGCGGTCACCACGATGTCGGCGGGCAGGAAACGGCCGTCGACAAGCCGCACCCCGTCCTTTTCGAACGCGGCGATGTGGCCGGTGACGACATCGGCCTTGTCGTGGCGGATCGCCGCGAACAGGTCTTCGTCGGGCACCAGGCACAGCCGTTGGTCCCACGGGTTGTAGGGCGGGGTCCACGTGGCGGCGTCGTACCTGTCGCCGAGCGCGGCCTGGACCTTTTTGGTCAGGAACTCCTTCACCTTTTCGGGCTGGGCCTTGGCGCGCTTGAAGCCGATGTCCTGCAACAGAACGTTCTTCCAGCGGGTGATCCGATAGGCGAGCGTATCGGGCAGGAACTTGCGCAGGGTGTTGGCGATGCGATCCTTCGCGGGGCGCGAGAACATCCATGTGGGCGTCCGCTGGAGCATGGTAACCTTGGCCGCCTTGTCGCTCATCGCCGGCACCAGCGTGACCGCGGTCGCTCCTGACCCCACGACCACGACGGTCTTGCCCGCGTAATCGAGGTCCTGCGGCCAGAACTGCGGGTGGAGCACCTGCCCCTCGAACGCGGACAGGTCGAACCCCGCGTCGTAGGGATCGTCGTAGTCGTAATAGCCGGTGCCGAGGTAAAGCCAGTTCGCTGTGACGGTCTCGCGCTGGCCGCGGCGGTCGACGGTCAAGTGCCAGCACGCCTCGTCCGACCGCCAGTCTGCAGCGACCACCGTGCTTTCGAACGTGATTTTCTCGCGGATGCCGCGCTCGTCGACGATGCGGTGAAGGTATTCGAGGATTGTCGGCCCGTCGGCGATCGACTTTTCGTGCCGCCACGGCTCGAACACGAAGCCCAGCGTGTGCATGTCGCTGTCCGAGCGGATGCCGGGATAGCGGAACAGGTCCCAAGTGCCGCCCAGGTCGGCGCGCCGTTCGAGCAGCGCATAGTTGTGATGCGGGCACAACATTTCGAGGTGCGCAGCCATTCCGATGCCCGAAATCCCGGCCCCGATAATCAGCACGTCGTGGTCGCAGGCGGTCACACCCATCGTCGATCTCCCAATGCGCGGAAGGGTAGGATTATCCGTTGCAGTGTGCAACCGGAGTCAATGCGCGAAGACGACCGTCCGCGCGCCGTTGATGAACACCCGGTCTTCAAGGTGCGCTTTAACTGCGCGGGCCAACACCCTCCGTTCGACATCGCGGCCGCGCGCGACGAGGTCGTCCGGGCTGTCGCGGTGGCCGATGGCCACCACGTCCTGCGCGATGATCGGCCCTTCGTCGAGGTCGGTGGTGACGTAGTGGCTGGTCGCCCCGATCATCTTCACCCCGCGCGCGTGCGCTTGATGATAGGGCTTGGCGCCCTTGAACCCCGGCAGGAACGAGTGGTGGATGTTGATGCACCGACCGGACAGGAATGCAGCCATCTCGTCCGAAAGGATCTGCATGTAGCGGGCCAGGATGACGAGGTCCGCCCGGGCTTCCCCGACCAGCGCGCGGATCGCTGCTTCCTGCTCGGGCTTGGTCGCGGCGGTTACCGGCAGGTGGTGGAAGGGCAGGTCGCCGATGGTGGCGTGGACCAGCGCCTCGCGCGGATGGTTCGAGACGATCCCCGCAATCTCCATCCGCAATTCGCCGATGCGCTGGCGATAGAGCAGGTCGGCAAGGCAGTGATCGAACTTGCTGACAAGGATCAGCACGCGCGGCAGGTAGCCGAGGTCGCGGATTGTCCAGTCCATCCCGTTCGCCGCGCCGAGCGCTGCGAACGCGTCGCGCAGATCCTCGGGGCCGTGACCGGCCGCATCGAACTCCACCCGCATGAAGAACCGATTGGTCAGCGGATCGTCGTATTGCTCGGCATCGAGGATATTGCAGCCCCGCTCGGCCAGGAAGCCGGCGACCTGCGCGACGAGCCCCGGACGGTCGGGGCACGACAACGACAGGATGCACGGCTCGGCCATGGACGCCTCAGCCTCCCTTGCGGCTTGCTTCGGCGGCAGCGACCACCCCGGCGGGCCACGTCACCTGCGTCTGTGTCTGCGGGTTGAACACGTCGCCCGGGTACTGCGCCGCTTCGGCCGCGGCAATCTCTGCGGCGGTCAGGAACTCGCTCGGCTCGAGCGCGAAGACGTCGATCCCGCGCGCGATCTCCGTCGCGTAGATCTTGCCTTTGTACCAGTAGGCCGACCAGTAGCCGCCGGTCACGAGCTGGTCCTTGTCGACGGGGCCACGGTCGAAATAGGCGATTTCCTTGACGTTCGCCGGGTCGGTGAAGTCGATCACGCTGATGCCCCCCTGGTACCACGCCTGGACGAAGATATCGCGGCCCGGCACCGGGATGATCGAGCCGTTATGCGCGACGCAGTTTTCCTTGTCGCTCTGCGGCGCGGGCAGCTTGTAGGTGCCGCGGTAGACCAGCTTGTCGCCCTCGACCGCGTAGAAGGCGTTCGCGCCCCAGGTCGCCGGGTCGCCGGCCTGGCAGCGCGGACGGCCACCGCCGCCCCATTCGTCGGTGAACAGCACCTTCGACCCATCGTTGCTGAAGGTCGCCGAGTGCCAGTAGGCAAAGCCCTTGTCGGACACGTCGTCGATCCGCCTGGGCTTCAACGGGTTGGATACGTCGAGGATGATGCCGTTGCCCGAGCAGGCGCCGGCGGCCAGCTTCTTCGCCGGGAACACGGTGATGTCGTGGCACTGGTTGGTCTCGCTGGTGTCCTGCGTGCCCTCGCCGTGGTCGCCGCCCTTCCACAGGCCGGCGATCTGTCCGTCGGTCGCGAACACGCGCGGACGGTCGACGATGCGCGCGGCGGCGGGGTTCGCAACCGGCACCTCGATCACGTCGATCGAGAACAGCGCGGTATCGTCGCCCGGCTTGTCGGTGCAGATCGTCAGTTCCTCGGTCCTGCGCACGCCGCCGGTGCCCGAGGCGTAGATGACGAGGCGCTTGTCGTCGGCGCTGACGATCGAGTGGGTGTGGCTGCCGCGGCAGGTCTGGATCTGGCCGACCTGGCGAGGAACGGCGGGATCGGAGATGTCGAACAGTCGCAGGCCGCGGAACCGCTCGCTGCTCGCCAGGGTCATGTTGCCCTGCAGCCCGCAGTCGATGCGGCCGCGGCCTTCCTCGACGCTCATGACGAGGAGCTTGCCGGCGATCGAGACGTCTCCTTGGCCACCCGGGCAGACCACCGAACTGACGAGGCTGGGCATCCCGTCGGCGGCCAACCTGTAGACGTTGAATCCGTGGTAGTTGCCCGCGACCATCAGGTCGCCCGCGAACGCTATGTCGGTGTTCGCGAAGTCGAGCATCGAACCGCGGTCGGACAGCTTCGGCTTTTCGGGTTCGCGCTCGTCGAGCGCGAGCGACTTCGGGTCGCTGGCGTCGAAGGGCTTTTCGTCCTTCTTGTCGGCGGGCTTGCCTTCGGCCTTGGCCTTTGCCTCCTTCTCGAGTTCCTCCTTCGACTTCGCGGCGGGAAGCTGCAGGCCGGCGGGATTGAGCGGGTCGTAGAAGCCGGCGGGCTTTTCGAGGCTGGCGAGCTTCTTCAGCCCGCTGATCGCTTCGCCCGCATCGCGGAACCCGGGCTTCAGCGTGGCGCGCGGATCCGCCGACAGCGTCGCAAGGCGCTTGTTCATGCGGGTGATCTCCGCCTCCTGGTCGCTGACCACGTCGGCGGTGAACTGGTTCATCTCGGGGTCCGAAGCGGTACCGTACCAATCGAGGAGGTTCTTCGTCATGGTCACCGCGCCGCGGTGGTGCGAGATCATGAGCTGCAGGAACATGCGGTCGAACGCGGTGTCCTTCGACGCGGCGAGGGCGGTCATCTGCTGCGGTGTCGCCATGCCTTCCATGATGACCATGCCCTTGGCGGCCGACGGCATCTCGTGGCCCATCGCCGAGTGATCCATACCCGAGTGATCCATCGGCATCTCGCGGCCCATGCCCGGCATCGCGAGCGGCTCGCCGCGGCTGGTCAGCCAGTCGGTCATGAACTTCATCTCGTCCGCCTGGCTCGCGGCGATGCGGCGGGCAATGCGGCGGATGTCTGCATTCGTGGTGCGTGCATCGACCAGCGCGGCCATCTCGGTCGCCTGCTTATGGTGGCCGATCATGTGCTGCATGTAGGCGACGTCGCCGGGGGAATAGCGCATGTCGGCGAGCTTGATCGCGTCCTCGGCGGTCAGAACCCGGCCCGGCTGCCCGGGAGCGCCCGGCTGCAGGATTTGGGGTTGCGCGGAAACCGCGGTGCCGGTGCACAGGGCGGCGCCCGCAAGCAGTGCGGCGCGCAGGCGCGCGGAAAGTCGAACGGTCATGTGAAATGTCCCCAGTGAATCTGCTGGTTGCTTTGTCACGCGCGCTCCGGGGAACGTCAAGCGTGCCGCGCCCGGGCCGTATGCCGTTGGTCGATTAGCGGGGTGACGTTCGTCGGCGCGCGCCCTAGACCTTTATGCAGAGAGACAAATCCAGGGGCTGCCTTCACATGAAATCATCCGTCGCTTCGGTTCTTGCCGGACTGTTCGCCGCGTCTGCCGTGCACGCGCAGGAAGCCGCGCCGCCCGCCCCCACGCCGGTCGAGGCGACCCAGGCGCCCGAGAACGAAGCCACCGACCCCGACACCCAGACCGGCAAGCTGCCGCTGCCCGGAAGCGGTCAGCGCGCCGCCGCGACCCCCGCGCCCGCCGCCGCGACTCCCGCAGACGACAAGTGGGACGTGACCGCCCCGCGCGGCGCGAACCTGCGGCAGGCGACGATCCGCACCGACGAGGGTACGTGGATGGACGTCGACGTCAGCCCCGACGGGCGGACGGTCGCGTTCTCGCTGCTAGGCGACATCTACACGATGCCCATCGGCGGCGGCACGCCGACGCGCATTTCCGACGGCCTCGCTTGGGAAGTGCAGCCGCGCTTCAGCCCCGACGGGCGTCGCATCGCCTTCGTCACCGATCGCGGCGGCGGCGACAACATCTGGATCATGAACGCCGACGGATCGAACAAGGTCGCGCTGACCAAGGAGGACTTCCGCCTCCTCAATCAGCCGAACTGGAGCCCGGACGGCCAGTTCATCGTCGCCAAAAAGCATTTCACCACCGGCCGTTCGGCGGGCACGGGCGAGGTGTGGCTCTACCACGTGTCGGGCGGGGGCGGCGTGAAGCTCGTCGCGCGGCCCAACGAGCAGCACCAGAAGGAACTGGGCGAGCCGATCTTCGCGCCCGACGGCAAGTCGGTCTATTTCACCAGGAACAACACCCCCGGCCCGATCTTCGAATATGCGCAGGATTCGACGCAAGGCATCTTCGAGATCGAGCGCTACGACATCGCCACCGGCGAAACGACGGGCGCGGTCGCGGGCCTCGGCGGAGCGGTCCGTCCGACGCCAGCGCCTGACGGCAAGTCGATCGCATTCGTCCGCCGCGACGCCGAGAAGACCGGGCTGTGGGTCAAGGACCTGACCAGCGGGATCGAGCGCAAGCTGACTGACGAACTCGACCGTGACGTGCAGGAGACCTGGGCGGTCACCGGCGTCTATCCGAACATGGACTGGACGCCCGACAGCCGCGAGATCGTGTTCTGGTCGGGCGGCAAGCTTCGCCGGATCGCTGCGGCTGGCGGCACTTCGCGCGTGATCCCGTTTCGCGTCGACGACACCCGCGCCATCGCCGACGCCCCGCACCCGCGCATCCCGGTGGGCGAGGCGAGCTTCCAGTCCAAGATGGTGCGGTTCGCGCAAGTGTCGCCCGACGGGCGGCAGGTGGTCTACGAAACGCTCGGCCAGCTTTGGCTGCGCCCTGTGGGCGGCGGTGCGCCGAAGCGACTGGTCTCGGGGGGCGGTGACGCGCTCGAGCTTTACCCGTCTTGGTCGCGCGACGGAAAGCGTATCGCCTTCGTCTCGTGGACGGACAGCGGCCTCGGCAAGGTAATGGTCGTGCCCGCCGGTGGCGGCGCGGCGCGGGCGCTGACCACGCAGCCCGGCCACTACGCGAGCCCCGCTTGGTCGCCCGGCGGCACCACCGTCGTGTTCGAAAAGCGAGGGGGCGGCTTCGTCACCTCGCCGGACTGGTCGGAGAACCCCGGCGTCTACCGCGTACCGGCAGGGGGCGGCGCGCCGGTGCTCGTCGGTCGCGGCAACAGCTCGCCCCAGTTCGGCGCGGACGGGACGCGGCTGTTCATGATCGGCAGCGATAAGGGCAAGCAGCAGCTGGTCTCGACCGACCTCAACGGCGAAGCGAAGCGGGTCCACGCCGAAGGAGAGCTGGTGAACGATTTCTCGGTTTCGCCGGACGGGCGCACGATCGCCTTTCGCCAGAACTACGAAGTCTTCGCGATGCCGCTGATGCCCGGCGGGCAGGCAGTGACCGTCGACGAGAAATCGGGCGCGCTTCCGGTCACCAAGGTCTCGAGTGGCGGGGCCGACTGGATCCACTGGTCGAACGGCGGCGCGCAGCTTCACTGGAGCCTTGGCCCGACGGTCTACACCGCAGCGCGCGGGGCGTTCTTCGCCGATGCGCCGCTGGGCAAGGATGCGCCCAAGTTCGTGACGCCGACCTCGGGCATCGCGCTCGGGCGCACGGTCACCGCTGCAAAGCCGCGCGGCACCGTCGCGCTGGTCGGCGCGCGGGTGCTGACGATGACGGGCGAGGGCGCGGGCGCGATCGATGACGGCGTGGTGGTGATCGAAGGCGACCGCATCGCGGCGGTCGGCCCGCGCGGCTCGACCTCGGTCCCGGCAGGCGCGACGGTCATCGATACGGCGGGCAAGACGATCATGCCCGGCCTGATCGACGCCCACGCCCATGGTGCGCAGGGCGAGGGCGAGCTGGTGCCGCAGCAGAACTGGGCGCTGATTCAGGCGCTCGCGATGGGCAGCACGACGATCCACGATCCCAGTGCTCGCCCGGCGCAGATCTTCGCCGCGTCAGAACGCCAGCGCGCCGGGCTGATGCTCGGCCCGCGCATCTTCTCGACCGGCGAGATCGTCTACGGCGCCAAGGCGGCGGACGTATACGCGCGGATCGACAGCTACGAGGATGCGCTCGCGCACATCAAGCGGCTCAAGGCCCAAGGCGCGGTTTCGATCAAGAACTACAACCAGCCCCGGCGCGAGCAGCGCCAACAGGTCGTTGCCGCTGCGCGGGCCGAGGACATGCTGGTCGTGGCCGAAGGTGGCAGCCTCTTCGGCATGGACATGAACCTGGTCGCCGACGGCAACTCGACCGTGGAGCACAACGTGCCGGTCGAGCGGTTCTACGAGGACGTGCTCCAGTTCTGGCAGCAGTCGCAGTCCAACAACACGCCCACGCTCGTGGTCACCTACGGCGGGCTTGCGGGCGACCCCTACTGGCGGCAGGCAACCAACGTGTGGGAGAACCCGCTGATGGTCCACACGCCGCCCAAGCAGTTGCTGGCGGATACCGCGCGCCGCACGACGGCGCCTGAGTGGGCCTTCGTCGACGACGACAATGCGCGAGAGGCGAAGAAGCTGGCCGAGCGGGGCGTCAAGGTCGCCATCGGTGCGCACGGGCAGCAGCCGGGCGTAGCGGCGCACTGGGAGCTGTGGAGCTTCGTGCGCGGCGGGATGACCCCGATCGAGGCGCTAAGGGCGGGCACGATCGTCTCCGCCCAGTCGCTCGGCATGGACCGCGACATCGGCAGCCTCGAACCGGGCAAGCTCGCCGACCTCGTCGTACTCGATGCCGATCCCAGTGCCGACATCCGCAACTCGGACAAGATCGCCCGCGTCATGGTCGGCGGCCGCCTCTACGACGCGAAGACGATGAACGAGGTCGGCACCGGCACCGCGCAGCGCGCGCCCTACTGGTGGGAGAACGGCGGCGCGGGCGGCTCGGACTCACCGGGTCGTGCTGCGACCGACAGCCACGGTGACGGGGACGCGCACTAGCGCGCCTACCTAGTTTGCAACCCCCGCACGTCCTGAGCCTGTCGAAGGACGCTTCGCCAACACTGGCGCAGCGCAACACCCTTCGACAGGCTCAGGGTGAGCGGACTACGGCGTTAATCAGCGTTGTCCCTAGGCCGCGCGCACATGCCGCAGGAAGCCGTCCACCTGGCTGCGCAGGCTGGCCGCCTGTCCCTTGAGTTCGCTCGCCGAGCTCAGCACCTGGCTCGCGGTCGCACCGGTGGCGAGGGCGGTCTGGCGGACCTGTACCACGTTCGCCGAGACATCGCCGGTCCCGCGCGCGGCGGTGTCGATGTTGCGCGCGAGTTCCTGACCCGCGACCGACTGCTGGTCGACCGCCGAGGCGATCGAAACAGCGGTTGCCTCGAGCTGCTGGACCTGTCCGGCAATCGCCTTGAGCGCACCGACGCTGGCGCCGGTGGAATCCTGCATCGCGCGGATCTGCGCGGCGACGGCTTCGGTTGCCTTGCTGGTCTGCGCGGCGAGTTCCTTGACCTCGCTGGCGACGACCGCGAACCCGCGACCCGCCTCGCCGCTGCGTGCCGCCTCGATCGAGGCGTTCAATGCGAGCAGGTTGGTGCGCCGCGCGATCGAGCTGATCAGTTCGACGATCTCGCCGATCTGGTCGGCAGAGCTAGCCAGTGCCTTGACCGTGCCGTCGGCCTGCTCGGCCGCGGTGGTGGCGTCGCGGGCGAGGCCGGCGGACTGCGCGGCCTGGCGGCTGATTTCGCCGATCGACATGGCGAACTCGTCGCTCGCCGCAGCCGCCGCCGCGACGCCCGACGAGGCATCGTTCATCGAGTGCGAGACCGCGTCGACCTGGTTGGCCGACTGGTCGGCGGCCGCAGCCATCGAGCTGGCGGCGACTTCGAGCTGGTCGGCCGCCGAAGCGAGCGCGGCGACGACGTCGCCGATCTCGCGCTCGAAGTTGGCGGCGAGCTGGAGCAGCATCTTCTGCTGGTCCTCGCGCGACGACTTGCGCTGTTCGAACATCTCGTCGAGCTTGTGGCCCGACTTCAGGAACACTTGGAAGGCGCGCGCGACGTCGCCGATCTCGTCCTTGCGGTCGAGGTGGTCGAGCGTGAACGCCCGGTCGCCTCGGGCGAGACGCTGCATGTCGGCGCTCATCCGGCGCAGCGGAAAGGCCGTGTCGATCATGATCCGGCGCAGGGCGATGCCGCCGAGGCCCAGGCCCAGGAACCACGCCGAGAAGATCAGCATCATCGCCGTTGCCGGAGAGACGATTCCATAAAAGCCCAAGAGGGCATCGAGCGTCGCCATGGTCAGCCCGAACAGCAGTCCACCGACGAGCAAGCCGAGCTTACGCACCAGTGGAAGGTCGTTGTACCAACGGGCAGCGACCCAGCGTTTCCGGCTGTCGGCGAAACTGGCGTCCTCGAGGCTCACCTCGGCGATTTCGCGATGCATATCGTCGGGGACAATGGCGGTAACGGCGTTCATGCTGCCCTCGTTGCAGTGCGGCGCTTGGGCCCCACGATTTCGTCGAGCCGCGCCGAGATCTCCTCAGCCGGCATTGCCTTGTAATAGAGCCAGCCCTGGATCTGGTCGCACCCGGCGGCGCGGGCGAGATCGGCCTGTTCCTCGGTTTCGACGCCCTCGGCTGTCACATCCATGTCCATCGCGCGGGCGACCGAAATGCTCGACATCATCATTGCCCGGCTGCCGTTGTCGATCTGGGCCTGGGTGACGAGCGAGCGGTCGATCTTGAGCTTCTCGAAGCGGAACTGGCGCAGGAATCCGATCGAGGCGTAGCCGGTGCCGAAATCGTCGAGCGCGACATCGACGCCGAACTGGCGGATCAGGTTGAGGCTGCGCTCGGCCACGACGGGATCGAGCACAAGGCAGGTCTCGGTGATCTCCAGCTCGAGGCGATTCGCTGGGAACCCGGTATCCTCGAGGATCTGGCCGAGCTGGATCGGGAATTCCGGGTTGCGCAACTGCGCGGCCGAGATGTTGACCGACAGCTTGATGTCGTTCCAGCCGAGTGCGTCGCGGCACGAGCGTTCGAGGACCCAGATGCCGATCGCGTTTATCAGGCCCGATTCCTCGGCGACCGGGATGAACACGTTGGGCCCGATGCGCTTGCCGTCCGGCCGTTCCCAGCGGACCAGCGATTCGACCGCGACGATGGCGCCGGTGCGCGCATCGACCAGCGGCTGGTAGGCGACCGCGAACTGCCCCTTGGCGAGCGCGTCGCGCAGCTCGTTGTCGAGCTCGCGGGTGGCGAGGCGCGACCGGTCGAAATCGTCGGAGAACCAGGTGCAGCGCATCTTGCCGCCGCTCTTGGAGGCGTACATCGCCACGTCGGCGCGGCGCAGCACTTCGGACGAGGAGATACCGTCGCGGCCCGTCGAGCGGGCCAGGCCGACGCTCGCGCCGATCGGGATTCGGCGTTCCTCGATCGGGATCGGCGCGCCGAACCGGTCGATCAGTGTTCGGGAAATGCCTTCGAGGATGGTGCCTGCGACCGGGCCGTGCTTCAGGATGGCGAACTCGTCGCCGCCCAGTCGATAGGGCTTGGCCTCGTCGCCGCAGATGTCGAGGAGGACCTCGGCGCATTCGCGCAGGACCTGGTCGCCCACGACGTGGCCGTAATAGTCGTTGACCAGCTTGAAGCCGTCGAGATCGACCAGCGCGATGGCGAGTTCCTCGCCCGCCGGCGCCAGCCGCGCCGCGTCGTCGTGAAGCGCACGGCGGTTGGGCAGGCCGGTGAGGCTGTCGGTGCGACTGAGGCCCGTGAGGCGGTTGACCTGGCTCAGGCCGATGCGGCCGAGCAGCGCGACCGTGGCGGCGTAGCAGACGATCCCGGTCGCGGCGATCGAGACGGCCGAGAAGTTCGACACCCGCGCTCCGACGACGACCATCGCGGTGAACGCGCCGAACAGGCCGGAGAGCACGACAATGGGAGCGAAGACCAGCATCTTCGCGCCCAGTGTTTCCTGGCGTGCCTGTGCAATCACGCGTGCCCCCTTCGCGCCGTTCGCGGCGACCCCGGGCGGAAGTAGCCGCGAAGCCCTAAGGAACCGTTGAGGCGATGTTTACCCTGCATTGCGGCGCTCCCTCGCCGATGCGCGCACCGGGTCGCCGGCGCGGCGGTAGAGTCCGCTGGTGTCGCAAGCGGGCACGAACCCGTGCGAATGGCCTGTGGCGGTCTCGCCCGCGCCAATCATCAGCCAGCCATCGCCCGGAACTGCCGCCGACAGGCGCTCGAACGCCCGCGCGCGGTTGGCGCGGTCGAAGTAGAGCAGGACGTTACGGCACAGGACAAGGTCGAAACGGCCGCTGCCGGGGGGCTCGTCGAGCACATTGCGCTGTTCGAAGCGCACCCGCCGGGCGAGCTCGCGGCGCGGCCGCCAGCCCGTCGGGGTCTCGTCGAACCACCGGAGCATCTGCGTCACCCCGAGGCCGCGCTGGATTTCGAACTGCGAGTAATTGCCTAGGCGGGCCGTTTCGATCGCCTTTGCCGAAATGTCGGTGCCGAGGATGTCGATCCGCCAGCCATCCCACGCCTTCGGGTTGTCGGCGAACAGCATCGCCAGCGAGAGCGGCTCCTGCCCGGTCGAGCATCCCGCCGACCAGATCGACAGGCGCCGCGTGCCCGCGCGCTTGGCGGCGAGATCGGGCAGGACCTCCTTCGCGAGCAGGTCGAACATGATCCGGTCGCGGAAGAAATAGGTCTCGTTGTTGAGCAGCGCCTCGACAACGTCCTGCGCGAGCGACTCCTCGCGCGGGTCGGCGAGCAGGCAGACGAGCTGGTCGAGGTTGGAGATACCGCGCTCGCGGAACAGTCCGGCAAGCGCGGTCTGGATGCGCCAGCGCCGGTTCTCGGCAAGGTGCTGGCCGGTGCGCGCGAAAAGGAGTTCGGCGACGATGCGTTGCGAAATCTCGCTCATGCGCGCAGCGCCAGGGGCACGTGGCACAGCGCGGCGAGCCGGCGGGCGATGGCCTCGGGCGGCAGGACCGCGGTCGCGAGGCCCGCTTCGACGATCGCACGCGGCATCCCCCACACGGCGGACGTCGCGGCATCCTGTGCGAATAGCGTGCCACCCGCGCGCGCAAGCCGCTCGGCGCCGATCACCCCGTCGCGGCCCATGCCCGACAGCACGACACCGATGGCCTGGCCCGAAGTCGCATCCGCGATCGATTCGAACAGCGGGTCGACCGAAGGCGTGCATCCGCTCGGTACCGCATGGTGAGCGACGCCGGTAACCAGCCGACCGGCCGTCCGGCGGACGACGAGGTGGCCGCTTCCCGGCGCGACAAGGATCGCCCCTGGCTCGAGCGCGATCTCGGGCCGGGCAACCGAGGCGGGCCTGCCCGAGGCGAGCGCAAGCTGCCGCGCGAGCGTAGGCATGAAGCTTTCGGGCAGGTGCTGGACGACGAGGATCGGCAGTGCGAACTGCTTCGGCAACGCGCCGAGCAGCAGGCACATTGCGTGAATACCTCCGGTCGAAGCGCCGATACCAAGCACCTGCGGTTCGCCGAGGCCCGACGACAGAGGAAGCACGGACTTCGGTGGTCTGGGCGCGGGCGAGCGGCGCGCACCTGCGTTCGGAGCGAGCGCACGGACCTTGCAGACCAGCGTGCGCGCGTACGTCGCATCGAACTCGCCCGAACGCGGTTTGAGCATGGTGTCTGCCGCACCGATGGCGAGCGCCGACAAGGTCGCTTCGGCCCCGCGCTCGGTGAGCGAGGAGACCACCAGCACCTTGGCTTCGCGGGCAAGCTCGAGGATGCGCGGCAGCGCGCCCATCCCTCCAATGCCCGGCATTTCGAGATCGAGCAGGATGACGTCGACCGGCGTTTCGGCGAGGCGCGCGATGGCCATCTCGCCGGTGGTCGCCTTGGCGACGATTGCGAAGTCTGGCTCTGCCTCGATGATGCGCGAGACCGCGGTGCGCGCGACCAGCGAATCGTCGACAACCATGATCCGGACGGGATCGCGGCGTGCCCCTGAGCCGGACGGCCTGCTATGGGTGGGCGCGACCCCTGCCATGGCCGGTGTCAGGCGAAGCCGACGAGCTGGAGCTTGATCTGCAGCGTCTCGTGGTCGAACGGCTTCATCACGTACTCGTCGGCCCCTGCGCTGATTGCTTCGCGGATGTGGGCGACGTCGTTCTCGGTGGTGCAGAAGACGACCTTGGGCTTGTCGCCGCCGGGCCGCTGGCGCAGCTGGACGATGAATTCGATCCCGCTCATCACCGGCATGTTCCAGTCGAGAAGGACCACGTCGGGCATCGCCTGGCCGCAGCGGTCGAGGCCCTCGCGACCGTTCTCGGCTTCGTCCACCGTGAAACCGAGCGATTCGAGGATGTGCCGCGAAACCTTGCGGATCACCCGCGAATCATCGACGACGAGACAGTGCTTCATAGCGGTGCGATCCCACCTGTTTTCAGTCTTTGGAGCGACCCTAGACTGCGCGGAGTAAGCATCTCGTTAAGCTGCCTGCGCCAGCGGACCCGCCAGCAGCGTGTCGAGCGAGAGAAGCAGGGCTGGGCCGCGCGCGGTTTCGACCAGCCCGTGGCAGGCGCGTTGCCAGCCGGGTCCGGCTTCACCCGGAACCGGCTCTGGCGCGGAGAACTGTTCGGCCACGTCGTCGATCTCGTCGACCATGAGGGCGTAAAGGTGGCCGCCGTGTTCGACGATCGCGGCACGGGCACCGACCGGATTCACCGCGGTGGGCGGCAGGCCGAGCGCGGCGGCGGCATCGATGATCGTGAGCGTGATCGAGCGAAGCGCGCCGAGACCGAGGACGTAGCCGGGCGCCTGCGGGATCGCGGTCACCGCATCGAGTTCGACGACCGACTGGACGTCGGCGGTGGGCAGCGCGGCGCGCCGTCCGGCGAGCGTGAAGACGAGGACGAGATCGGTCATGCCGCCCTCCCGGTGCGGAGCGTCGCGAGCCGGGCGATGAGGCCCGCCCGATCGTAGCGGTAAAGATGGTCGCTGCCCGGTGGGCAGGCGTCGGGATCGCCGGTCAGCGTGATCAGCGTGTCGGCCGCGAGCGTCGCCGGGGCTGTCCCATCGCTGACGATGGCGACATCCGCCGGGCCGTCAAAGCTTTCGTCGACCACGCGGTAGCCCGCGCTTTCCACCAGCGGGGCGAGGATGGTCTGCGCCCACTGGTCGCCCGCGGGCAACTGGCACGTAAGGCGCCCGGTCTCGCGAACCGGCGCGGCGTGGGCAGCGAACAGCCAGTGCGCGTCGATGAGGTCGGCGGGCTCGCCGTCGATCAGTACGGCTCCTTCGACCGGCCCGGGGCGTCCGGCGGGCACGATCTCTTCGGGCAGGTCGACAGTGTCGATTACCCGGTCGAACACGTAGGCGATCTCGCTCTGGCCGTCGCCTAGTCGCAGCAGGCTGACCTGCCCTTCGGCGGGAGCGCCGCCTTCGGCACCCGCGAGGGCGTAGATCGTGTCGTGAATGACCGCCTGCGGACGCTCGCCGCCGAGGTCGATCGCGCCCGCGGGGATGCGTTCGAGGCGACGGACGAGCGACAGGCGCACGATCTTGCGGCGGCCGTCGCGGCCGATGAAGAGCATGGCCGGAACGGTAGCACGCTCCGCGGCCCGGTTCTCTTCGGCGACGGGTGCGCGGGTGCGGGCGCGGGTTTCGCTCATCAGGCGGGCCTTGCGGGCGATACCGGCGACGTCGAGCATCAGCACCGGGTTACCGTCGTCGAGCAGGGTGCTGCCGGCATAGAGTCCGGTCGCCATCACGGCGGGCACCAGCGGCTTGATGACCAGTTCCTCGTGATCGAGCACGCGGTCGCAGGCCAGCGCGAACAGGTCGCCACCGACGAGTTTCACCAGCACCAGCGTTGCCGCTTCGTCGGCGACCGCTGCGGGGAGGCCGAGCATCGCGGCAAGCGAGACGCAGGCGATCCGCTTGCCGCGCACCGTCACCAGCAGCGCATCGCCCGCGCGGGCGAACTCGATGTGTCCGGCGCGGGCATGGACGATTTCCTCGACATAGCTGCGCGGCATGGCGAACAACTGCCCCCCCGCGGTGACCGTGAGCGAGGGAATGATGCTGAGCGTCAGCGGCAGGCGCAGCAGGATGCGGGTGCCTTCGCCGGGCGTGCTGCCGACCTCGATCGCGCCGCCGACCCGTTCGATGTTGGCGCGAACGACGTCCATGCCGACCCCGCGGCCCGATACCGCCGTCACCGCGTCTGCGGTGGAAAGCCCCGGTTCGAAGATGAGGTCCTGCCGCTCGCCGTCGGACAGCGCCTCGGCCTCGGCATTCGTGAGCACCCCGGCGCCGACGGCCTTGGCGGCGAGGCGATCGCCGTCGATGCCGCGCCCGTCGTCGCAGATGAGGATGCCGATGCGGTTGCCGCTTTGGCGCGCGGAGATGGTCAGCGTGCCGATCTCGCGCTTGCCCTGCGCCAGGCGATCAGACGGCCGCTCGATCCCGTGGTCGATGGCGTTGCGGATGATGTGCGTCAGCGGATCGCGGATCGTCTCGATCATCTCGCGGTCGAGTTCGACCTCGCCGCCTTCGAGATCGATCATCACCTGCTTGCCGAGTTCGGCCGAAAGGTCGCGCACGAGCCGCGGCAACGCGGTGTAGAGGTGGTCGATGCGCTGCATCCGCATCCGCGTGACGCTCTCGCGGACCTGGTCGAGGATGCCGTTGAGCCGCTCGAACGGCCCGTGCAGCGTGTTGTCGCTACCCGACTCGCGGATACGGCGGGCAAGATCGTTGCGCGCAAGGACGAGGTCGGAGACGCTCGCCATCACGTCGTCGAGCAGGCCGACGGGCAGTCGGATGGTGCGCTGGGCGGATACGGCGGGCGATCGGGCCGCGACGGGTTCGGCGAGCACGGCATAGCCGTCGTCTTCGCCATCGTCGGCAAGGGAGGCGATCAGCGCGTCGTCGCCGCGATCGGGCAAGTCTTCCCCCGCCTCGATGGCATCGACCATCGCGCCGATCCGGTCGACTATGGCGAGCACCGCGGTGACGAGCCGCGGGCCGGGTATGCGACGTCCGGCGCGCACTTCGCCCAGCGCGTCTTCGGCGGCGTGGCTCAGCGCCTCGAGCCGGGGAAAGTCGAAGAAGCCGCAGTTGCCCTTCACGGTGTGGACGAAGCGGAAGATCGCATCGAGGCGCGCGCGGTCGGCGGGGTCGGCTTCCCACGCGACGAGCTCGCCGCCGATCGCCTCCATCATCTCACGTGTTTCGGCCAGGAAATCGGCCAGAAGATCGTCCATCAATGCGCCCCCGGGGTGCCCCACGGATGCGCGTATGGCCCGGCGATGGTTAACGCCCGGTATGTTCGACCGGGTCGTTTGTCGCGAGCAGGCACTTGCGGCATAGCGGCGCGATGGTCGATTCCCCCGCGCGCTGGCAGTTCTGGATCGATCGCGGCGGCACCTTCACCGACGTCGTGGCGCAGAGGCCCGACGGCACGCTCGTCACCGCCAAGCTGCTGTCGGAGGACCCGGCGCGCTATCCCGATGCGGCGATCGAGGCGATGCGGCGCCTGGCAGGGACGGGCGCGGGACCGCTGCCCGCGGCGGAGA
Source organism: Tsuneonella sp. HG094 (assembly GCF_053819285.1). Lineage (NCBI taxonomy): Bacteria > Pseudomonadati > Pseudomonadota > Alphaproteobacteria > Sphingomonadales > Erythrobacteraceae > Tsuneonella > Tsuneonella sp. HG094. The sequence goes on from NZ_JBSORA010000001.1 coordinate 180,784, forward strand.
TCCGCATCGGTACGACGATCGCCACCAATGCGCTGCTCGAACGCAAGGGCGAACCGGTCGCGCTGGCGGTGACGCGGGGCTTTGGCGACCTGCTGGCGATCGGCACGCAGGAACGTCCCGACATCTTCGCCCGCGCCATCCATAAACCCTCGCCGCTCGCGGCAGCGGTGATCGAGATCGACGAGCGCGTGACCGCCGAGGGTAAGGTGATCCGCCCGCTCGACCGCGCGTCCGCGATTGCCGCCATGAAAGCGGTGCGCGCGCAAGGCATCGCCGCCATCGGCATCGCGCTGATGCACGGCTACCGCCACACCGCGCACGAGGCGGCGCTCGCCGAACTCGCGGCTGAGGCGGGCTTCACCGAGATCGCCGTCAGCCACCGCGTCTCGCCGCTCGCCAAGCTGGTCGGGCGGGCGGATACGACGGTGGCAGATGCCTACCTCTCGCCGGTCCTCGGCCGCTATGTCGAGGGGCTGGCGGCGATGCTGGGCGAGGGCCACTATCCGCTGTTCATGCAGTCGAACGGGGGGCTCGCGGCAGGGGGCGCGTTGCGGGGCAAGGACGCGATCCTCTCGGGCCCGGCGGGCGGGATCGTGGGCATGGCGGAGACCGCGAAGGCAGCCGGGTTCACCCAGGTGATCGGGTTCGACATGGGCGGCACCTCGACCGACGTGTCGCTCTACGCCGGGGCCTACGAGCGCGACAGCGAGAACCGCGTGGCGGGCGTCCGCATCCGTGCGCCGATGATGCGCATCCACACCGTCGCGGCGGGCGGCGGGTCGGTGTGCCGATTCGACGGGGCGCGGTTCCTTGCGGGACCGGAGAGTGCGGGCGCGCAACCGGGCCCCGCTTGCTATCGCCAGGGCGGACCGCTGACGGTGACCGACTGCAACCTGATCCTCGGCAAACTGCAGCCCGAATTCTTCCCGGCGGTGTTCGGTAAAGGTGCGAATGAAGCGCTCGATGTGGCTGCTTCGTACCGTCGAATGGATGCAGTGCTGGACGACGTTGTTGCAACGACGGGTCGGCGGATGACCCGCGAGGAAGCGGCCGACGGTTTCGTCGCGGTGGCTGTCGCGCAGATGGCTCAGGCGATCCGCGGTGTATCGGTCGCCAAAGGGCACGACGTGGCGCGTTTCGCGATGAGTTGCTTCGGCGGCGCTGGCGGGCAGCACGCCTGCCTCGTCGCCGATGCACTGGGGATCCAGACGGTGCTGGTCCACCCGCTCGCCGGGGTGCTCTCGGCCTACGGAATGGGCCTCGCCGACCGGCGCGCGGTGCGCGAGGAGACGCTGGGCATCCCGCTCGACGGATGCGCCGGGGCGCTCGATGCCGCGGTGGCTCGGCTGTCGATCGCGGCAGCGGGCGAACTCACGGGACAGGGCGTCGATCCCGCTACGGTTCGCTGCGAAGCGCAGGCGTTCGTGCGCCTTACCGCGGGCGATGCCGCGGTGCCGGTAGTGGCGGGAAGCGAGGCGGCGATGCGCGCCGCCTTCGCCGAGGATCACCGCGCGCGCTTCGGGTTCGATACCGATGCGCCGCTCACGCTCGACATGCTGCGGGTGGACGCTGTCGCGCCGACCGAGCGAGGTAGGGCTGGCGACTTCGCGGCCGCGGCGACACCGGCCGAGCCGGTCGCGCAGGCGCAGGGGCGGGCGATCTTCCTCCGCGAGCATCTGGCCGAGGGGCAGGCAATCGTCGGCCCGGCGCTGGTGATCGACCCCGTCGCGACGCTGGTGGTCGAACCCGGCTGGACCGCGCGTCTCGCGGCGGATGGAATGCTCGTGATGAACCGCGCCGAAGCTGTCCGCACCGGCGCGGCAGGCAGCGAGGTCGATCCCGTGCGGCTCGAGATATTCGGCGGGCTGTTCATGGGCATCGCCGAGGAGATGGGCGCCGCGCTCCAGCATTCTGCGAGCTCGGTGAACATCCGCGAACGGCTCGATTTCTCGTGCGCGGTGTTCGATGCGGCGGGCAACCTCATCGCCAACGCGCCGCATATCCCGGTCCACCTCGGATCTATGGGCGACAGCGTGCGGACGGTGATCGCGCGTGCCGGGGCGGCCATGCGCGCGGGCGACGCCTATGCGCTCAACGCCCCCTACGCGGGTGGCACGCACCTGCCCGACATAACCGTCGTCGCGCCGGTGTTCGCTGGTGAAGGCGGGGCACCGGCGTTCTTCGTGGCCGCGCGCGGACACCATGCCGATGTCGGCGGGATCGCGCCTGGATCGATGCCATCGAATTCGACCCGAATCGAAGACGAAGGGATCGTGCTCGACACCGTGGTCATCGCGCGGGACGGGCGCTTTCTTGCCGACGACCTCACCGCGCTGCTGACGGCAGGCACGCACCCCGCGCGCAATCCCGCGATGAACCTCGCCGATCTCGCCGCGCAGGTCGCCGCGTGCAGGCGGGGTGCGGAGCGGCTGCTCGGGCTGGTCGCCGACCACGGGCAGGAGACGGTCGCCGCCTACATGGGCCACCTGCTCGATTATGCCGAGGGCGCGGTGCGTGGCCTGCTCGAAGGGCTGTCCGACGGGAGGCACCGGGTCGCGATGGACAACGGGGCGCAGGTGGCGGTGGCGGTCACGGTCGACCGCGCGAAACGAAGCGCGACGATCGATTTCGCCGGGACCAGCCCGCAGCAGCGCGACAACTTCAACGCCCCGCGCCCCGTCGTCAGCGCGGCGTGCCTCTATGCGATCCGTACGCTGATCGACAGCGCGATCCCGCTCAACGACGGGTTCCTCCGCCCGATCGAGATCCGCGTGCCCTACGGATCGATGCTGTCGCCCGAATGGCCCGCCGCGGTGGTCGCGGGCAATGTCGAGACGAGCCAGGTCATCACCGACGCGCTGCTCGGTGCGCTCGGTGCGCAGGCGGGCAGCCAGGGCACGATGAACAACTTCACCTTCGGCGACGACGCGCGCCAGTATTACGAGACGATCGCGGGCGGATCGGGTGCGGGTCCCGGCTTCGCCGGGGCCGACGTCGTGCAGACGCACATGACCAACAGCCGCCTGACCGATCCCGAAGTGATGGAGGCACGCTTTCCGGTGCTGGTCGAAGAATTCTCGGTCCGCGAAGGATCGGGCGGCGCGGGAGAGTGGCCCGGCGGCGACGGCGCGGTGCGGCGGATCGCCTTCCGCGAGCCGATGCGCGCCAACATCCTGTCGAACCGACGTGTCATAGCCCCGGCGGGCCTCGCCGGGGGCGGCGACGGCGCACTGGGCGTCAACCGGGTCGAACGCGCAGACGGCAGCGAGGAAACGCTCGGCGCGACCGCCTCGGTCGAAATGGCGGCGGGCGACGTGTTCGTGATCGAGACGCCGGGCGGCGGCGGTTGGGGGAGCAAGGGCTGATGTGGGTTCTGTTGGGGATCGCGGTGATCGTCGTGGGCTTCGTCCTGCGGCTGAACCCGCTGCTGGTGGTGGCGGCGTCCGCATTGGTGACGGGGCTTGCCGCCGGGCTCGATCCGCTCGCGGTGCTGGCCGCATTCGGCAAGGCGTTCAACGACGCACGCTATGTCAGCGTGGTCTACATCGTACTGCCGGTGATCGGCCTGCTCGAACGGCACGGCTTGCAGGAACGCGCCCGCGCCGCGATCGCCGCCTTGAAGGGCGCGACCGTCGGCCGCCTGCTGATCGGCTACCTTGTTTTGCGCCAGGCGACCGCGGCGCTGGGGCTGACCTCGATCGCGGGACCGGCGCAGACGGTGCGGCCGCTCGTGGCCCCAATGGCGCAGGCGGCAGCGGAGAAGCAGGGCGCCGATCCGGACGCGGACACGGTGCCCGCGCTCGCCGCCGCGACCGACAACGTCGGGCTGTTCTTCGGCGAGGACATCTTCATCGCGATCGGATCGATCCTCCTCATGGTCAGCGTGCTGCAGGGGTTCGGCATTGCGGCCGAGCCGCTGCAACTGGCGTTGTGGGCGATCCCGACCGCCATCTGCGCCTTCGCGATCCACGCCGCGCGATTGTGGTTGTTCGATCGCAGGCTCGCCCGCGCCAGCACGGCGACGAAGGGAGAGGGCGCATGATCGGCCTCAACCTCGTCTATACCGTCGGCGGCGCGGTGTTCCTCGCCTACGCGCTGATCTCCGCGACCGACCCGGCCAACCCGAAGCGGTGGGGCAACGCGGCATTCTATGCGCTGCTCGCCGCGAGCTTCTGGGCGGGCGACCGGCTGGGCGACATGGGCAACGGCGTGCTTGTTCTCGGCCTCGTGCTCATCGCCGGGTTCAAGCTGATGGGACGCGGCGGGCGGCCGACGACCTCGCCCGAGGAACGCCGGGCCGAGGCGGCGGCGCGGGGCAACTGGCTGTTCCTGCCCGCGCTCATCATCCCGGCGGTCGCGCTCGTCGGCACGCTCCTGTTCAAGCAGATGCCCGGCCTGTTCGACGTCAAGCAGGTGACGCTCGTCGGGTTGACGCTCGGCGTCCTCCTCGCGCTTGCCGCCTGCCTCGCATGGCTGCGCGACCGGCCGCTGGTGCCCTTGGCGGAGGGCGCGCGGCTGATGGACAGCGTCGGCTGGGCGGCGGTGCTGCCGCAGATGCTCGCTTCGCTGGGCGCGGTTTTCGCACTGGCAGGCGTGGGCGAAGTCGTCGGCGGCATAGCGCAAGGGGTGATCCCCGACGGCAGCCGCTTCGGCGCGGTGGCGGTCTATGCGCTGGGCATGGCGGGCTTCACGATGATCATGGGCAACGCCTTCGCCGCGTTTCCGGTCATGTTCGCGGGCGTGGGAATGCCGGTGCTGGTGGGGCTGTGGAGCGGCGATCCGATCCGCGTCGCGGCGATCGGGATGCTCGCGGGCTTCTGCGGCACGCTGATGACCCCGATGGCGGCCAACTTCAACCTCGTGCCTGCCGCGCTGCTGGAGCTGAAGGACCAGCACGCGGTGATCAAGGCGCAGGTGCCGACCGCTATCCCGCTGCTGATCGCCAACGTCCTGCTGATCTACTTTCTGGCGTTTCCGTGATGCTGACCGAGACCCACGCGCGCACCTTTGCGCGGATGACGCTGCCGAACCTGACGCGGAAGTGGCCGTTCAAGCTCGACCAGCAGATCTACGGTCCCGACGACGTTATTCCGCCGTCAATCCTGCACCCGGTTTTTCACGGCAGCTTCGACTGGCATTCGTGCGTCCACGGCTACTGGCAGGTGCTGCGCTTGCTGCGGCTTTTCCCCGGGATGCCCGAGGCGGCCGACATTCGCGTGCTGACAAACGCCATGCTGGTGCCGGGCAAGGTCGCGGGGGAGGTGGCACGGTTCGATCGCCCCGACGGACGCATGGCCTCGCGCCCCTATGGCTGGGCGTGGCTGCTCGCGCTCCATGCCGAAGCCGAGCGGCATGACGCGAACTGGGGCATCGCGCTCGAGCCGCTCGCGGTGAAGCTTGCCGCGATGCTTGGCGAGTACCTCCAGCGGATGACCTATCCGATCACCGTCGGCACGCACTTCAACAGCGCCTTTGCGATGGTGCTCGCGCTCGACTGGGCTGGGGGGCGCGATCCTGCGCTGGCCGCTAAGATCCGCGCGCGGGCGGTGACCTGGTTCGGCGATCGGACCAACTATCGCGGGTGGGAGCCGGGCGGCGACGAGTTCCTCTCGCCCGCCTTGACCGTGGCGCACCTCATGGGCCGGACACTCGATTGCGGTGGCTTTGCTGCATGGTTCGAGGCCTTCCTTCCGAACGCCGACCGTGAGGAGCCCGCGCCGCTGTTCACCCCCGCGCACGTCTCCGACCGGACGGACGGAAAGATCGCCCATCTCGACGGGCTCAACCTGTCGCGGGCGTGGTGCTGGCGCGGGATCGGTGCCGCACAGGGCGAGCCGGATCGGTTCGCCTCCGTCGCCGAGCGGCATATCGCAGCCAGCCTGCCCCATATCGGCGAGGACTACATGGGCTCGCACTGGCTCGGCAGCTTCGCGCTTCTGGCGCTTGAAGCGCCCGCGTGCGATAGGTAGCGACAAGAAACGCACACAGGAGAGAGTCCAGATGGCGACCCAGCTCAAGCCCCGGATCGAATGCAGCGAAGCCGAATGGAACGCGCGGCTCGACCTTGCCGCCTGCTATCGCATCTTCGACCTGATGGGCTGGTCGGAATCGATCTACAACCACATCAGCTTCAAGGTGCCGGGAGAGGACAACGCGTTCCTCATCAACCCGTTCGGGCTGCTCTATGACGAGGTGACCGCGTCGAACCTCGTCAAGATCGACATCGACGGCAAGGTGCTGTCGGGCAATTACCCAGTGAACCAGGCGGGCTTTACCCAGCACGCCTATTTCCACCGCCATCTCGATTGGGCGCACGCGATCTGCCACACGCACACGACCGCGGGGATGGCAGTGTCGAGCCACAGCCGCGGGCTGCTGCCGATCAGCTTCTATGCCTGCAACTTCCAAGGCCAGATCGGCTATCACGATTTCGAGGGCGTGACTGTGCGTCCGGAAGAGGGCGAGCGGCTGCTCGCCAATCTCGGGGGCAAGCGCATCCTGATGCTGCGCAACCACGGCCCGGTGGTGATGGGCCGCACGATCCCCGAGATGTTCGTCCAGGCCTGGGCGCTCCAGCGCGCCTGCGAAATCCAGATCGCCGTGCTCAGCCAGGGCGATCCGATCGACGTGCCGCAAGAGGTGATCGACGTGCACCAGCGCGACCTTGGCATGGTTTCGCTGCCCGGTGGACCCGGTTACGCCGATTTCGAGGCGTGGAAGCGCAAGGTCGACCGCATCGACCGCTCGTGGCGCGACTGAGCTTCCGGCCCGCATGACCGCGCTCACCGTCAATGGACGGCCGCTGGCCTTCGAACTCGATCCGGCGACCCCGCTGCTCCACGCGCTGCGCGAAGCGGCGAACCTCACCGGCACGAAATTCGGCTGCGGCGACGGCGATTGCCATGCCTGCACGGTGATCGTCGACGGCGAGGCGCTGCGCAGCTGCCTCGTCAGCCTTGCCGAGGCGGAGGGGCGGTACGTCACCACGATCGAGGGCCTGAGTCAGGATCGCAGCCACCCGGTGCAGCAGGCGATGGTCGCGGAAGCGGCAATCCAGTGCGGGTTCTGCACGCCGGGCATCGTCATGGCCGCTGCGGCGCTGCTCGCGCAGAACCCCGACCCGAGCGAGGAGCAGATCAAGGCGGCACTGCCCAACCTGTGTCGCTGCGGGGTCTATCCGCGACTCGTCCGCGCGGTGCAGCGCGCCTCGCGGGTGGCGCGGCGAACCGAAACGATCAGCGCCGCGCCTGCGCCCGGCATCAGCGCCGAGGATGCCGCCCGCGCGGTTCCGGCGATGCAACGCGAATGATGAGATAATGCAAACCATTCGCAATTAGTGCTTGTCTAATGCAACTGACTCGCAATAGAGACCCCTTCGAAATCAATGAGGGGTCTCAATGCCTGTGTCTTTTCCCGTCCGTCCCGCTGCCAACGCCTGTCTTCTGGGGAGCGTGCTGTCGGCACTCGTCATGCCCGCCGCTGCCCTTGCAGCGGAGGACGCGGACAATCCGGGCGAAATCGTCGTTCGCGGTGACCGGCCGGAGGACTTCAACCCCAACGCCAACCCCGACGCTCCCTACAAGGTCGAGCGTTCGCAGAACGACAAGTTCACCGAGAGCCTGCGCGACACCCCGCGCAGCGTTACGGTCATCTCCAAGGAGGTGATCGAGGACCTCGGCGCCAACAGCTTCCGCGAAGTCGTCCGCTCGACCCCCGGCATCACCCTCGGCACCGGCGAGGGGGGCAACGCCTTCGGCGACCGCATCTTCATCCGCGGCTTCGAGGCGCGCAACGACGTCTACATCGACGGTTTGCGCGATCCGGGCGTGACCAGTCGCGAGATCTTCGCGGTCGAGCAGATCGAGATCGTCAAGGGCCCCTCGGGCAGCTTCGGTGGTCGCGGCACGACGGGCGGCCTCGTCAGCCTCGAATCCAAGCGGGCCACCCCGGGTCTGAGCTTCGTGACCGCTGATCTCGGCGTCGGCACGGACCAGTTCGGCCGCATCACGGTCGATGCGAACCACGCGGTGTCGGACAAGTTCGCGATCCGCGTCAACGCGCTGTACCACACGGCGGACACGCCGGGTCGCGACTTCGCCAAGTCGGAGAAATGGGGCGTGGCCGCCGCCGCAACGCTCAACCTGACCGATACGATGACACTGTCGGCCGACTACTACCGTGCCCGGCTCGACGGCATCCCCGACTTCGGCCACCCGTTCGACGTTACCACGCAGCAACCCTACAATGTTCGGCGCGACAACTTCTACGGCGTGATCGGCCGCGACTTCCTCCGCAACGGAGCCGACATCGGCACCTTCCGGGTCGACTGGCAGCCGGTCGACGGGCTCGAGCTCCGCTCGGTCACCCGTGTCGGCGAGACATACAATCGCTACATCGTCGGGACCCCGGGATCGGTTTGCCGCTTCGCGCGGACTTCAACGGGTGCCTGCCCGACGACGGGTGCCGCGATTCCCGAGGACCAGTACACCATCACCGCCGGCGGCCAGCGCCGCTGGGCGACCAACAATTACGTCGCCAACGTCACCGACGCGACTGCGCGGTTCGATACCGGCGGCATCGGCCACACGTTGGTGCTCGGCGGCGAGTTCGCCCGCGAGACGGTGGAGAACCTGCCGCTGGCGATCCCCGCGTTCGTGGAGGACTCGGCGGGCAACCCGATCCCCGCGCCGGGCACGTTCATCCGCAACCTGCTGACCCCCGACCCGGTGCTCGGCTTCGACTTCCCGGTCGTGCCCGACACCACCAACGGTCCGAGCCGGGCACAGGTGAAGTCTCTGGCCGCCTATGCCATCGACACGATCAAGTTCACCCCGCAATTCTGGCTGACGCTGGGCGCGCGGATCGATGCCTACGACATCACCTTCCGCGCCAACGAGCTGCCCACGACTGCACAGCTCAGCAGTTCGGCCACGTTCGCCAACTGGCAGGCGAGCGCAACGTTCAAGCCCGTCGACGCGATGACGCTCTACGCCTCGTGGGCGACCTCGGCCAATCCCTCGGGCGAGCAGCTCGACGGCAACGGCATCTCCTACGACGGGTTAGCGCCCCAGACCGCCAACCTCGATCCCGAGCGGAACGAAAGCCTCGAAGCCGGCGCCAAGTGGGAAACCTCAGACGGCAAGCTGCTGCTGACCGCGGCGGCGTTCCAGATCACCAAGAACAACGCCCGCGAGAACATCGGCGGCAACGTCTACGAACTCGTCGGCAAGCTGCGCTCGCGCGGGTTCGAACTGGGTGCCAGCGGCAAGCTGTTCGACGTGCTCCAGCTATTCGGCGGCTATACCTACACCGACGCCAAGATCGTCGAATCGATCAATGCCGCCAACGTCGGTCGCGCGTTCGCCAACATTCCGAAGCATAGCGCGAACCTGCTGGCTACGTTCCTGCTGTCACAGAACCTCGAGGTTGGCGGGCAGGTCCACTACCAGAGCGAGTTCTTCGGCGGATCGTTCGCCGCAGGCACCGCGCGGGTGCCGGGCTACACGCGGCTCGATGCCGTGGCGCGGTACAAGCCGCTGTCGTGGCTCGAGGCGCGGCTCAACGTGAACAACCTGACCGACGAGACGTACTACGACGCCATCTACCGGTCGGGTTCGCCCTTCGCCTACGTTGCGCCGGGACGCTCGGCGGTGTTTACTTTGACCGCGCGCTACTGAGCACTGTTGCGGCAAGACGAACCCCGCTAGGAGCCGCGCCGTGTTGATCGTCGTCCCGTCCGTCCTGCCCCGCGACGAAGCCCTGGCCCTTGGCCGGGACCTCGCGGCGGCGGACTGGGTCGATGGCAACGTAACGAGCGGGGAGGGCGCGGCGCTCGCCAAGCGCAATCGCCAGCTCCCGGCGGATTCGCCCGCCGCCCGCCGTGCACAACAGCGGATCGGCGAGGCGCTCGCCGCGTCGCCCCTGCTGCTCTCGGCTGCGCTGCCAAAGGCCGTCCTGCCGCCGCTGTTCAATCGCTACGGTGTCGGCGACAAATTCGGCGAGCACATCGACAACGCCCTGCGTATCGACGCCGCAAGCGGGCGGCAGATCCGCACCGACCTGTCGGCGACGCTGTTCCTCTCCGAAGACTACGACGGCGGCGAGCTGAACGTCTCGGGCAACTTCGGCAGCGTGTCCTATCGCCAACCCGCCGGTGACCTGCTGCTCTATCCCTCGACCAGCCTCCACAGTGTGTCCGAAGTGACGCGCGGCGAGCGGATCGCGGCGTTCTTCTGGATCGAATCGCTGGTGCGCGACGGAGCGGCGCGCGAGATGCTGTTCGACCTCGACCAGACGGTGCAGGCACTCGTCGCGGAACGCGGCGGCGATGATGTGCAGGTGCTCAAGCTCACCCAGCTCTATCACAACCTGGTCCGTCGCTGGACCTGACCGGCGGGAGGCATTCGATGAAGGCGACGATCTGGCACAATCCGGAATGCAGCACCTCGCGCAAGGTGCTCGCGCTGCTCGAGGAGCGCGGCGACGTTGATCTGACGGTCGTGGAATATCTCAAGACGCCGCCGACCCGCGCCAGGCTGGCGCAGCTTTACGCGGACGCCGGGATGCGCGCGAGCGAGGGCGTTCGGACGTTCAAGACCGACGCCGAGGAGCGCGGGTTGACCACCGCCGACGATGCGACCGTGCTCGATGCGATGGAGGCGGACCCGCGCCTCATCCAGCGGCCTCTGGTGGAGACGGACAAGGGTGTGCGGCTTTGCCGACCGCCCGAAGCGGTGCTCGAAATCCTCTAGCGCGGCAGCGGCGCTTCGAGCGTCCTGTCCGAATCGAGCGCCACGATGCCGTGGATGAACACCGCGGCGCACAGAGCGACGATGGTGGCGAATCCGATCGTCTCGTGATGGCCGTAGAGCCAGACGCCGATGGCCGGTGCGGCAATGTAGGCCGCGCCGTTGACCGATGCGACGATGCCGCCGATCTGGCCCTGCTCGGCCCGCGTGACCGCGAGAGAAGCTCCCGCGGTGAAGCCGGGGCGGTAAAGCCCGAACCCCATCGAGGCGATCGCCACGCCGAGCGCCATGGTGTTAAGCGTCGCCGAAAGGGCGAACACCACTGTGCCCACGATCGCCAGCGCCATACCCCACAGAGTCGATGAGCGCGGGCCCAGCTTGAGCATCGGGATCAGGCCCCACTGCGCCAGCAGCGTGGCGATGGCACCGCACATCAGCACGAGCCCGATCGATTCCGTCCCTGCGTCGGGGTTCTGGCGCAGGCCCAGGCGGTCGAGGACGAAGAACCCCACGATGCCGAGGAAGGCCGCCTGCGCGTGACCGCCGACGAGACCCGCCACCAGCCATGGCCGCAAGCGCCGGTCGTACCACGACAGGTCCGGGATTACCCCGCCGGTCCCGTCGTCATCTTCGCTCGTATCCTCGACCCGCGGGTTCGAATTCGCGCTGAACGGTGCCGCCACCACGTCGCCTCGAGCGGCGAACTGCGGATCGTCGTTGGGCAGGCTCGCGCGCAGGGCAACCAGCACCACCACACCGGCAATCCCGAACGCCAGGAACGGTCCGACGAGGCCGGTCGCGGGGAATACCAGCAGCGGCGCGACGGCCGGGCCGAGCACGGTCCCGAGGCCGAAGCTCGACGCGATGATCGCCATCGCCTGCGTCCGCTCGGCGCGCGGCGTCCGACTGGCGACATAAGCCTGCACCGCGGGCGGCGCGGCGGATCCGAACAGGCCATAGAGACTGCGCGCCGCGGCGAAGAGCAAAAGCGTCCAGATTGCGGGCAGCACGGCGTTGAGCCCGAACCACAGCACGATCCCGCACAGCACGAAGCTGAGGATGAAACCGACCAGGCCGAGCGCCATCATCGCCTTGCGACCACGCCGGTCGCTACGCCGGGCCCAATAGGGGGCGCAGATCGTCCACAGCAGCGCCGACCAGGTGTAGGCCAGGCTGACCCAGACGTCGGCCACGCCAAGAGCCGTACCGATCGACGGCATGACCGACTGCATCGCGGTATTGCCCGCCGCTGTCGTCAGCATGACGAGGAACAGCAGTGCCATCCGCTCGCGCGAGATCGGCTTGCGCGGTGCCTCGACGGGCGGCCGCTCGGGGCCAAGGTCGGGGTCAAGGTCGGGGAATGTCCCGGTCATGGACGATCCGCTAGAGGGACGGGTCGATGCTTGCAATCGGGCCGCGAAGCTGCCACTTCCCCGCCCCGAAATATGCCCCTGTCCAACGGGGTGCCGGACAGGGCGCGTTGCTTGACCAATCCCAACGAATTCGCGATTCTTCGCGGCGAGACCATCGGCCAGCGCGCGGCGCGCTTCTTCGGCCAGTGGGGCGTTTTCTTCCGCGGTTTCCTCGAACATCCCAAGATGGTCGGCTCGATCATCCCCTCGTCGCGCTTCACGATCGAGAAGATGCTCGCCCCGGTGAACTGGGAAGAATGCAAGCTGTTCGTCGAATACGGCCCCGGCGTCGGTACGTTCTGCCGCCCGGTGCTGGAGCGGATGCGGCGCGACGGCACGCTGATCGTGATCGACACCAACCCGCTCTATATCGACTACCTGAAGAAGACGATTCCCGACGGCCGTTTCCACGCGGTGCTGGGCAGCGCGGCGGATGTCGAAGAGATCGTCCGCGCGCACGGGTTCGATCACGCCGACTACGTGCTGTCGGGCCTGCCGTTCTCGACGCTGCCCGATGGCGTCGGCCCGGCGATCGCGGCGGCGACCCACCGGGTGCTGCGACCGGGCGGCGCGTTCCTGGTCTACCAGTTCAGCGCCGCCGCACGCGATTTCATGGCCAAGCACTTCCACCGCATCGACAGCGGGTTCGAAGCGCTGAACGTCCTGCCTTGCCGCCTGTTCTGGGGCTGGAAGGACTGATCCCCTAGTCGAAGGTCGCGCTCACCGTTTCGGGAGCGGGCCCGGCGAGCTGGCGGTGCATCGCGGCCAGCACCGCCAGGAAGATCACCAGGAACACGGCATTGACCATGCCCGACACGATCGCGTTGCCGACCATCGCGATCTCGGCGCCCGCCAGGGCGAAGCCGAGGCCCAGGATCGCGCTCACCACGCCGCCGACGATGATCAGGGCCACCAGCAACAGGAGGACGAAAAAGAACAGCCGCAGAGAATTGCCCTTGGTCAGCCGCCACGAGCGGCCCATCGCGCCGATGGGATTGGCCATGCGCTCCACCGCGATCACCGGGCTGACCAGCAGGAACTTGGTGAAAAGGTAGCAGACCAGCACGAAGGCGAAGAGGCCGACGACCACGCCGATGGCGGGCGAACCGGCCACCCCGATCGAAATCGGGATTAGCGCCAGAAGGCCATAGAAGCAGGTCATCAGGATCTGCGCGCCGAGGTAGGGCAGCAGCAACTTGGCCCCGGTCTTGAGCGCTTCGCCGACGGTCGGCCGGCTGCGGTCCGACAGCAGCACCAGCAGTCCGAGCATGCCGATGCCCTGGATCACCGCGATGATCAGCACCATCCACCAGATGTCGCCGTAGAACGCGACCATCGCCTGGCCCATCGCTTCGGGATCCGGCTTCTTCGCCTGCGCCGCTTCCAGCGCGGCCATCTCGTTTGAAAAAACCAGGCTGAAGATGACGTTCGGCAGGAAGAAGAACACCCCGGCCACGATCAGCAGGACGTCGCGGTTCGCGCCCATCAGGCGCGTCGCCTCGTTCCAGGCAGCACTCATGTCGAACTTCATCGGTGGGACCCCTCCATCTCGCGGTTGCCCCTTGATAAGCGCGCCGAGTGGCCCCACGCAATCGGCGATGTCCACAACGCTGCCGCCCGAAATCGAATTGCGCGTTTCGCCCGGACTCATACCCTACCGCGAAGCGCTGGCAGAGATGGAAGCGCGCAACCGCGCGATCGCCGCGGGCGAGGCGCGCGAGCTCGTGTGGCTGCTCGAGCATCCGCCGGTCTACACCGCGGGAACCAGCGCCGCAGAGGGCGAACTGCTCGATCCGCGGTTCGAGGTGGTCGAGGCCGGGCGGGGCGGACGCTATACCTATCACGGGCCGGGCCAGCGAATCGGCTACGTCCTCATCGACCTGTCGAAGCGCGGCAAGGACGTGCGCAACTTCGTCCATTCGATCGAGGGCTGGGTGATCGACACGCTCGGCGATCTCGGGGTCGAGAGCTGGCGGGCACCGGGCCGCATCGGCATCTGGACGCGCGACATCGACGGCAGCGAGGCGAAGATCGGCGCGATCGGGGTGCGGGTGCGGCGCTGGGTGACGATGCATGGCTTCTCGGTGAACCTGTCGCCCGACATGGCGCACTTCGGTGGCATCGTGCCGTGCGGGATCGCCGAATTCGGCGTCACCAGCATGGAACGGCTGGGGAAGCCGCTTGCGCCCGAGGCCTTCGATGCGGCATTGCTCGCCCGCGCCGGTGCGTTCCTCGGCGGATTGAAGTCTTGCGAGAATACCTGATGAAGACCCTTGCCTCGATCACTCTTCCGCTCGTCCTGCTGCTCGCTGGGTGCGGCGATGAAGGAGGCAAGGGCGGCGAGGAACGCGGGACCGCCGCGGGCGAAGTGCTTGGCGGGTCGATCACCGACGACATGCTGCCGCTCGACACGGTGACTTCGCAAAGCCCGCCGCTGCGGGAAGCGGGCGAAAGCAATTCGGCAGCACCGGGCGCGCGGCCTTCGGCGGGCGCGACCGGCTCGGCAAGCGAAGCCGCCGACGCGCCCGAAGAACCCGCGGCCGCGCCGGATGCCGACGCGGTCGAGGAAAGCGACGAAGGTTAGGCGCTACTCCGCAGCGACCCGCTCTTCGGCCATCGTCGGGTAGTCGGTGTAACCGGCCTCGCCCGGGAAGTACCAGCTTTGCGGCACGTTTACGTTGGGGGCGAATTCGGCGCCGGCGGCGATGCGCGCGGGCAGGTCCGGATTCGAGATGAACGGCCGGCCGAACGCCACCGCGTCGCAGCGCCCGCTCGCAATATCGCGCTCCGCTTCGGCAGCCGAGTAGTCGCTGTTGAGTACCAGTGGCCCGGTGTAGATGCTGCGGATCATGCCGTCCTGCTGCGGCACGTCGGTCCGCCCGAAGGTGCCCTCGGGACCGGGCTGGCGCAATTCGACGAAGCCGAGACCGAGGTCCTCGCACACCCGGGCCGCCGCGCCGAAGGTGGCCGCCGGGTCGCTGTCGTCGCAGCCCTGCGACTCGCCGTTGGGGCTGAGGCGGACCGAGACGCGGCCCGCGCCCCAGACATCGACCAGCGTGGTCAGCACTTCGCGCAGGAAGCGCGTGCGGTTCTCCGGGCTACCGCCGTATTCGTCGGTCCGCAGGTTGGTCGAATCGCGCAGGAACTGGTCGACGAGATAGCCATTCGCGCCGTGGAGCTGCACCCCGTCGAAACCCGCAGCCTTCGCGTTTTCGGCGGCCTTGCGATAATCCTCGATCACGCGTCCGATCTCCTCGACCGCGAGCGCACGGGCGGGCTGATAGTCCTGCCGACCGGTGGGCGTGTGGGCGTGGTCGGGCGCGGTGGTGACACTCGCCGACACTGGCGGTTGTCCGCCAAGCATGTCGGGATGGACCGTGCGGCCCATGTGCCAGAGCTGCAGCACGATTGCGCCGCCTTCGGCATGGACCGCGTCGGTCACCTTCTTCCATCCTGCCACGTGCGTGTCGGTCCAGATTCCGGGGGCATTGGGCCATCCGCGCCCTTCCGCGCTGATCGCGGTCGCCTCGCTGATGATCAGGCCGGCGGTGGCGCGCTGGCGATAGTATTCGACCATCAGGTCGTTGGGATCGGCTTCGGGATAGTTCGAGCGCCCGCGGGTAAGGGGGGCCATCAGAATGCGGTTCTTCGTGTGGATCGCGCCGAGTTCGATCGGCTGGAAGAGAACCTCATGCATAGGGGGCAAGCCTTTTCTTGCTGGTTTCGTTTCGCAACCGAGCTAGGGGCGCCAAATGGACAGTGCAACCGGCGCGCCGGACAAGATTGGGTATCAGGCCGGCGCGTGGCACTTGGCCGCGCTGCTGGGCGGCAACGCGGCACTGGCGCTCGGCCCGTGGCTGGTGCGGCTGACCGATACTGGCCCCGTCGCGGCGGGGTTCTGGCGGATGCTGCTGCCCTTGCCGCTGTTCGTGTGGCTCGGCTGGCGCGAGCGGCACGGCAACACGCTGACGCGGCGCGCGGTATTGCTGCTGCTGGTCGCGGGGGTGTTCTTCGCGGCGGATCTTGCCAGCTGGCACATCGGCATCGAACAGACGCGGCTCGGCAACGCGACGCTGTTCGGGAACGCGGGCAGTCTGCTGCTGATGGTATGGGCGTTCGTATCGATCCGCCGCGCACCCGCGGGCCGCGAGTGGATCGCGCTCGCCGCCGCGGTCGGCGGAGCGGCGATCCTGATGGGCCGCAGCCTCGAAATATCGACGACCACGCTGATGGGCGACCTGCTGTGCCTGCTCGCGGGCGTGTTCTACGTATTCTACCTCGTGCCCGCTCAGAGCGCACGCGATACCATGGGCCAGTGGACCGTGCTGGCGCTGGTCTGCGCCGCCGCCTCGCCTGCGCTGCTGGCCATCGCGCTGGCGCTGGGCGAGCCGGTGATGCCGGGCGCGGCAGGCTGGGTCCCGGTCATCGGCCTCGCGATCTCGAGCCAGGTCGTGGGGCAGGGCTTGCTGGTCTATTCGATGAAGCACTTCTCGCCGCTGGTCGTCGGCATGGCGCTGCTGACCCAGCCCGCGATCGCGGCGGCGGTGGGCTGGCTGGCGTTCGGCGAGACGCTCGGGGCGATCGATATCGTGGGCATGGCGCTGGTCAGTGCCGCGCTCTTGCTGGCAAAGGCGCGAAACTAGTCCCGCGCGCCGAGGTCGCCCTTTCCCACCGTGCCGCTCGCCATCTCGAGCATCCGGTCGAGGCTCTTCTTGGCGGCGAGGCGCAGGCCTTCCTCGATCTCGATGCGCGGCTCGAGGTCGCGCAGCGCGACGTAGAGTTTCTCCATCGTATTGAGCGCCATGTAGGGGCAGATGTTGCAGCTGCAGTTGCCGTCGGCGCCGGGTGCCCCGATGAAGGCCTTCTCGGGCAGCGCCAGCTCCATCTGGTGCATGATGTGCGGCTCGGTCGCGACGATCAGGGTGTCGCCTTCGAACGTCTTGGCGAACTGGAGGATGCCGCTGGTCGAGCCGACGTAGTCGGCGTGATCGATGATCGACGGCGGGCATTCGGGATGCGCGGCGACGGGCACGCCGGGGTGCTGCGCCTTGAGCTTGAGCAGTTCAGTCTCGCTGAAGGCCTCGTGCACGATGCACACCCCCGGCCACAGCAGCATCTCGCGCCCGAACTTGCGGCTGAGGTAGCCGCCGAGATGGCGATCGGGGCCGAAGATGATCTTCTGGTCCTTGGGGATCTGCGACAGGATCGTCTCGGCGCTCGAGCTGGTGACGATCACGTCGCTGAGCGCTTTAACCTCGGTTGAGCAGTTGATGTAGGTCAGCGCGATGTGATCGGGGTGCGCCTCGCGGAAGGCCTTGAACTTCTCGGGCGGGCAGGAATCCTCGAGGCTGCACCCGGCATCCATGTCGGGCAGCACGACGATCTTCTGGGGCGAGAGGATCTTGGCGGTATCGGCCATGAACTTGACCCCGCAGAAAGCGATCACGTCGGCATCGGTATCCGCCGCCTTGCGGCTGAGTTCGAGGCTGTCGCCCACGAAGTCCGCGATGTCCTGGATCGCGGGCGTCTGGTAGTAATGCGCCAGGATCACCGCGTTGCGCTCTTTCCGCAGGCGGTCGATCTCGGCCAGCAGGTCGTGACCGGTCGGAAGCTTGGTCTCTAGGCTCATCTCAACTCCGGTTTACCGAGGGCATGTCACACCTCTCACACAGTCCTGAAGCAGGAAAGTCGCCGGTCCCGAAGCGGGTTCCGGCAGAGGCGATATAGGGCGGAAGCAGCACGATTGCATCGCGCCGGCGCATGGCACGCAGACACGCCGGTAGGAAAGCGCTTTCGAACTCAGGCGATCGCGAGCCGCTCGGCCCGGCGCGCGCGGATCTGGCGTCGGAGTACCAGGATGAGCGCCGCCTGCACGAGTGTCATCACGCCGATCGCGCAGAGCCCCGCGGTGAAGCTGCCGGTCGCGTCCCTCGCCGCGCCCCAGGCGAACGGGGTCACGAAGGCGCCGATCTGCGCCATCGTGTTGATCGCCGCCGCGCCCACGGCCAGTTCGCGCACGTGGATCACCTCGGCCCAGCCCGACGATTGCAGCATGGGAATCGTGAAACACACCGTCGCGAAGGCGAGGAACGCGGCGATCACGAGCATCGGCGACGGGGCGAGCGCCATCACGAAGAACGAGATCGCGAGCACCACGATCATCCAGAAGGCGTTGATCCAGCGGTCGCCATGACGGTCGGCGTGATTGCCCGCCCAGACGATCGCGACCACGCCGAGGAGGCCGCCCACCGCGGTCAGATAACCCGCGGTCGTCACGTCGAGCCTTGCGGATTCCATTAGGATCATCGGGGCCGACAGGTTGAAGGTGATCACCGCGCCGATGATCAGCACCCCGATCACGCCCATCAACAGAACGCGCGGATTGCGGAATGCGGCAAGGACGTTGTGGCTCGGGGGTTCGCCGATCAGCGCCTGCTCGCGGGCGAGTTCGCCCTCGATCCAGTCGCGCTCGGGTTCGGTCAGCCAGTCGACGCTGCGCGGATTGTCGGGCAGCAGGAACAGGACCATCAGGCCCACGGCCACGCTCGGCAGGCCCTGCACCAGGAACAGCCACTGCCAGCCTTCGAGCCCGCCGCGCCCGTCGAGCGAAAGAAGCCAGCCCGAAATGCCGCCCATGACGATCGCGGCGAGCGGGCTCGCAAGGTAGAACCGGCTCACCGCGCGGCCCCGGTGGCAGACCGGGAACCAGCTCGCGAAATAGTAGATCACGCCGGGATAGAATCCCGCTTCCGCCACGCCGAGCAGGAAGCGGACGACGTAAAACTGCATCGGCGTCTGGATGAACATCATCCCCGCCGACAGCAGGCCCCAGGTGATCATGATCCGCGCGATCCAGCGGCGCGGGCCGAAGCGGACCGCCATCAGGTTCGACGGGATTTCGAACAATGCATAGCCGAGGAAGAACAGCCCGCCACCGAGGCCATAGATCGTCGCCGAAAAGCCGAGGTCGACGTTCATCTGCGTCGCCGCGAAGCTGACGTTCACGCGGTCCATGTAGGCGCAGAGGTAGGCGAGCGCGATCAGCGGGATGATCCGCCACAGCGCCTTGTTCATCGCGCGGCGACCGATGCTGGCGTCCGGTTCCATCCCGCTTCCCCCCTCGATCAAAACCTACATCGTGAATCCCGGCGGCAGAAATGCCTCCATCGGCCGCTCGGCGCCGGGCGTTCCCGCCACCACCGCGTCGGTGAGGGCGTACCCGATGGGACTGAACGCCAGCAGCATCGAGAGCACGAAGACGCCGACGTAGACTCCGGCTCCCCACCAGTAGGCGGGGTGCACGCGTCCGTGACGGCGCTTGTCGGCGATCATACCGATCACGATGAAGATCAGCGACGCGGCGAACGAGATCGTCCACGCATAGGGAACCATCAGCGGCATCGGCAGGATGCGGCCGAGTCCGGGGCCGCTGAGCACCGACATCGAGCACAGGAGCAACCTGCGGTGCCACCCGGTGTGGCGCTGCCGCCGCAGGGCGTGGATCGCCACGAAACCGAAAGCCAGGAGAAAGGCGATGTTGCTCACGAGGAACTCGTTGACCGCGAAGAAGAACGGTCCCCCGTTGCGCCGCGCGACGGTGACCACGATCGCGATGCCGGCCGCGACCATCAGCGGAATGTAGATGTAGCCCACCTTGCCAAGGCGGATGTGCAATGCGCGCCGGCCCGTCGCGATCGTCGCGGCCTGCGCGACATAGAGCGCCAGCCACCCCATGAAGATCAACGCGTGCACATGATACATTGCCGGGACCGCGAAGGTCGACCGGCCCATCGCCAGGTTCAGCCCGAACCCGGCCACCGTCACCACCGCCATCACGACCGCCATGATCAGGAAAAAGCGGCGCTCGGCCATCTCGGTTGTCTGCGGGACGGAGCCCGCGTGCAGGGTAGCCATCGAAATCCCTCCATTCGATGCGACCGATCGCGCCGGGCTCTGGCCCGTGCGCGGCTATTGGATATTATAGATTGCCGGGCGGCGAAAGGGGGGCTCAGCGTTCGCCATCGAACCGCACGGTCACCTTCGCCTCGCCGTATCCGGCGACCTGCAGCGGGATGGCGAGGTTCTGGCGGATCGCGTCCTTGGCGGCTTGCCGGGCGAGTGCGAGCACCTCGGGGTTCTTGGCGAACACCGCCGCCTTGCGCTCGGCCTGCAGCGAGTTGTTGCGCGAAAGATCGCGCTGGGCGGTCGCGGTGACCCAGTTGCCCTCGGTGAACACCCGCGCCTGTCCCTCGTCGAGATTGGGGCGCGAAATCCGCAGGGGCGGCAGCACCACGCTGAGGGTCTGCGTGGCCGCGTCCCACGCAAACGCGTCGCGGTCCATGCTGGCGAGGTCGAGGCGATAGGTCACGTCGGCGGGGATGATCGTCGCCTGCCGGCTCTTGAGGAGGTCGAGGCCCATGACCCCGCGCGCGTCGGTGCTTTCGGCGACCACCTCAAAGCGGCTCGAAAACACATTCAGCGAATTCTGCTTCTCGAACGCCAGCATCGCGCTCGCGACCGGATCGCCTTCCTCGTTGTAAAAGAACGCCCGCCAGCCGAGCCACGCGACTGCGGCGAGAAGGAAGATCACCAGGAGCCACGGGGTTGCCTGCACGCGGGTGAGCGGGCGCTCGTCCACCACCGGCTCGCGGAGATCGACGTCGGGGCGGTCGGTAGTCAGGGGCCGTTCCATACCTCTCCCGAACGGGTGACGAGGCCCCGGCGTTCCAGATCGATCAGGTGCGCGGTCACGCTCATTTCCGCTGCGCCGTTCAATCGCGGGTCGAGGCCCTTGTACATCGCGGGCAGGAATCCGGCGGCGGTGCGCGGGCCTTCGGTCAGGATGCGCACGATCTGGTTTTCTCGGCTACGGCGGTGGCCGATCATGCCGCGCACGAGCTGGCGGGGGTTGTCGATCTGCGCCCCGTGCGCTGGATAATAGACCGTGTCCTCGCGGCCGTAGAGCAGGTCGAGGCTCGCCATGTAGGCGCCCATGTCGCCGTCGGGCGGCACGACCACGCTGGTCGACCAGCCCATCACATGATCGCCGGTGAACAGCGCCCCGCTTTCCTCCAGCGCAAAGCACAGGTGGTTCGAGGTGTGCCCCGGGGTGTGGACCGCCCTCAGCGTCCAGTCCGGGCCGGTCATCGCCTCGCCGTGCAAGAGCACGCGGTCGGGCGCGTAGGTCCGGTCGAACGCGGCGTCGGCCCGGGGGCCGCTGTCGTCGAGCACCAGCGGCGCGCAGCCGACGATGGGGGCGCCGGTGCGTGTCGCGAGAGGCCGCGCGGCGGGCGAGTGGTCGCGGTGGGTGTGGGTGCACATGATCGCGGCGACCTCGGCCTCGCCGATCGTTTCGACCAGCGCATCGAGATGTGCTGGCTCGTCCGGGCCCGGGTCGATCACGGCGATCCGCGGACCCGCGCCGACGAGGTAGGTCTGCGTCCCGGTATAGGTATAGGGCGAGGGGTTCGGCGCGAGCACGCGGCGGACCAGCGGCTCGAGCTGTTCGACCTTGCCGGTGGGCCAGGGCTGGGGGGGTGGACCTGCCATGCGCTTGCATATGGCCATCGCTCTGCCCCATGTCACCTGCCGAGGGAGATTGCGATGTCCGACCATATCCTCGTGCTCGATGCGGGCACCACGTCGACCCGGGCAATCGCCTTCGACGCGAGCGGCAAGGTCGCCAGCGTCGCGCAGCGCGCGCTGACACAGCACTACCCCCAGCCGGGCTGGGTCGAGCACGATGCCGGCGAGATCTGGCGGCACACAATTGCCTGCGCGCAGGAGGTGGTGGCGAAGCTCGGCACCCGAGGCATCGCCGCCATCGGCATCACCAACCAGCGCGAGACGGTGGTCGCGTGGGACCGCCAGAGCGGCGAGCCGCTTGCCCGCGCGATCGTGTGGCAGGACCGGCGCACCGCCGATTTCTGCGATGCCTTGCGCGAAGCGGGCCACGAAACCGAGGTCCAGCGCCGCACCGGCCTCGTCCTCGATCCCTATTTCTCGGGCACCAAGATGCGCTGGCTGCTCGACAACGAAGGCCAGGTGCGCGCCGCCGCGGAGGCGGGGCGGCTCGCGCTGGGCACGGTGGAAAGCTGGCTGGTGTGGAAGCTGTCGGGCGGCCGGCACCTGACCGATGCCTCGAACGCCAGCCGGACGATGCTGCTCGCGCTCGACGGCTCGCGGTTCGACGAAGGGCTGTGCGATCTCCTCGGCGTGCCGCGCGGCGCCTTGCCCGAAGTTGTCGATACCCACGGACCGCTGGCGGAAACGACGCTGCTCGGCGGGCGCATCCCGATCGCGGGTCTCGCGGGCGACCAGCAGGCGGCGACCATCGGGCAGGCCTGCTTTGCGCGCGGCGAGACCAAGTCGACCTACGGCACCGGCGCGTTCGTGCTCACCAACATGGGCGAGACGGTGCCGCATTCGGCGAACCGCCTGCTCGGCACCGTGCTGATGCAGGCGGACGGGCGGCGGACCTACGCGCTCGAGGGGTCGGTGTTCGTCGCGGGCAGCCTGGTCCAATGGCTGCGCGATGCGATGGGCATCCTGACGAGTGCAGCGGAGACCGAGGCACTCGCCCGTTCGGTGCCCGACAGCGGCGGGGTGACGATCGTGCCGGCCCTCTCCGGCCTCGGCGCGCCGCACTGGAACGCCGCCGCGCGAGGACTGATCACCGGTTTGAGCTTCGCCACCGGGAAGGCGCAGGTCGCGCGCGCTGCGCTCGAGGCGATGGCGCACCAGACCAACGACCTTGCCGCCGCGTTCGCCGCCGACGGCGCACCGTGGGCGATGCTGCGGATCGACGGCGGGATGAGCGCGAACGACTGGATGGCGCAGGACCTTGCCGACGTGCTCGGCCTGCCGGTCGAGCGGCCCGACATGGTCGAGACGACCGCGCTCGGCGCAGGGATGCTCGCGGCGGTCGGAGTGGGCCTGTTCGGCTCGCTGGAAGACGCGGCCGTATCGATGCGCGGCGCGGTGCGGCGGTTCGTACCGGCGATGGATTCAGGTGTCAGGAAGGAGCGGCTGGCCCGCTGGGCCCGCGCGCTCGAGGCGGTTTAGCCCGCGCCGAATTCGCGGCCGAGCCGCTCGCGCAGGCCGAGAACGGCGACGGGCTTCACGGCGAACCGGTCGCGCCAGGCGGCGTCGAGACGGGCGATGCGTCCGTGGAACGCCTCGGTCTCGGCGATCAGCGCGCAGGTTTCGGGCTGAAGCAGGCGGAGCTGCTCGGGATCGGCCGGGCGATCGGGCGGCAGCACGCCGTGGCGGCGGAGTTGGAACTCGCTCAATTCGCCGCTGAAATAGGCGCGGTGATTGAGCAGCCAGGCGAGCACGTGCATCATCCGGGTGGTCGTGCGCAAGCCTTCGACCGACAGGGCGATACGGATCATGTCCTCGGCACCCGCGCGGGCGGGCATCAGGTCGAACGCAGCGCGCACCTCGTCGGCCAGGACGAGGGCTTCGCAGTACAGCGTTTCGATGATCGGCTGGCTGATGTCGGTCGGGCTACTC
This sequence comes from Tsuneonella sp. HG094, assembly GCF_053819285.1. NCBI lineage: Bacteria > Pseudomonadati > Pseudomonadota > Alphaproteobacteria > Sphingomonadales > Erythrobacteraceae > Tsuneonella > Tsuneonella sp. HG094. Next base: position 204,458 of record NZ_JBSORA010000001.1, read on the forward strand.
ATGGTGCACGATTCGCTACGCCTCGCCGAGTCGCGCGGCAAAGGACTTAACCGAACAATCCTGCGGCAATTTCGAGGCGTCCCGCGATGGAACGGTTTTTGTTTGCGACCCCGCCTCCGCGGGGTCGTCCTCGCGGCGATTTCCTCCGCTTCGCTTCGGCCGCCCGCAGGTGCCCTGTAGCGAAGCGAAAGGATCAGCGTCGAGGACGAAGGCGCGGAGGCGCCTTCGAAACACAATCACGCAATAATATCCGGTATCAACTGGTCCTCGACCACCGCGATCTGGTCGCGCAGGCGGAGCTTGCGCTTCTTGAGGCGGGCGATCTGGAGCTGGTCGGTCGAGCCGGCGGCCGACAGCGCATCGATCGCGGCGTCGAGGTCACGGTGCTCGGTGCGCAGCATGGCCAGCAGCTTCTTCAGTTCCTGCTCGGTCACGCCCGTCCCGTCTCCCCTCCGCGATCCAGATACGCGGGCCGGGAATCGCCTCGTCGCGCTTCGTCCGGCATTTGGTCGCTTAGGCAATCGTAAGGGCTTCGCAAGTCATCTTCGTTGTGATTGAATGATGAATGCGCGGCCCGTGCCCGCACTGGCACGAGTCGCCTGATTGGGTCGCAACCTGAAAGGAGACACAGATGCTGTCATCGTCACACGCCAACGCTCTGGAAACCAAGCACGCAGGGCTCGAAGCCCGCTTGCGGGACGAGATGAACCGGCCCGCGCCGGACGCGGTGATGATCAAGCAACTCAAGGTCGCCAAGCTCCGCATCAAGGAAGAGCTGAGCGACATCTGATACCCCCGCCCGGCTGCCGCCGGGCCAGAAGCGAACGTACCCGCACGGCGTTCACCGTGCTGACCGGCACCGGTTGGTGATGGGAGGGATGGCGCGCGACGGCCTGCGCAAATGCGCGGCTGCTGCGCGCCATTGGTTTTTATGACGCGGGCGGCCTGCTGCCCTTCCCATCGAGGCGGACGATAGGCTAGGCAGGGCTCCGATGTCCGCCGTTGCCGCCGCCCGCCAAATCCTCACCCGCCTGCACGAGGTGATGGCCTCGCGCCTGCACCCGCAGGGCAAGCTCGACCAGGTCGTCCAGATCATCGGCGAAAGCCTCGATAGCGAGGTGTGCTCGATCTACCTCCTACGCGAAGGGATGCTCGAACTGTTCGCCACGCGCGGGCTGGAACAGGGCGCGGTCCACGTCACCCGGTTGGCGGTGGGCGAAGGCCTCAACGGGATCATCGCCGAACATATCGAGACGCTGAACCTGGCCGAGGCGGCGGCCCACCCCGACTTCGCCTATCGCCCCGAAACGGGCGAAGAGAAATTCCACTCGTTCGCGGGCGTGCCGATCGTCCACCGCGAGCGCGCGGTGGGCACGCTGTGCGTCCAGCACGCCGATCCGCGCCGGTACGAGGACGTCGAGATCGAGGCGCTGCAGACCGTCGCGATGGTCCTCAGCGAACTGATCGCGAGCGCCGGGCTCGTCGACGAGGAAACCGGCCCGCTCGGCGAGGCGCTGTCGGGCCCGCAGCTCGTCGACGGGCTCACGCTGGTCAAGGGGATCGCCGGGGGCAGCGCGGTGTTCCACCAGCCGCGCGTCCACATCGACCAGGTCGTCGCCGAGGATACCGAGGCCGAGCGCCAGCGGGTCTATCGCGCATTCGACAAGATGCGCGACCAGATCGATACGATGGCCAACCAGGCCGAATTCGGGGTCGGCGGCGAGCACGACGAGGTCCTCCAGACCTACAAGATGTTCGCTTTCGACGAAGGCTGGCGCCGCCGCATCAACGAGGCGATCGATTCCGGACTGACCGCCGAAGCCGCGATCGAACGCGTCCAGCAGCGCACCCGGATGCGGATGCGCGAGATCGACGATCCGCTGCTCGCCGACCGGATGCACGACCTGGAAGACCTGTCGAACCGGCTGCTGCGGATCGTCTCGGGCCAGCTCGGCACCGCGGCGACGCAGGGGCTGAAGCGCGACACGATCCTGATCGCGCGCAACCTCGGCCCGGCGGAGCTGCTCGAATACGACCGGCGGCGACTAAAGGGTGTGCTGCTGGAGGAAGGCTCGCTCACCTCGCACGTCGTCATCGTCGCGCGGGCGATGGGCGTGCCCGTGCTCGGCCGCGTACGGGGCCTGCGCGGCGTGGTGCGCGAAGGGGACGAGATCCTGCTCGATGCCGACAAGGCGGTCGCGCACATTCGCCCGAACCAGCAGACGCAGGACCTGTTCGCCGAGCGCTTCGCCCAGAGCAAGCAGCGCCAGGCGGCCTATGCCGAGCTCCGCGATGTCGAGCCGTTCACCCGCTGCGGCACGCGCATCCAGGTGATGGTCAACGCGGGCCTGCGCGACGACGTGGCGGCGATGAACCTCGTCGGCGCCGACGGCATCGGGCTGTTCCGCACCGAGTTCCAGTTCCTCGTCTCGGCCACCCTGCCGCAGCGCGAGCGGCAGACCCGGCTTTACAAGGACGTGCTCGAGGCGGCGGGCGACAAGCCGGTGATCTTCCGCACGGTCGATATCGGCGGCGACAAGGCGGTGCCCTATCTCGACAGCGCCGAGGCCGAAGCGGACGAGAACCCGGCGATGGGCTGGCGCGCCTTGCGATTGGGTCTCGAGCGCGAAGGATTGATGAAGGCGCAGGCGCGTGCCCTGCTCGAGGCGTCGGCCGGCAAGACGCTCAACGTCATGTTCCCGATGGTGTCGGAGCCGTGGGAGTTCGACGCCGCGAAGGAGGTGTTCGACCACCAGCTCGCCTTCCTCAAGCAGCAGAAGAAGCTGCTGCCCGATTCGATCCGTTTCGGTGCGATGCTCGAAGTCCCCGCACTCGCCGAAACGCTCGATCTCTTGTTGCCGAAAGTGTCGTTCATCTCGGTCGGCACCAATGACCTGACCCAGTTCCTGTTCGCCGCCGATCGCGCCAATCCCAAGCTCGCCGAGCGCTACGACTGGCTGAGTCCGGCGATCCTGCGGTTCCTGCGCCGGGTGTCGCTGGCAATCGCCGGGTCGGGCGTCGACCTCGGCATCTGCGGCGAGATGGGCGGGCGCCGGCTGGAAGCACTCGCGCTGATGGGCATCGGGTTCCGGCGCCTGTCGATCACCCCGGTCGCGGTCGGGCCGATCAAGGAACTCGTGCGCAAGGTCGATCTGGCCGAGATCACCGCGGCGATGAGCGGGTGGCTCGCCGCTCCGCCGCCGAGCCTGCGCGTGGAGCTGCAGGCCTGGGCCGAACAGCGCGGCATCGAAACCGACTGATTTCATCGTGCAAGGGGCGCGCTTCGTCGCTCGGTCACTGAGTAAATTGTGTCGGAAAGGTTGACACGTCTCCGCCAGACCGGTTGATGGGCCGCCGGGGGCGGTTGGAATTCTTCGGGACACCGCATGAACGAGATAACGGGTTCGCTTGACGGACAGCTGCCGCTGCATGGCGTCGGCGACAGGTTGCGCATGGCGCGCGAGAAGGCCGGGATGACGCTCGCGCAGCTCGCTGCGGAGACGCGCATTCCGCAGCGGCATCTCGAATTCATGGAGGCCGGCAATTGGAACGCGCTGCCTGCGCGCACTTATGCCACCGGCTTCGCGCGTACCTATGCCAAGGCGGTCGACCTCGACCCGCGCGAGACGGTCGAGGACGTGCGCGCCGAGCTCGCCGCGAGCGAGCCGGGCGACCGCGGCCGCGCCGCCACCTTCGAGCCGGGCGATCCGGCGCGCATCCCCTCGCGCGGGCTCGCGCTCGCTAGCCTGGTGGCGGTGGTGATCCTGCTGGTCGGCGGGTTCATGTTCTATACCCGCGTGATCGCGCCGGGCGCCGGCCCGGGGTCGCTGCTCGAGGAAGAGCGGCTCGCCTCCGAAGCCGCGCAGGCGCAGGCGGCGCCGACGGGCGCGGCGGCCGCCGTTGCCGCCGCACCGCAGGGCGGGGACGTGGTGTTCACGGCGCTCGAGGACGGCGTCTGGGTGAAGTTCTACGACAGCACGGGCGCCCAGCTCATGCAGAAGCAGATGGCCAAGGGCGAGGCCTACACCGTGCCCGCCGACGCCAGCGGGCCGCAGGTCTGGACCGGCCGCCCCGATGCACTGTCGATCACCATCGGCGGCAAGGCAGTGCCCAAGCTCGCCGAGGCCGAGACGGTCATGCGCGACGTGCCGGTGACCGCGAGCGCGCTGCTCGCCCGCACTGCGCCGACGGCGGCTTCTACGTCGGCCGCATCGCCCGCGCCGGGCGCCACTGCCGGGACCTGAGGCTGTCCCCATGTTTGCCGCGCGTCTCGCTCGACATCGCGAACCGCGCGGCGTTAACCCTCGCGTATCCGTTCATCGGCGGTTCGCAGGCCGCGGGTGAAAGGGACCTCGGGATCATAACGACTGAGTGACGGGAATAGTTTGATGGGGATCACGATAACGCGCGCTTTTGCCGCTTCGCTGGCGCTGGCGGCCATGGGCGCTTCGCTCGCTTCGGCGCAGGCACAGGACGCGGCGACCGACGCGCGGCTGAAAAAGGCTGAGTCCGAAATCCGCGCGCTGCAGCGCAAGGTCTTTCCGGGCGACAGCGGCAAGTACTTCGAACCGCAGATCACCGCCGCGCAGCCGACCGGTCCGGCGAACACCAGCGCGCCTTCGACCACCGCGGTGACCGACATCCTCGCCCGGCTCGACGCGATGGAATCGCAGATCGCCCGGCTGACCTCGCAGACCGAAGAGAACTCCAATGCGATCCGCCAGCTCGGCACGCGGCTCGGCGCGCTCGAGGTGACGAGCGGCGCTGCGGCGACCTCCGCCGCGACGACGACGCCAGCCGTCACGACACCGGGCGTCACGACGCTCACGCCGACGCGCCCGGCGACCGTGACGCCGACCCCGACGCCCGCCGCCACGCGTCCGGCCGCGGCTACGCCGACCCCGGCGGCGACCCGACCGAGCGGCCCGACCGCGCAGCGCCTCGCCGCGGTGCAGGCGATCGCCAAGCCGCAGACCGACGATGCGGCGGACGACGAGTACAGCTACGGCTTCCGCCTGTGGGACGCCAAGTTCTATCCCGAGGCGCAGCAGCAGCTCTCGCTCTACGTCGAGAAGTATCCGAACCATCGCCAGATCAGCTACGGGCGCAATCTGCTAGGCCGCGCCTATCTCGATGACGGCAAGGCCAAGGAAGCCGCGCCGTGGTTCCTCAAGAACTACCAGTCCGACAAGCAGGGTGCCCGCGCGCCCGACAGCCTGCTGTTCCTGGGTGAGACGATGATCGCCATGAAGGACACCAAGCGCGCCTGCATCGCGCTCGCCGAATTCGCCGAAACCTATCCCGCGGTCGCCTCGGGACGGCTCAAGAGCCAGTACGACGCCAGCCGGGCGAAGGTGAAGTGCAATTGATACGGCGCTCGATCCCGGGCTGATCGACCGGTTCCGCGCCGATCTCGCGCGGGTCTGTCTGGATTGGGACGATAGCGACCGGATCGGCGTCGCCGTGTCGGGCGGCCCTGACAGCCTTGCGCTGCTGCTGCTCGCCCATGCCGCCCTGCCGGGGCGGGTCGCTGCCGCCACCGTCGACCACGGCCTGCGCGCCGGGAGCGTGGCGGAAGCGGCGATGGTGGCGCGGGTCTGCCGCGATCTCGGCATCGACCACGAAACGGTGCGGGTGGAGCTGGAACCGGGCAACCTGCAGGACCGCGCCCGCGATGCCCGCTACGCGGCGCTGTGCAGCGTGTTCGGCAAGCGCGGGATCGATACCTTCGCGACCGCGCACCACGCCGACGACCAGGCCGAGACCGTGCTCATGCGGCTAACGCGCGGCAGCGGGCTCGCGGGCCTGGCCGGAGTGCGCGCGCGGCGGGTGATCGTAAACGAGGACCCGCTGGGCGAATACTTCGTCGTGCGCCCGTTGCTCCACTGGCGCCGCGCGGAACTCGGCGAAATCGTCGCGAAGGCGGGGCTCGAACCCGTGACGGACCCGTCGAACGACGACGACCGCTTCGACCGCGCGCGCATCCGCAAGGTGCTCGCCTCGCTGCCCGATCTCGATCCGCTGGCGATCGCCCGCAGCGCGGAATTCCTGCAGGATGCCGAAGAAGTGGTCACCGACCAGATCGCCTATGTCCGCGCGCTCAAGGTTACGCGCGAAGGTGATACGGTCTGGTACCAATGGGGCTGGCCGCGCCTGGTCGAGCTCGAGGTCGTGGCCGACATCCTTGCCGAATTCGGTGCCGAGGTCACTCGCTCGGCGGTGGCGAAGCTGATCGAGCAGGTGCGTCGCGACGGACACGGGACGCTGGGCGGGGTCATGGTCCGGCGCAATTGGCACCAGGCCGATGCCAATACCAAGCACGACGCTTGGCGGTTCGAGCGAGAACCGCCGCGCCGGTCGGGCTGAGATCAGACGATCGAGTCGCCGAGACCCATCGTTGCGCCGCGGGTGATGATCACCTTGTCGCCGGGCCTGGTGGCGGCGAAGATCTTTTCGACGAACTGGTCGGGTCCGGCGATGCAGCCGTGGCTGGCGTAGCCGTTCTCGACCTGGCTGCCTCCGTGGATCGCCACGCCGTCGTCGGTCAGGAACATGCTCCACGGCATCGGTGCATTGTCGTACTTCTCCGACACGTTGTGGCGCTGCTTGGCCAGAATCGGAAAGGTGCCGAGCGGGGTCGGGTACTCGTCGGTGCCGAGCAGGACCGCGGCGGCGCCGATCTCGTAACCGCCCTTGAACACCGAGAGCACGCGCGCGTCGAGGTCGACGGTGATCACGATGGGGCCGTCGGGCACGTTCGCGTCGTCCCAGTGCCACTCGCCGTACTTGATCGGTCCGTTGATCGGCAGGATGCGCTTGATGGTGAAGGCGTCATCGGCCTTGGCCACGGCCTTTTCGGGCTTGGCGGAGAGGGCGGCCGGATCGACCGGGATCGGTTCTGCGCGCAGGGCCTTGTCCATCGAGGCGGCGAGCACGCTCGTGGTGGCGAAAGCCGCGGCGAGGCCGAATGCGATTGCCGCGAGAGCGGCGACGATCCACTTGGTTACCGAATCCATAACCGGCGTTATGCGCCGGCGGGCTCCGCGGTTCCAGAGGCCGCCTCGCCGCGTCCCTCGGCGGGACGCTGCCCGTCCGAAAGGTAACGATCCTCGCGCGTGACCGTCACGGTCTTGTCGCCGAAGTGCGACGGGCCGAAGCTGGTGAGGAAGCTGACGTCCGCTGCGTCGCGTCCGACCCCGATCTTCACCGTCTCGTCGGGCTCGGCCATGCCGGTCGCATCGACGAGGTACCACGCGCCGCCGCCCGGCGTAGTCTCGTCGGCGAGAAACACCTCGGCGACCGCGTGGAAATCGGGCGGGGTGACACCCGGCGCAAAGCACGAGACGTAGCGCGCCGGAATGGTCGAGGCGCGGGCGAGCGTGATCAGCACATGTGCGTAATCGCGGCAGATGCCCCGCCGCTCGACGAACGTATCGAGCGCGGTGGTGGTCGAGGTGCTGCTTCCTGGCTCGTAGGTGAAATGCGCCGCGATCCAGTCGCGGATGGCGATAACGCGAGCGCCGCCGCTCGTGCCGCCGAACTCGTCCTCGGCAAACGACTGCAACCGGTCGGCCGGGCAGTACCGCGAATCGAGCAGGTACTCGAGCGTCTCGCCCGGCAGGTCGTGCGGGGCGAGCTGGGCGAGGGGCGCGAGATTGGGCGTCAACCGATCGACCTCGACCACCGCGTCGAATGCGACCTCGAACTTGCCGTCGGCGTGGACCAGTACGCGCTCGCCGATCCCGTCCTGTGCGGGCACGCGCGCGCAGTCCGCGCCACAGGTCATCTGGGTGCGGCTGGAGAGAATTCTCTGTTCGGGAATGTCGGCCGCCTCGAACTGGAGGATCAGGTCGGTCGGCTGGTCGAGCGCAAAATCGAAGCGGGTGGAAATGACTATGGCCATGGTGCGGGGCGAACGCTTGGCAGACCCGCCGGTTTCACGCGAGTCCTGTCTTTTTGAATTGGGCCGCGCTAGGCGCCGTTCCAATAAGGAGATGCATATGCCGGGCCTGTGGTTCGATGAACTTTCCGTGGGGCTGACGTTCGATCATCCGATCCGCCGGACGGTGACCGAGACCGACAACCTGCTGTTCACGACGTTGAGCCACAATCCGGCTGCGCTGCACCTCGACGCCGAATACATGAAGGACAGCGACTACGGCCGCATCCTCGTCAATTCGTGCTTCACGCTGTCGCTGATGGTGGGGGTCTCGGTCGGCGATACCACGCTCGGCACGGCGGTCGCGAACCTCGGCTGGGACGAGGTGCGGTTTCCCGCGCCAGTCTTCATCGGCGATACGCTGCGGATAGAAACCGAGGTGCTGGACCTGCGCGAGAGCAGGTCGCGGCCCGAGGCGGGCATCGTCACCTTCGCCCACCGCGCCTACAACCAGGACGGCACGCTCGTCGCGACCTGCAAGCGCAGCGGCCTCCAGCGGAGGAAACCGGCATGACCCGCACCCTGCGATCGCTCCTGTTCATTCCCGGAGACAGCGACAAGAAGCTCGCCAAGGTCGCCGCATCGGGCGCCGACGCGGTGATCCTCGACCTCGAGGATTCGGTCGCGCCCGCGGGAAAGGCGGCCGCCCGCGACAAGGTGGCCGATTTCCTCCATGCGTTCGATCGTGCGGCGCCGGGCACGCCGGAGCTGTGGGTGCGGATCAATCCGCTCGATAGCGGCCTAGCCGAGACCGATCTTGCCGCGGTCGTCCCCGTCAGGCCCGCCGGGATCATGCTGCCCAAGCCCGACGGACCGGAGGACTGCGCCAAGCTGTCGAGCTTGCTCGACCACATGGAACTCGCCCACGGCGTACCGCCGGAATCGATCGGCATCATCCCCGTCGCGAGCGAGACCGCGATCGCGCCCTTCAAGCTGGGCGACTATGCCACCGCGGGCCTCACCCGGCTGCGCGGGATCACCTGGGGGGCGGAGGACCTTGCTGCGGCGCTCGGCGCGACCGGCAATCGCGGCCCCGACGGCGAATTTCTGTATACCTTCCGCCTCGTGCGCTCGCTCACGCTGATGGCGGCCCATGCTGCCGGGGTGCCGGCGATCGAGACGCTGCACGCGGATTTCAAGGATGAGGCGGGCCTGCTCGCCAGCAGCCGTCAGGCGCGCTCGGAAGGGTTTTCGGGCCGTCTGGCGATTCACCCGGCGCAGGTCGGACCGATCAACGAAGGCTTCACTCCGCGCGAGGACGAGATCGCCTTCGCCCGCCGCGTGGTCGCCGCGTTCGATGCCGAGCCGGGCGCGGGGGTCGTCGGTCTCGACGGCAAGATGCTCGACATGCCGCACCTCAAGGCGGCGCGGCGGACGCTGGGTCTCGCCGGGGAGGTCTAGGGGCCGATGCGGGTCGAACAGGGCGCCTTCCGGATCGACACCGCGGGCGCCGGGTTGACCGATGTCACCTCGAAAGTCGCGCTGTGGCTCGCCGAATCGCGCCTCGTCAAAGGCACGCTGACGCTGTTCTGTCGCCATACCAGCGCGGGCCTGCTGATCAGCGAGAACGCCAGCCCGGCGGTCCAGCGCGACCTCCTGCGCTGGCTCGACCGGCTCGCGCCCGAGGGCACGCAGTACGAGCACGACGACGAGGGCCCGGACGACATGCCCGCGCACATCAAGGCGATGCTGACCGGCAGCGCGCTGACGATCCCCTTCGGGGGTGGCCGCCTGCTGCTCGGCACATGGCAGGGCATCTTCCTCGCCGAGCACCGGGCGCGCAGCCATCGGCGCGAGTTGATCGTCACCGCGATGGGAGAATGACCGGGCGAATGCATGAATAAGTATGCTCGCGCTGGTTTCGCAGGCGCAGCATTGCTAGGCCGGTAATCGTAATCGCCCGGACATTTCCGCGGGAGCACCATGACCGACGCCCGAGCCAGTGCCGACTTCACCGCCGACCGCCTGCTGCTGTTTGGCGCGACCGGCGACCTTGCCCAGCGGATGCTGCTTCCTTCGCTCGCCGCGCTGGTGCACGACGGGCTGCTGTCGCCCGACCTCAAGATCGTCGGCACCGCGCGGTCGGAGATGTCCGACGCGGAATTCCGCAACTTCGCGCGGGCCGCGCTCGAGAAATACCTTCCCGCCGCGCGCCGCGGGGGCATGGCCGATTTCCTCAACCGGCTGAGCTACCAGGCGCTCGATGCGTCTAGGACAGATGGATTCGATGCGCTGGCGAAGAAGGTCGGCAAGCCGAAGCAAGGTCTCGCCATCTTCCTGTCGACCGCGCCGAGCCTGTTCGAGCCGACGATCGCGGGTCTCAGGTCCGCCGGGCTGGCGGGGGCGAACGTCCGCATCGGGCTCGAAAAGCCGCTCGGTACCGATCTCGGCTCAAGCCGAGAGATCAACGATGCGGTCGCTTCAGCGTTCAGCGAGGACCGCATCTATCGGATCGACCACTACCTCGGGAAGGAGACGGTCCAGAACCTCCTTGCGCTGCGGTTCGCGAACCTGCTGTTCGAGCCGATCTGGAACGCCAACTACATCGACCACGTGCAGATCACCGTCGCCGAGACGGTCGGGCTGGAAAGCCGGGTCGCCTATTACGACGACAGCGGCGCGCTGCGCGACATGGTGCAGAACCACATGCTCCAGCTCCTCGCGCTGGTCTGCATGGAGCCGCCGACCAGCTTCGATGCGACCGCGGTGCGCGACGAGAAGGTGAAGGTGCTCCGCTCGCTGCGCCCGATCACCGAGGCCGAGACGGTGACCGGCCAGTACCGCGCGGGCGCCGTGCTGGGGAAGGCCGTGCCCGGATATGACGAGGAGCTGGGCAAGGATTCGGATACCGAGACGTTCGTCGCGATCAAGGCGCACGTCGACAACTGGCGGTGGAAGGGCGTGCCGTTCTACCTGCGCACCGGCAAGCGCCTGCCCGAACGCGTGACCGAGATCGTCGTCCAGTTCCGCTGCGTGCCCTATTCGATCTTCGAAAGTCGTGGCGCGAAGACCCGGCCCAACCGCCTCGTCATCGGCATCCAGCCCGAAGAGAACATCAGCCTGTCGCTGATGGCCAAGGTGCCGGGGCTCGATCGCGAGGGGCTGCGCCTGCGTCCGGTCCCGCTCGACATCTCGATGCCTGATGCATTCGCCGGTGCGGTCAAGCGCATCGCCTACGAGCGGCTGCTGCTCGACCTCATCGAAGGCGACCAGACGCTGTTCGTCCGCCGCGACGAGGTCGAGGCGCAGTGGGACTGGATCGATAGCGTCCGGCGCGTCTGGGAAAAGGCGGCCCGCGTGCCCAAGCCCTACGCTGCGGGCAACTGGGGGCCGAGCGCCGCCATCGCCCTTGCCGAACGCGACGGGGTGAGCTGGCATGAGTAACCTCCACGACACCGTCCACCGCGTCACCCAGCGGATCGTCGCCAACAGCCGCGACGGCCGGGCGCGCTACCTCGACCTCATGGACCGAGAGCGCGATCGGCACCCCGATCGCCACTCGCTCGGCTGTTCGAACCTGGCGCACGGCTTTGCCGCGGCGCTGGAGGACAAGCCGGCGATCAAGTCGGGGCGCGGCCCGAATCTGGCGATCGTCACCGCCTACAACGACATGCTCTCGGCGCATCAGCCCTATGGCGCCTACCCGCCGCAGATGAAGGTCTGGGCGCGCGAGGCGGGGGCGACCGCGCAGGTCGCGGGCGGCACACCGGCGATGTGCGACGGAGTGACGCAGGGGCAGGACGGCATGGAGCTGTCGCTGTTCAGCCGCGATGCCATCGCGCTCGCGACGGCCATCGCTATGAGCCACGCGATGTACGACGGCATGGCGCTGCTCGGCATCTGCGACAAGATCGTCCCCGGTCTCGTCATGGGCGCGCTGCGCTTCGGCCACCTGCCGGCGGTGTTCGTGCCCAGCGGCCCGATGCCGACCGGGATCGGTAACAAGGAAAAGCAGAAGGTCCGCCAGCTCTATGCCGAAGGCAAGGCGACCCGCGCCGAACTGCTCGAGAGCGAAAGCGCGAGTTACCATTCGCCCGGCACCTGCACGTTCTACGGCACCGCCAACTCCAACCAGATGATGATGGAGATGATGGGTCTCCACGTCCCCGGCGCGGCCTTCGTGCAGCCGGGCACGCCGCTGCGGCAGGCGCTGACCCGCGCGGCGGTCCACCGGCTGGCCGAAATCGCCGACAATCCCGACTTCGCGATGGCGCGCACCTGCGACGAAAAGGCCTTCGTCAACGCAGTGGTCGGCCTGCTGGCGACCGGCGGATCGACCAACCACGCGATCCACCTGCCCGCGATGGCGCGCGCGGCGGGCATCGTGCTCGACTGGAACGATATTTCGGAGCTGTCGTCGGTCGTCCCGCTGATCGCGCGAGTCTATCCCAACGGGGCGGGCGACGTGAACCACTTCCAGGCCGCTGGCGGCATGGGTTTCGTCGTGGGCGAGCTGCTCGAGGCGGGTCTGGCCCACCGTGACATCGTGACCGTGTGGGGCGGCGACCTGTCGGACTACGCGAAGGAGCCGTGGCTCGACGGCGAGACGCTCGCCTGGCGCGAAATCGGCGCGAGCGGCGATACCGCGATGCTGCGCCCTGCCGTCGATCCGTTCCTGCCCGATGGCGGGATGACGCTGGTCGAGGGCAACCTCGGCCGCGCCTGCTTCAAGACCAGCGCGGTCGACCCAGCGCGTTGGACGATCGAGGCGCCGGCCAGAGTGTTCGATGATCAGGCGAGCGTGGCCGAAGCCTTCGCTAAAGGCGAACTCGACCGCGACGTCGTTGTCGTCGTGCGCTTTCAGGGGCCGCGCGCCAACGGAATGCCCGAACTCCACAAGCTGACCCCGCCATTGGGCGTGCTGCAGGACCGCAGCTACAGAGTCGCGCTCGTCACCGACGGGCGGATGAGCGGCGCTAGCGGCAAGGTGCCCGCGGCGATCCACGTCACGCCCGAGGCGCTCGGTGGAGGCCCGCTCGCCCGCCTGCGCGACGGCGACATGGTGCGGCTCTGCGCGACCACCGGCGCGCTGTCGACCGATGCCGACCTCGCCGCGCGCGAACCTGCAACGATGCGCGAGGATCTCCACGGCATGGGCCGCGAACTCTACGCCATGTTCCGGCTGGGCGCCGATTCCGCCGAGCGCGGGGCGAGCGCGATGCTGGCGGCGGGAGGGCTCTGATGGAACTCGTCGCGGTCGATATCGGCGGCACCCACGCGCGCTTTGCCATCGCTACGGTGGCGGATGACGGGCGGATCGATCTGGGCGCTGTCGAAACGCTCCACACCGAGGATCACGCCAGCTTCCAGACCGCGTGGGAGGATTTCCGCTACCGGCGGGGCGGCACCCTGCCGCGCGCGGTCGGCATGGCGATCGCGGGTCCGGTGGGCGGCGAGGTGATCCGGTTCACCAACAACCCGTGGATCATCCGCCCGGCGCTCGTGCGCGAGAAGCTCGATGTCGACCGTTTCACCATCGTCAACGATTTCGAAGCGGTCGCCCACGCAGTCGCGCGCGCGCCGGACGACCAGTTCCTCCCCCTAGCGGGACCCGACGCGCCGCTGGGCGAGAAGGGCACGATCAGCGTGATCGGCCCCGGCACCGGCCTCGGCGTGGCGCACCTGTGGCGTGATGGCGCAGGCGGCTACCACGTGCAGGCGACCGAGGGCGGCCATATCGACTTCGCCCCGCTCGACCAGATCGAGGACGCGATTCTTGCCCGGCTGCGCAAGCGGCACAACCGCGTCTCGGTCGAACGCGTGGTCGCCGGACCGGCGATCTCGGACATCTACCACACGCTCGCCGCTCTCGAGGGGCGGGCGGTTCTGGAGGAAGACGACATCGCCATCTGGACTCGCGGCACCAGCGGCGAGGACAGCCTCGCCGCCGCGGCGGTCGACCGGTTCTGCCTCTCGCTGGGCTCGGTCGCGGGCGACGTCGCGCTGGTGCAGGGCGGCTTCGCGGGCGTGGTGATCGCGGGCGGTCTGGGTCTGCGGATCCGCGACACGCTGCTCAAGTCCGGTTTCGCCGAGCGCTTCCGCGCCAAGGGCCGCTTCGCCGAACTGATGGCGGGGATTCCCGTCAAGCTGATCGTCCATCCCCAACCCGGCCTCTTCGGGGCCGCCGCAGCCTACGTTTCGGAGCACGCATGACCGATATCGCCACCGTTATGCGCACCGCGCCGGTCATCCCGGTGATTGTTATCGACAACCTAGCGCACGCGGTGCCGCTGGCCGAAGCGCTTGTCGCGGGCGGATTGCCGGTGCTCGAGGTGACGCTGCGATCCCCCGATGCGCTCGCCGCGATCCGCGCGATGAAGGCGGTACCCGGCGCGATCGTCGGCGCGGGCACGGTGACCAATCCGCGCCAGCTCGACGAGGCGCTCGAGGCGGGTAGCGAGTTCATCGTCTCCCCCGGACTCACCGAGCCGCTGGGCAAGGCGGCGATCGCTTCGGGCGTGCCGTTCCTGCCCGGCATCGCGAACGCGGGCGACATCATGCGCGGGCTCGACCTCGGCCTCACCCACTTCAAGTTCTTCCCGGCGATGGCCGCAGGGGGGCTCCCGGCGCTGAAGGCGCTCGCCGCGCCGTTCGGCCAGTGCCGGTTCTGCCCCACCGGCGGAATCGGGGTCGATACCGCGCCCGAATGGCTAGCGTTCGAGCCGGTGCTCTGCGTCGGCGGAAGCTGGGTCTCGCCGAAGGGGCCGCCCGACCGGGCACAGGTCGAAGGCCTCGCACGCGAAGCGGCGAGCCTCGGCCGATGAAGACCGTGGACGAGCTGGTCGAGCGCCTGCAGGTCCACCATCGGCAAACCGCCGATACCCCGCTGTTCAATCCGGTCTTCCAGCTTTCGCTGGACCTGTCGCGCGCGCTGGAGGGCGGCGACCTGACGCTGGAAGGCGTGGCTAACATCGTTGCCGAGCTCGAATGCACCGGCCTCAAGAGCCGCGCCGAGCGGCTGCAATGCCTCGTCGAGCCGGCCCGCGCCGACAGCGCCCTGAGTGAACTCGTCGCCGATGAGGCCGATTTCGATGCGTTTGCCGCGCGCTGGTCGCGGCCGCAGCTCCATGCGGTGTTCACCGCGCACCCGACGTTCCTGCTCGCGCCCGCGCAGTCCGACGCGGTGGCGTTTGCGGCGGGCGGGCCCGGTCCCGTCGATGCGGCGGTGTGTGCCGTGCCCGGCGAGAGGGCGGCGATCACACTCGACTACGAGCACGAGCAGGCGATGGCGGCGATCGCCCATGCGCAGGACGCTCGCGACCGAATCGTCGGCGACCTGATCGCCCGGGCGCGGACCGCTTGGCCCGATCGCTGGCGCGAATTCGCCCCACTGCCGTTCCGCTTCGCCACCTGGGTCGGTTACGACATGGACGGGCGGACCGACATCAAGTGGCACACCTCGATCGCCTATCGCCTCGCCGAAAAGGCCGAGCGCCTGGCGCGCTATGCCGACCGGCTCGAAGGCATTGTTCCCGACCACGACCTCACCGGCCTGTTGCGCCGGGCCGCGGCCCGCGCGGGCGACCACGCGCGCGATTTCACCGGGGAATTGGACGATCCGGCAGCGCTCGCCGCCGCCGCTAACAGACTGACCCCCGACCATCCCGACAAGCTGCTCAGCCTTTCGCCGGTGATCGAGCGGCTGGAAGCCGAAGCGGGCGACGACGCGCGGGGCGTCGCGCTGCGCACCCTGGCTGCCGCGATGCGCGCGGACGGTCTCGGCATGGGCTGGATCCACTTCCGCGTGAACGCGAGCCAGCTTCACAACGCGATCCGCCGCCGCCTGCCCGACGACCACGAGATCGACATCGGCAGCCGCGGCGCTATCGCCACGCTGCGCGCGATGCTCGACGGAATCGTGCCGCTGCGCGCCAACTTCGCCGCTCTCGCGGTGGAGAGCTCGACCGCGATCCGCCAGTTCCTGTCGATGGCGCAGATCCTCCACCACGTGGACGCCGACGCGCCGATCCGGATGCTGATCGCCGAATGCGAGCAGCCCGCGACGGTGCTGTCCGCGCTCTACTTCGCCAGGCTGTTCGGCATTGCCGACAAGGTCGATGTCTCGCCGCTTTTCGAGACCGAAAGCGCGCTGGAGCACGGCGGCCGCCTGCTCGAAGCGCTGCTCGCCGAGCCCGCCTACCAAGCCTATGCCCGCGAGCGGGGACGGGTGGCGGTGCAGACCGGCTTTTCCGACGCGGGGCGCTTCGTCGGCCAGATTCCCGCGAGCCTCGCGATCGAACGCCTTCAGGGCCGCCTCGCCGGAGCGATGGAGGCGAATGGGCTGGCCGATGTGGCCGCCCTGATCTTCGACACCCACGGCGAGAGCATGGGCCGCGGCGCGCACCCGGCGAGCTTTGCCGATCGCCTCGAATGGCCATTGAGCCCGTGGGCGCGGCGGCGCTTCGTGCGAGCCGGGATCGCGCTCGAGCCGGAGGTCAGCTTTCAGGGCGGCGACGGCTACCTGTTCTTTGCAACGCCCGAACTCGCGCTGGCGACGCTGACCCGGATCGCAGGGTTGCGGCCCGCCGACACCGACAGCGATGCCCCGGCCGACCCGTTCTATCGCCGCACCGACCTGAGCCTCGATTTCTACCGCGCTATCAAGGATCACCAGCGCGAACACCTCGAGAGCCGGACCTATTCGCGCGCAATCACCGCGTTCGGACTGGGCACGCTGGTCGAGACCGGCAGCCGCAAGTCGCGCCGCCAGTCGGACCTCGCGGCCGACCGCGACATGAGCCTGCGCCAGATTCGCGCGATCCCGCACAACGCGATCCTGCAGCAGCTCGGCTACCCGGTGAACGTGATCGCCGGAGTGGGCACCGCGGCCGACGGCAACCTCGACGAGCTGGCCGCGCTGCTCCGCGAGAGCCCGCGCGGGAGGCAGATCGTGCGGCTGCTGCGCGCGGCGAACTCGCTCGCGAGCATCAAGACCGTTGCCGCCTATGGCGAGCTGTTCAATTCGGCCTATTGGGCCAGCCGCACCTATCGCGGGACCGAGGATCACTTGGCCGCGCCCTGCGCCGCGCTCGCCGAGTACCTCACCAAGGACGATCGCAACGGCGTTTTCCGCCGCCTCGCCTCGCGGCTGCGGGTCGATGCGCTGAAGCTTCACCGCCTGCTCTCGCTGATCCCCGACGACAGCCCGCTCGCCACCCGCGAGCAGGTCCGCCGCGAGATCGGGGTGCTGCATGCGCTCCGCCTCGCGCTGATGCAGCACATGTTCCTGAAGGCGGTCGGCATTCCCGCCTTCGCCCGCGCCAACGACATCAGCCGCGACGACGTGCTGGAGATGGTGTTCACGCTCCGCATCGACGACGCGCTCGCGCAGCTACGCCGCGCCTATCCGGCGCAGGTGGCGCGGGCAGAGGACTTCGCGGTGGACGAGGCGGGCGACTATCCCGACGGCGGCAACGAAGGCTACGCGGCGATCCAGCGCGACTACATCGACGCCATCGACGCCGCGCACCAGCTCAACCTCAGGGTCTCGGTCGCGATCGCCAACCTGTTCGGCGCGCACGGTTAGCGCGGGAGGCTAGTCGACCCCGTCGAGTTCGTGCTCCACGTGAAGCGGTCCCGCGCCGTAAAGATAGGCGGGATCGAAGTCGCCGAAGCGTTCAAACCGTTCGCGGTCGCGCACCACGACGAGCCCGCGGCGAAATTCGGCGAGGTCCTCGCGCCGCAGTTCGGACAGCGCGCGGTTCATGTGGATCGGGGTGGTCCCGCACATGTCGGCAAGGTCGATCTGCGTCAGCGGCGAGCGGAAACCGGTCGGGCGGCCGAGCCCGACCATTTCCAGCCGCGCCCAGATCTCGGCAAGCCGGTGCACCACGCGGCGGCTGGCCTTCAATTGTTCTAGCTTGAGCGTCCATTGCCGATGAATCGCGGCGTCGAGCAGGGTCGAGAACCAGAACAGCCGCGACAGGTGCGGCTCGTTCTCGTGGATCCGGCCGATAACGTCGTGCGGCACATATCCGACGCGGGTCGGGCCGACGGTTACAACATCATGGTCGAGCCGTTTCAGCGCATAGGCGTGGAGATCGACGAAATCGCCGGGCACCTGGATGCCGACGACATAGCGCCGGTCGTTTTCCTCGATAGTGCGCAAAATGAAGCCGTCGATCAGCATCGTCGACCGGTCGGCCGGTTCGCCGCGTGCGAGGATGCGGGTCGGCTTGTCGAACTCCTCGACCTGTCCGATCGAGCTTTCGAGCAGGTCCTTTTCGCGCTCGCCCATGGCGTGCCGCGAGCGGCCCAGCAGGAAGCGTCCCGTCAGGGGGTATTGTTCGACATCATCCACCACGTCGCCTCTCAAGCTATCCAAATGTGCATTCGGTTCCGGTCGCGCTTGAAAAAGCTGCCGGGTGCGTCATCCCTGCATCACGATGGTATATTTGGCGGTACTCGTTCTCGGCGTGATCACCTTCGTCCTGTGGCGGCGGGTGGGTGCGCTCGAGAGGTTCGTGGCGACCCTCGATCGGCCTGTGGCACCTGCCCGCGTCGAGGCTTTATCCGAACCTGAACCTGCCGCCGCGCCCGCCGAACGGGAGCCGGTCCCGACACCTATGTTGGCGCCCGAAACCGAAACCTGGCGCGACCGCGTGGCTGTACCCACCATGCCGCGCTTCGACATCGAAGACGTATTCGGGCGGCTGCTGCCGATCTGGGCGGGCGGGGTGACGCTGGCGGTGGCGGGGTTCTTCCTTGTCCGCTGGTCGATCGATGCGGGCCTGCTGACGCCGGGCGTGCGGGTCTTGCTCGCGGGCCTTTTCGGGGTCGCGCTCGTGGTCGGAGCCGAGGTCGCCTATCGCTGGCGCGAGAAGGTCGCCGACCCGCGCGTGGCGCAGGCGCTCGCCGGGGCGGGGCTCGCGACGCTCTATGCCGCATTTTACCTCGCGGGTACGACCTACGGCCTGATCGGTCCCGCGTTCGCCTTCGTCGGGCTGGCGGCGGTGACGGGGGCGGCGATCGCGCTGTCGTTCCGCTTCGGCCTGCCGAGCGCGGTGCTCGCGCTCGTAGGCGGCTTCGCGGCCCCGGCGCTGGTCGGCGGCGACGAGGCGAACCTGCCGCTGCTCACGCTCTACCTCGCGCTGGTCACCGCGGGCCTCGCCTTCACCGGCCGTAGGCAGGACCGCTCATGGCTCGCCATCGCTTCGCTCGCGGGAGGGCTCGGCTGGGGCGCACTGCTGATCGCGAACGGTCCGTCGGGCACGCCCGACGTGGCCGTTCTCGGCGCGTACCTCGTGCTGCTCGGCGGCATCGTTCCCGCGCTGGCGGGTGGCGGCATGGCCACGCACCGCTGGGTGCGGATGGCGGCCGCCGGGCTTGCCGCACTCCAGCTTGCGGCACTGGTCCAGCAGGGCGGGTTCGGCGGGCTCGAATGGGGACTCTACCTGCTGCTCGGCGCGGCGCTCGCGTGGTTCGGCTGGCGCGAGCCGGCCATGCGAGAGGGCAATGCGGTTGCGGCGGTGGTCGCGGTGGGTCTGACCGCGTTCTGGCCGACTCCGGCCTCGGCGATGTTCGCCGCGGTCGCATTCGGCATCGCGGCGCTGTTTGCAGGGGTGCCCCTGGCGCAGCTTGCGCGCGGTCACGGCCGCCTGCTCGACGTCGGGCAGGCAAGCGGCGTCGCGCTGGGGCTGGCGGCGACCAGCCACATGCACTTTTCCGAAAGCGCGACCGGCGGCCCGGAGCCGCTCCTCGCGCTGGGCCTTGCGGGGCTGGCCTGCGTGGCAGCGGGGGCCGCATGGCTGTCGCGCCGCACCGGAGGCGATGTCCGCTGGGCGTGGGCTGCGCAGGCGGTCGCGGTGCTGGTCGCGTACGATGCGCTTGCGCAAGTGGCAACCGACGCGTGGCTCGCGTGGGTCGCCGCGCTCGTGGCGGTGGCGGCCGCCTGGCGGTCGCGGAGCCTTGTGGGAGCGCTCGCCATGCTCGTCGCAATTGCCGCGGCGTGGGCATCCTCTCCCGTTGCGATCTGGCTGGAGGCCACGCTGACGGGCCTCGTCGGAACGCCGATCCTCGCCGCCGCGCTGCCGACCGTGACCGAGACGGGCAAGCTGCTGCTGCCGCTGGGAGTGGCGGCGGCAGGCTGGTTCGTCCTGGCACGACCGGGATCGGTCATCGGTGCGCGGATCGTGGCCGCGATCGCGCTCACTACGCTTACGATCGCCGCGCACGTCGCGTATCGCCACGCCTTCGCGGGCGTGGCGGGCGGTGATTTCGCAGCGACCGGGGTGATTCAGCGCGCGGTCTGGGAAGCGCTGCTGCTCGGCGGCGCATGGATCGCACATGCTCGCGGGTCGACCCGTGCCGCCGTCATCCTCGCGCTCGCGTCGCTGGCGCACTTCGCGTGGTTCGCGATCGGCCTCCACAATCCGCTGTGGGCGCACCAGCTCGTCGGTGCGCTGCCGCTCGCGAATGCGCTGGTGCCCGCCTACGCCGCCGGAATCGCCGCGCTGGTGCTCCTGCGCCGATGGCTGCCTGCCGAGTCGTCGTACCTGCGCTGGGCGATCGACGCCGCGACGATGGTCGTCATCGCGCTGTTCGCGATGTCGCAGCTCCGGCAGGCGTTCGCGGGATCGTGGCTCGGCTCGGTGCCAGTCTCGCCGACCGAGGACCTCCTGCGTTCGCTCATGGGCATCCTGCTGGCGATCGGGTTCCTGCTGTGGGGTACGCGGACCGGCAGCCGCACCTGGCGGATCGGCTCGCTCGCGGCGATGGTCGTCGCGGTGCTCAAGGTGTTCCTCGTCGACGCGGCCGGGCTGGAGGGGCTTGCGCGGATCGCATCGTTCATGGCGCTGGGCTTCAGCCTCATCGGCATCGGCTGGTTCTACAACCGCCAGTTGCGTGCGCCGGCAAAGGAAATCGCCGCACCGTCATCATAGTCACGCGCCCGTCACATCCAGCGGCCAATCCATGCTTTCAGGCCGGGGGCATGGATGGACGTGGTCAATATTTTCCTCACCGACAGCACTGCAGAGCGGATGGACGATTTCATCCACGCGGGGCGGCGCTACACGTTCGCGAAGATCGGGGCGGAAGGTCCGCAGCGGCTGGTCGAAGGGCCCGTGTGGGCCTTCGTCGACTGGGTGCTCGATGACCTTGCGGGGCTCGAGATGTGCCGCCGCCTGCGCTCCGACCCGCGGACCAGCGAAGCGCATATCACGATGGTGCTGGAGGCCGACGACCCCGAGGATCGCCGCCGCGCGCTGAAGGCCGGGGCGGACGACTACATGCTCGGCCCGATCGACCGCACGCGCGTGCTCGACCGGGTGATCGCGGTCGATCCGCACCAGCAGCAGCGCACCATCGGCCAGCGGTTCGAGGTGGGCGAGCTGACCGTCGACCTGTCCGCCTTGCAGGCGCGCTGGGCGGGCAAGCCCGTGCCGCTGCCGCCCAACGAATTCCGCCTGTTGCTGTTCTTCGCCGAGAACCCCAACCGGGTGCTGACCCGCGAACAGCTCATCGCCGGGCTCGGCAAGCAGGAACCGGCCATCGACGCGCGCACGGTCGACGTGTGGATCGGCCGGTTGCGCCGCGCGCTCAAAGGTGCGGGGGCGGGCAACCCGCTGCGCACCGTGCGCTCATTGGGCTACGTGCTCGACCTTCCCTGACCTGCCGACAAAAAACGGGGCCGCTCCTCGAATGAAGCGGCCCCGCAGGCAGGGAGGGACGCAAATTCCCTAGAACTTGACGCTGAGCGATCCGGCGAGCGTGCGGCCGATCGCGTAGTTGTTGATCGCCGCGCGGCCGGTGCCGTAGTCTTGGTATTCGACATGGTCGGTGCCCAGCACGTTGCGCGCCTCGACCTTCAGCTCCAGCTCGCCGAAGCCGGGCCATTCGAAGCCCTGCCGCGCGACGATGTCGAGGTTGAAGCCGGGCTTTTCGATGATGTCGGGATCGAGCACGCCGCCGGTGTTGGCACCGCGCGATGTCACGCGCTCGCTGGCGTAGGTCAGCAGGAACGTGAGCTGTTCCAGCCGGTCGGTGTTCTCGATGCCGAACTGGAAGTTGGCGAGATGCTCGGACTGGCCGGTCAGCGGGCTGCCGTCGGTGAACACCTGCGAAGCGGGCGCGATCAGCGGGCTGTCGATGTTGCCGGGGAACAGCACCGTGGTGTCGTCCGCGCCGACCTTCAGCTTGGACTTGCTCCAGGTGTAGTTGGCCGACAGCGCCAGGCGGAACGGCGCGAAGCCGTCGCCGAGGCCTTCAAGACCGACGTACTTCACCACTTCCGCCTCGATGCCGTAGAGCGTCGCCTTGGGCGCGTTGGCGTTGGTCACCTGCAGCGTCCCCGCCGCGTCGATCGTGGCGATCGTCTCGATCGGCTTGTCGAGCGACTTGAAGAAGCCGGCGAGCGACACGCGCTCGCCGCGGCCGGGATACCATTCCACGCGGCCTTCGGCGTTCCACAGGGTGCTATCGGTCAGGAATGGGTTGCCCGCGAGCAGGCGGTCGGATTCGACGTCGAGCACCGGGATCGTGCCCAGTTCGCGGAACTGCGGGCGGGCGATCGTCTTCGATCCGTGCAGGCGGAACTGGAAGTCCTCGGCGAAATTCCACGTCATCGTCGCAGCGGGCAGCCAGTAGGCATTCTCCTTGGCGATGACCGCCGATGTGCCGGCACCCGCCGGGTTGTTGCCGTAGAGATCGGGCAGGGTGAGAAGCTGCCTGGCGTCCTCGTAGCGGACGCCCGCTTCCAGCCGCATCCCGGTCGCGACCTCGACGTCGGCGCGAACATAGGCGCCGTGCACGGTCAGGTCGCCGCTGTACTGCGCCTGGCCGAACGCGCGGTTGACCTGGCGCAGGCTGATGTCCTCGAAGTCGATCAGCTCCTGCGTGAGAAGCGAGTAGATCGGCAGGTATGACTGGCCGGTGCCGGTGATCGGCGCCCCGCCGTCGTCGTAGACGAAGTTGAGGCTCTGGAACGTGCGCCCGGTGTCGCTGTAGGCGTAGCCCGCCGACAGCTTGCCGTTGACGAGGCCGGTGAGGTCGTAGGCGAGGTCCGCGCCGCCCGCCCAGACCGTCTCGTCGAGCGCGCTGAAGATCACGCCCGTCGGCGCGCCGAGCCGCACAGCATAGCCGCCCGTCGAGCCGACGTAGCGGTACTGCGTCGTGCGCTCGTACGGCGAATCGCGGTCGGATTTCGAATAACTGCCGCGCAGGTCGAGCTCGACCGCGCCGAACTCGAACTCGCCGACCGCCTGCGAGGTCAGCAGCTGTCGCTGGACGTAGCTGCTTTCGTAGTTGAGTGAATCGTAGGGGCCGGTCAGGCGGTCGTCCTCCAGATCGGTGAACGGCGTCTGGATATTCTCGAACGCGCCGCGCACCCGCGCGACCTTCGAGGTGTCGCGGATGAACACGTTGGTGAGGCGGATCTTGTGCCCCTGCGGCAGGTCGAGGCCGAGCGCGAGAAGGCCGCTGCCCTGGATCTTGTTCTCGGTCCGCACGCCGTAGCTGCTGTTGAACAGCGATCCGGCGGTGGCGGTCTGCTGGGTCGCGCCGCGCGTCTTCCAGCCGTTCGAGAAGCTCGCCGAAGCGATTGTGCCGAAGCGGGTGTCGCCGAAGTCGGCGCCGTACCCCGCGGCGAGCGAGGCGCTGAAGTTGGCGGGAACCTGGCGGTTGCGCTGAAGGATCAACGTGTCCTCGTTCTCGAGCACGCCCGCATCGACAAGGCCGCCGGCGTTGTCGCGCAGGGCGGCGGGCAGGTCGCGGGTGCCGTCGTCGAAGCCGAACAGGTCGCGCTTGCTGCCGTAATAGGTGTAGCCGAGCTGGGCGGTCGTCTCGCTGTCGCCGCTGAGGCCGACGCCGAGCGTCAGGTAGCTTTCGTCGGGCAGCGAGGCGGTGGTAAGGTTGATCGCGCCGCCGCCGTATTCGCCGGGATAGTTCACCGAATAGCTCTTCTGCACGACCGCGCTCGAGACGATGCTGGTCGGGAAGATGTCGAGCGGCACCACGCGGCGCAGCGGCTCGGGCGAGGGCAGCGCGAGGCCGTTGAGCAGCGCGAGGCTGTACCGGTCGCCGAGGCCGCGGACGTAGACGAAGCCGTTGGTGTTGACCGACAGGCCGGTCACGCGGACCAGCGCGCCCGCAATGTCGCCGTCGCCCGTGCGGGCGATCTCGGCGGCGGAGATGACCGAGACCACCTGCGCGGTGTTGCGCACGGGCTCGGGAATGAAGCGGCCGGTGACGACGATCTCGGCGCCCTCGGAACCGGGGGCGGAGACCTCGACCTCTTCCTCGACCTGGGCATCCGCCTCGGCCGGTTCAGGGGCCGGTTCGGCAACCTGTTCGCCGGCGGTCGGCAGGGGCTGGGGCTCGGCCTGCGCGAAGGCAGGCGCGGCGGCAAGGCCGGTCCCCGCGAGGAGAACGGCGGCGAAGGGTCGCAGGCGGCGCATTGTGGGTTCCCCCGGATAGCTGGACGGGGAGGCCGCGCCCGTCGCGCAGCCTCCCCGTCCGCAAGGCATTGATCAGAAGACGCGGATGTCGATGCAGGCGAGCGCGCCGCGCAGGTCGGCGACGTCGCTGTTGCAGGTCCAGTCGCGCGTCCAGGTGTCGCTCGGCCCGCTGAACGCGCCGATGTAGTTGACCTGCGTGAAGTAGCTGCTGATCGAACCGAGGTTCGACGCGGCGACGACAGCGGCCTCGTTCGCCCCGTTAGCCACCCGGCCCACGGTCGATCCGGTGAGGAACTGGAGCGTGTTGGTGAAGGCGCGGTTGACGTTGGAGTTGGCCGCGTTGTTCAGCGATGTATCCTC
Organism: Tsuneonella sp. HG094; assembly: GCF_053819285.1. Taxonomy (NCBI): domain Bacteria; kingdom Pseudomonadati; phylum Pseudomonadota; class Alphaproteobacteria; order Sphingomonadales; family Erythrobacteraceae; genus Tsuneonella; species Tsuneonella sp. HG094. The sequence continues at coordinate 229,151 of NZ_JBSORA010000001.1, forward strand.
GAACGTGTCGCTGTCGGCATCGATCAGCACCTGGCAGTCGAACACCACCGAAAGGAACCGCGGCGGACCGCGATCGGGGGTGCCGTTGTAGGTGCCGGCCGCCTGTACCGTCTCGCCGTTGTCGACGTCGAGGCAGCCCTGCGCGCCGCCCACCCGGGCAACGACCACGCCGTTCACGAAGTCGACGTCCGCACCGCCGCGCAGGCGGATCGCCGGCTCGTTGGGCGTGGTCTGGAGCAGCGTGAAGTTGGCGAGCTTGAGGTACTGGCGCGGCGCGGCGTCGTTGGCCGCCGAGCTGTCGATCTCGAGCATGTTCTGGCCGCCGATCGTGTCGCCCACGGTGCCGTTGGCGCGGCGCGCGGCGAACAGGAACTGGACCGCCCCGATGTAGCCGTTGTCGGTGTCGAGCGAATCGTCGGCGATGCCGGTCATCACCAGGTGATCCATGTTCTGCGTGCCGCCGAACGATTCGATACCGTCGTCGAGGCTGTTGTGGATCTGCAGGTAGCTCATCACGGTGCCCGAACCGACGCCGCCGGTGGTGATGCCCTGGATCTCGCTGCCGCCCGAACCGACGCCGGTGAAGTTCACCTGGACGTAGCGCAGGGTGCCCGAGCTGTCGTTCGAGACGTTGCCGCCGAACAGCGTGTCCTGCGACACGCCCTCGGCCTTGCGCCAGCAGCCCGCGGCGCCGCCGGTAGTGGAGGTGGACACGGTCGGGTCGCAGTCGGACACCGGCGCGCGGCCGTTGATGATGAGGCCGCCCCACAGGTTGTCGGTCGCCTCGGTCATGCCCGAGCCGGTGAGGTTGGCGAGCGCGGTGAAGATGATCGGCTGGGCCTGCGTGCCGTCGGCGTTGAGGCGCGAACCGCGGTTGACGACCAGCGTCGTTTCGCGCGTGGCGGCGAACACGGTCACGCCCGGCAGCACGTTCAGCGTGGCGGCGGCGCCGCCGGTCAGGTCGATGTCGCGGCCCACGTCGGTGCGGCCGCTGATCGAGTACATGATGCCGTCGGCGCGGCGTCCGCCCAGCGTCAGGGTGCCGCTGATCTGGGTCGGGACGACGCAGTTGCGGATCGTGCCGCGGCCGTTCTGAAGGGCGACCGTGCCGCCGTCGGTGGTGCCGGGGGTGCACGATGCGGCAGCGGTTACGGAGCCGCCCGGAATGCTCGTCGGGGTGGGGGTCGGCGTCGGCGCCGGGTTCACGATGATCGGGCCGCCGGGTGCGACGACATCGTCGGCACCGCAGCCAGCGAGAGCGAGCGCACTGCATCCGGCAAGAACCAGACCCTGAAACTTCTTCACGATTGAATTCCCCTCATGTCGCGGAAACTGGCGAGACTTGGTCGCCGCGACTCGGCAACTAGTCGGGGGAGGTGACAGTTTGTTTGCAGTTTCGTCGTGATTCAAACATGACTGAATTATGACGTAAACTATACATTATCGTCGCAAGTAAAGGGAACGGCGGTCGTCCTCCGAAGGAATCGCTCGATCGGCCCGTCGGCGCGCCAATGTTACAACTCCATGACAATGTTTCAGTTCTGTTGCATTTCGTTCGCGCGAAGCGGATTATACTCGCACAGGCCATCCGAGCCGGGGAGAGAAAGATGTCGTTGATCCTTGCCGCTTCGATCCTCGTGATCGCACCCGTTCCGCAGGTCGAGCAGGTCGACGTGGCTTACGACGATCTTCGCAGCGGCAGGAACGCAGCGGCGATCGCGCAGATGGACGCGACAGGTGCCGAAGGGGACGGGCACCCGGCGGGCCTCATCAATCTCGGTATCGCCCACGCCCGCCAGGGTGACGAGGCGGAAGCGCGCCGCCTGTTCGCACGCGCCGCTTCGATGACCCAGCGCTACGAACTGGAAACTGCCGGCGGGGCGTGGGTCGACAGCCGCACGCTCGCGCTCAAGGCTCTTGCCGCGCTCGACAGCGGCGCCCTTCGGAATGCGGGCTCGGTGCGCACCGCGCGCCGCTGACCGGTCGCACATAACAAACAGCGAACTCGAAGCAGCCTTACCGGCCCGTCGGACCATCCGGCGGGCCGATGGTTATCCGATCATTTGCCGATCCCGGTTCAGGAATCTGTCACTCCGCTGTCACTTAGTGTAGGCACGGGCCTCTGGACGGAGGGTTTGTCGCAGTGATTCTTGGCCGGATGGGTGGTTTGACCGCGTTGGCGCTGATCGGCGCCGCGGCACCCGCACACGCCGACGTGATGGAGATCGGACCCGCCGGTCCGCGCTGGATTTCCGGCGCGCGGGCGATTGCGCCCGCATCTGCCCCTGCCGAAGACCTGCTTGCCGATGCCGAACTGGTCGAGCTGTCGGCCGATCTTGCCGTGCCGCCGTACGCGATCGCCGATGCGGCGATGCAGGCGGGCGTGGTGCCCGGGCTCTACGCCGCCAAGGTGGCCGAGCTTGCCCAGCGGTTCGACCTCTCGCCCACGCTGATCGAGGCGCTGGTCTGGCAGGAAAGCCGCTGGAACGCCGCCGCCCGCTCGCCGGTCGGTGCGCGCGGCCTGGCCCAGCTGATGCCGGGCACCGCGCGCTATCTGGGCGTGAACCCCGACGATCCGTTCGCCAACCTGGAAGGCGGGGCGCGCTATCTGCGCGAGCAGATGGACCGCTTCGACGGCAATATCGAAAAGGCGCTTGCGGCCTACAATGCCGGACCGGGGCGTGTTATCGCCGCGGGCGGCATCCCGCGCATCCGCGAAACGCAAGGATACGTGGCCGCGATCATGGGCCGGCTGTCAGATCATTCACGAGAGAAAAAGTAGTTCGATGAAGCGCTTGATTCACCTGTTTCCGATTGCCCTGCTCGCTTCGCCGAGCGCCGCGTTCGCGCAGGCCGATCCCGCCGGTTCCGGCCCGATCGTCGCCGCGCTGGGCTGGCTGCAGGGGACGCTGCTGGGCAACGTCGCCACCGCGATCGCGGTAATGGCGGTGGCCGCGATCGGCTTCATGATGCTGACCGGCCGCCTCAACTGGCGCTTCGGCGCGACCGTGATCATCGGCGTGTTCATCCTGTTCGGCGCCGCGAGCATCGTCGCCGGCATCCAGGGCGCGGCGGCGGGAGCCTGAGGCGATGGAACTGGTCCGCCATCCCGTCCATCGCGCGCTGACCCGACCGCAGATGTTCGCCGGGGTGACGCTGAACTATTTCATCATCGTGTGGCTGTTCGTGTCGTCCGAACTGTTCCTGATCTTCAAGAGCTTCTGGATCGTGCCGATCCCGATCGTGCTGCACGCCGTCGGCTATTTCGCCTGCCTGCGCGAACCGCGCATTTTCGACCTGTGGCTGACCAAGGTCAGCAAGTGTCCCCGCGTACCCAACTGGAAGCGCTGGGGCTGCAACAGCTACGCCGCCTGACGAGAAGGAGACGGCGACATGAGCAAATGGCATGACTAAGTGGCTCGGGGCCGCCGCGTGGAGCGCGAAAGAAGCGCGCGCGGGCGACCGGCTGCCCTATGCGCGCCTGATCGACGGCAACACCGCGCTGCTGCGCGACGGCAGCGTGCTGATGGCGCTGCAGGTGCCCGGGCTGCTGTTCGAGACCGAGGATTCCGACGCGCTCAACCACCATGCCGCCACGCGCGAGGTGATGCTGCGCTCCACGCTCGATGCGCGGTTCGTGATGTACCACCACGTCGTCCGGCGGCGGGTACAGATCGAGATCGAGGCCGAGTTTCCCGATGCCCTGTCGGCGCACATCGACCGCCGCTGGAAGGAGCGGCTCGGCAGCGGCTCGCTGTTCGTCAACGACCAGTTCGTCACGCTCATCCGGCGTCCTGCGCGGGGCAAGGCGGGGCTCGCGGAAAAGGCCGCCAAGCTGTGGAGCCGTAAAGGTCAGCGCGATATCGACGCCGACCCCAAGGACGTGCGCGCGCTGAAGGCGGCGGCAACCGGCCTCGTCGCTTCGCTGCAGGCCTACGGCGCGGCACTGCTGGGCGATTACACCGGGCCGAGTGGCGCGACCAACAACGAGATCCTCGAGCTCCTCTCCGCGCTCTACAACGGCGAGATGCGCCCCGTGCGCCGTCCGGCGGACGAGACCGACATCGGCCAGATGCTCCCCTATCGCCGGGCGAGCTTCGGGCTCGACGCGATGGAACTGCGCGGGAGCGGCGAGCCGGACTTCGCCGCGATCCTCAGCCTCAAGGATTACCCCGAGGCGACCAGCCCGGGCCTGCTCGATGCACTACTGCGCCAGCCCTACGAGATGGTCGTCAGCGAAAGCTATGCCCCGTCCGAGCGCACCACCGCGCGCGAGCGGATGGACCTCGCGATTCGACGTCTCAAGTCGGCCGACGAGGAAGCGATGGCCGAGCGGCACGACATGCTCGCCGCGCGTGACGCGCTGGGCAACGGCGCGGTGGGCTTCGGCGACCATCACCTGACGGTTCTGGTGCGCGAGCGCAGCCTCGCCGACCTCGACGAGGCGACCGCCTCGTGCGCCGCCGCGCTCGCCGATACCGGCGCCATCGTGGTGCGCGAGGATACCAACCTCGAACCCGCGTTCTGGTCGCAGTTCCCGGGCAACGAAGCCTACATCGCCCGCCGCGCGATGATCTCAAGCGCCAACATGGCGAGCTTCGGCAGCCTGCACGGCATGGCGCTCGGCCAGGCCGAGGGCAACCACTGGGGCGACGCGGTGACGCTGCTGCAGACCACCAGCCAGACGCCCTTCTTCTTCAATTTCCATACCGGCGACCTCGGCAACTTCACCGTTATCGGCCCGTCGGGTTCGGGCAAGACGGTGGTGATGAATTTCCTCGCCGCGCAGGCGCAGAAGTTCAGCCCCCGCACGATCCTGTTCGACAAGGACCGCGGCGCGGAGCTGTTCATCCGCGGCATAGGCGGGCGCTACGACCGGATCGCCAGCGGCGAGCCGACCGGCTTCAACCCGCTGGCGCTGCCCGACAGCCCCGGCAACCGCGCGTTCCTGCGCGACTGGCTCGGCGTGCTGCTCAAGGCAGAGGGCCCTGAGGAACTGGCGACGATCGCGGGCGCGGTCGACGCGGCCTACGCCAACGACGCTTCGCTGCGCCGCCTGCGCCACTTCCGCGAACTGCTGTCGGGTGCCAAGCGTCCGCAGCCGGGCGACCTTGCCGACCGGCTGAGCGCGTGGATTGCGGGTGGCGAGAACTCGTGGCTGTTCGACAACGAGCGCGACCAGCTCGACCTCACGCAGCGGGTGCTCGGCTTCGACATGACCGCGCTGCTCGAAAACCCGCGGCTGCGCACGCCGACGATGATGTACTTGTTCCACCGCATCGAGGAGCGGCTCGACGGCAAGCCGACGATGATCCTGATCGACGAGGGCTGGAAGGCGCTCGACGACGAGGTGTTCGCCGCGCGCATCCGCGATTGGCTCAAGACCCTGCGGAAACGCAACGCGCTGGTCGGGTTCGCCACGCAGTCGGCCCGCGATGCGCTCGAAAGCCGCATCGCCACCGCGCTGGTCGAACAGACCGCGACGATGGTGTTCATGCCCAACGCTCGCGCTCGGTCCGAGGACTACTGCGACGGGTTCGGCCTCACCACGCACGAGCTTGCGCTGATCCGCAGCCTGCCCGCGCACAGCCGCGCGTTCCTGATTCGCCAGCCCGATGCGAGCGTCGTCGTGCGGCTCGACCTCTCGGGCGCGCCCGAAGTGCTCGCTGTGCTTTCGGGCCGCGAGAGCACCGTGCGCCGCCTCGACCTGCTGCGCGAGGCGGTGGGCGACAATCCCGCCGACTGGTTCCCCGCGCTCACCGGCCACGGCTGGCCCGGCGGTACGACTATCGAGGAAGGTGGGGAGGCCGTCGTGCCCTTCCGCCTCGCTGCCGAATGAGTGCCGCCTGCGACCAGGTCACGCAGGGAGTCGGCAACGGCGTCGCCGCGGCGCTGCAGGCGGTCGACTGCGTTGCGAACGAGGCGATGGCCGCATCGTTCGGGCGCCTGTTCGCCCCAGGCGGGGCGATGGTCACCGTCCTCACCATCCTGCTCACGCTGGTCATCGCGTGGTTCGGGATCAACCTGATGCTCGGCCGCGCGAGCCTGTCGGTGCGCTCGGTCACTCCGCGCATGATGACGATCGGCCTCGTGCTCACGCTGGTGACGAGCTGGATCGCATACAGCACGCTGGTCTGGAACCTGGCGGTCGGCGGACCCGACTGGATCGCCGGGGTGATTACCGGCAGCGCGCGGGAAAGCGCGACGCAGGTCTTCGCGCAGAAGATCGACGTGGTGTTCCAAGCGTTGCAGCAGGCCTCTCCGCCCACCGCGGAGAACAAGAACATCGGTGCGTTCTCGCCCGAGGGGATGATGTGGCTCGGCGCGATGCTCCTCCTGCTTGGCACCGTGGGCGTGCTGGTGACCGCGCGCATCGCGCTTGCGGTGCTCGTCGCGATCGGGCCGATCTTCGTCGTCATGGCGCTGTTCAACGGCACGCGCGGCCTGTTCACCGGCTGGCTCAAGGGGCTGGTCATGCTCGCGCTGGTGCCGCTGTTCGCGGTGCTCGGCGGCAGCGTGATGCTCGAACTCGCGGTGCCGATCCTGTCGGCGCTGGTGGCGACGCCAGGGCAGGTCGATCCGCAGGCGGCGATGGGCTTCTTCGTCGTCGGCGCGGTGCACATGGCGCTGATGGTGCTGGTGCTCAAGGTCGCCGGGACGATGGTCGCCGGCTGGCGCGTGTTCGGCCTGGTGCCCGAGAAGGGCGAGCGCAGCGAGGGGGGCACCTCGACGGTGGCCGCGACCACGGTGGTTCCCGCCGCGACCGCCAATGCGGCCTCCGCCGCTTCCTCGCCCGCGAGCGACCGGCGCATTCCCGTCGCCGCCTTTGCCACCGCGCCCGCCGCGAACGACGCCGGAATGGCGGGTGCGGGCGGTGGCCGCAATACGCGGGTGATCACCAACACCGTCGCTTCAGCCCCCGGTCAGGCAAGTGCCGCCATGCCGGGTTCGACGCGCGCACGGGGGATCGGCAGCCGCTTCCGCGCTCCGCCGCCGCGTTTATCGGAGAAGATGAAATGATCCGCGCCAGCCTCGTGCTCGCCCTCATGGTCACCTCGGCCGCCGTGTCCGCGCAGGACACCCGCATCGTCGAGAAGTTCTACGACGCGGGCAAGGTCGTCCGCATCGAGGGCAAGACCAAAGTCCAGGCGACGATCCAGTTCGCCGAGGACGAGCATATCGAGAACGTCGCCATCGGCGACAGCGAGGCGTGGCAGGTCACCCCGAACAAGCGCGCGAACCTGCTGTTCGTGAAGCCACTCGCCGCGACCGCGTCGACCAACATGACCGTGGTCACCGACCGCCGGACCTACCTGTTCGACCTCGTCGCATCGGGTTCGGCGAAGCCGCTCTACGTCCTGAAATTCACCTATCCCGAGGAGCCCAAGGCCGCGACGCCCGCGATGGCGGGTCCCGGCGCGCCGACCGCCGAGGAACTCGCCGCGGCGGAAAGCCCGCCCGTGGTCACCGATCCGGCCGAACTCAACTTCGCGTGGAACGGCACCGGCGATCGCAAGCTGCTGCCCGCGCGCACCTATGACGACGGCAGCGCGACATTCCTTGCCTGGCCCGCGGGCAGCCCGGTCCCGGCGATCCTGATCAAGGACGAGAAGGGCACCGAGGGGCCAGTCAACTTCACCGTGCGCGGCGACGTGATTGTGGTCGACGGCGTCCCGCGCGAGATCGTGCTGCGTTCGGGCAAGCAGGCCGCCACGCTGCTCAACGCCGGGCCCGTCCGGCCCACCGTGACGCCCGCCAGTCCGCAGGCCTCGCTCGCCCGTTCCGACATGACCGTTCCAGGGGAGCACCGATAATGCGTCTCGCCATGCGCCTACCCGCCAAGAATGCGGGCAACCACACCGCCAACGACCACGACCCGCGCGAAGGCGAAAGCGCCGAGATCATCGATCTCGCCAGCCGCAACGCCTTTCCCGCGGTCACCCAGCGCAAGGGCAAGTCCGACGGTCTCGGCCTTGCCGCCGGGGTCGCCTTCATCGGCCTGATCGGCGCGATCACGTTGTGGAGCATGAACTCCGCGCGCACCCAGCAGCGCGAAGGCGTGGGCAATCCGCAGGCGGTCCAGCAGGCGCCCGCGGTGCCGCCGCAGGCCGTGACCAACGTGGCGCCGGTTCCGGTGCAGCCCGCACCGGGCGTACCGCGCGCCGACCCCGCGCCGCAGCCGGTCCTCGCCTCGATGCCGACCCAGGCGGTCGGCCCGCGAGCCAATCCCTATGCCAATCCCACCGTCGTGTTCGACGCGGGCAATATCGGCGGCGGGCTCGGCCAGGCCGCTCCGGGACAGCCGGGCGAGGCCGCGACCGGCGCGGGCAACGCGAGCGATTTCGCGAGCAAGGTCGGCGGCGTCGGCGGCGCTCCGGCGCGGGCGAGCGCGATGGTCAATCCGCAGACCACGGTCACGCAAGGCACGCTGATCCCCGCCGTGCTCGAGACCGCGATCAACACCGACGTGCCCGGCTTCGTGCGCGCGGTGGTGAGCCAGGACGTGCGCAGCTTCGACGGCACCCGCGTGCTCGTCCCGCGCTCCAGCCGCCTGATCGGCCAGTACCAGTCGGGCCTGCAGGGCGGGCAGAAGCGCGCCTACGTGATCTGGACGCGGCTGATCCGGCCCGATGGTGCCTCGGTCAACCTCGCTTCGCCCGCGGTCGGCTTCGACGGCACGACGGGACTTGCAGGCCAGGTCAACAGCCACTTCTTCAAGCGCTTCGGCTCCTCGATGCTGCTGTCGGTGATCGGCGGGCTCGCCACCGGCGGCGCGTCGGTGATCCTCGGCGGCGGCGCCAGCGCGGCGCAGACCGCGGCGCAGCAGGACGGCCAGATCGGTCCCACCGTGCGCGTGCGCGCGGGCGAGCCGATCCGCGTGTTCACCGCGCGCGACCTGGACTTCTCGGCGGTCAAGTAAGCCGAATGGCCGACGTCCACCCTCTGCCGACCGGAGCCGGCGGCGAGCGCAGCGTCTATCTCGACGCCTACCTCGCGCCGTTCCAGCGCTGGCTCGACGTCGACACGATCACCGAGATCCTCGTCAACCGCCCCGGCGAGGTGTGGATCGAGGATGCCGCGCATCCCGGGATGCAGCGGATCGAGGCGCCCGAGATCGACGACCGTCTCGTCCAACGACTGGCCGAACAGGTCGCGCGCGTCAGCCACCAGGGCATCAACCGCGAACACCCGCTGCTCGGCGCGACTTTGCCCGACGGCGCGCGCGTCCAGTTCTGCGGCCCGCCCGCCGCGCGGCGGCACTGGGCGATGGCCATCCGCCGCCACCGCCGCCTCGACCTGCCGCTCGACGCCTACGACTCGGGTCCGCTCGGCGGCGAGCATCGCCCCGACATGCCCGATGCGCAGGCGCAGCCGATCGCCTTCCTGCGCGAGGCGATCCGCCAGCGCCGCACGATCCTGATTTCGGGTGGCACCAGCACCGGCAAGACGACCTTCCTCAACGCCATGCTGGGAGAAATCCCCAAGGGCGAGCGCGTCATCCTGGTCGAGGACACCCCCGAACTCCGCCTGCCGGGCGAGAACGGCGTCGGCCTCGTCGCGGTGAAGGGCGAACTGGGCGAAGCGAAGGTGACCGCCAACGAACTGCTGCAGGCGGCATTGCGGTTGCGACCCGACCGGATCGTGCTCGGCGAATTGCGCGGCGCGGAGAGCGTCAGCTTCCTGCGCGCGATCAACACCGGCCACCCGGGCAGCTTCTCGACCATCCACGCCAATTCCTTGCGCGGCGCGCTCGAACAGTTGTCGTTGATGGTGATGCAGACGGGCATCGGCCTCACCCGCAGCGACACGATCGCCTATGCCGCAGGGGTGATCGACGTGATCGTCCAACTCGGCCGCGAGAACGGCAAGCGCGGCATCACCGCGATCGCGGAGAGCGCCAGCCTCGTCTGACGGTTCGGCGGTTCAGGCCGCCTTGCCGAAGGGCGAGAAGTTGGTCGCATGGTCGAACACCTCGACCCCTTCGCGCCGCTTGAGGAAGCCGACCACGGCATAGGTCACCGGCGTCAGCACCACTTCCCACGCGGTCTTGATCGCCCACTGCGACAGGACGACCTGCATCAGCTGCTCGGGCGGCCACCCGGCGATGCCGTAGAACGCCAGCGGGTAGAAGATCAGGCTGTCGAGCCCCTGTCCCACGAAGGTCGACCCGATCGTCCGCAGCCACAGGTGCCGCCCCTCGGTCCAGACCTTGAGCTTGGCGAGCACGAAGCTGTTGGCAAACTCGCCCGCCCAGAACGCGGTCATCGAGGCGAGCACGATCCGCCACGAATTGCCGAACACGAACTCGTACGCTTCCTGCCCCGGCCATCCCGCGGCGGGCGGCAACCTGACCACCACCCACGCCATGAACGCCATGAAGGCGAGCGCGGCGAACCCGGTCCAGATCACCCGCCGCGCGCGGGCATAGCCGTACACCTCGGTCAGCACGTCGCCGATGATGTAGCTGATCGGGAAGAACAGCACGCCCGCGCCGAACGACCATTCGGTCCCGCCCGGCAGCGTCACGAAGCTCGGCTTCGACGCGCCGATCACGTTCGACAGCAGCAGGATGGCGACGAACGCCGCCATGACGAGGTCGTAATACCGGAAATGCCGCGGCGCAGCGGCGTCCCCCTCGATCCGTGCGATATCGCTCATGCGCCGAAATCCCCCATGGCCCCGGAAACCCCCATGAGAACCGGTTATCGCGATTTGTGCGGCGGGAAAAGCACGCTATGCGCGGCCAGCGCGCGCCCGTAGTTCAACTGGATAGAGCACGAGCCTTCTAAGCTTGGAGTTGCAGGTTCGAGTCCTGCCGGGCGCGCCAATAGATCAGTGTCGTGCCCGTCACCACCGTCTGGTTGCAGATCAATCTCGATAACTCGTGTTTAACGCAACAGTGGTAGCTCCGGCCATCTATTGTGCAGGAGCGTGGTATGGAGCGCCGGAGCAATGACCGCACGCGAACTCAGATCGCGACGATCTGTCGCGTCCCAGCCACTCCGGAAAAAGCCGTAATTCGCGACCTATCGACAACGGGTTGCAGGCTCGCATTCAAGCATTGGGTCCCGGTTCAGGTCGGAACGACATGCCATATCGATCTTGGTAGTGGGCGGGTCGTAACCGGCAGGGTTCTTCGTGTGGACACCCTTTCATGCGGTGTCGCGTTCGACTCAGCTTTGGATGATGAAACCGCTGCGGATATCGGTCTCAACGATCAGACCGCGACGGTCACCACCCAACCTCCCGACGAGTACGAATATCCCGATCAGTCGCAGGGCGCGCCGCATTGGTTACGCGGACTGCGGCGGCTGGAGCGATCGATAGACAACTAGCTCAGTTCCGGGCCGATCAGCGCAGCCACTACGTCCGGCGGCAGATTTCGACCTGCCGGCCAGGCTCCAGCTTTGCGCTTTCGGCGTTGGTTGCGACCCATGCTTCGCCGACAGTCCTGCCGGGCGCGCCAGCCTACTGCCGCATTGCGCGGTCGAGGCGTTCTTCGCAGACCGGGTAGCCGGTGTCGCCGGGGATCGTCAGCCAGCGATCGCCGCCGCGTTCCTCGACCCACGGGGTGATCTCGCGCACCGGTATCGTTTCGGCCTGCGCGCGTGCTTCTTCGAACGAGGCGAACTGGGCGAGGCGTTCGAGGTTCCGGCGGGTCGGGAAGATGACCGACAGCTCGCCGCGCTCGGCCGCTTCCAGCGCACCCGCGGCGCTGATCCAGAACAGGTGCGTGTTCTCGCTGCCGTCGATCTCGAGATCGACCGCACCCGTGCCGAGGTCGGCGAGGTAGAACCGCGTGTCGAATACGCGCGGCAGGCGCTCGTTCCGTGGGTGCCAGCGCGCGAAGGGGACGACGGCGGCGAGGTCCAGCGTCCAGCCCATCGCCTCGAGCGTTCCGGAAAGGTGTCCGTCCGCCAGCAGGCGGCTACGCGCAGCGATCGCATCGCTGGCCGAGACCGCTTCGCGAATGCCGATGACGAGGCCGGTTTCCTCGAGCGTCTCGCGCACCGCGGCGATGCGGTTGGCGGCCTCCGCACGGTCCAGCCCGTGCGCGATGACATCGGCGAGCGCGTAGTCTTCCGGATCGACCCGCCCGCCTGGGAACACGGCCATGCCGCCGGCGAACGTCATCGCGCGGTCCCGCGTCACCATCAGGATCTGCGGCGGGCCCCCATCGGGATCGTTGCGGAATACGATGACCGTGGCGGCGGGGATGGAGTTCGGCGGAGTGTCGCTCATCGCATGGGACTGTGGAGACGGACCGGTTGCTTGCCAAGACCGAATTCCGCGGGGCGACCTGTCGGAAAACCTTACATGGTGCGCGTCAGGTTAAATCGATTAACCATCGAAAGCGGCGGAAATGCGTGGCTCGTTTGGTTTGGCACGGTCCGTGCAAATAAACCGATACCCCAACGGTCTTCTACGAGGCGGGATCACTGGTCTCCCGATCCGGCCTCCCCGATCAACCGAACCCAAACCCAAATCCCGTCCGGCCTACCCAGCCGGACGGGTATTTGTTTATGCGGTCGGTTCGGTGGTTGGCGCGGTCGCCGTCGCTTTGCTCACCAGCACGATCGCGAGCCATGCGGCGATAAAGCCCGGAATGATCTCGTAGACCCCCGGCCCGCCGAAGAGCGCCTGGTCGAAGCCGAGCGCGATCCACGCGATCACCACCGCCGCGCCCGTCACCAGTCCCGCCACCGCGCCCGCGCCGGTCATCCGCGGCCAGGTGAGCGCGAGCACGATCAGCGGCCCGAACGCCGCGCCGAAGCCGGCCCACGCGTGTGCGACCAGGCCGAGCACCTCGCTCTCCGGGTCGGCGGCGATCGCGATGCCCATGACCGCCACCAGCAGCACGCTCAGACGCCCGACCATGACCGCTTCGCGCTCGCCCGCCTGCTTGCGCAGGACGAGGCGGTAGAAATCCTCGGTCAGCGAGGACGACGAGACGAGCAGCTGCGAGCTGATCGTGCTCATGATCGCGGCCAGCAGCGCGGCGTAGAGGAAGCCCGTCACCAGCGGGTGGAACAGTGCATTGGCGAGCAGGATGAAGATCGTCTCCGGATCGGCGAGCGCGATCCCGTTCTGCTCGACATAGGCGCGGCCCGCCAGCCCGACGCTGACCGCGCCCGCGAGGCACACCGCCATCCACACCATTGCGATGTTGCGTGCGACGGGCATTTCGTCGGCCGAGCGGATCGCCATGAAGCGCACGATGATGTGCGGCTGCCCGAAATAGCCGAGCCCCCACGTCACCGCCGAGAGCCATCCCACTGCGGTCAGCCCGTGGGTGAGGCTCAGGAACCCCTCCTGGGGCACCGCCGTCACGTCGACGCCGCTGCCCAGCACCACCACCAGCGGCATGATGACGAGCGCGGCGAACATGATCACGCCTTGCACGAAGTCGGTCAGGCTCACCGCGAGGAAGCCGCCGATCGTGGTATAGGCGATCACCACCCCGGCGGTGATCCAGATGCCGGTCATGTAGCCGCCGCCGAACGCCATCACGAACAGCTTGCCGCCGCCGACCATGCCCGCCGCGGTGTAGACGGTGAAGAACACCACCACGATCACCGCGCTCGTCAGGCGCAGCAGCGCGGCCTTGTCGGGGAAGCGGTTGCCGAGGAACTCGGGGATCGTCAGCGCATCGCCCAGCGCCTCGGTCTGGCGGCGCAGGCGCGGGGCGACGACGATCCAGTTGACGAGCGCGCCCACGGTCAGCCCGATACCGATCCACGCCTCGACCAGCCCGCTCGCATAGAGCGCGCCCGGCAGGCCCAGCAGCAACCACCCCGACATGTCGGAGGCTCCCGCCGAAAGCGCCGTCACCGAAGGCGACAGGTCGCGCCCGGCGAGGAGGTACCCCTCGCTGTCCGCGGCGGTCTTGCGCCAGGCATAGATGCCGATGCCGAGCATGGCCGCAAAGTAGAGGCCGAGCGAGATGAGGACGCCTGTCTGCATGGGGCGAGGGCTTAGCGGCCCGGGCGGGGCGTGGGAAGCGGGGCGGCCGCACCAGCGAACGTCGCAACTGTAACGAATTTGCAACGTCGGCACCGATTGTTGCGACCGCTTTGGCTGACGGCTGTTCAGGTATGATCTTTTGTGGCTCTCTCGACGCAGTTTGAATTGGCAGGGAGAGGTCCAATGAAACATTATTATAAGCAGATCGCCCGGCTCGGCTGTGCGGCGACGGCGCTGTCCGTCGGTGCGTACACTGTCCCGGCTTTCGCGCAGAGCACGCTGCCGCCCGCCGATGCGGCGACGGCCACCGAGAGCGGCGAAGCCATTGTGGTCACCGGTTCGCGCATTCGCCGCGACCCCCTCGACCAGGACGCGCCGGTCGTGTTCGTGGACCAGGATGATATCGCCAAGACCGGCCTCAACTCCGTCAACGATGTCCTGCAACGGCTGCCGAGCTCCGGTGGCGGGCTCAATTCCAAATTCAACAACTCGGGCAACCTCGGCAATCCTCCCGACGGCGGCGGTGTCGGTGCCGGCTCGGCCGAGATCGATTTGCGCTATCTCGGCTCGCGGCGCGTGCTCGTTCTGGTGGACGGTCTGCGCTTCGTGAACGGCGCTTCGGCGAGCGGCGTGCCGGGTTCCACCGACCTCAACTCGATTCCCGAAAGCTCGATCGAGCGGGTGGAAGTGCTGCAGGACGGCGCATCGGCTATTTACGGCTCGGATGCGATCGCGGGTGTTGTCAACATCATCACGAAACGCAGCCAGGCTGGGTTCTTGGGGTCGGCCCAGATCGGAGGTTACGAGCAGGGCGATGGCGTCACCCAGAACTATCAGCTGAGCTGGGGTAACGGAACCGACGGTCCGCTCGAAATCGTCGTCGGGGGCAGCTACATCAACCAGCGTCCGGTTTTCTCCGGCACGCGGGCGCTGTCGGCATTCCCCGAACCCTACACCACGGCGTGTGAGGCGACCTGTTCCAGCTTCACGCCCAACGGCCGCTACACCGGATCGATCTTCGTCGGCGGCAACGCCACGCTGATCGCGCCCGTCATCGGCCGCCGCCCGACCCCGGCCGATTTCCGCGCCTTCAGCAGTCCGTCCGACCGGTTCAATTTCCAGCCGTTCAACTACCTCCAGGTGCCGCTCGAGCGTATGGGGGCTTTCGCCAATTTGCGCTACGAGGTGTCGGACGCGATCAATTTTTCGGTCAAGACCCTCTACAACCAGCGCAAGTCCAAGAACCAGGCCGCGCCGCTGCCGTTCGGCTTCGGCCCGACGTCGGGTCTGACACCGGTCCTCAGCAACATCGTCGTCAGCGCGACCAATCCGTTCAATCCGTTCGGTGTCGATCTGGGCGGTTCGAACAATAACGTCGGCGCGGTGTTCCGGCGCTTCCTCGAAGGCGGGCCCCGCCGTTTCGAGCAGTCGGTCGACACGTACTACGGGGTTGCCACTCTCGAGGGTGAATTCGGCGCTGCCGGCAACCGCTGGTACTGGGACGTCAACGCGTCGTACGGCAAGAACAAGGCCGAGCAGACGATGTTCGGCAATATCGATTCGTCGAAACTGCGCCAGGCGCTCGGCCCAATCGCCGGGTGCACCGCACCGTGCGTGCCGTTCAACCTGTTCGGCGGGTTCGGTTCGATCACCCAACCGATGATCGACTTCGTGACGTTCGAACAGAACGACAGCAGCCAGCAGAGCCAGTTCGACATCACCGCGAACGTTTCGGGTACGCTGTTCCAGCTTCCCGGCGGTCCCCTCGGACTGGCACTTGGCGCGCAGTACCGCGACCTCAAGGGCCGGTTCGATCCCGACCCGATCGTTTCGGCGGGCTTCAGTTCGGACATTCCGGCGCAGCCGACCCGCGGCGGCTACAACGTCAAAGAGGCATATGCCGAATTGAATGCCCCCCTGCTGGCGGACATTCCTTTCATTCGCCTGTTCGAACTGAACGGCGCGGTTCGTATTTCGGACTACTCGACGTCGGGTTCGACGACGACGTTCAAGGGCGGCGTCAACTGGAAGCCGATCAACGACCTGCGACTGCGGGCGACCTATGCCGAAGGCTTCCGTGCTCCGTCGATTGGCGAGCTGTTCGGATCGCAGTCGCGCTTCGACGAAGTGCTCGACGATCCGTGTTCCTCGCACTCAAGCAACGCGGCGCCGCAGCGGTTCTCCAACAACGCACAGATCCGCGCCGCGTGCATCGCCGCCGGGGTACCCGCCAATGGCAGTTATCAGCAGGCCAACGCCCAGATTTCGGTGACCACCGGCGGCAACGAGGCGCTCTTGCCAGAATCCAGCAAGAGCTGGGTCATCGGCGGCGTCTTCAGCCCGTCGTTCATCCCGCGCTTCTCGATCGAGGCCAACTGGTACGATATCAAGGTTGCGGGCGCGATCCAGGCGATCCCGCGCGCAACCACGGTCACCAACTGCCTGCTAACGGGCGACGCGGCCACCTGCGGCCTCGTCACTCGTGTCAACGGCGAGCTGATCGAGGTGGAGGGCTTCCTGCAGAACATCGCCGCGATCCGGACCGAAGGCGTGGACGTCAATCTCGCCTATCGCGGGGTCGACACCGGCATCGGGCGCTTCGGCTTCACTTGGAACAACACGTTCCTGCGGAACTACGACGTGATCGTGCCAGGGCCTTCCGGGCCGCAACTGCTGAGCCGTGAAGGCACGCAGGTCGGTTCGCCGGCGCAGGCTTTCCCCAAGTTCAAATCGGTCGGAATCATCGACTGGGATGGCGACGATTGGGGCCTGACGCTTACCGGACGCTATGTCAGCAAGCTGCGTGAGACGGCCACGGTGATGAAATCGGTGTTCTACACCGACGCCCAGCTGCGTTTCCTCGTAGGCGAGAACGACGACTTCAGCTTCGCGCTGGGCGTGAACAACCTGTTCGACGTTGCAACGCCCGGCTGCGTGACCTGCGAGGCGAACAACTTCGCACAGTCGGCGCACGACGTTCCCGGGCGCTACTTCTACGTGCGCGCGGGCATGAAGATGTGATCCGCGTGGCGGGGCGGCGCCCGGCGTCGCTCCGCCAAGCTGACTCGCAACAACAGAAAGGGCGCCCTGTGCGGGGCGCCCTTTCGGTATTCGGGTGACGGCGTTTTGGCTCAGTCGGCCTTGCGCCGCGCCTTCTTCCGCTCGTGCGGGTCCAGGATCGCCTTGCGCAGGCGGATGCTCTTGGGGGTCACCTCGACCATCTCGTCGTCGTCGATATAGGCGATCGCCTGTTCCAGCGTCATGATCCGCGGCGGGGTGAGGCGGATGGCATCGTCCTTGCCGGTCGAGCGGAAGTTGGTGAGCTGCTTCGACTTCATCGGGTTGACCTCGAGGTCGTCGGGCTTCGCGTTCTCGCCGATGATCATGCCTTCGTAGAGCTTGGTCTGCGGGCCCAGGAACAGCACGCCGCGTTCCTCGAGGCTGTTGAGCGCGTAGCCGACCGCCTCGCCGGTGGCGTTCGAGATCAGCACGCCGTTCGGGCGCCCTTCGATCGGGCCCTTGTAGGCGTCGTACTTCTCGAACAACCGGTTCATGATCCCGGTGCCGCGCGTGTCGGACAGGAATTCGCCGTGGTAGCCGATGAGGCCGCGGCTGGGCGCGCTGAAGGTGATGCGGGTCTTGCCCGCGCCGCTCGGGCGCATCTCGGTGAGCTCGGCCTTGCGGCGCTGCATCTTCTCCACGACCGTGCCCGAATGCTCGTCGTCGACGTCGATCACGACGGTTTCGTAGGGCTCGGTGCGCTGGCCCTCCTCTTCGCGGAAGAGCACGCGCGGGCGGCTGATGCCGAGTTCGAAGCCTTCGCGGCGCATCGTCTCGATCAGCACGCCGAGTTGCAGTTCGCCGCGGCCGGCGACTTCGAAGCTGTCCTTGTCGGCGCTTTCGGTCACGCGGATGGCGACGTTGACTTCCGCTTCGCGCATCAGGCGGTCGCGGATCATGCGGCTGGTGACCTTGTCGCCTTCGCGGCCCGCGAGCGGGCTGTCGTTGACGGCGAAGCGCATCGACAGCGTCGGCGGGTCGATCGGCTGCGCGGCGAGCGGCTCGCTCACGTCGGGGCTGGCGACGGTGTTGGCGACCGTGGTCTTTTCCAGGCCCGCGAGCGCGATGATGTCGCCCGCGCTGGCGCTGTCGACCGGCACGCGGTCGAGCCCGCGATAGGCGAGCAGCTTGGTCGCGCGGCCGACCTCGACCACCTTGCCGTCCATGTCGAGCGCGCGGATCGGGTCGTTGACCTTGATGCTGCCCGAATAGACGCGGCCGGTGAGCACGCGGCCCATGAAGTTGTCGCGGTCGAGCAGCGTGGCGAGGAAGGTGAACGGTCCGCCATCATCGACCTTGGGCGCGGGCACGTGGTCGACGATCTTCTGGAACAGCGGGATCAGCGTGCCTTCGCGGCGGTCGGCGTCCTCGCTCGCATAGCCGTTGCGGCCCGAGGCGTAGAGCACGGGGAAATCGAGCTGCTCGTCCGAGGCATCGAGGCTGACGAACAGGTCGAACACCTCGTCGAGCACTTCCTGGATGCGCTCGTCCGGGCGGTCGACCTTGTTGACGACGACGATCGGACGCAGGCCGAGCGCAAGCGCCTTGCCGGTCACGAACTTGGTCTGCGGCATCGCGCCTTCCGAGCTGTCGACCAGCAGGATGACGCCGTCGACCATGCTCAGGATGCGCTCCACCTCGCCGCCGAAGTCGGCGTGGCCGGGCGTATCGACGATGTTGATGCGGATGTGCTCGGACGAACCTTCGGGCGCCCATTCGACCGAAGTCGGCTTGGCAAGGATAGTGATCCCGCGCTCTTTTTCGAGGTCGTTCGAATCCATCGCGCGCTCCTCGACGCGCTGGTTGTCGCGGAAAGTGCCGGACTGGCGGAACAGCTGGTCGACGAGCGTAGTCTTGCCGTGGTCGACGTGGGCGATGATGGCCACGTTGCGAAGGTTCATGATTGTCTCTTTGCCAAGGGGCAGGGGAAGGCGCGGCGGGGGCTGCCGCGAAGTCGGCGCGCCCCTAGCTTACCGGGGGGCGCGCGGCAAGCCGCGACTGTGACTGCGCGGCCACAGTATGGACGGCGATGATCGGGAACCGAAAAGCCGCTTGAGCACGGAATCTCCGACGTTTATTCACTCTGGTGTAAGTTGTGGGAGGGGGCACGCTTGAATGGCGGTCGTTCTCCCAGCGTAGGAGAGGACGACCCATGATCAAGACGCGCACCGGATTCGCCGGCACGGCCCGATTCACCCTGCTGGCCGGAGCCGCCGTGCTCGCGCTGCCTTCGCTCGCCCACGCCCAGGATGCCGCGCAGTCGGATGCGCAGGCGCAGGCCGACAGCGACAGCGACAGCGACAACGTCGACGACGCCTCCGATTCGGATACCGGCAACCAGATCATCGTCACCGCGACCAAGCGCGAACAGACGCTGCAGGAAGTGCCTGTCGCGGTCAGCGTGACCACTGCCGAGACGATCGAGCGCGCACAGATCCGCGACGTGACCGACCTTGCCACCGTAGTCCCTTCGCTCCGCGTCACCCAGAGCCAGAGCCAGTCGGCGACGACCTATTCGATCCGCGGTTTCGGCACGAGCGGCAACAACATCGGCCTCGAACCCTCGGTCGCGATGTTCGTCGACGGCGTGTACCGCAGCCGTTCGATCTCGCAGATCAGCGACCTGCCCGACATTCAGCGCGTCGAAGTGCTGCGCGGCCCGCAGTCCACGCTGTTCGGCAAGAACGCCAGCGCCGGCGTGATCTCGATCGTGACGAAAGCCCCCGCCTTCGACCTGGGCGGCAGCATCGAGGCGAGCTACGGCAACTACGACGCGATGGTGGTCAAGGGTTACCTGACCGGCCCGGTCACCGAGACGATCGCCGCCTCGATCGCGGCGGGCTACAACAAGCGCGACGGATACGTCACCAACCTGTTCAACGGCGACGACCTCAACAACCGCAACCGCTGGTTCGCGCGCGGGCAGGTCCTGTTCGAACCGTCGGACGTGTTCAAGTTCCGTGTGATCGGCGACTACGACAGCATCGACGAAAAGTGCTGCGCCGCCTTCAACCTGCAGCGGTCGAGCGCCACCCTGGCGATCGAGTCGCTGGGCGGCCGGGTCAACGACTTCAACGGCGTGCCCGAGGCCGACGTCGTCTATTCGGACGTCGTTCCGTTCAGCAAGGTCAAGAACTGGGGCATCTCGGGTCAGGGCGACTATGAGCTGGGCAACCTGACGCTCACCTCGATCACCGCCTATCGCGACACCAAGCTCGACGCCAACCAGGATGTCGACTTCAGCAGCGCCCGCCTCGCGACCGGTGCCACCATCGGCCAGGTCCACCTCAAGACCTTCACGCAGGAACTGCGCGTCGCGAGCGACTTCGACGGACCGATCAACTTCCTTCTCGGCGGCTATTTCTTCAAGGAAAAGGCCACCAGCGCCGACCAGATCGTCTACGGCGCCGATTTCCGCGGCTACGTCAACGCGCTCATCCAGGGGCTGACGGGCGGCACGCAGACGGCCAACAGCATCGAACGCACGTTCGGGGCGGCGCCCAACACATTCTGGCAGGCCGGCCAGGGCTTCTTCAATGACATGACGCAGCGGAACACCGCCTATTCGGCGTTCGGCAACGTCGATTTCGAGCCGGTCGACGGCCTCGTTCTTACGCTGGGTGCGAACTACACCAAGGACAAGAAGAGCCTGGTGACGAACTCGTTCAGCACCGACCGGTTCTCGGCGGTCAATATCCCCGGGGCGATCCCGCTGATTACCCAGGCAGGCATCGCCCAGACGGTGGGCGGCTTCCTCGGCCTGCCGACGGGTACGCTTGCCAACGCGGCGCAACTTCAGTTCTTCCAGACCAACTTCCCGACGCAGTTCGCGGCGATCGTCGCGGGCGTGAACAACCAGACCGCGCCGCTCATCGGGTTCCAAGCGCTGCAGTTCCTGCCGCCGTTCCAGAACTGCCCGAATGCGGTCGAATCGTGCCGCACCAACGACGACGACTGGAGCTGGACCGCGCGGCTCGCCTACGAGATCACCCCGACGCTCAACACCTATGCCAGCTGGTCGACGGGCTACAAGGCGCCCAGCTTCAATATCTCGCGCGACAGTCGCCCGACCGCGATCGATCGCACCGCCCTGATTTCGCAGGGTATCGCGGTCACCAACCTGTCGTCCGGATCGCGCTTCGCCAACGCCGAGAATTCGGAAGTGTTCGAAGTCGGCCTCAAAGGTAACTGGGGCCTCGCCGCGGCCAACCTCACCGCGTTCAAGCAGTCGATCAAGAACTTCCAGACCAACACCTTCACCGGCACCGGCTTCGCGCTCGGCAATGCGGAGAAGCAGTCCACGTTCGGCATCGAGTTCGACGGCTACGTCAAGCCGACCGACGAGCTGACATTCAGCCTCGCGATGACGTATCTCGATCCCAAGTATGACACCTACACCCGCTCCCCGTTCGGCGACATCTCGGGTGCCGACCTCGTCGACATTCCAAAGATTTCGGCGGTGTACGGGGTGCAGTGGGACAAGGAACTGGTCAGCGGCGATCACCTGATCGCGCGCGGCGATTTCAGCTACCAGGCGCCGGTCCAGGTGGCGCAGGGCCTGACGCGTTTCGGCAGCGTGGCCGCCAATCTGGCTGCCGCCCGGCCGTTCCGCAACGAGGTCAACAATCTCAACGCCTCACTCACCTACGCGATGGAGATGGGCCTCGAACTGACCGTCTGGGGCCGCAACCTGCTCGACGACCGGAACATCACCGGCATCTTCGATTCGACCGCGCAGGACCGTTCCGTCTCGGGCTACACCAACCAGCCGCGCACCTATGGCGTCTCGGCGCGCTTCCGGTTCTGATCGGATAGGCACGAAGCAAACGAAGAAGGGCTCCGTCCGCGGAGCCCTTTTTTGTTGCGCGCGAGGGACTTGTATGTTGGTTTCGCGGCAGGGACCAACAAAAGGGGGAGTGTTCCGATGGAATGGATGATCTTGCCGTTCAAGCGCTACGCGGAATTCAGCGGACGCTCGCGGCGCAAGGAGTTCTGGATGTTCTTCTTGTTCAACGTCATCGTTTATGCGGTGCTGGCGATTCTGGCGTTCGGGGTTCTCGGAGCGCAGGTCGAACTCGATCCGAACAACCCGCTGTCGATCTATGCGGGCCTTTTCAGCGGAGCGGGACTGCTTATCTTGCTTTACGCACTAGCTACTCTGCTTCCCAACATCGCCGTATCGGTGCGCCGCCTGCATGACCGCGACATGAGCGGATGGTGGTATCTGGGAATCATGGTCGCTTCGTTCATTCCGCTTGTCGGGATGCTCGCATCGATTGCCTACCTCGTGCTCATGGCGCTGCCGGGGACACCGGGACCGAACCGGTTCGGTCCCGATCCCAAAGGCGAGGGCGAGGCGGAAGCATTCGCCTGACAAAAGGCTGGCTTGCATCGCCGTTTCGGAGGGAGGCTCGCTGGCGGGTCTCCCTTCGTTCGGCATTGCGCGAGTCAGCGTTGAAGGGTCCATAGCGGAGAACCGATTTGGATTACGCGGGATTCTGGTTGCGGGTCGCAGCCTATTTGATCGACACCATCATCCTTTACGTCGTCCAGATGGTCTTCGTGATGACACTGGGCCTCAGCATGATACCGGCGGCCCATGTGCTGTCCGATGAAGTGGCCGGAGGCCTGTTCGTCGGATTGTATGTCGTGATGTTCGTCCTCGGGGTGCTCTACTTCGTAATCATGGAGAGCAGTGCCAAGCAGGCAACACTGGGCAAGATGATCCTTGGGCTGACGGTGACCGACATGGCCGGAGGGCGCATCACCTTCCTCCGTGCGCTTGGGCGATACTTCGCGAAGTTCGTGTCGGCGCTCATCCTCTGCATCGGCTTCGTCATGGCCGGTTTCACCGAGCGCAAGCAGGGATTGCACGACCTGATGTGCGGGACACTGGTCGTAAAAGCGAAGCCGGGCGAAGCGGCCGTCGACGCGGGCGTATTCGCCTGACGCGCTAAAGCTCCCGCAGCGCCTGCGCCGGTTTTGCACGCAGCAGGGGTAGCGCGCCGACCAGCGCGAAGGTCACGACGAGCGCGAGGCCCGCGCCGAGCACGCCCAGCACCGCGCCCCAGCCCGGCAGCCATTCGAACTCGAACATCTGTGTCACGATGTACCACGCCGCACCGAGGCCCATCGCCAGCGCCACGCCCGCCAGCACCAGTGCCAGCGCCCCGTATTCGGCGAGCGCGAGCAGCAGGACCTGCCGCCTGCTCGCGCCGAGCACGCGCAGCACGACCGTATCGTAGGTCCTCTGGGCCCGCGCCGCTGCGATCGCGCCGAGCAGCACGGCCAGCCCCGCCAGCACCGCGACAGAAGCGGCGGCGAGAGTAGCGATGCCGACCTGCGCGATCAGGTCGCGTGCCTGCCGCAGCACCGGCCCGGTCTCGATCACGCTCGACGAAGGGAAGGCGTCGACGAGCGCGCGCAGCAGCGCGCCCTTGTTCGCTGCGTCGGGTAGTTCGATCGTCGCGGCGAGGTTGTGCGGCGCGTCGCGCAGCGTGTTCGGGCTGAACACCAGCACGTAGTTGAAGCCCATCGTCTGCCAGTCGATCCGCCGCAGCGAAGCGATCCGCGCGGTGCGCTCGACCCCGAGGACGCCGATGGTCAGATAGTCCCCGACCTTCAGCCCGATCGCCTCGGCCAGTTCCTCGTCGACCGAGACCTGCGGTTCGCCCGCGTAGTCCTTCGGCCACCATTTGCCCTCGGTCACGGTATTTCCCGGCGGCACAGCGTCGGTATAGGTCAGCCCCCGTTCGCCGCGCAGCGCCCACGCGCCCTCGGGCAGGTCCTTGCCGAGGCTGGCGACACGGGTCATCGAATCTTTCGGGCCATAGGCGAGGATCGCGCCGCGCAGCGCAGGCACCGTGCGGACGGTCGAGCCTTGCGCGTCGGTGCCGACGAGCGTGCGGAACGCTGCCTCGCGGTCCTTGGGGAGGTCGAGCACGAAATAGTCGGGCGCCTCGGCCGGCACGCGGCGGGCGATGGTGCCATCGATACTCGTCTGCACCGCGGCGAGAAGGACGAAGGCGGCAAGGCCGAAGCCGAGCGCGGTCACCAGCGTACCCGTCGCCGCACCGGGGCGGTGGAGGTTGGCGAGCGCAGCCCGCCACAGCGGATCGCGCGGGCGGGGGAGGCGTGCGGCCCCCTTGCGGATCGCCCAGCCGAGCAGCGCGAGCAGCGCCAGCGCTCCGGCAGCCCCGGCAAGAAAGCCCGCGGTCAGCAGGATGTCGCGCGCGGTCGACAGCGCCAGCGCGGCGATGGCAGCGAGGCCGGCGAGCACCGGGATCAGCGCCTTCTTGTCGCGCGCCAACGGGCTCACCCGTTCGCGCATCAGAGCCATCGCGGGGAAGTGCCGCGCCCGCACCAGCGGCGGCGCGGCGAATACCAGTGCCACTAGCAGGCCATAGGCGAGCGCGATCAGCAGCGCGCCCGGTGCGAAAGCGAACCCGGTGCCGACCGGCAGCAACCCCTCGAGCGCCATCGCCAGCAGCGGCGTGATCGCCACGCCAGTCGCGATTCCTGCGAGGCTGCCGACCAGCGCCGCCGCGCCGATCTCAAGCGTGTAGATCTTCGCGATGTCGGTGCTCGTCGCGCCGAGCACCTTGAGCGTGGCGATACCCTGTCGCCGCGCGTCGAGGTACGACGACACGCCGCCACCGATGCCGATCCCGGCGATGACCAACGCGGCGAGGCCGACGAGCGTGAGGAATTCGCCCATCCGCCCGACGAAACGATCCGCTCCAGGCGCGCCGCGATCGCGGGTGCGGATCTCGAACCCCGCGTTGGGGAAACGCTCCTTGAGCGCCTCTTCCGCCGCCTGCACGTCGCCCCCGCCGCCCGGGAAAGCGACGTTGGTGCGCGAACGGTACATTGCACCGGGCGCGGTGAGCCCGGCCCTGGCAGGAACGTCGGCCCGCACGACTACCGTGGGGCCGAGCTGGAAGCCTTCGCCGAGCCGATCGGGCTCGACATCGAGGATGCCGCCGACTGTCAGCGTTTTGGTGCCGACCGAGAAAGTATCGCCCGGCACGACGCCGAGGCGGTCCGCCGCCCCTTGCGCGACCCAAGCTTGCCCCGCAGGCGGGGCGCCGATCGCCTTGCCGTCCATGAGCGTGGCGGTGCCGTATAGCGGCCATTCGTCGTCGACCGCCTTCAGCTCGACCGGGGCGGCGGCGGTCTCGGTCGAAGCCATCGCCTGCATCCGCGACCCCTGCGACACCGTACCCAACTCGCCGAGCGCCGCGACTTCGTCGCCGGTCGGTGCCCGCTGCCACAGCGAAACCTGCAGGTCGCCGCCGAGGAACTCGCGCCCGCGATCGGTCAGCTGTTGCTCGATGGTGCCCGTCAGCGTCCCGATCGCAGCCAGCGCGCCGGTGCCGAGGAACAGGCAGACGAGCAGCAGGCGCAGCCCCCGGAAACGGGCCGACAGGTCGCGGCGCGCGATGCGCCAGGCGGCGGTCCAGGTCACTTGGCCAGGCTCACTTTCGCACGTCGCTCGCGATGCGGCCGTCGCCGATGGTGATCACGCGGCTGCAGCGCTCGGCGAGTTCGGCATCGTGGGTGATGATCAGCAGCGTCGCACCGGTATCGGCGGCCTGTGCGAACAGCAGGTCGATGATCGCGTGGCCGGTCGCGGCATCGAGGTTGCCGGTCGGCTCGTCGGCGAAGATCAGCGCCGGGCGCGGGGCGGTGGCGCGGGCGATCGCCACGCGCTGCTGCTCGCCGCCCGAAAGCTGCGCGGGATAATGATCGATGCGGTGGCCAAGGCCGACCGCCGTCAGCTCCGCGGCCGCCCGTTCACGCGCGCCGTCCATTCCGGCCAGTTCCATCGGGGTCGCCACGTTTTCGTGCGCGGTCATCGTGGGTAGGAGGTGGAAGGCCTGGAGCACGATGCCGATGCGGCCCCGCCGCGCCATCGCGAGGCCATCCTCGTCCATCCCCGCGAAGTCCGCGCCCGCGACGGTCAGCGAACCGCCGGTCGCGCGTTCGAGTCCCGTCAGGACCGCCATCAGGCTCGACTTGCCCGAACCCGATGGGCCGAGCAGCGCGACCACCTCGCCGGGCATCACGTCAAGGTCGATCCCTTTGAGGATCTCGACGGGCGCGGCGGGGTTGCCGAGGGTCAGGGTGAGGTTGCGGGCGGAAATCGCCGCTTCGGGACTTGTCACTGGCATGCGATGGCATAGCTGGGGTGCGAAGGCGAGTTTGCGAAGAGGTTTGTCGATGCGGGTAGGCGGATTGTCGATGGTGCTGGCGCTGGGTCTGCTGGTGGGCTGCGGGAGCGAGGCACCGATACCGCAGGAAACCGAAGTGGCTGCAACCGCTTCGAGCGCGTCCGCCGAGGTCGCCGGACCCGAGCGGACCGTGCTCGCATTCGGCGATTCGCTGTTCGCCGGATACGGTCTCGACGACCCCGGCACGCAGAGCTATCCCGCCCGGCTCGAGGCCGCGCTGCGCAGCCAGGGCCGCAACGTGCGGATCGCCAATGCGGGCGTCTCGGGCGACACCACCGCGGCGGGGCGCCAGCGGCTGGCCTTTACGCTCGACAGCCAGCCCCGGAAGCCCGACCTCGTACTGCTCGAACTGGGCGGCAACGACCTGTTGCGCGGCCTGCCACCCGAGCAGACCCGCGCCAACCTCATCGCCATGCTCGACGAGTTGAAGAAGCGGGAGGTTCCGGTCGCGCTCTACAGCCTGCAGGCTCCGCCGAATTACGGCGCGGCGTGGCAGGGTGAGTTCGACGCGATCTATCCGGCGCTGGCGAAGGAATACGGCGCGGCGCTGATCCCGTTCGTGACCGAGGCGGTCTTCGCGACCCCCGCGATGCTTCAGGCCGATCGCGTCCACCCGACGACCGAGGGCGTCGCCGCGCTGGTCGAGGCAACCGCCGCGGCGGTCGGCGAAGCGTTGCCGCAGGCCGACTGAGTGCACCTGACGTTCCCCGCCATCCTCGTCGCCGCGCGCCAGCACGGCGAGACGGCGGTGATCGCGCGGGTGCTGACCGAGGAATACGGCCTCGTGGCCGGGTACGTCGCGGGCGGGCGGGGGCGGGTGCTGCGCCCGGTGGTGATCCCGGGCAACCGGGTCGCGGCCGAACTGAGCGCGAAGAGCGACAGCCAGTTGCCATTCCTCAAGCTCGAGCTGGTCGAAAGCCGCGGACCGTGGCTCGGCGAGCCGCTGGCGGCGAGCGCGATCGGCTGGGTCACCGCGCTTACCGCCCTCGCGCTGCCCGAGCGCAATCCGTATCCCTCGCTCTACTCCGCGCTCGGCGCGACGCTCGATGCGGTGTGCCATGCACCCTCGGCGCGCGGGTGGCTGCGTGCGCTGGTCGGGTACGAGGCGCTGGTCCTGCGCGAACTGGGATACGGCGGGGCCCGCCCGCCCGAACAAGCCGATCTTGACGCGCTCCTGCAAATGTTTGCCCGCACCGCCGCCCCGCTGGACCGGTACCTCCTTGCCGACCGAAAGGGCGATGCTATGGCCCTGCGCGCAATGCTGGGCGAGCGGCTGGAGAAGTTGAGGGCATGAAGGTCGCGGTATTCCCGGGCGACGGGATCGGTCCCGAAGTGACGCGCGAAGCGGTGCGCGTGCTTGAGGCGGTGGACCTGCCCGAACTGACGCTGTTCGAAGGCGACGTGGGCGGTGTGGCCTACAAGCGCCACGGCCATCCGCTGCCGCCCGAAACGCTCGCGATCGCGCGCGCCGCCGATGCCGTGCTGTTCGGCGCGGTGGGCGATCCCGATTGCGACAACTTGGAGCGCGCCTTGCGGCCCGAGCAGGCGATCCTCGGCCTCCGCTCCGAACTCGGCCTCTTCGCCAACCTGCGTCCGGCGACCTGTTTCGCGGGGCTCGAGCAGATGAGCGGCCTCAGGCCCGAGATCGCCCGCAGCATCGATCTCCTCATCGTGCGCGAATTGAATGGCGACGTGTATTTCGGGGATAAGGGCACCGAAACGCTGCCCGACGGGCGCCGCCGGGGTTGGGACATGATGTCCTATGCCGAGGACGAGGTGCGCCGGATCGCTCACGTCGCGTTCCGCGCGGCGCGGGTTCGCAAGGGCCGCCTGTGCAGCGTCGACAAGGCCAACGTGCTCGAGACGAGCCAGCTTTGGCGCGACGTGGTGATCGAGGTGGCGGCGGAGTACCCCGACATCGCGCTCGAGCACATGTACGTCGACAACGCCGCGATGCAGCTCGTGAAGGACCCGGGCCGGTTCGACGTGGTGGTGACCGGCAACCTGTTCGGCGACATTCTGTCCGATCAGGCGAGCATGTGCGTCGGCTCGATCGGCCTGCTCGCGAGCGCATCGCTGGGCGAACGGCAGACGGCGTTCGGCACCTTCGGCCTCTACGAACCGATCCACGGCAGCGCGCCGGACATCGCCGGGCAGGGCAAGGCCAATCCGATGGCGGCGATCCTGTCGGCGGCGATGACGCTGCGCCATTCGTTCGGGCGCGAGGCCGAGGCGGCGCGTATAGAGGGCGCGGTGGCGGCAACGCTCGCCGACGGTATACTGGGCGGGGATTTGGGCGGCACGGCCTCTACCGCTGCCATCGGCGACGCTGTAATCGCCCGTCTGTGAACCCCAAGCTCGCAATAATCCTCCCGACGTTCAACGAGCGCGACAACCTCGCGCCGATGATCCCACGCATCGAAGCCGCGCTCGGCGCGAGCGGCTGGGAAGTAGTCATCGTCGACGACAGCAGCCCCGACGGCACCGCCGACGCAGCGCGCGTGCTTTCGCTCGCCGATCCGCGCGTTCGGGTGCTCCAGCGGTTCGGCCGGCGCGGCCTCGCCAGCGCCGCGATCGAGGGGATGTGCGCCACCGCTGCCCCTTTCGTCGCGGTGATGGATGCCGACCACCAGCACGATCCCGCGCTGCTGCCGGGGATGCTCGCTGCGGTCGAGGCGGGCGAATGCGACGTCGCCGTCGCCAGCCGCTTCGTCGAGGGCGGCAGCGCGGCGGGATTGTCGAGCGAGACGCGCGAGAAGGGCAGCCGCCTCGCCAACCGCCTTGCGCGCAAGGTGACGGGGGTCGAACTGACCGACCCGATGAGCGGATTCTTCCTCCTGCGCGCCGAGCGGCTGCGGGCGTCGGCGCCCAAGCTGTCGGGGATCGGCTTCAAGATACTGCTCGACCTGCTGGCCACCGCCGAACCGCCGCTGCGGGTGCGCGAGTTTCCGCTATCCTTCGCCGAGCGGCGCACAGGCGAGAGCAAGCTCGACGGTGCGGTGGCGTTCGAATTCCTCGTCGGGCTCTACGATCGCAGCTTCGGGCGCATCGTGCCGAGCCGCTTCGCGCTGTTCGGCACGGTCGGTGCGCTCGGCGTGGCGGTCCACATGGCCGTGCTGACGCTGCTCTATCGCGTGGTCGGCGAAGGGTTCGCACTGGCGACGGTGTTCGCGACGCTCGCCGCAATGACGTTCAACTTCTGGCTCAACAATATCCTCACCTATCGCGACCAGCGGCTGCGGAGCGTGGGCAAGTGGCTGAAGGGCTGGGCGGGCTTTTGCGCGACCTGTGCGGTCGGCGCTCTTGCCAATGTCGCTACAGCGACCTTGCTTCAGGGGCGGGGCGTCCACTGGGTCCTTGCGGCGCTGGCGGGGATCGTCATCGGCTCGGTGTGGAACTACGCCTTGTCGAGCCGTTTCGTCTGGGGGCGGTTCTAGCTACCTCCAGCTATCCAGCCACATCCAGTTCTCGAACGCACGTTCGCCGCTCAAGGGGGCGGAGCTGAGGATTGGGTAGAACCACGCGAACACTCCGAGTGTCGCGACCAGCGCGGTCCATGCCATCCAGGCCAGCTTGCCGCGCCGCAGTTCGTCGAGCGCGAGCGCGAGCGCGGCGAGCAGCGCCATGCTCGGCACGAAGTAATGATAGTAGAACTGGATCGGCTTGGCCGCGACGATCCAGAAGCCGAGGCTGAGCGCGTAGATGACCGCCACCGCGCCCGCGTCCGCGCGCTTGTGGCGCAATGCGGCCCAGGCGCACCACAGCAGCGCGGGCAGGCCGAGGATCATCGACACCGGATTGCCGATCAGCAGCACCCCGCGCTGCGCGCCGTCGGCGGGCTCGTAGAAATACCATATCGCGCGGCGGTCGATGATCCAGTCGGTCCAGGTCGACTGGTAGGGGTGCGGCTTGACCACGCTTTCCTGCATCCGGATCATCATCTCGTGCAGGCCGATGAAACCACGCTGGGCGACTTCGCCGGGCTCGATGTACCAGGCGGGAAGGTAGGTGAGCGAATAGAGCGCGAGCGGAAGCAGGCCGAGCCATAGGGCGGCTTCGGCGAGGCGAATGCCCGGCACCGGCGCGCCCCGGTGGCCCAGCAGTCCCTTCCAGCCGCAGGCGTGGAGGCGGATGGCGAGGAATGCGAGGCCCGGCAGCGGCGCGAGCGGGGCAGCGTTCCACTTGACCGCAAGCGCGAGGCCGATGCCCGCCCCCGCCAGCGCGAGGCTGCGGCGTCCGTGCTCGGACTCGCGCACCGCGGCCGCGCACTGCCAGAAGGCGAGCGCGAGGAACGCGACCATGAACGCATCGAGCATGGCGATGCGCCCGTGGACGAGCAGGAAGAAACCGCTTGCGAGGAGAAGTCCGTAGGCGATCGTTGCGAACCTGCGGAGCGAGGCGAACCACAGCGCGCGCATGGCGGCAAAGACCGTGAAGGCAGCGGCAATCGCGCTGGGCAGTCGCCACGCGAACGGGTGGTCGCCGATCAGGCCGATGCCCACCGCCAGCAGCTCCTTGCCGAGCATCGGATGTTCGCGATTGAGCCAGTCGGTGCCGTTGAGCAAGCCGCGCGCGGCGGGCAGGTAATGGATCTCGTCGAAATAGGGCCGCGAGGGGATGCCGAGGCGGAACAGAAGCAGCGCAAGGAAGGCGAGCGCGATCCCGGCGCACCAGCCGAGCGGATCGCGGGGATGGTGCGGCACCTGGATCATTCGCGCGCTTCGTTAGCGGGCCGGGCGCGGTGTGCAATCCCTTGGCGTGATGAAAGCACGAATTGTCGCATCGACAGTCGATTGGGCTTGCGCTTGTTGCACGCTGTTAATAAGCGGCAACGCAGAACAAATAGAGCTGGTCGCGCCATCTCGAAATCAAGGGGAAGATGAATGAAGCTCAAGACAATTGCATCGTCGCTTGCCGCACTGACGCTCGTTGCTGCGCCTGTGGCCGCGCAAGCCGCTCCCGCGGCACGCACTTCGGCACCCGCCGCCGAGGAAAGCGAAATGGGCGGCAGCTGGCTTTGGATCGCGATCGCCATCGCGGTCGTGGTCGGCGCGATCCTGCTGCTCGACGACAACGACGATGCGGTCAGCCCGTAAGGCGCTGGTGCAAATCGATACGGAAACGGGGCCCATGCGGCCCCGTTTTTGTTTGCAGTGGATAGCGCGTCACCCATAGAGCGCGACTTGCTATGAAGAAGACCACCGGAATGGACCGCGCCGCCACGGCGCACTGGCGCCCCGCCACCCGAGCGGTGCGCGGCGGAACCTGGCGCAGCGAACACGGCGAGACCAGCGAAGCGCTGTTCATCACCTCGGGCTATACGTACGACGACGCGCAGACGGTCGCCGACCGCTTCGCGGGCGAGGCCGAGGGGATGACCTACTCGCGCCTGCAGAATCCCACCGTCGCCATGCTCGAGGAGCGGATCGCCCTGCTGGAAGGTGCAGAGGCGTGCCGCGCTCAGGCGAGCGGCATGGCCGCGATGACCGCGGCGCTGCTGTGCCAGCTCTCCGCCGGAGACCACGTCGTTGCCGCGCGCGCCGCGTTCGGCTCGTGCCGCTGGCTCGTCGACCAGTTGCTTCCCCGCTTCGGGATCGAGACCACGGTGATCGACAGCGCGGTCGACGGTGAATGGGATGCGGCGATCCGTCCGAACACAAAGGTGTTTTTCTTCGAGACCCCGGCCAACCCCACGCTCGACGTGGTGGACCTCAAGTATGTCTGCGACCTTGCCCGGTCGCGCGGTATCGTGACGGTCGTCGACAATGCCTTCGCTTCGCCCGCGCTGCAGCGCCCGCTCGAATTCGGGGCCGATGTCGTCGCCTACAGCGCGACCAAGCTGATGGACGGGCAGGGCAGGGTCCTGGCCGGGGCGGTCTGCGGGTCGAAGGCGTTCATCGACGAGCAGTTGCTGCCGTTCCAGCGCAATACCGGGCCCAACCTGTCGCCGTTCAACGCGTGGGTCGTGCTCAAGGGCCTCGAGACGCTCGACTTGCGCGCGCGGGCACAGAGCGTGTCGGCGCTCGAGCTGGGCAAGTTCATCGAGCCGCGCGTTTCGAAGATGCTGCACCCCGGACTTCCGAGCCACCCGCGCCACGACCTCTCGGTGCGCCAGATGCCCGCCGGAACCGGACCGATCTTCGCCTTCGAAGTGCCCGGCGGCCGAACGCAGGCGTTCGCGGTGCTCGACGCGCTCGAGCTGGTCGATATCTCGAACAATATCGGCGATTGCCGCAGCCTGCTGTGCCACCCCGCCAGCACCACGCACGCCAACATGGGCGACGAAGCGCGCGCCGCTATGGGGGTGACCGAGGGCCTGCTGCGGATCAATGTCGGGCTCGAGGACATCGAGGACCTCAAGGAAGATATCGACCGGGCGCTTTCCGCTGCGGGACTGTGACGCGGGTATCGGGAACCTGGGGTGCAGTGCGTCATTGTTGCGGCAGGTCGGACTGTAAACTGCGTGTTGCTTGGGGGCATTTGACGAAGCCGTGATCTACGACGCCGGCCGGCGCAGGGGCGCCAGATGAACCCGCAGGATCATTACGCTGCGCTGATCGAGTCGGCCGACGACGCGATCATTGCCAAGGACCTCGACGGACGGGTCGTAAGCTGGAACCCCGCGGCCGAGCGCCTGTTCGGCTGGACCAGCGGCGAGATGGTCGGAAATTCGATCCGCCGCCTGCTGCCTGACGATCGGCAGCACGAAGAAGACCGCATCATCGCGCGCGTCAAGAAGGGCGAGCGGATCGGCCTGTTCCTGACCCGGCGGCTGCACAAGGACGGGCACGAAATTCCCGTTGCCGTCACCATTTCTCCCGTACGCGACGCGGACGGACACGTCATCGGCGCCAGCAAGATCGCTCGCGATGCCAGCGAGCACGCCGCGATGGAGGATCGCCTGAGCGAAAGCGAAACGCGCTTCCGCATGCTCGCCGACAACATGGCCCAGCTCGCATGGATCGCGGACGCGGACGGCGCGGTGCAATGGTTCAACCGGCGCTGGTACGAATTCACCGGGATCGAGCCCGATACGGTCGATGAGGAACTGCGCCGGCACGTGCGCCACCCCGACCACGAGGAGCGGGTCCGCGGTCGCTTCGAAGCCGCGATTCGCGACGGTACCGAGTGGCAGGACGTCTTTCCGCTGAAGAGTGCGGCGGGCGAGTGGCGCTGGTTCCTCAGCCACGCCCAGCCAATCCGCGATGCAGAGGGCAACGTGCGCTACTGGTTCGGCACCAACACCGACATCACCGAGCAGCGCGAACAGTCGGAACAGATCACCGTCCTTCTGCGCGAGGTGAACCACCGGTCGAAGAACATGCTGGCCAAGGTGCAGGCGCTCGCCCGCAGCAGCTTCGGCGCCGATACCGCACTGGTGCAGCGGTTCGAGGACCGCGTGGGCAGCCTGTCGGTCAACCAGGACATCCTCGTCAGCCGCGATTGGCGCGAGGTTCCGGTGGACGAACTGGTCCGCCTGCAACTGCAGTTCATCAGCGGAGCCGGTCGCCGGGTCTCGCGCAGCGGCCCCGATTGCGCCCTGATCCCGCGCGCGGCCGAGATCATCGGGATGTCGCTCCACGAACTGGCGACCAATTCTCTCAAGTACGGCGCCTTGTCGGTCGAGAGCGGGCGCGTGGCGATCGAGTGGGCCTGCGTTGGGGGCGGCTTCCGCATGGCGTGGCGCGAAAGCGGCGGACCGGCGGTGGCAGAGCCCACGCATCGCGGCTTCGGCAGCCAGCTCATCGAGGACATCCCGCGCCGCGCGCTCCAGGCGCAGGTCGTCCATACCTTCGCGCCCGAAGGACTGGTCTGGGATCTGACGACCGAGCAGCCGGTCATCGCCGATCCGGTGCGAAACCTCGGTTAGCACGCCCGCCGCCCTTGCATGGGCGACGGCAGCCGCGCTAGTCTTCGATTCGTCATGAAAGAACTCTTCCAGCATGCCGCCATCACCGACGGGATCACCGTGCGGGTGGCGGTCAATTTCCTGCCCGAGCAGTCGCGCCCGCAGGATGGAAAGTGGTTCTGGGTCTATCACATCCGCATCGAGAACGGCTCCCACGAACGTGTGCAGCTCGTCAGCCGCCACTGGCGCATCACCGACGCCCGCGGGACGGTGAACGTCGTCGATGGCGAGGGCGTGGTGGGCGAAAAGCCGGTGCTCGATCCGGGCCAGTCGCACGACTACGTGTCGGGCTGCCCGCTTTCGACCCCGCACGGTACGATGGAGGGGTTCTACACCTTCCACCGGCTCACCGGCGGCCACGGCGAGCCGCTGGAAGTGCGCATCCCGTTCTTCCCGCTCGCCGCTCCGGCGGAAGCGGGCCACTAGCAAACCGCGCTACCGCTACGCTGCATGAGCGCGGGGGTTCCTGTGCGCTACCGCTACGCTACTTGAGCGCGGGGGTTCCTGTGCGCTACCGCTACGCTACTTGAGCGCGGGGGTTCCTGTGCGCTACCGCTACGCTACTTGAGCGCGGACTTTCCTTTGCGCGACCGCTTCGCTACGTGAGCGCGCAAATGAAGCGCACGCACCTTCCCCTCAACGCCTTGCGCGTGTTCGATGCCGCCGCGCGGCACCTGTCGTTCACGCGGGCGGCGGACGAACTGGCGGTGACCCCGGCGGCGGTCGGCCAGCAGATCCGCGCGCTCGAGGATCACCTCGGCACGGTGCTGTTCCGCCGCACCAGCAAGGGGCTTGAACTGACCGACGAGGCGCTCGCCGGACTCGACGCCCTGCGCGAAGGTTTCCTCAAGTTCGAGGAATCGGTCCAGGCCATGCAGGCCAGCCAGGCGAGCGACCGCTACACGATCGCCGCCCCGCGCGAATTCTATGCCCAGTGGCTCAGCCACCGGCTGGCGAAGTTCGTCGCCGCCAACCCCGGCGTGCGCTTCCAGCTCATCGCCGACGAGAACGCCGACTTCACCGAGACCAACCTCGATATCGCGATCCGGCTGGTCGACGGTCCGGGCGATCTCGAAGGCGTCGAACTCGCGCCCGCGCGCCGCATGGTCGTGACCGCGCCCGGCGCGCCCGACCAGTGGATTGCGTGGCCCGGCGCGCCGCTGCCCGAAGGGGCCGAAGGCATGGTCCAGGTCGCCAACCCCGGCCAGGCGCTGTCGAGCGCGATCGCCGGCCTCGGCAAGGCGATGCTGCCCAAGCTGCTCGTCGACGAGGCGGTCGAGGCCGGCCGGCTCGAGGTGATCGAAGGGCCCGACGAAGGCCGCCGCGCCTACTGGCTCGTCGCCCCGCTGCCGCAATGGCGGCAGAAGAAGGTCAAGACGCTGGTCGCTTTCCTCACCGCCTGACAGGCCCACCCCTGGCCCCTCCCGCAAGCGGGAGGGAGACTTGTGCGATGACTGCTCCTCCCGCAAGCGGGAGGGGAGACTTGTGCGCTGAGTTACCCCGCCCGCTTGCGGGAGGGGTGCGAGACTTGACGGCTCGCCGTCTAGTCGCAGCGGGGTGGGCTTGCGCGACGATCCCCGCGTTCGCGTCGCGAGAGCACGGTCGACGACACCAGTCGAACGCAAGCCCGAACGGGCGCTCGCAGGTGCGGAAAGGCGAGACGCCCAATCCGCTAGAGCACGGTCGGTGACCAACCGACCGCAAGGCCGAACGGCCGTCGCGCCCACTGGCGCGGAAGCCTAAGGCCGCGGAGGCGGCCGCCGGCGCTTGAGGCTAGACAATAGAATCCAGCACCTCCCGCCGGATCCGCTCGTACAGCGGGTGCCCCGGCACCACATCGCGCTCGTCGATGCGAAAGCGGGTGCGCAGTTCGATGAGGTAGATGAGGAGGCCGTGCCCGCGCCCCTTCCACCCGTCGAAATCCCAGTCCTCGCGCAGCGCGCGCTCCAGCGCGCAATCCTCCAGCCGGTCCGCGCCCCAGCCCAGCGCCGCATCCCACGCGGCGGCGAACCCTTCCGCGCCGGGGCGGTGCCGCAGCTTGTAGAGCGCCTCCATACTCTTGCCGATGGAGCGCGCCGCCTGGTTCACGATCCCCGTCGCCGCGAGCGTGGCGACGAACCGCCGCTGCAGCGCGGGCGTGATCGAATTGCGGCGCGGGGCGGGGTGAAGGAACGGCGCAAAGGCGAGCAGCGGATCGTCCTCCTCCGGCTCGGGCGCGGGGGCGTACGCGACCGCAGAGGTCGCTTGCCGGGCCACCCGCCGGGTGCTTACTGGCGGCGATGCGGGGGGAGCGGGGGAGGGCGGAGCGTTCACAGTGTGACCTCGCGGGGAAGGATTGGTACGGTTGGCGACCAGCCGACCGCAAGCGCGAACGCGCTTCGGCCGGTTTGGCCGGGATCCAAGCAGCGCGGATGCGCTGCGCCCGGCGCGTGAGGGGCGCAAAAGATAGAGTCAGGAGCGGGTGAGGTGGGCGCGGGCAAATCGGTCATGGACCGCGGATAGGTTGCAGATCTGGGGCGTGTAGGAAAATAGTTCTATCTTAGAATTCCTAATTTACGGCCGGATAAAGACCAAGATGATTCCGGATCAGCACACCTAGTTCGCTTAGTTTCTTACTGTATCGCGGCGCAACGATTTGGAGGTCGGGGTTTTCGGCCAACTGATCGAGCACATTGTAAGCAAAAGAAACCTTTTGCTTTCTGAGTTGAACAGGCAACGCTGCGATGCGCCCGGTCTTAGGTGCAGAAGCTATCGGCTGCAAACCCATCACGGCGCCAAACTGCCCGATGTAATCGTTGATTGCGCGTACCCACACGGCGTCGTCCAGCAAATCTTCGACCGTTACGACCGAGGTAGCCACACTCTTGAGAGAGAAAATTGAATCGGCGTCGACTCCTGCGCCCTCTAATGATTTTTGTATTGCACGACCCCCACCGTCATTGTCGACAAGGTATGCGACGCCGTCTGCCGACCCGCTTAGTGCTGGAAGGCCTTTCGGGCTTATGTTTGCAAGGCCGTGAATGATCTGAAAATCAAGAGAGTCCAATTTCATTGATTGCCGCAACAGCTTCGGGAGAATGAGAAGTTCCGTCGGCCCTTCTCCGATCAGGGCCTTGCGAGTGGGAAAAAAGGCTAGCGTCGCCGCCCCCATACCAAAAAGTAGGGGCCTGAATCCAGCGTGGTCATGTTGGTGCCAAAAGCGATTGATGACGCCGCTCGTTTTCTTGCTAGTTGAGTTCCAATGGACGAGCCGGACACCTGTACCTAGGTCCTCTGGGAGCGAGCCAGCAGAGTGTGTGGTGTAAACCACCTTCTGGATCGTTTGCTCATTCTGAAGAAGTTGGACCAAATCTGCCTGCGCATCGTAGTGAAGGTGCTGCTCCACTTCATCGATCAACAGTATGCTGCCCTTATCCCTTTGTAGAAAGGCAAAGACCTGTAAGGCAATAAACTGCCGATAGCCGTCGCTTCTAGATTTGAGATCGGTGTATCGATCTCTAGTTTCGAACCCCTCCTTATTTTCTACAACTATGTCCAGCTGGGCACCATCTAGGGCTAAGACAAGCGCTGCGTCTGATTGGCTCCAAACTCCTCTTGAGAGGTCAGCCAACTTTTCATTCGCAGAATTGATGATGCCAGTCACCGCGCCTTGGTTAGCGGCCTCCCTTGCTTGTTTTATCTGCGGAATACTTACATCCGCTTGGCGAAGAATCTCTGCTACCGGCTTTGATGGACGTTTCGGTTGTGGGGGGTGGTTGTAAAGGTTTATATTGTACGGAAGCTGGATATTTCGATCTTTTTCCGAAAACATCAAGATGTTGGGTATCCGATTACGCAGTTCATCGATTGCATAATCAATTGGATCGTGCGTCTCTTCAAATTCCAAGAGCGCTTCAATCTCGCGAGGCAAAATCCTAGCATACTGCGGGAATTCCGCGTTTTTCTCGACGGTCAAAGCGGACTTGGCTTCATTTAGTAGGACGACGGCCGAATCGGAAAGCGGATTCTGATGAGAAATTTCGTCGATAAGTTGAGAGTATTTCTCGTCCGCAATCGGCTTTCCCGCATCCTCAAATTTCAATCGCAAAGATCGGCTAGTCAGTAACTTCTGCAGTCCCTTCACGACGATTGACCGCTTTGCCGTGTCACGCTTCGGCGTCGGTGAAAGCCGATAGGTCAGGGAGCCATTCTGCTCTTTTCGAACGATGAGCCAACTAGCCTCGCTTAGTTGAGCGGCTTTCAAATCCGCTGCGCTCAGATAGAACGAGAGTTCTAACCACGGCTTGACGTCAGAATTGAATGTCGTGTCTACGGCATCAATCGCCTCTTCATCACGGAACGAGGAGAGTGCCTTTAGGATGCTGGATTTGCCAGCTTCATTTGGGCCAGTTAAGGCGACGAGCTTGCCGCTCAGCTGAACATTGGTTTCTTCCTCAAAGCGCCGAAACCCACGCAGTTTTAGATTCTCCAGCTGCATACCCCGCCCTTAGATATTGATTTCGACTTTCTTTGGACAAATGTCTTATTCGACACAAGCGGAGTGCTGCAATCCGAAGCGAAAACCTTGACCCCCCACCCGAATCCCCCTAATGGCGCGCGCTTCCGGGCATTCGTGTCCGGTTGAGCTGAACGTTGGCGGTGTCGTCCGGGTATCCGGGCAGCCGTCAAAGTAACCCGGTGTCCGTGGACGCGGGTGGAGTGTTTCAGGCTCGTGTTCTCAACCAGGCGGTCGCCTTCGGCGGCGCCTTGGTCAGCTGGACCCCGGATCAAGTCCGGGGTGACGGTTTCGAGATAGCACGGCCCTTTCCCTCCTCCTTCGCCCTTGTGTCGCCTTCACATGGTGAAGAGAGAGAACTCTTTAATGCCGACGATCAACCAGCTGGTCCGCAAGGGCCGCGTTCCGCAGAAGGCCAAGTCCAAGGTCCCTGCGATGGAAGCGAACCCGCAGAAGCGCGGCGTTTGCACCCGCGTCTACACGACGACCCCGAAGAAGCCGAACTCGGCGCTGCGCAAGGTGGCCAAGGTCCGCCTGACCAACCAGCGCGAGGTCATCACCTACATCCCGGGCGAAGGGCACAACCTGCAGGAGCACTCGGTGGTCCTCATCCGCGGCGGCCGCGTGCGCGACCTTCCGGGCGTGCGCTACCACGTGCTGCGCGGCGTTCTCGACACCCAGGGCGTCAAGGACCGCAAGCAGAGCCGCTCGAAGTACGGCGCCAAGCGTCCGAAGTAAGCGCTTCGCTTTTTCGAGGTTTCTGGCCGCGCGCCCCTTGGCGAGGCGGCCCAGCATAAGGAATAACGAGAATGTCTCGTCGTCGTCGTCCCGAGAAGCGGGAAATCCTGCCTGATCCCAAGTTCGGAGATCAGGTGCTGTCGAAGTTCATGAACAACCTGATGCTCGACGGGAAGAAGTCCGTCGCCGAAAGCATCGTCTACGGTGCGCTCGACACGGTCGAGAACCGTGCGAAGGCCAACCCGATCGAGGTGTTCCACACCGCGCTCGACAACATCAAGCCGCAGATCGAGGTGCGTTCGCGCCGCGTCGGCGGTGCCACGTACCAGGTGCCGGTCGAGGTTCGCCCCGAGCGTGCCCAGGCGCTCGCCATCCGCTGGCTCATCACCGCCGCTCGCGGCCGCGCGGAGACCACCATGGCGGCCCGCCTCTCGGGCGAGCTGATGGATGCGGCCAACAATCGCGGCAACGCGGTCAAGAAGCGGGAAGACACCCACCGCATGGCCGACGCCAACCGCGCGTTCTCGCACTATCGCTGGTAACACTGGCGCTGGTAATACCTATATAGGGGACGCGTCGCCCTTGGCGGGCGTCCCCCAGACCCCCACACCTCAGACAGAGGGAATTTGAAATGGCCCGCGAATATCCGCTGGAGCGCTATCGCAACATCGGCATCATGGCGCACATCGATGCCGGCAAGACCACCACGACCGAACGCATCCTCTACTACACCGGCAAGTCCTACAAGATCGGCGAAGTCCACGACGGCGCCGCCACGATGGACTGGATGGAGCAGGAGCAGGAGCGCGGGATCACCATCACCTCGGCCGCCACGACCACGTTCTGGCAGGCCGAAGACGGCCAG
This sequence comes from Tsuneonella sp. HG094, assembly GCF_053819285.1. Taxonomy (NCBI): domain Bacteria; kingdom Pseudomonadati; phylum Pseudomonadota; class Alphaproteobacteria; order Sphingomonadales; family Erythrobacteraceae; genus Tsuneonella; species Tsuneonella sp. HG094. Next base: position 269,416 of record NZ_JBSORA010000001.1, read on the forward strand.
GGTCCCAAGCACCGCATCAACATCATCGACACCCCCGGGCACGTCGACTTCACGATCGAAGTCGAACGTTCGCTGCGCGTCCTCGACGGCGCGGTCGCGGTGTTCGACGGCGTCGCGGGCGTGGAACCGCAGTCCGAAACCGTGTGGCGCCAGGCCGACAAGTACGGCGTGCCCCGGATGTGCTTCATCAATAAGCTCGACCGCACCGGCGCGGACTTCTACTACTGCGTCCAGTCGATCATCGACCGCCTCGGCGCGAAGCCGTTGGTGCTCTACCTGCCGATCGGCGCGGAGAGCCAGCTCAAGGGCGTCGTGGATCTCGTCAACAACCGCGGCATCGTCTGGAAGGACGAGAGCCTGGGTGCCGAGTTCGAATACGTCGCGATCCCCGACGACCTCGCCGACAAGGCCGCCGAATACCGCGAGCAGCTGATCGAGCTCGTCGTCGAACAGGACGACGACGTGATGGAAGCGTACCTCGAGGGTAACGAGCCCGACGTGGCGACGCTCAAGGGCCTCATCCGCAAGGGCACCATGGCGCGCGCGTTCGTGCCCGTGACCTGCGGTTCGGCGTTCAAGAACAAGGGCGTGCAGCCCCTGCTCGACGCCGTGGTCGACTACATGCCGAGCCCGCTCGACGTTCCCGCGATCAAGGGCGTGCTGCCCGACAGCGACGAGGAAGCCGAGCGTCCCTCGAGCGACGACGCGCCGTTCAGCGCGCTGGCGTTCAAGATCATGAACGATCCGTTCGTCGGCAGCCTTACCTTCACCCGCATCTATTCGGGCAAGCTCGCCAAGGGCCAGGTCCTGAACTCGGTGAAGGACAAGAAGGAAAAGATCGGCCGCATGCTGCTGATGCACTCGAACAACCGCGAGGACATCGAAGAGGCATTCGCGGGCGACATCGTCGCGCTGGCGGGCATGAAGGACACCACCACTGGTGACACCCTTTGCGATCCGGCCAAGCCGATCATCCTCGAGCGGATGGAATTCCCCGAGCCGGTGATCGAGCTGTCGGTGGAACCCAAGACCAAGGCCGACCAGGAAAAGATGGGCATCGCCCTCAACCGCCTGGCGCAGGAAGACCCGAGCTTCCGTGTGTCGACCGACCACGAAAGCGGCCAGACGATCATCAAGGGGATGGGCGAACTCCACCTCGACATCATCGTCGACCGCATGAAGCGCGAGTTCAAGGTCGAGGCCAACGTGGGCGCGCCGCAGGTGGCCTATCGCGAATACCTCGCGAAGCCGGTCGACGTCGACTACACCCACAAGAAGCAGTCGGGCGGCTCCGGCCAGTTCGGCCGCGTCAAGGTCAAGGTCACCCCGGGTGAACGCGGCCAGGGCTTCGTCTTCGAGGACAACGTCAAGGGCGGCAACATCCCCAAGGAGTACATCCCGGCGATCGAGAAGGGTTTCCGCGAGCAGGCCGAGAGCGGCTACCTCGTCGGCTTCCCGATCATCGACTTCACCGTCGAGCTGTATGACGGTGCGTACCACGACGTCGACTCGAGCGCGATCGCGTTCGAAATCGCCGGTCGCGGTGCGATGCGCGAAGTCGCGCAGAAGTCGGGCATCAAGCTGCTCGAGCCGATCATGAAGGTGGAAGTCGTGACCCCCGAGGACTATCTCGGCGACGTCATCGGCGACATCAACAGCCGGCGAGGCCAGATCCAGGGCACCGACAGCCGCGGCAACGCGCAGTCGGTCGAGGCCATGGTCCCGCTTGCCAACATGTTCGGTTACGTCAACGAACTGCGCTCGTTCACGCAAGGGCGCGCGCAGTACTCGATGCAGTTCTCGCACTACGACGAAGTGCCCGCGAACGTCGCCGCAGAGGTCAAGGAGAAGCTTGCCTAAGCAGGGGTGAGCGTCTAGGGGCGGCACCCGATTCACCGGGTGCCGCAGCCTGACTTGGTGAAATTCAATCCAGACAGAGGTTAGAGTCAAAATGGCTAAGGAAAAATTCCAGCGGAACAAGCCGCACTGCAACATCGGCACCATCGGTCACGTCGACCACGGCAAGACCACGCTGACCGCGGCGATCACGAAGGTGATGGCTGAAGTGTACGGCGGCACCGCCGTCGACTTCGCGAACATCGACAAGGCGCCGGAAGAGCGCGAGCGCGGGATCACGATCTCGACCGCGCACGTCGAGTACGAGTCGGACCAGCGCCACTACGCGCACGTCGACTGCCCGGGCCACGCCGACTACGTGAAGAACATGATCACCGGCGCCGCCCAGATGGACGGCGCGATCCTGGTCGTGAACGCCGCCGACGGTCCGATGCCGCAGACCCGCGAGCACATCCTGCTCGCCCGTCAGGTCGGCGTGCCGGCGCTGGTCGTGTACATGAACAAGGTCGACCAGGTCGACGACGAGGAAATCCTCGAGCTCGTCGAACTGGAAGTTCGCGAACTGCTCAGCTCGTACGACTTCGACGGCGACAACATTCCGATCGTCAAGGGTTCGGCGCTGGCCGCTCTCGAAGGTCGTGACGACAACATCGGCAAGGACTCGGTCGTTGCGCTGATCAAGGCCGTCGACGAGTACATTCCGCAGCCCGACCGTCCGGTCGACAAGCCGTTCCTGATGCCGATCGAAGACGTGTTCTCGATTTCGGGTCGCGGCACGGTCGTCACCGGCCGCATCGAGACCGGCATCGTCAACGTTGGTGACGAAGTCGAGATCGTCGGCATCAAGGACACCAAGAAGACGACCGTCACGGGCGTCGAGATGTTCCGCAAGCTGCTCGACCGCGGCGAAGCCGGCGACAACGTCGGTGCGCTGATCCGCGGCGTGGCGCGTGAAGAGGTCGAGCGTGGCCAGGTCCTCTGCAAGCCGGGTTCGGTCAAGCCGCACACCGACTTCGAGGCCGAGGTCTATGTGCTGTCGAAGGACGAAGGTGGCCGTCACACGCCGTTCTTCGCCAACTACCGCCCGCAGTTCTACTTCCGCACCACCGACGTGACCGGTGAGGTCGTTCTCCCCGAGGGCACCGAGATGGTCATGCCGGGCGACAACGTGACGATCGGCGTCAAGCTGATCGCTCCGATCGCCATGGACGAGGGCCTGCGCTTCGCGATCCGCGAAGGCGGCCGCACCGTCGGCTCGGGCGTCGTCGCGAAGATCACCAAGTAAGCCTGGTGATCTGACCAAGGGTTCAGGGCCCGCCTTCCCACGGGGAGGCGGGCCCTTTCCTTTAAGTGTGGGCAAGATGGTTCGCCGCCGGTCCGGGACGGAATGTTGCTTGTGGCCGCAATTACCCCGATTCTTGGGGTTGCGTGCGACCCGCCTCATCCGTATAGGCCCGCCCACAGACGGAGATTCGTCTCCGGATAATCGAATTTCAGGGAAGGTCGCCCGCTACCGGGAAACCGGGGCTCCAGCGGGGCAGGCCTTTCTTTTTTGTGGGTTGGTAACGATCCACTTGGCTCTTTCGCATCGGTAGGGACATGGAAGCTCAGAATATCCGCATTCGCCTCAAGGCGTTTGACCACCGCGTACTCGACCAGGCCACTGGCGAGATCGCGGACACCGCCCGTCGTACGGGCGCACTTATTCGCGGCCCCATCCCCATGCCGACGCGCATCGAGAAGTTCACCGTGAACCGCGGTCCGCACGTCGACAAGAAGTCGCGCGAGCAGTTCGAGGTGCGCACCTACAAGCGGCTGCTCGATATCGTGCAGCCAAACGCCCAGACCGTGGACGCGCTGATGAAGCTCGACCTCGCGGCTGGCGTTAACGTCGAGATCAAACTGGCCTAAGCCAGTTTGCCGACAGCCCTGGATTTGGTCCGGGGTCGCCGAGAGATCGGCAAGGGATACCTCCGGCACGTAGCCGGGCAGCGTCCCCCGTCTCGCTTTCTCTCGCGGGAAGGCACTTTGGCCCGGACGGGGCGACGCATGACAATCTGGGCCGAGCAAGCACGTGGGAATGGTCCCATGTGCCTCTGTTAAGGAGAACGGATCATGCGCTCCGGCGTGATCGCAAAGAAAGTCGGGATGACCCGCCTGTTCCAGGAGGATGGACGTCACGTTCCCGTGACCGTCCTGTCGCTGGAAGATTGCCAGGTCGTATCGCACCGCACCAGCGACCGTGACGGCTACTTCGCCGTCCAGCTCGGCGCGGGCGAGGCCAAGCAGAAGAATGTCAACAAGCCGCAGCGCGAAGCCTTCGCCAAGGCGGAGGTGGGCTTGAAGATGCGCGTCGCGGAATTCCGCGTCGAAGACGAGGGCGGGCTGATCCCCGTCGGCTCGACCATCTCGGCCGAGCACTTCATCGCCGGCCAGAAGGTCGACATCACCGGTCACACGCAGGGCAAGGGTTTTGCCGGCGCCATGAAGCGCTGGGGCTTCGGCGGCATGCGCGCGACGCACGGCGTCTCGATCAGCCACCGTGCCCACGGTTCGACCGGTAACCGCCAGGATCCGGGCCGCGTCTTCAAGAACAAGAAGATGGCCGGTCACATGGGTGACAAGCAGCGCACCCAGCAGAACCTCGAGGTCGTCCGTACCGACGCCACTCGCGGCCTGATCTTCGTCAAGGGCTCGGTCCCCGGTTCGAAGAACGGCTGGCTGCTGGTCCGCGACTCGGTCAAGCTCTCGCTGCCCGAAGGTCTGCCGTTCCCCGGCGCGATCCTCGAGAAGAAGAGCACGCAGCCCGAGCACGACGAAGCGCCCGCCGGCATGGTTGAAGCCGCCGCCGAGCACGAAGTGATCGAGCAGGTCCCGGCCGAACTGCAGGAGCAGCTCGCCGAGGAACAGCAGGCTGGTGTCGAAACCGAGGCTGAAGCTGCCGCCGACAATTCCGCTGAGGGCGATGCGCCTTCCAGCGATGAAAACAAGGAGGGCTGATCCGTGAAGGTGAAGGTCCAGAAACTCGACGGCAAGGCCTCGGGCGACATCGAACTGAACGATGACGTCTTCGGCGTAGAGCCGCGGCAGGACATCCTGCACCGCGTCGTCACCTGGCAGCTGTGGAACCGCCGCGCGACCGCGCGTCCGACCCGCGAGCGTAGCGACGTTGCCCGTACCGGCAAGAAGTTCGGTCGCCAGAAGGGTGGCGGTACGGCCCGTCACGGTGACCGTGCAGCCCCGATCTTCATCGGCGGCGGCAAGGCGCACGGTGCCAAGAAGCGCGATTTCAACATCTCGCTGAACAAGAAGATCCGTGCCCTCGGCCTGCGCATGGCGCTCTCGAGCAAGGCGAAGGACGGCCTGATCGTCGTCGACAGCCTCGAGCTCAAGGACGCCAAGACCAAGGCGCTCGCCGCCCAGTTCGGCAAGAACGGCTGGAACGGCAAGGTGCTGGTGATCGACGGCGATGCGGTCGAGGGTTCGTTCGCCAAGGCGGCGGGCAACCTGCCGGGCGTGAACGTCCTGCCGGCCGTGGGCGCCAACGTCTACGACATCCTGAAGCACGACACGCTGGTCCTCACCAAGGCCGCGGTCGAGAAGCTGGAGGCCCGTTTCAATGGCTAAGGCAGCGAAGCAGGTGGACGCGCGTCACTACGACGTGATCGTCGCTCCGCACATCACCGAGAAGTCGACCCTGGCGAGCGAGCACAATGCGATTGTGTTCAAGGTCGCCGGCGATGCCACCAAGAGCCAGATCAAGGAGGCCGTCGAGGCCATCTACGATCGCAAGGTCTCGAAGGTGAACACAATCGTCGTCAAGGGCAAGACCAAGCGCTGGAAGGGCCGTCCCTACACGCGCACCGACATGAAGAAGGCGATCGTGACGCTGGCCGAGGGCCAGGACTCGATCGACGTCACGAGCGGGATCTGAGGCCATGGCACTCAAGAACTACAAGCCGACCAGTCCGGCCCGTCGCGGCCTGATCCTGGTCGACAAGTCCGGGCTCTACAAGGGCAAGCCGGTCAAGGCGCTGACCGAAGGCAAGCGCAAGACGGGTGGACGCAACAACAAAGGCCATGTGACCAGCCGCGGCATCGCGGGCGGCCACAAGCAGAAGTACCGCTACATCGACTTCAAGCGTCGCAAGTGGGACATGCCGGCCACCGTCGAGCGGATGGAGTACGATCCCAACCGCACCGCGTTCATCGCGCTGGTGAAGTACGAGGACGGCGAGCTCGCCTACATCCTCGCACCGCAACGCCTGGCCGTCGGCGACACCGTGGTTGCGGGCGAGAAGACCGACACCAAGCCGGGCAACGCCATGCTGCTCGGCCAGATGCCGGTCGGTACCATCTGCCACAACGTCGAGATGAAGCCGGGCAAGGGTGGCCAGATCGCCCGTTCGGCCGGTACCTATGTCCAGGTCGTCGGTCGTGACCGCGGCATGGTCATCGTGCGCCTCAACAGCGGCGAGCAGCGTTACCTGCGCGCCGACTGCATGGGCACCGTGGGCGCCGTGTCGAACCCCGACAACCAGAACCAGAACTTCGCCAAGGCCGGCCGCAACCGCTGGCTGGGCAAGCGTCCGCTGACCCGCGGCGTCGCGAAGAACCCGGTCGATCACCCGCACGGCGGCGGCGAAGGCCGCACCTCGGGCGGCCGCCACCCGGTCACTCCGTGGGGCAAGCCGACCAAGGGCGCCCGTACGCGTCACAACAAGGCGACGGACAAGATGATCATCCGTTCGCGTCACGCCAAGAAGAAGAGGTAATCGAGATGGCTCGTTCCGTCTGGAAAGGTCCGTTCGTCGACCTCCACCTGCTGAAGAAGGCCGAGGACGCGCAGGAGAAGAGCGCGCGCGGTGCGATCAAGACCTGGTCGCGTCGTTCGACGATCCTGCCGCAGTTCGTCGGCCTGACGTTCAGCGTCTACAACGGCCAGAAGTTCATTCCGGTCTCCGTCAACGAAGACATGGTCGGCCACAAGCTCGGCGAGTTCGCGCCCACGCGCAGCTTCCCCGGCCACGCCGCCGACAAGAAGGGCAAGCGCTGATGGGCAAGCAGAAAGCTCCCCGCCGCGTGGGCGACAACGAGGCGCTGGCCGTCGGCACCACGATCCGTGGTTCGGCGCAGAAGCTCAACCTCGTTGCCGGCCTGATCCGCGGCAAGAAGGCCGAAGAGGCGATGAACATCCTCGCCTTCTCGAAGAAGGCGATGGCGCGCGATGCATCGAAGGTGCTCGCGAGCGCGATCGCCAACGCCGAGAACAACCACAACCTCGATGTCGACGCGCTCGTCGTCGCCGAGGCGTCGGTGGGCAAGTCGGTCACCATGAAGCGCTTCCACACGCGTGGTCGCGGCAAATCGACCCGCATCCTGAAGCCGTTCAGCCGGCTGCGGATCGTGGTTCGCGAAAGCGAGGAGGCCTAAGTCATGGGTCACAAGAGCAACCCGATCGGCCTGCGCCTGCAGATCAACCGCACCTGGGACAGCCGCTGGTACGCCGAAGGGCGCGACTATGCCAAGCTGCTCAGCGAGGACATCGAGATCCGCAAGTACATCGTCGGCAACCTGCCGCAGGCGGCGATCTCGAAGGTCGTCATCGAGCGTCCGGCCAAGCTGTGCCGCGTGTCGATCTATGCCGCCCGTCCGGGTGTCATCATCGGCAAGAAGGGCGCCGACATCGAGAAGCTTCGTTCGAAGCTCGCGACGATGACCGCCAGCGAAGTGAAGCTGAACATCGTCGAGATCCGCAAGCCGGAGATCGACAGCAAGCTCGTCGCCCAGGGCATCGCCGACCAGTTGGTTCGCCGCGTGGCGTTCCGCCGGGCGATGAAGCGCGCGATGCAGTCGGCCATGCGCCTGGGTGCTGAAGGCATCAAGGTGATGTGCGGCGGCCGTCTCGGCGGCGCCGAAATCGCCCGCGTCGAGCAGTACCGCGAAGGCCGCGTTCCGCTGCACACGCTGCGCGCCAACGTCGACTACGCCGAAGCCGAGGCGCTGACCGCCTATGGCGTGATCGGTATCAAGGTGTGGATCTTCAAGGGCGAGATTCTCGGCCACGATCCGACCGCGCAGGACCGGCTGATGATGGAGGCACAGACCTCCGGCGTCCGGCCCGCCGGCGACCGGCGTTAAGGTAGGGCAAGAGCAATGCTGCAACCGAAGAAAACCAAGTTCCGCAAGGCCTTCAAGGGCCGGATAAAGGGCGAAGCCAAGGGCGGCACGACGCTGAACTTCGGCTCGTACGGCCTCAAGGCGCTCGAGCCGGAACGCGTCACCGCGCGCCAGATCGAAGCTGCCCGTCGTGCGATCACGCGCCACATCAAGCGCCAGGGGCGCCTGTGGATCCGCGTGTTCCCCGACGTGCCGGTGTCGAAGAAGCCCGCCGAAGTCCGTCAGGGCAAGGGCAAGGGCTCGATCGAATACTGGGCCGCCCGCGTGAAGCCGGGCCGGATCATGTTCGAGCTCGACGGCGTTCCCGGCCCGCTCGCGGCCGAGGCGTTCAGCCGCGCGGCCATGAAGCTGCCGATCAAGACCAAGGTCGTTGCCCGCCTGGGCGACACCTCGCATCTGGGAGCCGAATGATGGCGAAAACTGCCACCAAGAAGGCCGTGAAGGCCGAAGCCGGCAACGCGAAGGCGACCGACATGCGCGCCAAGACCGACGACCAGCTCTCGGACCAGCTCGTCGACCTCAAGCGCGAGGCGTTCAACCTCCGCTTCCAGGCCGCGACGAACCAGCTCGAGCGCCCGGCGCGGATCAAGGAAGTGCGCCGCGACATCGCGCGCATCAAGACGCTGCAGGGCGAGCGTTCTCGCGCTGCCGAAGCGAAGTAAGGAACCGATATGCCCAAGCGTATCCTCACCGGGACTGTCGTTTCCGACAAGACCGACAAGACCGTGACTGTGCTGGTCGAGCGTAAGGTCAAGCACCCGCTCTACGGCAAGATCATCCGTCGCTCGAAGAAGTACCACGCCCACGACGAGGCGAACGCGTACCACCCGGGCGACGTCGTGCGGATCGAAGAGACCCGCCCGATCTCGAAGACCAAGACCTGGACCGTGAAGGACCGGGTCGTCGCGGGTGGTGTGCAGGCGGTGGAAGCCGACCTGGACGTTGCCGAAGCCGGCAACTGAGCCAGTAGATTTAGGAACTGCCGGACTGGTTCCGGCAAGCCGAACGAGAAGGAACCGGATCGATGATCCAGATGCAATCCAATCTCGACGTCGCGGACAACAGCGGCGCCAAGCGCGTCCAGTGCATCAAGGTGCTGGGTGGCTCGAAGCGTCGGACCGCGGGCGTCGGCGACGTGATCGTCGTCTCCGTCAAGGAGGCGCAGCCGCGCACGCGCGTCAAGAAGGGCGACGTTCACCGCGCGGTGATCGTGCGCACCAAGAAGGACGTCCGTCGTCCCGATGGCAGCGTGATCCGCTTCGACAGCAATGCTGCGGTGCTCGTGAACAAGAACGAGGAGCCGATCGGCACCCGTATCTTCGGCCCCGTGGTGCGCGAATTGCGCGGCCGCGGCTTCATGAAGATCATCAGTCTCGCGCCGGAGGTGCTGTAATGGCCGCCGCCAAGATCAAGAAGGGCGACAGCGTCGTCGTGCTCTCGGGCAAGGACAAGGGCCGCACCGGCACTGTCCAGACCGTGATGCCGAAGGACAGCAAGGTCGTCGTCGACGGGATCAACGTGATCGCCCGTCACCGCAAGCCGAGCCAGACCAACCCGCAGGGTGGCATCGACCGCAAGCCGGCGCCGATGCACATCTCCAAGGTGGCGCTGGCCGATCCCAAGGACGGCAAGCCGACCCGCGTCCGGTTCGAAACGAACAAGGACGGACGCAAGGTCCGCGTCGCCGTCAAGTCCGGGGAGACCATCGATGGCTGAGAAGAGCTACAGCCCGCGCCTCAAGGCTAAGTACGAGGCTGAAATCGCGAAGGCGATGACCGAGAAGTTCGGTTACAAGAACGCGATGGAAGTGCCCAAGATCGAGAAGATCACGCTCAACATGGGCGTGGGCGAGGCGAGCCAGGACAAGAAGAAGGTCCAGACCGCCGCCGAGGAAATGGCGCTGATCGCCGGCCAGAAGCCGGTCATCACCAAGGCGAAGAAGTCGATCGCGCAGTTCAAACTGCGTGAAGGCATGCCGATCGGTGCGAAGGTGACCCTTCGCCGCGAGCGCATGTACGAGTTCCTCGATCGTCTCGTCACGATCGCCATGCCCCGCATCCGCGACTTCCGCGGGCTGAACCCGAAGAGCTTCGACGGGCGCGGCAACTATGCGATGGGCCTGAAGGAACAGATCATTTTCCCCGAAATCTCGTACGACAGGATCGAGAAGGTCCGGGGTATGGACATCATCGTCACCACCACCGCGAAGACCGACGACGAGGCGCGCGAGCTGCTGCGCCTGTTCGGTTTTCCGTTCCCCCGCGAGGAAGCTGCTGAAGAGCAGCAGGCCGCGGCGTGATCCAGATTTAAGGAAGAGAGCTTAAGTCCATGGCGAAACTGAGTTCCATCAACAAGAACGAGCGGCGCAAGAAGCTCGTGAAGAAGTACGCGGGCAAGTACGCTCGGCTGAAGGCCGTTGCCGACGACGAGTCGAAGGACGATGGCGAGCGCCTGATCGCGCGCCTGAAGCTGGCCGAAATCCCGCGCAACGCGAACCCGACCCGGGTCCGTAACCGCTGTTCCACCACCGGCCGCCCGCGCGGCTATTACCGCAAGTTCGGCCTTTGCCGCATCGAGCTCCGGGACCTTGGCAACAAGGGCATGATCCCGGGTCTCACGAAGTCGAGCTGGTGAGGATCTGACCGATGGCTATGACCGATCCCCTGGGTGACATGCTCACCCGCATCCGCAACGGCCAGCAGGCGAAGAAGGACTCTGTCCTGACCCCCGCCAGCAAGCTGCGCGCGAACGTGCTCGAAGTGCTCCAGCGCGAAGGCTACATCCGTGGCTTCAGCGAAGACGCCACCGGCAAGCACCCGGCGCTGCGGATCGAACTGAAGTATTTCGAAGGCGAGCCCGCGATCAAGCACGTGGCCCGCGTCTCGAAGCCCGGCCGCCGCGTCTATTCGGGTTCCAAGGAACTTCCGGTGGTGCGCAACGGCCTCGGCATCACCATCGTCTCGACGCCGAAGGGCGTGCTTTCCGACGCCGAAGCCCGTGTCCAGAACGTCGGCGGCGAAGTGCTGGCGGAGGTGTTCTGATGAGCCGCATCGGCAAAGTTCCCGTTCCAGTGCCGGCCGGTGTTTCCGCCGACACCTCGGACGGCAATCTGGTCGTCAAGGGCCCGAAGGGCACCCTGTCGCTGACCATGCGCGACGAGATCAGCTATACGGTCGAAGACGGCCGGATCCTCGTCCGCCCCGCCAACGACACCAAGCAGGCGCGTGCCTTCTGGGGCATGCAGCGTACGCTCGTGTCGAACCTGGTCGAAGGCGTGACGAACGGCTTCACCAAGACGCTCGACATCAAGGGCGTCGGCTACCGTGCCAATGCGCAGGGCAACAAGCTCAAGCTTCAGCTCGGCTATTCGCACGACGTCGATCTCGCTGTGCCGGAAGGCCTTGAGGTGAAGACTCCCGACCAGACCACGGTCGAGGTCTCGGGCATCGACAAGCAGGCCGTTGGCCAGTTCGCCGCCGAAATCCGCCGCTGGCGCAAGCCCGAGCCTTACAAGGGCAAGGGCATCGCCTATCGCGGCGAGTACATCTTCCGCAAGGAAGGGAAGAAGAAGTAAGATGGCAAAGCTTTCCCTCTTCGAGCGCCGCCGCCGCCGCGTGCGCACCGCGATCAAGTCGCGCGCGGGTGACCGTCCGCGTCTGTCGGTGCACCGCACGGGCCGACACATCTATGCGCAGATCATCGACGATGCCGCCGGCAAGACCGTTGCCACGGCGAGCACCCTGGGCGCCAAGTCCAGTGGCGCCAACGTCGATGCCGCCGCGCAGGTCGGCAAGGACATCGCCGCCGCTGCCAAGAAGGCCGGCGTTTCCACCGTCGTGTTCGATCGCGGCGGGTTCCTGTTCCACGGCCGCGTGAAAGCGCTCGCCGACGCCGCCCGCGAAGGCGGGCTGGAGTTCTGATGATGGCTGACGAAAACAATACCGCCGAGACCGAAAACGCGGTCGTGAACGCCGAACCGGCGATCGCCGACACCCCCTCGGTCGCCGAGGATACGCCGACCCAGGGCGGCGACGCCGACCAGCCGCGCGGCCGTGGTGCCCGTGGCGGGCGCGGCGGCGACCGTGGCGGCAACCGCGAAGGCGGCCGTGGCCGTGGCCGCGGCGACCGTCGCGACAACCGCCGCGAGGAAGAAGACGACGGCATCATCGAGAAGCTCGTCCACATTAACCGCGTCTCGAAGACGGTGAAGGGCGGCAAGCGCTTCGGCTTCGCGGCGCTGGTCGTCGTGGGTGACGGCGCGGGCCGCGTCGGCTTCGGTCATGGCAAGGCGCGCGAAGTGCCGGAAGCCATCACCAAGGCGACCGCTTCGGCCAAGAAGAAGATGATCCGCGTTCCGCTCAAGGAAGGCCGCACCCTGCACCACGACGGCAAGGGCCGCTTCGGTGCCGGCAAGGTCAACGTCCGCAGCGCGCCCGCTGGTACCGGCATCATCGCCGGTGGCCCGATGCGCGCCGTGTTCGAGAGCCTGGGCGTTGCCGACGTGGTGACCAAGTCGGTCGGTACTTCGAACCCCTACAACATGATCCGCGCCACGTTCGACGCGCTGCAGGACCAGACTTCGCCGAAGTCGGTCGCCCAGCGTCGCGGCAAGAAGGTCGCCGACCTTCTCGGTCGCGGCGGCGCCAGCGCAGCCGAGGCGGAAGCCGACGCTGCGGCGATCACGGAGTAAGTCTGATGGCGAAGATCAAGCTCAAGCAGATCGGCAGCCCGATCCGCCGCCCGGAAAGCCAGAAGAAAATCCTGGTCGGCCTGGGCCTCGGCAAGATGCACCGCGTGGTGGAACTCGAAGACTCCGCCGAAGTGCGCGGCGCCATCGCCAAGCTGCCCCACATGGTCGAGATCGTCGATTAGGCGACATACCGTTTTGTTCGGTTGCGAAGGGCCCCGGGACGATTCCGGGGCCCTTTTCATTTGCTTGCCGTTGAATCCAGATGGCAGTTTTGCGCGTGCAAATGGATAAGGACCGTCGATGAGCCACCCTACCGGAAAGGACGAGCGCGGAGCCTACTTCTATTTCGACCTGTTGCGTTGGCTTGCCGCTTCGCTGGTGGTGATCGAACACTGGCGCGACCTCAGCCTGCTGACGGCGGCCGAGGCGGGTGCGCTTTCGGTCGGTTGGCAAGCTCTCTATTTTGCGACCGGCTTCGGAGCGGAAGCGGTCGTGATATTCTTCGTGCTTTCGGGCTTCTGGATCACCGGCGCCGTCGAACGCAGGTTCGATCGGAAGGATTTCTGGTCGACGTACCTTGTCGACCGCCTGTCTCGCCTACTGATCGTCGTCGTACCTGCGCTGATGCTTGGGGGGCTGCTCGACGGGATCGGCCGTTTCGGCGTCGATGCGCCGCTCTATCGCGGTCTGTCGGGTGCTGTCACCCTCCCTCGGGATATCGCGCCGCAGTTAGGCTTCTGGCCGTTCTTGGGTAACATCCTCTTCCTGCAGACCATCGCGGTTCCAACGTTTGGCTCTAACGGCCCTCTCTGGAGCCTCGCGAACGAGTTCTGGTACTACGTCTGGTTTCCCACGCTCCTGATCCTGATCCGGCTGCGCAAACTGACGGTCGGAATCGCGGGACTCGCCGTCGTTGTCGTCGCTCCGCACCTTCTGGTTGGTTTCCTTGTCTGGTCGATGGGCAGCCTCCTGTTCTATTTCGACCGCCGCGTACCGGCAGGCAGGATGATGTGCAGCGCATGGCATTTGCTGTTGGCTGGGTCCGTCGTGTTGGTGTGCATGTCGCTTGCGCGCCTGGGGCTGGTGCCACACGCAGCAGGCCAACTAGCCACCGGCGCTTCGTTCGCGGTCTTTGCCTGGGTGCTGCTCCGTTACGATCCGCGCCCGATACCTATCGCAGCGCCGTTCGCTCGATTTGGTGCCGAAGCCTCGTTCTCGCTCTATGTGACGCATTTTCCGCTTCTCGCGCTCACCGCTGCCATCGGGATAGCGGGAGGCCGTTTCGAACCGAGTTCGGTATGGCTCGTCGTGTTTGTCGGCGGATACCTGCTGTCATTCGGTTTCGCATGGTGCTTTTCCCGCGTCACGGAACAGAAGACCGCGTCCTTGCGCAACCTCCTGCGCGAGCGGCTTCTCGCCGGTTCAATGCAGCGAGATGCCGTGGGCAACGAGAGATGATGACAAGCGGTCTGCGACTCGCTATGGGGCCGCCCTTCCAACCAGCGCGACAAAAGCGAAAGCGAGTGCATTGACATGAAACTGAACGACATCCGCGACAACGAAGGCGCCCGTCACCGCAAGATGCGGGTCGGCCGGGGCATCGGTTCGGGCAAGGGCAAGACCGCTGGCCGCGGCCAGAAGGGCCAGAAGGCGCGCTCGGGCGTGGCCATCAAGGGCTTCGAGGGCGGCCAGATGCCGCTCCACATGCGCCTGCCGAAGCGCGGCTTCAACAACCCCAACGGCAAGGACTACGCCGAAGTGAACCTGGGCATGATCCAGAAGTTCATCGACGCCGGTTCGCTCAAGACCGATGGCGTGCTCGACCACGATGCGCTCAAGGCCGCCGGCCTCGCGCGTGGCGGGAAGCATGGCGTTCGCCTGCTCGGCAAGGGCGCCCTGACCAGCAAGGTCAGCTTCAAGGTCGCCGGCGCGTCGAAGGGCGCGATCGAGGCGGTCGAAAAGGCCGGCGGCAAGGTCGAAGTGATCGAGGCCGGCAAGCCCGAGGCCGAAAAGAAGGCCGAACGCGCCGCCGCCAACAAGGCCGCCAAAGCCTCCAAGTAACAAAAGTGTGGGCGCGGGGTTCGACATCGGACCCCGCGCTACCTATGTAGCCTCCCTGTGCCGGGAGGGACCGGCGCCCAGAAGGACTTTACGGGTTTCTCATGGCATCACGCGCCGACAATATCGCCAGTTCGCTCAACCTTGCGAACTTCGGCAAGGCGACCGAGCTCAAGAACCGCATCTGGTTCACGATCGCGGCTCTCATCGTCTTCCGCTTCCTCAGCTTCGTGCCCCTGCCGGGCGTGAACCCGCTGATCCTGGAGTCGCTCTACGAGCAGACCCGCGGCGGCATCCTCGACCTGTTCAACACGTTCTCGGGCGGCTCGCTCGAGCGCATGAGCCTTATCGCGCTCGGCGTGATGCCTTACATCACCGCGTCGATCGTGGTGCAGCTGGCCGCCTCGCTCCATCCGGCGCTCGCCGCGATGAAGAAGGAAGGCGCGAGCGGTCGCCAGAAGCTCAACCAGTACACTCGCTACGGCACGGTGTTCCTCTGCGCGATCCAGGGCTGGTTTCTTGCCTCGGGTCTCGAGGCCTACGGCGCGTCGAGCGGCCTGCAGGCAGTAGTGATCCCCGGCCTGATGTTCCGCATCACCGCGGTCATCAGCCTCGTCGGCGGAACCATGTTCCTTCTTTGGCTGGGTGAGCAGATCACCAGCCGCGGCATCGGCAACGGCGTTTCGCTGATCATCATGGCGGGCATCGTCGCCCAGTTCCCCAGCTTCGGTGCCAATCTGTTCGAAGGCGCGCGTTCGGGCTCCATCAGCGGCTTCGTGATCGTCGGCCTCATCGTGATGCTGATCGGCCTCGTGCTGTTCATCTGCTTCATGGAGCGTGCCCAGCGCCGCCTGCTGATCCAGTATCCCAAGCGCGCGAGCGCCAAGGGCATGATGCAGGCCGACCGCAGCCACCTGCCGCTCAAGCTCAACACCTCGGGCGTGATTCCGCCGATCTTTGCGAGCTCGCTGCTGCTGCTGCCGCTGACGGTCAGCCAGTTTGCCGGCCAGTCGATCGATCCGGAAAGCACTGCCGGCGGGGTGATCAACTCGCTGAACTTCTACCTGCAGCACGGGCAGCCGCTCTATCTGGCGCTGTATGCGCTGGGCATCGTGTTCTTCTGCTTCTTCTATACCGCGGTTGTCTTCAATCCCGAGGAAACGGCGGAGAACCTGAAGAAGAACGGCGGCTTCATCCCCGGCATCCGCCCGGGCAAGCGCACGCAGGACTATCTCGATTACGTGCTGACCCGCATCACAGTCATCGGGGCGATCTACCTGACGCTGGTCTGCGTCATTCCGGAATTCATGTTCAGCCAGACGGGCGTCCAGATGGTCATGGGCGGCACCAGCCTGCTCATCGTCGTGAACGTGACCGTGGATACGATCAGCCAGATTCAGTCGCACCTGCTGGCGCACCAGTACGGCGATCTTATCAAGAAGGCCAAGTTGAAAGGCCGACTGCGCTAGGGCAAGGTTTGCGCACGAGGGGGGATTGCCAGCGTGAATATCATCCTGTTGGGACCGCCCGGAGCGGGCAAGGGCACGCAGGCCCAGCGGCTCGTCGAGCAGCATGGGATGCGGCAGCTTTCGACCGGCGACATGCTGCGCGCGGCGGTCAAGGCCGGCACCCCCGTCGGTCTTGAGGCCAAGGCCGTGATGGAGCGCGGCGAACTCGTCTCGGACGAGATCGTCAGCCGCCTGATCGATGCGGAACTTGCCGCGATGGGCGCCGGGGTCGGCGCGATCTTCGACGGCTATCCGCGCACTGAAGCTCAGGCGTACGCGCTCGACGCCATACTCGACGCTCATGGACGCACTCTCGACCACGTGATCGAACTCGACGTGAACGAGGACGCTCTGGTCGAACGGATCACCGGCCGCTTCACCTGCGCCAGTTGCGGCGAGGGCTATCACGACGTGTTCAAGCAGCCCGTCGTCGAAGGAACGTGCGACCGCTGCGGCTCGACCGAGTTCAAGCGCCGGCCGGACGACAACGAGGAGACCGTGCGCACCCGCATGGCAGAATATCGCGCGAAAACCGCGCCGATCCTGCCGGT
This sequence comes from Tsuneonella sp. HG094, assembly GCF_053819285.1. NCBI lineage: Bacteria > Pseudomonadati > Pseudomonadota > Alphaproteobacteria > Sphingomonadales > Erythrobacteraceae > Tsuneonella > Tsuneonella sp. HG094. The sequence continues at coordinate 286,260 of NZ_JBSORA010000001.1, forward strand.
CTACGAAGCCCGCGGGATCGTTCACCGCGTCGACGGCATGGCCGACATCGGCGAGGTCTCGGGCGCAATCGAGGCGATCCTCGCGTCGTAGCCCCTTTTCCCCGGCGCGCTTGCATGGAATAGAGCGCGCAAGGGGGAATGCACGATGCACCGGATCATTCTGGCAACCGCGCTCGCGCTGGGGCTGACGGCACCCGCCGCCGCCGAGGTCGTCCAGACCTCGACCGATCATTTCGTCACCCGCGATTCGGTCACGGTGAGGGCCGCGCCGAAGGCGGCATGGCTGACGCTGATCGCTCCGGCGGAATGGTGGGACGATACCCACACCTGGTCGGGCAAGGCGGCGAACATGTCGATCGTCCCGCAGGGCGGCGGCTGCTTCTGCGAGCGCATCCCCGAAAAGGACAGCACCGCCAGTGTCGGCCTTGCGGGCAGCGCGCAGCACATGACGGTGCTGATGGCCGAGCCGATGAAGGTGCTGCGGATGCGCGGCGGGCTGGGTCCGTTGCAGTCCGAACCGGTCGATGGCGTGCTGACCATCACGATGCAGCCCGACAAGGCATCGGGCGGCACGAAGATGGTGATGGAATATGTCGTCGCCGGGCACATGCGGTTCGAGGTGACGAAGATCTCCAAGGCGGTCGACGAAGTGATGAGTCTGCAACTCGGCCGCCTCGCCGACAAGCTGGGCCGCGTCGATGCCCCGCCTGCTGCCAAGCCGGCCGAGCCCAAGGCCGAGGCAGCCAAGCCCGCAGCAGCAAAGCCCGCGCCTGCCAAGCCCGCCGCGAAGTTGGAGGATGGGGACGATGTCGGCGCCGCACTCGACGCGATGGGCAAGAAGGACGACTGATCGCGCGCCAGCGGGCTTTGACGGGACGCGCAAACAGGTGTAATGCGGGTCCATCAATCGAGCAGCGGGGCCTCACTGGCGCTCGCGCTCGTTTTCGTGCGCTCGGGCATTGACGGCGCAGGCGAATCGCCTTAAGCGCGCCCACATTCGACACAAGCGGGGTGAGTCCGGCAGGCGGTTGCCATCGTGCACGCCATCCGGGCTTTTTGCCGTCAGGGCGTTTCGCGAGCGTCGGATGCAAGCGATGAGATAGGGACCGGCACCAGCCAAATGTCCCTGTGGAGCATGGAGAAGTAAGTGGCACGTATCGCCGGGGTCAATCTCCCCACCAACAAGCGCGTTATCATCGCGCTGACCTACATCCACGGTATCGGCCGCACCACGGCCGTGAAGATCGCCGACAAGCTCGGGATCGACCACACCCGCCGCGTGCAGGACCTGTCCGACGCCGAGGTGCTGCAGATCCGTGAGACCATCGACGCCGATCATCCGGTCGAGGGCGACCTTCGCCGCGAAACCGCGATGAACATCAAGCGCCTGATGGACCTCGCCAGCTATCGCGGTCTGCGCCACCGCAAGGGCCTGCCGGTCCGCGGCCAGCGCACCCACACGAACGCCCGCACCCGCAAGGGCAAGGCCAAGCCGATCGCCGGCAAGAAGAAGTAAGCCTGCGCCCCGGGCCAGTGGCCTCGGCAGCAGCTTCTCTCTTGGATTTAGGACAGGAATTCCCACATGGCACGTGAACCCCAGCGCATTCGCCGGCGTGAACGCAAGAACATCTCGAGCGGCGTCGCGCACGTCAACGCCAGCTTCAACAACACCATGATCACCATCACCGACGCACAGGGCAACGCGATTTCGTGGTCGTCCGCGGGCATGATGGGCTTCAAGGGCAGCCGCAAGTCGACTCCCTATGCCGCCCAGGTTGCCGCCGACGATGCCGGCAAGAAGGCCGCCGAACACGGCGTCCGTACGCTGGAAGTCGAAGTCAAGGGCCCCGGCTCGGGCCGCGAGAGCGCGCTGCGCGCCCTCCAGGCGGTCGGCTTCACGATCACCTCGATCCGTGACGTCACCCCGATCCCGCACAACGGGGTCCGGCCTTCGAAGCGCCGCCGCGTCTGATTGCCTGCCCGGCGGCAGGGTCGCTCCCCGCCGCCGTTTTCTCGGGGATCGGACGCCGTTCGGGGCCGGTCCCGCACCCATTTGAACCCCAGGGGATATCCATGGCCGTCAACACCAAGAACTGGCAGGAACTCAAGAAGCCCAACAACCTCGAGGTCAAGGACGCCGCGAAGGGCCGCAAGGCCACTTTCGTCGCCGAGCCGCTCGAGCGTGGTTTCGGCCTCACCCTCGGCAACGCGCTGCGCCGCGTGCTGCTTTCCTCGCTCCAGGGCGCAGCGATCACCTCGATCAAGATCGAGAATGTACTTCATGAGTTTTCGTCGCTCGCCGGCGTGCGCGAGGACGTGACCGACATCGTCCTCAACGTGAAGCAGATCGCCCTCAAGATGGAAGGCGAAGGCCCGAAGCGGCTCCAGCTCGCCGCCACCGGCCCGGGTGAAGTCACAGCCGGCGACATCGCCGTGTCGGGCGACATCGAGGTCATGAACAAGGATCTCGTTATCTGCCACCTCGACGAGGGTGCGAACCTCAACATGGAACTGACCGCCGACACCGGCAAGGGCTACGTCCCCGCCGTGGGCAACCGTCCCGTCGATGCACCGATCGGCCTGATCCCGGTCGACTCGCTGTATTCGCCGGTGCGTCAGGTCAGCTACAAGGTCGAGAACGCCCGCGTCGGCCAGGAACTCGACTTCGACAAGCTGAGCCTCACGGTCGAGACCGACGGCACCGTCACCCCGGAAGACGCGGTGGCCTATGCCGCGCGCATCCTGCAGGACCAGCTCGCGCTGTTCGTCCACTTCGAGGACGGCGTGCCGGCCGCCTCGAGCCCGATGATCGGCATGGCCGCTCCGGCCGAAGAGAGCGACGCCAACCAGCTCAACCGTTACCTCCTCAAGAAGGTCGACGAGCTCGAGCTGTCGGTGCGTTCTGCGAACTGCCTCAAGAACGACAACATCATCTACATCGGCGACCTGGTTCAGAAGACCGAGGCCGAGATGCTCCGCACGCCGAACTTCGGCCGCAAGAGCCTCAACGAGATCAAGGAAGTCCTGAGCTCGATGGGCCTGCGCCTCGGCATGGACATTCCCGGCTGGCCGCCGGAGAATATCGAGGAAATGGCGAAGAAGCTCGAGCAGGAGCTGCTGGGCTAATAGCCGAACGGGGCATGGGCCGGACCCCTTTATCCGGCCTGCATCGGGGTACCTGACACGGCCCCCCTACGAACGAAGGAACCGAAGAAATGCGTCACGGAATCAAGGGCCGCAAGCTCCAGCGCAAGAGCGGCCACCGCGCCGCGCTGCTGCGCAACCTCGCAGCCTCGCTCATCAAGCACGAGCAGATCCTCACCACCACGCCCAAGGCGAAGGAACTGCGTCCCTACGTCGAGAAGCTGATCACGCTCGCCAAGCGCGGCGGCCTCAGCAACCGTCGCCTCGCGATGGGCCGTCTCGGCGACGAGACCCAGCTCAAGAAGCTGTTCGAAGTGCTGGCCGAGCGGTACGCCGACCGTGAGGGTGGCTACACCCGTATCATCAAGGCCGGCATCCGCCAGAGCGACGCCGCCCCGATCGCGGTCATCGAGCTCGTCGACCGCGACGTCGAGGCGAAGGGCCAGGACTCGGGTCCGGTGATGAACCAGGACGAGGACGAGTTCGAGGACGCCTGAGGCTCCGCTCGCAACGAGACAAGCGAAGGGCCGGGGGGAAACCTCCGGCCCTTTCCTTTTGCGCATCCGCTGGCAAGGTGCGTGCCATGATCCGCTCCATTTTTGCCGCGCTCGCGCTGCTCCTCGCCACTGCTCCGTTCTGGCCAGCCACCGCCCAGACCGAGCAGGAGCGATTGCAGGCGCGGTACGACCGGGCGCTGGCAGCCGGCTACAAGGCGTTGATGCTCTGCGGCGCGATCGCCAGCACCGAGGCGACCGCGCATCGCCGCGAGCCGGACTCGGTCCTCCAGTGGGAACTCACCGGCATCCAGGCCCCGCTCGACGCGATCGTGGCCGGGTTGCCGCATGTCATCGACTATGGCGCCGACGGAATGCTCGACAGCGTCTCGGTCGCGTGGGCCGATGACATGCCGCCGCGCATCGCGGCCAACCGGGCTGGTGCCGGTTGCGCGAGCCTGCCGATCGGGGCCGACAAGCCGGCAGAGGTGCTGCGCGAAGGTGCCATTGAGGCGAGCCGCGCCGCGCGTTCAGTCTCGCCCATCGACAAAGGCCCGTTGGCAGCCCTCGCGCGGACGGGATTCGATGCGCGCTACGGCGACAAGGCGCGGACCACGTCTGTCCTTGTCCAGCGCGGAGGCAAGATCCTTGGCGAAGCGTTCGCCCCCGGTTTCGGTCCGGAAACGACACAGCGCACCTTCTCGGTCGCGAAAAGCATCGCTGCGACCATGATCGGCGCGGCCGTCCTGCGCAGCGAAGTGCAGGTGAATGCGTCGGCCGGACTCGGCGAAAGTGCGGACGATCCACGCCGTGCGATCACCATCGACCAGGCGCTGCGCATGGCATCGGGTCGCTTCTCGGACACCGTCGGCGCGCGCACCGATCCGCTCTACTACGGCGGCTCGAGCGTCGAAGAGACCGCGACCGGTTGGCCGCTCGTGCATGCGCCAGGCACCGTGTTCCGCTACGCGAACAACGACACGCTGGCGGCGATCCGCGCGATCAAGCCGACATTTGCCGCTCATCCACCGGCGGCCCTGTTCGCGAAACTCGGAATGACGCAGACCTTCGCCGAGACCGATTGGCGGGGCGACTATGTGCTGTCGAGCCAGGTCTGGGCCACTCCGCGCGACCTCGCGAAGCTCGGCCAGCTATACCTCCAGAAGGGGCGCTGGAACGGCGAGCAGGTCATTCCGGCGGACTGGCTGGCGTACGTTTCCAGTCCCAGCGGCCCCCAGCCGACTGGCGAGCAGGGCTACGGCGCGGGTTTCTGGCTGCTCAACAAGAGCGTGGGCATTCCCGCCGATACGATCGCGATGAACGGCAATCGCGGGCAGTACGTGGTGATCGTCCCGAGCCGCGACATGGTCATCGTCCGCCGCGGCGAGGATCCGCCGGGAGCGCGATTCGACCTGATCGGGTTCGTGCGCGACGTTCTCGCGGGGGCGGCGTCGTAAACAGCAATAACCGTGCCACGTTCAGTTTCGCGTGGATCTAGCTGAACGGAACCTTTCACCCCAATTCAGGCTTGTCTCAGTGCGACTCGAATACAACCGGGTCAGAAGGCGGGAGAACCCTCTCCCGAGCAACTGTGAGGTTAGTCATGAAGACCATTTCGAAGGCCCTCGTCGGAACCGTCGCGGCTGGCGCGATGGCTCTGGCTTCCGCGAGCCCTGCCATGGCGCAGGACCGTTACCGCGATCGCGGCGACGGCATCTCGGCGGGCGACATCATCGCCGGTGCACTTGTGATCGGCGGTATCGCCGCTGTCGCCAGCTCGATCGGCAAGGACCGCGGCTATCGCGGAACCTACGGCGAGCCGTATTACAACGGCAACAACGGCTACTACAACAACGGCTACGGATACGATTACGGTCGCTATGGCGACTCGCGCTCGGCCGTCCAGCAGTGCGTCAACGCCGCCCAGCGCGGAGCCTATGGCGCCCGCGTGACCGACATCCGGAACATCGATCGCAAGCGCGACGGGTACAAGGTGAAGGGCACCGTCATCGTCAACGAGCGTGGCGGCGGCTGGGGCCGTGACTACAACTACCGCTACAGCGGCCGGAACTACGACCGCGGCACGTTCAGCTGTGACGTGCGGTACGGCCGCGTCGTCGACCTCGATTACAGCGGCCTCAGGAACGACAACCGCTACGGTTACAACAACAACCGTTACGGCTGGTAAGTCCCACTCTGACCACGACGGGCGGTTCAGGCTGTTGCAAGCCTGGACCGCCTAGTCGTATCTCCATTATGCGGCATCGTGCCGCACGATCTGTTTCGAGGGGGTCTGCAGATCATGTTTCACCGTTTCGCTTCCGCCGCGGCACTCGCCGCCAGCCTGTCGATGGCAGCCACGCCGTTGGCGGCTGCCGAGCTTCCGGCCATGGCCGCCTCTGCTGGCGCAGAAGCGCTTGGCGTGTTCGATGGGGACAGCGTCAACGTGCAAGGTCACCGTCGCTGGTACCGCCGCGACCGCGTAGACGCGGGCGACGTGATCGGCGGCATCCTGGTGCTCGGCACGATCGCCGCCGTCGCCAGCGCGGCGAGCAAGGCGAGCCAGCGGGATCGCGACTATCGCTATCCCGACCGCGACTATCGCCAGCCCAGCCGCCAGGGCGACTTCCGTTACGACTACCGCAACCGTTCGGGCGGCGCGCAGTGGGACGACAGCCGCGGGCTCGACCGCGCGGTCGACATGTGCGCGCGCGAAGTCGAACGTAATGCACGGATCGACACCGTCGAAGGAGCCAACCGCACCGGCAGCGGCTGGGATGTGACCGGCCGCCTGCGCACTGGCGAAACTTTCCGCTGCACCATCGGCAACGACGGCCGGATCGAAGGCGTCGACTACGGCCGGGGAGAGGGCTTCCGCGGGAGTGACGCCAGCGGCACCGAGACGCCGATCGAAGACCGCCAATGGGAAGACGATCGCTACGCCGCCGCCCGTGCGGCACAGGATCCGGCGGGTGATCCAGCCTATCCCGGCGGGCCGCTGCCGGGCGAACCCGAGGCCGCCGACGACGGCCGCTATGAGACCGCACAGGCGCCTGACTTTCCTGGCTAAACCTCGCGGTACGTGGGGAGCGCGAGCTTCCAGCGGATTGCGGCGCCTCTGACTCCGAACCCGGCGGCCCAGGCGAGTGCCCAGGTCGCCGCGTCCGGCAGTCCGACCAGCAGGCCTGCGACTGTCACCGCTGCGGCAAGCGCCGCCGCGGTCACATAGATTTCGGGCCGCATGATGATCGAGGGAACACCTGCGATCACATCGCGTGCAACGCCCCCTGCGCAGCCCGTCACCACGCCGAGCACTGCGGCGGGGACGGGCGCCACGCCGTAGGCGAGCGCCTTGGCGGTCCCGAGAACCGCGAACGCGGCGAGGCCGGCTGCATCCGCCCATTCGAGCAACTCGCCCTCCCACCATTGTCGCGGGGTGAACCAGGCGACGAGCGCGGTGGTGAAGATCACCGGCGCGACCCACGGGTCGTGCAGCCAGAACGCCGGGGCGCCGAGCAGCATGTCGCGCAATGACCCGCCGCCGACGCCGGTCACCAGCGCGAAGAACGCCATCGTCACGAATGTCTGCTTGAGCCGCGCGGCGAGCAGCGCCCCGGTCAGCGCGAAGACCGCTGTTCCGAGAAGGTCGAGCACGGGAGGGAGCACGTCCGGTGTCATGGTCGTCGCGGCTTAAACCGCTTTGCCCATTAGCGCGAGGGGTGGCCACGGCAGCGGCGCACAGTCGGGCTCGACCCAATTTGCCCGCGCTTCGGGGCTCAGCAGCCGGGCCTCGGTCCAGTATGCGAGCGGCCAGTGCTTGTCGCCGAGCGCGCCCGCTATCAACGAGTCGAGTACCTTGCCGAGCGGTGCGCCGGGCATCGACTCGCGCACGGCAGCGGCGCCGCGCAGCGAGGCGAGCGTGATCGTCTCGTGGTAGCCGCTCGTCGCGGTGTTCGGCGTGCCGGTGGCATCGTTGTAGCGGCGGATGAGCGACGCCATCCCGCCTTCGCGCGCCAGAACGTCAGGGTGCGCGAGCAGCCACAGCGCCGCGGCGAAGTGCGCGCGGTGGGTCCATTCGGGCTTGGGCAGCGTGCAGCCGACCATTGCCAGGGCAATGCGGGCGATTTCGTGTTCGGGTGTCATCGGTCGAATCCTCGAGTAGGCGGTCCGACCTTGTTCGCATCCGGCCGGGCGGCCGAGTGCGATGGAAGCGTGAGCGGCGGCGTCAGCCGCGCGTGCCCGCCAGGCGCACTCGAACGGTCGCCGGTTGGCGGGTCGCGGTGCGGAGGACGAGAATGCTCACGCGCGGCCCATTGATCCCGCCGGGCTGCGCGGTCAAGCCTCGATCACATATGGATCGGCTTGCCCGTGACCGCCATCGCAGCTTCCTTGATCGCCTCGGAGTGCGTCGGGTGGGCGTGGCAGGTGTAGGCGATGTCCTCGCTGGTGGCGCCGAATTCCATCGCCTGAGCGGCCTGTGCGATCATCGTGCCGGCAACGCTCGCGATGCACCACACGCCAAGCACGCGATCGGTTTCGGCGTCGGCGATGACCTTCACGAAGCCGTCGGGCTCGTGGTTGGTCTTGGCGCGGCTATTGGCCATCATCGGAAACTTGCCGACCTTGACCGCACCCTTCGCCTTGGCGTCGTCCTCGGTCAGGCCGACGCCCGCGATTTCGGGCCAAGTGTAGACCACGCCGGGGATCACTGCGTGGTTCACGATGCCGGTCTGCCCGGCGATGTTCTCGGCGCAGGCGATGCCTTCGTCTTCGGCCTTGTGCGCGAGCATCGGGCCGGGGATCACGTCGCCGATCGCCCACACGCCGTCCGCCTTGGTGCGGAAGTCGTGGTCTGTCTCGATCTGCCCGCGCTGGTTAAGCTCGAGCCTGATCTTGTCGAGGCCGAGGCCCTCGGTGTTCGGGCGCCGCCCAATCGACACCAGAACGCAATCGGCCTCCAGCTTCGAAGCCTCTCCGCCTGCGGCCGGTTCCAGCGTAAGAGAGGCGGTCTTGCCCTTGACGGTGCAGCCGGTGACCTTGGTCGAGAGCATCAGGGTCATGCCCTGCTTCTTGAATATCTTCGCGGCTTCCTTGCGGATATCCATGTCCATGCCGGGAAGCAGCTGGTCGAGGAATTCGACCACCACGACCTCGGCCCCGAGCCGCCGCCAGACCGAGCCAAGCTCCAGCCCGATCACGCCGCCGCCGATCACGACCATCTTCTTGGGCACCGCCTTCAGTTCGAGCGCGCCGGTGCTGTCGACCACGACTTGCTTGTCGTTGTCGACCTCGACGCCCTTGAGCGGCGTGACCGAGGAGCCGGTGGCGATGATGACATTCTTCGCGGTTACCTGCTCGCCGCCGACGTCCACCGTGTGCGGATCGACGAAGGTGGCGCGGCCCTTCTTCCAGTCGATCTTGTTCTTCTTGAACAGGAATTCGATGCCTTTGGTCAGACCGCCGACCGCGTCGAGGCGCTGGGTGTGCATCTTGTCGAGGTTGAGCGTTGGCGTCACCTCGACGCCCATCTCCGCCATCGTCCCGTTCTTCGCCGCGTCGAAGTACTCGCTGGCATGCAGCATGGCCTTCGACGGGATACACCCGACGTTGAGGCACGTGCCGCCGAGCGTCTCTCGGCTCTCCGCGCAAGCGGTCTTCAGCCCGAGCTGCGCGGCGCGGATCGCGGCGACATAACCGCCGGGACCGGCACCAATGACGAGGACGTCGTAATCGTAAGTTTGGTCAGCCACCGGGTTACTCCGTGGGTGTTTGCTGGTCGACAGCATTGGTCGTGCCAGCCGTTTCGGCGGCACATTGATTGACGACGCCTTCGATGCGCGACGGGACGACGTCTTCGAGCGTGACGGCCTTGTCGGCGGCGACGGCCGCGGCGGTGCATTCGCAGACGGCCGCAATCCGGTCGGCGACGATTCCGGCGCCCTCGGCAACCTGCGCGCACTGGCTCGACACCGCGTTGCGGATTTCGCCCTGGACCGCCTCTCCCGCGATCTGCGTGGCTGCATCGCAGCCGCCGAGCGCAAGCGCTCCGAGCATGAGAACCAGCGACTTGGGTGCGATGGCCGTCCGGGTCATGGTCACAGGTCGATCAGCATCCGCATGGGATCCTCGATCGCTTCCTTGATCGTCTTGAGGGCGGTCACCGCCTCGCGCCCGTCGATCAAGCGGTGGTCATAGGAGAGGGCGATGTACATCATCGGGCGGATCACGATCTGGCCGTCGCGCACGACCGGACGGTCCTCGATCCGGTGCAGGCCGAGCACCGCGCTCTGCGGCGGGTTGATGATCGGCGTCGACATGAGTCCGCCGAACACGCCGCCGTTGGAGATCGTGAATGTGCCGCCTTTCATGTCTTCCATCGTCAGCGTGCCGTCCTTGGCGCGCTTGCCGAATTCGGCGATGTCCTTTTCGATCTGCGCGAACGATTTCTTGTCGGCATCGCGCACGACCGGGACGACCAGGCCGTTGGGAGCACTGACCGCGACGGAGATGTCGACGTAGTCGAAGTAGACGATCTCGTCGCCGTCGATCTGGGCGTTGACGCCGGGGATGTCCTTCAATGCAAGGCACGCGGCCTTGGCGAAGAACGACATGAAGCCGAGCTTGATGTCGTGCTTCTTGGCGAAGGTGTCCTTGAACCGCTCGCGCGCTTCCATGACCGCGGTCATGTCGACGTCGTTGAAGGTGGTCAGCAGCGCGGCGGTGTCCTGCGCGCTCTTGAGGCGCTTGGCGATCGTCTGGCGCATACGGGTCATCTTGACCCGTTCCTCGCGGCGCTCGCCGGTGGCGGCGGGAGCGGCAACCGGGGCGAGGGACGCCGCGGCGGTCGCGGCCGGAGCCGGAGCGGCGGTCTTGGCCATATCCTGCTTCTGGCTGGCGGCGGCGAGCACGTCTTCCTTTGTCAGGCGGCCGTCCCTGCCGCTTCCCTTGATGCTCGAAGGATCGACTCCGTGTTCGAGAACCGCGCGACGCACCGCGGGGCTGAGCGTCTGGCTGCCGTCACCGGCGGGCGAGTCGGCCTTTTCGGCGGGAACGGGCGCATCGGCCTTGGCCTCGCTGTCGGAGGCAGGCGGGACGGGCGCTTCGGTCCGCTCTGCGACCGGCTCGGCGCCCGCAGCGGGAGCACCATCCTCGATCGTCGCGATCAACGCACCGACCTGCACGGTGTCGCCGACAGCCACGACTTGGTCGCCCATGATCCCCGCAACGGGGGAGGGGACTTCGACCGCAACCTTGTCGGTTTCGAGGCTGGCGATCGGCTCGTCGAGCGCGACCGCCTCACCTGGCTTCTTCAGCCATTCGCCGATGGTCGCTTCGGAAACGGATTCGCCCAGCGTGGGGACTTTGACTTCGGTGGACATCGTGTTGACCTCAGGCCTTCTTGCGGCGGCGAATTTCGGAACGGACCGACAGGCCCAGAGCATCGGCGAGCAGCGCGCCCTGTTCGGCCTCGTGGCGCTTGGCGAGGCCGGTGGCGGGCGATGCGCTGCCCAGTCGTCCGGCATAACGCGGGCGAGTGACGTTGCGCTTGGCGGCGATCAGCGATTCCTCGATCAGGCTCTCGACGAAGAACCACGAACCGTTGTTGCGCGGTTCTTCCTGGCACCAGACCACTTCCTCGAGCGCGGGCATTCGCGAGAAGCGCAGCGCCAGCGGATCACCTGGGAAGGGATAAAGCTGCTCGATGCGGATGATCTGCGTGTCGGAGATCCCGGCGCTGTCGCGCGCTTCCATCAGGTCGTAGGCGACCTTGCCCGAACACAGGATGACCCGCTTGGTCGCCTCGTCGGCGCTGCCGTTGCGATCCGAAAGGATGCGCTTGAAGTGCGCCTCTCCCTGGAATTCGCGCGCCTCGCTCTTGGCCATTGGATGGCGCAGGAGCGACTTGGGGGTCATGATCACGAGCGGCTTGCGGAACCCGCGATGCATCTGGCGGCGGAGAACGTGGAAGTAGTTCGCCGGCGAAGTGATGTTGCAGACCTGGATATTGTCCTGCGCGCAGAGCTGCAGGAACCGCTCTAGCCGGGCGGACGAGTGCTCCGGCCCCTGACCCTCGTAGCCATGGGGCAGCAGCAGCACGAGGCCGTTGGCGCGCAGCCATTTCGATTCCGAACTGGCGATATACTGGTCGATCACGATCTGCGCGCCGTTGGCGAAGTCGCCGAACTGCGCTTCCCACAGCACCAGCGTCTTGGGATCGGCGCTGGCATAGCCGTATTCGAATCCGAGCACGCCGTATTCGCTCAGTGGGCTGTCGTGCACTTCGAACTTGCCGTGCGGCACGGTCGACAGCGGCACGTACTTGTGCTCGTCGGTCTGATCGACCCATACCGCGTGGCGTTGGCTGAAGGTGCCGCGACCCGAATCCTGGCCCGACAGGCGCACCGCGTAGCCTTCGGACAAGAGCGATCCGAAGGCGAGCGCTTCGGCGGTCGCCCAGTCGAACCCCTGGCCGCTGGCGAACATCTCGCGCTTGGCATCGAGCACGCGCGACAGGGTCTTGTGGACCTGCACGCTGTCGGGGATCGTCGTCAGGGTGCGGCCGAGGCTGTCGAACAGCTTGGCCTCGATCCCGGTCTGGATGTTGCGCCGCGCGGTCTCCGGGTCGGCAGGCTTGCTCAGACCCGACCAGCGCCCGGCGAACCAGTCCGCCTCGTTGGCCTTATAGCTTTTCGAAGCGTCGAATTCGCCTTCCAACTGCTGGACGAAGGCGGCTTCGTTCTCGCCCGCCCATTTTCCGTCGATTACGTCCTGCTGCACCAGCCGGTCGGCGTAGAGCTTGCTGACCGCCGGATGCTGGCGGATGCGCTGGTACATCAGCGGCTGGGTGAACGAAGGTTCGTCACCCTCGTTGTGGCCGAAGCGGCGATAGCACCACATGTCGACCACGATGTCGCGACCGAAGGTCTGGCGATAGTCGATGGCGAGCTTGCAGGCGAAGGTCACCGCCTCCGGATCGTCGCCGTTGACGTGCAGGATCGGCGCCTGGACGCCCTTGGCTACGTCCGAGGGGTAGGGCGAGCCGCGGCTGAACTGCGGACTCGTGGTGAAGCCGATCTGGTTGTTGATGATGAAGTGGATGCAGCCGCCGGTGTTGTAGCCCTTGACGCCGGAGAAGCCGAAGCACTCCCACACGATGCCCTGGCCCGCGAACGCGGCGTCGCCATGTATCAGCACGGGGAGCACCTGCTTGTGCTTGCCCGCACCGATGTCGTCGCGGAACACCTGCTGTGCGCGCGCCTTGCCGAGCACGATCGGGTCGACCGTCTCGAGGTGGCTGGGGTTGGGAACCAGGCTCATGTGCACCTTGGTGCCGCCGAACTCGCGGTCGGTGCTGGTGCCGAGGTGGTACTTCACGTCGCCCGAGCCGCCCACGTCCTCGGGATTGGCGGTGCCGCCCGAGAATTCGTGGAAGATCACCTTGTAGGGCTTGGCCATGACGTTCGCGAGGACGTTCAGCCGCCCGCGGTGCGCCATGCCATAGACGATTTCCTTCACGCCGCGGCTGCCGCCGTACTTGATCACGGCTTCCAGCGCCGGGATCATCGCTTCGCCGCCGTCGAGGCCGAAACGCTTGGTGCCGACGTACTTGCGGCCAAGGAACTTCTCGTACTGCTCGCCGCGGATCACTGCAGCGAGGATCGCCTTCTTCCCCTCTGGCGTGAAGTCGATCGACTTGTCACCGCCCTCGATGCGGTCCTGGATGAAACGCCGCTCCTCGACATCGGCGATGTGCATGTATTCGTAGCCGACCTTGCCGCAGTAATTGCGCTTCAGGACGTCCACGAGCTCGCGCACGGTCGCCCATTCGAGGCCGAGCACGCCGCCGAGGTAGACCTTGCGGTCGAGCGCGGCGCCGGTGAAGCCGTGGTAGGCGGGATCGAGGTCGGCGGGCAGGTCCTGCTTCGACAGACCGAGCGGGTCGAGGTCCGCGCCGAGGTGGCCGCGCACGCGATATGTCCGGACCAGCAGCATCGCGCGGATCGAATCGCCCGCCGCCTGCTCGATCGCCTTGTCGTCGAGAACCTGGCCGCCCTTGGCCGCCGCCGCCTTGACTGCGACCTGCATCGCGGTGGGGTCGAGCGCCTGGGTCAGGTCGTCCTCGTCGGTGCGCCACGGGGCGCGGGCCCACGACGGACCCGGCTGGGGGTCCTCGGGGAGGAAATCGTGTGCTTCGTTACCCATCGGGTGGCCTACCTTTGACAAGGCAATGCCCGAACCGGGGCGGCGCTCCCGGGGAGGAGGCGCGCCGCCTTGTCGGTCAGGCGAGTTCCTTCAGCAGCGCGTCGAGCGTGGTGCCCAACTCGCTCGGGGAAGGGGAGACGCGGATGCCGGCCGCTTCCATCGCGGCGATCTTGTCCTCGGCACCGCCCTGGCCGCCGCTGACGATCGCGCCCGCGTGGCCCATCCGGCGGCCCGGAGGCGCGGTGCGGCCGGCTATGAAGCCGACCATCGGCTTCTTGCGGCCCTTCTTCGCCTGTTCCTTGATGAACTCGGCGGCCTCTTCCTCGGCGCTGCCACCGATCTCGCCGATCATGATGATCGACTTGGTCTCGTCGTCGTTCAGGAACAGGTCGAGCACGTCGATGAAGTTGGTGCCGTTGACCGGGTCGCCGCCGATGCCGACCGCGGTGGTCTGGCCGAGGCCGACCATGGTGGTCTGGTGGACCGCCTCATAGGTCAGCGTGCCGCTGCGCGACACGACGCCGACGGTGCCCTTCTTGAAAATCGAGCCGGGCATGATGCCGATCTTGCATTCGTTCGGGGTCAGCACGCCGGGGCAGTTCGGGCCGATGAGGCGCGACTTGCTGCCGGTCAGCGCTCTCTTCACCCGCACCATGTCAAGCACCGGGATGCCTTCGGTGATGCAGACGATCAACGGCACCTCGGCGTCGATCGCCTCGAGGATCGAATCCGCGGCGAACGGCGGCGGCACGTAGATGCAGCTCGCAGTCGCGCCGGTTGCCTTCACCGCGTCGCCGACGGTGTCGTAAACGGGCAGGCCGATGTGCGTGGTGCCGCCCTTGCCGGGGGTAACGCCCGCGACCATCTGGGTGCCGTAGTCAAGCGCCTGCTGGGTGTGAAAGGTGCCGGTATCGCCGGTCATCCCCTGAGTGATGACCTTGGTGTTCTTGTCGATGAGGATGCTCATTCCGAAATCTCTCCGGTTAACTTGTTGGCTCGCAAACGAGATGTCGTCGTCGCGATTAAAAAGAGTAGCAGCGATGCACCGGCAACGATGGCACCCCCGATGAAGAGCCCGATCAGCCCAAAACCATCTCCTGAACCGGCGTTGCCGAGCCAGAAACTTTCGGATCTCCGTCCGCCGGTCATCCCCGCAATAATGCCCATGAGGCCAACTGCCATGCCGGCCCCACACGCCAACTGGGAGAGTCTAGCGTTTCCGCGCCAAACTCCGGGAAGCCCGGCAAGCCAAATCACCAAGAGAATGGGTGGCAGCAACAGGAGGAGTTTTGGAATCACGCCAACGAACTATCCAGCCCTTTGCACGCCACCAGCAGTTCTTCGACCGCGTCGGTCGAGACCTTGAGGTTGGCCTTTTCCTCGTCCGAGAGCTTGATCTCGATCACTTCCTCGATGCCGTTGGCACCGATCACCGCCGGCACGCCCACGTAGAGGCCATCGAGACCGTACTTGCCCTCGACATAGGCGGCGACGGGCAGGATGCGCTTCTGGTCGCCGAGGTAGGCTTCGGCCATCGCGATCGCGCTGGTAGCAGGGGCGTAATAGGCGGAGCCGGTCTTGAGCAGGCCGACGATCTCACCGCCGCCGGCGCGGGTGCGCTTGACGATCTCGTCGAGATTTTCCTTCGACGACTTGCCCATCGCGACGAGGTCGTCGACCGGGATGCCGCTGATCGTGGTGTAGCTGGTGACGGGTACCATCGTGTCGCCATGGCCGCCGAGCACGAACGCGTTCACGTCCTTGACCGAAACGCCGAATTCCCAGGCGAGGAAGGTCGCGAAGCGCGCAGAGTCGAGGACGCCCGCCATGCCGACCACGCGATTGTGGGGGAGGCCGGAGAATTCGCGCAGGGCCCAGACCATCGCGTCGAGCGGGTTGGTGATGCAGATCACGAAGGCATCGGGGCAGTTGTCGCGGATACCTTCGCCGACCGCCTTCATCACCTTGAGGTTGATGCCGAGAAGGTCGTCGCGGCTCATCCCGGGCTTGCGCGGAACGCCCGCGGTAACGATCACCACGTCGGCGCCGGCGATGTCTTCATAGGAATTGGTCCCGGTGATCTTCGCGTCGAACCCTTCGACCGGGCCGCACTGGGACAAGTCGAGCGCCTTGCCCTGCGGAATGCCCTCCGCGATGTCGAACAGGACGATGTCGCCCATTTCCTTCTTAGCGGCGAGGTGGGCGAGCGTGCCGCCGATCATGCCGGCGCCGACGAGCGCAATCTTCTTGCGGGCCATAGGGGGAGCTAATCCTTCGGTCGCGCGGGACGGGTCTCGACTGGGCACGACTCTCTCCCGCGGGTGGAGCCGACCCCTGATACGAGGGGCGAACTAGGCCCGCGAAACCGCGATTGCAACCGTCAAACAAGCGGGTGCCTCAACTATCTTTGCAATTGGTTCGCAATAGCAGAAGGGGTGACGTTACTCCGTTTCGCCCCAGTCGCTTTCGCCGCCGCCGTTGGGCGAAATGCCCGAGGCCCCAGCGTCGCTGACGTTGTGCGCGGCCTGCTTCAGTTCCGCAGGCCTGTAGCCCAGGAGGTAAAGTCCGCCAAAGAGCAGCGCTGCAGCAAGGAGGAGTCTCATGCCCATGTCGGCATCAGTCTCACAGCTTTCGGTTAGTGGCGGGTCAAGCGGAATGGTTGACGGCGCGGCAAGGCGTGGGCCTCAGCCGACCGCCCGCTCGCGCTGGTCCGTCTCGCGTTCCTGCGCCAAGAGCATCGCGGCGAGGTAGTCCGGCACCGCACGGCTGAAATAGTAGCCCTGACCCAGCGAGCATCCGGCAGCCCGGACCGCGCGCACCTGGTCGATCGTTTCAAGGCCTTCGGCGACGATGTCCATGTCGAGCTGCGCGCCGAGTTCAGCCACCGCACGGATGATCGCCTCGCTCTTGCGGCCCACGTTCGGGCCCGACACGAAGCTGCGGTCGACCTTGATTTTCGTGAACGGGAACCGGTCGATGTAGCCGAGCGAGGAATAGCCGGTGCCGAAGTCGTCGAGCGCGAAGTTGACCCCTGCGGCCGAAAGTTCGCGGATAAAGTTCGTCGTCGCCTGGTCGTCTTCGAGGAACAGGCTCTCGGTCACTTCCAGCTCGAGCCGCGCAGGATCGAGGCCCGCCTCGCGAAGCGCCGAGAGGATGCCGAGCGCCGCACCCGGGGCCTTGATCTGCAGCGGCGAGAGGTTGACCGCGAGGGACACGTCGGCGGGCCAGTGCAGCGCGGCGCGCGCAGCCTGCGCGGTGATCCAGTTGCCGAGCGTGACGATCACCCCGGTCTCCTCGGCCACGGGGATGAATTCATCGGGCTTCAGCTCGCCCTTTTCCGGGTGGAACCAGCGCACCAGCGCCTCGAACGTGCGGATGCGTCCCGTGCCGAGGTCGATGATCGGCTGGAAAAAGACCGACAGTTCGTCGCGCTGGATCGCTGCCCGTAGTTCGCCCTCGATCTCGCGCCGCCGCACGAGGTTGCGGCTCATCGCATGGTCGAAGAAGCGGCAGTGATTCTTGCCGCCGACCTTGGCGTGGTAGAGCGCGAGGTCCGCCGCCTGCATCAGCGCGTCGATGTCGCCTCCGTCCTCGGGCAGCATGGCAATGCCCATCGATGCGGGCACTTCGAGGCGCTCGCCATCGATCCGCAACGGTCGCGTGGCGTTCTCAAGCAGCCGCGCGGCGAGGTTTTCGCATTCCTGCCGCGAGGTCACGCGGCACATCACGATGAACTCGTCGCCGCCGAAGCGGGCAACCGCCGAGCCTTCGGGGGCGATCTCGTCGAGCCTGCGCGCGACTTCCGCCAGCACCCGGTCGCCGACCGTGTGGCCGAGCACGTCGTTCACTTCCTTGAACCGGTCGAGATCGAGCCAGAACAAGGCGATCAGGGCATCTTCCGCCAGGTCGTCGAGCGCGTCGGACAGCAGTTTGTTGAGGCCCGCGCGATTGGCGAGCCCGGTGACGACGTCGGTCCGCGCGAGAACCTGCATTTTTTCGGCCAGCAGTTCGCTGGTCTCCGCAGCAGTGATCGAATCGCGCATCGAGCGGTAGAGCGTCTGAATGATCGCCCCCATGCCGGGCATCGCGAGCACGAGTGCGATCGCTAGCGTGTTATACTGGAGCGATCCGACATGGAGGAGCGCAGCCAGGATCGGCAGGGCGATCAGCTTGGGCTGGATGAAGGCGATGAGCGGTCGTCCCGCATCGCGCGCGCCCATCGCGATCGCGTATCCGCTGGCCCAGGCCAGCACCATGACCTGTACCTGCAGATCGACCTGAAGCCAGATGGTTGCCGCGGAAAACGTGCCGAGCAGCGCGGCGTAGAAATAGGCACCGATGAGATAGCCGAGTTCGAGCGTGCGGATGGCGAAGCGTTCGGTCCGCCGCGCGACCACGCTCATCACGGCGACGCGAATGATGCCGACCGCGCTCAGCGCGAGGCATCCGACATAGAGTACATCGACGCGGGTCACGTACGCAGCGACGCCGGTCACGATCGAGCATGCCAGTGTCGCGATGATGAGGCTGAGCGGCTGGGCATAGACGGTCGCGAGCAGCGTCCGGTGCACGCGCTCGCTGAGCGGCTCGGCGCTACCGAGCCACTCGATCATGCGCCGGAAACGGCCTGTTGCAATGACCCCCGTCATACGGCCTGCATCCCTATGGGAAGACCGTCACCGTTCGGTTAATGCGGTGCTTACGCTCGGTTTTTTCGGCTTGCGGGGTGTCAATCGCGCCGCATGGCGCCGGCCGCGATACGTCGATCGAGCGTACGACAGATCTCCATCCACCAGTCATGGCCCTGCGCATCGCCTTCGGCTTGCGCTTTATCCGCCTCGCCCAGTGCGACCCGCGCCGCGCCCACGCCGTGCGCTGCGAAGTGGCGCAGCGCGGCGTGGAACACCGCCTCGTTTGCGATCACGTCGTCGCCGTTGTCGTTCGTCGCGCGGCCATGGGCGCGGCGCGCCAGCGCGCGGGCGATCGGCGAATGGACGGCAGAACGGGCGGCGGCAAAACGGATGGTCATGGGCGGTTCGTGGGATCCTGCAAGGTGGAACCCCGCGTTAGTCGCCAAGTGGCTAAAGGCCCGTTCGCCGAAAGGGTTAGCGGTCGGTAACCTGCAAGGTTATCTGGCGTTTACGGGTTGGAGGTCGATCCGCCCGGCTGGGCGATCCAGCGTCCGGAATTGGCGTACTCGGCCTTGATCCCGCTCGTCGAGGGGAGATTCCCTGCCGAGAACACGCGGTCTCCGCCGCGCGCCTCGACCGCGGCGGAGTAGACCGGCGGAGGCGGGGGCGCATATGTCGCCGCGGTAACTGCGGCCGCTTTGACCCGCGCTGCTTCGTAGGCCTGCGCGAGGACGACCGGATCCGGTGCCGATCCTGCCGGATCCCGGTACGATCGCGGATGCGGCGCAGCGACCGGCTCGCCGCCGACATAGCGCGCGGCAAAGGCGCTCGCGGTGCCGGCACCGCCGCGCCACTTGTAGAACGTATGCAGGCCGATCGTGCCGACGTTGGTCAGGCTCGATGCCCAGTATGGCAGCACGTAGGTCGCATGATAGTGCGTGGCCAAGCCGATCGGGCGATAGACGTAGCCGGCCAACGCCGCCGCAGCCACGCCTCGCGCGCGGTCCCACGTCGCACGGGCGGGTTGTCGATTGAGCGACCCGTCGCAGGTGAAGCTGAACTGGCAGCCGGTCTTGCGCTCGCTGCCCTGGAACACCACCCCGCACACGCTGTTGGGATAGCTCGGGTGCGCGACCCGGTTGAGGATCACCTGCGCGACTGCGCGCTGGCCTTCGGTCGGCTCGTTCGCCGCTTCGTAATACAGCGCCAGCGTCATGCACTGGAGCGCGCGCGCCTTGTCCATGCCGGTGCCGGCCCCGGCAAAGGCGCGGGCGGCAGGGCCGGCAGGCCCACTGGTCGGCTCGGCATCCGAGTGCGCGCCGGTCTCGAGCAGCGGCGGCAGGCTGCTGTCCAGAGGAGCGGCGGGCAGATCCTCGAGATAAAAGAACGCCGAACCCGGAAAACTGTCTCCCGGCGTTTCGAACGGCATCGGTGCCGCAGGCTCGTCCGCCGTATCGAGCAGGCCAAGCGTGTGCCACTCGCCCGGCGCAGCCATCGCCGGAACCGCGACCGCCGCCGCCAGCGCAAGCAAGCGCCGCCCGCGATGCGGCGCAGGCCTGGTTTCCCGCTGGGAAAGGCGAAGCGCGCGGGCTTGGGAGGCGGTCAGGGCGGTCAATGGGATCCTTATCTCGGCGGCCGCATGGCCGTATCGCACGCGAACCGTTACCGCGAGGGGCTCGGCCACCGGTGTCCCTTGGCGGAACAGGCCGCAAGACGGGGTTAAGCCGGGTGCCTAAGGACAGGTGAACGCACACGGCGGCTTGGCAAGCCGCTGGCTCCGCTCTATCGGGCGCGCGACGTCATGGGTTGTTCGGCGGGTCCAAGCGACTTTGCCGGGCCGAAGAGGGAAGGAGGTATGGGGTTTGTCCCCTGGGCCTCCGCTGCCCCCGCAACTGTGACCGGGGAGCGACTGCGCCACACGCCACTGGTTACCTCTGTCGAAGGAGGGCCCGGGAAGGCGGCACGGGAGCAACGATCCGGGAGCCAGGAGACCTGCCGATGACGGTCGTTCCGCAGCCGGGCGGGGTGTACCGGAATGCAGCGAGGGTGTGCCATGTCCGGCCCGCCTCCCGCCATGGACGGCGTTCGTTCATGACGGGAGTATTGTATGCGTAAATGTCTGTTTTTGTTGGGTTCGATCCTGTCGGCACCGGTGGCCGCGCAGGATATGGAACCCGTCCTCGCGCTCAACTGCGCCGATTCTGCCGATCCGGAATGCGGAATAATCGGTGCGTATCGCGAAGTCGACGACGCCACCATCACGGTAACCGCCACGGGCACTCGCGGCAACATCGCCGATACCGGCCAGTCGGTGACCGTGATCGGCCAGGACGAGATCGATGCCGTGCAGGGCGCCGACATGTCCCGCGTGCTGCGTCGCGCGCCCGGCGTCACGATTACTCGCAATGGCCCGGCCGGATCGTTCACCGGAGTGCGTGTGCGCGGTGCTTCGGCCGAGCAGCTTCTGGTGCTCGTCGACGGGGTGCGCGTGGCCGACGTCGCGGCGCCCGGTGGCGGGTTCGACTTCGGCAACCTTGCTGCGGGCGAGGTCGAGAAGCTCGACCTGCTGCGCGGTTCGAACTCCACGATCTGGGGATCGGAAGCGCTCGGCGGCGTGCTGCTGGTGACGACGCGCGGACGACGCGGCCTGTCGGCCAGCGCGGAATACGGCGGCGACGACAGCACGTACCTCACCGCGAGCGGCGGTGTCGGCAGCGACCGCTTTTTCGTCGGCGGCAACGCGGGCTGGCAGAAGTCCGACGGGTTCTCCGCCGCAGCCTCCGGCACCGAGCCCGACGGGTTCGAGCAATGGTCGGCGAGCGGACAGGCGCGCGCCTATCTCTCCGATGCGTTCGAGCTGTTCGCGCAAGGGCGCTATGCCAAGGGCAAGCTCGACATCGACGGCTATCCGCCGCCGCTCTATGCCTTTGCCGACACCACCGAGCGGCAGGACACGCGGCAGTATAGCGGCGCGGCGGGCGCGGTGGTGACCACCCCGACGCTCAACCTGCGCGCGGCGTATTCGTTCGCCGATACCGAGCGTGACAGCCTCGACCATGCGTTCGGTACCGCGCCGAGCTACACCACCGATGGGCATTCGCAGCGCGCGGACCTGCGCGGCGAATGGCGGCCGATCGGGCCGTTCGTGCTGCACTTCGGCGGCGAGCGAGAATGGACGCGCTTCGAAACGTTGTTCGACACGCCGAAGAAGAGCGGCATCTGGGGCGCTTACGCGCAGGCAGGGATCGAGTGGGGCGGGATCGCAGCGCACGCGGGCGTGCGGCACGACCGGCACGACGACTTCGGCGGCGCGACCAGCTTCGGCGCCGACGCCAGCTACCGCCTTGCGAGCGATTTCCGGCTGCGCGCGTCGTATGGCGAGGGATTCAAGGCGCCGACGCTGTTCCAGCTCCTTTCGGACTACGGCAACGCCGCGCTCCAGCCCGAGCGCAGCCGCAGCTTCGACGTGGGCCTCGCCTGGCGCGACCGCTCGCGGCCGACCTGGGCAGGGGTCACGCTGTTTCGCCGCGACAGCCGCGACCTCATCGACTTCGTCTCGTGCTTCGGCGTGACCGGCGGGATCTGCACCAACCGTCCGTTCGGGACCTACGACAACGTCGACCGCGCGCGGGCCGAGGGCTTCGAAGTGGAACTGGGCCTGTCGCCGAGCGACAAGCTGCGCACGCAGGTCGCCTACAGCTACGTCAAGTCAAGCGACCGCATCGCCGGGACCAGTCTCGCTCGCCGCCCGCGCCATGCGCTGTCGGGCTCGGTCGACTGGCAGACGCCGGTCGGCGCGATGCTCGGCGGGGACGTGCGGCTGGTCGGCGACAGCTTCGACGATGCGGGTAACTTCACCGCGGTCGACGGGCACGCATTGTTCGACCTGCGCGCCAGCGTGCCGCTGGGCGAGAGGTTCGAGCTCTACGGCCGGGTCGAGAACCTGTTCGACACCGCCTACACCGAGGTCGCCGGTTACGGCACGCGCGGGCGCACCGCGTTCGTCGGAGCGCGGCTGAAGTTGTGAGGGCGTTACTCGCCGCCTCCCTGGTCCTCGCAGGGTGCGCTTCGCCCCTGCCGGACCGCGCGGGCGTCCAGTTGCCCACCATCGTCAGCCTCAATCCGTGCACCGACGCGATCCTTGCCGAGGTCGCGGACCCGGCGCAAATCCTCGCAGTGAGTCACTACAGCCACGACCCGCGTGCGACCTCGATGCCGCTGGCCGAGGCGCGGCGGTTCCGCGCGACGGGCGGTACGGTCGAGGAAGTGATCGCTCTCGCGCCCGACGTGGTCGTGGGGTCGAACTTCATGGCTCCGGCCACCCGTGCCGCGCTGGACCGGCTGGGTCTCAAGGTCGAGACTATCGGGATAGCTTCGAGTGTGGAAGCGAGCGAGGCGCAGGTGCGCCAACTGGCTGCCATCGCGGGGCATCCCGAACGCGGCGAAGCGCTGATCCGGCGGATCGACGCCGCATTGGACGAGGCCGGCAGCGACAGTCCGCCGGTGTCCGCGATCCTGTGGCAACCCGGCGGCATCGTACCGGGCGAGGGCGCGCTGGTGAGCGAATTGATGCACCGCACCGGTTTCGCCAGCCAGAGCGCGGCGCGCGGCATGGCGCAGGCCGACTATCTCTCGCTCGAACGCCTGCTCGCCGACCCCCCGCGCGTTTTGCTGATCGCTGGGCGCGAGCGCGGGCAGGGGCACCCGGCGCTGGACGCGGTGCCCGCACTGGCGCGCGCCGATCTCGATCCGGCGCTGCTCTTTTGCGGCGGCCCGACGATCGAGCGCGCGGCGCGGCGGCTAGCGGAAATACGAAAGGGGCTGGCGTGACCCGCCTTCTCGCGATCCTCCTTGCCCTGCTGGCGCTCGCGGTGCCGCTGTCGCTGTTGGCGGGCCGCGTCTGGCTCGACCCGGCGACGACCCCCAATGCGGCGGTGATACTCGCCGAGCTCCGCCTGCCGCGCGCAGTGCTGGCGCTGGTGATCGGCGCGGGGCTCGGCGCGAGCGGGGCGGCGATGCAGGGCTACCTGCGCAACCCGCTCGCCGATCCGGGGCTGTTCGGTATCGCGCCCGGTGCCGCGCTCGGCGCGGTCGCCGCGTTGTGGCTGGGCCTTGCGGCGACGCCGTGGCTGCTGCCGCTGTTCGCGTTGGCCGGTGCGGCTGGGGCGATGGCGATGCTCGCCGCGATCGCGGGGCGAACGGGCGGGGTCGCGTTGTTCACGCTGGCGGGCATGATGATCGCAAGCCTCGCGGGCGCGCTGACGAGCCTGGCGATCAGCCTGGCGCCCAATGCCTTCGCCATGAGCGAGATCGTGTCGTGGCTGATGGGCGCGCTGACCGACCGGTCGTTGGCCGACGTCTGGCTCGCCGCGCCGCTGACGCTCGCGGGGATTGCCTGCCTCATGCTGGCAGGGCGCGGCCTCGACGCGCTGGTGCTGGGCGAGGCGGCGGCGCGCAGTCTAGGCATGGAGCCGAAAGCGCTGCAATTCTGGCTGATCCTCGGCGTCGGGCTAACGGTGGGGAGCGGCGTCGCGGTCGCGGGCATCGTCGGCTTCGTGGGGCTGATCGTGCCCCATCTTGTGCGCCCCTTCACCGACCGGCGGCCGTCGAAGCTCATCGTGCCGAGCGCGCTGGCGGGGGCGTTGCTGGTACTCGTCGCCGACAGCCTGTGCCGGATCCTGCCGCTGGTGACCGAGCTGCGGCTCGGTATCGCGCTGAGCATCGTCGGTGCACCCTTCTTCCTGTGGCTGCTGCTGCGGATGCGCCGGGGGCTCGCATGATCCTTTCCGCGCACGATATCGCCCTGGCGGGGCGGCTGGCCGGTGTCAGTGCCGGCTTTAGCCCCGGCACGATTACCGCGATCTGTGGGCCCAACGGGGCGGGGAAGTCGAGCCTGCTCCAGTGCCTCGGCGGGCTGCTCGCGCCCGATAGCGGCCATGCCAGCTTCGGCGGAACCGACATCTTCGCCATGCATCCCCGCACGCGCGCGCAGGCGATCGGCTACCTGCCGCAGGATGGCGAGGTCGCGTGGGACGTCGCGGTCCGCACGCTCGTTGCGCTGGGCCGCCTGCCGCACCGCGACCGGGGAGAAGCGGAGGTCGCCGCTGCGCTGTCCGCGCTCGATCTCGATGCGCTGGCGGAGCGTCCGGTCTCGCGCCTGTCGGGCGGAGAGCGGGCACGGGCGCTGCTGGCACGGGTGCTCGCGGGGACACCGCGCTGGATCCTCGCCGACGAGCCGCTCGCTGCGCTCGACCTTGCGCACCAGCTCGCGCTGCTGCGGCACCTGCGCCATGCGGCGGAAGCGGGGACGGGAGTCGTGCTGGTGCTCCATGACCTTGCGCTGGCGATGAACCACGCCGACCGCATCATCGTGCTCGATGCCGGATCGATCGCCGCCGACGGCACGCCCGGGAGGGCGCTGTCGGGGGAGACGATCGACCGGGTCTGGGGCGTTCCCGCGCGCTGGCTGGGGGAGCCGGGCGCGCGGGCGCTGGTCGCCGGGTAGCCCTTACTTCGGCGTCGCGGTCAGACCGCGCGCCTCGAGCATCGGGGTCACGTCGGGCGAACGGCCGGTCAGCGACTTGTACATCTCGAAATAGTCCATCGTGCCGCCGCGGCTGAGCACCTTCGCACGGAAAGTGTCGCCGTTGGCGCGGGTCAGCCCGCCGTTGTCCATGAACCACTTGCGCGTGTCGCGGTCGAGCATCTCGGTCCACAGGTAGCTGTAGTACCCCGCCGAATAGCCCGCCGGGTCGGAAAAGATGTGGCGGAACGTGCTGGTCCGGTAGCGCGGCGGCACGAGGTCGACCGCGAGGCCGAGCTCGCCGAGCGCCTTGGTTTCGAACGCGACCACTTCATCGGGGGTGTCGATCTCGGCCGCCTGCGCCGGGGTCAGCGCGTGCCACTTCATGTCGAGCAGCGCCGCCTCGACCACTTCGCCGAACGAATATCCCTGGTCGAACTTGCCGGTCGACTGGATCTTGGTGATCAGGTCATGCGGGATCGGTGCGCCGGTCTGGTAGTGCTTGGCATAGTTCGCCAGGACGTCGGGATAGCTCGCCCAGATCTCGTTCACCTGGCTTGGATACTCGACGAAATCGCGCGCGGTAGCAGTGCCCGACAGGCTGACGTATTCCTGGTCGGCGAAGAAGCCGTGCAGCGCGTGGCCGAATTCGTGGAACATCGTCTCGACGTTGTCGAAGCTGACGAGCTGCGGCTGGCCCGCCGGCGCCTTGGGGATGTTGAGCACGTTGTAGATGACCGGCTTGGTCCCGTCGCGCTTCGACTGCTCGACGTAGTTGCTCATCCATGCGCCGCCGCGCTTGCTGTCGCGCTGGAACGGATCGAAGTAGAAGATGCCGAGCTGGCTGCCGTCGCGGTCGATCACGTCGTAGGTGGTCACGTCCGGGTGATAGACGGGCAGGTCGGTCCGCTTCTTGAAGTTGAGGCCATAGAGCTTGTTGGCGGCGAAGAATACGCCGTCTTCCAGCACGCGCGTCACCTCGAAATAAGGCTTCACCGACTCTTCATCGAGGTCGAACTTCTTGGCCTTCAGCTTGTTGGTGTACATTTGCCAGTCCCACGGCTTGACCGTGAAGGTCTGGCCGCTCGCCTTGATCTCGGCATTGAGCGCGGCGGCGTCGCTGCGCTGGGTGGCGGCGAGCGCAGGGACCATCGCCTCCATGAAGTCGAGCGCGGTCTTGGGGTCCTTCGCCATGCGGTCCCACATCTGGTAGGTCGCCCAGTCGGGCGCGCCGAACAGCGCGGCCTTCTGCGCGCGCAGGCTGACGATCTCGGCGATGAGCGCACGCGTGTCGTTGGCGTCGCCGCGCTGGGCACGGTTCCAGCTCTTCTCGAACAACGCCTCGCGCGTGGCGCGGTCGGTCAGCGAGGCGAGCGCAGGCTGCTGCGTGGTGTTCTGCAGCGCAAGGGCATAGCTGTTCGCCGCGCCGCGATCGGCGGCAGCCTTGGCGGCGGCGTCGAGTTCGGACGCCGAAAGGCCCGCGAGTTTCGCCTTGTCGGTCACTACGAGCGCATCGGCCTTGGTCGCCTCGGTCAGCTTCTGGCCGAACTGGGTGGTTACGGTGGAAAGGCGGGCGTTGATCGCCTTGACCTGCTCCTTCTGCGCCGGGGTCAGTTCGGCGCCGGCGTGGACCATCGATTCGTACCGATCCTCAAGCAGGCGCGCGTCCTCGGGCGTCATGCTCATCGCGGCGCGATTGTCGTAGACCGCCTTCACGCGGGCGAAGAGCGCCGGGTCGAGGTTGATCGCATCGTTATGCGCGGCGAGCTTCGGGCTGATCTCGGCGTCGACCGCATCGAGCGTGGGATTGGTGTTGGCCCCGGTGATCGAGCCGAATACCGCCTGCACCCGGCCAAGCATCTTGCCCGACTGTTCCAGCGCGACGATCGTGTTCTCGAACGTCGGCGCGGCAGGATTGGTGGCGATCGCCTGCACCTCGGCGCGCTCGATCGCCATCGCTTGCTCGAACGCAGGCTTGTAGTCGGCGTCGGACACCTTGGTGAAGTCAGGTGCCTGCAGCGGAAGCGTGCTCGGAGCCGCGAAATAGCCGGTGGCTTGCGGGATGGCGACGGCGGGTCGGTCTGCGGTCTCGGTGGCGGCCATGGTCGTGCATCCTGCGAGCATCGTGCCGGCAAGCGCGGCTGCGACGAAAATACGGGTGTTCATGCGTGTCCCCAAAGGTCTGGTGTCTGTGATGGCGCCGCGCCCTTGCGCGTGCGGTAGACGGTGATGCTACGCTTCAGCAGGTGAATGGTTGCCAACGCAACCCTATTGGCTGTCGCTGGTCGAGCCGGGTCAACCGTCCGCCGGTTCGAGCGGCCATTCCGCGATGCTCGTGTAGGCCGACCCGCCGCGACCCATGCGGCTTTCGTAGAGACGAAATGCGGTGACGGGCCAGCGGGGTGCGGCGAGGTTGCCGTGCTGCGGTAGCCAAGCTCCTGTCCCGACGCTTCGCCCGCTGAGCCGGGCGAGGGTGACGTGCGGCACGAACTTGCGCGTTTCCGGCGGCAATCCGGCGGCGCGGCAGGCACGCTCGACCCGCCGTTCGAGGACATCAAGTGCGGGGCAGGGGGCGAGCGCGGCCCACAGCGCGGTCGGCTTGCCCTTCTTCTCGAAGTGGCCGACGCCGTGCACCCTAAGGTCGAAGCCGGGTCCGGTCACCTCGTCGAGCGCGGCGACGAGGTCGGCGGCGACGTGCCGATCGACTTCGCCCACGAAGCGCAGCGTCAGGTGGAGCTGGCCGTCATCCTGCCAGCGCGCCCGCTCGACTCCGCCGGTCGCGGTGAGCAGCGCGGCGCGCACCGGTGGTGGCGGGCGCAGAGCGACGAACAGGCGATGCATCGGACACGCTTTGCGCCTGATGCCACAGGCTGCCAAGCTCGAGGTCGATCCAGTCCGCAGCGAACGGGTCGAGACCCGAGCCGGGATAGAGGCAGAACTCGCCGAACCTGGGGGCGCCGTCGTCGTCATAGAAATCGACACGCAGGAAGTCGAAGCCTGCGGCAAGCTCCTCGGCGGCGGCAAGCATCGCGATCAGCGAGCGCGGTGCGGGAAGGCCGCTCGCCTCGCCCGCCAGCGGACGGAAGTCGCGATCGTGTAGCACCCAGCGGTGCGATCGGGCGCGGTCATAGTGGACCTGCACGTGGGTTGCTTGGCCGCCGAACACGTAGATCTTGTAGTCGACCGGCAGGTCGCCGTCGCCGATGAGCGGCTCGGCCAATACCCCCCGGGGAACGTCGCGATAGGCCCATTCGTCGAGCCATCCCCCATAGGGTGCGGCGGTCCACCGTGCGGTCCGGATGGCCAGTTCGGCCCACTCCAGCGCGTTCGGCGGCGCGTGCAGCACGGCGTACTGGTTGCAGCCGTGGCGCGCCTTGACGATGCTGCGCCGTGGCAGGTGGGGCCGGTGCGGCAGGGCTTCCGCCGCCCAGAGCGTGGGAATGATCCATGCGTCGCCCAGCATGGCTCGCGCGCGCGCTTTCGCGGCCAGCTTGTCCATCAGGCCGACGTGGCGGGGATCGCGGTCGAACAGCTTGCGCCGCTGGACCATCTCGGTGAAGCGCGGGGCGCGGGCGAGGTCGAGCTTGCGACCGTGCCGCCAGAAATAGCACAACTCGAGCCGCAGCCGCGCCAGAGATACGTTCGCCGGGTGCGCCTGGAATTCCGGTTCGAGCGCGGGTGCGAGCGTCGCCATCGTCAGTCTATCCGGTAGTGGATCGGCTTGAAGCTGCCGCCGTTCGATGCATATGCCGAGCACGCGGTCAGTCCGATGACCAGGTCCTCCAGCGCGCGCAGGCGGATCTCGTCGCCCGGCTTGCTCGTCGGCGGATCGACGCGCAGCGCGCCGCGCCCGTCGACCGGCACGTTCATGAACACGTTGAACGCGGTGGGGATCGCGTCGGGCTCGACACCCCACGGCGCGAGCGCCTCGGCGAGGTTGCCGAAGCAGCCGCGGTGGACCGGGTGCTGTGGGTAGAAATGGCGAAACGTTGCCTCGCTGCATGGGGTCAGCAGGAAATCGTGGCGACCGACCGTATCCTCTTCGATGGCGAGCAGCGGGCGCGAGCGGTTGGACCATAGCCGGTGCCCGGTGGTGAGCGCGATCGTCTCCTCGTAATCGAAGGTCCGTCCGTTGGAGATGACCTCGCGCACGTCGTCGCGGGCGTAGGCGACGAGGTCCGCGACCTGCATGCCCTGCGGATCGATGACGGTAAGTACCTGCCCCTTTTCGAGTTCGAACGCGGCACCCGATCGGGGCGCGATCTCGACGGTGGCGGTCACCCGCGCGGGTTCCGAAACGGACACGTCCAGTCGTCGCCGACCGCGCGGCCGCTGAACTGGCGCGCGGCGCTCACCTCGCCATGGCGATCGAGCATGGGGTTGGCGGTACCGGCCAACGCGACGTCGCGCTCGATGATCTTCTCGCGCATCCGTTCGTAGCGACCCTCTTCGCGCAGGCGTTCGAACTGGTCGTGAAGGTTGAACACCATCGCGGGGCTGCCGAACCGCCGCGCGGGTCGCGAGGCACCGGGGTGGAGGCCGACCACGAAATAGGCCTCGCCGCCGAACGAGAGCGAGAAGTGTGGATCGTCGGGGTCGCCGCTCACCCGCGCATCAGGCTTCTGGCCGAGCCAGTGGTCCTTGTCCGAGATCGACTGCAGGCGCTGCCACATTGCCGTCTCGAACTCCGATTCGCTGAGGTCGACCGGACCGTCGAACAGGACGACGAGGCTGCGCAATCCTTCGCGATCGTCTCGGTACCGCCACGACCAGTCGAGCAGGTCGTGGGTGATCTGCAGGTCGTTCCACGCGCTGGTGATGTCGCGCGCACTGATGAATTCGAGCATCTCGCGCGCGAGCGCCGACTTGGCGCCCACGCAGGGAAAGGCGGCGTCCTTGATCATGTCCCGGAAATCCTCTTCGGCGGAGGCGGGGCGGGCGAGCGTGGCAGTATCTGGCATAGGCGGCACAAACGCGCCGCCCATGCCATGGGTCCCATCTTGCTACTTGTTTACCAGATCCGCGCGCGGTTCTCCGGGGCGATGTAGTAGGCATCGCCGGGTTTCACGTCGAACGCCTTGTACCAGGCATCGACGTTGCGCAGCGGGCCGATCGTGCGGAAGCGTTCGGGGCTGTGCGGGTCGGTGGTGACCTGGTTACGCAGGTCGTCCTCGCGCGCCTTCGAGCGCCACACCTGCGCATAGGCGAGGAAGAAGCGCTGGTCGCCGGTCAGGCCGTCGATCACCGGCGCTTCCTTGCCGCCCAAAGACTTGTGATAGGCATCGTAGGCGACGAGCACGCCGGCCAGGTCGGCGATATTCTCGCCCATCGTCAGCGTGGGGTTCACGAACGCCCCGGGGACCGCTTCGTACTTGGCGTACTGGTCGCCGAAGACCTTGGCTTCCTTCTCGAAGCGGGCGGCGTCCTGTGCCGTCCACCAGTCGCGCACCGCGCCGGTGGCGTCGATCTTGCGGCCCTGATCGTCGAAGCCGTGGCTGATCTCGTGCCCGATCACCACGCCGATCGCGCCGTAGTTCACTGCCGGATCGGCATAGGGATCGAAAAACGGCGCCTGCAGGATGCCCGCCGGGAACACCATCTTGTTCTCCAGCCCGCCGTTGTAGGCGTTCACCGTCTGCGGGTTCATCGCCCATTTCTTGCGATCGACCGGCTTGCCGAGGTCCGCCATCTGGTAGTCGGCATTGAACTTGGTCGCGGCGACCGCGTTATCGTAGAGCGTGTTGCCGACCGTCAGCCCGCCGAAGTTGCGCCACTTGTCGGGGTAGCCGACCATCACTTCCATCTTCTCGAGCTTCTCGACCGCCGCCTTCTTGGTATCGGCGCCCATCCAGTCGTTGCCGCGAATGCGGTCGGCCATGGCGAGCTTCAGGTTCTTGATGAGGTCTTCCATCCGCTCCTTGGCGATCGGCGGGAAGAATTCGGCGACGTAGCCTTCGCCCACCAGCTCGCCCATCGAGCCGTTGACGTTGTCGATCGCACGCTTCCAGCGCGGGCGCTGTTCGGTCACGCCGCTGATCGTGCTGGTGAAGGCGAAGCGGCTGTCGACCATTGCCTTGGTGAGGAAGGGGGTCGCTTGGTCGGCCACCCCGAACATTTCCCAAAGCTTGAGCGTTTCGAGATCGGTGCTGGCGAAGAGCGCCGATAGCGCCTTCACCGCGGTGTTCTCGTTGACGATGATGCGCTTCTGCGGGGCGAGTTCGGCGCCCTGCCAGTAGGCGTTCCAGTCGATGCCCGGTGCGTAGGCCTCGAGCTCTGCGGTCGACATCGGGTTGTTGATCTTGGTGATGTCGCGGCGGTCGTCATTGGCCCACGAAAGCTGCGCGACGTACGTCTCGAACGCCATCACTTCCTGCGCGGCGATGCCGGGGTTGGCCACCCCGATCGCCTTGAACGTGCGCTCCATATAGGCCTGGTAGGCGGCGCGCTGCTTCGCGAAGTCGGCCTTCAGGTAATAGTCGCGGTCGGGCAGGCCGAGGCCGGACTGGCCGAACCACAGCACGTTCATCGTCGGATCGTCGCTGTCGACATAGGGTCCGCCGCCGAACAGCGTGCGGCCGAACTTGTCGTAGGTCGAGCCCATGTAGCGGGCGAACTCGCTCTTGTCGTCGATCCCGCGGACCACGGCGAGGTCCTTCATCAGCGGGGCGAGGCCGGCGCGCTCGATCGCCTTCTCGTCCATGTAAACGGCATAGGCCGTCCCGAACTTGGTCGACGCCTGGGCTGGGCTGGTGACGAGGCCGCGCACCTGCTCGCGTACCTGTTCGTCGAGGTCGAGGAACGAGCCGGTCGACGGCTTGTCGGCCGGGATTTCAGTCTTCGCGATCCATGTGCCCGATGCGTACTTCTCGAAGTCGTCGCCCGGCTTCACCGTCAGGTCGCGGGTCGACAGATCGACGCCCCAGTCACCGATCGCCGGGCGGCCGGTGACGACGATCTGCTCGCTGGTCTGGCCCCCGCCACCCGCGCCGTCCGCCGAGGCTTCCTGCGCGAAGGCGGGCGTGGCGGCGATCATCGCGGCGGCGGAAGCGGCGGCGAGCAGGCGTGCGCAAAGCGCGGCAGGTCGGTTGGCGGTCATCGATAAGTCCCCGGTTTGAATGCGAGAAAGGGCCGCAGACTCGGCCCCCTCGCTCCTGTTCCGGTTTCGACTGAAATCGCTTTGCGCGCAAGCGGAAGCGCCGGTCGATCAAACGACCGGTCGCTTCGACCAACGGCTATGCTGACAGGAGCAAGCGCCGATCAGCGGGCGCAGTACTGATGCTGGCCGCTTTCGCACATCTTCACCGCGTGCCGCCACGCCGCCATGCGGCGGGCGTTTTCCCTGGCCGCCCAGTCGCGCGAGGCGGTGTTGCCCGCGGCGTACTTCGCATCGCGTTGCTGGACGTGGCGAAGCTGATCCTGATTGAGCTTGCGGATGATCGCTGCGTCGCGCGCCCGCGCGGCGGCCGAGCGCATCGTCGGATCGTTGGGATCGTCGGCCAGCGACGGCGTGGCGACGACGGCAGCGACAGCCAGCGCAAGCGCACCGGCGAACTTGATGTACAGCATTGAGACCCTCCCTGACCCGTTTTCCGGGCAGGTCACCAAGCTACGCTGCGATTGGTTTATCGAATATGCGGTAATCGATAAACCGATCGCGCTTCGTCGCAAGATCGGGTCGGCTGGGCGGGTCGGAGAGGTAGGGCGGAAATGCGGTCGCTGCGATCGGCCGCATTCCCCCGGCGGTCAGAACGAGACCCCCGCGCCGACCGCGATGCCGCCCTTGCCGTTCATATCGATCGTCCCGCTGGCCTTGAATGCCACCTCCTCGCCCGATGTCGAGACGCCGAAGCCGAAGGCGGTCTGTCCGCGATAGTGGCCCACCGCGCCGCCGATCATGGACTTTCCGGCTTCCATCGTCTGCGGGATCGTCGCCAGCGCCATCGCTGCGGCGGTGCCGGCGTGCGCGTCCTGCCGCACGTTGTCGAGGCTGAAGCCGATCTCGGCAAAGCGCATGTCGGTGTAGGCGTTGGCATCGCTCAACGCCTGGGTGATGCCGCCTTGGAGCTGGGCCACCGCGGCGTTGACCTGCCGCACGTTGACCGCGTCGGTCCCCGCGGTACCGTCGGCGACGTTGTGGACCCGCACCGGCTGGCTCGCATCCGCGCCAACGAAGGTCACGTCCTGCGAAATCGCGCCGCCGTTGCTGACGGTCGGGGTCCCGGCGTCCGAATACTGCACCGCGGCCACTGCGCTCGCGCGGATCGTGGTCGTGAGCGAGGCTATTTCGGTCGTATGTCGGTCGATGTCAGTCCGGTTCGCGGCCACCTGCGCGTTCGTCGCGGCAAGCTGGCCGCCGTTGACTGCATCGGTCGATCCGGAAGCGAGTGTGCCCGCCGCCACGTTGGTGACCCGCACGGGGCCGCCCGCCCCGCCGCGGAACGCAGCGGTGTCGGTCGGCGTAGCGCTCGGCGTCGTGCCGTCGGCGTTGGATACGTAACCCACCGGGATGTTGGCCACTTGCGCTTGTACGACCGCGAGCTGGCTGGTGTTGGCGGTCACCCGGTTGTCGATCGTGGTCACGGTCGCGTCGAGCCCGTCGAGCCGCGAATAGGCGATCGTCAGCGACGCGGTGTTCGCGCCGACCTGCTGGTTGGTGGCATGGAGCTGCCCGCCATTCACCGCATCGCGCGAATTGGCCGCCAGCGCCCCGTCGGCAAGATTGCCGATCGTGGTGCCGGCGGCGCCTCCCCCGAGCGTGATCGCGGTGCGCGAGGGATCGTCGTATTTCACGGCCTGCGCGTCGAGCGCGGCAAGATTGCTGTTCGTGGCGGATACCTGGGCCTGCACGCTGGCGATGTTGCCCGCGTTGGTGCTGACCTGCCCCTGCAGGGTGGCGATATCGCCGGTATTGGTCGCGACTTGTCCCTGAAGGGTCGTGATCGCGCCGGTGTTGGTGGCGACCTGGCCTTGCAGCGTGGTCACGTCGCCGGCGATTGTCGTCACCTGGCCCTGTAGGTTCGCGATATTGCCGGTGTTGGTCGAGACCTGCCCCTGAAGCGTGGCAATGTCGCCGGTGTTGGTGCCGACCTGACCCTGCAGCGTCGTCACCGTGCCGTCGATCGTGGTGACCTGGCCCTGCAAGGTCGCGATATCGCTCGTGTTGGTTCCGACCTGGCCTTGCAGGGTGGTGATCGCGCCGGCGTTGGCAGCCACGGCCTGGTTGGTCGCATTAAGTTGCGCGCCGTTGACCGCGTCGCTCGAACTTGCCGAGAGCGTGCCCGCGGCGACCCCGGTTATCCGCGTGCCGCCTGCTCCGTCGAGCGTGACCACGCCGTGCGTGCCGTCGTCGTAGCCGATCAGGCCGTCGGTCGCGGCGATGATCGCGCCCTGCACCTGGCCCACGGTGGCAGCGTCGGTCGCGGCGGTGCCGGGGGCGACGTTGGTGAGCTGACGCTCAGATCCTGCCTCGCCGATCGAGACCGTTCCCGCCGCGTTGGATGTCCCGCTGATGCCATAGGCGGTATATCCCGAAAGGGCGCCGCGATCGTTGGTCGATCCCGCGCCCAGTGCCACACCGTTTGCGGCAGTGACGCTCGCGCCGTTGCCGATCGCCACCGCGCCGGCGGCGGGCGCGCTGGTCGTCGCGCCATTGCCGATCGCAACCGCGTCGAGCGCACCGGCATTGGCCGCCGTACCCGAACCGAGGCCCGTCAATTGGTTGCCGCCGATCGAGACGCCTTTGGGCGTATTGAGAGCGTAGCCGTCGGTCGTCACGTTGCAGGTGCCCGAGCCGACGACGTTGCCGTCGGTATCGAGAACCTGGAGCGAGACGGTGTTGCCCGCGGCAAGGTCCGCGGTCGTCTGGGCAACGCCCAGGTTCACGTCCGGGATCGAAAGCAGCGGCGTGCCGAGGATGCTGACCGTCAGCAGGTCGTCGAACAGGTTCTCGACGCCTTGCGCGGTCGGCACGAGCGTTCTCTGGAGCAATGTGCGGAGCGCCGAATCGTCGATGCCGACGCCGGTGCAGACATCGACCACGGGCTGGAGCGCTTGGGCCTCGGTTTTCTCGGGTGCGAAAATTGCAACTGCCGCCAGCGCACTTGCGCCGACCAGCAGTTCCATGCGGACGTTGTATCTGTTGAGCGCCAACAACCATCTCCTCGACATTGCTGCCGAAAGTGCTGTGCGATCAAAATGGGGTGTATGCGGCTCCGGTTAACGAAAGTTTTAACTGGACTCGACTTCACGCAGGTCGATCTCTTCTGTTGTTATATTGATTCTATTCGATTTTGTATATTTTGGACAACAGGCGATCGGTTGAAAACATTCGACATTCTGGTTAGTCTGGCACGGCGAACTTTTTTCACCATCAACCGTTGTCGCAGTCTCGATATTAGCAATCGCGAGGTGGCATTTTCAGGTTCGATCACCATTTGACCGCAAGCCTTTGCGGCCTTGACCAACCCGAACATTTGCGGAACATTCATTCTCGATGAGTCTGACCCATATTTCCGTCCGCGGCGCCCGTGAGCACAACCTCAAGGGCATCGACATCGACCTGCCGCGCGATGCGCTGATCGTGATCACCGGGCTTTCGGGCTCCGGCAAGTCGAGCCTCGCGTTCGACACGATCTATGCCGAAGGGCAGCGGCGCTATGTGGAATCGCTGAGCGCCTATGCGCGCCAGTTCCTGGAAATGATGCAGAAGCCCGATGTCGAGCATATCGACGGGCTTTCTCCCGCGATTTCGATCGAGCAGAAGACCACCAGCCGCAACCCGCGTTCGACCGTGGCGACGGTGACCGAGATCTACGACTACATGCGCCTGCTGTGGGCGCGTGTCGGCGTGCCGTACTCGCCCGCTACCGGCCTTCCGATCGAGGCGCAGACGGTCAGCAATATGGTCGACCGGGTGATGGCCTTGCCCGAAGGGACGCGGCTCTACCTGCTCGCTCCCGTCGTGCGCGGGCGCAAAGGCGAATACCGCAAGGAACTGGCCGAATGGCAGAAGGCGGGTTTCACCCGCGTCCGCATCGACGGCGAGATGGTTGAGATCGGCGAGGCGCCGGCGCTCGACAAGAAGTTCAAGCACGACATCGAGGTGGTGGTCGACCGCCTAGCGGTGAAGGATGGCATCCAGACGCGGCTGGCGGACAGCTTCGAGCAAGCGCTCAAGCTCGCCGAGGGTCTCGCGTATGTCGACCTGGCCGACGGGGTGGTGCCCGGGCGCGAAGTCGAGGACGCGGCCGGTGGCGCGATGAAGGGCGCAGGGCTCCCGCCCAACCGCATCGTGTTCTCCGAGAAGTTCGCGTGTCCGGTCAGTGGCTTCACGATCGAGGAGGTCGAGCCGCGCCTCTTCTCGTTCAACGCCCCGCAGGGCGCGTGCCCGGCGTGCGACGGCCTCGGCGAAAAGCTGCTGTTCGATCCGCAACTGGTCGTCCCGAACGAGCACCTGACGCTCAAGCAAGGCGCGGTGGTGCCGTGGGCGAAGTCCAACCCGCCGTCGCCCTACTACATGCAGGTGCTCGGCAGCCTTGCGAAGGAGTACAAGTTCGACCTCACCACCCCGTGGGACGCGCTGGGCGAGGACAACCAGCAGGTCATCCTCCACGGCACGAAGGGCAAGGCGGTGCCGCTCACGTTCAAGGACGGGCGCAAGGAATACACCGTGCGCAAGGCGTTCGAGGGGGTGATCGGCAACCTCAACCGCAGGATGCTGCAGACCGAGAGCGCGTGGATGCGCGAGGAGCTGGGCAAGTACCAGACCGCGCAAGCCTGCGAGACGTGCCACGGCAAGCGCCTCAATGAAAAGGCGCTGGCGGTGAAGATCGGCCGGCCGGACGAGGCGACCGACATTGCCACCCCGGTGCAGATGAGCGTGACGGCCGCGAAGGACTGGTTCCTCGCGCTGCCCGAACAGCTCACCGATACGCAGAACCAGATCGCCCGCGCGATCCTGAAGGAAATCAACGCGCGGCTGGGCTTCCTCGACAACGTCGGGCTCGACTACCTCAACCTCGATCGCACCAGCGGCACTCTCAGCGGGGGCGAGAGCCAGCGCATCCGCCTCGCCAGCCAGATCGGCTCGGGTCTCAGCGGCGTGCTCTACGTGCTCGATGAGCCCTCGATCGGCCTCCACCAGCGCGACAACGACCGGCTGCTCGAAACGCTCAAGCGCCTGCGCGACCTCGGCAATACGGTGATCGTGGTCGAGCATGACGAGGACGCGATCCGCGCTGCCGACCACGTGGTCGATCTCGGCCCCGGAGCGGGTGTCCACGGGGGCGAGATCGTGGCGCAGGGCACGCTCAAGCAGGTGCTCAAGAGCAAGAACAGCCTCACCGCCGACTACCTCACCGGGCGGCGCGAGATCGCGATGCCCAGGACGCGCCGCAAGGGCAACGGGCACAAGATCACCGTCCACGGCGCGCGGGCGAACAACCTGCGCAACGTCACTGCGTCGATCCCGCTCGGCACGTTCTGCTGCATCACCGGGGTCAGCGGCTCGGGCAAGTCGAGCTTCACCATCGACACGCTCTACGCCGCCGCCGCGCGCACGCTGAACGGCGCGCGGGTGATCGCCGGCCCGCACGACAAGGTCACCGGCCTCGAGCTGTGCGACAAGGTGATCGAGATCGACCAGTCGCCGATCGGCCGCACCCCGCGCTCCAACCCGGCGACCTACACCGGCGCCTTCACGCAGATCCGCGACTGGTTCGCGGGCCTGCCCGAAAGCCAGGCGCGCGGGTACAAGGCGGGGCGCTTCAGCTTCAACGTCAAGGGCGGCCGGTGCGAGGCGTGCCAGGGCGACGGCCTCATCAAGATCGAGATGCACTTCCTGCCCGACGTCTATGTCACGTGCGAGGAATGCCACGGCAAGCGCTACAACCGCGAGACGCTGGAGGTGAAGTTCAAGGGCCTCAGCATCGCCGACGTGCTCGACATGACGATCGAGGACGCGGAGGAATTCTTCAAGGCTGTCCCGCCGATCCGCGACAAGATGCACATGCTGAACGAGGTCGGCCTCGGCTACGTCAAGGTTGGCCAGCAGGCGACGACGCTATCGGGCGGTGAGGCGCAGCGAGTGAAACTCGCCAAGGAACTCAGCCGCCGCAGCACCGGGCAGACGCTGTATATCCTCGACGAGCCGACCACCGGCTTGCACTTCGAGGACGTCCGCAAGCTCCTCGAAGTGCTCCAGCGGCTGGTCGACGGGGGGAACTCGGTCGTGGTGATCGAACACAACCTCGACGTGATCAAGACCGCCGACTGGATCGTCGACCTCGGCCCGGAAGGCGGCGTGCGGGGCGGGGAGATAATCGCCGAAGGCACACCCGAAGCGGTCGCCAAGGTGAAACGGTCGTTCACCGGCTCCTACCTCGCGCCGATGCTGGAACGGCAATTACAGCCTGCCCCGGCGTAGGCCGTGACTGAAATGGAGCGCATCAGCCTGTGGCGAGGGGGGCGATCCGGATGAATGGCACTGGGCGGAGGACGCCTCGGCGGCGGCGATTAGGTCAACCGGGGGACCTGTGCTAGGGCTGCGCGCATCGCTGCACCTGACCCCCTTGGCCCCAGCAGCGACAGAGAGACGCCTCGTATGTGCTCCCGCCTTGTTTCCGGAGCATGTCCTTGTCCGATTCTACCCTCGTCATGATCCTGGTGCTGCTGGCCGTTGCGGCCTGCGGCCTCGCCTATCTCGCCAGCGAATGGCTGGCCCGCGCGCACTCGTTCGACGAGGGAGCCGAAGGCTAGCGATCGGAAAAGGCTGGGGACCGGTTCAGCGCGAGCGCGCCGAAGGTCGCTCAGTCGAGCAGGGCGAGCTCGACCCGGCCACTGCCGCGCTGGATGATCCCGAGCGTTGAAGCGGCGGACTTGCTGAGGTCGATCAGGCGGTTGCCGTGGAACGGGCCGCGATCGTTGATGCGTACCACAACCGAGCGGCCGTTCGCCGGGTTCGTCACGCGGACCTTGCTGCCGAAGGGCAGGCTGCGATGCGCCGCGGTCATCGCACCGTTGCTGAACGTCTCGCCGCTGGCGGTTCGGCGACCGTTGAACTTGTCGGCGTAGTAGCTGGCGATACCGCCGCCGATCGCATCCCAGTCGCCGCCGCCGAGGCCGGGCGCGGCTTCGTCGGCCGGGTCGATCGCGGTCACGTCGACCGCACCCTCGACCGGCTGGTGCGCGGCGGGGGCGGCAATGTCGGCGAACGAGCTAGCGAAAGCGGGAGCCGCCTGACGCACGCCGTCGTCGGCCCGCACGCTTGCCGAAGCCGGCAGCATCAGGGCTGCGGCAAAGGCCAGCACACGCGCGCCGCGGGTCCGATTGGCTGTTCCGTCCATGGGCAGCGGTTTACCCATCCGGTTCCCATTTCGGCACCCCCTCGGGCTCCCCCCACCCCGGACTCGCCACCGTTCATCGTAGGGTGTCTGCAGATTAACCATGATTCCCGCCGGTCGGGAAAACCGTTTCTCTACAACGCGCCGAGTCTGGCAGGGCGAGTCGCGCCCGAGTCGCCGTGATCTGGAAGGGGTTCGGACCGGCCGGGAAATCGGCCTGGTGAGCGTCCCGCTCGTCCAAAGCAAATGGGGCCGACCCGAAGGTCGACCCCACTCTCACCGTTGCGTGGTCTTCCCGAAGGAAGCGCTTGGCGCCCGGTGTCTGTGCCGTCGGTTTCCGACCGAAGTCGACTCCGTTCGGCGCTGTCACCGGTGCTCGCACCGGCATCCGGTTCCGTCTGGCGGTCGGTCCGGATCCGAAGATCCTTTCCTGGTCCGCCAGGCGGTTCCGAGACCGGCTTTCCATTGGCCTTCCGCCTCGAACGGCTGCGTCGCTTCGGCCGAAGCCTTTGCCACGCCTCCTCGGCGTCAAGCCGGACGAACCGGCCGATGGTGGCTCGCTTCGCGTTCCTCTCGAACGACCGACCTTGCTTTGAGCCGAAGCCCTCTGCATGGCGATCTAAAGGACCGCGCGGACAGTTGCCGCCATCTCGATCGGGTGAAGAAAACTTCGAACTTTCAGGTTGTTAGGCTTGTCAGTTCCGTGGCTTCCGCGCCCTCTCGATGACTTAAAGCTGCGCTTCCGGACCGAGTCGCGCAAGCGGATTCCGGGCGGGTTTTCCACCGACGGCGTTTTTGCCTGTGGACGCGAGTGGATAACTCAACGTCCTGTCGCAAGTTCACCGATCGCGTTGGGCCAGCAGCCGCAACCGCAGCGCATTGAGCTTGATGAACCCCTGCGCGTCGGTCTGGTCGTAGGCGCCCGCGTCGTCCTCGAAGGTGACGTGCCGTTCGGAATAGAGCGAGTTCGGCGACTTGCGCCCCACCACCTGCGCCAGCCCCTTGTAGAGCTTGAGCCGGACGGTACCCGATACCTTCGTCTGGCTGAGGTCGATCGCCGCCTGCAGCATCTCGCGCTCGGGGGCGAACCAGAAGCCGTTGTAGATGAGCTCGGCGTACTTCGGCATGAGCTCGTCCTTGAGGTGCGCCGCGCCGCGATCGAGCGTGATTTGCTCGATGCCCCGGTGTGCGCGCGCATAGATCTCGCCGCCCGGGGTTTCGTACATCCCGCGGCTCTTCATGCCTACGAAGCGGTTCTCGACGAGGTCGAGCCGCCCGATGCCGTGCTTACGGCCGAGATCGTTGAGCGCGGCCAGAAGGGTTGCGGGGCTCATCGCCTCGCCATTCAGCGCCACCCCGTCACCCTTCTCGAAGTCGATGGTGATGTACTCGGGCGCGTCTGGCGCGTCCTCGGGGTTGTCGGTGCGCGAGAAGACGTAGTCGGGCACTTCCTCCCACGGATCCTCGAGCACCTTGCCCTCGGACGAGGTGTGCAGGAGGTTCGCGTCGGTTGAGAACGGGCTCTCGCCGCGCTTGTCCTTCGGCACCGGAATCTGATGCGATTCGGCCCAGGCGATCAGCGCGGTGCGGCTCGTGAGGTCCCACTCGCGCCACGGGGCGATGACCTTGATGTCGGGGTCGAGGGAATAGGCCGACAGTTCGAAGCGGACCTGGTCGTTGCCCTTGCCGGTCGCGCCGTGGGCGATCGCGTCGGCGCCGGTTTCGCGCGCGATTTCGATCAGGCGCTTGGAGATGAGCGGTCGCGCGATGCTGGTGCCGAGCAGGTAGTCGCCTTCGTAGCGG
Source organism: Tsuneonella sp. HG094 (assembly GCF_053819285.1). Lineage (NCBI taxonomy): Bacteria > Pseudomonadati > Pseudomonadota > Alphaproteobacteria > Sphingomonadales > Erythrobacteraceae > Tsuneonella > Tsuneonella sp. HG094. Next base: position 327,397 of record NZ_JBSORA010000001.1, read on the forward strand.
GCGTTGGCGCGCATCATCGGGAACACGAAGTCGCGCACGAATTCCTCGCGCAGGTCGTCGATGTAGATGTTCGCGTCGGGCAGGCCCATCAGCTTCGCCTTGGCGCGCGCAGGCTCCAGCTCCTCGCCCTGGCCGAGGTCGGCGGTGAACGTCACCACCTCGCAATTGTAAGTGACCTGCAGCCACTTGAGGATGACGCTGGTGTCGAGCCCGCCGGAGTACGCGAGGACGACTTTCTTGATATCGGACATGAGCATTTTCCGGTTCGAGTCGCGCGCGCCCTATGGCAAGCTGCCCCCTGCGGCAAGGGAGGCGGTGTTGGCGAAGTACGAGGCGAAAACGAAGGCGACCGAGGTTGCGCCGGCGGACTACATCGCGGCGCTTCCCGACGAACGCAAGCGAACCGAGGCCGCGCAAGTCGACGCGCTCCACCGCAGGGTTACCGGGCTGGAACCGAAGATGTGGGGCCCGTCGATGATCGGCTACGGCCGCTACCACTATCGTTACGACAGCGGGCACGAAGGCGAATCGCTGCGCGCCGGGTTCAGTCCGCGCAAAGGGGCGATGACGATCTACCTGATGGGCAACTACTGCGACCGCCAGCCCGAGGCGGATGCGCTTTTTGGCCGGCTCGGCAAGCACAAGACCGGCAAATCGTGCCTCTACATCAACAAGCTCGCCGATGTAGACATGGACGCGCTGGAAGGTCTGGTGCGGTTGAGCTGGGACGTGATGAACGCGACTTACCCCGACTAGGTGAAATGCGGCCCCGGTCGTTCGTAGAGACTTTCGAAATGGACGAGGTTGGGGCGGGGACCCAGCGGCTGCGGCTGGCCGCGCCGGAACGCCCATTCGCCCCGGCCGCAGTCCTCGGCACGAACATAGCCGTTGATGTAGAACCGGCGGTAGTGATCGGCAGCGTTCGAGCCTGAGCCGTGGACGAGGTACGGACTCCACAGCGCCAAGTCACCCGGCTCGAGTTCCATGTCGACAAGGTGCGTGGGATCGAGACCCGCCGCTTCCAGCGCTGCAGTCTCGACCACGCTGTCCATCACCGAGGTGCCGCTCGTTGCCAATTCCAGCGGGCCGGCGAGGTGGCTGCCGGGCAGGACCCGCATCGCACCGCTTTCCCGGGTATGCGGGTCGATGGCGAGCCCGGTCTGGATGTAGCTCGTGCCGAGGTTGCGATAGGCGCTGTCGGGACGGCGAAAGCGCGAATCCTGGTGAAACGCGAAGTCGCCCTTGCCGCCGGGCTTCTTCCAGTGAACCTGGTTGATGATCTGCTTGACGTCCTCGCCGATCAGCGGGCGCAGGGTCGCGCCGATCCGCGCGGCGATGCGAAACCGGTCGAGCACGACGTTGTGGTACGACGCCCACTGCGCCATCCGCACTTCGCCGCAGTCGAGCCGGTAGTTGAGGTTGCCGTAGCGAAAGCTCCGGCCCAGCGCCGCCGCCTCCGCGTGGACTTCGTCGACCGCGGAGGACAATTCGGCGATCGCGCCCGCCGGGAAAACACCGCGGACGACGGCGTAGCCATCGCGGAAATATTGCTCGGCAAGCGCAGTCTCGGTCGTCATCGCCGCATTCTCCGACCGGCGCGCCCGTCGCTCAAGTGCGAACGCGCCGGAGCGGTATGCCCGCGCGCTATGGCTACTCGGCCGCCTCGCGCAGAGCGGGGTCGAGGTGCCATGCAGGCGGCGTGTCGCCGGCACGCAAGCGGGCGCTTTCCTCGTGCATGAACTCACGTGTCATCGGGATCGCCTCGCGGTCCTTCACGTAGACGATCTGCCAGTTGACCATCTTGCCGTTGCGGAACGCCTGCTCGGCCCCCGCGAGATAATACTGCCACATCCGGTAGAATTGCTCGTCGTACATCCCGACGATCTCGTCCTTGTGCAAGACGGTGCGGTTGTACCATTCCTCGAGCGTGTAGGAGTAATGGAAGCGCATCGCCTCCACGTCCATCACCTGCCAGCCCGCCTTTTCCGATTGGCTGACGAGTTCGCTCAACGCGGGAATGTAGCCGCCCGGGAAGATGTACTTGCGGGTCCACGCGTCGGTCGCCCCGGGTCCGTTGGCACGGCCGCAGCAATGGCTGAACATGACCCCGCCTGGGGCAAGCAGCCGCGCGGTGTGCTCGAAGAACTGCGGATAGTGAGGCGTGCCGACATGCTCGAGCAGGCCCACCGAACTGATCCGGTCAAACTGCCCCTGGACGTCGCGATAGTCCATCAGCGCGAACTTGACCTTGTCGGCCACGCCCTCGGCCTCTGCGCGCTCCTTGCAGAATGCGATCTGGTCCTCGGCCAGCGCGACGCCGAGCACTTCGACGCCGTAGTGCTTGTGGAGGTAGAGCGCGAACCCGCCCCAGCCGCAGCCGATGTCGAGCACCTTCATGCCGGGCTTGAGGTACATTTTGGCGGCCATATGCGCCTTCTTGTCGAGCTGTGCCTGCTCGAGCGAAGTCGTCTCCGGATCGCCCCGGTAATAGGCCATCGTGTACTGCCGGTCCTCGTCGAGGAACAGTTCGTAGAGCCGGCGGGTCAGGTTGTAGGTGTGCTTGGCATTCGCCGCCGCCTTGCCGCGCGGGTTGAAGCTGTCGGCCTTGGCGAGCAGCTTCTGCACCGCCTTGCGAACCGGTCCCTTCGCATGAAGCGATGCGTCGCCCAGCTTCTTGGAATTCATCGTGACGAACAGCACGAGGTCGCGGATGTCGTGCGGCTCCTCGATCAGCAGCCAGCCCCACATGTAAGCCTCGCCCGCGCCGATCTGCGGATAGCGGGCGATGTGGTTCGCGGCCTTGGCATCGGTCAGCCGCAGGCGGATGGGTCCCTTGTCGTCGAGCGCGGGGCCGGGGCCGTAGTCGTAAACCTTCCCGTCGTGATCGGTGACGATCAGCTTGCCGCGCTTGATGGCCCGCGAGAGGAATTGATCGAGCAGCCACATCCGTCTTCGTCTCCTAAGCTCAGATGCCCGCGTACCAGTGATACCCCGAGCGATCTTCCCAGTATCCGCCGTGACCCTTGCCGATCCGGTCGAGGCTGGCGACAGCCTCGATTGCGGTCAAGTACTTGGCGTGTTTGTAGCCGAGCTGGCGTTCGACCCGCAGGCGCAGCGGTGCGCCGTTCTTGACCGGCAGCGGCTCTCCGTTGAGCAGATGCGCGATGATCGTCTGCGGGTGATAGGCATCGTCGAGGTCGATGCTTTCGTAGTAGTCTATCCCGTCGAGCGTATCGGCGCAGCGGAACACGATATAGCGCGCCTCGGGCAGCAGCTGCGCCCCGTCGAGGATCGTGGAGAGCTGCGGTCCGGTCCATTCGCCGATCGCGCTCCACCCCTCGACGCAGTCGTGCCGGGTTATCTGGGTGCGCTGGGGCAGGCGGCGGAGGTTGTCGAGGCTGAGCGAAAGCGGATGCGCAACCAGGCCGCCCACCGCCAGGCGCCAGTCGGCGAACCCGGCAGCCTCAGCCGCGGCGTAGGCCGGAGTATCGACCGATTGCGACCCGTTCCCGCGAAACACCGGCGAGATCTCGCTCTTCGCGTATTCCTTCACGAGGCCGCCACCGCCGAGCAGTCGTTGCGCGCCGCGGTGCCAGCGTTCGGACGCGCGGAAGAGCGACTGGCCCGCCGCGCTGTCGGCAACCTTCGAGCAGGCGCCGAGGAATAGAGCCGCGGCTCCGGCGACGAACCCCCTACGCTCCATCCCGGCCTCCGGTGATCATCTCGCGCAGTTGCTTCAGCGGGTTCGACAACAGGACCAGCGCCACGTGGAGCACGAAGAACCCGAACAGCAGCCAGGCGAAGATGAAATGCAGCGAGCGCACCGACTGCCGTCCGCCCAACAGATCCACGAGCCATGACAGCTGCGGAGACATGCCCGGGCTTATCCCCATGCCGGTCACGATCATCGCGGGCAGCAGTACGCCCAGGACGAGGCCGTAGGCGAGCTTCTGGAGGAAGTTGAACTTCGATCCTTCGTGGTGGAAATCGAGCTTGAGGTGCTTGATCACGTCGGCCTTGATCGCGGGCCAGCGCCATTCGGCGCGGGCCGTCGCGAGGTCGCGGCGGAAGTGGCGGTTGAGCAGCATCGCGGCCCACATGAACATGAGCCCTAGCGCGAACGGCCAGGCCATCAGGACGTGCCACTCGCGTGCGCCCGCCAGGCTGTAGTGGCCGGGGATTGTCATCCAGCCCGGGAAACGCGGCAGGATCAGCCATGCATCCGCCGCTGCGAAGCCCCAGTCACCCCAGTAGAGGCGGGGATGGGCGTTCGAGATATTGAGGCCCGACATGAACAGGATCACCACGCAGGCAAGGTTTACCCAGTGCCACAGTCGGGTCGAGAGCGCGTGACGCCTCAACCCGCGCCCCGGGCGAGGTAGATCACGTCGCGGGGCTGCGAGAGCAGGTGCTGGCCGCTGTCGACGAACAGCGTCTGCCCGCTTGCGAGCCAGCCATCGGCGAGCCACAGGCAGGCGTCCGCGACTTCCTGCACATCGGTGCGCCGGTTGAGCAGATTCATTCGGTGGCTGATCTCGACCTCTTCGTCGGTCTGGTCGTGGCTGGCGAGGATCGCGCCGGGCGCAAGGCCATAGACGCGGTCCAGCGGCCCTGCGGCGCCCATCGCGAGCATCGGGATCGTGCTGGCCAGCGCGTGCTTGCTCATCGTGTAGCTGAAGAAATCGGGGTTCGGATTGGCGAGCTTCTGGTCGGTGAACTGGATCACCCGCCGTCCGCCGCCAGCCCGGGCACGAGCGAGGAATTCCTGGGCCATGCGTGCCGGGCTACCCGCATTGACGCGCAGGGTACGGCGGAAGTTGTCCATCTCCAGCCCCTTCACGTCGTCGGGCTCGAAGATCGCGGCGCAATTCACCAGCACGCGCCAGTCGGGCAGATAGTTCGCCAGCCGTTCGACCATGTCGCGCGAATGGTCGATATCGGCGAGGTTGCAATGGATCGCGATCGCGCCGGGCAGTTCGGCGGCGAGTGCTTCCGCCGCATCGGCAGACCGACCGTAGTGAATCACGACCTGCCAGCCCGCCGCCGCGTAGGCCCGCGCGACCGCCGCACCGATGCGCTTGGCGCCGCCCGTGACGAGGACCGCGGGCTTGATCAAAGGTTTGTCGCGAGAGATCGAGAGGCCATCGCGCACATCAAAGCACAACTACACGGCGCAGGAAACGCGAAAGGCGCGCCGTCCCGTGGGACGACGCGCCTCGTTCTTCCGGATGCGACCGGAAACTGTGTCGCTTAGCGGCAGCGCGCGCTTGACGAGTTGCGCTGGACGTGGCGGCCGAGGAGCGCGCCAGCGGCGGCACCGACGATCGTACCGGTCGCACGCGACCCGCGGGTGTCGATGGCCCGGCCGAGGAGTGCGCCACCGGCAGCGCCGATGATCAGGCCGGTCGTACCGTTCGACTTCTTGCAGTAGTAGCGACCGTCGTTGCCCTGCCAGTAACGGATCCCGTTATCGGTAGTGTAATAGCGCTGGGCCCGCTGCTCTTCGTAATGGCGACGCGTATGGTCGGCCATCGCGGGAGCGGTGGGGATCGCCAGGCTGGCGACGGCGGCGGCGAGGAACATCTTCTTCATGGGGGTCTTCCTTTCCCTCTTTCAAATCGTTTCGGTCAGACGACGATTGAATTGAAGTTGGGGTCCACAACGCCAGATGAACGCCCCGTTGTACTTGCGATTCCACGACGAGCCGCCCGCAAGGAAAGGTGAAGCGAGCAAATTTCTGACACCGCAGGGACGAAAGAAAAAGCGCGCCGCCCTCTTCCGGGCGACGCGCTTTGCCTTGCTAGCGGGTTCGCGCACCGCGTTAGCGGCAGCGCACCTCGCCGCGATCGATCTGGCGACCGAGCAGCGCGCCAGCGGCGGCGCCGAGGATCGTGCCGGTCGTCCGTTCGCCGCGCGTGTCGACCGCGCGTCCGGCGAGAGCGCCGGCGGCGGCGCCGATTATCAGACCGGTCGTGCCGTTCGAGCGCTTGCAGTAATAGCGGCCATCATCGCCCTGCCAATACTGCACGCCGCGCGGCGACTGGTAGTAGCGCTGCTGATAGCCCTGCTTCGCACGCTTGCCGTGCGCGGGGGCCCACGGCGGCGGATCGGCGAGGGCGGGAGCGGCCGGCAGCGCGATTGCGGCGGCGGCGATGGCGAGGATGGTCTTCTTCATTTTGTCTTTCCTCCGGGAAACCTGTGGGACGACATTGCCTGTCGTCCCGCGAACCTGCGATGAACAAGTCGCTTTAACGCCGGATTAGCCATGGCCAGACCGGGCGCCAGAGTGCACCGGAGGGCCGACAAACGGAGGGAGGCGAAATGAAACTCGATCTGGTGGACGTTTTCGGATCGGCGCCGCTCAGGGGCAACCAGCTAGGCGTGGTGCACGGCGCGGACGACCTGACCGCCGACGAGATGCTGCGGCTCACCCAGTGGCTCGGTTTTTCGGAAACGACTTTCATCCTCTCGCCGATCGATCCGCAGGCCGATTACCGGGTGCGCATCTTCTATCCGGCGGGCGAACTGCCGTTCGCCGGACATCCGACGCTGGGGACGTGCCATGCCTGGTTGCGGGCAGGGGGCAAGGCGCGCTCGCCTGGAAGCTACGTGCAAGAGTGCGGTGTCGGTCTCGTTACCGTGCGCGGCGATGGTGCAACGCTTGCGCTCAAGGCACCCGACTTTACGCGGTCCGGCCCGCTCGATCCGGTAGAGAAGGCCGAATGCGCGCGGCTCGCCGGGGTGGACCCGACAGCGATCGTCGAGGCCGTCCACGTCGCCAATGGTCCGCAGTGGCGTCTGCTCCGGCTCGACAGTGCCGCAGAGGTCCTGTCTGCAAAGCCGCTTCCCGAGGCACCGATCGGCACCGACATCGGTCTGGCTGCTCCCGCCGCGGCGGATTCGGGGGCAGACTGGGAACTCCGCGCTTTCTTCGCCGACCAGCACGGTCGCCTGCGCGAAGATCCGGTGACCGGGAGCTTCAACGCGGGCGTCGCGCGCCACCTGTTCGGGTCGGGCCTGGCAAGCGGCCGCTACATCGCCGCGCAAGGGCGCAAGACCGGTGCCAACGGACGCGTCGTATGCGAGCAGGACCCCGATGGGTCGGTGTGGGTCGGGGGACGTTGCGACACGATTGCCGCAGGGGCCGACCTGCCGGCCTTTGCGCGAGGTTGACCGGTCAGTTCGGCTTGCGGAGCGTCAGTGCGAGCCAGTCGCGCTGGACTCCATCAGCACCCTGGCCCGCGAAGACCACACTATCCTTGATGTCGAAGCCCCCAGCGCGGTAGGCGGCTTCGAGCCAGTCCTTCGTGGGGAAGTTGTGCAGCCGCCCGAAGCTGTCCCGCCCTTCGCTGCTCCCCAGCTTGAAGCTGGCGAAATGCCAGCCTTCCGGACGCATTGCGGCGCGAATGCGACCAACGACATCGGCGAACGACTGCCGCGGGACGTGAATCAGGCACGCCTGCGCCCAGACCGCGTCGTATGCATCGACGGCGACCAATTGATCGAAGGCCATATGGCGCGCGGGTACTCCGGCCACACTTCGCGTGGCATCGACCATCGCGGCGGTACCGTCGGTCGCATCGAGCGCGAAACCCCGCTCGGCGATACGGGCACTGTCGCGCCCACCGCCGCAGCCAAGTTCAAGGACGCGTGCGCCGGGCTCCAGTCGATCGAGGAATGGGTCGAGTTCACGGCTCGGCGTCCGGTCGAAGCCGGGTGTATAGCGCGCCGCGTTCGCCGTGTACCAGGCGATCGTAGCGGGATCGGCGCTCACCCTTGGTGCTTGCGCACGATGTCGCGAACGAGGCGGTCGGACACGCCCGGAAGCGCCGCCAAATCGGCGAGTTCCGCCGGATCGGGCCTGCCACTGCCGTAGACGAGGAAAAACGCCCGCCGGATCGTCCACTCGTCTGGTCCGCGTGCTACCAGTTCGAGGCTGTCGCCTGCCGTGGCCGTTCCCGGTTCCAGCACGCGGAAGAACATCCCGCAGCGGCCGCTCTGGACGATCGCCTTGACGACACCCTTGCGGTCGAAGTGTCGCTCGATGGTCGCGCACGGCTGGCGGGGCTGGGTGGCCTCTATCAATGCGGTCCCGAGCCGGTACCGGTCGCCGATCCGCACTCCGATCTCGTCGATCCCGTGGACGAACAGGTTTTCGCCCATGCTGCCTGGGCCGTTAAGGGCTGCCGGAGCATCGAACGTGTCCCGCAGCCAGGCGTAATGATCGGCGGGATAAAGATGGACCGCCATCGCCGGATAGCCGTGATGGACGCGGTCGACCTGCGTGTCTCCCTCGACGCCCGCAAACCCGATGGTCGCCGGTCCGGTAATCGCCGACTTCGCGATCGCGCTTGTCTTGCCCCCGGCAATGGGCGCGGGACGTCCCGCGCAGATCGCCTCGACGATCAAGCCTCGCCTGCCTGCGCCGCAGCCTCGCGGTCGCGTTCCGCGCGGCTCTTCTTCTCGGCGGCGGTCTTGAGCTGGCCGCAGGCGGCATCGATGTCGCGACCGCGCGGGGTGCGCACCGGCGCGCTGATGCCATGCTCGAAGACGATCTCGGAGAAGCGCCGCACGCGCTCGGGGGTCGAAGTGTCGTAGGCCGCGCCCGGCCACGGGTTGAACGGGATCAGGTTGACCTTGGCGGGCAGCTTGTACTGCTTGATCAGCCGGACAAGCTCTCGCGCGTCGTCGTCGCTGTCGTTCTTGTCCTTGAGCATCACGTATTCGAACGTGATCCGCCGGGCGTTCGACGCGCCGGGATAGGCGGCGCAGGCGGTCAGCAGTTCGTCGATGCCGTATTTCTTGTTGAGCGGCACGATCTCGTCGCGGACTTCCTTGGTCACTGCGTGGAGCGAGACCGCGAGGTTGACCCCGATCTCTTCGCCGCACCTGTCCATCATCGGCACGACGCCGCTGGTCGAGAGCGTGATGCGCCGCTTGCTGAGCGCCAGCCCGTCACCGTCCATGACCAGCTTGAGCGCGTCGCGGACGTTGTCGAAATTGTAGAGCGGCTCGCCCATGCCCATCATCACGATGTTGGTCAGCAGGCGCCCGTCGGACGAATAATGACCGGCATTCTCATCGTCCTCGAGTCCGGCCATGCTGCCCTTGGGCCACTCGCCCAGCGCGTCACGGGCGAGCATGACCTGGCCGACGATCTCACCCGGGGTCAGGTTACGCACCAGCTTCATCGTGCCGGTGTGGCAGAACCGGCAATTGAGCGTGCAGCCGACCTGGCTCGATACGCACAGCGTGCCGCGGTCTGCATCGGGAATGAAGACCATCTCGAAATCGTGGCCGTCGGCGGTGCGGAGCAGCCATTTGCGGGTGCCGTCGGTCGAATGCTGGGCCTCGACCACTTCGGGCCGGCCGATCACGAAGCGCTCGGAAAGCCACGGCCGCATGGTCTTGGCGATGTCGGTCATCGCCTCGAACTCGGTCACGCCGCGGTGGTACAACCAGTGGAAGACCTGCTTGGCACGCAGTTTTGCCTGTTTGGCATCCAATCCAGCGCTTTCCAGCAACTCGATCAAGCGCTTCTTTGACAGTCCCATGAGATCGGTTCGACCGTCGGCGCGCGGAGTAATGTCGCGCGCGACGGGTACCGGATCCACGGTTCCGGGGATCGACATGAGGGCGGTATCGGCCATTGCGTGGCGCATATAGGGCGGACCGAGCCTGCACGCAAAGCCCGTCGACGAGCCGCTTCGCCAAATCGTTGAAGCGAAACAATATTACGTACGCGCGCAACACGCGAACAACCGATTTGGCCTGCGGTTCCCGCCGTTCGTCGGCAAGCAAGCTCGTCTCATCGATGAGAATGTGACTGAAAAACAACAGGTTCGTCGTTGTGTGAGGTTCATGAAACCAGTCCCTGTCCACCCCGTTGAGCGGGTCCATGCCGGCTGCTCGGCCGGTAGGAAAAGGAAAGACTGGAGTACCCCATGAATACCAAGATTGCTTCGCTCGTCGCCGCTTCGCTTGCGGCGCTGGCCACCCCGGCTATGGCCCAGACGGCGGACGACACGGCCTTCACCGGCCTGCGCGTCGGTGCTGAGGTCGGTTACGACCACATCCGTTCGGGCAGCAGCGAGGACGTGGACGACACCCGCGATCTCAAGCAGTCGATCGACGGCGTCACCTATGGCGGCGTGGTCGGCTACGACATCGCGGCGGGCGACACCCTGCGCATCGGTGCCGAAGCCAGCTATGCCGGCAGCACCGCGGGCCGCGACTTCAACAACGACAACCCGACCGTATTCAACCTCGGCAACGTCAAGGCCGACCGCGACATCTATGTCGGTGGCCGTGTCGGCGTCGTCACCAGCCCGAGCACGATGATCTATGCCAAGGGCGGCTACACCAACCAGCGCTACTCGGTGGTCGGCACCGACGGCACCACCACGCTCGACGGCAAGCTCGACACCGACGGCTGGCGCGCCGGTGCGGGCGCAGAGTTCGCTGTGGGCCGCAACGCCTACATCGGTGCCGAGTACCGTTACTCGAACTACTCGGAAGGCGAAGTGGACTTCGAGGGTACCACCCCCGACACCAGCCGCTTCAATCTCGATTCCGACCGTCACCAGGTCGTGGCGACGGCCGGCGTCCGCTTCTAAGCGGCAGCCGACCGTCGAACAGGGAAGGGCGGGGCTTCGGCTCCGCCCTTTTCGTGTCAGGACCGCACTCGGTTCAGGAGCGCAGGCGCGCGCAGCCGACCGATGCGGCATCGAGCGCGGTGGCGGCTCCGGCCAGCCGATAGCGATCGGTGAACCGGCGCCCGCCCGGATCGCTGGCGGACACCGACAGGGATCCAGCCGATCGCATCGCGGCGACGATGGCCGCGTCGGTGGCCTTGTCGGGAGCCCAGGCGTCGCCGCCCCCTCCGGTCAGAGAAAAACGCTGACCGCCGACCGCGAGCGTGATTCGCGGCGTGGCCGCCAGCTTGCGCGACAGCCGGACGTGAAACTGCCCACGCACGCCGCGCTTCGGCCAGGTCCCGACGCTCGCGAAAGCGCGGTATTCCCCTGGCGTCCGGCTCGGCTCGGGCATGGCGATGGCATAGCAGCGCCCGGCACCGGGATCGCGAAACGCACCCCAGTCGTCGAACACACCGAGGCTGTCCTTCGCCGCGAGTGGGGCAGCCAAGGCGAGGAGCGCGATCGACACCAGCTTACGCATAGGCGATTGCGACCACTTCCCATTCCTTCTCGCCGCCCGGTAGCCTGACGGTGCGCAGATCGCCCACTACTGCGCCGCGCAACGCGCGTGCCATCGGGGAGGACCAGCCGATGCGCCCGGCGCTCGCGTCCTGCTCGTCGTCGCCCACGAGTGTCACGGTCCGCTGTTCGTCGTCCTCGTCGGCGAGCGTCACAGTGGCACCGAAGAAGGCGCGGTCCTTGTCGGGCTGCGAAACGGGATCGACCACGCGCGCAGCCTTCATCCGCCGGGCGAGGTGCGAGAGTTCCCGGTCGATCTCGCGCATCCGCTTGCGACCGTAGAGGTAATCGCCGTTCTCGCTCCGGTCACCGTTGCCCGCGGCCCAGCTCACGATCTCGACGATCGCCGGCCTCTCGGTGCCGAGCAGGTGGTCGTAGCGCGCCTTGAGCGCGGCAAGCCCACCGGGGGTGATCGGGTTGGACGGCGTCATGGCGCCAGCGTGTAGCGCGGCGCGGCGGCTCGGCTCAACCCGGGGTTCGCTTGCCGACGAACTGGCTCACCGTCTTGGGCTGCGCGCCGTAGCGGATGCGATTGGGGTGGAGCTGTTCGTAGACGACGGCATTCTCGAGAACGCGCTGGACGTAGTTCTTGGTCTCGAAAATCGGGATCTCCTCGATCCAGCGCAGCCAGTCGATCCCGCCCTGCCGCGGATCGCCGTTCGCGCGCAGCCACTTGTTCACGTTGCCCGCGCCCGCATTGTACGCGGCCACGGCAAGCGGATAGCTGCCGCCGTAGTAATCCATCATCCGCGCGAAATAGCCGTCGCCAAGGCGAATGTTGTATTGCGGGTCGGTCGTCAGGCTGGCGCTCATGTAGCTCATGCCCATCTTCCCCGCCTGCTCGTTGGCAGTGCCGGGCATCAATTGCATGACCCCGCGCGCTCCGGCGTGGCTGATGCGATTGATGTCGAATTCGCTTTCCTGCCGGGCGATCGCATGGACCATCGTGTAGTCCGCACCCGGCGGTGTCGGGATGACCGGGAATCCCACGCCCGTGAAGCCGGCGATGTCGCGCTCGGGCGCGCTGCGGCCGACCACGACGCCCAGTTCGGGCAAGCCCATCTCGGCGGCGAGGTTGGCGACTAGCTGCATTTCCGCCGGGGTTTTCGCCTGGTCGGCGAGGGCGACGAAGAAATAGCGCTCGGTCCGCCAGTCGATCACCCGCGCGGTCGAACGCACCGCCTGCGCGAGCTGGCTGGAGGCGAAGGCCGCGCTCTGCTGCGGCGTCACCGGATTGGCGGCGACTTTCGGGAAGGCTGGCAGTGCCCGGCCCAGCCGCTCGTGGGCAAGTTGGCCGTAGAAATACTCGGGGTACTTGGCCGCCATCTCGAAATAGCGATTGGCTTCGGCCTGGTTGCCCGCGCGCGCGGCGGCGTTGCCGGCCCAGTAGAAGCCCTTCGACCGCGTCTGCGGGGTGCGCGCCGCGTTGCCGTAGCGGTAGAACAGCGGCGCGGCGAGGTTGCCGTCGCCCATCGACCACAGCGCCTTGCTGCCGCCAAGCCACATCAGCGAAGTGTAATCGTCGCGCAGCTTGTAGCTGAGGCCAGAGATGTCGGTGCCCGGCGCGAAAAGGTCGTCGACCTTGCTCGCGATTGCCGCCGCGGTGTTGGCCGAGGCGCCCTTGGCCTGGGTCAGCATCTCGGTGACCATGTCTTGCGCGTCGTGCGGGGGCCGAGCGAACGCCGCCCGTGTCGCCAGAAGTTGCTGGGCCTGGTAACCCTGTCCGTTCCGCCGATAGTGGCGCGCCAGCGTGTACACGTAGCCGGGGTCGCTCATCAGGTTCGCGGGGACCGAAAGGCCGATCGACTGCGGCAGGCTGCCCTGAACGAGCGCAAGGTGCGCCATGTATCGCTCGCGGTTTCCGGGCGAGACGAAGTTGATCGTCCGCGCGGCCGCTTCGGCCTGGCCCTGCCACAGGAGCGAGCGCATCCGCTCATCGTGGTCTTCGGTGCTGAAGACACCCGAAAACAGGCTGTTGAAATAGGCCTCGGTCGGGCTGCTCATCTGCCCGCCGCGCCAGGCGAGGCGCGCCTGTTCGCGCGCCTCGGGCCGGTTCAGGTTCGACAGCGCGATGGCATAGCGTGCGCGCGCCGGATTGGTCTGCGGCGGGAAGCGGTCGAAAAACGCGACCACCTGCGACGGGCTGGGTGCGTCGCGATCGAGCGCCTTTTCGGCGCTGTTGCGGATCACTTCCATCCGGGGATAAGTCGGATAGGCGAGCGCGAAGCCCGCGTAATCGGCGAAACCCATGCGGTCGTTGGCGGTCAATTGCTGCCAGCGGGAGACGGCGGCGGCGGCCTGTGTGGGCTGCGACGCGACCATCATCGCCCGGCCGCTATCGGACGCGGATTGCGCATAAACCGGGGCGGCGCTCGCGAGGAGCGCTGACAGGGCGACGAAACGAAGGCGATTCAACCGGTTACCAAGCATGCTGGACATTCTGGCTACCGGCTCCTTATCAGGCGATGAATACAGGTCTGGCGGGGGACGCACGAAATCACCCCCAGCGCCCGACTATGACCCAGGCAAAGGCGACAGCGCAATGTTCTCCGGTTCGATTCCCGCCCTTGTGACTCCTTTTCGCGATGGGTCGTTCGATGAACGCGCGTTCCGCCGGCTCGTCGACTGGCAGATCGAGCAGGGATCGAAGGCGCTGGTCCCTTGCGGCACCACTGGCGAGGCTTCGACCCTCTCGAACGCCGAACACCACCGGGTGATAGAGGTCTGCATCGAGCAGGCGGCCGGGCGCGTGCCCGTCATCGCCGGGTGCGGCAGCAACGACACCATGAACGCGCTGCTGCACATGAATTTTTCCAAGAAGGCGGGGGCGGCGGCGGCGCTGTGCGTTGCACCCTATTACAACCGGCCCAAGCAGAAGGGCCTGCTCGCGCATTTCAGCTATCTGGCGGAAAACTGCTCGCTGCCGATCGTTCTCTACAACGTGCCCGGCCGGACGGTGACCGACATCGAGCCGGAGACGGTGTGCGAACTCGCCAAGAAGTATCCGAGCCAGATCGTGGCGATCAAGGACGCGAGCGGCGACCTCAGCCGTGTGACCGACCATCGGATGGGCATCGGCAAGGATTTCTGCCAGCTTTCGGGCGACGACGAACTGGCGTTGCCCGCCAACGCCGCGGGCGCGGTAGGGTGCATATCGGTCACCGCGAACGTCGCGCCTGCGCTCTGCGCCGAATTCCAGGCCGCCTGCGCCGCCAACGACCTTGCCCGGGCGCGCGAGCTCAACGACCGGCTCTATCCGCTGCACTATGCGATGTTCGAGGATGCGAGCCCCGCGCCGGTCAAGTACGCGCTCAGCCGCCTATTCCCCGACATCAGCCCCGCGGTGCGCCTGCCACTCGTCGAATGCAGCGAAGAGGCCAAGGCGGCGGTCGATGCGGCGCTGGAGCACGCCGGACTGGTGTAACCCGCGCTTGGCAGCGGGGTGTCGCGCGCCTACATGCGCCCTCCCATGGCGCGCCCCAAACCCGAGACCTTCGACAAGCAGAAGACCGTCGCCGAAAACCGGCGCGCACGGTTCGACTATTTCATCGAGGACAAGTTCGAGGCCGGGTTGATGCTCACCGGCACCGAAGTGAAGGCTTTGCGCGCGGGCGAGGCGACGATCGCCGACAGTTATGCCGAACTGCGCGGCGGCGAAGTCTGGCTGGTCAACGCGAACGTGCCCGAATTCAGCCACGGCAATCGCAACAACCACGAACCCAAGCGGCCGCGAAAATTGCTGCTGAACGAGCGCGAGATCGACAAGATGACCGGCGCGGTCGAGCGCAAGGGCATGACGCTGGTTCCGCTGTCGATCTACTTCAATCGCACGGGCCGGGCGAAAGTCGAACTGGCGCTCGCCAAGGGCAAGCAGGCGCAGGACAAGCGCGCCAGTATCAAGGATCGCGACTGGAAGCGCGACAAGGCGCGCTTGCTGCGCGAGCGCGGCTAGCCGTGGCCGCCGGCTTTCCTTACTGACGATCAGGCACGATGTTCGACAAAGCCTCCGCCTGGATCCAGCGCAACATGCCGACGCGCGAGCAGATGGAGCGCAGCCGGTGGATTCGGCCGTTCTCGAACCGCGTCCTCCGGTCCGAGCTGTGGCGGTTCACGCGGCGCTCGGTCCCGCGCGGGGTGGCGCTGGGGATGCTGGTCGGGATTATCATTCCCTTCGCGCAAATCCTTTTTTCCGCGCTGCTGTGCCTGCCGATCCGCGCCAATGTGCCCGTGGCGGCGCTGACGACGTTCGTGACCAATCCGTTCACCACGCCGCTGATCTGGGTGCTCTCCTACAACGTCGGTTCGTGGATGCTCCGCGTCGACGCGGCCACGGTGATCGCGCCGGTCAACAACGCAATGGAGCACAGTCAGTTCGGCGACATGCTCCAGTGGCTGACGGGCGCGACGCTCGTAACGGGATTCGGCCTGGTGGTTGTCGCCGTCGTTTCGGCGGGGGTCAGTTACGTGGTCAGCGGCTTTGTGTGGCGGTTCGTGGTGGCCGGCAAGCGGCGCCGTAAGCTTGGTGAACGCCGCCTGCGGCGTGAGCAGCTCGCCCAATTGCCCCCGTCCGGCATCGAATGATCCCGGTCGAGGAACGATCCACGCCGCTCTACGCGCTGCTCGGCGGCGCAGTGCTGGTCAGCGCCGCATTGGTCTGGCTCGCGAGTGGGCAGTTCGTCACCGCCGCCGCCTTTATTGGCGGTGTCGGCGTACTTGTCGCCGCGGCTGCGATGCTGGTGCGGATACGACCGCAGGTGACGACCGATGAACTGGCGCCGCCCGACTGGTCGGTGACCGTTGCGGCAATCGAGCGGCCGGGCGAGGGCGTCGCGATCGTCGACCGCGCCAACCGCCTCGTGTGCGCGAACCGCACCTACGCCGACTGGTTCGGCGCGAATACCGCGCCGCCCAACCTGGCGCTCGACCGCCCCGCGCTCGAGTCTCTGGCGCGCACTGCGCGGGAGACCTGGCGGGACGGTCGCGGAAGCGTGGTCGGAATCGAAAGCCCCGACGGCTCGCGCCGCTGGACGGCCAGCGCGGTTCGGGCCGGGCGTGGCGAGGACTATCTCGTCTGGCGGTTCGAAGGGCAGACCGAGGAAGACTTCGTCGCCGACCTGTCGCGCGCGCTCGGAGGGCCGCTTGGCGGTCTCCTGTCGCGTAGCGGAATCGAGGCTGCGCTCGTCGCCCCCGACGGGATGGTGCGCGCCGCCGCCGCCGGTTTCGCGCTGCGAGCAGCGGGCGATGCCGATGCGACGCTCGCCGGTCAGTCCTTTGCCGAACTTCTGCGCGCCGACGAGCGCGAGCGCATCTTCTTCGCCCGCGAAGGTCGGCGCGGCAGTCCGCAAACCCTGATTCACGTCCCCCTCGGTGAGCCGGCAGCAACTCGCGCCCCGGGTGCCGACGAGGGGCCAAGCCTGATGCTGCTGGTCGATGCGGGAGTGGGTCTCGGCGGCAGCGGGGAGGCTGCCGGAACTGCTGCGACCCCGCAGCTCGAGGCGCTTCTGGGCGCGCTGCCGCTGGGCCTTGCGATGACGGACCGCGACGGGCGTTTCCTGTTTGCCAACACGCCGTTCCGCCGCGCGGCGGGGCTCGAGGGGCAGACGCTGCCGCAGTTTCCTTCCGACCTCGTGGTGCGCGAGGACAAGGGGCCGCTGGTCGACGCGGTGCGCCGCTTCGGCAAGGGGCCGCCGAGCGCGACCGACATGGCGGTGCGCCTCCGCGGTTCGGCGGAAGAGCCGGTCAGCCTCGGCATCGCCGGGGTGCGCGGACTGGGCGAGGCGGCGGTGCTGCTGAGCCTCGTCGACTCGACCGAGGAGACGCGGCTCAAGCGTCAGGTGGCGCAGGCGACCAAGATGCAGGCGGTCGGCCAACTCGCAGGGGGCGTGGCGCACGATTTCAACAACGTGCTTACCGCGGTGATCGGCACGTGCGACCTGATGATGCTGCGCCATACGCCAGGCGACAGCGACTACGACGACATCAATCAGATTCGCGCCAATTCGAACCGCGCCGCGGCACTGACCCGCCAGCTTCTCGCATTCAGCCGTCAGCAGACGCTGCGGCCCGAGGTGCTCCAGTTGCCCGACGTCGTGAGCGAGGTGAGCCAGCTCCTGAAACGGCTGCTCGGCGAGAAGATCCAGCTCGTGGTGCACCACGACCGAGATCTGGGTCCGGTGCGCGCCGATCCGCAGCAGCTCGAGCAGGTGATCGTCAACCTCGCGGTCAACGCGCGCGACGCGATCCAAGCGAAAGGCGACGGCAGCGGCAAGCTGTCGCTCGCGACGCGCCGGGTGACTGCCCGCGATGTACGCAAGATGGCGAGCGAGATCGTACCCGAGGGCGACTACACCGTGCTCGTGATGCAAGACACCGGCGGCGGCATCCCGGTCGATCACCTCGCGAAAATCTTCGAGCCGTTTTTCACCACGAAACAGCAGGGCCGCGGTTCAGTCGGCGGAGCCATGGGCGGGACAGGCCTGGGTCTCTCGACAGTCTATGGCATCGTCAAGCAGTCGGGCGGGTTCATCTTCGCCGACAACACGCCGGCTACGGCCAATGCCCGCGCCGGTGCGCGGTTCAGTGTCTATCTCCCGGTCCATCACGGCGAGGTGACGACCGGCAAGGCCAAGATCGAGGTCGCTCCGGCAGCCGAGTGGTCGGGCGGAGGCAAGATCCTGCTGGTCGAGGACGAGGACATGGTCCGCGCGGTGGCCGAGCGCGCACTGTCGCGGGCTGGCTATACCGTCACCCCCTGCAGCGACGGCGAAGAGGGGCTTGCCGCGGTCGCCAATGGCGGCGAATTCGATCTCGTCCTGTCCGATGTCGTGATGCCCGGCATGGACGGTCCCGCGATGGCGAAGGCCATCCGCCGGGCGAAACCGGCGCTGCCGATCCTGTTCATGTCGGGCTACGCCGAAGAGCAGCTACGGCAGGATATCGACATTTCCGACATGCACTTCATTGCCAAACCCTTCAGCGTGCAGCAGATTTCGGACAAGGTCGGCGCGGTACTTGCGTCGGCCCGGGGGTAATCGGTTCGTTCAGCTTGCCGCAAGGCTGACGATACAATGTTACATCTGTCGCACCGTAATTGAGGGGAATGCTCGATGCGCCTGAAGTTCCTTGCACTCGCAACCGCCGCCGCCTTCGCCACAGCAGCGTGGGCCCAGAGCGCGGACCAGCCTGCGGGTGTCGGCCCCAGCGCGCAGGGCGATATCGATGTCACGATCTACAACAACGGGCAGGCGCTGGTGCAGGACGTGCGTCAGCTTGCGATCGCGAACGGGCGCAGCCGGATCGAATTCCCCGACGTGTCGGCGCAGATTCGGCCCGAAACGCTGAGCTTCAACGCCGCAGGCGCGGGGATCATCGAGCAGAACTTCGATTTCGACCTGCTGACACCCTCCAAGCTGATGGAAAAGGCGATCGGCCAGACGGTGACCCTGATCCGCACGAACCCCGCAACCGGCGCTGAAACCCGCGAGCGGGCCACAGTGCTTTCGACTGCGGGCGGGGTGGTCGTGCGGATCGGCGACCGGATCGAGGTGCTGCGCGACGACGGATTGCCGGTGCGCGTGATCTTCGACCGGGTGCCGCCGAACCTGCGCGCCCGCCCGACCCTGTCGGTGACGGTCGAGAGCGACCGCGGGGGCACGCGGCCCGCCTCGATCCGCTATCTTACGGGCGGCCTCGACTGGTCGGCCGACTACGTTGCGCTCTACGACGAAGCGAAGGGGACCACCGACATGCAGGGCTGGGTCACACTGACCAACCAGACCGGCACGACTTTCACCAACGCCGACACCGTGCTCGTGGCGGGCAGCCCTGCGACTGTTAACAACAACAACGGTTACTACCGCCCGTCGCCGCCACCTCCGCCTCGGGGCGGCTTCGTGCCGGGGACCGAAACCGCCAACCGGGAACGGCTTGGCGATTTCTACCTCTACCCGCTCAGCGGCCGGACGACGATTGCCAACGCACAGACCAAGCAGGTCAGCTTCCTCGATGTGCAGGCGGTGCCGGCGAAGAAGGTCTACGCACGCCGGGTGGGCTGGCTGGCGAGCGACGACCAGCCCGTCAACGTCTCGAGTGCGATCGGCTTCTCGACCTCGCGCGAGCAGGGCCTCGGCGATGCGCTGCCTGCGGGCACCGTGCGCTTCTACCAGCGCGACCGCCAGGGCACGCCGCAGTTCGTCGGCGAGAGCACGATCGGCCACACCCCGATGGGCAGCGCGCTGACGCTGACCACGGGCGATGCCTTCGATGTGTTCGTGCAGGCCGAAGTCGTCACTCGCGACAAGATTTCCTCGGGCGAGTACGAAGCCTCGGGGCGGTATCGCGTCATCAAGAATGGCGAGGTCGTGCGCGAAGTCACCAGCGAGCGCGCAGTCGAATACTACCGCACGACGATGCGCTACACCTTCACCAACGCGAAGCCGACGCCGGTCGAGGTCGAACTGACCCAAGGCGGGTTGGACCGTGGATGGTGGAGCCGCGATTTCCGCATCACGAGCGAAGACGTGCCGGGCGAGCAGCTCAATGCCGACAGCCGCAAGTATCTCGTCACCGTGCCCGCCAACGGCAAGCGCGAGGTGCGCGTAACCTACGAGACGCGGTACTGAGGAGCGCCGCCGTGCGCCGGATCCTCACCGGGCTGCTGCTGGCGAGCGTCGCCGGTTCGCCGCTAATGGCGCGCGAGGCGGTCGACGCCTCGGCGCCCGAAAAGCTCTCTGTGACCGTCTACCGTGATCCCAACCGCGGCCCGGACGAGGCGATGAACCGCAACTGGCCGCGCGGCTTCGCGATGATCAGCGAGACGCGGCAGGTCACGCTTCCGCCCGGCGAATCGACGATCCGCTTCGACGGCGTATCGGAAGGCATGGTAGCGGTCACCGCGATCGTCACCGGGCTTCCCGGCGGGACGATCGAGAAGAACCGCAACGCCGACTTGCTCAGCCCCGGCGCGCTGGTCGACGGCACGCTCGGCAACCGGGTGACGATCACGCGCACCAACCCGGCGACGGGTAGGGAGACCAGCGAATCGGCGATCGTCCGCACCCGTGCGGACGGCGGCCTCGTGCTGCAGTCCGGTGCCGGTTTCGAAGCGGTGCGCTGCTCGGGCATCCCCGAGAAGCTGACTTTCGACAAGGTGCCCGCGGGCCTCTCCGCGCAGCCGGTCTATTCGATCGACACCAGCAGCCCGGCGGGCGGTACCTACACGATCACGCTGACCTATCTGTCATGGGGCTTCGACTGGCAGGCGCACTATGTCGCGACGCTGGCCGAGGGCGGGTCGGCCGACGACGTAAGGATGCGGCTGATGAGCTGGCTGACGCTGGTCAACGACAACAACCAGAGCTTTCCCGATGCCGAACTGATGGCAGTGGCGGGCAAGCTGCGCGTGACGAGCGATTACCGCGCGCTGGCCGATCCACCCGATGCGAAGCCGCTGTCGCTGGTCTGCTATCCCATCGGGAGCACGGCTCAAGGGTCGCCCGAACCCTGGATCGGCCCCATTCCTCCACCACCGCCGCCGCCACCGATGGCGCCGCCCGCGCCCGTCGCGGCGCGGGCGGCCGAGGCGATCATGGTGACGGGATCGCGAGTCTCGCGCGCGGCGATGGTGGCGCGTGAGGAAGACCTCGCCGACCTCAAACTGTACCGGGTGCCCGAACCGGTCACCGTGGCGGCGCAGGCGCAAAAGCAGGTCGCATTTCTTCAGCGGGATCGGGTCGAGGGGAAACTCTGGCACACTGCGGCTTGTGCGCCGTGGAATGTGACCGACGAGCCACAGGCTGCAGGCCTCCTGCTGACGACGGTGAACGACGCTTCTCACGACCTCGGCATGGCCTTGCCGACGGGCTCAATCACCGTGTTCGAATCGACGCCTCGCGGCGAACTGTTCGTCGGCGAGCAGCGCCTGCGCGATTACGCCTCTGGCCAGGATGTCGAGATTGCCATGGGCCAGAGCGCACAGGTATTCGCAACGTGTGCGGCCCTTGGCGACGCTGACTTGCGCAAGCCCGGCGACCGCGTTCCGATGAAGGCGGTCGTGACGAACGCGAACCGTAATCCGGTCAAATTGCGGCTGACGCTCGGCGGCTCGGCAGCGAAGATCACCGGATTGAAGGGCGTGCGCGTCAAGGACGGCGCGCGCATCTACGAGACCACGGTACCGGGTAATGGACGTCGCGAAGTGACGTGGACCATCGTCGACGAGTAAGCCGCCAGCGACGCTGCAGGAAAATTTCGTTCTCCCCTTGTTCTATTGGAACAAACCAGATACATCGCGCTTCGGGTGACAGGTGGCCCCCATCTCGGTGGCGGGTCTAGTCAAAGCGCGAAAGGGTGTGTCATGGCGGCTTCGAATCTCAAGCTGGTGGAAGGTAAGAACTTGGATACGGACCGTCAGAAGGCGCTCGACGCCGCGCTTGCGCAGATCGACCGCGCGTTCGGCAAGGGCTCGGCGATGAAGCTGGGCCAGAAGGAGACGATGCAGGTCGAAGTGATCTCGTCCGGCAGCCTCGGACTCGATATCGCACTGGGTGTCGGCGGCCTTCCGCGTGGTCGCGTGATAGAGGTCTATGGCCCGGAAAGCTCGGGCAAGACCACTCTGGCGCTCCACGTCATCGCCGAGGCGCAGAAGAACGGCGGCACCGCCGCGTTCGTCGACGCCGAACACGCGCTCGATCCGGTCTATGCCAAGAAGCTGGGCGTCAACATCGACGAGCTGATCGTCTCGCAGCCCGATACCGGCGAGCAGGCGCTCGAAATCACCGATACGCTGGTCCGCTCGAACGCGATCGACGTGCTGGTGGTCGATTCGGTGGCCGCACTGGTGCCCCGGGCAGAAATCGAGGGCGAGATGGGCGACAGCCACGTCGGCCTTCAGGCCCGCCTGATGAGCCAGTCGCTGCGCAAGCTCACCGGCTCGATCAACCGGTCGAAGTGCATGGTGATCTTCATCAACCAGCTGCGCATGAAGATCGGCGTCATGTACGGTAACCCGGAGACGACGACGGGCGGCAACGCGCTCAAGTTCTACGCCTCGGTCCGCCTCGACATCCGCCGCACCGGCCAGATCAAGGATCGCGACGATATCGTCGGCAACTCGACCCGCGTGAAGGTGGTCAAGAACAAGGTCGCCCCGCCGTTCAAGCAGGTCGAATTCGACATCATGTACGGCGAAGGCATTTCCAAGATCGGCGAGATCCTCGATCTCGGGGTCAAGGCCGGCCTCGTGGAGAAGTCGGGCAGCTGGTTCAGTTACGATAGCATTCGCATCGGCCAGGGCCGCGAGAACGCCAAGAGCTACCTCAAGGAAAACCCCGAAGTTTGCGACAAGTTGGAAGCCGCGATCCGCGGCCGGACCGACGCCGTCGCCGAGGAAATGATGACGGGCCCGGACGCGGAAGACGACATCTGATCCTCACACCGGGCGTTCCCCGCGCCCGCTAAACCGGAAGGCCGGTGCGTGTGTCCCGCGGGACCCGCACCGGCTTTTCCGTTTCCAGAGAGCGGTTTGCCTTGGCAGGTCGGTTGCGCCGTGCAAATCCTCGGCCGCGGCACAGTGTCGCCAGGGAATGCGCATGACCGATCGCAGCGACTGGGAAGGACTTACGGGCGAAAAATGGGCTGCCGAATGGAAGCGGACCGATCGCAGCTTTACCAACCTCACCGCGCGCCTGTTGTCCGACGTCCGCAAGGAATCACCCCGCCGAGTCCTCGATATCGGCTGCGGAGCCGGAGAACTCTCGCTGGCGATTGCACGGGAGCATCCTGGCGCGCAGGTCACCGGGATCGACGTCAGCGGCGATCTCGTCGCAGTCGCGCGCGAGCGGGCAGCGAACACGCCGAACGCGCGCTTCCTCGTCGCTGACGCTGCCGGGTGGGACGCAGGTGCCCAACGTCCCGACTTCCTCGTTTCGCGCCACGGAGTGATGTTTTTCGCCGCTCCGGTTGCCGCGTTCACGCATCTCGCATCCATCGCCGCTCCCGGAGCACGCCTGCTGTTCTCGTGCTTTCGTGAGCCTGCTCGCAACATGTGGGCGAGCGAACTCGTCGACCTGCTTCCGCCCGGTCGGTATACCGCGCCAAGGCCGGGATCGCCCGGCCCGTTCGCATTCTCCGATCCGATGCATGTCGAGGCGATCCTCAACGCAGCGGGGTGGACCGACTTGGCTTTGGATCCCGTCGACTTTGCCTATGTCGCGGGGACCGGGGGCGATCCGGTCAGCGACGCGGTCACCTACTTCATGACTATCGGGCCTGCTGCGGCCGCCGCGTCGGAGCTTGGTCCGGACGAGCGCGCCGCCTTCGTCGAGCGCCTCGAGCATTTCCTGGAGCGGCGCAGGGACGGATCGATCGTGGCGCTGCCCGCATCGGCCTGGATTGTGAGCGCTCGCGTGCCATAAGCGCGCCTTGCCATGATTCGACCTTAATTCGCTTGTCGCTAGCAAACGCAGCAACTAACTCAGGCGGGTCATGACATCGACCAACGACATCCGCCGCGGCTTCCTCGATTACTTCGCGAGTGCGGGTCACCGCGTGGTGCCCAGCGCGCCGCTGGTGCCGTACAACGATCCGACGCTGATGTTCGTCAACGCCGGCATGGTGCCGTTCAAGAACGTATTCACCGGTCTCGAGACTCCGCCGAGCCCGACCGCGACGTCGAGCCAGAAGTGCGTTCGCGCGGGCGGCAAGCACAACGACCTCGACAACGTCGGTTACACCGCGCGGCACCACACGTTCTTCGAGATGCTCGGCAACTTCAGCTTCGGCGACTACTTCAAGGAGCAGGCGATCACGCACGCGTGGACGCTGCTGACGAAGGAATGGGGCTTGTCTCCCGACCGGCTGACCGCGACCGTCTATCACACCGACGACGAGGCCTTCGATCTCTGGCGCAAGATCGCGGGTATCCCCGAAGCGCGGATCATCCGCATCCCCACGAAGGACAACTTCTGGGCAATGGGCAGTGACGGTCCCTGCGGCCCCTGCTCGGAAATCTTCTACGACCACGGCGACCACATCTGGGGCGGACCCCCGGGGTCGCCCGAGGAGGACGGCGACCGCTTCGTCGAGATCTGGAACCTCGTGTTCATGCAGTACGAGCAGGCCGCAGACGAGATCGTCGGCGAACTGCCCAAGCCCAGCATCGACACCGGCATGGGGCTGGAACGCCTGGCCGCGGTGATGCAGGGCGTCACCGACAACTACGACACCGACACGTTCAAGGCGCTGATCGCAGCAAGCGAAAACCTGACCGGCGTGCGCGCGGACGGCGACCACAAGGCGAGCCACCGGGTGATCGCCGACCACCTGCGCTCGACGAGCTTCCTGCTGGCGGACGGCGTGCTGCCGTCGAACGAAGGGCGCGGCTACGTCCTGCGCCGGATCATGCGCCGCGCGATGCGCCATGCGCACCTGATCGGCGCGAAAGAGCCGCTGATGCACCGCCTGGTACCCGCTCTGGTCGCCGAGATGGGCCAGGCCTATCCCGAACTCGGCCGCGCGCAGCCGCTGATCGAGGAAACGCTCGAGCGCGAGGAAACCCAGTTCCGCCGCACGCTGGCGAACGGCCTCAGGCTGCTCGACGAAGCGACCGGGACCATGGGCGAGGGCGGCGAGCTCGACGGCGAGACCGCGTTCAAGCTCTACGACACCTACGGCTTTCCGTACGACCTCACCGAAGACGCGCTGCGCAGCCGCGGCATCGCGGTCGATCGCGACGGCTTCGATGCCGCGATGACCCGCCAGAAAGCCGCCGCCCGCGCCGCGTGGAAGGGCAGTGGTCAGGCCGCCGACGGCGAACTGTGGTTCGACATCGCCGAGCGCGAAGGCGGCACCGAGTTCACCGGCTACAGCTCGACCGAAGGCGAGGGCCGCGTCGTCGCGCTGGTGAAGGACGGGGTCGAGGTCACGACCGCCGGTGCGGGCGACAGTGTGATCGTGCTCACCAACCAGTCGCCTTTCTATGGCGAAAGCGGCGGCCAGTCGGGCGACGCCGGTACGATGACCACGCCCGAGGGCCTCAAGATCGCCGTCACCGACACGGGCAAGCCGCTCGGTCGCCTGCACGCGCATCACGCGACGGTCGAGGCGGGCACGATCAGCGTGGGCGACACGGTTCAACTGTGGGTCGACGCCGACCGCCGCGACCGCATCCGCGCGAACCATTCGGCCACCCACCTCGTCCACGCGGCGCTGCGGCACCGGCTTGGCGATCACGTGACGCAGAAGGGTTCGCTGGTTGCCGACGACCGTTTCCGGTTCGATTTCTCGCATCCCAAGCCGCTGACGGCGGAGGACATCGCTGCGGTCGAGGCCGAGGTGAACGCGGAAATCCGCGCAAACGAGGCCGTGACGACCCGACTTATGAGCCCCGACGATGCGATCGAGGCGGGCGCGATGGCCCTGTTCGGAGAGAAGTACGGCGACGAAGTCCGCGTGCTCAGCATGGGCCGCGCAGGCGATGGCGGGCGCAATTATTCGGTCGAGCTGTGCGGCGGCACCCACGTGCGTGCCACGGGCGACATCGGGATTTTCCGCATCGTATCGGAGAGCGCGGTGGCGAGTGGTGTGCGCCGGATCGAAGCACTGACCGGCGAAGCGGCGCGCCAGTGGCTAGTCGCGCGCGAGGATGCGTTGAAGGATGCAGCGGCTGCGATCCGCGTCGCGCCCGAGGACGTGGCGGCTAGGCTGGCCGCGCTGCTGGACGAGCGCAAGCGGCTCGAACGCGAACTGGCGGACGCCAAGCGGGCGCTCGCGCTCGGAGGTGGCGGCAGCAATGCACACGCAGCAGCGGACGAGGACATCGGCGGAGTCAAGTTCTCCGGCCAGGTGATCGAAGGTCTTGAGGCCAAAGCGCTCCGGAGTCTGCTGGACGAGGCGAAGGCCCGCATCGGTTCGGGGGTGGCGGCGATCGTCGCGGTCAATGACGGCAAGGGCGCGATCGCTGCTGCGGTGACCGACGACCTCGTTGGCCGGATCAGCGCGGTGGAATTGGTCCGCGCCGGTGTCGCGGCAATGGGCGGTCAGGGCGGCGGTGGCCGGCCCGACATGGCGCAGGGCGGCGGACCCGACGGCAGCAAGGCCGCCAATGCCATAGCCGCGGTGCGTGCCGCGCTCGCCAGCGTTCCCGCCTAAGCGGTCATCACTGCCGAGCGCAGGCGCGCGCTTCAGCCGCGGTGACCCGCGTGCTGGCGGCCCGACACTTCGCTACCGCGTGCGGTATCCTGATCCTGCATCGTCGCGTCGGTCTGCTGCGGGCGCTTGATCTTGCCAAATTCCTCGCCGGTCTGCTGCGCGGGGTTCTTGTGTTCGTCGGCTTGGGGCTTCGTCATGAGGGTTCTCCTTCTCCCCAAGCAACGCCCGAGAGGCGCAATCTATCCTCCATCCGCCTTGGTGGTGCGCAGCTTCGGCTTGTGATCGAGCGCGCCGTCGCGCTTGATCCGCTCGCGGAATTCGTCGCGCTTCTCGTGGATCGAGGCGATCACCGGCCCCATCGGCACCCCGAGATCGACCAGCACCGCTTCCGATAGCTGGAGCGAGCTTTCCAGCGTTTCGGGCACTGCATGGCTCGCGCCCGCGCGATAGAGCGCGGCGGCGTGATTGAGGTCGCGGGCGCGCGCGATGATCGGCAGTTCGGGATAGGTCTTGCGCAGCTTGGTGACGAGGCGCTGGGCGAGCACCGGCTCGTCCATCGTCAGGATCACGGCGGGGGCGCGGTCGATGCCGAGCCGGTCGAGCGTATTGCCGCGTGCCGCGTCGCCGAACACCGCACGATAGCCACGCCTGCGGGCGCGCTGGATGAGGTCGCTGTCGCTGTCGATCGCAACGTACGGGATGCCGTGGACGGTCAGCATGTCGGAAACGAGACGCCCCACGCGGCCAGCGCCGACGACGATCGCGCGCGCTTCGCCAAGGTCGTCCTCCATGTCGGGCAGCGGCTCGACCCGGCGGGCGACGACCTGCCCCAGCCGCGCCAGTAGCGGCGTGACGGTGAGGCCGATAGCGGTGACGATCTGCCAGAACTGCGCGGTCTCGCGGTCGATCAGCAGCGCGGCGGTGGCGGCGGACAGCACGATCAGCGTTGTCTCGCTGGGGGAGGCCATCAGCACGCCGGTCTCGGCAGCGGTCCCGCGCCGTGCTCCCATCATCCGCAGGAGCAGCCCGGTGACGAGCGCCTTCAACGCCAGCACGCCGACGACTGCGAGCGCGATGAGGCCGAGGTCGGCCCAGATCTTGGCGAGATCCACCCCCATGCCGACGGTGATCAGGAATATTCCGAGCGCGAGGCCCTTGAAGGGCTCGATGATCCCTTCGACTTCGCCGTGGTACTCGGTTTCGGCGATGAGCAGCCCCGCGATGAGCGCGCCGACGATCGGCGAGAGGCCGACTGCCGCGGTCGCCAGGCTTGCGCCGATGACAACCAGCAGGCTCGCGGCGAGGAACAGTTCGGGGCTCTTGGTGCGCGCGGCCTGTGCGAACAGGCGCGGCAGGGCAAGCCGCCCGGCGACAAGCAGAACGCCCACCACCAGCAGCCCCTGCCAAATCGTGCGCACCATGCCTTCCCAGCCATCGGCCTGCGCATAAGGCGCCAGCGCGCCGAGGACGAAAATGATCGGGACGATGGCGATGTCCTCGAACAGCAGCATCGCCAACGCTGCGCGGCCCACCGGGCTCGTGGTGCCGGAGATCGGCAGCACGATCGCGGTTGACGACAGCGCGAGCGCGAAACCCAGCGCGAGAGCGGCGGTGAATGCCTCGCCCACAGCCGCCAGCACCAGCGCCAGCAGCGCGCCGATCAGCAGAAGCTCCAGCGCGCCTAGCCCGAAAACGAGTCGGCGCATGGTCCACAGCCGGTTGAACGAGAGCTCGAGCCCGATCGTGAACAGCAGCAGGACGATGCCGAATTCGGCGAACGGCTCCAGCGCCTCGGGGTCGGTGATCGTCATGTGGTAGAGCCACGGCGCTTGCGGCACGAGCCGCCCGAGCCCGAACGGACCGACGAGGATTCCGATCAGGATGAACCCGATGACCGGAGTGATGCGAAACCGGTGGAACACCGGGATCACGATGCCCGCCGCGCCGAGGATGACGAGCGCATCCGACAGCATCGAGGATGGCTCCATGCCCTCGGTCATTGCTGTCGGCCTGTCCGGCGGAAGAAAGGGTGGGAGCGTATCATCACCCTCCTGCTACCCCGAACCGGCGGCTGTAGGAAAATCAAATGTCGCACTGCGGCACAATCGGCTAACCTGACGGCGATGAAACCCGACGTCATCGTGGTGGGCGGCGGCCCTGCGGGCATGATGGCGGCGCTGCTATTCGCGCGCACCGGGGTGCCCGTGCTGGTGCTGGAGAAGCACGCCGACTTCTTCCGCGATTTCCGCGGCGACACGGTTCATCCCTCGACGATGCAGATCCTGTCCGAGCTCGGCCTGCTCGAGAAATTCCTCGCGCGCCCGCATAACCGGATCGAGCGCGCCGAGGTGAGCTGGAATGGCCGGCTGATGACCGTGGGCGACCTGACGCACCTCGCCATGCCCGCGCCGTTCATCGCGATGATGCCGCAGTGGGATTTCCTCGATTTCGTGCGCGACGAGGCAGCCAGGTATCCCGCTTTCACGCTGCGGATGGAGGCGCCGGTCGCCTCGTTCATCGATGAAGGGGGGCGCATCGCGGGTGTCCGCTTGGCGAGCGGCGAGGAATTGCGCGCGCGGCGGCTGGTCCTCGCCTGCGATGGTCGCGATTCGATCGCCCGCAAGGTGCTCCCGGTCGAAACGCTCGGCGCGCCGATCGACGTTTTCTGGTTCGCGGTGCCCAAGAGGGACGCCGACACCGCGCTGCGCGGCAGCGTCGTCGGCAACCGGCTGATCGTGATGATCGACCGCGGCGACTACTGGCAGTGCGCGTTCGTGATCGCCAAGGGCGGGGCGGCTGCCATCAAGGCACGCGGCATCGCGGCGTTCCGCGACGAGATCGCCGCTGCCGCGCCCGACCTGCCCGACCTCGCCGGTGCGCTGCCCGATTGGGATTCGGTCCACCTGCTGTCGGTCTCGCTCGACCGGCTGAGCGAATGGTCGCGGCCCGGCCTGCTCGCGATCGGCGACGCGGCGCACGCGATGAGCCCGGTGGGCGGCATCGGCATCAACCTCGCCATCCAGGACGCGGTGGCGACCGCGAACCTGCTCGCCCGTCCGTTGGCCAGCGGCGGCGCGGCGGATCCGCTGTTGCCCTACGTCGAGAAGCGGAGGCTTTTGCCGACCCGGCTGATCCAGTCTGCCCAGCGCACGGTGCACGAGACGCTGCTGGCGCGCGTGTTCGCGGACACCGGCCTGCCGTCCGAGCCGCCGCCGGTCATGCGCCTGCTTAACCGCTTCCCCTTGCTTCGCCGAATTCCCGGCTACTTCATCGGCCACGGCATCCGCCAGGAACACGTCCGCTCGCCCGACGCGGCACGCGGATTCTAGCTTAGCCGCCGCCGGGACCGTGCGGGCCGCCGAGGGGTTCGCGGCGAGGGCGGGGTTTGGCGGGATGCTTGCCGTCTTCGTCCCATTCGATGCGGTAGAGATCGAAGCGGCGATCGGCGAGGTTGCGCACGGTGCCTTCCGCCCGCGCCCAGCTGAGGTCGGCGAGGTTGACGTCGCTGATCGTCAGCGTCTCGACATTCTCGGTCGCCTCGGCGGCGATGCCGTCGCGCGCGAAGGGGAAGTCGCACGGCGTCAGGATGCAACTCTGCGCGTACTGGATGTCCATGTTGCCGACGTTGGGCAGGTTGCCGACGTTGCCGCTCAACACCACGAAGCACTGGTTCTCGATAGCGCGGGCCTGCGCGCAGTAGCGGACGCGCAGATAGCCCTGCCGGCTATCGGTGCAGAACGGCACGAAGATGATCCGCGCGCCCTCGTCGGCCAGACGGCGCGAAAGCTCGGGAAATTCGCTGTCGTAGCAGATCTGCACCCCGATCGGGCCGCAGTCGGTCTGGATGACGTCGATCCTGTCGCCGCCCTTGATGTTCCACCAGTACCGCTCGTTCGGGGTGGGATGGATCTTCTCCTGCTCGTGGATCGATCCGTCGCGCAGGCAGACGTAGGCGACGTTGTGGATGTCGCCGTCGTCCATCATCGTCGGGTGGCTGCCGGCGATGATGTTGATGTTGAAGCGCATCGCCATGTCGGAAATGTCGGCCTTCAGCGCGGGGGTGTATTCCGACAGGCGCTCGATCGCCTCGACCGGCGACAGCTCTTTTTCCTCGAAGCTCAGCAGCATCAGCGTGAAGAGTTCGGGGAAGAGGATGAAGTCCGCCTCGTAGTCGCTGGCGACGTCGACGAAATAGCGGACGGTGGAAAGGAACTCGTCGTAATCCTTCACTGCGCGCGCCTGGAGCTGGCAGGTGGCGACACGGACCGATTCGACCCCGCGCGGCAGGCGCTTCTTCACCGGCTGGTCACGCTCGACGTAAGGGTTGCGCCAGACCATCATCACGGCGTTCGCCTCGGACGCCTTGTCCTCCGGCAGGTAGCCCTCGATCACCTTTTCCGGCTCGAACCCGTTGGCGAGCTGGAAGCGCAGCACGGGATCGTGCAGCTTTCCGGCGAGCACCTGATCGAGGTAGTCCTGCGGCCCCTTCACCTTGCGCTTGGCGCGGCGGTAGCCCGGCATCCGTCCGGCAAAGACGATGCCGGTCAGGTCGCGCTCTTCCGCAAGCGCGCGCCGCTCTTCGTACAGGCGGCGGCCGATGCGAACGCCGCGCACCTTGGGATCGACGCACATCTCGTAGCCGTAGAGCCAGTCACCGGTGGGATCGTGCCGGCTGCCGAAACCGTTGCCAGTGATCTCGTCCCAGTCGTGGTCCTGGAACGCCAGCGCTTCGCCCACCTGCATGGTCGCGCAGTAACCAACGACCACCTCGTCGAGCAGCGCGACGAAGCACCCGTCGCGGAAGTTGTTGATCTGGCCGCGGATCTCGCCGTGGGTGTAGGCGGGCAGGTCGTCGTAGACACGGCGCACGAGCGCCGCGATGCCGGGAATGTCCTTGGCCCGCGCGTTGCGGATCTCGAGCCGCTTCTGGCCGAACCGTTCCTTGCGGGCGGCGCTGCTGGGTCGCTTCTTCGGCTTCGCGGCGATGGCCATGGTGGTCCTGTCCGATCTCGATACGAAAGGACCGGGTTCCGCCTCAGCCGAACCCGGTCCGAAATGTCACATGGTCAGGGTAATGACCGAAGCGCGGGATGGTTTCACGCCCAGGCGGCCATTTCCTTTTCGAGGTTGTCGACGATCGCCTCGAAGAACTGCTCGGTGGTCATCCAGGCCTGTTCGGGACCGATGAGCAGCGCGAGGTCCTTGGTCATCTTGCCGCTTTCGACCGTCTCGATACAGATACGCTCCAGCGTCTCGGCGAACTTGACCACGTCGGGCGTGTTGTCGAACTTGCCGCGATAGCTGAGGCCGCGGGTCCACGCGAAGATGCTGGCGATCGGGTTGGTCGAGGTCGCCTTGCCCTGCTGGTGCTGGCGGTAGTGGCGGGTAACGGTGCCGTGCGCCGCTTCGGCCTCTACCGTCTTGCCGTCGGGCGTGAGGAGGACCGAGGTCATCAGGCCGAGCGAGCCGAAGCCCTGCGCCACCTGGTCCGACTGCACGTCGCCGTCGTAGTTCTTGCACGCCCACACGAACTTGCCCGACCACTTGAGCGCCGAGGCGACCATGTCGTCGATCAGGCGGTGTTCGTAGACGATGCCCGCGGCCTTGAACTTCTCGGCAAAGCCCTCGCTGTCGAACACTTCCTGGAACAGGTCCTTGAAGCGCCCGTCGTAGGCCTTGAGGATCGTGTTCTTGGTGCTGAGGTACACCGGCCAGCCGAGGTTGAGGCCGTAGTTGAAGCTGGCACGCGCGAAGTCGCGGATCGAATCGTCGAGGTTGTACATCGCCATCGCGACGCCGCCCGCGGGGAAGTTGAACACCTCGCGGTCGATCACCTGGCCGTCCTCTCCCTCGAAGATCAGCCGCAGCTTGCCCGGGCCCGGCACGACCATGTCGGTCGCGCGGTATTGGTCGCCGAAGGCGTGGCGGCCGACGACGATCGGGTCGGTCCAGCCGGGGATCAGACGCGGCACGTTCTGGATCACGATCGGCTCGCGGAAGATCGTGCCGCCGAGGATGTTGCGGATCGTCCCGTTGGGGCTCTTCCACATCGCCTTGAGCTTGAACTCCTCGACCCGCGCCTCGTCGGGCGTGATCGTCGCGCACTTCACCGCGACGCCGTACTTCTTGGTGGCTTCGGCCGAATCGATGGTGATCTGGTCGTCGGTCTCGTCGCGCTTCTCGACCGAGAGGTCGTAGTACTTGAGGTCGATGTCGAGGTAGGGGAGGATCAGCCGCTCGCGGATCCATTGCCAGATGATGCGGGTCATCTCGTCGCCGTCCATCTCGACGACGGGGTTCGCTACCTTGATCTTTGCCATTTCGATCCTGCTGCTGCCTGAAGGGGAGTTCGGGCGCGCTTTAGCAGGGCGGGGCAGGGGTGCAAGGGTTGCCCAAAACGCAAAAGGCGCCGCTTGCGCGACGCCTTTTGTATCTCGGCTGGATGGTGGGCGTAGCAAGGATTGAACTTGCGACCCCTACGATGTCAACATAGTGCTCTACCACTGAGCTATACGCCCACACCATCGAGCAGGCGGCCCTCTAGCGAGCGGGCCGCGGGCTGGCAAGGGGGGTCAGAGCCGGGCCGCCGCGTCCGCGTGAAACATCCGGTCCACTTCCATCACCAGGTCCTTGAGATGGAACGGCTTCGACAGCACCTTGGCGCGCGGCTGCTCCCGGCTCGCCTTCAGCGAAACCGCCGCGAATCCGGTGATGAACATCACTTTGGTGGCGGGACTCACTTCGCTGCAACGCTGGGCGAGTTCGATCCCGTCCATTTCGGGCATGACGATGTCCGACAGCAGCAGGTCGAAATGCGCCGATTCGAGATGCGGCACGGCCTCGGTCCCGCGATCGACCGCGACGACCTCGTAACCGGCGTTTTCGAGCGCGCGGGCGAGATAGGTGCGCATCGCCTCCTCGTCTTCGGCGAGGAGGATGCGGATCTTGGGCAACTCGTTCATGCTGCGCTCCTTAGCGCATCGAGCTTAAGAAATCTTTCCCGAGATAGAGGGCGACCGGCTTTGACACGGGCGCTTCGATGGTTACTCATCGGGTCATGGACCAAGGGGCGATCACCGGCATCACGGGCGGGACGATCCCGGGTTCGGACGCGCCCGCGTTCACCTTTCGCTGCCCTGCGGGGGCGCCGCTGCCGGTGCTGATCGCCGCGCCGCACGGCGGTCGGGCCTATCCCCAGGCGCTTGCTACCCGGATGCGAGATCCGCATTACGCCGCGCTGCGGCTGGAAGATCGGCACGTCGATGCGATGGCCGACCAGGTCGCCGCGCTGACGGGTGCGACGCTGATCGCCGCGCACGCACCGCGCGCCATGCTCGATCTCAACCGCGCGCCCGACGACATGGACTGGACGATGGTGGCCGATGGAGCGCCCGTTCCAGCGCGGCACTCGGCGGCTAATCGGCGGGCGCGCAGCGGCTTGGGCCTCGTCCCCCGGCGCCTCCCCGGCCTCGGCGAAATCTGGAAGGGCCGGATGACCCGCGCCGAACTCGACGCGCGCATCGCCGGGGTGCACGTGCCGTACCACCAGGCGCTCGGCACCGCGCTGGAGGACCTGCGCGACCGCTGGGGCGCGGTCCTCCTTATAGACCTCCATTCGATGCCCCCGCTGCGCGCGCGCCATGCGGGCGAGCGACCGGGTGAATTCGTGGTCGGCGATCGCTTCGGTGCGAGCTGCGACCGGCGACTGGTGACCACGGTGATCGGCTGGCTCGAACGCCACGACCGCGCGGTGCTCCACAACCGGCCCTATGCCGGGGGTTATGTGCTCGATCGCCACGCTGCACCCGCGCGCGGTATCCATGCGCTCCAGATCGAGGTCTGCCGCTCGAGCTACCTGGACGCTCGCCTCGCCGAACCGAGCGGCCGCTTCGGCGGAATGGTCCGCACGCTCGCCGGACTGGTGCGGGCGCTGGCGGGCGAAGTCGCCGACATGGGCGGGGCCAGGCTGCCGCTGGCGGCGGAGTAGGCGCTGCCCGATTGGGCGGGGTGGCCGGTTGGGGCGGGTTGCGAATGCGAGCGAATGCCTGACTTGAGCGTAGAAACTGTGCGCTAGCTCGAACCAAGTCTCGCAGCTCGCCTTCGTGCTAATCTCGTCTTTTCAACTGGGAGATTCACTATGAAGAAAATCGCTCACGGCACCTTTGCTGCTGCAGTTGTCTGTGCAGCCGTAACCATCGCAAGTCCTGTTCGCGCCGACGACTGCTTGCTTGATCGCAACGACAATGGCTCTGCCGATCAAACGACCGACAACGATGCGGCCGCCAGTTCGGGCAATCAGGACAGCGCACTTGCATGTGGTGCAAGCGCCGTTGCAGAGAGCGATGCGGTAGCGCTGGGCGCCTCCGCAATTGCCTATGGCGATGCGACGGCCGTTGGCGGCTCGTCAAGGGCGATCAACAACGCAGCCACCGCAATCGGAAGACGGTCGCTGGCTTCCGGCGACGAAGCTGCAGCTCTGGGTTTT
Source organism: Tsuneonella sp. HG094 (assembly GCF_053819285.1). Classification (NCBI taxonomy): domain Bacteria; kingdom Pseudomonadati; phylum Pseudomonadota; class Alphaproteobacteria; order Sphingomonadales; family Erythrobacteraceae; genus Tsuneonella; species Tsuneonella sp. HG094. The sequence continues at coordinate 362,245 of NZ_JBSORA010000001.1, forward strand.
GTGTCGCAAGCCACCGGCGACTTTAGCGCCGCACTCGGACCACGCAGCGTTGCAGCGGGGGCTGCGTCGGTTGCTAGTGGCTACCTGAGCACGGCAACACGGAACTTCGGAATCGCGGTTGGCTACGCCTCTCGTGCCGAAGGCGAATCCTCGATAGCGATTGGGGTCGATGGTCCCGACGTCAACGTGATCGGCGCGAACGCGCGCAGTCAGTTCGCCACTGCAATTGGGGCTGATTCGCGAGCTTTCGAGGTCCGTTCGCTTGCTCTTGGCGCTGAAGCTCTTGCGGCAGGCTCGAGCTCGACGGGAATCGGCGACCACGCTTCGGCAGAGGGCAACGATTCCATTGCCATTGGTTCATATTCGGGCGCAACCTACCAAGCGACTGCAGTTGGCAAGTTCGCAACTGCTCAGGGCCAGCGATCAACGTCGCTAGGGTACAACACGACGGCCGGCGGTACGCGCAGCCTAGCACTCGGCAATGGATCCAGCGCGAGTGGCGCTGATGCTTTAGCGGCCGGCTCCACGGCTGTGGCTTCGTTTGAGAATTCCGTTGCGGTTGGCACTTCGGCCAAAGCTTCGAATTTTTCCGCCATTGCGGTCGGCGTGAACAGCCTGGCCAGCGGTGCCAGCAGCTCCGCGATCGGCAACAGCGCGAGGGCGGCGGGCATCATATCGGTCGCCATGGGAACAACAGCGAATGCGGCCGGAGAGAACTCCATCGCGTTGGGCTCCAACACAACTGCGGGAGCGCAAAGCTCACTGGCGGTGGGATATCGCGCCGTCGCGAACCAGACCTCGTCGACGTCGATTGGCCCTGATGCCCTGAGTGCTGGCGAGTTCGGGACAGCGGTCGGCAGCGGGTCTACCGTAGGAGGCAGCCGAGGTACCGCGGTCGGAGACAAGGCATATGCGGTCGACGGCGCTACAGCCGTCGGCAGTGCGGCTTCTGCGCTGGACACGGGAACTCTTGCGCTGGGATTTTCCGCGCAAACCACCCAGGACTACGCGATCGCCATTGGCGCCTTCGCCAGCTCCCCCGGCGTACGCGGACTGGCGATCGGGTACCAAGCGAGCGCTGTCGGTGTCGCCGTTGCTGTCGGCTCCGACGCAGCGGCGTCAGGCGCACAGGCAATCGCTGTGGGACTGAACTCGCAGGCCTCCGGACAAAGCGCCATCGCTATTGGCAGCCGTACTGTTGCGTCGGGGTCGAACTCGCTCGCAGTAGGGGTGGGATCGAGCGCCTCAAACTTGGCAGTCGGTGTCGGCACGAACGCGAGCGCTGGCGGCGCACAATCGGTCGCCATCGGGTTGAACGCCAATGCCAGCGCTACGGATGCCTCCGCCCTGGGGACCGGCTCGACCGCCGCTTTTAGCGGCTCGACGGCGATTGGAGCGAACGCAGTCACGACGGCCGTGAACCAGGTTTCTCTCGGGGCCGCGGGAACCTCGGTCCGTGTGGGCGACATCGCCGCCTCGACCGCGGCACAGCAAGGACCCGTGAACGTGGTCACCGTCGATGCGAACGGCACACTAGGTCGCCAGGCGACTGCTTCGGCTCAGTCGGTCGCAGCCGTGCGTTCGCAGATGGAACTCATCGCAGCGGTCAGCGACAGCCAATTCTCGGCGCTTCAGAGCGAAGTCAACACGCTGTTCGACCTGCGCCAGCATGACCGAAAGGATTTCAAGCAAGGTATCGCGGCGGTAGCGGCCATGGCCCAACCACACTTTCCTTCCGAGGCAGGGAAGACCAGCTATGCTTCCAACGTCGCGGTGTTTCGCGGCGAGGTTGGCGTGTCGGCCGGGGTAGCTCACCGGTTCGAAGGCGACTTTGCCTTTACCGCTGGAGCCACCTTCGCGGGCGGAAAGAACACTGCTGTGAGAGCGGGCATCGCCGGCGAGTTCTGAACGCACAAGGGGGTGGGTGATCCGCCAGCCCTCTTGCGCAGAGTGTCCGCATCGGGGTCGCTAGCCGACGGTCCGCTTTCGCCCAGTCCCAATAGAAGCAACCGTGCGCCCCTGCCTACTCCCCCAACTGCCTAATAAAAAACCACCTCGTGCATTGCACGAGGTGGCCAAGGTTCAGGGAGGAGGTGCACCGAAATGCACCAGCCCGATCCGGCCATGAGGGAAGCGCGAACCGGGTAGAGCCAAGGTAGGCTCGATTGAAACCGCTTTCAACCCCCGTCCGGTCCTCCGGACGGGGCGTTTCGTCGCGGTTTGTCGCAGGGCGTCAGTTGACGGCGGCGGGGGTCGGCGCGGGCATCTTGCCCTGCGCGACCTGGCGGCCGAAGATCACCCGCATCCGGTCGAGCGAAAAGAGGTGGGCGTAGAGCAGCGGCAGCAGGCCGTTGGTATTCCACTCCTTCAGCGTCTCGGGCGACAGATCGCGGACCTTGGCTTCGTCGACCATGCGGAAACCGCGATAGACGAACGGCTGGTCCGGCTTGTCGTTCTGGGTGATCGCGATTTCGCCGTCGATCAGCAGTTCGTGCTTGTTGAGTTCGTCGACGAACGCCTGGGTCTTGGCCCCGGCCTGTTCGAACTGCTCGCAGAACGCCAGCGCGTTTTGGGTTGGCGCGCCCGGCTCGCCCGCGTCGGTGAAAAGCGCGTCGCCTTCCTTGAATGCGCCGATCGCCTCGCATGTCGGGTCGAAGCAGAGCGACAGCTCCTCTGCGTCCGGCGTCAGGCGGGCGAGCATGAAGGGATAGCGGCGCGCGTACGCGGGGAGGTAGAATTCCTCGGTCGGCTTGCCATCGTCGCCGATGAAGGTGTTCACGCCCTCGTTGAGGCCCATCAGCGCCAGCGGCACCGGCTGGTCGCCCGAGCTGAACACGATCGGGAAATCGCGCTGTGCGTGGATGAATTCCTCGACCGTCAACGGCACGGCGTGCTGGCCCTTGAGCCAGTCGATCGAATCGAGCGCCTTCGTCCGCCACTTGGCATGGTCGCGGCTGTTGAGCGGCATGAGGTCGTTGTAGAACAGGGGCAGGGTGGGCTGCGGCGCGCTGGCCATGGCTCTCTCCGGGTGAGATGGATGTCGGATCGCACGGCGACCGGGGCCGCGCGCGGAAGCGGGCGCTTTAGTTGGTGGTCACGGCTGGTGCAAGCGGCACGAGCTTGCCGGGGTTGAGGATGCCTGCGGGATCGAGCGCGTGCTTCACGCTGCGCATCATCGCCAGCGCCACCGGGTCACCCACCCGGGCGAGCGTGTCGCGCTTCAGCTGGCCGATCCCGTGTTCCGCGCTGATCGATCCGCCCCATTCGGTGACGAGGGCGTAGACCTGCTCGCTGATCGCCTTGCCGTCGCCCTGCTGCCACGTAGCGGCGTCGGCACCAGCGGGTGCGATGACATGGAAATGGACGTTGCCGTCGCCAAGGTGGCCGAAAGCGACCGCGCGAGTGCCGGGCCAGGCGGCCTCGACCGCCGGGATCGCCGCGCCCACGAAAGCGGGCATCCGCTCGACCGCGACCGAGATGTCGTGCTGCACTGCCGGTCCCTTTGCGCGCTCGGCGGCGGCGATCTCGTCGCGGATCTGCCAGAACGCCTCGGCCTGCGCCTCGTTCGCGGCGATCACCGCGTCGGCGATCAGCCCCGCCTCGAAGGCGCTGGTGAGCACCTGTTCGGCGAGCGGACCGAGCGCGTCGGCGGCGGCCTTGTCGGCCGCGACCATCTCGATCAGCGCGTGCCAAGGATGCGGGGCCGAGAGCGGCGCGCGGGTGCCAGGCACATGGGCAATCACGTTCTCGAGTGTATCCTGGGTCATCACCTCGAACCCCTCGAGCGCGCTACCGGCGGCGTTCTCGACGTGCAGCAACAGGGCACGCGCCTTCTCCAGCGAAGCGACCCCGGCCCACAGCACCCGCCGCTCGGCGATCGCAGGCGCGAGGGCGAGCGTGGCGGCGGTAACGATGCCGAGCGTCCCTTCGGAGCCGATCAGCACCTGCTTGAGGTCGAACCCCCGGTTATCCTTCTTGAGCGGGGTGAGTGCGGAGAACACGCTGCCGTCCGCCAGCACCGCCTCGATCCCCAGCACCTGCGCGCGCATCGATCCGTGGCGCAGGACCTGCGTGCCGCCCGCGTTGGTCGAGATCAACCCGCCGACCGTCGCCGACCCCTTTCCGCCAAGCGTGAGAGGGAAGCGCAGGCCCTCTTCCGCGGCGATGTCGTGGAGGGTCTGGAGAACGAGGCCCGCCTCGCAAGTGATCTGCCGGGCTTGGGCGTCGAGTGCGCGCACCGCGGTCATTCGCCGAAGCGACAGCAGCAGCGCGGTGCCTGAAGTGTCGGGCGTCGCGCCGCCGCACATCCCGCTGTTGCCGCCCTGCGGCACGATCGGCACGCCGTAGCGGGCGCAGAGCTTTACGAGCGTGGCGACCTCTTCGGTCGAAGCGGGGGAGGCGAGCGCCAGCGCCTTGCCCGTGAACCGTCCGCGCCAGTCCGTCAGCCACGGGCTTACGATATCGGCGTCCTGCGTCAGCCCGCGCGCCCCAACAAGGGCGGCGGCCTCGGCAAGGAATTGGGTGCGGTCTTCGGTCACGGTCCCGCTATGGCACGCGAGGAACGGGGGACGCCAGAGCGAGCAAGGTTTCGCTGGCGGATTAAGCCGCTATTCAACCGGATGCGCTATCCGCGCTGCCTACTGTTTCACCATGCATCCATCGCTATTCCTCCTCGCGCCGCTTGCGCTGCTCGTCCCGGCAATCGGCGGGGACGCTGGCGTGCCGGTGGCGCCGACCGCGCAGGCGCCAGCGCCCGATGCGCAGCTCCTGCCCCAGCCCGCCCAGCCCGCGGTCGCCGCGAGCGCGGCGGACGTCGATTCATTCGTCGCGGCCGACATGGTGCCGATCGTCAACCAGGTGCGAATCGAGCAGCGGGTGACGATCAAGATTGCCCCGCGCGATCCTTCGATCCGCCCGTCGATGCTGGCCGAGATGGGGCCACGCATGGCCGCCACGAAGCTGGAGGAGCGCAGGATGGGCAAGTGCGTGCCGGTGTCCGGCATCGCCGCAGTCCAGGCCGACGCGGGCAGGCTGCTGCTGTTCATGCGCGACCAGCGGCTGGTGGCTGCCAGCCTCGAAAAAGCGTGCAGGGCGCGCGACTTCTACTCCGGTTTCTACCTCGAGCGGACCGGCGACGGCCTGCTCTGCGTAGAGCGCGACAAACTCCATTCGCGCGCCGGGGCGAGCTGCGAACTCAGCAAGCTGCGCCAGCTCGTCGCAACCGACGACTGAATACGCCGAAAATCTTGACTTTTTCCCGCGCTACGCGCAGGGGCGCGCGCGGAACGTGGCGGGTGCTCCATCCGTATACGCACCGGGCGCTCGCCGCCAATTGATCCGGACATTTACCTGCATGACATTTGCCGACCTCGGCCTCTCTCCCGAATTGCTCAAGGCGGTCGAAGCGGCCGGCTATTCCGAACCGACGCCGATCCAGGCGCAGGCGATCCCGCCGGTCCTGATGATGAAGGACATCATCGGCATCGCCCAGACGGGCACGGGCAAGACCGCCAGCTTCGTTCTGCCGATGATCGACATCATGGCGAGCGGCCGCCGCCGCGCGCTGATGCCGCGCAGCCTGATCCTCGAACCGACGCGCGAACTCGCCGCACAGGTAGCCGAAAACTTCGAGAAGTACGGCAAGAACCACGACCTGAAGATGGCGCTGCTGATCGGCGGCGTACAGATGGGCGACCAGTTGAAGGCGCTCAACGAAGGCGTCGATATCCTGATTGCGACGCCGGGCCGGCTGATGGACCTGTTCGAGCGCGGCAAGATCATGCTGACGGGCTGCGAACTGCTGGTGATCGACGAGGCCGACCGCATGCTCGACATGGGGTTCATCCCCGACATCGAGTTCATCTGCTCCAAGCTGCCGACGACGCGCCAGACGATGCTGTTCTCGGCCACGATGCCCAAGCCGATCGAGAACCTCGCCAAGAAGTTCCTTTCGAATCCCAAGCGGATCGAGGTCAGCCGCGCGGCGTCGACCAACCAGAACATCACCGCGTTCAAGGTGAAGGTGAAGTCCCGCGACAAGCGCGACACGCTGCGCTGGTTCCTCAACAACGACCTCGTCGAGACCGCGATCATCTTCGCCAACCGCAAGACGACCGTGCGCGAGGTCAACAAGAGCCTGCAGCGCCACGGCTTCCGCTCGAGCGAGATTCATGGCGACATGGATCAGTCGAGCCGGATCAAGGAACTCGACCGGTTCAAGAACGGCGAAGTCAACATCCTCGTCGCCTCCGACGTCGCGGCCCGCGGGCTCGACATCAAGGGCGTGAGCCATGTGTTCAACTTCGACACGCCGTGGCACCCCGACGATTACGTCCACCGCATCGGCCGCACCGGCCGTGCGGGTGCCAAGGGCCGCGCGTTCACCTTCGTCTCGGAAGAAGACGCCGAGGCGATCGACAACGTCGAGAAGCTGACCGGTGCTCCCGTTCCGGTATTCGGCAAGAGCGACGTGCGTGTCGAGATCCGGGCGCCCGAGCCGGCCCCAGAGCGCGAGTCAGAGGCTGACGCGGAAGAACGTCGCCCCCGCCGCGAGCGGTCCGAGCGTCCGGAACGCGAAGAACGTCAGCGCCGCGAACGCGAGCCCCGCGAGGATCGGCCCCGCCGCGACGAGCGTCCTCGCGACGATCGTTCCGGCGAAGAGCGCCCGCGCCGCGATGACCGTCCCCGCCGCGAAGCACGCGACGACGGGGCCGCGATGAAGCCCGGTGAATGGAACGGCCCGGTGCCTTCGTTCCTCGACGTCGGATTCGGCTGACCGCGCAACCAATCGCCGCGTCCCCGCGTTGAGCGGAGGCGATGTATGGCGACCACGACCCGGGCAATCGCCGGCGACTGACGGCGGCAGCGGCGACGCTGGCTGTCCATGGCGTCATCGCCGTAGGCCTGCTCTGGGGCTTGACGGTGCGCGGGGGAGAGAGCGAGGGCGATCCACCGCTCGCGGTCACCACGGTCCGCATCGACGAGCCGCCCCCCCCTCCGCCTCCTGAACCCGAAACGCCATCCGCGGCGCCAGAGGAGGAGGCCGCGCCCGAAGCCGCGAAAAGCGAGGCGCTGCCCAGGGAAGCGCCGCCCGTCGCCATTCCGCTCGCCCCGACACCCGCCGCGACGGTCGCAGGATCGGGATCTGACGCCAGCCAGGGTGCCGGCGAGCGCGGATACGGCCAGGGCGCTGGCGGCGAGGGGAGCGGCACCGGTGGCGGCGGGACCGGCAAGGGTAGCCAGGCTCGCCGTATCGCCGGAGCGTTACGTGACAGCGACTATCCGCGCGAGGCCGAAGCGCAGCGGCTGGCGGGAACGGTGGCCATTGCGTTTCGCGTGCGCACGGACGGCCGGGTCGATCGGTGCTCGGTCGTACGATCAAGCGGCCACGCGCTGCTCGACGACCTGACCTGCCGCCTGTTCACAGAACGCTATCGCTTTGCGCCTGCCACCGACATGCGCGGACAGGTAATCGATTCGACGCTGCAAACCACTTTCACCTGGAGCACGCGCCGCCGTTGAGGCGGCGCGGGATCAGCCGCCGTACTGCACCGCGCTGTCGCGCCCGTACACGTCCTCACGGAAGGCGATGCTGCCGGTCGCGGTGGGCGTCGCGGTGAGGTAGGTGATGTAGACGGGAACCAGCGTGGGCAGGTCGATCCGCTGTTCGGGCGTGTTGCCCGCCTTGGCGATCGAGCGACCCATCAGCCAGCGGCCCAGCCGGTCGGCATCTTCCAGCCGGACGCAGCCATTCGAGAACTGGCGGTCTTCCTTCTTCAGCAGCGCCCGCTCGGGCGTATCGTGAAGGTAGATGCCCTGGGCGTTGGGGAATTCGTACTTGACCTTGCCCATGAAGTTGGTCCCGCCCGGCTTCTGGCGAACGTGCGGCGGGGTAGCCCCTTGCGACACTGCCTTCCAGTCGACCGCCGTCGGCGCGAGCAGCGTGGCGTCCTTGTCGTATCCCGACAGCACCTCATAGCCGTTGGCCTTGAGGAACTTGGTCCCGCCTTTGAGCACCTTCGGCGCGATGCTGGTCTGAACGAGGTCCGCGGGCACGTTCCAGTAAGGGTTCACGATGGCGTAGCGGATGAACCCCGCCATCACCGGCGTTGCCGACTCCGGCTTGCCGACGACGACCTTCATCGTGTCGACGACCTTGCCGTTCTCGTACATCCACAGGCGCGCGCTCGCGGCATCGACCAGCACGTAGCGATCGGCCGGCGTGTTTGGGAGCGCGCGCACGCGGTCCATGTTTTCCCATATGATCCGGCGGCGATCGGGATCGAACGAATGGCTGTCCATCGCATCGCGCAAGGGCGCATAGAACGGATGCATCCAGCCCATTTCGGCCACGTATGTTGCGAGCGAGGGCGCGGCGGCTGCGGCGGTCAGCGCGGCTTCCTGCGACGGAACCACCGGCGCGAGCGCGCGGCTCTCGTAGATCATGCTGGCGCGCGGAGCGACCCGCATGGCCTGCACATAGGTCGTGAACAGTTGCGACAGGCCGATGTCGGCCCGCGCGATCGCTTCGGGGTTGCCGCTCATCGCGCGGTCGAGGTCGCGGCGAACGGTCCGGGTGCGCAGCCTTTTCACGACCCTGGGGTCGAGCGCGTCGAACTGCGCGGTGTCGAGTCTCTTGAGCAAGCGGTCGACGGCCGGATTGACCATGCCGTTCGAGCCGATCCACAGCGGGCGGTTGCCGCGCTGGGAGTAGAATTTGGAGAGGCCGTCTGCGCGCTCCGCGATTTCGCCGCGCACAGCGCTTTCGCCATAGGGAGTGGCAAAGGCCGCAGTGGGTGCGCCGAAGGCTATCAGCGCACCCATGCTGGCGACGAGCATCGCCCGGTTGGTCTTCATCAGAACGGTCCGTGCGATGCTCGTCATCGTGGGATCAGCCCCGCTCGCCGGTGTAGGCGACGTTGCTGGTCGGCTGCACCGTCGGCGAGCCTTCGTAGTACTGGCCTTCGCGGACATAACCGTCGACACAGCCGTCGTTGTTGGCGTCGGCCCAGATCGCGCCGCCGAGGCCGCCCACGGCTGCACCGATCGCCGCGCCTTCGAGCACGCCGAGGCCGCCGATCAGGGCGCCCGCACCGGCACCGACCGCCGCACCGGCGACGCCGGTCTTGAGTGCGGTGCTGCCCACGCTCGGGCAGCTGCGCGTCGTGGTGGTGGCCGAAGCGTTCTGGTACCCGGTCGGAGCACCCTCGTAGTACTGGCCTTCGTACACGTAACCGTCCGCACGACCGTCACGGTCGCGGTCGGACCACACGGCACCGGCCAGGCCACCCACGGCCGCGCCGATCACGGCACCGGTCAGCAGGTCGCCGCCCGCGATCGCGGCAACGCCCGCGCCGCCGGCCGCACCGATCGCCGCACCGGTTCCGGCGCTCGCGAGCGTGCTGTCGTTGTTGTATGAGGTACAGGCGCCCAGCGGGAGAGCCGCTGCGGCCAACAGGACGAATGCCTTTTTCATGGTATTTCCCTTCTCTTCAAAGCGAGGTCATCAAGCGTTCTGCGCGACGCAACGCCCTCTCGTCCCGCCCCTCAAACGCCGCCTTTCCAGAAGCGTTCCACGCGAAGATTTCAGCGGTGGCCGAGTCACTTAGGCGCGGACCCTGACATTTGTGGATTTGGCGGTGACTGACCGCCGGATTTGGCGAGCGGTCAGTTGACCCGTTCGAACCGCAGTTCGCGGCGTGCCGGATCGGCGGTCACGAGCCGCACGCGAATGTCGTCGCCGGTCGCGATGCGGTGGGCATCGACGCGGGCGATAACCGGATGTTCGGCGAGCTGAATCCGTGCGCCGCGATCGTCGCGCTCGGTGACCGTGGCGGCGAACAGCTCGCCCTCGCGGCCATGCAGCATCACCGTTTCGGCCAAGTCGAGCACTGCTCGCTCGATAGCCCCTTCGCGCGAATCGGCGGTGTCCATCGCCTTGCCCAGCCGCGCGAACAGGTCCGCGTCCCCGGCAGCGGGGGTGTGACCTTGCGCGAGAACCAGCGCGGTTTCGAGCACATAGCGATCGGCAAGCCGCCGCATCGGCGCGGTCGCGTGCGTATAGGTTGCGCCGAGCGCGGCGTGCCACGGCACCCGGCCGGGGGTGAAGGGCACGTAGCGCGCGGGACCGGTCGCCCGGCGCACCGCGAGCGCAAAGGCCGAGCCGGCGCGCGTGCGCGGATCGACCGTACGGTTGAACTGGGCGAAGGTGGCATTGGCGGGCCATGTCAGGCCGAGTGCCTTCGCGGTCATCCGCAGGCGATCGAGCGCACGGTCGTCCGGCGGCGGCATCTCGCGGAACATTCCGGTGCCCGCCGCCAGCAGTGCATGGGCGATTGCGATGTTGGCTGCCAGCGACAGTGCGGAGTTGGCGACTTCCGACGGACGCCACGGGCGGACATGAAGCGAGTAGGTCCCGGCTTCGTCGCGCTCCAGCTCCTGGTCGGGCGGGCTGGCGGTCGCGGCGCCGCGCGCATCCTCCGCGCGCTGCATCCGCGCGGCGAACTCGGCAAGCAGCGGCACGTCGGCAGGCTCGGTGGTCTCGTAGGCGAGCTTCGCGCGGCTGTGGACCAGCGCGCGGGTCATCCCGTCGAGCTTGACGCCGCCGTCGGGTGCGCAGCGTACTGTCGCCACGATCGCCGGGCGCGGACCGTCGGGCAGCAGGCTCGCGGCATCCTCGCTGAGTACAGCGGGATAGAGCCGCGCGCGCCCGTCGGGCAGGTAGAGCGTCAGGCCCCGTCGCCATGCCTCAGTCTCCATCGCGCTGTCCCGCGCGACGAACCAGCCGATGTCGGCAAGGGCATAATGCAGGATCAGGTCGCTGCCCGCCTCCTCGAGCAGGAACGCCTGGTCGAGATCGGTCGACGTCGCCGGGTCGAGCGTGGCAAAGGCGCGTTCGGTCCAGTCGGCATGTTCGGTCGGCACGCGGTTCTTCGCCGCTTCCGCCTCGGCCAGCACTTCGGGGGAAAAATCCTCGGGGACCGAGAACTGCCGACGGATCGCCGCGAGCCCGGTGCCAAGCAATCCGTTCGGGTCGGCGATCGCCTTCAAGCGAGACTCACGAAGCTGTCGATGACGCGCTTGCGGCCCGCCTGCTCGAACTCGATCTCCAGCTTGTTGCCTTCCTGGTCCATCACTTCGCCATACCCGAACTTGTCGTGAAACACGCGGCACCCGACAGCAATGTCGGCGCGCGGCTTGGCGGCAAAGCTGGCGGCGCTGCGGGTGCTTTCCTTCACGCGCGCGGGGGCGGGGTCGTAGCCTGTGGTGAGCGCCCTCTGCCAGCCGGGACCGCGGGTGAGTGTGCGTGCGGGCTGCGCGCGGGCGAGGTGCGCGAAAGGATCGTCGTGCTCGCTCATCTGCGCGCGCCACAGCGATGCGCCGCCGGTGAGCGTGGTTTCCTCGGTGATGTGATCCTTGGGCAGTTCGCCGACGAACCGGCTGGGGATGCTGCTCGTCCACTGGCCGTAGATGCGGCGGTTGGCGGCGTGGATGATCGTGCACCGCCGCCGCGCGCGGGTGATCGCGACGTAGGCGAGCCGGCGTTCCTCCTCGAGACTGGCGAGCCCGCCTTCGTCCAGCGCGCGCTGCGAAGGGAACACGCCTTCCTCCCAGCCGGGCAGGAACAGATGGTCGAACTCGAGGCCTTTCGCCGCGTGGATGGTCATGATGGTTACCTTCTCGCCGTCGTCCGCGCGGTCGTTGTCCATCACCAGCGCGACGTGCTCGAGGAAGTCGCCGAGCGTGTCGTATTCCTCCATCGCCCGCGCGAGTTCGGACAGATTGTCCGCGCGGCCCGCACTTTCGGCGGTTTTGTCGGCCTTGAGCATCGCTTCGTAGCCGCTCTCGGCGAGCACGAGACGCAGCAGTTCGGCGGGCGCGGTGGTCGCGCTGAGATCGCGCCAGTGGAGAAACTGCCCCATCATCGAAGCGATCGTCCCGCGCGCCCGTGGCGGCAACTCGTCGGTATCGGCGAGCTGGAGGGACGCGGCGGCGAGCGGCAGTCCGGTTGCGCGGGCGTGACGATGCATCAACTCGAGCGTCTTGGCGCCGAGGCCGCGCTTGGGCTGGTTGTAGATGCGTTCGAACGCGAGATCGTCGGCCGGCTGCGCAATGACCCGCAGGTAGGCGAGCGCATCGCGGATTTCGGCGCGCTCGTAAAAGCGGAAACCGCCAACGATGCGGTAGTTCATGCCGATCTGGATGAAGCGGTCTTCGAACTCGCGGGTCTGGTACTGCGCGCGCACGAGAATTGCGACCTGGTCGAGGCCCGCGCCTTCGCGTTCCAGCCGCTCGATCTCCTCGCCCACGCGGCGCGCTTCCTCGGGGCCGTCCCATACGCCGATGACGCGGACCTTCTCGCCTGCGGGCACTTCGGTCCACAGCGTCTTGCCGAGGCGTTCGCTATTGGCATTGATGAGGCCGCTGGCAGCGGCGAGAATGTGCGGGGTGGAGCGGTAGTTCTGCTCCAGCTTGATCACCGCCGCGCCGGGGAAGTCCTTTTCGAACTTCAGGATGTTGGCGACCTCGGCCCCGCGCCACGAATATATCGACTGGTCGTCGTCGCCCACCACGCAGATGTTCTTGCGCTCCTGCGCCAGCAGGCGGAGCCACAGGTACTGGACCTGGTTGGTGTCTTGATACTCGTCGACGAGGATGTACTTGAAGCGCTGCTGGTACATCGACAGCACCTCGCGGTCCTTGCGGAACACGTTGAGCATGTGGAGCAACAGGTCGCCGAAGTCGCAGGCGTTGAGCGCCTTCAGCCTCTCCTGGTATTTACCGTAGAACTCCTGCCCGCGCCCGTTGGCGTAGGCTTCGTTCTCCACCGCATCGAGGTCGCCCGGATTGAGCCCGCGGTTCTTCCAGCGGTCGAGCAGCCCGGCGAGCTGGCGCGCGGGCCAGCGCTTTTCGTCCAGCCCGCCCTCGACGATCATGCCCTTGAGGAGGCGCAGCTGGTCGTCGGTGTCGATGATAGTGTAGTTCGATTTTAGCCCGACCAGCTCGGCGTGGCGGCGCAGCATCTTCGCGCCGATGGAGTGGAACGTGCCGAGCCAAGGCATCCCTTCCACCGCCTCGCCGATGTGCCGGCCCACCCGCTCGCGCATCTCGCGCGCGGCCCTGTTGGTGAAGGTGACGCAGAGTATCTCGCTCGGCCAGGCGAGCCGCATTGCGACGAGATGGGCGAGGCGTGCGGTGAGCGCCGCGGTCTTGCCGGTGCCTGCGCCCGCCAGCATCAGCACCGGCCCCTCGGTCGTCAGGACGGCCTGTTGCTGCGGCTGGTTCAACCCTTGCGCATAAGCGGGCAGCGCACCTTGGTGGGCGGTCGCGGGAAGGGCGGTGTCGGAGCTCATGGACACGCGAACAGCTAGGGAACATCGCCAGTCGGCGCAAGGGCGGGTCGGAACCGCGTCCGACGACTGTGCGTATTGGACCGCGACGGAGAAGTTCGGAGAGTTCGCATGAAGAAGATTATCCTCGCCGGCGCTGCCGCGCTGGCGCTCGCCATTCCCGCCGCAGCCCAGGACGCCGTGGCCGTCGGTGCCAACGGCGATGTGTATGTGCTCACCAGCCCGCAGCAGGTAATCTACGATGCCTGGCCGGCCGAGCGGCAAACGATCTACACGGCGTGGCCCAACGACTACAAGGTCTACTACTGGACACTGACCGAGCCCCAGCAGAACGGCTGGTGGGCCCTTACCGACGACCAGCGCACCCGGCTGTATGCGATGACGCCGGAGCAGCGCGTGACCGCGTGGACCTCGATCGAAAGCCAGTTGGCAAGCATGCCGTCGGCGAATGCTTCTGCCACCGCGCAGGTCGCTACGACCGCCGCGGCTGCAAACGCCGTGGCTGGGCGCGAACCGCAGATGGTCAGCGGTGCCGTCACCCAGACGACGCCCGCCGCGCGCACCGGCGAATATCCGCTGTGCAGTGCGACCGTGACCGACGGCTGCATCAACCCGCGTGAAGCGGGCAAGAACTACGGCAACCGCCCGCTCAACTACTGGCCGGGCAAGCCCGCGAGCGAAATCCCAGGCCCCAAGCCGCAGAAGTAAGGAACCCGCCGTCAGGACGGCAGGAAAGAAGGGCGCCGCCCAGCCGGGTCGGCGTTCTTTTTCTATGCGGCAGCTTTGCGGAGCAGCCAGAGTTGCGCCTTGCCCACCTTGCGGGCCGCGTCGACCTCCAGTCCAGCGACCTCCAGCGTCTCGTTCGCACCAGTTTCCGCCGCGAGCCAGGTTGCGGGGCCGATCCAGCCGAGCCGCAGCAGTCGGTCGAGCGCGACCCCCGCGGCACCGGTGCCGTAGGGCGGGTCGAGCAGGATCAGGTCGAGCGGGGCGGAGGTGGGGCCGAGCGTCATCACCGATTGCGCCCGCAGGTCGGTCCGCGTGCGCGCGCCAAGCGTCTCGATGTTCGCGCGGATCGCGTCGAGCGCGGGCCGATCCTGCTCGACGAACAGGCACGAGGCGGCACCGCGCGAAAGCGCCTCGATTCCCAGTGCACCCGACCCGGCGAAGAGGTCGGCGACCTTGAGCCCGTCGAAATCGCCGAGCCGGCTCACGAGCATGTTGAACAAGGTTTCGCGCGTGCGGTCGGCGGTCGGCCGCGTCGCCTCGCCCTTGGGCGCGACGAGCTTGCGGCCGCGCCATTCCCCCGCAATCACTCGCATCAGCGCAGGCTCTTGCGCAGCCGCTCGACCTGCGCCTGCGGGATTTCGGCCACAGCGCCGCGCGGCAGGTCTCCGAGGTTGAACGGGCCGTAACCGACGCGGAGCAGCCGGCTGACCTGCAGCCCGAGATATTCGAGCACGCGGCGCACTTCGCGGTTCTTGCCTTCGGTCAGCGTCAGCAGGATCCACTGGTTGCGGCCCTTTCCGCCATCCAGATCCGCCTCGATCTTGCCGTAGCGCATGCCGTCGATCGTGACACCCTCGATCAAGTCGTCGAGCTGGCTCTGGGTGACGTCGCCAAAGGCGCGCGCGCGGTAGGTGCGCGGCACGTTGGAGGTGGGCAATTCCAGTGCGCGCTTCAATTCGCCGTCGTTGGTCAGCAGCAGCAGCCCCTCGGTGTTGAGGTCGAGACGCCCCACCGGCATCACCCGCGGAGCGTCCTTGGGCATCGCGTTGCGGAGCGCGGTATAGATCGTCGGCCGCCCCTTGGGATCGCGCTCGGCGGTTAGCAGGCCGGAGGGCTTGTGGAACGCGAACACTCGCGACTGTTCGGCCTGGCCGACCGCCTTGCCGTCCACCGTCACGCCCTTGAGGTTTGGAAGCACGGTCGCCGGGGTATCGAGAACCTTGCCATCGATCGCCACGCGCCCATCGGCGATCATCCGCTCGACTTCGCGCCGGCTGGCCACGCCCGCGCGCGCGAGCAGCTTGGCGATACGCTCGCCTTCGCGGGGAGGTGCGGATGCAGCGGGAGCGCCGCCATCATGGCGGGGATTTGCGGGCGGTTTCGACATGCGCGCCGCTCTACGAGCCGCGCGCGCGACTTGCCAGCGCTACTTGGGTGTGTTGTCGGTCACGCACTTGCGCAGGTTCGCGACGGCTTCCTTCGCGCCGGAGAGCGGGAATTCGGTCGTCTGGGTGACGCCCAAGACCGCCATGCCGACTCTTTCGTTGCGAGCGATGACATCGATCAGGCGAGCGTCGTTCGATTCGATCGCCACGCCGGGCATTTCAGGCGAGCCGCCAGAAAGAAAATGGAGTGGGATCGTGGTCTCGTCCCACATCACCACGCCTGCATAAAACATGCCTGGTTCGATCTTGCTGCCGGGCGCGAAGAAAATGATCTGGCTCGCCTGGTTGCGGTTGAGCGACACCATCACTGCGGCACTTCCTTCGCCGGAAACGGTGCGCAGCATCGAGCAGCCCATATCGTTCGGGGCGATCTGCCACTGACCGGCGGACGCATCTGTAGCCTGGGCAACGGCTGCGGTCGCGGAGAGCGCAAGCAGGCCGGTAACGAGCGCACGGAGCATCAGTTGGTCCCCTTGGCGAGCTTGGCGGAGAGCGCCTTGTTGCATTCGCGCAGGGCAGCGATCGCGTCCGCGGCACCTGTGTTCGGATAAAACCCCTCGATCATCGGCTTGTCTTCGGTCGAAAGCATCAGCGTGCCCAATTCCGCGTAGAGATCGAGGAAGTTGCGGGGAATCTGCATCTCGTACGCCGGTTTGCCGTACAGAGACGCTGGCTGGGCTGGGACCTTCCACAGAAGGGTGTCGATCGAATTGTGCTCATGCGTAATGTACGTCTGAGCGCGGCGAACAAGGACTGTCATATACGCTTCGCTGGTGAAGCTGTACGACAGTGTCGCGGGCTTATTCGAGGTGCCCGGCAAACCGGTCACGGCGAGGCTGCCGTTATGGTCGACCGCCTCGATGATCTGAAAGCCCTTGTTCGACGTCATGTCCTTGGGGCGCATGAGGCAGGCGCCTTCGTTGAATTCGGTGACCGTCCAGGTCTTGTCCTTCGACCACTCTTTCGCTGTCGTCGGCACGGCTGCGAGCGCGGCGATCGCCGCGAACGCGTAGATTGCTCGAATCATGGAATGATTTGCCCCCAAACTTCCGTCTCGGCGAGTTAGCCGAGGGATTCGGACAGGCGCAAGTCAGTTTGCCGCGCGCAACGCTTCCTCGACCGTTTCGTGAAAGCGATGGATGCCGCCTTCGAGCGTCCCGAGCGTCAGGTGCGGCACCGCGCCGGTGGTGAGGCCCTGCTGGCCCAGTTCCGCTGCGCGGAAATCTTCGGCAGCGAACACACCCCCGTCGAGCAGTGCCCAGCTCCGCTTCCAGTGATCGCGGGCCTTGTCGGTCGTCGGTTCCTCGGGGATCAGCATGAAATCCTCGACCAGCGTGCGATCGACCGCCTGCGGCCACAGGCACATCACGTTGATGTAATCGGGGCTGGGGATCACGATCGTCGCGGGAAGGAGCTGGTAGGCGAAGGTCACCCGGCGCCGAAGCGCGGTCATGTCGTTGAGGTCGACCCCGGCCAGTTCTTCCGCCCGGCCGACAGCGCTGCGGGCGTGCGGACCGATCATGTCCCCGCTGGTTACCCCATCCTTGAAAAACGGCCCGATCGTCTGCGCGTGGAGACGAGTGACATGGTAGCTTTCGAGGAAAGCGTCCATGATCAGCTTCCAGTTGCCCGCGACGCTGTGCGTCTTGCGGCGAAACAGGAAGTGGTCGGCCGCCCCGAAGGCGTCCATGTCGGCACCGAGCGTCTCGGCGAAAGCGAAGTCGGCGCCTTCGACCGGCGCATACCAGATCAACCCGCCCGCCTCGCGGCTGGGCAGTTCGACGAGGTGGTGATCGCCCTTGTCGAGACCGGGAAAGCTGTCGGGACGGGGCAGGGCGATCAGCGCGCCGTCGAGACGATAGGTCCACGCATGGTACGGGCACACCAGCCGCGCCGCGCATTGCGCCTCGGTCCCTTCGACCAGCCGCGTCCCGCGATGGCGGCATACATTGAGGAACACGCGCACCGCGCCCGCCTTGTCGCGGGTCACGAGCAGCGGCTTTCCGGTGTGATCGTGCGGCACCGCCATGCCCGGATCGGGCACCAGCGCGCTCGGCATCAGCACCTGCGGCAATCGGTCGAACAGCGCGGCCTTCTCGCGCGCAAAATGGGCGGGGTCGGTGTAGACCGACGCGGGGACCGTAGTGATGCCCGCACTGGTGCGCACTTCACCCCGTACGAGCGCTTCGGCGAGCGCAAGCTGGCCGTCAGTCGGCCGTTTTCCACGGAGCGTTACGGCCTCGTTCATGGCGCGGCTTTCCTAATCCTGTCCCGGCGCTAAGTGTCGCACGAAAGACGCCGGGCGGGAAGGACGTAGAGGGAATGGCCGAGGAAGCTGCAGTCGCGAAGAAGCCGTCGAGCTGGCGCATACTCGGGCGTGCGCTCAACAACCGCAAGACCGGTTTCATGCTGCTGTTCGGGTTCGCCAGCGGGCTGCCCTTCGCGCTGTTCCTCGGCACGCTGTTCGCCTGGCTGACCGAGGCGGGGGTCGACCTCGAAACGATGGGCGTCTTTAGCCTGATCGGCCTTGCCTATGCCTTCCAGTTCCTGTGGTCGCCGCTGATCGACAAGGTCGACCTGCCGTTGCTGCGCAAGCTGGGCAAGCGCAAGCAGTGGATCGTGCCGATGCAGGCGATCCTCGGCGCGATCCTGGTGACGATGAGTGCGCTCGATCCCGGTTCGGCGCTGGGCATATTCAGCCTTCTCGCAGGCATTGGCGCGTTTGCGAGCGCCACGCAGGACATCGCGATCAACGCCTGGCGTATCGACATCGCGGACGAGAAGGCGACGCTCGATATCCTGAGTACGGTCTACCAAATGGGTTACCGCCTGTCCTCGCTCGTCGGCGGCGCGCTGGCGCTGATCATCGCGGGCCGGATCGGGTGGCCGCAGACCTATCTCGTGCTCGGCCTCATCCTGCTGGCGATCGGCGCGGCGGGGCTTTTCGCGCCCAATGCCGAGCGCGACGGTATCGCCAGCGAGGGGGACGAGCAGGTTCTCGCTCTCCGTCATGCCGGCGGGCTTGCCCCGTCGGTCCGCTACAAGGCGCTGGCGCTGGTCGGGTTGCTGTGGGCGGGGACGATCGCGCTCGTTCTGAACTTCATGATCCGGTCGCTGACCGCCGCGCCCGACGCACGCCCTGATCCGACCGAATTCACCAGCACCTGGGGCCCGTGGATCATCGTCGCGACGATCGTGCTGCCCGCGTTCATCGCCGGCTGGCTCGCGAGCCAGCGCAAGAAGGGTCAGCACCTCCTGGCAGAGGATGCTCCGCCCGCGCGCGGATCGACCTATCTCGCCGACCACCTCTACCGCGCGCTCGTTCTGCCGCTTGAGGAGTTCGTCGGCCGCCTGGGCTGGGCGCTGATGCTGATCCTGGCGGTGGTGCTGACCTACCGCATCTGCGACGCGATCTGGGGCACCTTCGCCTATCCGTTCTACCTGACCGAACTCGGCTACACGAAGGACGAGGTCGCAGTGGCGTCCAAGTTCTTCGGGGTCGGCGCGATCGTGCTGGGCCTCGCGCTCGGCGGCTGGATGCTCACCGCGCTTGGGCGGATGGCGACGATGATGATCGGCGGACTGCTCGCCTCGCTCACCAACCTGCTCTATGCCGACATGGCGAGCGGCGGGCGCGTGATGGGCGCGGTGGCCGACGGCACCGGATTTTCGGCCTTCATCTCGAGTTTTCCCGGCGGCAGCGAGAAGCTGGCGCGGCTGATGGTCACCATCGGCGGCGAGAACCTAGCCACCGGCATCGCGGGCGCGGCCTACATCGCGTGGCTGTCGTCGATCGTGTCGAAGAAGTTCAGCGCGGTGCAATACGCGCTGCTGTCGTCGCTCACCCTGCTGATCGGCACGCTCGGACGCGGGGCGCTGGGCCAGATGATCGAGGAACAGGGCTACTATTCGGTCTTCATCCTGACGACGTGGATCGGCCTTGGCGCGATGGTGCTTGTCGGTCTCGAATGGTGGCGGCAGGCGAAAACCGGGCACCGCGGCGAGGTGGCACCCGAAGCCGCTTCGGCGGCGACCTAGTCCGGCATCTCGTCGTTCGCGCGCAGCACTTCGCCAGCGAGGTAGAGCGAGCCGGCAATCAGGATCGGCAGCCCATCATCGGGGATAGCAGAGAGGGCTGCGGCGACATCGGAAAATGCGGTTGCGCCGAACGCTGCCGCCGGATGGCTCTCGCTTCCGGGCACGGGCACTGCCGAGAGGCTCGCGATCCGCCCTTCGAGCGGCGCGACGATCGCCTGCGGGTTCTTGTTCGCCAACATCCCGATCACGAGGTGGAGCGGACCCCCAAATTGGTTGCTGAAGTGCCGCCCGATCGCAATGCCTGCGTCGGGATTGTGTCCGCCGTCGAGCCAGACCGCGTGGCCGGGCGCGAGCGCGGTCAGCGGACCGTCAGCAAGCAGTTGCAACCGCGCGGGCCAGCGAGCGGCGCGGATACCCATTGCCATTGCCTCGGGCGAAACCTGCACGACCGACTGGTGCCGCAGCATCGCCACCGCGAGCGCGGCGTTGTCCGCCTGGTGCGCGCCGGGGAGCTGGGGCAGTGGAAGGTCGAGCTCACCGTGCCGGTCGCGATAGGCGATGGTTTCGCCCACGTCCGCGAACCAGTCGAGGCCCCTGATGGCCGGACGCGCGCCCGCGATCATAGCCTGTTCGATCACCGTGCGGGTGACCTCTTTCGAATAGGCCTGCGTGACGAGCGGCACGCCGGGGCGCGCGATGCCTGCCTTTTCGAACGCGATCCGCTCGATCGGCTCGGTCGGCACGCCCTCCTCTGGCGCGAGCAAGAAGGCTTCGTGGTCGATGCCGAGGCTGGCGATGCCGCAGGCGGCGAGGACTCCGGGTTCGAGCACGTTGGTCGCATCGAAGCGCCCGCCGAGTCCGACCTCAATCACGCAGGCATCGGCAGGGGTTTCGGCAAAGGCGAGGAAGGTCGCTGCGGTCGTCACCTCGAAGAAACTCGGTGACAGATCCTCGCCTGCGTCGAGCACGGTCTTCAGCCGCGCGGCGAGCTCTGCGTCCGAGATCAGCGTTCCCGCGATGCGGATGCGCTCGTTGTAGCGAACGAGGTGCGGCTTGGTCGCGGCGTGGACTTGCGTGCCGTCGGCTTCGAGGATCGCGCGCAGGTAGGCGCAGGTCGATCCCTTGCCGTTGGTCCCCGCCACGTGAAAGGTTGGCGGGAGGCGCAGCTGCGGATCGCCGAGCCGGGCGAGCAGTGCGCGGATCGTCTCCAGCCCGAAGCGCCCCTGTGGCAGCGACAGTTTCGCCAGCCGGTCGAGCTGCGTCTGGACGGCGGGGTGGTCGGAGGTGGCGAAGTCTTTCAAATCCCCCTCCCGCTTGCGGGAGGGGTTAGGGGTGGGCGAGAGTCGGCGAGGGGTCTCATGCTTGCGCCTTGCCCACCCCCGGCCCCTCCCGCAAGCAGGAGGGGAGTTACGCCGCCTTCTTCGGCGCGAGGTAGTCGATCAGCGTGGCGAGCGTGCCCTTCAGGTCCTTCCGCTCGACCACCATGTCGACTATGCCGTGTTTGTGCAGGTACTCGGCGCGCTGGAAGCCCTCGGGCAACTGCTCGCGGATCGTGTCCTGGATCACCCGCTGGCCCGCGAAACCGATCAGCGCGCCGGGTTCGGCGATGTGGACATCGCCCAGCATGGCATAGCTCGCGGTGACGCCGCCGGTGGTGGGATCGGTCAGCACGACGATGTAGGGCAGGCCCGCGGTTTTGAGACGGCGGGTCATCACGGTCGCCTTGGGCATCTGCATCAGGGACAGGATGCCTTCTTGCATCCGCGCGCCGCCCGCGGCGGTGACGACGATGTAGGGGCATTTGCGCGACAGCGCGCGCTCGGCTCCGGCACAGAACGCGGTGCCCACGGCCATGCCCATGCTACCGCCCATGAAGGTGAAGTCCTGCACCCCGACGACCGCCGGACGCCCGTCGATCGTGCCCGAGCCGACGCTGAACGCGTCGTGGTGCGCGTTGGATGCGCGGGCTTTCTTGAGGCGGTCGGTATATTTCGCGGTGTCGCGGAACTTGAGCGGGTCTTCCTTCACGCTCGGCTGCGGCAGCAGGTCGAACCCGGCGTCGAGCAGGATGCCGAGCCGCGTGTCGGCGTTGATCCGGCCGTGGTGGCCGCAGCGCGGGCAGACGTGGAGGTTTTCCTCGTACTCCTTGACGAAGAGCATCTCCTGGCAACCGGGGCACTTGACCCACAGGTTGTCGGGGGTTTCGCGCTTGGCGACGAAGGGGAGCGAATTGCGGACGCGGCTGAGCCAAGACATGGGGCGCCTCTAGCCGCGATTTTTCAGTTCGTCATCCCCGCCGGTCAGAGGGCCGAATGCACTGCCTCGGAGATCGACGCGGCGAGGGCGCGGATGTGCTCCGGCGCCTGCGGGCCGTGCTTCTCGCACAGGTCGACCAGCGCCGAGCCGACGACGACGCCGTCCGCCACCTTGGCGATGGCCGATGCCTGCTCGGGCGTGCGGACGCCGAAGCCGACCGCGATCGGCAGGTCGGTCGCCGCCTTCAGCCGCGCGACGGCGCCTTCGATCGAGGCGGTGGCGGCCTGCTGCAGCCCGGTGATCCCGGCGACCGAGACATAATAGACGAAGCCCGACGAGCCTTCGAGCACCGTCGGAAGCCGTGCGGCGTCGGTGGTCGGGGTGGCGAGGCGGATGAGGTCGATCCCTTCTGCGCGGAGGGCCGGGCCGAGCGCGTCGTCTTCCTCGGGCGGAATGTCGACGCAGATCACCCCGTCGACGCCCGCGGCCTTCGCGGCGCTCGCGAACCACTCGGGTCCGCGGCGGACCATCGGGTTGGCATAGCCCATCAGCACCAGCGGTACGTCGGGATGGCGCGCACGGAACGCAGTGGCGATGGCGAAAACGTCGGCCGTGGTCGTTCCCGCGCCGAGGCTTCGCAGGTTCGCAAGCTGGATCGCCGGGCCGTCGGCCATCGGATCGGTGAACGGCATCCCCAACTCGATCACGTCCGCACCGCCTTCGACCAGTGCGTCGAGATTGGCCGCGGTGTCGCCATCCCCCGCAGTGATGAACGCGACGAATGCCGGGCGGCTTTTGGCAAAGGCGGAGGCGAGGCGGGTCACTCTTCGTGCTCCAAATCGAGCGGCTGCCATTCAGGCAGTTTTGTGCCGCACCAAGGACAGAAGCTGATCGAAATCACTCCGCCACCAGCTTCATTGAGAATGATAAGTCCGTAACTGCCATCACGGTCACTACGATGCACCATGCAGTCGGGACAGTCGAAGCGATCGGGATGATCTTCGCAAGTCGACTCAGCATGGTACTGCATCATTTCGCAGCAATGCTTAGTCACATCTCCACTCCCAGATGCTCCGCCACGGTGAAGATGTCCTTGTCCCCCCGGCCGCACAGGTTGGCGAGGATCACCGCGTCGCGGTCCATCTCCTTCGCGCGCTTGGCGACGGCGGCAATGGCGTGAGACGGTTCCAATGCGGGGATTATACCCTCCGTTCGACACAGTAACTGGAACGCATCAAGCGCTTCATTGTCACTGATCGCGGTGTATTCGACCCGGCCGATGTCCTTGAGCCAGGCGTGCTCCGGCCCGATCCCGGGATAGTCGAGCCCCGCACTGATCGAGTGCGCCTCGGTGATCTGGCCGTCATCGTCCTGCAGCAGGTAGGTCTTGTTGCCGTGGAGCACCCCCGGAGCGCCTCCGGCCAGCGACGCGGCGTGTTGCTTGTCAAGCCCGTGCCCCGCCGCCTCGACGCCGAGCATCTTCACGTCGGCATCGTCGAGGAACGGGTGGAACAGCCCGATCGCGTTGCTGCCGCCGCCGATCGCCGCGACCAGCAGGTCGGGCAGGCGGCCGGTCCGACTGAGCATCTGTGCGCGCGCCTCCTTGCCGATCACCGATTGGAAGTCGCGCACCAGTTCGGGATAGGGATGCGGGCCGGCAGCGGTGCCGATGATGTAGAACGTGTCCTCGACGTTCGCGACCCAGTGGCGCAGCGCTTCGTTCATCGCGTCCTTCAGCGTCGCCGCGCCGCTGGTGACCGGGATCACCTCCGCGCCGAGCAGCTTCATTCGGAAGACGTTGGGCTGCTGGCGACTGACGTCGGTCGCGCCCATGAAGATCGTACAGGGTAGCCCGAACCGCGCGCAGACGGTGGCGGTGGCGACCCCGTGCTGGCCCGCGCCGGTCTCGGCGATGATCTTCGTCTTGCCCATGCGGATCGCGAGCAGAATCTGGCCGATGCAGTTGTTGATCTTGTGCGCGCCCGTGTGGTTGAGCTCGTCGCGTTTGAACCACACCTGCGCTCCGCCCAATGCCTCGGTCAGCCGCTCGGCGAAGTAGAGCGGGCTGGGGCGGCCGACGTAGTGTTCGAGCAGATCATCGAACTGCGCAGCGAAGGCCGGATCGGCCTTGGCCGCGCGATAGGCGCTCTCAAGCTCGAGGATCAGCGGCATCAGCGTTTCGGCGACGTAGCGCCCGCCGTAATCGCCGAAGTGCCCGCGCTCGTCAGGCATATTGCGGAAGGAGTTGGGACTGGTTGCCATCGCGCGTTCCCTTGCCGCCGGTGCGCGGCCGAGTCGAGACAGGATTGTCTTTAGGCGGCTTTAGCGGCCTGCACGAACGCGCGGATTTTGCCGGGGTCTTTCACCCCCGGAGCACTTTCGAGGCCGCTCGATGCATCGACCAGCGGTGCGTTTGTCACGCGGATCGCCTCGGCCACGTTGTCGGCGTTGAGCCCGCCCGCCAATCCCCAGGGAATCTCGTGGCGAAAATTCGTCAGCAGCGACCAGTCGAGCGCGAGGCCGTTGCCGCCCGGCAGCACGCCCGGCGCGGCGTCGTAGAGCAGCCGGTCGACCGCGCCCTTGAAGCGGAGGACGTCGGTCAGCGACTGCGCGTTCTTCACGCCGACCGCCTTCCAGATTTGCTGCGGCACCGCCTGCTTGAGCATGGCGAGCCACTGCGCGGTTTCGCTGCCGTGAAACTGCACCACGTCGGGCCGCACCGCGTCGACCGCCTGCGCGGTGGGGATCGGCTGCATGTTGACGAGCAGCAGGACGACCTTCGTTTCGAGCGGCACGCGCGCGCGCAGCCGTTTCGCCTCTTCGAGCGTGACGTGGCGCGGCGACTTTTCGAAGTGGACGAGCCCGATGTAATCCGCGCCCGCGTCCACCGCGGCGTCGATCGCTTCGGGCGAGCTCAACCCGCATACCTTGACCAGCGTCCGGCTCATGGCGTCAGAGCGTCGCCTCGATCGCGCGCGCGGCCATCACCGGATCGTCGGCGCGGCTGATCGGGCGACCGACCACCAGCACGCTCGCGCCGTCGTCGCGCGCCTGACGCGGGGTGACGACACGCTTCTGGTCGCCCACGTTGCCTTCGGGAAGGCGCAGCCCGGGAACCACGAAATAGCCGTTCTTCCACTGCTTGTGGACCGCGCCCACTTCCTTGCCCGAGCAGACGATCCCGTCGAGGCCTGCCGCTTCGGCAAGCTCCGCTAGGCGCATGACCTGGTCGTGCGCCGAGCCCTCTACGCCGGTGCGCATCAGGTCGCGTTCGTCGAGGCTGGTAAGCATGGTGACGGCGACGACCTTGCAGTGCTCGCCAGCGGCCGCCTTGGCATCCTCCATCATCGCGCGCCCGC
The DNA here is from genome assembly GCF_053819285.1 of Tsuneonella sp. HG094. Lineage (NCBI taxonomy): Bacteria > Pseudomonadati > Pseudomonadota > Alphaproteobacteria > Sphingomonadales > Erythrobacteraceae > Tsuneonella > Tsuneonella sp. HG094. The sequence continues at coordinate 387,418 of NZ_JBSORA010000001.1, forward strand.
CCGAAGCATGGACGGTGACGATCGCCGGTTCGAGCACGTGGATCGACTGCATCGCGCCGGCGACCGTGTTCGGAATGTCGTGGAGCTTGAGGTCGAGGAAGATCGGCAGGCCGACATGGGCGATCTCGCGCACGCCGTGGTGCCCGTGCGCGCAGAAGAACTCGAGGCCCAGTTTAATCCCGCCGACGTGTGCCTTGACCCTGGTGGCAAGCGCCTTGGCGTCGTCCAGTCGCGGCAGGTCGAGCGCAAGGTAGATCGGGTTGGTCACTTGAGGATTTCGTCGCGCGGCTTCGGCGCGCCGGCGACCGGCGCTTCGGGTGCGAGCGGTTCGGCGGCGGCGGTCGGAGCGACTACGGGCTCGGCAACCGGAGGTGGCGGCGTGTTGGCCAGCGCGGCGTTGCGCCCAGCCGTTTCGAGCCCTGCGATCCGCCGCTCCAACCGCCACTTCACCCCGCGGTGGATCAACCACATCGGAATCAGGCCGAGCAGGAACGAGACGATGACCAGCGCGGGCACCTTGGTCTCGAGGATCAGGTTGTCCCAGATCTGCACCTCGACCGGCTTCCAGTTGAAGAAGCTGAAGCCGAGCAGCAGCATGAGTAGCACGACCCAGACGATGGTGCGGATGATCTGCATGGCGGCGCGTTCCCCTTGTTGCCGTTAAGTCGGCTTAACCGCGATAACGGGCCAAGGGAAGGGCGGGTCCCGTCACCCGAACACGCGGCTGAAAATCGTATCGACGTGCGCGTGATGATATCCGAGGTCGAACTTGTCCTCGAGCTCCTCCGCCGAGAGCGCGGCGGTGACCTCGTCATCGGCCTTGAGCAGGTCGAGCAGCGACAGCGCGCCGTCCGACTCCCACACCTTCATCGCGTTGCGCTGGACGAGGCGGTAGCTGTCCTCGCGGCTCACCCCGGCCTGCGTCAGCGCCAGCAGCACCCGCTGCGAATGGACGAGGCCACCCATCCGGTCGAGGTTCTTCTGCATCCGTTCGGGGTAGACGAGCAGCTTGTCGATCACTCCGGTCAGCCGCGCGAGCGCGAAGTCGAGCGTGATCGTGGCATCGGGGCCGATGAACCGCTCGACCGAGGAGTGGCTGATGTCGCGTTCGTGCCACAGCGCGACGTTTTCCATCGCGGGCACGACCGCGCTGCGAACCATCCGGGCGAGGCCGGTCAGGTTCTCGGTCAGCACCGGGTTGCGCTTGTGCGGCATGGCCGACGAGCCCTTCTGCCCGGGCGAGAAGTATTCCTCCGCCTCGAGCACTTCGGTGCGCTGGAGGTGCCGCACCTCGATCGCGAGCCGCTCGATCGAGCTGGCGATCACGCCGAGAACCGCGAAGAACATCGCGTGGCGGTCGCGCGGGATCACCTGCGTGCTGACCGGCTCGATCGCAAGGCCGAGCTTCTCCGCGACATGCTCCTCGACGGCAGGGTCGATGTTGGCGAAAGTGCCCACCGCGCCGCTTATCGCGCAGGTGGCTATCTCTTCCCGCGCGGCGACGAGACGCGCGCGGCAGCGGTCGAACTCGGCATAGGCCTGCGCCAGCTTGAGCCCGAAGGTCACCGGTTCGGCGTGGATGCCGTGGCTGCGGCCGATGGTTGGGGTGTACTTGTGCTCTTCCGCGCGGCGCCTGATCGCGGCGAGGAGCTGGTCGAGGTCCTCGATCAGCAAGTCGCTCGCGCGGGCGAGCTGGACCGACAGCGTCGTGTCGAGCACATCGGAACTGGTCATGCCCTGGTGCATGAAGCGCGCTTCATCGCCGACCTGCTCGGCGACCCACGTGAGGAAAGCGATCACGTCGTGCTTGGTCACCGCCTCGATCGCGTCGATCGCGGCGACGTCGATCTTCGGATTCGTCGCCCACCAGCCCCACAGCGCCTTGGCCGCGCTGGGCGGTACGACGCCAAGCTCGCCGAGTTTCTCGGTGGCGTGGGCCTCGATCTCGAACCAGATGCCGTAGCGTGCCTCAGGCTCCCAGATCGCGGTCATGGCAGGGCGGGCGTAGCGGGGGACCATGTTCGACTCCGGTGGGGGATGTGCCGGAGCGGCTAGGGGTGCCGGCCCGTCAGATCAACCCCTTGGCCTTGAGACTCACGTGCCCCTGACGCCCGATGATCACGTGATCGTGGACGACGATGCCGAGCAAACGCCCCGCTTCGGCAATGCGGCGGGTGATGTCGATGTCGGCGCGGCTCGGCTCCGGGTTGCCGCTCGGATGGTTGTGGACGAGGATCAGCGCGGTCGCGCCCACGTCGAGCGCCTTGCGCACCACCTCGCGCGGGTGAATCGCCGCCTCGTCGATCGAACCGTCGCCGACGTGATGATCGGTGATGAGGCGATTGCGGGTGTCCAGGTAGAGAACGCGGACGCGCTCGACGGTCAGGTGCGCCATGTCGATCGTCAGGTAGTCGATCAGCGCCTGCCAGCTTCCCAGCACCGGCTTGTCCTCGACCTGCCGTCGCGCCATCCGACGCGCGGCGAGCGCGACCGCCTTCAGAGCTGCCGCGCCGCCTTCGCCCATGCCCTTGACCTGCTGCAAGGCACCGGGCTCGGCGTTGAGCACCGCATTCAGGTCGCCGAACCGCGCGAGCAGCGCTTTTGCAAGCGGCTTGGTATCGCCCCGCGGGTTGGCAGCGAAGAGCAGGAATTCGAGCACTTCGTAATCGGCGAGCGCTTCCGCGCCGCCGTTCAGCAGTCGCTGCCGCAGGCGCGCACGGTGGCCCGACCGACTGTCGTCGGGTGCTCCTCCTCCGCTCTCGCCTTCAGCCTGCGGCAACCTTTCCCCCGCCATCGCGTTGAACGATAAGCGCATTGCCTCCGGGCGGCAGCACGCGCAAGTGGGGTCGATGGCCGACGGCGAGGACATGCTTGAAACGCTAGCGCCGGCCGCGGCCCGCCGCCGCTGGCCGCGCGTGTTCGCCGTCCTGGCAATCGCGATCGTCGTTGCACTCGCGATCGTGTGGTTCTCGCGCGAGCGCATCGCGGGCAATTTCATCGAAGGCCAACTGCGCCAGTACGACATCCCCGCGACGTATACGATCGAGCATATCGGGCCCGACAAGCAAGTTCTCACAAATATAGTCGTCGGCGATCCGGCCAAGCCGGACCTGACGGTCGAGCGGGCCGAGGTCGCCATCCGCTATCGCCTTGGCACGCCGACTCTGGGGCGGATCACGCTGGTTCGCCCTCGGCTCTTCGGCACGCTGCGCGGCGGCAAGCTCAGCTTCGGTACGCTCGACAAGGCGCTGTTTCGCGACACCGGCGAGCCTCCGGGCCTGCCCCGGCTCGACGTTCGGCTGGTCGATGGCCGGAGCCTGATCGAAAGCGACTGGGGCCCGCTCGGCATCAAGGCCGATGGCACCGGGCGGATCGACAGCGGGTTCGCGGGTGTGCTCGCGGTCGCTGCGCCCACGCTCGACGGTGGTGGATGCGCGGCGCGCGGGACGACGCTGTATGGCAAGGTCACGACCGCGCTCGGCAAGCCGACGATCGCGGGGCCGCTGCGGATGCGGCAGCTCGATTGCCCGGCAAGCAACTTGCGGCTGCGCGACGCAGCGATCGCGCTCGACGTGACCGCCGACAAGGATTTCGCCGGGGTCGAGGGCGATGGACGGATTGCCACAGGTGCGCTCGGCGCTGCCGGCATGCAGGCGAACGGCGTAAACGGATCTCTGCGCGCGACCTGGCGGGACAAGGCGCTCACCGCGCGCTACTCGCTTGCAGCTAGGGGGTTCGCGCACCCGCAGGCGCAGGCGGCGCTGTTGACCGCCGAGGGAACGCTGCGAGGCCGCGACAATTTCGCATCGATCGAACTGCAGTCCGACGTCGAAGGCAACGGCGTGCGGGTGGGTGACGGTCTCGACCGGATGCTGGCGAGCGCGGTGCAGTCGGCGCAAGGCACGCTGTTCGCGCCCTTGCTTCAACAGGCGCGCGGCGCCCTGGCGCGGGAAAGCCGCGCGAGCAGCCTCGTCGCGTCGCTTTCCGCGCGGCGGACGGGTGAGGTGACCAGCCTCCAGATTCCCGAAGCGACCTTGCGGGGCGGTAGCGGCGATGCGCTGCTAGCGCTCAGCCGCGTTCAGGTGACCGCGACCGGCAGCGGCGCGCCGCGCATCGCGGGCAATCTTTCGACCGGCGGCGCGGGCCTGCCGCGGATCGTCGGTCGCATGGAACGCGCGCCGGCGGGCAATGCGGTGCTGCGGCTGCGTATGGCGGAGTATTTGGCGGGCGGTAGCAAGCTGGCGATCCCCGAACTCGTCCTTGCCCAGGCACCGGGTGGCGCGCTCGGCTTCTCCGGCCGGGCGCTCGCGAGCGGACCGCTGCCTGGCGGTTCGACCCGCAACCTCGCCCTGCCGATCAGCGGCAGCTTCTCCCTGCGCGGCGGGTTGGCGCTATGGAACCGCTGCATCGACGTGCGCTTCGACAGCCTCGCGGTGGCATCGCTCACGCTCGAGCGGCGCGGGTTGACGCTGTGCCCGACGCGCGGCCAGCCGATCGTGCGGCAGGACGGGCGGGGCCTGCGCATAGCCGCAGGTGCCCCGTCGCTCGACCTCGCCGGACGGCTCGCCGCCACGCCCATCCGCCTGCGCAGCGGCGCGGTTGGGTTCGCCTATCCCGGCGCGTTGAGCGCGAAGGCGGTCGATGTCAGCTTGGGTCCGGCAGCGACCGCGAGCACGTTCCGCATCTCCAATGTCACCGCGACCTTCGGACGCGAGATCGCGGGCAAGTTCGACAACGCCGACATTCGCCTGTTCCAGGTGCCGATGAACCTCGAGAACACATCGGGGAACTGGCGCTATGCGGGCGGGGTGCTCGGCATAAGCGACGCTCGATTCCGGCTGGTCGATCGGCAGGCAACCCCGCGCTTCAACCCGCTCGTGTCCGAAGGCGGCACGCTCACATTGCGCAATAACGTGATCCGCGCCGAGGCGAGCCTGCTCGAACCAGCGACCCGGCGCGAAGTGACCGACGTCGCGATCGTCCACAACCTCGCGAGCGGGACGGGGCACTCCGACCTCACCGTCGACGGCCTGCTGTTCGACAGGAGCCTGCAACCGGACACGCTCACGCCCTTGGCGCTGGGCGTCGTCGCCAATACCAGCGGAACCGTGCGCGGCACCGGCCGCATCGACTGGTCGGAACGCGGCGTCACCAGCCGCGGCTCTTTCTCAAGCGACAGCCTCGATTTCGCCGCCGCCTTCGGTCCTGTGAAGGGCGCGAGCGGTACGGTCGAGTTCACCGACCTGCTCGCGCTGACCACCGCGCCGAACCAGCGCATCCGTATCGCCTCGGTCAATCCGGGGATCGAGGTGCTCGACGGCGAGCTCGTGTTCTCGCTACGCGACGGGCAGTTCCTCGCGGTCGAAGGCGCGACCTGGCCGTTCATGGGCGGCACCATCACCCTGCGGTCGACCTCGCTCAACCTCGGGACCAGCGAGGAACGGCGCTACGTCTTCGAGATCGAGGGGCTGGATGCAGCCGAGTTCGTCGCGCGGATGGAACTGCCCAACATCGCGGCGACCGGTATCTTCGACGGCTCAATGCCGATCGTGTTCGACACCAATGGCAATGGGCGAATCGAGGACGGCACCCTCATCGCCCGCCCGCCGGGCGGCAACGTCTCCTATGTCGGCGAGCTTACGCGCGAAGACCTGGGCACGATGGCGAACTTCGCCTTCGATGCGCTGAAATCGCTCGACTACCAGCAGATGCTCGTGACCATGAACGGCAACCTCACCGGCGAGATCGTCACCAAGGTGCGCTTCGACGGGGTCAAGCAGGGCGCCAATGCCAAGCGCAATTTCATCACCCGCCGGTTCGAAAACCTGCCGATCCGCTTCAACCTCAACATCACCGCTCAGTTCTACCAGCTGATCACGTCGCTCAAGTCGATGTACGATCCCGCCTCGGTGCGTGATCCGCGCGAACTGGGGCTGCTGACCGACGACGGCCGCGCGCTCCAGCGCGCGACCACCGGGCCGCCGCCGCCCGATGTCACCCCCGCCGACATTATCCCGGGCCAACCGCCCGTTCAGACCTCGGAAAGCGAGAAAAAGCCATGATCCGAACCGAATTGACCCGCGCCCGCGCGCTTGCGACAATCGCTCCCATGATGGGGGAACGTCGCATGGCTCGTATGGCAAGGGCGCTGCCGCTGGCGATGCTGGGAACGGTGGCGATCGGGGGATGCGTGCAGGTGACTGCACCCGACAAGCCGATCGTGATCGAGCTCAACGTCAACATCCGGCAGGAAGTGATCTACCGGCTCGCGGCAGACGCGGGCAATACGATCGATCAGAACGAGGACATCTTTTGATGCGCAAGACCTGGACCATGATCGCCGTTGCCGGCCTCGCCGCCGGCATGCTCGCCGCGCCCGCGCTCGCCCAGCGCGATCCCGCCTACGACGCCGCGCGTTCGAGCGGCAAGGTCGGCGAGAAGATGGACGGCTATCTCGGCATCGTCGGGGCGAGCAACGCCGAGCTCCAGCGGATCGTCAACGACATCAACATCAAGCGCCGCGCGGTCTATGCCGATAAGGCGCGCGGGGCGAATGCCACGCTCGAGGAATACGCGCTCACCGCCGGCTGCCTCGCGATCGCGCGTACCGCGCCGGGCGAAAAGTACCAGGCGCCCGACGGCAGCTGGCAGACCCGCACCAGCGCTCCGCCGACGCGCGACAGCCGCTGCCCGGCCTGATCGCCGAATCGTCGCGCAAAGGACAGGCATGAGGGCGGGGCCGGAGTGATGAGCCTCGACCCCGTCTGCTGTCTGATACATGGGATTGCTGACACCGGAGCAAGTTCCCGGGCGTTCGTTTTGGTCAAGCAAAGCCCCCATCGGGCGTAATGGTACTGGTGAAATAAATATTAATCTTCGCCGGTATTTGGCGTTGCACTGCCGTTAACCGCTTGATAGTCGGGCGCCCGGGTAATTCGGGGGTCGTAATTGCCGGAATGGCTCAACTCGCCAGGTGAATGGCTCGTGCTCGTGCAGCACGAGTTCCTGCTGTTCGCCGGGGTTTTCTTCCTCATCGGCGCGCTCGACGAATTCGTTGTCGATGCGATCTGGCTCTGGCTCAAGCTCACCGGGCGGGCACGGACACGGCGGCTCTCCCCCAAGGAGAGCGCTCCGGCACCGCTCGACGGCGAAGCGGCAGTGTTCATCGCGGCCTGGCGCGAAGCTGCGGTCATCGGCGCGACTGTCCGCCACACGCTCGCCGCCTGGCCCCAGGAGCACTTGCGACTCTACGTCGGTACCTATCGCAATGACCCACTCACGGCTGAAGCGGTCATCGGCGCGGCTAACGGCGATCCGCGCCTGCGGCTGGTGATCCACGACCGCGATGGACCCAGTACCAAGGCCGATTGTCTCAACCGGCTTTACCGCGCGCTGGAGGCCGACGAGGAGCGGGGCGGGTGCCGCGCGCGCATGGTCGTGATGCAGGACGCCGAGGACATGGTCGATCCCGCGGGCCTCAATCAACTCGACGCCGCGATCGGTGATTACGACCTCGCGCAATTGCCGGTCCTGCCCGAGCCAATGACCGATTCTCGCTGGGTCGCGTCGCATTATTGCGAGGAGTTCGCGGAAGCCCATTCGAAAGGTCTCGTTGTGCGCGATGCGCTTGGCGCAGGCATCCCGACTGCGGGCGTGGGCTGCGGCATCTCGCGCGAGATGCTGGCGCAGCTTGCCACCAAGCGGGGCAGCGAAGGGCCGTTCGCGGCCGACTGCCTGACCGAGGATTATGAACTCGGGCTCGGCATCGCCGCGCTCGGGGGGCGCTCGCGCTTCGTTCGGTGTCGGAGGGACGACGGTCGCCTCGTGGCGACCCGGGCATGCTTCCCTGCGCGGCTCGACTGGGCGGTGCGGCAGAAGACCCGCTGGATTCATGGCATCGCGCTCCAGTCGTGGGACCGGCTCGGCTGGAGCAGCCAGCCGGCCGACCTGTGGATGCGCCTTCGCGACCGGCGCGGCCCGCTGACCGCGCTTGTTCTGGCGGTCGCGTATTTCCTCGTGGTGCTGGCCTCGGTCGGTTGGCTTGCGCACCATGCGGGCTTTGCACCATCCCTAGAAATCACTCCGGTAATGACGGCGCTGATCGCGGCGAATACGCTCAGTTTTGTATGGCGCGGCGTCTGGCGTTTCGCCTTCACCGCGCGCGAATATGGCTGGCTCGAGGGCGTGCGCGCTGTGCTGCGGATTCCCATCGCCAATACGATCACCATCCTCGCCGGACGGCGGGCGTTCCTCGACTATATCCGCACGCTGCGCGGTCGTGAGCCGGAGTGGGACAAGACCTTGCACACGGTCCACCCCGCGATACGCCGGAACACCAGTTTCGGCGCATGACCGACGCACCCCTGCAACGACGGCGCGGTGAGCCGGTGGTGGTCCTGCTCGCCATCGGCATGCTGTGGATTGGCGGCCGCGCGCTGACGTGGGAAACCCCGATCTATCCCGAAGGCATGCCGGGGGCCGAGGCGGCGGTTCGGTTCGACAGGCCGGTTCCATCCGACCTCTGGGCGCCTGTCAGTCTTACGAACCCGGGGACATCATCGCCGGATCCAGAAACGCGCATGGCGTCGAAGCTCGCGCCTCGAGAGGCCACCGCTGCAGTTGTAAGTCATCTCGCGCTGCGGCCCATCGGAACTTATGCAGGACCGCCTACGGCATCCGAAGCGTCTATCTTCGTCTTTCCCAGTCCCCAAGACGGCCGCCCGCCTGCCACCGCAATCGCCGTCCCTACGACCGTTGAATTGCCGCCAGGATATGCGCCGCTTCGCCAGCGAGGCTGGCACGTCGATGCGTGGTACGCGTGGAGACCGGGCAGCGGACTGCCAAGGGTGGCGGCGGGCGCGGCACCCGCATTGGCCTATGGCGGTACGCAGGGCGGGATAGTGCTTCGGGCCGACCTGGGCACGAGCGAATACCGACCGCAGGCATACCTCCGCGCCATCCACGCACCAGCACGGCCCGCGCAAGGGGACGTCGCGCTCGGAATCGGTGGGCGCCCCATCCCCGGCGTGCCCGTCCGCCTCCAGGGCGAGGCGCGGGTGACCCGTATCGCGGGCGAAACGTCGGTGCGACCGGCAGTGGCCGCGATTGCCGAACTTGCACCTGTCGCGCTGCCGCTCGGGTTCAGCGCGGAGACGTATGGTCAGGCCGGCTGGGTCGGTGGCCGCTACGCGACGCCATTCGTCGATGGCCAGTTGCGTGTCGAGCGGGCGCTAGCGTCGGCGGGATCGGCACGAGTCCAAGTCGGCGCGGGCGCTTGGGGCGGGGCGCAGAAGTTTGCCGGTCGCCTCGATGTCGGGCCGACGGCCAGCGTGGCGCTCGACCTCGGCGGAACAGCGAGTCGGATCGCGGTCGATTACCGGATCAGGGTGCTGGGTAACGCGCGGCCGGAGAACGGAGTGGCGGTCACGCTGTCGACCGGATTCTAGGGCGGCGCACCTTTAAACCGCGGCACCATTTGCGTAAGCCCGCCGCATGGACGTGTACCTTCCGATCGCCAACCTGTCGGTCAACGGGCTGGTCATCGTCCTTCTCGGGGCGCTTACTGGCGTGCTGTCGGGCCTGTTCGGCGTCGGCGGCGGGTTCCTGACGACCCCGCTGCTTATTTTCTACGGGGTGCCGCCCACGGTTGCTGCTGCCTCGGCAGCCACGCAGGTGACTGGGGCCAGCGTATCGGGCGTACTCGCCCACAACCGCCGCGGCGGCGTCGACTACCAGATGGGCGGAGTGACCGTTGTCGGCGGTGCGCTCGGCAGTGCGATCGGCGCGCTGCTGTTTCGCTTCTTCCAGTCGATCGGCCAGATCGATACCGTGATCTCGATCCTCTACGTCGTGATGTTGGGCACGATCGGCACGCTGATGGCGATCGAAGCATGGGGCGCGATCAAGGCGACCAAGGCGGGGGAGAGCCCGCGCATCGCCAAGCGGCGGCATCACCCCCTTGTCGCCGCGCTGCCGCTGCGCTGGCGGTTCTATCGTTCCGGCCTCTACATCTCCCCGCTCGCGCCGCTGATCCTCGGTGTGGGGGTTGGCATTCTCACGATGTTGATGGGAGTGGGCGGGGGTTTCATCCTTGTGCCCGCGATGCTCTACATCCTCGGCATGAGTGCAGGGGTGGTCGTCGGCACCAGCCTGTTCAACATCCTGTTCGTGACGATGGTCACCACGATGATGCACGCGCTGACCACGAAAGCGGTCGATGTGGTGCTTGCGGCGTTGCTGCTGCTCGGATCCGTCTCGGGCGCGCAGATCGGCACGCAGCTCGCGCAGAAGGCCAAGCCAGAGGTGCTGCGCCTCGTCCTCGCCTCGATCGTCCTCCTGATCGCACTGCGGATGCTGTGGGGTCTCGGGGTGCGGCCCGACGAAATCTATACGGTGAACCCGCTTTGATGCGGTGGCTGTTCCTCGTCGCAGGGTTGCTGCTGGCCTCGGCTCAGCCCGCCGCGGCGCAGCGCGATCCGGTGCTTGTGCCCGAGGTGAGCCAGCACACGGTGCAGGTTCGCCAGGGGTTCACCGGTACCGAACTCCTGCTGTTCGGGGCCATCCTCGACCCGTCGGGCACCCGCTCCCCGCGCGGCTACGACGTGGTGGTCGTGCTCAAGGGGCCTTCGCAGGCGATCCGGCTGCGCGAGAAGGACAAAGTGGGCGGCATGTGGATCAACGCCGCCAGCACCGATTTCCGTTCGGCGCCGTCGTACTTCGCGGTCGCCGCTTCGCGCCCCGTAGCCGAGATCGTCGACGAGAAGACCGCCGCGATCTACGAGTTCGGCACCCGCTTCATCCAGTTGTCGCCCACTGGTGAAATCGACCCGGTGGAACAGGAGCGGTTTTCGTCAGGGCTGGTCGATCTCAAGCAGCGACAGGGTCTCTACAAGGAGGACATGCGCGGGGTGCAGATCCGCGAAAAGGTGCTCTACCAGGCGCGCATCTCGCTGCCATCGAACGTGGTGACCGGCACCTACACCGCCGAGACATTCGCGGTCAGCCAGGGGCGGGTGGTCGCTTCCGCCATCGCCGAGGTCGAGGTGCAAAAGGCGGGCTTCGAGCGGTTCGTGGAGATCTTCGCGCAGAACCAGTCGTTCCTCTACGGCCTGCTCGCGGTCGCCCTGTCGGTCGGCATGGGCTGGATTGCAGGGCGTCTCTTTGCGCTCATCTGACGACGCCTGCCCAATATCGTTGACCCGATCTTAACCGCGCTGCGCCAAGGTACGCGCGACTTTGGATTGGGGCGTAGCGAACGATGGGTGATCTCGACAGGCAGAGCTTCGGCAACTTCGAGCCGGCGGACGGCAGTGCGCCCGCTGCGAAGGCCGTGCCCGCCGACAATGCGACCCAGCCGATCGGCGTGATCCTCGAGATCGCCGGATCCGGATCGCAGATCGCGCTCGACCTCGAACGCCTGAACGAGTGCATGGAGGACGAGGATCCTTCGGTCGCGCTTGCCGGACAGGTCGGCAGCCAGATCAAGATCCGCGTCGGCAACTCGTGGCTGCTCGCCAGCGTGCGCAACCAGAGGCAGGACCGGCGCGGCGGCGGGGTCGTCGCCAACATCGATTTCCTGGGCGAGGGCTCCGAGGAAAAGCTGACGGGGCGAATCAGCAGCTTCCGCCGCGGCGTGACGCGTTATCCGATACCGGGTGCGTTGATCTATCCTGCGACCACCGCAGACCTCCGCCAGATCTACGCCGGCGACGGGCGGTCGGGCATCCAGATCGGCACCGTCTACCCCACCAAGGACATTCGCGCGGGGCTCTATGTCGACGCGCTGCTCGGCAAGCACTTCGCGCTGCTCGGCTCGACCGGTACCGGCAAGTCGACCAGCGCCGCGCTGATCCTCCACCGCATCTGCGATGCGGCGCCCGACGGCCACATCCTGATGATCGACCCGCACGGTGAGTACTCGGCGGCGTTCCGCAACACCGGCCTGATCCTCGACGTCAGCAACCTGCAGATGCCGTACTGGCTAATGAACTTCGAGGAGCACTGCGAGGTGCTGCTCACCACCAACGGCAACGACCGCCAGATCGATGGCGACATTCTCGCCAAGTGCCTGCTGCGCGCCCGGCAGAAGAACCGGCTTGCCGAGACGATGGGCAAGATCACCGTCGATTCGCCGGTGCCCTACCTGCTGTCGGACCTCTCGAACGAGATCCAGAACGAGATGGGCAAGCTCGACAAGGCGACCAACACGGCGCCTTATCAGCGGATCAAGGCCAAGCTCGAGGAACTGAAGAGCGACCCGCGCTACCAGTTCATGTTCTCGGGCATGCTGGTCGGCGACACGATGGCGGACTTCCTCGCCAAGATCTTCCGGATGCCGTCGAACGGCAAGCCGATCTCGATCATCGACGTATCGGGCGTGCCGTCGGACATCACCTCGACCGTGGTCGCGGTGCTCAGCCGACTGGTCTTCGACTTCGCGATCTGGGGCCGCGAGGAGAAGACCCGCCCGATCCTCCTCGTCTGCGAGGAGGCGCACCGCTACGTGCCCAACGAGAAGAACGCCGACGGCTCCAGCGTCGGCACGATCCTCAGCCGCATCGCCAAGGAAGGGCGCAAGTACGGCATCAGCCTGGGCCTGATCACCCAGCGCCCTTCGGACCTTGCCGAAGGCGTGCTGTCGCAGTGCGGCACGATCATCTCGATGCGCCTCAACAACGACCGCGACCAGGCGTTCGTGAAGGCCGCGATGCCCGAAGGCGCGCGCGGCTTCCTCGACAGCATCCCGGCGCTGCGCAACCGCGAATGCATCATCTGCGGCGAGGGCGTCGCGATCCCGATCCGCGTAGCGTTCGACAACCTCGAGGAACAGAAGCGCCCGGCGTCCGAAGACCCGAGCTTCGTCGAACTCTGGCGCCAGTCGGGCGGCGAGGAAGACCGGGTCCACCGCATCGTCCAGCGCTGGCGCAGCCAAGGCAAGTAGTAACGGCCGCCCGCAGGGCGGCCGCAAGGCCGAACGGCCGTCGCGCCCTATGGCGCGGAAGCCAAGGAGCGCGGAGGCGCTCCGCCCGGCGCTTGAGGGCCCAACAAGAAACTACATATCCGGCTTGAAGCGGCCGGCGGCGTCGCCGTCGGTCTGGCATTCCTCGGCGGCGCGCTCGGGGCTGATGGCGCGCGCCTGCGCCCGCCAGCCCTTGCGGCGGTAAAACAGGATCGCGAGGGTCATCGAGACGATCGATCCTGCGGGGAACGACAGCCACAGCGCGTCCTGTCCCAACGCCGGCTCGAGCGCGTAGTAGAAGCCGAGGCGCGCGGGAAACAGCGAGATGCCCAGCACCACCAGCGGCACCCACACCACGCCACCCGCGCGCATGGTGCCGAACAGCACGATGGTGACGCCGAACAGGATGAAGCTCCAGCTGGCAAGGAACTGGATGTGGCGCGCGAGCGGAACCGCGGGACTGTCGGGGCCGAGAAACAGCACCAGCGCCGCCCGGTCGAACAGCAGAAGCAACGCGGTGATAACCCCCGTCATCACCAGGTTGGCGGTAACGCCCGCGCGGCTGATCCTGTCGAGCCGTTCGGGGAGGCCCGCGCCGATCGCCTGCGCCGCCATCGCGCTCACGCCCGCGCCGATCGCCATCGCGGGCATCTGGATATAGGTCCACAGCTGCAACGACGCGCCATAGGCGGCCGCCGCCAGCAGTCCTTCGCGGTTGACCAACCCGATGAAGACGATCCCTGCGGACGAGACGAGCAGCATCTGCGCGCCCATCGGAAAGCCCTTACCAACGATGTAGCCGAGTTCAGCCCGGCGCGGCACGAGGTAGCCAAGCTCCCGCCCGCGCAGGCGCAGCGGCAGGTCGCGTGCGTAGAGATAGACGACCATCGCGGCGAGCGAGACGTACCCGGCGATCGCGGTCGCCATGGCGGACCCGGCGATTCCCATTGCCGGAAACGGACCCACTCCTGCTATCAGCAGCGGATTGAGGATCACGTCGAGCAAGACGGTCAATGCCATGAACAGGAACGGCGTGCGCGAATCGCCCGCTCCGCGCAGGCCCATCGCGATCATCACCGTGACCATGCTCGATGGCACCGCGACGAAGATGATCCGCAGGTAATCGAGCGCGAGCGTGTAGCCTTCTCCGGGGGTGCCGAGCAGGTCGAGCAAGGCGGGCGCGAAGACCCAGCCGAGGCCTGCGACCAGCAGAGACAGGACCAGGCACAGCCCCACCGCGCTGCCGAAAGTGCGCCGGGCGGCGTCCTCGTCCCCCGCGCCGAAGAACTGGCCCATCTTGACCGTCGCCGCCATGCCGAAGCCGAACACCCCGGCAAAGGTCAGGAACATGATAAGGTTGGCGTTGGCGGTCGCGGCGAGCGCCGCCTCGCCGATCAGCCGCCCGACCCAGATCGAATTGACCGTGCCGTTCAATGACTGGAGCAGGTTCGATCCCAGCGTCGGCAGCGCGAACAGGATCAGCGTGCGCATGACCGGACCGCTGGTCAGGTCGCGCCGCTGGCCCGGCTGGCGGGCGGGGACCGGCTCAAGGGGCAGGTCGGCCTCGCTCATGTTCCGCGGGTGTCGCCGTAGAGATGGATGTGCAGGCGATCCGACAGGCGGTAGCCTTGCTCGACGCAGAGCGGGGCGAGCCACCGTTCGCGGGTGCGCAGCGCGGCGCTGTCGGTGCCCTCGGGCATCAGGTAGATCCGCGATCCCGCGATACCGAATGCCGCCTGCAGCGCGAGGACCTGCGTGACGTCGGCGGGTCTCGCCACGACGAACTTGAACCACGCGCGCGGGTTTTGCGCCCATGCAGCCAACCGCTCGGGCGGCAACGCAAGGCTCGCCGCGTTGCCGCTGTGGGCGAGCTTGGGGCTGACGGTGTAGTGGTCCACGAAGGCGTCGAACCCGGCATGGGGCGGAACGGTTCCGTTGGTCTCGACCTCGATCGCGAAGTCGGGCAGCAGGGCGGCAAGTTCGGCCAGTGCCGCGCCCTGTAGCAGCGGCTCCCCTCCGGTCACGACGAGGCGGCGCGGCGGGAGCGCGGCGATCGCGCGCGCCGCGTCCTCCGGCGAGAGCGCGAACTGGTTCGCCTTGCGGTCGAACACCACGCCGTCGCGATGCGGGCGCTCATCCCCCTCGAACCGCCAGGTGTAGGCGGTGTCGCACCAGACACAGGCGAGGTTGCAGCGCGACAGCCGGATGAACGCGCAAGGCTGGCCCGCCGATGGACCTTCGCCCTGTAGCGAGGCGAAGATTTCCGGATGGCCGGCGTCGTCGGTGGCGAGGACGAGGTCGGTCATCGCCTGCCGTCAGGCGCCGGAAGGTGACACGAAGTATACACCAATTTCCACTTCCAACGTGTAGAGCGGACCGTGCTCGTGGAAAGAAGAGCTCGCGAAAGGAAGGGCGGTGGTCATCCCAGACCCTTGGCACATTCCTCGCGTGTAGGAAAACGCCTCAGCCCAGCCGCGCCAGTGCCGCTTTCAATCGTTCCGCCTCGGCCGCGTGGTGCGCGTGGTCGGCGCGGGCCTTTTCGACCGCTTCGGGCTTGGCGCGCTCGACGAAGCTCGCGTTGCCGAGCCGTCCGGCAAGCGATGCCGCTTCCTTTTCGGATGTCGCGAGCGCCTTCGCCAGCCGCGCCTTTTCGGCCTCGATGTCGATGTATTCCGCCACCGGTATATTCGCCGCGAAACCTTCTCGCTCGATTAGAATTGCACCTTTACGTGCTCGCCGAGTTTGCACTTGATTCCAAAGGGGGTCAGTTCCTCGTCCGCCTTGCGGAAATAACAAGCGAACACGCGCTAGGCGCATAAAAGACGCCTGATTGTTATAGAGGTAATCACTTACCTGATTGGATTGCTCGTAAACTTCCATTGTGGGACGTGCGCTAGGAGGGACATTGAGTAACGCTCGAGCAGATCGAACATCGCGGATCGTTTCTATAAGCCAGCGAATCTCAAGTGCAGCCGCTTCGTCAATTTCTGCGTTGGTTTCCGGCCAGCGAGCAATAATCAGCTCGTAGGGTCGCTCGCCCTGCGCGTGCCACAGCTCCTCAGTTATGAATGGCATGAATGGATGCAGCATCACGAGAATCTGATCGAGAACCCAAGCGGTGACGACTCGGGATTCTTCAGCTCGCATTTTTCTGTTTGTCATGGCTTCAGGAGCTATTCCCTCCTGCTTCTCAGCGGAAAAATAGCCCTTTACGAACTCGAGATACCAATCGCAGAAGGTATCCCAAACAAAGCGGTAGATCGCTCCTGCAGCCGCGTCGAACCGTAAATCGGACATTGCCTTGTCCACGGCCACCTGAGTTGCAACGACTTCTCCGATAATCCATTTGTGGACGGATTGCGTGGCCTCAGGCGCGTGGAGCGTCTGCGATGCGCCGATGCCGTTGGCTTGGCAGAAGCGGGTCGCGTTCCACAGCTTGGTCGCGAAGTTGCGGTATCCCTCGACCCGGCTCTCGTCCATCTTCACGTCGCGGCCCTGGCTCTCCATGGCGCACATGAAGAAGCGCAGCGCGTCGGCGCCGAAGCGGTCGATCAGGCCCAGCGGATCGACCACGTTGCCCTTGGACTTGGACATCTTCGCCCCGTCCGCCGCACGCACGAGCCCGTGGAGGTAGAGCCGCTTCCACGGCACTTCCTGCATGAAATGCATCCCTTGCATCGCCATCCGCGCGTCCCAGAAGAACAGGATGTCGAAGCCCGAGATCAGCAGGTCGTTGGGGTAGTGGCGGGCGACGAGGTCGGTCTGTTCCGGCCAGCCGAGCGTGGCGAAGGGCCACAGCGCGGAGGAGAACCACGTGTCGAGAACGTCCTCGTCGCGGGTCAGAGCCACGCCCGCACCGGCGAGCGCCTGCGCGGCCTCCTCGGTTTCGGCCACGTAGCACTTACCGTCGGCGTCGTACCACGCAGGGATGCGGTGGCCCCACCATAGCTGGCGGCTGACGCACCACGGCTGGATGTTCTCCATCCAGTTGAAGAAGGTCTTTTCCCAGGTCTTGGGGACGATCTCGATCCGGCCGTCTTTCACCGCCTCGATCGGCGCTTGCGCGAGCGTCTTGGCGTCGACGTACCACTGGTCGGTCAGCATCGGTTCGATCACCACGCCGCCGCGGTCGCCGAAGGGCTGCATGATGACCTTGTCCTCGATGCCGAGCATCAGGCCCTCGGCGTCGATGTCGGCCACGACGCGCTTGCGCGCCTCGTAACGGTCGAGCCCGCGGTATTCGTCGGGGACGAGGTTGAGCGCGTCGATCTCCTTGGCGTCGAACGATGCACCCTGCGCAATCTCGCCGGCGCGCGCGGCGGCTTCGGCATAGGATGCGCCGTCGGTCCGCATCGCGGCGACCTCGTCCATCAGGCGGTACATCGGGATGCCGCCACGCTGCGCCACGCCGTAGTCGTTCTCGTCGTGCGCGCCGGTGATCTTCACCGCTCCACTGCCAAAGTCGGGATCGGGGTACTCGTCGGTGATGATCGGGATCAGCCGGCGGTGCTCCTTCGGGCCCACCGGGATTTCGCACAGCTTGCCCACGATCGGCGCATAGCGTGCGTCCGACGGGTGGACCGCCACCGCGCCGTCGCCCAGCATCGTCTCGGGCCTGGTGGTGGCGATCGAAATGTAGTCGCGCTCTTCCTCGAGGGTCACGGTCCCGTCGGCGTCGCGCTCGACGTAGGTGTAGGTCTCGCCGCCCGCGAGCGGGTACTTGAAGTGCCACATGTGGCCCTGCACCTCGCGGCTCTCCACCTCGAGGTCGGAGATCGCGGTCTTCAGCGCCGGGTCCCAGTTCACCAGCCGCTTGTCGCGGTAGAGCAGGCCCTGGTTGTAGAGGTCGACGAACACCTTGATGACCGCCGCGCTGAAGTGCGGGTCCATCGTGAACTGCTCGCGCGACCAGTCCATCGAGCAACCGAGACGGCGGAGCTGGCGGGTGATCGTGCCGCCGCTCTCGTGCTTCCACTCCCACACCTTCGCCACAAAATCCTCGCGCGAATAGTTGGTGCGCTTGTCCTGGCGCTCCGCCATCTGCCGCTCGACGACCATCTGCGTGGCGATGCCAGCGTGGTCGGTGCCGACCACCCACAGGGCGTCCTTGCCCCGCATCCGCTCGTACCGGATGACCACGTCCTGCAGCGTGTTGTCGAGCGCGTGGCCGATGTGGAGGCTGCCGGTCACGTTGGGCGGCGGGTTGACGATGGTGAAGGGCCGCGCGTCGGGACGCTCGGGGCGGAACAGCCCGGCGCTTTCCCAGTGGGCATACCAGCGCGCCTCGATGGCGGCGGGATCGAAAGTCTTGTCGAGTTCGGTGCTCATAGCGGCGCGGCCATGCCAGCGCCTATTCGCACGCGCAACACCGCTTCACGCATCCGCTTGTCGAGACGCGCTTTTCGCCCCATACGCTCCCTCGCATGAGCGACGGGGCAGACTTCGCGATAGAGGATGGCAACGGGGGGCGCCGGCTGGTGCTGTCCGGAAACTACCTCGTGTCCACGATCGGGCCCGTCGACCAGGACCTGCGCGCGATCGACGAGCAGGTCGGCGAGATCGACCTCTCCGGCATCCGCGAGATCGATACCGTCGGCGCATGGATGGCGCTGAGCCTCGCGCGGCAGACCGGCGGCAGGATCGTCGGCGGCGACGAACGCGCCACCCGTCTGATCGAAGCGCTGAGCAAGACCGAGGCCGAGGGAGACGTCCATCCCGACCGCGCCCCGGTGGTCGAACGCGTGTTCGAGGCGACCGGATCGCGCGTGGCGGGCATGAAGCGCGGCACGATCGGCTCGATCGCCTTCCTCGGCCAGTTCCTCCTCGCCGCGGGCATGGTGATCCGCCATCCGCGCCGCTTCCGCACCAAGGCGTTCGTCCGCCAGCTCGAGCTGGTGGGGGTCTCCGCGCTCGGCATTATCGGGTTGATGAGCTTCCTCATCGGTATCGTCATCGCGCAGCAGGGCGCGGTGCAGCTTGCCCAGTTCGGGGCGGAAACGCTGACGGTGAACCTCGTCGGCCGGATCACCCTGCGCGAACTCGGCGTGCTGATGACCGCGATCATGGTCGCGGGCCGCTCAGGCAGCGCATTCGCCGCGCAGATCGGCACGATGAAGCTGACCGAGGAAGTCGATGCGATGCGCACGATCGGCATCTCGCCGATGGAGGCGCTGGTCCTTCCGCGCGTGCTCGCGGTCACCTTCATGATGATCCTGCTGGGGTTCTATTCGGCGTGCATGGCGATCATCGGCGGCGCGGTGATCGGCGACCTGCAGCTCGGCATCCCGTTCCTCACCTTCCTCGCCCGGATCAAGGAAGTGGTGCCGATCTACGACCTGTGGGTCGGCCTGGTGAAGGCGCCGGTGTTCGGCCTCATCGTCGGCATGACCGGCTGCTACCAGGGCATGAAGGTCGAGGGGAATTCGGAGGAAGTCGGCCTCAAGACCACCAATGCGGTCGTCTTTGCGATCTTCACAGTGATCGTGCTCGATGCGTTCTTCGCGGTGTTCTTCACCAACGTGGGCTGGGCATGAGCGAGAGCGAACTGCCGCCCGAGGAAATCGAAGAGATCGAGGCCGAGGAAGACCTCGATCCCGGCGAATACGGCGATCCCGACGTCAACCGCCGGTTCGAACGGTTCAAGGGCGAATACCCCATCGTGGTCGAGGGGCTGAAGAACTGCTTCGGCGAGCAGGTGATCCACGAAGGGCTCGACCTCAAGGTCAAGCGCGGCGAGATCATCGGCGTGGTCGGCGGATCGGGCACCGGCAAGTCGGTGCTGATGCGCTCGATCATCGGCCTCCAGACCCCCGACGAGGGGCATATCGAGGTATTCGGCCGCGCGATTACCGATGGCGACCCGGAGGAAGTCGTCGGGGTGCGCAACCGCTGGGGCGTGCTGTTCCAGGGCGGCGCGCTGTTCTCCACGCTGACGGTCGGCGAGAACGTGGAGGTCCCGCTCAAGCAGTTCTACCCCGACATCTCCGAAGACCTGATGCACGAGATCGCGCGCTACAAGGTCATGCTGACGGGCCTGCCCGAGGATGCGGTGGCCAAGTACCCCAGCGAGCTGTCGGGCGGCATGAAGAAGCGCGCCGGTCTCGCCCGCGCGCTCGCGCTCGATCCCGAGCTCTTGTTCCTCGACGAGCCGACCGCGGGCCTCGACCCGATCGGCGCGGCGGCGTTCGACGCGCTGACCCGCGAACTGCAGGAAACGCTCGACATCACGGTGTTCCTGATCACCCACGACCTCGATACCCTGTACGAGATCTGCGACCGCGTGGCGGTGCTGGCCGACAGGAAGGTCGTCGCGGTCGGCACCATCCCCGAACTGCTCGAAACCGGGCATCCGTGGATCGAGGAATACTTCAACGGCCCGCGTGGCCGCGCCGCCAAGGCGAGCCAGACGCACGCCAAATCGTTGGACAAGCCTGCAAAGCCGGGGGCATAGGGGCAACCGAATGGAAACACGGGCCAATCATGTCTGGGTGGGGGCGGTCACGCTCGTGCTGCTTGCACTGCTCGCGGTGTTCATCGTCTGGCTCGCCGGGCTGAACAAGGGCGAGCAGAACGAGTATGACATCTTTTTCAAGCAGTCGGTCTCGGGCCTCGCCAAGGGGTCAGAGGTCAGCTTTTCCGGCGTTCCCTCGGGCCAGGTGACCGAGATCCAGCTCTGGCCGAAGGATCCCGAATTCGTCCGCGTCCGCGTGAAGGTGGACGAGGGCACGCCCGTGCTCGTCGGCACCACGGCGACGATCCAGGGCAGCTTTACCGGCGTCTCGACGATCCTGCTCGACGGTGCGCGCCGCGGTGCGCCGCCGCTGACGTGCGAGGGCGAGGGCATCGGCAAGACCGCGTGCCCCGAAGGCGTGCCGGTGATCCCGACCAAGCCGGGCGGCCTCGGCGAACTGCTCGCCAATGCCCCGCTGCTGATGGAACGGCTCGCCACGCTGACCGAACGGCTGACGCAGACGCTGTCGGACGAGAACCAGAAGTCGATCCAGGGCATCCTCGCCAACACCAACCGCATGACCGGCGACCTCGCGCAGGCGACCCCGCAGGTCGAACGCACGCTGGCCGAGCTGCAGGTCACCTTGCGTGAAGCGAGCGAAACGCTCGACCAGTTCGAAAAGGTGCTCGGCTCGACCGACAAGCTATTGAACCAGGAAGGTCAGAACCTCGCCGCGCAGATGCGGACCACGCTGAAATCGGCGGACGACGCGGCGAAATCGCTGTCGGCCACGCTCAATGATGCGCGGCCCGCCGCGCGCCAGCTCTCCGAAAGCACGCTGCCTGCTGCCGAAGCGACCTTGCGCGACCTGCGCGAGACCAGCCGTTCGCTGCGCGCCGTGACCGAAAAGATCGAGACGCAAGGGGCCGGCGGCCTCATCGGCGGCCAGAAGCTTCCGGACTACAAGCCATGAAGAGGGACGCCATGACCGTGCGCCGGATCGCAACCGTGTTGGGCGCAAGCCTGCTGCTCTCGGGCTGCCTCAGCCTCGGCGGCAAGGTGCCCGACAGCCTGCTGAGCCTGACGCCGACCGCGACGGTTGCGGCCGGCACTACGATCAGCGGCGATGTCGCGCAGGCGATCGCGGTGGAGGAACCTTCGACCCCCGCAAAGCTCGCCAACACCCGCGTGCCGGTGCAAATGGACGATACCCAGATCGCCTACATCAAGGACGCGGTGTGGGTGGACAAGCCCAGCCGCCTGTTCCGCCGCCTGCTCGGCGAAACGATCCGCGCGAAAGGCAACCGCCTCGTCATCGACAACGACGACGCTGCGCTCACGCCCAAGAACCAGCTGCGCGGCACGCTGGTCGATTTCGGCTACGACGCCCGCTCGTCGAGCGTGGTCGTGACCTTCGACGCCATCCGCGACGTGAACGGCACCAACGTGACCACGAAGCGCTTCACTGCCACCGTCCCCGGCGTCGTCGCCGAAGCCGCCCCGGTCGGCGCCGCGCTCAACCAGGCAGCGAACGACGTAGCGGGACAGGTCGCCGACTGGGTGAGCTGAAGGGCGGGCCCATAGAGGTCGGCTTTCGCCAGCGTGTTGCCGATAGCTGACTGTCGGCAAACGACCCCAAAAATTGCCACCGTCGCAGCAAGTCTTCGCCATCGGGTACCGACCAGCTTTTGCGACGTCAGGGTGATTGCAATCGATGCGTGGCATCAAGGATCACCGAAATGGTCTCCTGTGGCTGATCCCACATCGGGAAATGCCCGCTTTGCGCGAACCAGTGCATCGTCGCGTCTGGAAAAGCGGCAAGCGCACGGCGTGCCTGGCGAGGCAGACACAGCCGATCCTTGCAGCCCCACCCGATGATAACCGGCGCTGAGGTGGCTGCGGGGCCCTCCTGCATTGGGCCAGTGGCGAGATCTTTCACGAGCGAATCGAAAGTAGGTGTTCCGGCGAACGACCGGAGTTCATTGAATACCAATGCGGGCTCCAGCGCCCACGGCTTTGCCGAAAGCTGGAGCATGAGAGCCGTCCGGCCTGCGACATTACGCGCAATGGCCGGAAGCACCCGTTGCATCGCCCGCACCAGTGCAATTGATGCCGTGATGGTGGTTCTGAAAAACGTACGCTCCCACCCTTGCCAAAAGCCACCCGGATCGAGCGCGACGACGGAACCCGCGCGGCCGCGCCGAGCCATCTCAAGCACGAGGCGGGCGCCCATTGAGCTGCCGACCATGTCAATGCCCGTGAGATTCTCCGAAACCAACCAGTCCTCCAAGCTGCGGGCCAAGCCCTTAAACGTGCCGCTGTCGGCCTCTGCGGGGGTCTGCCCGTGGCCCGGAAGATCGAGGGCAATCACGTCCCTTGTCTTTGTGAGAGAGGCCGAGATGATATCCCAAGAGCGGTAGCTCCCTCCGAGGCCGTGGACGAGAAGAAGGGGTTTGCCGCGGCCTGATCGCGTGTGATGCATGGACATATGAGGAGAACGCCTCGCGATGCGCTATGGCCCCCTGGACCAGCGAATGTTCTTGTTGCCGACTAAGGTGCCAAGAGCAGGCTTACCATTATCGGTCCAAGGGTCGACGCCGGACCGCGTAGTTCGGAATGTCCGCTTTCCACCCTCATTTCCGTCGCTCACATAAGATCCAGCACAACCCAAGAGCCGACATCGAAGACGTGCGAGCTTGCTCGCCCGTGCGCAGCACCGTGCCTAGCGTGCGCCGAGGTTGCAAAAGCGAAGTCGGTGCGGTTGGCCCGGCCATCGCATCCAGCGAACCCCGACCTTCGTCGCGCGGCGCCGTGTCGCGGGACCCGAACGGCCGTTCGCGGCGTTGCGGCGGCACGGGAAAGGACTTGGCATGCAGCAGCAGATTTCCGTGATCACCCTCGGCGTCGACGATCTCGCGCGGTCGCGGCGGTTCTATGGCGAAGGATTCGGCTGGACCCCGGTGTTCGAGAATGAGGAGATCGCGTTCTACCAGATGAACGGGTTGGTGCTCGGCACCTGGCTCAAGGATTCGCTGGCGGAGGATATGCAGCGGCCCGACGCAGTGGGAGCAGGAGCCTGTGCGCTGGCGCACAACGTGCCCACCGAAGGCGACGTCCAGCCGTTGATCGACCGGCTTGCGGCCGTTGGAGGCACGATCCTGCGCGCCGGCGATGCCCCGCCGCACGGGGGTTTCCGCGGCTACGTCGCCGATCCCGACGGCCACGCGTGGGAGATCGCGTGGAACCCGGCGTGGACGATCGACGAACAGGGGCACGTCACCTTCGCCGTTTGAGCAGGGTTGCGGTTCGCCCGCCGCCCCGCTAGCGCACCCTCGTCATCTGGGGAGTAGCCCGCCGCCTCGGCGGTGCCCCGCGTCAACATACTTGGCCGAGAGGTCATGGCGCGGCGGGGACGGGACACCGTTCGGGCGAGACCAATGACACCGAAACCCACGTCCGGCCGGGCGGGGGAGGCGGTGTCGTTGCAGTCTCGATCCGCCCGGCCCGGAGAATGTCCATGGAACCCGTCCTCACCTCCACCGCGGTGGTCGCGCTTGCCGAGATCGGCGACAAGACGATGCTGCTGGCGATCGTGCTCGCCAGCCGTTTCCGCCGTCCGCTGCCGGTGATCCTCGGCATTCTCGTCGCCACGCTCGCCAACCACGGCATCGCCGCATTCGTCGGCCAATCGGTGGCGAGCCTGCTCGAGGGCGAGTGGTTCCGCTATGCCGTGGGCGCGGGTTTCATCGCGATGGCGGCGTGGACGCTGGTGCCCGACAAGCTCGATGACGACGAGGCGACCGCGCCCTCGCGCTTCGGGGCATTCCTCACCACGCTGGTCGCGTTCTTCATCGTCGAGATCGGCGACAAGACCCAGATCGCCACGATCGCGCTCGGCGCGCGCTATGGCGACGTGCTCGCGGTGACAGCGGGGACGTCGCTCGGCATGATGGTGGCGAACGTGCCCGCGGTATTCCTCGGCCACCGGATCGTCGAATGGGTGCCGCTGAAGGTCGTGCGAACGATCGCCGCAGTGCTGTTCCTCGTGCTCGGCGCGTGGGTGATCTTCGAGACCTGGGCGGGCTGATCCGTCAGGCGGCGGCGCGGGCAAAGGCGGCGGCGTGGGCGAAAGCGGCGGCGCGCTTGTCCCGCCGCTCTTGCGCCAGCGCATCGCTGCCCCATTGCTCGACCTGCCACGCCTCTTCCAGCTCGGCGGCGGCCCACAGCGCGGCGATGTCGGCATCCGGCTCGATCGCGGACAACGCGACCGCCAGCGAAGAGGAGAGCGAGGTCATCGCCTCCAGCGCGGCGAGGGTGAAGGGATCGAGCGTCGACAGCCTGTCGCGCAATGCCGCCAGCGTCCTGGCGGGCTGCGGGCGATGGACGATCCCGCTCACCCGTTCCATCCGCACGCTCTCGCGCGCCTCGAATGCGGTCAGCACCGGCTCCCACACCGCCTGCTGGCGCTTCCACAGCGGCTCGTCGGGGTCGGCGCGGTAACAGAGCGTGTCGGTTTCCGCGTATTGCAGCAACTTATCGATCGTCGCTTCAGGCGCGGCGGCGACCTCGTCGAGTGCATAGTCGGCCATGTCGCGCGAGGCGAACGCGGCAGGGTCTATGTCCGCGCCCTGCGCGGCCCATTCGGCGGCAAGCAGTTCGGCCAGCGCGCGCGTCGGCACGACCTGCGGCGCGGCGCCCGCCTGCGTGCGGATCGGCCGCCCGTCGAGCGTGACGCGCCAGCCGCCATCGACCTCGCCGACCGCGACCTCCTTCCAGAACCGCTTCATGATTTGGGCGTGCGCCACTTGCGGGCGAGCACCTGCGGCACGACGAAGATGTCGAGCAGCCCGACGACCAGGAACACCCAGCCCGCACCGGGTGCCAGGCCGACCTTGCCGTTGAGCACGAGGATGCCGAACAGCACGAACGCCACACCCGACAGCCGCATGGCGTTGAGCACGAAGAAGCGGTTCCGCTCCTGCGCGGTCGGCGGAGTGGGGGTGAATTCGGGCGGGCGGCTAGCCATCGAGTAGGTCCTTCAAGTGGCGCGTATCGTCGGCGACCGCGTCGGCCCCGGCGTCCAGCAGTTCGGCGGCGGAGTGATAGCCCCAGGCGACGCCTATCGCACGCACCCCGGCGGCGCGCGCCATGTCGATGTCGAAGCTGGTGTCGCCGATCATCACCGCCTCTTGCGGCGCGGCGCCGACTTCGAACAGCGCGGCCTCGAGCATCGCGGGATGCGGCTTCGACGGGTGCCGGTCGGCGGTCTGGAGCGAGCGGAACAGGTCCGCGATCCCGTGCGCGGCAAGGCACGAAGCAAGGCCGCGATCGGACTTGCCGGTAGCGACCGCGAGCGCCCAGCCGTCCGCCGCCAGCTCGCGCAGCAGGTCGGCGATGCCGTCGAACAGCGGTTCTTCCAGCCGGCCGCTCTCGCGGGAAGCTCTGAATGAGGCCTTGTATGCGTCGACCGCGGCGGCCTGGCGCAGGGGGTCGGCACCGGGGGCGAGCGCGCGCACAGCCTGCGGCAGGCTCAGGCCGACGATGCGGCGGATCGCGGGGCGGGCGGGGGCGTCGAGACCGGCCTCGGCGAACGCGGCTTCCATCGCCTCGCACACGGCGGCCTGCCCGTCGACGAGCGTGCCGTCGCAGTCGAATACGGCAAGCTTCACGGGACCATCGTGCGCATGAGCTGGGCGAGGGCGGGCGCTCCGTTCGCCTCGTGCCCCGCGGCGATCGTCTCGCGTTCGGGTGCCGATTTCTTCTGGCTGAGCTTGAGCGTCGGGCGCCAGGCGAGCACTTCGAGCTCGAACCCGACGATCCCGGCCAGCAGCTTGTCCCACATCGGTCGCGGGGTCTCCTCGGCGCTCCATTGCTCGCCGCCGAGGCGCCCCTCGTGCTTTTCGATCAGCGCATAGAGGAACGCGTCGAGCCCTTCGCGCTCCATCCGCCGGACGCGGCCTTCGAGTTCGAGCGCGACGTAGTCCCAGGTCGGGACCGTCGCGCGGTCGGCGTACCAGCGGGGGGAGACGTAGGCGTCCGGCCCGTTTACCACGATCAGCGCGGTCTCGCCGTCGAGCCAGCGGGTCAGGCCGTTGCCGCGCGACAGGTGGAACTGGAGTACGCCGTCCCCGGTCGACAGCAGCGGGGTGTGCGCCACGCGCGGGCCGTCGGGGGTGCCGGCGAAAACCATGCCGAAGCCGACCTCGTCGATCAGCGATTCCAGAAGCGGGCGATCCTCGCTGCGGAACAGCGGGTTGGGATGCATCAGTGTTTGCCCCCCGGACCCTTGCCCCCCGGTTTCCTGGGACCAGAGGGCTTGCGTTTCGGCGCGGCGCTGGCGGTGGCCCGGCCGCGGCGGGTGGGCTTGCTCTTGCGCAATTGCTTGAAGTGCTGGCGCGCGGCCTGCTTCTTTTCGTCCTTCGACTTCTCGACCGGGCCTTCGGTCGGCGCGGCATCGCTCCTCGACACGTCGAAGCCCATCTGTTCCATGCTCGCCGCGAAATGGTCGGGGAGCGGGGCGGTCACGTCGAGCTTCCTGCCCTCGGGGTGGTCGATGATAAGCCGCCGCGCGTGGAGGTGCATCTTGCGGCTGACGCTGCCGGTCAGGAACGCATCGCGGCCCCCGTATTTGCCATCGCCCACGATCGGGTGGCCGATCGCGGCCATGTGCGCGCGGAGTTGGTGGGTGCGCCCGGTCAGCGGCTCGAGCTCGACCCACGATGCCGCGTTGCCCGCGCGCTCGACAACCCGGTAGCGCGTCTTGGCCGGCTGCCCGTTCTCCTCGTCGACGTGCATCTTCTCGCCGCCGGTGCCCGGTTGCTTGGCGAGCGGGGCCTCGATCATGCCGTGCGCCACATCGGGCACGCCCATGACCAGCGCCCAGTACACCTTTTTCGCGCTGCGCCCCGAAAAGCGCCGGGAAAAGAATGCCGCGCTGCCCGGCGTGCGGGCGACGAGCAATACGCCCGAGGTATCCTTGTCGAGCCGGTGGACGAGGCGCGGACGCGGTTCGCCTTCGCCCATGAAGGCGTCGAGCAGGCCGTCGACGTGGTCGAACGTCTTGGTTCCGCCCTGCGTGGCAAGGCCCGGCGGCTTGTTGAGCACGATCGCGGCAGGCGTCATTTCGATCACCATGGCCTCGGCCTCGGCGATCTGTTCGGGTGTCAGTTCGCGGCGGCGCGGTGCGGCCTTGGCGCGCGGCGCTTCGCCGCCCGGGGGCACGCGGAGGACTTGCCCGGCAACGAGTCGATCCTCGGGCTTGGCGCGCTTGCCGTCGACGCGGATCTGGCCGGTGCGCGCCCAGCGGCTGACAGTCGCGAAGCCGACCTGCGGCAGGTGCCGTTTGAACCAGCGGTCGAGTCGCACTCCGTCATCGTCAGGCGCGACGGTGAACTGGCGAACGCTGTCGGTTGTTGGCTCGCTCATGCCAGTCGCATCGCGATAAGGCCGATGTAGAGGCCGGTGAGGCCCGCGAGGACGGAGATCGCGGCGTAGGCGACCGCCGTGCCCGCCGCGCCGCGCTCGATCAGCAGCATCAGTTCGAGGCTGAAGGCGGAGAAGGTGGTGAAGCCGCCCAGCAGGCCGACCCCGACCAGCAGGCGCAGCGTCTCGCTCCCTCCGTCCGCACCCTTCGCGAGCGCGCCCGCGACGAGACCCATCGCAAGGCTGCCGATCACGTTGACGGCCAGCGTTGCCCAAGGGAAAGCGGTCATCGTCGCGGGGCCGAGGAGGCGGGTCATCGCCCGCCCCGTCTGGTAGCGCAGCAGCGCGCCCGCTCCCCCGCCGGCGAAGACGAGGGCGCTTGCGGCAAGGGGCGAAGGCACGGTCATGGCGCGCGCCCTAGCCGCTGCGCCGCACGATGCAAAGCGCTGCGGTGTGCCCGCAAGGGTTGCAGAATCGGTGCCACGGGGTTAAGGGCGCCCCGGTTCGGACGCGTCCGGGTACGGATGCGCCGCTTTTTTCGTTTGTTTTCAAAAGGCGATACCCCGCCGACCGATGCGGGCTCTGGGCTTTTTGCTGTGAGGTGTTGGACTTTTTATGCAGATCATGGTTCGCGATAACAACGTCGATCAAGCCTTGCGCGCGCTCAAGAAGAAGCTGCAGCGCGAGGGCGTCTATCGCGAAATGAAGCTGCGCCGCCACTACGAGAAGCCGAGCGAGAAGCGCGCCCGCGAAAAGGCCGCTGCCGTTCGCCGCGCCCGCAAGCTCGAGCGCAAGCGCATGGAACGCGACGGCGCGAAGTAAGCGCCGTCTTGCAAGCACCACAGCGATAAGGCATCGGGGCGCGGCGCAAGCTGCGCCCCGTTTCCGTTTCAGGACCCGACCCGTATGACCGAGATTACCCGCGTTCCCCTCCAGCCGATCGCCAAGGGATCGCTGATCAAGCTCTGGCTCGGCGTGATCGCCGCGGTGGTCCTGGGTGCAGGCATCGCCTGGGCGAGCGTGCCCGCCGGGGTCGAGGTCGAAACGCTGACCGCGGGTACCGGACCCAGCCCGAACGCGTCGGATGTCGTCTTCGTGAAGTACGTCGGCAAGCTGGCCGACGGCACCGAGTTCGATCGCTCGCGCGAGCTTCCCTTCCCGACCGGCGGCATCATCCCCGACGGTATGCCGATGCAGGTTTCGGGCGTCGTTCCGGGCTTCGCTGAGGGGCTGCAGAAGATGCAGAAGGGCGGCAAGTATCGCCTCTTCATCCCGTCGAAGTCCGCTTACGGCGCCACCCCGCCGCAGGGTGCGCCGATCCCGCCCAACGCCGACCTCGTGTTCGATGTCGAACTGATCGACTTCATGAGCGAGGCCGATGCCCAGCGCCGCTTCCAGGTGCTGCAGCAGATGATGCAGGCGCAGCAGGGCGGCCAGCCCAACGGTGCCGCTCCCGCTCCGGGCGCTCCTGCCCCGGCGGCTCCGGCGAACCCAGCCGCTCCGCAATAATCGGGCGTTTTTCACCGCTTCCTCACGCCGCGCTCATGCCTCGGCGGGCGTGATCGGTTAGGTGTGGCTCTCCAACGGGAGGACCACGCATGACCGATACGCCCATCGACCGACCCGAGTGGCCGCTGCGGCCATGGATCCTCGGCGCGATCGGAGCGGTCGCGGGATTCCTGATCTATTCGATCGGCGGCGGCGACGGGCCGGGCACGACGGTCGGCTGGCAGGCGGCAGCGACCGCACTGTTCTTCTTCGGGCCGCTCGCCTTCGGTTTTACTGCCGAAAGGGACGACTGGCGCGGGCCACTGGCGTTCGCGGTGCTTGTCGGCGTTGTCATGGCTGGCCTCGCGTGGCGCGCGGTCGGCGCGGGCGAATCGATTGCCGACCCGCAGTACGGTTTCCTCGCGGGCGTGATCGCCACCGGCCTCGCGCTGCCGCTGTTCCAGGCCGGTTTCCACCGGACGCGGCTGGCGACGCCCTATCGCGCGGTCCATCATCACGTCTGGAGCGATGCGATCTGCGCCGGGGGCAGCCTTGTGTTCCTCGGCGCGTCGTGGCTGCTGCTGGTGCTGCTGTCCGAGCTGTTCCGCCTGCTCAGGATCGACCTGCTGCATGACTTGATCGACGACGGCTGGTTCGGCTGGACATGGTCGTGCGCCGCGTTCGCCGCCGCGCTTGGCGTTCTGCGCAACGAGATCGGCATCCTCTCGACACTGAAGCGGGTCGTGATGACCGTCCTGTCGATCCTCGCGGTGCCTCTCGCAGCCGGACTCGCGCTGTTTCTCGTCGCGATGGTGCTCTCGGGCCCTGAGGTGCTGTGGCAGGCGACCCGCAGCGCGACGCCGATCCTGCTGCTGTGCGCAGCAGGCGCATGGGTGCTCGCCAACGCGATCGTGCGCGACGACGACGCCGAGATGAGCGGCAACCGCGTGCTGCGGGGAGCGGGACTGGCGCTCGCGCTCGTGGTGCTGCCGTTGACGGTGTTCGCCGCGGTATCGCTCGGCACGCGCATCGCCCAGCATGGCCTCAGCCCCGAACGGCTCTGGGGCCTCATCGCGATCGGCGTCGCGACGGCGTATGGCCTCGCGTGGTTCGTCGCTGTGGTGCGGGGCTGGAAGGGTGGCAAATGGCGCGAGAACGTGCGGCGCGCAAACCTTCACCTCGCGGTGGCGATCTGCGGCATTGCGCTGATCCTCGCGCTGCCGATCTTCGATTTCGGCGCGATCAGCGCGCGTAGCCAGCTTGCCCGGCTCGGCGATGGCCGCGTGAGTGCGGACGACTTCGATTATGCCGCGCTGCGCTGGGACTTCGGCGATGCCGGGCGGCGGGCGCTCGCGCGGCTTGCGAAAAGCGGCAATCCGGTCATCGCCAGGGCGGCGGCGGAGGCGAGGGCGCAGACCGTGCGGGTCTGGCCCGGCTCTCCGAAGCCGTCGGAGATCGACTTGCGCGTCCAGCCCGCCGATCCGGCGCTGGAGCGGATGGTGCGGGACTGGCTGCGGCAGAACCCGTGGGCCTGCAGCGAGACGTGCGTGGCAATCGATCTGGGCGCAGCGCCCGATGGCAAGCGCCGCGTGGCGATCGTCAACGGGCCGGGCTACCAGGAGGCCGTGCTGCCGAGCGACGGCCGCCCGGTGGAGGTCGCGCCCACCTCCGACGTCACCCTGCGGCCGGACAGCAAGGTCGAGGTGCAGACGTTGCCACGCCGCTACATCACCGTGGACGGCGTGCCGATCGGACAACCGCTGGACGACAGCAAGGTTGAAGCGCCGCGCCCGCCTCGCTAGGGCGCGCGCATGTCCGTAGACCGAGCAACAGTGGCCAAGATCGCGAGCCTCGCGCGCATCCGCATGGATGACGCGGCCCTCGATCGCTTGGTGCCCGAATTCAACAACATCCTCGCCTGGGTCGACCAACTGGGTGAGGTCGACACCAGCGGCGTCGAGCCGATGACCGCGGTGATCCCGAACCACCTGCGCCTGCGCGACGACGTGATCGACGCCGATCCGCTGACCGGCGGCGGGGTGCGCGACAAGGTGCTGGCGAACGCGCCCGCGGCCGAGCACGGCTTTTTCGGCGTGCCGAAGGTGATCGAGTAGATGAGCGACCTCACCGAACTCGGCGTCAAGGCGATCCGCGACGGGGTCGCCTCCGGGCAGTTCTCCGCGCGCGAGGTGGCGAAAGCGTTCAACGCCAACGTCGCCGCGGCGCAGCAAGCGCTCAACGCCTTCATCGTCGCCACGCCCGAAAAGGCGCTCGAGGCGGCCGATGCGGTCGATGCGGCGCGCGCGAAAGGCGATACGCTGGGCAAGATGGCCGGCGTACCGATCGGCATGAAGGACCTGTTCGCCACGCGCGGCGTGCAGACCACCGCGGCGAGCCACATCCTCGAAGGATTCGTGCCCGAATACGAAAGCACTGTTTCGCAGAAGCTGTGGGACGCAGGCGCGGGAATGCTGGGCAAGCTCAACCTCGACCAGTTCGCCATGGGCTCGTCGAACGAGACGAGCTATTTCGGCAACGTGATTTCCCCGTGGCGCAAGCAGGGCAGCAATGCCGCGCTGGCGCCGGGCGGTTCCTCGGGCGGCAGTTCGGCAGCGATCGCTGCGCGGCTGTGCCCGGCGGCGACCGGCACCGACACCGGCGGCTCGATCCGCCAGCCCGCCGCGTTCGTCGGCATCAGTGGTATCAAGCCAACCTATGGCCGATGCAGCCGGTGGGGCGTGGTCGCCTTCGCCAGCAGCCTCGACCAGGCCGGGCCGATGGCGCGCGACGTGACCGACTGCGCGATCATGCTGGAGGCGATGGCCGGTTTCGATCCGAAGGATTCGACCAGCCTCGACATGCCGGTGCCGGGCTGGGAAGCGGCACTGAACGCCGACCTGCGCGGTAAGAAGGTCGGCATCCCGCGCGAATACCGTATGGACGGCACCGATCCGGAAATTCTCGCGAGCTGGGATCGCGGGATCGAGTGGCTGCGCGACGCGGGCGCCGAGATTGTCGAGGTGAGCCTGCCGCACACCAAGTACGCGCTGCCCGCATACTACATCGTCGCTCCGGCCGAAGCGTCGAGCAACCTCGCCCGCTACGACGGCGTGCGCTACGGCCTGCGCGACCTGCCGACGGGCGCGAACCTGCAGGAGATGTATGCCGCCACCCGCGCCGCCGGCTTCGGCGACGAGGTGAAGCGCCGCATCATGATCGGCACCTACGTGCTCTCCGCGGGGTTCTACGACGCCTACTACAACCAGGCCCAGCGCGTCCGCACGCTGATCGCGAACGACTTCGCGGCCGCGTTCGAGCAATGCGACGTCATCCTCGCGCCCACGACGCCCACCGCCAGCTTCCCGCTCGGCGACAAGGTCGACGATCCGCTGGCGATGTATCTCAACGACGTGTTCGCCGTCCCCGCCAGCCTCGCCGGCCTCCCCGCGATGAGTGTGCCCGCCGGGCTCAATTCCGACGGGTTGCCGCTGGGCCTCCAGATCATCGGACGAGCGTTCGACGAGCAGGGCGTGCTCAACGCGGGCCTCGCGATCGAGCAGCGGGCAATGTTCAACGCCAAGCCGGAGAAATGGTGGTGAGCACCTACCGCATCCAGGGCGCGACGGGCGAGTGGGAGGTCGTGATCGGCCTCGAGGTCCACGCGCAGGTCACTTCGAACGCCAAGCTGTTCAGCGGGGCGGCGACGGCGTTCGGGGCCGAGCCGAACAGTCAGGTCAGCCTCGTCGATGCGGCGATGCCGGGGATGCTGCCGGTGCCCAACCGCGAGTGCATCCGGCAGGCCGTGCGCACGGGCATGGCGATCGACGCGCAGATCAACGCGTGGAGCCGGTTCGACCGCAAGAACTACTTCTACGCCGACCTGCCGCAGGGCTACCAGATCAGCCAGCTCTACCACCCGATCGTGGGCGAGGGATCGCTGACGATCGAGGCGGACGAGAAGGTGGGCATCGCCGCGGACAAGGTGATCGGCATCGAGCGCATCCACGTCGAGCAGGACGCGGGCAAGCTGATGCACGACCAGCACCCGTCGATGTCGTACGTCGATCTCAACCGCAGCGGCGTCGCGCTGATGGAGATCGTCAGCCGCCCCGACATGCGCTCGCCCGCCGAAGCGGGCGCCTATGTGCGCAAGCTGCGCGCGATCCTGCGCTATGTCGGTTCGTGCGACGGCAACATGGAGGAAGGCTCGATGCGCGCCGACGTGAACGTCAGCGTGCGCAAGCCGGGCGAGGAATTCGGCACCCGGACCGAGACCAAGAACGTCAATTCGGTGCGTTTCGTCATGCAGACGATCGAGCACGAGGCGCGCCGCCAGGTCGACCTGATCGAGGACGGCGGCAAGGTGGTCCAGGAAACCCGGCTGTTCGATCCGGGCACCGGCACGACCCGCTCGATGCGATCGAAGGAAGACGCGCACGACTATCGCTACTTCCCCGACCCCGACCTGCTGCCGCTCGAACTCGACGAAGCCTTCCTCGCCGAATGCCGCGCGAGCCTGCCCGAGCTGCCCGATGCCAAGCGTACCCGCTATGTCGAGACGCTCGGCCTGTCGGACTACAACGCGCGCGAACTGACCGCCGAGGTCGAGACGTTCGCCAGGTTCGAGCAGCTGCTGGGCGAGACCGCGACCAAGCTGGGCAGGCAAGAAAAGGATGTCGCCACCCAGGTCGCCAACTGGTCTCTTTCGGTCGCTCCCGGCGTGATTAACGCGCTTGGGCCCGAGGCCAACCCCGCGCACGCCACCGCAGCGGCGCAGGCGGCGATTCTCGGCATGCAGGCCGCGGGCGAGATCAGCGGCGGGCAGGCCAAGGAGATCTTCGAGATCGTCCTCAAGACCGGCCGCGATCCGGCCGAGATCGCCGAGACCGAAGGCCTCAAGCAGCAGTCGGACACCGGGGCGATCGAGGCCGTCATCGACGAGGTCCTCGCCGCCAACGCCGACAAGGTCGCCGAGTATCGGAGCGGCAAGGACAAGCTGTTCGGCTTCTTCGTCGGCCAGACGATGAAGGCCATGCAGGGCAAGGGCAATCCGGGCGTCGTCAACCAGCTCTTGAAGGCGAAGCTCGGGTAGAGTTGCGCGCCGCCGCGAACTGCGCCTACGATTGCCCGGCCGTCGATCCGTTCGCCGGCCAATGGCGTGTGGGGGACTGAGTGGATTTCCGACTGACCGAAACGCAACGCGATCTGCAGGACGCGGCGCGCACATTTGCCCGCCGCGAATTGCCCGACCTTGCGCGCGACATGGAGGAAAACGACTATCCGGTCCCCGCCGAGATGATGCGCCGGTACGGGGAACAAGGCTTCCTGGGCGTCAACTTGCCGCAGGAATACGGCGGGCTCGGCCTCGGGCACCTCGAGGCGCTGCTGGTTCTCGAACAGTTCGCCATGATTTCGAGCGCGGTCGCATTTCCGGTGTTCGAGGCGCTCGTCGGGCCGGTCCACACGATCGAACGCTATGGCTCGGATAGCCTGAAGGGCAGGATTATCCCCCAGGTCACGTCCGGCGCTGCAACGGTCGCGGTCGCCATGTCGGAACCCGATGCCGGGACGGCACTGACCGATCTGACCACGCGGGCCGTGCTCGACGGGGACGAATACGTGGTCGATGGGGCGAAGCGCTGGACCTCGGGCGCGGGCCACGCCCGCTACTACATCGTCTATGCGCGCATGTCGGACGCGCCGGGCGCCAAGGGCATCGGCGCGGTCATGGTCGAAAAGGACCTGCCCGGCGTCGGCTTCGGCAAGCGCGAGCACCTGATGGGATTTCGCGGTATCGAGACGGCAGACATCATCCTCGACGGCGTGCGCGTGCCGCGAGACAACGAGGTGATCGCCGCCGGCGGGTTCGGCAAGCTGATGTCCGCCTTTGGGCTGGAACGCTGCGGCAACGCGACCCAGGCGCTTGGCACGGCGGCGGCTGCGCTCGAACAGGCGCTTGCCTATACCCAGGAACGCGAAGCGTTCGGCAAGCCGATCGTCGATTTCCAGGCGGTGCAGCTGAAGCTCGCGGAAATGGCGATGCAGGTAGAGGCCGCGCGCCTGCTGATCTGGCGCGCCGCCGCCAATGCCGCCCACGCCGACAACGGCCTGCCCAGCGCACTTGAGAGCAGCATGGCCAAATGCTTTGCCAACGAGATGGTGCGCACGGTCGCCGCGCTGGGGATGCAGGTCATGGGCGGCTACGGCTACCACAAGGACTACGGCATGGAGCAGCGTCTGCGCGACGGGTTCGCGTGGGGCATCGCCGGGGGCAGCATCGACGTGCAGAAGACCAACATCGCCGCCGCGCTGGTGGGCCGGCGATTCGATCAGCGCCGCTAGGGAACGCTGGCATGGGCGAGGAGTTTGTCGCCTTTCATGCACGGTTCACCACCTCGATGCATAAACCGCAACCACCACTCCACCGGGGGTCGCACCCTATGATTCGCCGTGTCCTGGCGCTTGCCGCCGTCGCATCGATCGCATTCCTGCCGCTCGCTTCCGCACAAGCCCAGTTCGGCGGCGGTGAGGCCACCGCCGTGCGGGAAGGTTTCGTCCTTCCGCCGGGCGAGGTGCGCGTCCTCGTCTTCCGCCCGCAGGTCGCGGTCGGCGAGCAAACGACCGGCGGGATGAACGAGCCGAGCGTGGCGTGGACCGAGGCGGCGAAGGGCCACCTCGTCACCGCGCTCGAGAATGAGCAGCGGGCGCGCGGTACCAGCCTCGTGATGGTGCCGGACCTCGCGGGTGAGCAGCAGCAGCTCGTCGCCGACTATACCGCGCTGTTCCGCACGGTCGCCGAGGCCGCGTTCAACCACAAGATGTTCCCCGGCAACCGGTTGCCGACCAAGAAGAAGGAATTCGACTGGACGCTGGGGCAGGAAGCATCTCAGCTCCGTGCCCTTGGCGGAGACTACGGCCTGTTCTTCTTCACCTTCGATTCGTACGGCTCGACTGGCCGCAAGGTCGCGCAGATCCTCGGCGCGGTCATGGGCTTCGGGCTGATGAGTTCGGGCGTCCATGTCGGCTATGCGGGGTTGGTCGACCTCAAGACCGGCGACCTTGTCTGGCTCAACGCCGACCTCGCGATGGGCGGCGACGTGCGGACCGCAGACGGGGCCGAGAAGCGCGTGGCGCAGTTGCTCGAGGAATTTCCGGTCAAGGCAAGCGGCCCCGCGCTCGCCACGCCCGAACCGGCGCCGCGCCCGAACCCGGACGGAGCCGCGACGATCGAACTGCCCGGCACCGGCACAGTCGACGATCCGAAAGCGCCGCCTCCACCTCCTCCGCCCGTGAAGGAGGACCCGAAGTGATCCGCCGCACCATCGCCGCCGCGCTGCTTTCGTGCGCGGTCCTCGCGCAGCCGCTCGCCGCGCAGACCGCAAAGCCCGTTGAACCCGCTCCCAGCACGGCCGGCTACAAGCCCGCCGACGAGCTCGAACGCGGGCTGTGGTACCAGGTCGACGAGGCCGAGCGCGAGCTGAAGACGAGCAAGTTCCTCGTCACCGATCCCGCGCTCAACGAATACGTCAAGGGCGTGCTTTGCCGCACCGTGGGCGAGGATCGCTGCCAGCAGACTCGGCTCTACATCGTGCGCGTGCCGCAATTCAACGCGAGCATGGCGCCCAACGGGCTCACCATCGTCAACACCGGGCTGCTGCTGCGGATGCGCGACGAGGCGCAGCTTGCCGCGGTGCTGGGGCACGAGTTCACCCACTTCGAGAACCGGCATTCGGTGCGCCTCTTCCGCGACATCCGCGCCAAGACCGACGCGCTGAGCTGGCTGAGCTTCATCCCTATCCCCTACCTCGGCATGGCGAGCCAGATTGCGCTGATCGGCAGCGTCTACGGCTTCAGCCGCGACATGGAGCGCGAGGCGGACGCGGGTTCGATCGAGGAGATGGCGCGCGGTGGCTACGACCCGCGCGAGGCGTCGCGCATCTGGGCGCAGCTCGGCGCCGAGCTCGATGCGACCGCCGCCGAACGCAAGCACAAGAGCCAGAAGGATCGCGGCGGGATGTTCTCGACCCATCCCCGAACCACCGAGCGCATGGCCACGCTGGCGAAACTTGCCGAGGCGAAGCAGCTTGCCGATCCCGGCGTCACTCGCGCGGCCGAATACAAGGCCGCTATCGCGCCGTGGTGGGGCCGGTTGGTCGACGACCAGATCAGCCTGAATGACTTTGGCGGGACCGAGTATAT
Source organism: Tsuneonella sp. HG094 (assembly GCF_053819285.1). NCBI lineage: Bacteria > Pseudomonadati > Pseudomonadota > Alphaproteobacteria > Sphingomonadales > Erythrobacteraceae > Tsuneonella > Tsuneonella sp. HG094. Next base: position 424,935 of record NZ_JBSORA010000001.1, read on the forward strand.
GCTGGCGACACTGGCCGGCAACGACCCGGCGCGATGGACTGCGGACCTGCTCTACGCGCGGGGCGAGCTTTATCGCGCGCGCGGCAAGGGCACGGACTTCGCGCAGGCGTCCGACTTCTACCGGCAGGCGATCGCGAAGGGCGATGCACCGGTCGAAAGCTGGCGCGGCCTCGGCCTCGCGCTCATGCGCGGCGGGGATCGGCCGGGCGGTCAGGCGGCACTGCGTGATTACCTGACGCGCAACCCGGACGCCTACGACTACGCGATGCTCCGCGCGATGGCGGGAGACGGGGCATGAGGCGGCTGTTCCTCCTGCTGGCGCTCGCGCTCGGCCTCGCTTCGGCCCCTGCCGCCGCGCAGTGGCGCCTCGTCAAGGCAGCCGAACCGCGCGAGGTGGTCGGCGGGGCGATGGTCGTGACCGCGCCAGCCGAGTGGAACCGGTCGACAGACCGGCCCACGAAGCGGACCGAGATCTGGACCAAGGACGGCACGACACTGGGCGAACTCGACTTCTGGCTCGGCCTCAAGCCGGGCGAGCCGCTGTTCAAGGAGCAGAGCAAGAAGAAGGCCCCGCTGCCCAAGTTCGATCCGAACATGCTGCCGACCGACCTCGTCGAGTTCTTCGAGGATACCGCGCGCACCGTGCTCGGCGGATCGCTGTTCGAGACGACCTATGTCAAGCCGGCGACGCTCGCCGGGCATCCGGGGGTGGAGTTCGAGTTCATCTATACCGGGGGCGACGAGGTCGCGCGGCGCGGGCTCGTGCGCGGGGCGATCATCGGCGGGCGGCTCTACCTCATCAACTGGGACGCGCCGAAGCTGCACTACTACGAGCACCACCTCGAGGAGGTGCGGCAGATCATGGACAGCGCGAAGCTCGGCGCCGGTTGAGTTAGTGGCGCGTGGTGCTCCGCTCGACGCGGTTGCGCCCACGGGACTTGGCGGCCAGCAGCGCGAGTTCCGCGTCGCGCAGCGTGGCGTCGGCCGAGCGGGCGAACCGCGCGACCCCGGCGCTGGCGGTGAGCCGCTCGCGGCCCGCCCCGGCGTTCAGCTCTTCCATCGCGGTGATCACCCGCGCGCAGGCGGCGTGGGCGGCAGCCTCGCTCGCATCGGGTAGCAGCACGCCGAAGGTGCCACCGGCTACGCGACTGACGATGTCGTCTGCGCGCAGCAGGCTCTGGAGCAGGCGCGCAAAGGCAACCAACACCCGGTCGCCCCCGCTGTGTCCGTGCTTCAGGTTGATCGTGCGGAAATGGTCGAGGTCGAACAGCGCGACGTGGCCTGCCGTGCCGGCCTCGACGAGATGGCCGAGCATCCGCACGAAGGCCTCGCGGTTGGTCAGGTTGGTGAGCGGATCGGTCATCGCGGCGGCGAACAGGCGATCTTCCAGGGCGCGGCGGTCGTCGATCGAGCGGAAGATGCCGAGCGCGCCGCGCTGGCCGGGCAGGGTGCCGAGCTTCATCTCGAGCCAGCGCGGCGAACCGTCCTGCGCCAGCGCGAGCACTTCCAGCCATCCCCGGCCATCGGTCCCGTCGAGCGCCGCAGTGTGCTCCGCAAGCACTATCTCGGCATACGAGGGGTGCAGCAGTTCGAGCAGATGCCGCCCGACCGGATCGCCCGCGAATGCCAGGCCCAGTCCCGCGCTCGCCGGGGTCGCATGGACGATCCGGCCATGGCGATCGGTCTTGAGCACGAGGTCGGTCGGACTATCCGCGACCAGCCGATAAAGCGCCGAGGCTTCGCCCGGCGAGAGTTCGCCCCACATACTCGTCGCAATCCCCTGTTTCATCACCCGATTCGGCAGAACGTCCGAAGCGAGAAACTAACGATGCCCCAGGCTGCGCATGATCCCAACAAACGCAGCCACTCGACAAGAGTATTGCTACTCCGGTCTTGTCAGTGAATTGCGTTAGGTGAATTGTTAGCTTGAACTAACGACTTGAAGTTTCACCGAAAAACGCAATTCATTAACCACGTTCTTCTTTTCCATTTGTGGAAAACTTGCAAGCAGATTTGTGAATGGCTTGACTTACAGTTCGATCATGATCCGAACGCGCGCCGGTTCGACGCCATAGGCTGCGGCGATCTGCCGACGTCCTGCTTCGACGGCCTCGATCGGACCCGACGTGGCGGGTTCGAGCCCGCCGGGCGTTACGCCCAGCGCTTCGGCGAGCGCGGCAAGGCGGCGTTCCACTGGGCGGGCCTTGCCGTGTTCCCACGCCCAGACGGTCGGCTTGCTGACGCCGAGACGATCGGCCACGTCGGCGAGCGACAGGCCGCGTTCCGAGCGCAGGCGGTGTAGGCGCGAACCAAAGGTTTCGGCAAGTGGCGGCAACCCTGCGTCGTCGGGACGCACCGCGCCGCGAAGTTGGGCTGCGCTGAGCGCTGCTGTGGAGATAGTGGTGTTGAAGCGGCACCCGTGCATCGGCGCGTCGACCCACACGACGGTCGCGCTCGTCTCGCCGGTTTCCGGCAATTCGACTGCAATCGTGTCGCCCTCTTCCAGCGGCACTTCGGTTTCGACGAGCATGCCGGTCGCGGAAATGTTGTGAACCGTCGCAGCGCCCACGCTCGCCTCCGCGAAGCGGCCGCTGACGCCCAGATGCAGGGTGCGCCGGAGAGCACCGCGCTGATCGGCGGGGTCGGTCGTTTCGAACCGGGCTTCGATGGACAAGTCTGGACACTCCGCTGAACAATTGGCGGAGATGAGGTTCGGCGATCGGGGTTAAGACGAGGTTAGCTTGACGTTGAATTCATCGCGCGCGCGGCTCGACCGGTCGGATCATGCCCTCCTGTGCCACGCTGGCGACGAGTCGGCCGTCCTGGAAGATCTGCCCGCGGTTGAATCCGCGGCTGCCGCCCGACCACGGACTGTCGCAGGTGTAGAGCAGCCACTCGTCGGCGCGGAACGGGGCATGGAACCAGATCGCGTGGTCGAGACTGGCGCTCTTCACCTCGCCGCGCAGCCACGACAGGCCGTGCGGCATGATGCTGGTGCCCAGCAACTGCATGTCCGAAAGGTAGGCCAGCACCGCGCGGTGAATGCGAGCATCGTCGGGCAGGACGCTGCAGGCACGGAACCAGGCGTGCTGCACGGGCTTTCGGCGCTCGGACGACAGCCAGTGCCGTCCGGTGGCGGAGCGGATCTCGATCGGGCGCGGTGCCGCGAAGAACTGCCGCGCCCGTTCCGGCAGCTTTTCGGCCACCTCTTCGCGCAGGTTCTGGTCGCTCGGCAGGTCGACGGGTCCGGGGACGTCGGGCATCTCCGCCCGCTCGTGCTCGAGGCCCGGCTGGTGCTTCTGGAAGCTCGCCGACAAGTTGAGGATCGGCTGCAGCGTGCCGTCCGGGCCGGGCTGGCTCGCGACCACGCGGCGATTGGAGAAGCTGCCGCCGTCGAGCTGGCGGTCGACCGCAAGGTCGATCGGGTGATCCTCGCTGCCGCCGCGCAGGAAATAGGCATGGAGCGAGTGTGCCGCGCGGTCGTCGGCGACCGTGCGCTCGGCGGCGATCAGCGCCTGCGCGATCACTTGCCCGCCGAATACCCGGCCGACGCCATCCTTCTTGCGCGGACCCTCGAACCTGTCGAGGCCGATGGGGCGCGGATCGAGCAGCGCCAGCAGGTCGGCGACGAGCGTTTCGGGGTCGGGGCGGTCGGTCATGCAGGGCGGCTTTGGCCCTGCCTTACGCTTTGGTCAACCGGCGCGGGCGACCCTGCGCCATGCGCGCCAGGCGAACGACTTGCCCCGGTTACTCATCGGCCAGCGTCCGGGGGCGCGGGGGGTTATTCCGGCCTTGCGGAGCAGGCTGTTCCAGCAGCGCGCATCGGCCTCCGCGAACGACCAGTCGCTGCGCCAGGTGATCGACAGCGAGATCGAGCTGGCAGGCCCGTTGCGGACGAAATGCGGGGCCATCACCGGGACGACCACGGCCTCGCCCGGATGCAGGACGAATTCGGACCCGCCCGCCGCCAGCTCGTCGCTCCACTTGAGCTCGCGCGGGCCGCCGGTGTGGTAGCTTTCGTGGGTCGTATCGGGAGCGAACCGGCTGTCGCCCGCGGGAAACTGGGTCATCGTCTTGATGCCGGTCAGCTGGAGCAGAATGTTATGTTCGGGATCGAAGTGGTACGGGGTGACCGCGTCGGGGCTGGAGATGAAGACGAACCCCTGTGGCCGCAGCATGGCGCCCGTGCGGGCTTCGATCGCCGGACGCAGTTCGCCGAGCAGCGACAGCAGCAACGCTTCGTATTCGGGCACCTGCTCGATGTTCTTGAGGACGGCCCAGCTGTTGCTGGTCGCGATTTGGCGGATCGTGTCCTCGATCGACAGGCCGGTGCCGCCGGGCTTGCCGTCGACGCCGATCGGCAGGTCGCCGCGATTGTACTCGATCGACCGGTCAGGGAGCCTCCCTGCAAGCGACGCCAGCGCATCGAGCGACAGCAGCGCGTTGTCGGCAAGGCCGTGGCGCAGCGTGCGCGGCACCTCGGGATAGGCGGCGGCGAACTGCGCGCGCGCCTCGGGTCCGAAGACGGGGCGGTCGAGAGTGGTAAAACCGGTGCGGGCGTCCATCGGTCAAAGTCCTTGCAAGTGGGCGCGTGTCTCGGCGCGAAAGATTGCAGCGGCGGCCGCGCGGCGCAGGCGGCCGCCGATGGCGATGCTGACGCGGGCAATGGTGCGCTTCTCGCGCCAGATGCGCTCGATCATCGGGTGGTCGGGCGCGGCGCAGCTATCGGTCCACGCGATGTCCGGCCGGGCGAGCAGGGCGAGGTTCTCGCGCTGGAGCAGCACACCGGGCGAGAAGCGGGCCAGCCGCTCGTCGTACGCGGTCTTGAAGCTGAACGCGCCGGGCGGGGCGAGGAAGTTGGCGAGCATCGCGATCGGCCGTCCGTCGAGCAGGATCGACAGCCTTTCGAGCCGACCTGAGGACGCCGCTCCGTCGAGGGCTTCGGCGAAGAAACGCGCCTTGGCCGGGTCGCAGGCGATCGCCGAGCCTTCGGCGCCCTTCCACCCCGTGCCTTCGAGCGCGAGGAAGGCCGCGATCCACTCCGCCAAGCCCACGGTATCGGTCGACCGCTCGAAGGAGAGGGCTCCTTCTTCCGACAGCCGGGTGAACTGGCGGCGCAGTTCCTTGCGCTTTTTGCCGGTCATCGAGGATTCGAAATACGCCTCGGGCGAAAGGTCGGATTTTAGAAGCGCGCGGTCGTACCGGTGCACGACCGCGGCGGGGCGGCGCTCGACCGTGCACACGTCGCGCAGAGCGGCGAAGAGCGGGCCGTCTGTGGGCAGGGCGTCGAGATGCAGGAACAGCGCGGCGCCCGCGTGGTCGTCCGCCCAGCCGAGCAGGGCGTGCCAGAAGGTGTGCTCGTGCCTCGCCGCCACCAGCGGGGTGCCGCAGAAGGCGTTCGCATGGCGCCAGTTGCCGATATGGGGCAGCGGATAGCGTTCGTACCGTCCACTGCGGGCGATCGGCACGACCCCCACGAGCGTATCGCCGTCGCGGAGAACGGCGAGGCTAACGCGCTCTTGCGGGTCGAAGGCGGCAAGGCCGGGCTGGAGGCACCATCGCTCGGCGAAAGGGTTTGGCTCGGTGGCGTTAGCGGCGAGGGTATCCCACTCCATCGCACCGGGCAGCGCACGCCACGGCGCCACCGCGAATGCGGGGACTCCTGCTGGCGCGTCAGTGGCAAGGGCGGCACGCTGCTCCATCTGATGCCGCGATACCGCGCAGCGTTAGAGGAAGCCTTAACGCGCCCACGAAAAAGCCCGCCCCGTCCTGAAACGGGGCGGGCCTTTCGATGCCCGTTACCGGGGCGCCGCGGTCAGACCGCGTGGCCCCCCGCCAGCGCCGCGAGCAGTAGCAGCGCGACGATGTTGGTGATCTTGATCATCGGGTTCACGGCCGGACCCGCGGTGTCCTTGTAGGGATCGCCCACGGTGTCGCCGGTCACCGCGGCCTTGTGGGCTTCGGACCCCTTGCCGCCATGGTGGCCGTCTTCGATGTACTTCTTGGCGTTGTCCCACGCGCCGCCGCCCGCCGTCATCGACAGCGCGACGAACAGCCCGCCGACGATCACGCCGAGGAGCAGCGCGCCCAGCGCAGCGAAGCCGTTGGCCTGACCCGCGATCATCGTGATCGCGAAATAGACCACGATCGGCGCCAGCACCGGCAGCATCGAGGGGATGATCATCTCCTTGATCGCCGCCTTGGTGACGAGGTCGACCGTGCGCGCGTAGTCGGGCTTGGACTCGTAGGTCATGATGCCCGGGTTGCTCTTGAACTGCTCACGCACGTCGATGACGACGTCGCCCGCCGCTCGGCCGACGGCGGTCATCCCCATCGATCCGAACAGGTAGGGCAGCAGCGCGCCCAGCAGCAACCCGACGATGACGTACGGGTTCTCGAGGCTGAAATCGACCGTCAGGTTCGGGAAGAACTCCTTGAGGTCGGTGGTATAGGCGGCGAACAGCACCAGCGCGGCAAGGCCGGCCGATCCGATCGCGTAGCCCTTGGTGACCGCCTTGGTGGTGTTGCCCACCGCATCGAGCAGGTCGGTCTTCTCGCGCACGCTGTCGTCGAGGCCCGCCATTTCGGCGATGCCGCCGGCGTTGTCGGTCACGGGACCATAGGCATCGAGCGCCACGACCATTCCCGCGAGCGCCAGCATGGCGGTGGCGGCATAGGCGATGCCGATGAGGCCGGCGAGCTGGTAGGCGATGATGATGCCCGCCACGATCACCAGCGTCGGCAGCGCTGTGGCTTCCATGCTGATCGCGAGACCCTGGATCACGTTGGTGCCGTGGCCGGTTTCCGACGACTTGGCGATCGAGCGCACCGGGCGGTAGTTGGTGCCGGTGTAGTACTCGGTGATCCAGATGATCAGCCCGGTGATGACGAGGCCGAGCAGGGCGCACCAGAACAGGCTCATCGCGGTGAACGTGGTGTCGCCGACGCTGAGCTGGGTGTCCATGCCGCCGAGCGCGGTCATGATCGCCCACCAGATGGCCGGTACTGCCAGCACGGCGGAGACGAGGAAGCCCTTGTACATGGCGCCCATGACGTTCTTCGATCCGCCGAGGCGGACGAAGTAGGTACCGATGATCGAGGTCACGATGCAGACGCCGCCGATCAGCAGCGGCAGGCTCATCATCGGCATCAGCAGATCGCCGAGGCCCTGCATGAGCAGCGCGGTGAGCACCATCGTGGCGCCCACGGTGACGACGTAGGTTTCGAAAAGGTCGGCGGCCATGCCGGCGCAGTCGCCGACGTTGTCGCCCACGTTGTCGGCGATCACCGCCGGGTTGCGTGGATCGTCTTCGGGGATGCCCGCCTCGACCTTGCCGACGAGGTCGGCACCGACGTCGGCGGCCTTGGTGAAGATGCCGCCGCCGAGGCGCGCGAAGATCGAGATCAGCGATGCGCCGAAGGCGAGCGCGACGAGCGCGTCGATCACCACGCGGTCGTTGGCCGCATAGCCCATCGAGTTGGTGAGGACCCAGAAGAACACCGCGATCGCGAGGAGCGCGAGGCCCGCCACGAGCATGCCGGTGATCGCGCCTGCGCGGAACGCCATCGTCAGGCCCTCCTGCAGGCCGACCGAAGCGGCCTGCGCGGTGCGGACGTTGGAACGGACCGAGATGTTCATCCCGATGAAGCCCGCGACGCCCGAAAGGATCGCACCGATCACGAAGCCGGTCGCCGAAATGGCGCCGAGGAACACACCGACCAGAACGGCGACGACGACGCCGACGATCGCGATGGTGGTGTACTGGCGGCGAAGGTAGGCCTGCGCGCCTTCCTGGATCGCCGCGGCGATTTCCTGCATCTTTGCATTGCCGGCGCTGGAACCCAGCACCTGGCGGCTGGTCACGAAGCCGTACACGACGGCCAGTGCCCCCAGAACAATCGATATGAGTACCAAGTCCACGGCCAAGTCCCCTCCTGCATTCGTGGATGATGCCGCATCTCCCGTGCGGCGTTGAGGCGGGGAGGTATAAGGCCGCGACTCGGAGGCGCAAGCCACAAACGCCCGGTTTTCGCCGGGTATGCGCCCTTGGTTCTAGGTCGTGTGGCGATAGCCGAGCCGGTCGTCCGGCGACGGCGCGATTCCATCGAGCAGGAGGGGCGCATCCCCGCGCGGCAGGACGGTGCCGATCCGGGTCGCCGCGACGGGCAGATCGGCCGCCTCGGGAGCAGTGAACAGCAGCGCGTAATCGTCGCCCCAGCGCAGCGCGTCGGCCCGGCGGTCTTCGGACTCTGCAATGGGCACAGCGGCAGTATTGAGGTCGATGGTAACACCGCTCGCATCCGCGATGCGCGAGGCATCGAGCAGAAGGCCGTCCGAAACGTCCATCATCGCGCTGACGTGCGGGGCGAGCGCGCGACCCTCGGCCAGCAGCGGGATGGGGCGGCGATAGGCGGCGCTCTCGGCGCCCGTTCCGTCACGCAGCGCCTCGAACCCCGCCATCGCCGCGCCGATCGTGCCAGTAAGCCAGACCGCGTCACCCGGTCGCGCGCCGCTGCGCCCCGGCACGGGGCGGCAGGTGGCGAGACCGATGGCAGTCAAGCCAAGTGTCCGCGCGCCGCTGCCGGACACGGTATCGCCGCCGAGCAGGGGCACGCCATAGGCTGCGAGGACCTCGTCCAACCCAGCCACAAACCGATCATCCCCTACGCCGAGCGTATGTCCGAGGAGCATTCCGATCGGCTCGGCACCCTTGGCGGCAAGGTCCGACAGGTTCACCGCGACGAGCTTCCATGCGACGTCGGCCATGTCCTGTCCCGGAAGCCAGTGGACGCCCTCGACCATCGTGTCGTGGGTCAGGACGAGCGTCTCTCCGCCGACTTCGAGCACGGCGGCATCATCCTGGAGGTTGCGGGCGGCAGGGTGCGTCGCGATGCGGCGCAGGGCGTCGATGAAGGCGAATTCGCCGCTCAGCGCACGCCCTTTGCCACCGCGTCGAGCACGCCGTTGACGAATTTCGCTTCGCGGTCGTCGAAGAACGCCTTGGCGACGTCGACCCACTCGCTGATCGCGGCGGCGACCGGCACGTCGGGCCGAGCGAGAAGCTCGTAGGCGCCGCCTCGCAGGATCTGCAGCATCGTCTTGTCGAGCCGCGCGAGGGTCCAGCCGTCGGCGAGGCGGGCGGTCAAGAGGTCGTCGATCTCATCCCTGCGGGCGAGCGCGCCGGACACCAAGTCGTCGAAGAAATCGACTTCGGCATCGGCGAATTCGGCTTCGCCTTCGTCGTCGGTCATGCCCAGGCGGTGCTGGTGGAATTCGTCGAGCAGGCGCGCGGTGCCGGTGCCCTCCATGTGGTGCTGGTAGAGCGCCTGGACGGCGGCGAGGCGGGCGGCGGAACGCGCCTGGGAGCGGGGGCTGGAGGTCATTTCAGTCTCAGTTCGATGGAGCGCGCGTGGGCTTCGAGGCCCTCCGCATGGGCGAGCGCAGCGGCGGCGGGTCCGATTTCGCGCAGGGATTCAAGGCCGAGCTCGATGAAGCTCGTCCGCTTCATGAAGTCGAGCACCGACAGCCCGCTGGAAAAGCGCGCGCGGCGACCGGTGGGGAGGACGTGGTTGGGTCCCGCGACATAGTCGCCCACCGCTTCGGGTGCCATGCGGCCGATGAACAGGCTGCCGACGTGGCGGATGCCGTCGACGAACGGCTGCGGGTCGGCGAGCGCGAGCTCGACGTGTTCGGCGGCAAGCGCGTTGGCGAGCGGGATCGCCTGTTCGAGCCGGTCGACGACGATGATCACACCGTGATCGTCCCAGCTCTGGCGGGCGACCTTGCGGGTCTTGAGCATCGCGCACTGGACGTCGACGCGGTCCTCGACCTGCCCGGCGAAATCGGCATCGTCGGTGATCAGGATCGACTGCGCATCGGGGTCGTGTTCGGCCTGGCTGAGGAGGTCGGCGGCGATCCAGTCGGGATCGTTGGCGCCGTCGGCGATGACGAGGATCTCGCTCGGCCCGGCGACCATGTCGATGCCGACCACGCCGTAGAGCTGGCGCTTGGCCTCCGCGACCCAGGCGTTGCCGGGGCCGGTGACGACGTCGACGCGCCTGATCCGCTTTGTGCCATAAGCGAGCGCGGCGATCGCCTGCGCCCCGCCGATGCGCCAGACCTCGTCCACGCCCGCAACGTGCGCGGCGGCGAGGACGAGCGGGTTGGTGCGACCGCCCGGCGTCGGGGTCACGACCGCCAGTCGCTCGACCCCCGCCACCTTGGCCGGGATCGCGTTCATCAGCAGCGAAGAAGGATAGGCCGCGCGTCCGCCGGGCACGTAGAGGCCCGCGGCATCGACCGGCCGCCAGCGCGCGCCGAGCCGCACGCCCGCCGCGTCGGTCTCGTCGCGGTCGGCGGGGAGTTGCTTTGCGTGGTAGGCGCGGATGCGGTCGGCAGCGAAGGTGAGCGCGTCTCGAAGACCCGGCTCCAGCCCTTCGAACGCAGCGCGGCAGTCGGTGAGGTCGATGCGCCAGTCGCCTTCCTCGGTCAGCTGGTGATCATCGAACCGGTGGGTGTATTCGCTCAGCGCGTCGTCGCCCTTCGCCTTCACGCGGGCGAGAATGTCGGCGACGTCGCTCGCCACGTCATCGTCGCTCGCGCGGCGGTAGTCGACAATGCGCCGGAACGCCTTTTCGAACGTTGGATCAGAGGCAATCAAGCGCTTCATTGACACGCGTTCCGAAACCGTTCGACCAGCGCGGCGACGCGCGGATCGGTCTTGAGCGCCGCGCGGTTCACCACCAGCCGCGCGGTGATCTCCATGATCGTCGCGATCTCGACGAGGCCGTTATCCTTCAGCGTCTGCCCGCTCGACACGAGGTCGACGATCCGGCCCGCGAGGCCGAGCTCCGGGGCGATCTCCATCGCGCCGTTGAGTTTCACGCACTCCGCCTGCACGCCGCGCGCCTCGAAATGGCGGCGGGTGAGGTTGGGATACTTGGTGGCGACGCGAAGATGGGTCGATCCGCCCTCCAAGGACGCTCCCGCCGCGGGCTCGGCGACCGAGAGGCGGCAGTGACCGATCGCCAGATCGACCGGCGCGTAGAGGTCCGAATAGTCGAACTCCTCGATCACGTCGGACCCCACGATGCCCGCCTGCGCCGCGCCGTGGGCCACGAACGTCGCCACGTCGAACGCGCGCACGCGGATGACGCGGTAATCCGCATCCTCGCAGCCGAACGCAAGGCGCCGGTCGCCCTTGTCGTGGAACCCCGCTTCGGGCACGACTCCGGCGCGCGCCATCAGCGGCAGCGCCTCGTCGAGGATGCGTCCCTTCGGCACGGCGAACGTCAGCGGGGTGGGGGTGAGTGACCCGGTCATGGCGCGCGCGACTTAGGGCGCGTGACGTGAAAGGGCAACGCAAGATGGCCGAGGCCGCTCCCAAGTACGAGTTGGTCGATATCGACCTGACCGGCGACGGGGCCGTCGTCCGCGCGTTCGAGAACCAGGTTGCCTATTGCCGTTCGGCCAGTGCGCCGATCACCGCGCGGGTCGTCGCGGCCTTGCTCGAATTGGTCGAATGCGACGCGCCGGGCGCGTTGCTCGATCGCATCCGCTCCTGGCAGGGCGCGCCGCTTGCCGACGCGCTGCCGCTGCGGATCGCGGGCGGGATTCATTCGCTCTGGCTGTCCGGTGCCCAGCCCGAGCTGGGCCGGATCTATCGCGGCGAGGCGGCAAGCAACGATGTGACCATCATGCGCGAGGCGGTCGCCGCGCACGAGGCGGTGCTGATGCCGTGGCTCGACGGGCCGCCGCAAACCAACGAGGCGGGACGGTCGTCGAACTTCATGGCGGCGATGCTGTGGCTGGCGGGGCAGGGCCTGCCGCCGCGGTTCGAATGCCTCGAGATCGGCTCGTCGGCGGGGATCAATCTGATGATGGATCGCTACGCCTACGACCTGGGCGGCGTGAAGGTCGGGCCGGCGGACTCGGCGATGGCGTTCGCGCCCAAATGGTTCGGGCCTCCGCCGCCCACCGGGGCAGTCGAATTCGCTTCGCTGAAGGGCTGCGACGTCGCGCCGGTCGACCTGACCGACCCGGTGGAAGCACTGCGCCTCAAAGCCTACATCTGGCCCGAGCACACGATCCGTTTCGAGCGGATGGAGGCCGCGATTGCTGCCGCCACCGAGCGCGCGCCGGACCTTGTGCGGATGAACGCCGCCGATTTCATCGAGACGAAACTGAAAAAGCCGCAGGCATCGGGCACCACGCGGGTGCTGATGCACTCGATCGTCTGGCAGTACGTCCCGAAGGACCAGCAGGAGCGGGTGACTGCGGCAATGGAAGAAGCAGGGACGCGCGCGACGCCCGATAAGCCGCTGGCGTGGATCGCGGTCGAGGCGGACCGGACGGTCCATCGTCACGGCCTGAAGGTGCGATACTGGCCAGGCGGGGAGCAGGAGCGCCTGCTCGCGTGGTCGCACCCGCATGGCGCGGACATCGAGTGGGTGGGGGGCTAGCCTCCTTTCAGCCGCTCCATGTAGCCGCGGGCGACCATAGCGGCGACCTGGTCGAACAGCGCATCGGGTGTCCGCCGCGCTTCGCCCATCGCGAGTTCCACACCTTCGGCGACGATGATCTCGCGCGCTCCAGCCGTAATCCCGTCGAGCATCTGCGTTGCTGCGACATCGGGATCGATTCCCTCGTCGATCGCCTTGTCGCTCTTGCCGCGGCGCGATCCGTCGGCGCCCAAGGCATTGCGGCTGACTTCGGTGCGGATCGAGCCGGGGTAGATCGTGTGCACTGCGACACCCGACTGCGACAGTTCAGCGCGCAGGGCGTCGGCATAGCCGGCGAGTCCGAACTTGGCTGCGGAGTATGCAGTGCGCATGGGCACGCCGACCTTGCCCGCAATCGACGAGATGAACGCCAGTGCGCCGCTGCCGCGCTCGCTCATTGGGCCGATCAGACTTTGTGCAAATGCGATCTGGGCGACGAGGTCGATCTCGATGATCTCGCGATAGACGCGCATGTCGGTATCGACCGCCGCCGAACGCTGCGAGATGCCCGCGTTGGCGACTGCGAGGTCGATCGCTCCTTTCCACACCAGCGCGGCCTCGGTCGCCTCGGCAAGCGTTTCCTCGTCCCTCACGTCGAAGGGGAGCAGCAGCGATTCTGTCGGCAGCGAATCGCCGACGTCGTGCAACCGTCCGATGTCACGGCCCGACAGGATCACGTTACCGCCCCGCGCCGCCCATTGCCGCGCAAGCGCCGCGCCGATTCCGCTTGATGCGCCGGTGATCCAGGCGACCTTGCCCTTGTGCGTCATGGATAGCTTACCGTCTTGGGCTGGTCGGGAATGGGGATGAACTCCTCGCTGTCGCCGGGGACGAGCGGGAAGGCGCCGCTGCGCCAGTCGTCCTTGGCCTGACTTATCCGCTCGCGCCTGGAGCCGACGAAGTTCCACCAGACGTGGCGCCTGGTCGCAAAAGCCTCGCCGCCGAGCAACATCACGCGCCCCCCGTTCTGCGAAGACAGCTTCATCGGCACGCCGGGGGCTAGGATGGCGAGCGTGAATGGCTCGATCGCCACGCCGTCGAGCGTTGCCTCGCCGCCCAACAGCATCACCGCGCGCTCGTCCGCCTCGGCGTCGATGGGCATCGAGCCGCCGGGCGCAAGGGCGATCTCGGCATAGATCGTGCCCGAATATGTCGTGGTCGGCGCGCGCGCGCCCCACAGTTCGCCCATCACGACGGTCGCCTTCGCACTGCCGTCGTCGATCACGGGCAGGTCGGTCATGGCCTCGAACGCCGGGTCGATCTCCTCGCGCCCATCGGGCAGCGCGAGCCAGGTCTGCATCCCGTAAAGCCGCGCACCCTTGCCGCGCTCGTCGGCGGGCGAGCGCTCGGAATGGACGATGCCGCGCCCTGCGGTCATCAGGTTGACCTGTCCGGGGCGGATCGTCGCGAAGCTGCCGAGGCTGTCGCGGTGGTCGATCGCGCCTTCGAACAGCCAGGTCACGGTCGACAGGCCGATGTGCGGGTGCGGGCGCACGTCCATCCCGGCCCCGAGATCGAGCTGTGCGGGACCGAACTGGTCGACGAAGATGAAGGGCCCCACCATCGTGCGCGCCTTGTTGGGCAACACGCGGCGGACCTCAAACTGGCCGAGGTCGTGGGCGACCGGCGTGATGGTCGTTTCGATCATGCTCATTCTCCGGGGGCGGATGCGCGGATGGCGAGCGCGTGGACCCGCTGGCCGGGGATGTCGCCGAGCGCGGCGTTGACCATGCGCTGGCGCGCGAGCCGCGATTTGCCCGCGAACGCGGCGCTCTCGATCACGAGCGTGAAGTGCGATTCACCGCTGCCATCGTCGCCCATGTGGCCGCGATGCTTCGCGCTGTCGTTGATGACTTCAAGCCGGGTCGGGGCGAATGCGCCCGCGAGCAGCGACTCCATTTCCGATTGCAACGGGCCGGGCATGGGGTTCCTTTGGAAGTTGCGGGCGGGCTTGTCCATGCCTACCTCAGGGTCGATGCGGTCAGCGAGATTTCACGGGCGTTTCGAGGACCAGGTCCAGGAATGCCAGGCGCCGGGCTGCGACGAGCCCGGGCAGTTCCGCGCGCCCGGTCCGCGCTCTCCAGGCTTCGACGGTCCCGGCGATCACCTGTGGTTCTGCCTCGACCACGTCCGCGAATTCAACGCGCGCTACAACTATTTCGCGGGAATGACCGCGGACGAGATTGTCGCCGCGCAGCATCCCGCGGCGGGCTGGGCGAACGGCAGCACCACGCGCACGTTTCGTGCCGATGCCGGCGTGTCGGATACGCCGCGCTGGGCCGATTTCGCCGATCCGCTCGATGCCATCGGCGCGCGCGCGGCCGACGTGCGCAGGCATGCCGGGCAGCGGGCGCGCGAAACGATGCGTCCCGCCCGCTTCAACCGCGAAGAGCAAGCGGCGCTGACAACGCTGGACCTTGGCGGCGACATCGATCGCAGCGCGCTGCGGCGGCGCTATTCGGAACTCGTCCGGCGCTATCATCCCGATCGCAACGGCGGCGACCGGAGTCACGAGGGGCGACTGACCCGCGTGGTCGAGGCGTACCAGCTCCTCAGGAAGAGCGCCGCGCTGGCCTAGCTGCTGGCCTGCGCCTCGGCGATCAGCGCGCCGTCGATCGCCTTGCCCGCCTTGTAGCCTTCGCGGTTTCGGAAACGCGCGGCATAGGCCTCGAAGGAGGGGCGCGGGGGGATCGATCCGAACATCAGGCCCCAGTCGACCGTGCTGCCGACATAGACGTCGGCCATCGTGAACCGCTCTCCGCAGACGTAGTCGCGGCCCGACAGCCAGCCGTCGAACGCGTCGATCGTGCGATCGTAGCTGCCGAAACCGGCCATGCCTTCGCGTTCCGCAGGCACTTCCCAACTCATGCTGCGCGCGACGACCGCCTGCTCGACCGGCCCGGCGGCGAAGAACAGCCAGCGAAAGTAGTCCGCCTTCTCGTGCTCGCGCGGGAGGAGGTCGGGCGCGGTCATCTCGGCAAGGTAGTGGCAGATCGCCGCCGCCTCGGTCACGACGTGGTCGTGGCTACCATGGTGGTGCACGATAGTCGGAACTTTGCCCATCGGGTTGACCGCGACGAGGTTATCCTTCGCCGCCCAGTCGACCAGCACCTGCTCGTAGTCCGCACCGGCCTCGTGCAGCGCCCAGCGGACGATCTGCCCGCGGCTCATCGGGTTCGTGTAGAAGGTGTACTCAGCCATCGTCTCGCCCTTTCGTTCGTGAGGAACGTAAATAGAACAAACTGGGCCGTCAATCGCGGTCTGGCGCGCCCGGCGGGAAGTAGTGACGATAGGTCCGCGCTTCCTCGACGCAACGCGCGGCAGCCGGGAGAGCGAGAATTTCGGCGCGCAGTGCCTGTACACGCGGGCAGCTCTGCGGAATCCGTTCGATCCAGTCGGCGTAGAACAAGCTCGGCACCGCGGCGCACGTGACCAGGCTGACGTGCGGCGGAAGCGTATTGCGACCTAGCCATTCCTCGAGCCACGCGTAGCTGTGCAGCAACCCCGTGCTGGCGGCGGCCAGCGCCGTGGGGTCGGGGTTGGCGCGATCGGCGATGTACGCGTTCACCGTCAGCTGCGCGACGTCCATCACGTAGCGATCGAAGAACCGGTCCATCATCCGGGCGATCACTGCACTGGCGGGATCGCCGGGGATTAGCGGTGCGGGTCCGGGGTGTTGCACCGCCAGATGCTCGACGATCGCGGTTGATTCGAAGATCACCGCCTCGCCATCGACCAGCACGGGAAATTTGCCGGCCGGGTGCGCCTCGCGCACGAAATCCCAGTGGTTGCCCTCGGCGGGATCGACGTTGCGGAACTCGAATGCCGTGTCATTGGCGTAGAGCGGGATCAGCGCCTTCCACGTGTAGGACGAGAACGGGTGGCCGTAGAGGATCAGGCCACTCACCAGGAACCGTCCTGCATCTTCTGCTGGCGCACGTGCTCGCGGTCGCTTTGCGCGGCGATGGGGGCGGCATCGGGATAGGGTGGCAGCGTTCCGCCGGGCGTGTAGTGCGCGATCACGGTGCCCTGGTCGGTGACGGAGTGCTGCGTCATTGCCAGCTTGTCGACCGGCGTTCCCTCGCCGAACAGCCGCTTGCCGTGGCCGAGGAGGACCGGAAAGGTCATCGTGATCAGCTCGTCGATCAACCCTGCTTCGAGCAGCGCCGGATAGATCGTGCTCGATCCCTGGACGATGATGTCCGACCCCGGCTCGGCCTTGATTCGCGCAACGTCCTCAACCCCCGACAACCGGTGGCTGTTCTGCCATTCGAGCGGTTGGTCGCCTCGGGTGAGGACGTACTTGTTCGCGGCGTCGAACGCATCGCGCATCGGGCGGTTCTCGGGCTCCTCGGCATAGGGCCAGTACGCGGCGAAGATGTCGTAGGTCCGCCGTCCGAGCAGCAGGTCGTAGTCGCCCGAGAACAGGCCGCCGAGAGTCTCCTCGATGCCCGGGTCCCAGATTTTGAACATCCAGCCGCCTTCGCGGAAGCCGCCTTGCGTGTCCTCGGTCGGGCCGCCGGGGGCCTGCATCACCCCGTCGAGCGACAGGAACGCGGCGCCGGTAATCTTGCGGGTCATCGTATCAGTCTCCTCGGCGCGCGGCGTCGATCTTCGCCACGTCGATCTTCTGCATCTCCATCATCGCCGCGAAGGCGCGCTTCGCCTCGTCGCCGCCCGCGACTTGCGATTCGAGCAGCGTGCGGGGAGTGATCTGCCAGTTGAAGCCCCACTTGTCCTTGCACCAGCCGCACGCCGATTCCTGCCCGCCATTGCCGACGATCGCATCCCAGTAGCGGTCGGTCTCGGCCTGGTCCTCGGTCACCACCATGAAGCTGACGCTTTCGTTGGGCTTGAACATGTCCCCGCCGTTCAACCCGGAAAAAGCCCGCCCGCAGACGGTGAATTCCACGGTCAGCGGATCGCCCTTTTTCCCGCTCGGGAAATCGGCGGGTGCGCGGAACACCTGGCCAACCGCGCTGTCGGGAAAAGTCGCAGCATAGAAGCGCGCCGCCTCCTCGGCGTCGCCATCGAACCACAGTACCGTTGTCAGCTTGTCCATTTCAGGTCTCCTTGCGCGGGCCGACGAGGCCGAAAGGCGCGCCTTGTGGATCGGAGCAGTGAACCGAGTATTCGCCGCCCGGAATCTGCATGATTTCGCCGTTCAGCGTCCCGCCGCCCGTTGTCACCGCGCCAGCTGCGCGGTCGATGTCGTCGACACCGATGTAGTAGGACCACGAGGTGCCGCCGCCGCCGGGCATTTCGGGCATGATCGCGCCGATCATCCCGTCGGCTCTATTGATGAACAGGTAATCGCCGAGCGGACCCATCGGCATGCTGTCTTTCTGCTCCCAGCCGAACTGCCCGGTGTAGAGCGCCACCGCCTCGGACGGGTTCGACGTCTGAAGTTCATTCCAGCGCATGTGCTGGGCCTTCTCATAGTCGAAGACGTCGCTCTTCGCGTCCGGATTGCCGGGGGGCGGGGTGGGCTTCATCAGGTAGATGTGCGCGCCTTGCGGATCGGTCAGCAGCGCGATGCGCCCGACGCCCGGCATGTCCATCGGCCCCATCACGATCGACCCGCCCGCCGCGACGAACTCCGCTGCGGTGGCATCGACATCGGGCGTGTGGACATAGCCGAACCAGCCGGGCTTCCAGCCGTCGCCGATCATCTCGTCGCCCATGACGAGGACGCCGCCGGCAAAGCCGCCGTCGCTGCGGCCGATCATGTGGTAGGCCCCGCCCCCGCCCGAAGGCATGGCATGCTCGCCGATTTCCCAGCCGACGACCGCGCGGTAGAATTCGCGCGCGCCGACGACGTCGGGCGTCATCAGCTCATACCAGATGAATGCCCCGCGATCGGTCGGATCACCCATGGCTCAGTCTCCCGCCTGGAACAGCAGGTCGAACCCACCGAAGACCATGCGCTTGCCGTCGAACGGCATGTCGCTGCCGTCAGGAGCGCCGAAATCGGTCTTCATGCGCTCGTCGGCCATGATTTTTTCCTGCGACGCATCGGCAGTTTCCTTGTCGGGCCAGATCATCCACGAGAAGACGACCTTCTCGCCTTCCTTGAGGTCGACCGCCTTGCGAAAATCGGTCCACTGGCCGTCCTTGATGTCGGCTTCCCACGCCTCGACGTGGCCGGTGCATCCGTAATCCTTGGCGATCGGCCAGAACTTGGCGGCGACTTCACGATATTCCTCTTTCTTGTCCGCCGGGACGGGGACGATGAATCCGTTGATGTACATGGGTCAGGCTCCTTCCATCTGGGGTTGTGGGTGGCGCGCGAAGGCGGCCATCTGGTCGGCCAATGCCCGCGCATAGGCGGGGCGTGCGGTGCCGCGTTCGAGGTATCGACCGATCGCCGGGTGTTCGGCGATCAGGGGGCTGTCCTCGATGGTGCGCAGGATCGTAACCATCGCGATGTCCGCGATCGAGAACGCTCCGGCGATCCATTCCTCGCCCGCGACCCGCGCCTCGACCGGCGCGAGGCGCTTGCGCAGGAATTCCTCGAGCGACGGGCGACGCAAGGTCGCCCATTCCTCACCCTTGGCGAAGAAGGTGATGTTGCCAAACTCCATCATCACTGGCTCGACCGTGTTGAAGGCGCCGAGCAGCCAAGACAGGGTGGTCGCGCGGGCCTGCCCGCCTGCCGGGAGCAGGGTTTCGCTCTTCTCGCCGAGGTGGATGAGGGTAGCGCCGCTTTCGAACACATGGATACCGTCATCGACGATGGCGGGAACCTGGCCCCACGGCTGTTCGCCAAAGTAGCTCGTGGGCTTGTTCATCACGTTGATGAGGTGCTCGCGATAGGGGATGCCAGCCTCTTCGCACGCCCAGCGGGGGCGCAGGTCGCGCACATGCCCTTGCGCGAACGGTGGTACCCACTCGTATGCGTAGATTTTGAGGCTGGCTGCGGGATCGAGCATACCCACCGCTCAGCTCGCCGGCTCGGCCGCGAACGCTTCGGGCCCCTGCTCGACCGCGGCCGGGTCCATCCAGTTGGGCTCCCAGATATGGCCGTCCGGGTCCTCGAAGCTGCGGCCGTACATGAAGCCGTAGTCCTGCTTCGGATTACAATCCGGGTTGCCCCCGGCCTTCGCCGCCGCATCGACGATGGCATCCACCGCGTCGCGGCTCTCTCGGCTGATCGCGAGCATCAATTGCGCGCTCGTCTTGGGGTCGGGTATCGTCTTGCTTGTGAACGTCTTCCAGAAATCGTGCGTCAGCAGCATGACGTAGATCGCATCGGACAGGACCATGCAGGCCGCCATCTCGTTGGTGAACTTCGGCTCGTTGGTAAAGCCGATGGCCTCGTAGAACGCCTTGGACCTGGGCAGGTCCGCAACGGGCAGGTTCACGAAAATCATCTGGGTCATGACGCTCTCCTCTCATCCGGGCCGCGACTCGGGACTTGCGATTCGTCCCACATTGAGTTACTAAAAGCAACTATGAAGTTACAAAAAGAAACGTCCGAGTCGAAACAGGGTCATGGTCGCTGGTATGCCGATGCCTGCGGAACGGCGTTCGCAATGGAACTGGTGGGCGAGCGCTGGTCGCTCCTGATCGTTCGCGAATTAATGCTCGGCGGGCGCAGGTTTTCCGACATTCGCGCCAGCCTGCCCGGAATCTCCGCCAAGGTGCTGACTGAGCGCCTCGCCTCGCTGGAGGAGGCACGTGTGCTGGTCCGTCGCCAGTTGCCGCATCCGGCGAAAGCACAGGTCTACGAGTTGACCCCCTGGGGCTATGCCGCCGAGCCGCTGATCCAGGAAGCGGGCCGCTGGGCCGCGCAATCGAGCGCGCACGATCCCACGCTGCCGCTGTCGCCGGTATCGCTGATGCTGTCGATGCGCACGATGGTCGACAAGGCGAAGGTTGGCACGGTGAAGGGCCGGATCGGGTTCGCGGTCGGCGACGAGACGTTCGTGGCCGAACCGGGCAAGGGAGAACTGCCGATCGCCAGGGCGCCGGTAGAGGGTGCCGACGCCGTGTTCCGCGCGCCCGTCGCCGCGGTGATCGCGGGCGGGATCTATGCAGGCGTGCCGTGGACCGAACTCGAGCGCGATGCCGGTCTTCGCATCGAGGGCAATCGCGATCTCGCCATGCGCTACGTCAGCCTGTTCAGCCTGCCGCCGCCGCTCGCCTGAGGCGCTTCAGTAAGCGGACATCCGCTTCTCGAACGTAGCCAGCGCCCGGTCGAACTCGGCGACGTCGCCGACCGCGCGGGCGGCCAGCTCTGCGCCCTCGATCTGGGCGAGCAGCGCGCGCGCTTCCTCGTCGATGTCGCCCGCCACGGCGATCGTCCGATCGCGCCGACCGGTCTGGAGGATCGCTGCAAGCCGCCGAACGGTCAGTCCGCGTGCAGTGCCGAGGGCGTCGCGCATCGCACGACCGAGGGGTGCGGCATCTCCGGCGAGAGCGGTCAGGACATCGAGCGCTTCGCCTTCCGCCAGTGCCTCGCGGCGAGCGCGGATGAAGGCGCGGAACATCACCGTGCCGCGCCGCTGGTCGGCATCGGCCACGGCTTGCTCGGCCTCGAGAGCAGCGATGCGTCGTTCGATGAGGGCGAGGCCGAAGTCGAGCTTGGTTTGAAAATGGTGGTGCAAGCTGGCCTTTCTGATGCCGGCGCGACTTGCAACTTCGCCGAAGGCGAGCCCGCCAAACCCTTTTCGGCGAACGATTTCCGTGCCGATTTCGAGCAGTGTTTCGCGGCTCGTTTTCATCAACCTACCCCTTAGTAGGTTTTGTCGTTTACCGTCAAGACACGAGCCTACCTCAAGGTAGTTTCTCAGCTTGCGCCTCGCCTGAAGCAAAGGTTGGAGGCGCGCGCGAGGAAATAGCGTTGCGGCCTCCCGCGCGCACGTCTAGTCCGCCAACCGCAATGAACGACATGACCGACGCACTCGACACAGCCCAGCGCACCGTCCTCGCCGCGCCCGATACGACCGTGAGCGCACGCGATGTTTTCGGCCTCGACGTCGCCTGGCAGGTTCCGGCTTTCTCGAAGGCCGACCCCCGCGTGCCGGACATCGACGACAGCTACGTGTTCGACACGGACACAACGATGGCGATCCTCGCCGGGTTCGCGTTCGACCGCCGCGTCATGGTCCAAGGCTATCACGGCACCGGCAAGTCGACCCACATCGAACAGGTCGCCGCCCGGCTCAACTGGCCGTGCATCCGCATCAACCTCGACGCGCACATCAGCCGTATCGACCTCGTCGGCCGCGACGCGATCGTGCTGCGCGACGGATTGCAGGTGACCGAGTTCCGCGAAGGCCTGCTGCCGTGGGCGCTGCAGCACCCGGTCGCCCTGGTGTTCGACGAATACGACGCCGGGCGTCCGGACGTGATGTTCGTGATCCAGCGCGTCCTCGAACAACAGGGCAAGCTGACCCTGCTCGACCAGAACCGCGTGATCCGCCCCGATCCGCACTTCCGCCTGTTCGCGACTGCAAACACCGTCGGTCTCGGTGATACGAGCGGGCTCTATCATGGCACGCAGGCGATCAACCAGGGCCAGATGGACCGCTGGAACCTGGTGGTCGCGCTCAACTACCTGCCGGCCAAGACCGAGCAGGACATCGTCTCGGCCAAGAGCCCGGAGACCGACGCCAAGGTCGTAGCCGACATGGTCAAGGTCGCCGACCTGACCCGGCAGGGCTTCATGGGCGGCGACATCTCGACCGTCATGAGCCCGCGCACCGTGATCACCTGGGCCCAGAACGCCGCGATCTTCGGCGACGTCGGCTTCGCGTTCCGCCTCACCTTCCTCAACAAGTGCGACGAGGCCGAGCGGGTGCTCGTGGCCGAATACTACCAGCGCGTATTCGGGGTCGACCTGCCGGAAAGCGTGATCGGCAAGAAGTGAGGGCACTGCTCGCCGTCGCGGCGATCTCCTTCGCGGCATCGCCGGCAAGTGCGCAGGAGGCTGCAGCGTCATCGGTGGCAAAGCCTGTGCGCGTCGTGCCGACCGTCGCGCGGCGTCATCCCTCGGAAGCGACCGCGACCGGGCGCAAGGTCGATATCCCGCAGGCGGCGAAGGACGCCGGGCACAACGGCAGCGTCACCTGGCAGGTGAGTGTGGGGGAGGACGGCAAGGCGGCCGGCTACACCCTGATAGACACCAGCCACTCTCCCGCGATCGATGCGACGGCGCGGGAATGGGCAGAACGCGCCTATTATCTCCCCGCACTCGACGCGCAGGGAGCGAAGGTCGCCGGAACCGCACGCGTCCTTCTTTCCTACGCGCGATGGGACAGGCGCAGCCCTGGAGGGGGGCTCGACGACTACACGTGCGCCGACCTGGTCCGCGAAGCCGACTGGTTCGCCGCCGCCAACAGGGGGGAGCGGGCAATCTTCTGGCTTGAGAACGCCTACACCTCGTTGCCCGGGTTGCGCGCCATAGAACGCGGCGAACCGTTCAGCCGCCAGCAGCGTGAAGCAAGCTATGCGCGCCGCGAAAAGGAATGGCAGAAAGTGATCGGTCGCTGCCGGAAAGCGCCCGACCGACCGTTCCTGGAACAGGTGGACGATGCCCAATTCTACCGCTCGATCGTGGAATCCTTTTGATATCGCATCGACACGCGCCGCTTTCCAAAGCTGTATTGACTTGGTAACACACTGACGATGTCGCTTCCCTGGTCTCACCCTAGAAAGCCCGCCGAGCCCGAGCCGCACGGCGGCTATTTCGCGCTGCATGAAACCTACGGAGACGGCTCGCGGATCGATGACCGATTTGACGATTGGGACCGCCGGCTCGACACTGCCGAGCCGACCGCGCGAACCAAGCGGCAGTGGTTCGGCCGCCGCAAGCGGTGGTGGATAGGGCGAGGGATCGCCGCGCTGGCGGCGCTTTTCATCCTGATCGTCGCGTGGCTCGCTGTCACCGCGCCGCTGTCGAAGTCGCTCAACCCGATTGCCGCACCCCAACTCACCCTGCTTGCAAGCGATGGCACTCCGATCGCGCGCAACGGTGCGGTAATCGACGAGCCGGTCGAGGTGAAGAAGCTGCCGCCGCACGTGGTCGAGGCGTTCCTCGCGATCGAGGACCGGCGTTTCTATTCGCACTGGGGGATCGACCCGCGCGGCATCGCGCGGGCGGCTTTCACCGGCGTCGGCGGCGGATCGACAATCACCCAGCAGCTCGCCAAGTTCACGTTCCTCACCCCCGAACAGACGCTGACCCGCAAGGGCCGCGAAATGCTGATCGCCTTCTGGCTGGAGGCGTGGCTGACCAAGGACGAAATCCTCGAGCGGTATCTGTCGAACACCTATTTCGGCGATAATATCTACGGCCTTCGCGCGGCATCGCTGCACTATTTCTACCGCCAGCCCGAGCGGCTGCGGCCCGAACAGGCGGCGATGCTAGCGGGGCTGGTCCAGGCACCATCGCGTTTCGCCCCGACCAAGCACTACGACCGAGCGGCCAGGCGCATGGCGATGGTCAAGGCCGCGATGGTCGACGCCGGTTACCTGACGCCCGCGGAGGCCCGCGCGATGCGCGCGCCGCGACTCGACGTGCGTCCCGCGCCCAACTTGCCGACGGGAACCTACTTCGCCGACTGGGCGCTGCCGCAGGGCCGGCAACTCGCCGAGACGGGATACGGCGGCCAGACGCTGACGACGACGCTCGATTCGCGCTTGCAGGCGATCGCCCGCCGCGCCACCGCGCAGGTGCCGGGAAAGGCGCAAGTCGCGCTGGTCGCGATGCGGCCGAATGGCGAGGTCGTCGCCATGATCGGCGGCAAGGATTACGCCCGTTCGCCCTTCAACCGGGCGACGCAGGCACGGCGCCAGCCGGGCTCCACCTTCAAGCTGTTCGTCTGGCTCGCCGCGCTGCGCGACGGAATGGACCCCGACGACAGAATCGACAATCGCCAGATCACCACCGGCGGGTATCGCCCGAAGAACGCAGGCGGTACTTATTCCGACAGCATCACGCTAGAGGATGCGTTTGCCCGTTCGAGCAACGTCGCCGCGGTGCGCCTCCTGCAGGCTGTCGGGAGCGAAAAGGTGATCGCGACGGCACGCGATCTCGGCGTTACCTCTCCGCTGGCACAGGGCGATCCAAGCCTCGCACTTGGCACCTCGACCATGACGCTGCTCGAATTGACCGCGGCCTATGCGGGGATCGCCGGAAACGATTTCCCGGTCGTTCCGCGCGCCTTTGGCCAGCCCGAGAAAGGCTGGCTGGCGCAGGCCTGGGACTGGAGCAATCGCGAGCGTCTGTCTGGCCGGACCCATGCCGAGATGGAACAGATGCTGCGGGCAGCCATCAACCGGGGCACCGGGCGGGCTGCCTCGCTGTCGGTCGCCAACTTCGGCAAGACCGGCACCAGTCAGGATTATCGCGATGCCCTGTTCGTGGGGTACGCGGGCGACCTCGTGGTCGGAGTGTGGGTCGGCAACGACGACAATACCCCGCTCGCCGGAGTGACCGGGGGCAGCGTACCGGCGCGCATATGGCGCGATTTCATGAGCCAGGCGCTCGGTCGCGGTGCTGCCCGGCCCGCTCCCGCACCCGACGAGAGCGAGGATCCCGGCACTCCGATCGAGCCCATGGACATTCCCGGTATGGAAGACCTGCCCGAAGCCGAGTTTCCGTTCGATCAGAACGGCTCGCGCGTTCGCATCGGCAACGACGGCCTTACGGTATCGACCGATGTCGAGGGGGTACCGGTTGATGTGAGCGTTGGCAGGGAGGGGTTGCGGGTCGAACCAAGAACTACCCCTCCGCCGCCGCCACCGCCGAGACCGCGACCAACGCAGTAGTAGTCAGTAGGCGAGGTCCGGTTCGACCAGCAGCACGTTCATCACCGCAGTCGCGATCGGGCGTTGCGGATCGTCTTGCCAGGCCTCGATCGACAGGTTGGCGACCCTTCGGCCGAGGCGGACGACCCGTCCCCGTGCTTGGCTCTCGCGGGTTCGGCCGGTCGAGAGATACTGCACGGTGACGTTGATCGGCTTCAACTGTGGGTGGCGGCCTTTGGCGTCGAGGGCGGAGCGAAGCGCAGCGTAGCCGGCCGTCTCGAGCAGTCCGGCTATCGCGCCGCCATGCCAGGCGCCCGGCCGGCCCTCGAGCGCATGATCGAACGGCAGCGACAGTATCGGGGCGTCGCCGACCTGCGCATCCGCTGCCACGATACCCAATGCGCGCGCGTAAGCGGTAAGGTGATCGGTCACCGGGCGATCATCCGCGAAGGATCCAGCGCAACGAAGACTGCGGTCATATCAGCTACCGGATCGTCCGCATCTCCGTCGTGTGCACGCCCGCGGACGAAAGCCGCCGATCGCGTCCGGCGATAGCATTCGACCCGCCCGAAGATCGAGAACGTGTCGCGGGAAGGGCGGAGGTAATCGACCCTCAGGTCGAGCGTCGCGACCGGCTTGAATTCCCCATTGGTCACCCAGATCGCCATGCCGGCGGCCATGTCGAGCAGGCTGATGATCGGGCCGCTCGCCATCACCAGCGACTGCGAATCGCCGACGAGGTCTTCGCGCCAGGGAAGTTCGAGCTCGCACCAGTTTTCGCCGTGCGTGCTGTACCGCAGCCCCAGCCAACCGGGATGCGCGCGCGCGAGCACGAATCGCGACAGCGTTTCGGCATCGAACTGGCCACTCGGGAAATCCATCGCGCTGCCCTGACAATGCGTGGACGGCCTGACAATCGCTCCTAGTGAGATCGGCGCGCCTATCTGAGGAGTCAGCGACGATCACGCCAAAAAAAACGGGGCCGTGAGGCCCCGTTTCGTAAGAACAAGAATGTCCCAGCCATTACGGGCTGACGGGATCGTCCTCGCCATTGGTGGCGATGATGATCGCCGCAATGACCGCCGCGAGGGCGAGGATCGCGAGGACCCACGAACCGCCCATTTCGCTGCCTTCTTCGGCGGGAGCGGCGGCGCGCTGCGGAGCGGCCTGTGCGACCACCGGGGCCGCGGTCAGCGAAAGTGCGGCCGCGGCAGCGGCGAGGTTACGGAAAGTCATACTCAAATCTCCTCGAAGCGCTTATCTCTTCATTCTCAGCCCGGTCGCACTAAGCGAACCTTGCAAAACTGACAACCCGGATTTTTACCGGGATTGTGCGAAAAATTCAAACGTTTGGGGGATTTTCCGGACACTGCTGCCTTTTGGCAACGGCGCCTGTTCGAACCCTGTTTTACCCCCGAACTTTGCTGCAACGCTCCTCATCACGAACGGTTCCCGACAAATTTATCTTTGTGAAAACAGCATGCGAACCGGAGCGATCAAGGTCTTTCACACGGCGAGAGTTGATTTCCGGTTAACGCGATCGGGCGGTCGGAATCGCGCGCTCGTCGGCGGTATAGACACGCTCGCCGCCGACCCATGTCTGCAAGACGCGAGTCGCGCGAATACTCTCGGGCGTGGCCAGCATCGGATCGCGATCGATCACGATGAAGTCCGCGCGCAGTCCAGGCTTCAGTTCGCCGAAGCGCGATTCGCCGAAGCCGGCGTAGGCGCCGGATGCGGTGTAGGCGGCGACTGCGGCTTCGCGTCCTACGGTCTGGCCGGGTTGCCAGCCGCCGAACGGCTGCCCGTCAGGGCCGGTACGGCTGATCGCCGCTGCCAGCCCGGCGAACGGATCGACCGATTCGACCGGCGCGTCGGTGCCGAACGCGAGCGACCCGCCGCCTGCGGCGATGCTGCGCCAGGCGTAGGCGCCCGATAGCCGCGCCGGTCCCAACCGCGCTTCGGCCATCAGGCGGTCGGAGGTCTGATGCACGGGCTGCATCGAGGCGATCGTGCCATGCGCGCCGAAGCGCGTCAGGTCTGCCGGGTCGACGATCTGCGCGTGCTCGATCCGCCAGCGCCGATCGCCCGTGTAGGTTGCCGAGAGTTCCTCGATAGCATCCAGTGCCTCGGAATTGGCGCGGTCCCCGATGGCGTGGATCGCCAACTGGAACTTGTCGAGCGCCGCGCGGCTCATGACGTTGCGGAGTTGGGTGCCGGTCATCAGCGGCAGTCCTGTATCGCGCGGACTGTCGGCATAAGGCGCCTTGAGCCACGCACCGCGTGAGCCCAGCGCGCCATCGAGGTAGACCTTCACCCCGTTGAGCCGCAGCTTGTCGTCATAGAGCCACGGGGTCGGCCCCGGACCGCCGATCAGTTCCATTGCCTCGATCCCGGCGGCATAGGCCATGATTCGCACGCGGAGCCACCCGGCATCGCCCGCCCGGCGATAGGCCTGCCACGCCTCGATCGAGGTGCCCATGTCGGCGACCGAAGTGACGCCATTGCGAATCAGGAGCTCCTGCGCCTTGCCGAGCGCCAGGTCCCAGTCGTCCGCGCGTGGGGCGGGGACCGCCTTCTGGACGAGGGTCGCGGCGTTATCGACGAAAACGCCCGCCGGCGCCCGCGACCCGGCCACTCGCTCGATCCGCCCGCCCGACGGATCGGCAGTCGCGGCGGTGATTCCGGCAGTCTGGATGGCGCGCGTGTTGGCCCACTGGGCGTGGCCATCGACGCGTTCCATCAGAACCGGGCGGTCCGATACTGCCGCATCCAGCTCGGCTGCGGTCGGAAAGCGACCGAGGCCCCACATCTCCTGATTCCAGCCGCGACCGACGATCCACTTGCGATCGGGATTGGCCGCAGCATAGGCGCGGATCGCGGCCTGCGCCTCGGCGAGCGACTTCGTGCCCGACAGGTCGAGCGTGAGCGCGCCGAACCCGATGCCCATCACGTGTAGGTGCGAATCGACGAAGCCGGGGATCACCACGGCACCCTTGCCGTCCACTGCGAACTGGGTGCGCGGCTTCTTGTCCTTGCGCTCGAGAAGCTGCTTCACGCGCCCCTCGTCGTCGATCCAGATGCCGGTGAAGCGGGTGACCTTGCCCTGTCGATCGACCGAGATGCCCTGGACATTGTCGACCAACGTGTCGGCGAGGGCAGGCGAGGCGAGAGCCAGGGCGAGAAGCGGCAGGAGCTTTGCGATTTTCATGGCTCTATCGACTAGGCAAGTTTCGCTGTGAAGCAAATGAACAAGCGACGTGTTTCCCCGCCGCGCCATTTCCCCTAGGGCGGCGGCCATGAACGCGACCGAACCCCTTAGTGCCCCGGTGGGCCAAGCGCTGCCGCTGACGATCGACGATGTCCACGCCGCCGCCGCGCGCATTGCGGGCGCTGTCGTGCACACCCCCACGATGCATTCGATCACGCTGTCGCAGATCACCGGCGCGGATATCTGGCTCAAGTTCGAGAACCTGCAGTTCACCGCCGCCTACAAGGAGCGCGGTGCGCTCAATGCGTTGCTGCAACTCACCGACGAGCAGCGCGCCCGCGGCGTGATCGCGGCATCTGCGGGCAATCACTCGCAAGGGCTGAGCTACCACGGTACGCGGCTCGGCGTGCCGGTCACGATCGTCATGCCGCGCACCACGCCGAGCGTGAAGATCATGCAGACCGAAAGCGTCGGCGGCCGCGTCGTGCTCGAGGGCGAGACCTTCGACGACGCCTACGGCCACGCCCGCAAGCTCGAAACCGAGCTGGGCCTCACGTTTGTGCATCCGTTCGACGATCCGCACGTTGCGGCAGGCGCCGGGACGACCGCCCTCGAGATGCTGGCCGATGCGCCGCAGATCGACTGCATGGTGGTGCCGATCGGTGGGGGCGGGCTCATTTCGGGCATGTCGACCGTCGCCAAGGCGCGCGACCCGCAGATCGAAGTCGTGGGGGTCGAGGCGGCGCTTTATCCTTCGATGTACGGACGCATGAAGGGAACGCCGGTCAAATGCGGCGGCGACACGCTGGCCGAGGGCATCGCGGTCAAGGAGCCGGGCGAATTCACCTCGCGCGTGATCGCCGAGCGCGTGGACGACATCCTGCTGGTGGGCGAAGACGCGCTCGAGCGCGCGGTCAGCCTGCTGCTGCAGATCGAAAAGACCGTGGTCGAGGGGGCGGGCGCCGCCGGGCTTGCCGCAGTGCTGGCGCATCCCGAGCGATTCCGTGGTCGCACGCTCGGCCTGGTGCTGTGCGGCGGCAACATCGACACGCGCCTGCTCGCGAACGTGCTCCTGCGCGATCTTGCCCGGTCGGGCCGCCTCGCGCGGCTGCGGATCACGCTGCAGGATCGCCCCGGCGCGCTCTACAAGGTGATGAGCGAATTCGACGCGCACTCGGTGAACATCATCGAGATCTATCACCAGCGAATCTTCACCACGCTGCCGGCCAAGGGCCTCATCACCGACATCGAATGCGAAGCCCGCGACCGCGAGCAGATCGACGCGCTGGTCGCGGCATTGCGGGCAAAGGGCTATTCGGTGAGCCAGGTGGAGCTCAACTGACCGCTTGCGCGCCTTCGGAAACTTCTTCGCAACTGTGCAAACTAAGTTTCCGTTAACCGAGATAGATGGTTAAAGGTGTTTTACCGAAGGCCCTGAAAGGGCATACGGGGGTCACGCCACAACAGCGCTGAACGCGCGTGCAAGAGGATCGTACGGCAACCGTGACGGCACCAGTCCGCTTCCCCCGGTTTTTCGTGACGAGCCCCGCGCCGTGCCCGTACCTGCCCGGGCGCAGCGAGCGGAAGGTCTTCACCGAGCTCAAGGGACCGCACGCCGACCAGCTCAACGAAGCGCTGGGCCGCATCGGCTTCCGACGCAGCCAGACGGTCGCCTACCGGCCGAGCTGTCTCGATTGCCAGGCTTGCATTTCGGTGCGCGTCCCGGTCGGCGAGTTCGCCTCGTCGACCACGCAGAAGCGAAATCTCAAGCGCAATTCCGATCTCGTCGTCAGCGAATGCCGCCCGTGGGCGACCGGCGAGCAGTTTGATTTGCTGCGCAAATACCTCGGCACGCGCCATCCCGGTGGCGGCATGGCCGCTATGGACGAGATCGACTACGCGGATATGGTGGAACACACGCCCGTATCCAGCTATGTCGTTGAATACAGGGAGCCCTCCGATGGGCTGACGCCGGGCCGGCTTGTCGGTGCGTGCCTCACCGATCGGCAGGGTGACGGGTTGTCGATGATCTATTCGTTCTACGACCCGGAACATGAGGTTCGCACGGGTCTTGGCAATTACATCATCCTCGACCACATCCGGCGCGCTGCCGCCGATGGACTCGGCTACGTCTACCTCGGCTACTGGGTCGAAGGGTCGGACCGAATGCAGTACAAAATCCGCTATCGCCCGATCGAACAGCTTGGCCGCGACGGTTGGCAGCGCCTCGATGCCGAACGGCACGACGCCCTCATCGCCACCGCCACCGCGCCGCGCAATCGCGCCCGTGATGCCGCCAGCCCGGCCAAGGACGCTTCGCTTCCGCAGTTCGGTCTCGCCGAGTAATCGGGCGCTCCTCGCGGTTGCGGGCGCGGCGCTGGCGCTCTGCCCGATCGCGGCCCAAGCGCAGGACAGCCAGGCCCCCGCTTCGCTCGAAGACCTGATTCCCGATTCGGCCGTCTCCGATCGCGAAGCGTGGGCGCTGCAGGGTGCCCCGGCAGAGGCCGGTGACGATGTCGCCGAACCGGTGACCGAAGTCGATCCCCAGTCGCCCCTTGCCGAAGTGCCGGCAATCGACGTGCCGTGGCCCGACGATCTCGAGCTGCCGCAGCTTGCCCCGCTTGAGCCCGACGATAGCATACAGTTCGCCGAAGACGAGGCGAGCGACTCGGCCCGCCCGGGTTTGGCCGATGCCGATGTCGTGCAGATTACCGCCGAACTCGCGCTTGCTTTCCCGACCGACGACACGCTGTTTCCCGAGCGCGACGCATTCGCCGACCGCTTCAGCCAGCTTTCGACGATCGCCGAGCTCGACAGCGACGACGACAACATCGCCCAGCTTGCCGCCCGCGCGAAGGCGGACGAGGAACTGCTCGCGACGATGCTCCGGGTCTATGGCTATTACGACGGCCAGGTGATCCGCTCGATCGGCGCGATCCAGCCGGGCGAGGGCAACGCCAATCCCCAGCCCGCAGTGCGCTTCGACATCATTCCGGGTGCGCGATATCGCTTCGGCGCGATCGACCTCGGAACCCTGGCATCGGCCGTCGACGGACCGGCGCTGCGCCGGGCGTTCGAGATCGACAGCGGCGATCCGCTGTCGAGCGACACGATCGTCGCCGAACAGTTCGATCTCGACCGCGCGCTCGGCGAAATGGGCTATCCCTTCGCCGCCATCGACGAACCCGAATTGCTTGTCGATCATGCGCGCAGCGAAGGCGACCTGACGATGAAGGTGGCGCCGGGCGGCAAGTTTGCGTTCGGCGAGGTGAATTCCAACCTGCCCGATTTCCTGTCCGGCAGGCACCTCGCCACGATCGCGCGGTTCGATCCGGGCGACATCTACCAGCGCAGCCTGGAATTCGACCTGCGCCGCGCGATCGTGTCGACCGGGCTCGTCTCGTCGGTGACGATCACTCCGCGCAAGGTCAGCGATCCGGTCGGCGATGCGCCGGGCACGGTTGCGCTAGACGTCGAGATGACCAAGGCCAAACTCAGGACCTGGGCGGGCGCGATCGGTTACGGCACGGGCGAGGGAATTCGCCTCGAAGGAAGCTGGGAACATCGCAACCTGTTCCCGCCCGAAGGGATGCTGCGCGTCCGCGGCATTGCGGGCACGCGCGAACAGCTCGCCGGGGTCACGTTCCGCAAGAACAACTTCGGCGGGCGCGACAAGGTGCTCACCCTCGATGCCTTTGCCTCGACGATCGACAGCGACGCCTACGACGCGCGGACGGTGTCGGTCATCGGCACGTTCGAGCGGTTGTCCACGCTGCTGTTCCAGAAGCCGTTCGGTTGGAGTGTGGGCCTGGAAGCCGTGGCGACGAGCGAGCGACCCCAGCCGGTCGGCGGGGTGGCGCAGCCGCGCAACACGTATTTCGTGGCAGCGATGCCGGTCTATGGTCTGCTCGACACGACTGACGACCTGCTCGATCCGAAGAAGGGATTCCGTTTCGGTGCCCGTCTTTCGCCCGAAGCGTCGCGCAACAACCGGATGGAGAGCTTCTACCTGCGCAGCCAGGTCGATGCGTCGTACTATCAAAGCGTCACCGAAAAGATCGTGGTGGCCGGGCGTGTGCGGTTCGGCGCCATCCCGGGAACTGACCTTGCCAACATCGCCCCGTCGCGCAGGCTCTATTCGGGCGGAGGCGGGTCGGTCCGCGGATACGGCTATCAGGCGATCGGCCCGCGCGACGCGCTCGGGCTGCCGACCGGCGGACGAAGCCTTGTCGAAGGCTCGGTCGAGGCGCGGATCGGTACGAAGTTCTTCGACGGCGCGCTGTCGGTCGTGCCGTTCCTCGATGCGGGGTCGGTCAGCCAGTCGGTTACACCCGACTTCGAAACGGTGCGGTTCGGTGCCGGCGTCGGTGTGCGATACAACACCGGCTTCGGCCCGCTGCGGCTGGATGTGGCGACGCCGATCAATCCCTCGCCGACCGATAGCCGGATCGCGGTTTACGTTTCTCTGGGCCAAGCGTTCTGATGGCTGACGAACCGGTCACGGATCCGGCTCCAGAGCCTCTGCCCGAACCGGTGGCAGCCGCTCCTCGCCGGCGCTTTCACCGCACGCGGCAGGTTAGCAAGTGGCTGGTCGGCGGGATTGTCGCGCTCGTGCTGCTGCTGGTCGCCGCGCTGGCGGTGCTCAACAGCCCGATCGGGCAACGCTGGGTCGTCGATCGGATCGCGCAGGTCGCGCCAGCCTCCGGCCTCAAGGTCAGCATCGGCCGGATCGACGGCGACCTCTACGGCAAGGCGAGGCTCCATGACGTAATATTGTCGGATCCGAAGGGTCCATTCCTTACCGTGCCGTTGGTCGATCTCGACTGGCGTCCGATGAGCTGGTTCGCGCGCGGCCTCGACGTACGCGAACTGACGACGCATCGTGGCACGCTGTCGCGCATTCCCGAACTCAATCCCGGCGATCCCGACGCGCCGATCCTGCCGACCTTCGACATCCGGGTGGACAAACTCGCGATCCAGGACCTGACCCTAGCGCCGGGCCTCGCGGGCGAGCAGGCGCAGAAGGTGAACCTGCTCGCGCGTGCCGATATCCGCGACGGGCGGGTGATGGTGAAAGCCGACGGGCGGCTGGGCCGATATGACCGCATTCACGCGCTCGTCGATGCCGAGCCCGACGGCAACAGGTTCGATGTCGACGTCGATTACCTCGCGCCCAAGGAGGGCGTGCTCGCCGGCCTGATCGGTGCCAAGGCAGGTTACCGCGGACTGCTGAAGGGCGCAGGCACGTGGCAAAAGTGGGACGGCTACGGCTACGTCCTGCGCGATGCAGCCACCTTCGCCGCGTTCCGCATGACCAACGCGGCCGGGCGGTACACCATCGTCGGGCAGGCGAAGCCGCAGGCCGCATTGGCCGCGGGCCTGCTGCGCGACGCACTGGGCGAAACCGTGTCGTACAAGGCGGTCGGTACCTTCAAGGACAGCGTGCTCGACGGGTCGGTGCAGCTCGTTACGCCGCGCATCGCGGGACGCGCAGAGGGCGCGCTGAACCTCGGCGAGAACGCCGCCGATCGCCTTGCCATCAATGCTCGCGTCAAGGATCCCGCGCTGCTGGGGCCGGGCACCCGGATCGAGGGCGCGCGCCTCTCCGCAACCG
This sequence comes from Tsuneonella sp. HG094, assembly GCF_053819285.1. NCBI lineage: Bacteria > Pseudomonadati > Pseudomonadota > Alphaproteobacteria > Sphingomonadales > Erythrobacteraceae > Tsuneonella > Tsuneonella sp. HG094. Next base: position 459,017 of record NZ_JBSORA010000001.1, read on the forward strand.
TCGACGGTGCATTCCGCGACCTTGCGATGGAGCATCAGCTCTCGCTGACCCGTTTGGTCAGCGGCACGACGCAACTTTCGGGCGTAACCCAGCAGGGAACCGCCACTTATGATGGGACTCGATGGACCCTGCCGGTCGATGCGAAGATCGCCCGCCTGGTCACGGGGACGGAGCAAGTCGATCCCCGGCTCGTCAATGGCACCGCGCGCGGCACGGTCGTGTGGCAGGGCACCCGCCTGACCTCGGACCGGCTGGCGATTGCGTTCCCGGCAGCGAACGCCCAGCTCGCGCTCAGCGGCGACACCGCGACGAACAGCTACCGCGTGAGCGGCCCGGTTACCGCCAACGGGCTTGCTCTCGAGAACATTGGCACGGTCAACGGCGGGGCGAGCATCGTGGCCACGTTCGGCAATGCGCCGTGGACGCTTTCGGCCGATTTCCGCGGGCGCATTCCGCGCGTGACTAACGCCACGCTCGCGAACCTCGCCGGCCCGTCGATCGCCTTTTCGGGCGGGATCAGCACGGGCGGCGCGCGGCCGCTCGATTTCCGCGGCGTGCGGGTCGATGCGGCCAAGCTCAACCTGACGCTCGACGGAATGATTCGACCGGGTCGGACCACGGTGGCGGGGCGCGGACGGCACGCCGATTACGGCGCGTTCACGGTCGAAGGCGCGTATACCGCGCGCGGACCCGAAGCGGTGCTCGTGTTCGCGAGTCCGTTCCCGGCGGCGGGCCTGAAGGACGTGCGCGTGGCAATCGCGCCGATCAAGGACGGCTTCGGCATCGAGACGCGCGGCCAATCGCTGCTCGGTCCGTTCGACGGCACCATCGATCTCTACGCTCCCGCCCGCGGGCCCACGCGGCTGGCGATCCGCAAACTCGACGTATGGAGGACCTCGGTCACCGGCGAGCTCACGCTGGGCAATGGCGGTGCGGCGGGAACGCTGGCACTGGCTGGTGGCGGCCTCGACGGCACCATCGCGCTCGCGCCGCGCGGCGGCGGGCAGGGCTTCGACGTCAAGCTCGCCGCGCGCGAGGCCACCTTCGGCGGCGCGACCCCTTTATCGATCGGCACCGCCGACATCGAGGTGTCGGGGCTGCTGGCAGAGGGGCGCACGACGATCGGCGGCAGCGTCTTCGCGCAAGGGATCAACTACGGCACGCTCTTCATCGGCCGCCTTGCCGCTCGTGCCGACCTCCAGAACGGTGCGGGCACTTTCACCGCTTCGGTTGCCGGGCGTCGGGGCAGCCGCTTCTCGCTGCAGCTCAACGGCAACGTCGCCCCCCGGCGCATTGCAGTGGCGGCACGCGGCGAATTTGCCGGACGAGCGATTACCATGCCGCGTCGGGCAGTCCTGCTGAAGCAAACGGACGGTGGGTGGCGACTTGAGCCCACTCAGGTCAACTTTGCGGGTGGCGCGCTGATCGGCTCGGGCGAATTCGGCGGCGGTCGCACCGCGATGCGGGTGCAGATGGCCGACATGCCGCTGTCGGTCGCCGACATCGTCACCGACCTTGGCTTGGGCGGCAAGATTTCCGGCGTCGTCGATTTCGCGAGCGGAGGTAACGCGCCGCTGACCGGCGAGGCGCGGATCAAGGTCGACGACCTGACCCGCTCGGGCCTCGTTCTCACCTCGAGCCCGGTCGACGTCGCGATGGTCCTGCGCCTCACGCCGGACCGGCTCGAGACACGCGCGGTGATCGACGAGGGCGGCCAGCGCCGCGGGCGGTTGCAGGGCCGGATTTCCGGGCTGCCGTCGTCGGGCGCGCTCTACGATCGACTGCGAGCCGGCAGCCTGTTCGCACAGCTCCGCTACAATGGCCCGGCCGATGCGCTGTGGCGGCTCGCAGCGGTCGACGCGTTCGACCTCACCGGACCGCTTTCGGTGGCAGCGGACGTGAGCGGGACGCTCTCCCAGCCGCAGGTGCGCGGCACGCTCGCCAGCAACAACCTGCGCCTGCAATCGAGCCTGTCGGGCACCGACCTGCGCAACGTGCAGGCGCGCGGTACGTTCTCCGGCTCGCGCCTGCGGCTGACGAGCTTCCGCGGCACCACGCCAAACGGCGGCACGGTGGTAGGCAGCGGATCGGTCGTGCTCGAGGATCTGGGCATCAAGGGACCTCAGCTCGACATACGTATCGCAGCGCAGAATGCCGCGCTGCTCAACGCGAACGGTCTTGCTGCGACGGTGACGGGGCCCTTGCGGATCGTGTCCGACGGGATCGGCGGCACGATCGCCGGGCGCGTGCTGGTCAACCGGGCGAGCTGGCGTCTTGGCACCGCGGCGGCGGACGTGCGGCTGCCGCAGATCAAGACCCGCGAGATCAACCTGCCCTACGATGTCCGGCCGCGCGCACTGGCGGCGCAGCCATGGCGCTACCTGATCGATGCCCGCGCGCCGAGCCGCGTCGACGTCGACGGCATGGGCCTCGACAGCGAATGGTCGGCCAACGTGCTCGTTCGCGGGACGACCGACAATCCGCGGCTCGGCGGCGAGGCGCGGGTGATTCGCGGTGCCTACTCGTTTGCCGGCACCCGGTTCGAACTGACCCGCGGTATCATCCGCTTCGACGAAGGCGTTCCGATCGATCCGCGGCTCGACATCGTCGCCGAGACTGAGAGCGAAGGGCTCGATGTGGAGGTGAAGGTCCAGGGCAGCGCGCTGGAACCCGAAATCAGCTTCACCTCCAACCCGAGCTATCCGGAGGAGGAGATCCTCGCCCGCCTGCTGTTCGGCGGCTCGATCACCGAGCTGTCGGCAACCGACGTGCTGCAGCTGGGCTCGGCGCTTGCGTCGCTGCGCGGGGGCGGGGGGATGGACCCGATCAATCGCCTGCGCACCGCCATCGGGCTCGACCGCCTCCGCATCGTCAGCGCTGACCCTGCACTCGGCCGCGCGACATCGATCGCGGTGGGCAAGAATATCGGGCGCAGGTTCTACGTCGAGATCATCACCGATGGCCGGGGGTACAGCGCGACGCAGGCGGAATTCCGCATCACGTCGTGGCTGTCGATCCTCGGCAGCATCTCCACCATCGGCCGCGAATCGATCGAGGCCAGGGCGAGCAAGGACTACTGACGACACGAAAACGCCCGGGCCGGCGATGACCGGTCCGGGCGCTTCGTTTCGGGTCTGCTGGTCAGGCGGCGGGGGTCGCAGCCGACGCGGGAGCGCGCTTCACGAACCCGTTGATCGGGAGGACGACGCCGTTGCTGGCAACGAGGGCATCGCCGTCGATGGTCGCCTTGGCATCGTTGGCACCCGTGACCGTGATCGTCTTCCCCTCGGCCGAGAAGGTAACCTGCTCGTCGTCGAGCGTGCGCATGGTGACCGGGCCCTTCTTCGCAGCAATCGCCTTGAGGATCGCGTCGGGAGTCAGGTGCCCGGGCAGGATATGCCCGCGCAGCACGGCCACCAGTTCGGCCTTGTGATCCTCGGCGGTCAGCGTCTTTGCGCCTTCGCCGAGTGCATCGAACGCGTCGTCGTCGGGAGCGAGGATCGTATAACTCCCCGGCCCATCGAACACATCGGCAAGGCCCGCTTCCGACAGGGCACCGGAGACCGTGGAGAGATCCGACTCGCCCGAGATCGCGGCGGCGAGGGTGCGGTTGGCCGCGTCCTCTCCGCCAGCCTGCTCGGCGGCGGTGTCACCGCCGGAGCAGGCGCCGAGCGGCGCGATCAGGGCCAGGGCCGCAGCAGCGGCGATTGGTTTGAATCCACCCATGCTACCCCCCTCAAACCAGCAGTTCGATGGCAGCCTGGATCAGCTGCGTTGTCGGGTCGACCTCGTAGACGTAGCCGTCGGCGTATCGATAGTACGCATCGTCGGTGTCGTAATACCGGTCCTGGTAACCGTAGGGGACATTATAGACGTCGTACCCCGAGGGCATCGGTTGTCCGATACCGAACGTGTCGCCCGTGAGCAGTGCCGCGATCGAGGTGATCGACGACGTGTTCGGGTCGACGCGATAGAGAACATCGTCGGCGTAGCGATAGCCGCCGCTCGGGCCCAGGTTGTAGTAATCGACATAGTAGTCGGGCACCGACACGGGGGCATAATAGTCGGGCCACGGATTGCCGACCGAAAGCGCACCGCCGAGAAGCGGAATGTAGCCGAGAATCGAGTTCGAATTGTTCACCCGATAGAGGTAGCCGTCGTCGTAGTAGTAACGCCCGTCGCCCACGCGATCATAGCCCCACCACGACGGCTGGTAGTATGCACTCTGCCAGTCGATATCGCGCTGCTTGGCGAGGCCCGGGGGCATGCACCCATTGTTCTTCTTGGCGAGGCCCGGGGGGCACCCGTCGACATAACCGTAATCGTAGTCGCCGCGGCGATCGAACACGACCGTGCGGACGTTGTCGCGGTCGTACCGGACGTTAACGTTGCGATCATAGCGCACATTGACATCGCGGACATCGCGCCCCGAGTTGCCGCGCACTTCGCGTTCAACACGGCGTTCGACGCTGCGTTCGGCCTTGCCGCGCTCTGCCTTCATCGAGGGGCCGCGATCAGCCTTCGCCGCGCGGTTCGCATTGCCGTTGCCATTGCCGGACTTAATCGACGGTCCACGGTCGGCCTTGGCCTCGCGCATCGACGGACCCTTGTCGGCCTTGCCGCCACCGCCGCCGCCACCGCCGTGGTTCATCGCGGCGTGGTCCTGCCCGCCGCCCTTGCCGTTGCCGCCGCCGCCGTTGCCCTTGCCCGGTTCGGCGTAAGCTCCGCTCGCGGCCATTGCGATGGCGGCCGCGCCAATCAGAAACTTGCGCATTGTGTATCTCCTTTGCGAACCGAGGAACGGGAGTCGGCGGGCGAATGTTCCATGAACGCGCTACAACGGACGCAAATTTCTGATTTTTCGCATGAAAAGCGCAAAAGAATCTACGCGGAGTAGAACGCAGCCTCTGCTGCACGGCGTCGCGACAGGCCCGAAAGCACGCGTCCGCCCGCCCTGTTCCAGCGACCGAATTCGCTCGCCGCACCGGCGAAATCGCCCGCCAGATGCTTTTTCGTCAGCGTCGCCCGCGCGATCGCTCCAGTGTTGTAATGGAAGCTGACGAGCGCATCGAACTGCGCCTGCGTCGTCGGTGCTTCCCCGAGCGCGTGATCGACGTCGGCGGTGTAGCGGAGCAGGTCGGCGGCGAGCCGCGCGTCGCATTCGGCGCGGGTCCAGACCGTGTCGGGGCCAATCCCGTGACCGGTCGCGCCCCAGCCGATCGTCCACGGCGCACCGCTCCCGGAACCAGTCCGGGACAGGCTCGAGCCGGGATCGGGATAGGCCTCGACCAGCCCGTCGCGGCGCAGTTTCGCCAGCCCTTCGAATTGCTGGATCAGCGCAATACCGCGCGGCGAAATCGCACGCGGGTGCCGAGGGCATGTCACACCTGTCACACTCTCCTGAGCCGAAACTCCCGGCGCCCCGAGGGCGGCATCGATCGCGGTGTCGATCGCGCGCACCTCGTGGTTGCGGAAGCCGCGGCCGAGCAGCTTGCGGACGGTGTCGAAGATCGGTTTGCGCTGCATGGATACCTCGTTGCGGATCAGGGCATAGGGCGAGGCGCAAGCATGTTGCACATTCGCGCCGTGTAGGAAAACGGCTGTCGAAATCCTGCTATGCCGCCGCGCACGCGCGCAGTATCCTCCAGCCGATAATGACAAGATTCGGGCCGCTCCCTCGGGACGGAGACGAAAATGGATCGGAATACCAAAGCTCGCCTGATCGCCGGAGGGGCGATCGTGGCCGTTGCCGCTGTCGCAGCGGTTCCTGCGTTCACGCAAGGGACCGGCTCGACCGTGGCCCGCTACACTCTCGATGCCGGGACGATCTCCGGCATGGGCGCGATGGGCCGGGGCGGCGGAATCGGCGCGGCGATGGCGATGATGCGCGGGCAGGGCGGGGCGACCGCGCACGAGCTCTCGCTCAAACTCGGCGCGACCCGCACGCCGACCGGAGCGCCCGCGGCGACCCACACGCTGCCCTCGACCGCCCGGTTCGGGCCGGTGCTGCCGCTGGCCACGCCGCAGCGGACGTCCGGAACCGCCGAATACACCCCGCAGACCCCCAAAGGTCGCCTGCTGCTTTACTGGGGCTGCGGCGAACGCGCGGGTCCGGGGCAGCCGGTGGTGATCGACTTCGCCAAGATCGCCAAGGGCCAGATCCCGCCGGGTCTCTATGCCCAGCCGCTCGCCATCGCCGAAGAATGGCGGGTGACGCAGGCGAACAGCAGGACGTATGGCGACTGGCCGAACGGGACCGATACCAAGCCGGTCCCCGCAAATGCCTCGCTGCTCGGCGCACACAAGGTGGCGGGCAACTATTCGCCCGACATAAACTTCACGCTCGATACCGATTTCATGGCGCCGATCTCGATGCGGAGCAGCGCGCTGCCGAGCGGTGCCTACGGCCTCAACTGGAGCGCCGTGCCCGGCGCGACCGGGTATTATGCCTGGGCGTTCTCGGCCAAGGGCACCAACCGCACCGGCGAAGCGACCGAGATGGTCTGGTGGACCTCTTCGGCGACGCAGGCTTTTGGCGGACCGATGTGGGACTGGCTCTCGCCCGCAGCCGTGGCCCGGTTGATCACCGCCAGGACAGTGATGCCGCCGTCGCAGACTCAGTGCACCGTGCCGGCCGAGATCAAGCAGTCGGGCGGTGAGGTCACGATGGCGAGCCTTTATGCCTACGGCCCGGAGCGCAACTTCGCCTATCCGCCGCGCCCCGCCAACGCGAAAGCGGCGTGGAACCCGGAATGGATCGCCCGCGCGCGCTTCCGCTCGATGACGATGGCGATGCTCGGCATGGACATGGGCGCAATGGGCGGCATGGGCGCGCAGCAGGGCGAGTCGACCGAAGCACCGCCGTCTGGCAAGCCCAAATGCAAGAAGGGCCTCGGCGGCCTTGCCCAGCGCGCAGCGGGGCTCTGCGAGTAGTCCTGGGCAAGCGGGTGAAAAAATGCCGTATTGTCGCATTTTGCCAATCTGCCCCCTGCTTCGTCATGCATTCAACTCTCGTTCGATTTCACAGGGTTGATCGACAAACAGGGGGCAATTTCAATGATGAGGACACTGGGTTTGGCCGCGATCGCGGCCTGTTTTGCTGCGCCCGCGATGGCGCAGGATGATGCCGCGAACTGGTCGGTCACGGTCACGCCGCGCTACCAGCATCTGTTGTTCCTGCCGAGCACCGAGGCCGATGGGCTTGAATCGATGCCATCTTACGGCGGCACCGTCACCGTTCGCGATCCGAGTGCGCGCTTCGGGCTAACCGGCACCTACATGCAGGGCAAGGCCAAGGGCGTCTACACCTACGATGACGGCGCGTTCACGGGTGACTACGACTATGCGGCCAAGCGCAAGGAAATGGCCCTGCAGCTCGAATTCACGCCATCCGAAACCGGCGTCACGCTGATCGGCGGGTATCATCGGTTCACTTCGAGCAATAGCGAAGTGCTGCGCAATCCGGGTGTCGGCCGGGGCGAGGTCGGCACCTATCGCCAGTCGATCAGCGCCGCCGAGATCGGAATCCGTATCGCGAGCCGACTGGGTGCCAACAGCCGCCACAGCGTGTCGGCGCAGTTCATGGGCGGGGTCGGTTCCGGACGCTACAGCTCGAACGTGGTCGAGACGTTCGGCGGAGTTCCCACCACGACCGTCGTCAGCGACAAGGGCACGGGATATCTCGGCGATATCGCGCTGGGATACAACCTGTTCGTGACCGACAATATCTCGATCGGCGCGCGCGGGCGCGGTTATGTGTTCGGCGTTTCGGGGGGCGACACGATTTTCGCCGTCGCGCCGGAAGTGAACATGTCGGTCCGTTTCTGACGGATCAGCCCGGCACCTGGAACGGGGGCTTTGCCGGGTTTTTCTGCAACGGGGGGCCAGCGAGGAAAATCGGCTTGCCGATCGACCCCTGGCTCCACGGTGACTGGTCTCCTTGCGTGACCGCGACCACATCGCCCGTCACCATCGATATGACATCGTCGAGGCTGCGCCTCTCGGCCAGCCGGGCAGCCATCGCCTGCGCGAACGGGCTGTTCTTCTGGGTCTTGTCGATCGCATCGTAGGCGACGTTCTCGGGATCCGTCGCGAAGACGATCTTGACCCCCGTCCCCTGCAACTGGAACGCCTTCACGCCGCCAAGATTGGACCCGTCCGACAAGGTCGTGAACTCGGTCGCGATGGCGGCCGACCGGGTCGCCGCGACAGCGCGCGCGAGGCGCATTCCTTCGGGCAGCCTGGCGAAGGGACGGTTGCGACAGGCATCGAGCATCACGACCAGGTTCTCGGTCGCGTTGCGGAGGGCCTTCACGATCGAGATGAGGCTCATGAACGTGGTGCCGTCGCCCAGCAGCAGGAAGTTCTCGCCGTTGATCTGAACGCCGTGGCCGGCGATATAGACGAGCGCGACATCGTCTTTCCTCAGCGAAGCGCGGAACGCGGCGAGGCGCTCGCGGAGCGCAGGTTCGGACGCTTCCTCTACGCGGTCGACACTCGTAAAGCGGAGCGCGCGCAACCGGTCTTCGATGAGTTGCCCGTCGGCAATGGTGTTGCCCAGCGCGAGTTCCGGACGGGCAACGCGGTAGCTGTTCGCGATGATGAGGGCGCGGGCCTGGATTGCGCGCTTGTCGGCGGCCGAAGTCGCGACCGGGAGCAACGCCCCGGCGCAAATTCCCGCAACGAACGAGCGTCTGATCATCGATTGCCCACCCCGCCATGCATCCCCTGCTTTTCTAATTCTGACTGGCTTAACACAGGGTTGCAAGGCGGAAGCGCGGGCCTCTCCCGTTCGAGCCGCGGACAAACGAAAAGGGCGCCCGGTTTGCCGGACGCCCGTTTTCTTTGCCCTACCGCCTCGCCGCTTGGAGGCGCTATTCGCGCCCCGGGGCAGCGGAGCAGCGAGATCAGGAGCTGTAGTACATGTCGTATTCGACCGCGCTGGGGGTGGTTTCCCAGCGGCTCACGTCGTCCCACAGCAGCTCGGTGTACGCCTCGATCTGGTCCTTGGTGAACACGTCGCCCTTCAGCAGGAAGTCGTGGTCAGCGTTCAGGCTCTCGAGCGCCTCGCGGAGCGAGCCGCAGACGGTCGGCACTTCGGCCAGTTCGGCCGGGGGCAGGTCGTAGAGGTTCTTGTCCATCGCTTCGCCCGGGTGAATCTTGTTCTGGATCCCGTCGATGCCGGCCATCAGCATCGCCGCATAGGCGAGGTAGGGGTTGGCCATCGCGTCGGGGAAACGGAACTCCACGCGCTTGGCCTTTTCGCCCGCACCGTAGGGGATGCGGCACGAGGCCGAGCGGTTACGCGCCGAATAGGCCAGCAGCACCGGCGCCTCGAAGCCCGGGACCAGCCGCTTGTAGCTGTTGGTCGTCGGGTTGGTGAAGGCGTTGAGCGCCTTGGCGTGCTTGATCACGCCGCCGATGAAGTAAAGGCACATGTCCGACAGACCGGCATAGCCGTTGCCGGCGAACAGCGGCTTGCCGCCATCCCAGATCGACATGTGAGTGTGCATGCCGCTGCCGTTATCTTCCTTGATCGGCTTGGGCATGAAGGTCGCGGTCTTGCCATAGGCATGGGCGACCTGATGCACGACGTACTTGTAGATTTGCATGCGGTCGGCGGTCTCGACCAGCTTGCCGAAGGTGAGGCCGAGCTCGTGCTGCGCGGCGGCCACCTCGTGGTGGTGCTTGTCGCACGGCAGGCCCATCTCGAGCATGGTGGTGACCATCTCGGCGCGGATGTCGACCGCACTGTCGACCGGGGCGACCGGAAAGTAGCCGCCCTTGGCGCGCGGACGGTGGCCGAGGTTGCCGGCTTCATAGTCGCGGCCGGTGTTGGTCGGCAGCTCGATGTCGTCGATCTTGTAGCCCGAGCCGTTGTAGCCGTCGTAGAACTTCACGTCGTCGAACATGAAGAATTCGGCTTCCGGGCCGACGTAGACGGTGTCGCCGAGGCCGGTCGACTTGAGGAAGTTCTCCGCGCGCTTGGCGGTCGAGCGCGGGTCGCGCGAGTACCATTCGCCGGTCGAAGGCTCGACGACGTCGCAGAAGATGATCATCATCGGCGTCGCGCTGAACGGGTCCATGTAGACCGAGGTCAGGTCGGGCTTCAGGATCATGTCGGATTCGTTGATCGCCTTCCAGCCGGCGATCGACGAGCCGTCGAACATCAGGCCGTCCTCGAGCTCGTCCTCGCCCAGCACGGTCGAAACCATCGTCAGGTGCTGCCACTTGCCCTTCGGATCGGTGAACCGCAGGTCGACCCATTCGACCTCGTTTTCCTCGATCTGCTTGAGGACGTCCTTTGCGTTCGACATGTCATTTCCTCGTAGGTTGCCCGGTCCAAGTCGGGCGGGGGAAGGATGCAGCAGTTGCTGCGGATCAGATGGCCGCGTCGTCGCGTTCGCCGGTGCGGATGCGGAGCGCGGTGTCGATGGTGGAGACGAAGATCTTGCCGTCGCCGATACGGCCGGTCTGCGCGGCGGCGGCGATCGCCTCGACCACGCGCTCGGCCTGGTCGTCCGACACGACGACCTCCAGCTTCACCTTGGGCAGGAAGTCGACGACGTATTCGGCGCCGCGATACAGTTCGGTATGGCCCTTCTGGCGACCGAATCCCTTGGCCTCGGTCACGGTGATGCCGGACACGCCGACTTCGTGCAGCGCCTCCTTCACTTCGTCGAGCTTGAACGGCTTGATGATCGCTTCGATCTTCTTCACGTGACCCCCAACTGCGCCTAGCGCCTGGCCGATCCTGCTGCGCGCGCGAGCGCGAGGGCGGACGGCCCGAACAAATTCCCTGCCGATCGATTATCAAGAATCGTGCCAAGGACGATGCCTACCGACTAGGCCAACGACGACACGGAAAAAAGGTGCTTTTTGGTGGATTCCGCGCGGCCAGAGGCAGGCGCGGGCAACTTTCGAAAAACGGCCCAGCTGCATTGCCCGAGGCGCGGGCAGGCAATGCCCAAATTTAGGGCAGTTGCAGTCCCGCAGTCTCGTCGAGGCCCGCCATCAGGTTGAGGTTCTGCACTGCCGCTCCGCTCGCACCCTTGCCGAGGTTGTCGAGCACCGCGACGAGCCGGGCCTGCGCTCCGTCAGGCGAAGCGAACACGTGGAGGTCCACACTGTCGGACGGCTGGCGCGAGGCGCGCAGGAGCAGTTCGCCGTCCTCGGGCGCGGTGCCGATGCGGACGATGCGGCTGCCGGCATATTGCGCGGCGAGGCATTCGCGAAGCGCAGCGGGCGCGGCGGCGCCGGGCATTGCCGCGAGGGGCAGCGGGATTTCGACCACCATGCCGCGGTGCGCGGGAACCACGGCCGGGGTGAACAGCGGGGCGAGCGACAGGCCGGCGAGGGCCTGCATCTCGGGCACGTGCTTGTGGCCGAGCGACAAAGCGTAGCCGCGCCAGGCGATGTCGCCATCTTCCTCGAACCGCGCGATCAGACTCTTGCCGCCGCCCGAATAACCCGAAACGGCGTTGCAGGTGTAGGGCCAGTCGGCGGGTAGCAGTCCGGCAGCGACCAGCGGCGCGAGGAGCGCGATGAAGCCGGTCGAATAGCAACCGGGATTCGACACGCGCGCAGCCCCGGCGACCGCGTCGCGTCCGACGATCTCGGGGAAGCCGTAGGTCCAGCCCGCAGCGACGCGGTGCGCGGTCGATGCGTCGATCACGCGCGTGCCGGAGCCCGGCTCGATTAGCGCGACCGCTTCGCGTGCGGCGTCGTCGGGCAGGCAGAGGATCGCGAAATCTGCCTCGTTGAGCGCTTCGGCTCGGGCGGAGGCATCCTTGCGCCGCGCTTCGCCGAGCGTGACCAGCGCGAATTCGCTGCGTCCGGCGAGCCGGTCGGCGATCTCCAGCCCGGTCGTCCCTACCGCGCCATCGATAAAAACCGTCCGCACTGAACCGGGCGCCGTCACGACGTCAGTCGGCGGGTTCGAGTTCGGTGAGATGAAGGTAACCCGAAGGACCTTCCGGCCCGAGCGCACACCAGCACCAGTTGCCCGCGTAATCGAGCGCTTCGACCGTCGTGCCCGCATCGAGGTGCGTCACAACCGCCGTCCGGTCGCGCTGCTGGCACAGCAGGTCGGCTCCCGCCGGACCGACGACCCGCAGGTGCGGAACGACGTAGTGGGCGCAGAGGTACCGGCTCGCGAGCGCGATGTGCGCAAGGTCGCCGCGGATCGGCAGCGTTCCGACCGCCGGACGTGCGACCGGGCCGCTCAGCGACAGCTGGCCTTGCGGAATCGGATAGGTCGCGGATTCGGTCACTTCGAACGGGTCGCCTTCGGCATCGTGGCGGGCGCTTATAGCGCGAAGCCGCTAACGGCAAGTTTCAGGCGTAGCGGGACTGCAACATGTGCCACGCCGCGCGCAGGCCCAGCGCCGCGCCGCCCTTGGGCCGGCCCGGTTTCGCCGCGGGTCGCCAGGCGAAGGTGTCGAAGTGCGCCCAGTCGATCCCGTCTGCCACGAAGCGGTCAAGGAACAGGCCCGCGACGCTCGCCCCGGCATAGCCGTTGGCGCTGTTGTTGTTGATGTCGGCGATGTCTGACTTGAGGTATTCGCGGTAGCTTTCGGGCAAGGGCAGCCGCCACACTTCGTCGTCGTTCGCCTTGCCAGCGGCCAGCAGGGCATCTGCGGTGCCGTCGGTGCGAGCCATCAGCGCGGGGAGATCAGGCCCCAGCGCCACGCGCGCCGCACCGGTGAGGGTTGCGAAATCGAGGATCAGGTCGGGCTTCTCCTCGCTCGCTCGGGTCAGCGCGTCGCCGAGGATCAGTCGCCCCTCCGCGTCGGTGTTGCCGATCTCGACGCTGAGGCCCTTGCGCGATTTCAGCACGTCGCCGGGACGGAAAGCATTGCCCGCGATGGCATTCTCGACCGCCGGGATCAGCAGGTGGAGCCGCACCTTCAGCCCCGCGCCCATCACCAGCCCGGCGAGCGCCAGCGCATGCGCCGCGCCGCCCATGTCCTTCTTCATCAGGAGCATGCCCGAGGCGGGCTTTACGTCGAGCCCGCCCGAATCGAAGCACACGCCCTTGCCGACGATCGCGAGGACCGGGTCTTTCTCCGAGCCCCACATAAGGTGCATCAGGCGCGGCGCGTGTTCGCGCGCGGCGGCGCGGCCGACGGCGTGGACCATCGGGTACTCGCGTTCCAGCGCCTCGCCCTTGGTCACGCTGACGTGGGCCTTGTGCTTCTTCGCCAAGGCATCGACCGCGGCTTCGATCGCGGCGGGGCCCATGTCTTCGGCCGGCGTGTTGACCATGTCGGCGACGAGCATGGACGCGCGGGCTTCGGCAACGGCCGGCTCGATCGCCCTGGCATCCTTGGTGAGCAGCACGCGTGGGCCGGGCGCGTCCTTGTCGCCCATGTAGCGGGCGAAGCGGTACTGCGCGGTCTGCCACCCGAACAGCGCAGAACCGGGCTCGCCTTGCGCGAGGCGATAGGTCCCTGCGGGCAATGCTTCGGCAAGCTTGGCCATGCACCAGCTCGACAGGCTGGCGGGATCGGCCACTCCGCCGACCGCGAACCAGGAGTCGCCATCGGGAACGATACCGATCTGATAGCCGCCGCCGTCGAACTTCTGCGCCTCGAGCGCGGCGCGCTGACCCTTGGCGAGCGGCTTGGCCCACGCGGCAAACGAGTCCTTGCTGACGAGGTGGATGGCGATGGCCGCTTGGCCGCGATCGGGCTGGATAAGCTCGGGCTCTTTGCTCATATCGCTGTCACCTAGCGCTTCATCGGAGAATTCCAATGCCCGCCCGCCTTGCCGCCCTTCTCGCCGCTTCGATGCTCGCTGCGTGCTCCTCGCCCGAGGAGGTGGCCGAGCGGACCGGCGTCGACGCCCGGGCCATGGCGTCGGCCAAGGCCGGGGGCGATTACGAGGCGACCGCGAGCGGCAAGGATTTCGCCTTTGCCAAGACGGAGCGCGAACCCGGCGGCGGCGAGCTGGAGTTCGCCTACAGATGGCCGAGGCAGGCGGCGGCAGAACCGAAACTGGCGGCGCTGCTGCGCGCGAAGCTCGACAAAGACCTGTCGGAAACCAGGCGCGAATGGGAAGGCTCATACGCCGAGTGCCCCGAAGATGCAGTCTCGTGCCGCAACTACTCGCTCGAGGCGAAGTACGAGGTGGTCGCCGCCCTGCCGGGCTATCTCAGCCTGTCGAACCTGTTCTCGACCTACACCGGCGGCGCGCACGGGATGTACGGGATGGAATCGCTCGTGTGGGACCGGAAGGCGCAGGCGGCGCTCGATGGCATCGACCTGTTCCGTTCGCCCGCCGCTCTTGGAACGGCTATCGGGCCCCCGCTCTGCAAGTCGCTCGACGCGGCGCGGGTAAAGAAGGGCATGGAGCCGGCCGAAGGAACGGGCGGCGTGTTCGATGCCTGTCCGTCGCTCGACCAGTCGACGGTGCTCGTGGGGTCGTCGAACGGCAAGACCTTCGACCGGATCACCGTGTGGTACGGGCCTTACGTGGCCGGCTCCTATGCGGAAGGGGCCTACGAGCTCGATTTCCCGATGTCCGCCGCGATGCTGGAGGCGGTGAAGCCCGCCTACCGCGCGGCGTTTTCGGCCAAGCTCTGACGCCCTACTTCGTCATTCCCGCGCAGGCGGGAATCCAGATGCGAACGCTGGACCTGGATCTGCGCCTGCGCGGGGATGACGAAAGTGAGGTTTAGGCCTATATGCTTGGCATGACCGAATACCAGACCGTCACAGGTACCGAAACCGTCATCCGCGACGGCACCATCAAGCTGCATGGACCCGCCGGGTTCGAAGGTATGCGCAAAGCCGGCCGCCTTGCCGCCGAAATCCTCGATGCCCTCGCGCCGATGGTGCAGCCGGGGGTGACCACCGGCGAGCTCGACGATGTGGTGCGGCAGATGACGCTCGACGGCGGCGCCGTTCCGGCGACCCTGGGCTATCGCGGCTATGCGCATTCGTGCTGCATCTCGATCAACCATGTCGTGTGCCACGGCATCCCGTCGGACAAGGCGCTGAAGGACGGCGACATCGTCAATATCGACGTGACCCCGCTGCTCGACGGCTGGCACGGCGACACCAGCCGCATGTACCTCGTCGGCGACGTGCCGCTGAAGGCGAAGAAGCTGGTCGACGTAACGCACGAATGCCTGATGATCGGCATCGAGCAGGCCAAGCCCGGCAACTGTCTGGGCGACATCGGCGCGGCGATCCAGGCGCACGCGGAAAAGCACCGCTACGGCGTGGTGCGCGAATTCTGCGGCCACGGCCTCGGCCGCCTGTTCCACGATGCGCCCGAAGTGGTCCACGCCGCCAAGGCAGGCACGGGCCCGGAGCTGCGCCCCGGCATGTTCATGACCATCGAGCCGATGATCAACCTCGGCCGCCCGTGGGTGAAACTGCTCTCGGACGGCTGGACCGCGGTGACTCGCGACAAGTCACTCAGCGCGCAGTTCGAGCACTCGATCGGGATCACCGAGACCGGGAACGAGATCTTCACGCTGAGCCCGACGGGGCGGGACAGGCCGCCTTACGGCTGAGCGTCAGTCGCCATTGAAGTCGTTGTAATCGTAGGCGCTGAAGCGCTTGCCTCGCTTGCGATTCCACCAAGTGAGCGCCCGGCTGAACATGAAGAACGCCATTCCGGGAATTATCGCGACAGCAGAGTATTCGGTCTGCACGCCCATCTCGTTGACAAGAGCGTAAGAGGGGGCGGTCAGCGTTACCACCCAAGCCGATTCCATCAAGAACTGCCGGCGACCATTGTCTGACCGAAACCTCTGTTCAGATCCTGGGTCGATTTCGGTCAATTGAGACGACTGGCGATCTCGAGAAATGAGGTATCGCGCACGCCTTCCCACGCTCAACTCTCCCGCGCCGCCCGCACCGCCGCCGCCCCGGCAAACGGCGACACGGCACACAGCGCCAGGCTGATCGCCGCACACAGCGCCAGTCCCGCGCCATCGGGGTTGGCGAGCGCGCCCGCGCCGAAAATCAGCACCGGCACCGCGAGCGGGATCAGCAGCAGGCCGCCGAGTGCCGCGCCGCCGCGCAGGGTGGCTGTAAGGGCGGAGATGGTGAGGCCGATCGCGGCGAGGCCGGGAGTGCCAGCCAGCAGGCCGAGGAGCAGCGTGCGGGTTGTCTCACCGGACAGGCCGAGCAGCGCGCTCGCGGGGAGGGCGGCGACGAGGAGCAGCGGGCCAAAGCTGAGCCAGTGGGCGAGCAGGCGCGCGGCCAGCACCAGCTCCTCCGATATTCCGCGCAGCGCGAACTGGTCGAAGAAGCCCGCCTCGAGGTCCGGCGCGACCAGGCGGTCGATCGGCAGGATCGCGGCGAGCAGCGCGGCGACCCACAGCACTCCTCCGCCGGTCCGCGCGAGCAGCGGCGCGTCGGGCCCGACCGCGAAGGGAAACAGCACCGCCACCGCGACGAAGAACAGCACCGGCAGCCACGGGCCGCCCCGGCCGCCACCGAACAGCAGCCCGAGGTCGCGGCGCAGCAGTGCGGCGAACAGTTTCACGCGGCGAATTCCGCGAGGTCGATCCGCCTGAGCCTCTCGATGCCGAGCGTCTGGTGCGAGGCGATCACCGCGATGCCGCCGCCCGCGCAGTGTGCCGAGACGTGCGCCTGCAGCATTTCGGCGGCCGCGGCGTCGAGGCCGTTCAATGGTTCGTCGAGCAGCCAGATGCCGCCCGATCGGGGGTGGCTCTGGGCCAGCGCCGAGCGCTTGCGCTGTCCGGTGGAGAGGAAGCGCACTGGAACATCGAACAATGTCGACAGTCCCTGATCGAGCGCTTGATCGGCACCGTCGATCCGCTCCCAGAACGCCAGCGCCTGTCCCAGCGGTAGGTGTTCGTCGAGCGGCAGGTTGCCGTCGAGTAGCGCCAGCGGCCCCTCGCGCTGGACCGAGCCGGCGAACGGCCGCAGCAATCCGCCGAGGATGCGCAGCAGGCTCGACTTGCCGGTCCCGTTCGCGCCGACGACTTGCAGCGCCTCGCCCGGGCCGAGCGCGAACGTGAGGCCCGCGAACAGCACCCGGTCGCCCCGGCGGCAGGCAAGATCGGTTGCAGTGAGACGGACCCCTTCCATCGGCGGATGCGTTAGGCCATGGCCCGCATCGCGACAAGCCGAGGAGAGTGCAGTGCCCATCGCCGAACTGACCGACGCCGAGCGGACCGCCGCGCTTGCCGAGCTTTCGGGTTGGGCGCTCTCACGCGAGGGCAAGGCGATCGAGCGGACGTTCACCTTCGCCGACTTCGTCGAGGCGTTCGGCTTCATGACGCGGGTCGCCATCCTGGCCGAAAAGGCCGATCACCATCCCGAATGGTTCAACGTCTACAACCGGGTCGAGATCACGCTGACCACGCACGACGCGGGCGGCCTCAGTACCCGCGACGTCGCGATGGCGAAGGCGATCGACGCGCTCTGATCAGCTGCCGAGCGGGCGGGCGAGGCGCCGCGCCTGGTCGCGCAGCTTGCCCGGCATCCAGCGCGCACCGAACGCGAGCCGCCGCGCGGTCTTGCCGACGAGCGTGTGCAGCTTCTGCCCGTGCACCGCGTCCCACGCGCCCTGCGCGACCTCGACCACCGGGGTGATCTCCAGCCCCGCGCCGAGCACGCGGTTGCGGATCGCCTCGTTCGAGCCTTGGTTGGGGCTGTGGTCGAGCAGCGGGGTGTCGATGAAGCTCGGCATCAGGTCTCGCACCGCGATGCCGTGCTCGGCCCATTCACCGTCGAGCGCCTCGGTGATCGCGCGCACGCCGAACTTGGTCGCCGAATAGACGCTCGCGCCGCTGGTGCCGTAGATGCCCGCCGCGCTCGCGGTGTTGAGCAGGCACGATCCCGGCGCGGTCTTCATGAGGTGCGGCAAGGCGGCCTGCGCGCCGAACAGCACGCCCTTGAGGTTGATGTCGAGGCAGCGCTCGATCTCTTCGGTCGTGTTGCTGTCGATCGTCCCGCCGAGCGGGATGCCGGCGTTGTTGGCGACCACGTCGATCCGCCCGCCCGCGGCGGTCGAGAATGCGTCGAGCGCGGTGTCCCACGCCGCGCGGTCGCGCACGTCGAACCTGTGGGCGAAGGTGAACCCGTTGCCGATGTTGGCGAGCGTCTGGCGCATCCCCGCCTCGTCGATATCGCCGACCCCGACGAACCATCCGCGCTGCGCGAAATACTCCGCGATTGCGCGCCCGATGCCCGATCCCCCGCCGGTGATGAAAATAGCCTTCCGCTGGCTCATGCGCCTCTCCCTTTGGCCCGGGTTAGCGCGAAAGGTGGCGGATTGCTACGGGTGTAGACGACCACTTTACTTCCGATGTCGGTTATCAACCCCGTGGCCGGCGCGCACGCTGAACATCGGATTTGAACCAAGGGGACCCGGCACTATCTTGGACTTCATAACGTGAGGAGCGCTATTTGAACCCCGATTGGAATAGCTTCGGCAACTTGAACGACCTGAACAATGCGTGGGCCGATTTAGCTCAACAGCGCCCGATGAGCGCTCGGGAGGAGTTTGAAGGACCGATCACCGCGACGATCCCCTTCATATTCAGGGTCGATCTTTCCAATTTCGCCAAAGCGCGCGCGATGGAAGGTGTTCGCTCGTGGGCGAATTGGCAGGGGAGAGACCATCCCGACCTCACCGATCAGATAGCTGTAATGATCGGCGATCAGATCGCTCAATGGCCCAATCTGGCTTGGCTCGAGGATGTTTGGCTCGGCAAGATGGGCCATCACGGTGTGCCCCACGACTAGATGCCCATAATGACCGCGCGGGACTTTTAACCCCCTGGCGAGAAGACCCTCATGTCGACAGCTGCCCCCTAAAGCGCCGGATTATTATAGCAGTGCCACGTAAAGATAGCCGTCGCACCGCGATGCGGTCGCCAGCCTTCCGCCAGCGCGCGGGTTTCCTTTTCGGTCGGCCGGGACTCCAGCCCGAGGATCTTGCCTAGCCCTGCCTGCACCGCGAGGTCGCCGGCTGGCCAGATGTCCGGGCGGCCTTCGGCGAAGAGGAGGTAGATCTCGGCGGTCCAGCGGCCGATGCCCTTGATCTGCGTGAGGAGCGCAATCGCTTCCTCGTCGTCGGCGGGGAGGGCGGTGAAGTCGATCGCGCCCGCCGCGACCAGTTCGCATAGCGAGCGGGCATAGCCCTGTTTCTGCCGCGACAGCCCGCAGGCGCGCAGAGTGTCGAAATCGCGGGCGAGCAGCTCGGACGGGTCGACGTCCTCGCCCACTTCGGCCGCCAGCTTGTTCCACATGCTCGCCGCCGCCGCGACGCTGACCTGCTGGCCGACGATGGCGCGCAGCAGCGTCACGTGCCCCCGGTCGCGGATGCGCGGTTCGGGATAGCCGGCGGCGGCGAGCGCGCGCGCGATCGCGGGCTCTTTCGCGGCGACGGCGTCGAGGCTGTCCTTGATCTGCGTGGCGGTCAGTCCCAACCCGGCTCTCCCGATATTGCCAAAACGGCCGCCAGCCCCTAGCAGCCGCGCCGACCGCCCGACAGGGGGCGTGAACGAGAGGACCGCTACCGATGCCCAAGCTGATCGTCGTCAACCGTGCCGGTGAGGAATCGACTGTCGACGCAGCCGAAGGACTGACGGTGATGGAAGCGATCCGCGACAACGGCTTCGACGAACTGCTGGCGCTGTGCGGCGGATGCTGTTCGTGCGCGACCTGCCACGTTCACGTCGACCCGGCGTTCAAGGACCTGCTTCCGGCGATGAGCGAGGACGAGGACGACCTCCTCGATTCGAGCGACCACCGCGACGAGAATTCGCGCCTCAGCTGCCAGGTACCGCTGACCGAATCGCTCGACGGCTTGCGCGTCACGATCGCGCAGGAAGACTGAGCGGCCGGATTCCGTTCCCGCAAGGTTCGGTAACAGTTCGCAAACCGGAACTGCGTTGCCGCCCCGCGGACGCGCCCCTAGCCCAAGCACCATGACCGCAGCAGTCCGCGCGCGCGCACTCGACCTCATCGGCAACACCCCGCTCGTCCGGCTCGCCGGGCCCAGCGAGGCAGCCGGTTGCGACATCTTCGGCAAGTGCGAATTCCTCAATCCCGGTGGCAGCGTGAAGGATCGCGCGGCGCTCGGCATCGTGCTCGATGCGCGGGAACGGGGCGAGCTCTCGCCGGGCGGAACGATCGTCGAAGGGACCGCGGGCAACACCGGCATCGGACTCGCACTGGTCGCGAATGCGTTCGGCTATCGCACGATCATCGTCATGCCGGACAACCAGAGTCATGAGAAGATGGACACGCTCCGCGCGCTCGGCGCCGAGCTCGTGCTGGTGCCGCCGACCAAATATTCGGACCCGAACCACTTCATCCACACCAGCCGCCGCTTGGCCGAGGAAACGCCTGGTGCGATCTGGGCCAACCAGTTCGACAACACCGCCAACCGCAAGGCGCACATCGAGACCACCGCTGCCGAAATCTGGGACCAGATGGAAGGCCGGGTCAGCGGGTTCACCTGCTCGGTCGGTACCGGCGGTACGCTCGCAGGAGTGGCGATGGGCCTCAAGGAGCGGGACGAAGGCGTGACGATCGCGCTGACCGATCCCCACGGCGGCGCGCTTTATAGCTACTATGCGACCGGTGAGCTGGCCTCCGAGGGCAGTTCGGTCGCCGAGGGTATCGGGCAGGGCCGCATCACCGGCAACCTTGAGGAGGCACCGATCGACACGCAGTTCCGCGTGTCGGACGAGGAAGGCCTCGAATGGGTCGCCCGGCTGCTGCGCGAGGAAGGGCTGTGCCTCGGCCTGTCTTCCGGGATCAACGTTGCGGGCGCAGTGGCGCTCGGCAAGCAACTCGGACCCGAAGCACGGGTCGCGACGATCCTGTGCGACACCGGCTTCCGCTATCTCTCGACGCTCTATTCCGCCGAATGGCTGGCGGCGAAGGGGCTGCCCGTGTTCGATTGGCTGCGCGCCGACTGACGTGCGCAAGTTGACTGGGGCCGCCCATCGGCTAGCTTGGCGGCCGATGGCTGGTCGACCGCCCGTACCTCAGCTGGACTCCGACCCGCAGGCCGAAGAAACGTTCGGTCCGCTGGGCGGCACGCGCGCGCAGGCCATGCAGCGCCTGCAGGTCGGCATCTCGCTGCTCTTCGGCATCGTGCTGATCGTGGGCCTTGCCAACGTGATCGAGGAGCGCGCCAAGCAGAGCGAGCAGACCGCGGTACCGCAGGCGGCATCGACCGTCGCTCCTGCGGCAGCCGTGCCGGTGAGCGACCCGCTCGCCGATGCGGGGGTCGTGCCCGACCTCCCCGCAGAGGGCGCCGAAACGCCGTCGGCGGCGGCGCCCGACGATGGCACCTAGAATCAAGGCGATCGCGGCGGTGGGCGCCGCAGCGCTGCTCGTCGCCGGAATCGCGCTGGCTGGGCAAGTCTTCCCCGGTCCTCCGCCTCCTGCCTCAGCCAGGCCCGCGCTGGGTCTGTTCACCTCGCTGCCGATCTTTTGGGCCGAAACCGATGGCATGGCCGAGGCGCTCGACGGGGGCGGGAGCGGCCACTGGGCGAAGGAGGCTCTCGAGACGGACAGCCATCTGGTCCCGATCGATACGCTCGACGAGGGTGAGCTTGCGAAGCTCGAACGCCTCGTCATGGCCCAGCCGCGCCCGCTCGCCCCGGCGGAGAACGTCGCGCTCGATGACTGGGTTCGCGCGGGCGGGCGGCTGCTCCTGTTTGCCGACCCGTTCCTGACCCAGCACTCGCGGTTCCAGTTGGGCGACAAACGACGCCCGCAGGACATGGTCTTGCTGTCGCCGATCCTTCGCCGCTGGGGACTCGAACTCCGCTTCGACGACGAACAGCCGCAGGGCGTGCGCGAGATCACGTTTGGCGGCGCGGCGCTGCCGGTCGACCTCGCCGGAACGTTCGCCAGGGTAGCGCCCGGCGCGCAGGCGGAGTGCAACCTGTCGGCGGTCGACGTCATCGCGACCTGCCGGATCGGGAAAGGAAGCGCCGTGATCGTCGCCGATGCGTCCGTTCTCGACCCCGAAAGCGATTCGCGAGCCGCGCTTTCGGCTCTGACGAAGGCGGCCTTCGCCCGCTAAGTTCCTGTCCCAGTCGGGGAAATCACGGGACGACCCGGAATTCGCCCAAAAATCCCGGAATTGCGTTGTTAGTGTCGCCTGCTGCGCGGGTGTGCTGGTGCACGCCCGGCGTGTTTTCCACACGTATCGACACTGTTAACCGCTTCATCCCGTGATTTCCCGCACTTTTCCCTTCCATCCCGGGGTCAAGAAAGTTAAGACACCGGCTCATCGGACACAGCGTTCCACGCCGCACTGATTCCATCTCGGTGCGATCCATCTGCGCCTGCGCGGGTGGCGGCGGGAGAGTCGTGTCCTCGGGGTGGGCCTGCGGGTCGGGGGACGGGCATTGGCGACGGCGTTGCAGTTCGGAGGGTTCAGTGGACAGGCCTTCTCGCCGCTCGGCGACAAGGGCCGGTTCGTGCTGCCTCCGCTCTTCCGCAGCGCGGTCAAGGAATCGAGCGACGGCCGCATCCTCTGCCTCGACAAGCACCCGCGCTTCACCTGCCTGGTCGGCTTCGGCCTTTCGCGCCTTCCCGAACTCGACGCCCAACTCGACCGAGAGGAAGACCGCGCCGGTCCCGATTTCGACCGCGACACCCGCGCCCAGCAGCTGTTCGGTTTCGCCCGTGTGCCGTTCGACGACTCGGGCCGCTTCGTCCTGCCCGATCACTTGCGGATGCTCGCCGGTATCGAAAATGCGCTGTTCTTCCAGGGCGGCGGCCGCAATTTCACGATCTGGAATCCCGCCGAACTGATGAAGATGGACGACGCCTGGGCCGCCGCGAAAGCCGCCTGCGCGCAGTTCCAGGCCGAGGGGAAGGGCAAGTGACGCCCGCCGCCCCCGTTCCCGCCAACGCCCCGCACTTGCCCGTCCTGCTCGGGGAAGTCGTCGCGGCGCTCGCCCCGCAGCCGGGCGACGTGGTCGTCGATGCGACCTTCGGTGCAGGCGGCTACACCCGTGCGCTGCTTGCGGCGGGCGCGACCGTCCACGCCTTCGACCGCGACCCCGATGCGATCGCTGCGGGAGAAAAATGGCCCGAAACTGCGGAAAACCCGCCCCGGCTGGTTCTCCATCCGCGCCGCTTCTCCGAAATGGTTAACGCGCTCGCCGAGTCGGGATTGGCGCGCGTCGACGGGATTGTGTTGGATATTGGCGTTTCATCGATGCAACTCGATCAGGCCGAGCGCGGTTTCGCGTTTTCGTCCGAGGGTCCGCTCGACATGCGCATGAGCCAGGACGGCCCCAGTGCGGCCGACTTCCTGAACGAGGCGGACGAGGGCGAAATCGCCGACGTGCTCTATACCTACGGCGAGGAGCGCCAGAGCCGCCGCGTCGCCCGCGCGATCGTCGCTGCCCGCCCGCTCGCGACCACCGGCGACCTTGCTCGCGTGGTCCGCAAAGCGCTCGGCTATCGTCCCGGCGCGCCGAAGGACCCGGCGACCCGCAGCTTCCAAGCGGTACGCATCCATGTGAACGGCGAGCTCGAGGAGCTCGAAACCGCGCTCGCGGCATCCGAGACGCTGCTCGGCGAAGGCGGGCGGTTGGCGGTGGTGAGCTTCCACAGCCTTGAGGATCGCATCGTGAAGCGCTTCCTGCGCGATGCCTCGGCGGTGCAGGGCGGTTCGCGCCACATGCCGCAGGCGCAAGACAAGCCCGCCGTGTTTACCCGCGTTTCGAAGGGCGTTCGTCCGACCGACGCCGAAGTGGCCCGCAATCCGCGCGCCCGCTCGGCCACCTTGCGCCACGCGGTTCGCACCGCCGCCCCTGCGCGGCAAGAGGCGGGGAGGGCCGCATGATCGCCGCCGGCAGCCGCATCCGCCAGCTCGGCTGGTTCGCCACCCTCGCGATGGTGTTCGCGCTGTTCGTCGGACTGACCTTCAAGGTCAATTCCGTCCGCAGCGAGGTGCGCCTTGCCGAACGCCAGATCCTGGCCCTGCAGCGCGAGAAAATCCTGCTCGAAACCGAATTCGAGACCCGTGCAAGCCAGCAGCAGCTGTCGCAGTGGAACTCGGTCGATTTCGGCTACGAAGCGCCGGGGCCGGGCCAATATCTCGAAGGCGAACGCCAGCTTGCCGCGCTCGGCGAGCCGCGTGCCCCCGCCGCGCCGAGCCCGATCCGCGTTGCGCGGGCCGAAGACGACGCCGGCGAAGCGAAGTTCCCCGCGATGGTCTCGCCGCTGACCGGCCGCCCCGTGCGCCCGGTCGAGCAGGCGCAGTCGCTTGCCGACAAGCTCAGCAACGGTGGCGATTTCCTTGCCGAGGCGGCCGCCCAGTGAACGCGCTGACTTACAGCACGGCGATCCATTCCGGCCGTGTCCAGCTCGTCACTCTCCGCCAGCGTTCGCTGACCGTTGCCCGCCTCCGCGTGCTGCTGGTCGCGGGCCTGTTCGCGCTGCTCGCGCTCGCAGCGATCCTGCGGATCGGCTTCCTGGGGCTTACCGGCAGCGGCCGTCAGGCAACCTCGTTCGAAGAGGCGCTGCTCCCCCCGCGCGGAGAGATCACCGACCGCAATGGCGAGCCGCTGGCGCGCGCATTCCCGGCCTTTGCGTTGTGGTTCAATCCCGAGGCGCTCGGCGACGGCGGTGCGCTAGTCCAGTCGCCGCGCAGCGTGGCGAAGCAGCTCAAGGCGATCTTCCCCGATATCGACGAAACCGAGCTTGCCGACCGCCTTGCCAAGGGCAAGGCGGGCTACCTGCGTCGCCGCGTGCTGCCCGAGGAAGCGAACAAGGTGAACGCGCTCGGCGAACTCGCGCTCGAACTGCCGCAGGAAACCGACCGCCACTACCCGCAAGGGTCGATGGGCGCGCACGTGCTCGGCTACGTCGGCGCCGACGGCAAGGGCCGCGTCGGCATGGAAGCGGTGCTGAACGACAAGCTCAGCGACCCCGCGACGCGCGGCACCTCCGTTCCACTGTCGATCGACGTCCGCGTGCAGGGCGCGCTGGAAGACGAACTGACGCGCCAGATGCGCGCGACCAACTCGATCGGCTCGGCGGGCATCGTGCTCGACGTCGATACCGGCGAGGTCATGGCGCTTGCCTCGCTGCCCGAATTCGATCCCAATCACATCGATGCGGCGGGCGCGGCGAACATGTTCAACCGCGTGACCAACCAGGTCTACGAGCTGGGCTCCACTTTCAAGCCGCTGGCGGTGGCCGCCGCGATCGACGCCGGCACGATCACCGACCTGTCGCGCCGCTACAACGCCAACCCGTTCCCGTATGGCGGGTTCACGATCAAGGACAGCCACCCGCTCGGTGCGTCGCTCAATACGCCCGAGATGCTTATCCATTCGTCGAACGTGGTGACCGCGCACATCGTGCAGGACTTGGGGCCGGCGCGGCTCAAGAAGACGATGGCCGATCTCGGCATGAACCAGCGCGCCCAGATCGAGCTTCCGGCCAAGGGCTTCCCGATCTGGGCGAGCGGCGACTGGCCCATGCTGCGCGCGATGACGGTCGGCTATGGCCACGGCATCGCCGTCACCCCGCTGCACCTCGCCAGCGCCTATTCCGCCATGGTCAACGGCGGCATCTGGCGCCCCGCGACCATGCACAAGGTTGCGCCGGGGCAGGCGGCCAAGGGACACCGCGTGTTCAAGGCAAGCACTTCGGCGCGGATGAACCAGCTGCTGCGGATGATCACCGTCTACGGCACCGGTCGCAAGGCCGACGCGCCGGGCTTCCGCGTGGGCGGCAAGACCGGGTCGGCCGAAAAGCCGGGCAACGGCGGCTATCAAAAGACCTCGCTCGTCTCGACCTTCGCCGCCGCGTTTCCGATGGATCGCCCGCGCTATGTCGTGATCATCATGATGGACGAGCCCAAGGGCACGCTCGCCTCCAGCTTCCAGCGCACGGCCGCCTACACTGCCGCGCCCGTCGTCGCGCGCCTCGTGCCGCGCATCGGGCCGATCCTGGGCGTTGCGCCCGATTCCGCGCGCGACGTCGACCTCACCGATCTTGCCCCGCTCGTTCCCAAGGGGAAGGGCGAATGAAACTCGGCAAGATCGCTGGTGCGGCCGACTTCGATGCCGGTGCCGCAGGCGAGGAGATCGTCACCGGGATCGCGATCGACCATCGCAAGGTCGCGCCGGGTACCGTGTTCGGCGCGTTCAAGGGTGCGAAGGTCAACGGCGAGGATTTCATCCCCGCCGCGATCGCCGCCGGTGCGATCGCCGTGGTCGCCGAGCCTGGCGTGACGGTCGAGGGCGCGCTCCATATCGCCGATGCAGAGCCGCGCCGAGCGTTCGCCCGGCTGGCCTCGGCGTTCTTCACCCCGGTGCCCGAAACGATCGTCGCGGTAACCGGGACCAACGGCAAGACCTCCACGGTCGAAATGACGCGCCAGCTGTGGCGCATGGCGGGCCTGAGCGCCGCGTCGATCGGCACGCTCGGCGTGACCACGCCTGACGAAAGCGTGTCGACCGGGCTGACCACGCCCGACATCGTCACGTTCCTAGGCAACATGGCCGGACTCGCGCGCGAAGGGGTGACCCACGTCGCCTACGAAGCGTCGAGCCACGGCCTCAGCCAGTTTCGCAACGAGGGCCTGCGGGTCGCCGCGGGGGCCTTCACCAATCTCAGCCGCGACCACCTCGATTACCACGCGAACATGGACGAATACTTCGCCGCCAAGATGCGGCTGTTCGACGAGGTCGTGGCGGATGACGGCACAGCAGTGATCTGCTCCGACGGCGATGGATGGGCCGAACGGGCTATCGGGCATGCGCGGCAGAGGGGTCTCCGCGTATGCTCAGTGGGCGGCGAGGGAGATTCCGAAAAGGGGATCCGTCTCGTCGCCCGCACCCCCGGCCAGCTTGGCCAGGTGCTTGAGATCGAGCACGCCGGGCAGACGCGGACGATCAACCTCCCGCTGATCGGTGCGTACCAGGCGGCCAATGCGCTCGTCGCGGCGGGTCTCGTCATCGCGACGGGCGGCGATCCGGTGACGACGTTCGACGGCCTTACCCGGCTCCAGCCGGTGCGCGGACGGCTCGAGCGTGCGGCGCTGACCCGCTCCGGCGCTCCGGTCTATGTCGATTATGCGCACACGCCCGACGCGCTCGAAGCGGCGATCGCGGCGCTGCGCCCGCACGTCGCCGACAGCCCGCGTGGCCGCCTGATCGTGGTGTTCGGCGCGGGCGGCGACCGCGACACCGGCAAGCGCGCCGAGATGGGCCGCGTCGCGGCCGAGCGCGCAGACTTCGTGATCGTGACCGACGACAATCCGCGCGGCGAAGACCCGGCAGACATCCGTCGGCAGGTGCTCGCGGGCGCGCTCGGGGCGCGGGAAATCGGTGATCGGCGCGCGGCGATTGCCGCCGCGGTCGCGCTGGCGCAGGCGGGCGACATCGTCCTCGTCGCCGGCAAGGGACACGAACAGGGACAGATCGTCGGATCGGGAGACGACATGCGGGTATTGCCGTTCGATGATGTGACTGTGGCGCGCGAAGCCGCCGGGGCGGGGGAAGTGGCATGACCATGCATTCCGCCCTGCGCGCATGGCCGCGAGAGAAGCGCGATGGCCTGCGTCTTGCCCTGTGGACCTCGGAGGAAATCGCCGCTGCCACCGGCGGAGTTGCCAGCGGCGCGTTCCAGTGTGCCGGGGTCGAGATCGACAGCCGCGACGTGCGCTCGGGCGACCTGTTCGTCGCGCTGAAGGGCGATGCGACCGACGGCCACCGCTTCATCGACAAGGCTTTTGCCAACGGTGCCGCCGCCGCGCTCGTCAATGAAGCGGTTGATTGGCCCCATATAATCGTTCCAGACACGACCGTTGCACTGGAACAGCTCGCCGCCGCCTCGCGCGCCCGCGCCGCCGCGGTGCGCATCGGGGTGACCGGCTCGGTCGGCAAGACCGGGGTCAAGGAAGCGATATTCGCCGCGCTCGACCGCGCGAGCCGGGGTGCGGCGCATCGCAGCGTGCGCAGTTACAACAACCACGTCGGCGTGCCGCTCAGCATCGCGCGGATGCCTTCGCGCGCGAAGTTTGGCGTATTCGAGATGGGCATGAACCACGCGGGCGAGATCGACGGCCTGACCCGGCAGGTGCAGCCCCACGTCGCGGTGATCACCACGATCGCGCCGGCGCACATCGAGAACCTCGGCTCAGAGGAAGCGATCGCCGATGCCAAGGCGGAGATCTTCAGCGGGTTGGTGAAGGGCGGCACCGCGGTGATCCCGTCGGACAGCGTCCACTACGACCGGCTGCTGGTCCATGCCCGGCAGGCGGGTGTCGAGGTCATGACCTTCGGCCGCGCGGCGGGATCGGACGCGCGGCTGCTCGATGCCATCCCCTCGGCCAACGGCGGTTCGCTGGTGACGGCCGACATCGACGGCACGCGGCTGGTCTATTCGGTCGCCGAACCGGGCGATCACTGGATCATGAATTCGCTCGCCGTGATGGCGGCGGTGAAGGTGGCGGGCGGCGATCTGGCCGCCGCCGGTCTCGCGCTGGCCGAGATGGGCGGGCTGAAGGGCCGCGGGGCGCGGCACCGGGTCGCGGCGCCGGGCGGGCACGCGCTGGTGATCGACGAAAGCTACAACGCCAACCCCGCCAGCATGCGCGCGACCCTGCGCCAGCTCGGCCAGACACCCGCCACCCGGCGGATCGCGGTGCTCGGCAGCATGAAGGAACTGGGCGACTTCGCCCCCGCCATGCACGCCGGGCTGGTGGAGCCCATCGGCGAAGCGCATGTCGATCATCTGGTGCTGGTGGGCGACGAGATGCTCGCCCTCGCGCGCGAACTGGGGAAAGGCGGCGGCGGTCCGCTTGCCGCACCCCTGACCTTCGCGCATTGCGGCAGTCCCGGCGAAGCGATCGCGGCGCTGGAGGAATACGGGCTCGCAGGCGGCGATGCGGTGTTGGTCAAGGGATCGAACTCGGTCGGTCTCGGGAGGCTGGTGGCGCACCTCGTCGACCGCGGGCGTTAGGAGCCGGAAGGCCGGATGCTGTACTTGCTCGCCGAATGGATGGGGTTCGAGGGTCTCCTGAACCTCATCCGCTACCAGACCTTCCGCGCCGGGGCGACGCTGATGACCGCGCTCGTCATCGGCCTGATCATCGGCCCGCGCTTCATCGACCTTCTGCGCGTGCGCCAGGGTAAGGGCCAGCCAATCCGCGAGGACGGTCCGCAGACCCACCTCGCCAAGCGCGGCACGCCGACGATGGGCGGCCTCATGATCCTCACCAGCCTGACACTGTCCATGCTGATCTGGATGGACCTCAACAACCCGTTCGTCTGGGCCTGCCTCGCGGTGACCGCCGGCTTCGGGATCATCGGTTTCCTCGACGATCTCGACAAGGTCAGGAAGGCGAGCCACGCGGGCGTGTCGGGCAAGGTGCGGCTGCTGCTCGAATTCATCGTCGCGGGCGTCGCGTCGTGGATCATCGTCAGCCAGGTCAGCACGTTCCTCTATGTGCCGTTCCTCGTCGGCAAGGGCATCCCGCTGGGGCCGCTGTACTACGTGTTCGCGGCGATCGTGATCGTGGGCGCGGGCAACGCGGTGAACCTGACCGACGGATTGGACGGCCTCGCGACGATGCCGGTAATCATCGCGGCGGGCACGTTCGCGATCATCGCCTACCTCGCAGGCCGCGCGGACTATTCGGCGTATCTCGGCATCCCGCACGTGCCGGGCGCGGGTGAGCTCGCCATCTTCTGCGCGGGGATCATGGGGGCGGGCCTCGCCTTCCTGTGGTTCAACGCGCCCCCGGCGGCGGTGTTCATGGGCGACACCGGCAGCCTTGCCCTCGGCGGAGCATTGGGCGCGATTGCGGTGGCGACGCATCACGAGGTCGTGCTGGCGGTGGTCGGCGGGCTTTTCGTGTTCGAGGCATTGAGCGTCATCATCCAGGTCTTCTGGTTCAAGCGCACCGGCAAGCGGGTATTCCGCATGGCCCCGATCCACCACCATTTCGAACAGCTCGGCTGGTCCGAGAGCAAGGTCGTGATCCGGTTCTGGATCGTGGCGATCGTGCTCGCGCTGATCGGGCTCAGCACGCTCAAGCTGCGGTGATCACGAGCCCCGCCTTCGCCGGAAAGAAGTATGCCGTCCTCGGCCTCGCGCGCAGCGGGCTGGCGACGGTCGATGCGCTGGTGGCGGCGGGCGCGCAAGTGACCGCGTGGGACCGGCAGGAGAACGCGCGGGCCAAGGTCGATCCGGCCAACGTCCGCCTTGCCGATCCGCTGGAAATCGACCTGACCGGGTTCGACGGCGTGGTCGTCTCCCCCGGCGTGCCGCTCAACACCCACCCCATCGCCGCGCGCGCCGCGCAGTTCGGCGTGCCGGTGATCGGCGACATCGAGCTGTTCGCGCAGGCTCGCGCGAGCCTGCCGCCGCACAAGGTCGTCGGCATCACCGGCACCAACGGCAAGAGCACGACGACCGCGCTGGTCCACCACATCCTGAAGACTGCGGGCGTGCCGACCACCATGGGCGGCAACATCGGCCTACCAATCCTTGCGCAGGCCCCCTTGCCCGAAGGCGGGGTCTACGTGCTCGAGCTGTCGAGCTATCAGATCGACCTGACGCAGAGCCTCGACTGCGACGTGGCGGTGCTGCTGAATGTGACGCCCGATCATCTCGATAGGTACGAGAGCTTTGAGGCCTACGCGGCGAGCAAGGCGCGGCTATTCGATATGCAAACGGCAAGTCATCTGGCTGTCTTTGCTACAGACGACGCCGT
Source organism: Tsuneonella sp. HG094 (assembly GCF_053819285.1). Classification (NCBI taxonomy): domain Bacteria; kingdom Pseudomonadati; phylum Pseudomonadota; class Alphaproteobacteria; order Sphingomonadales; family Erythrobacteraceae; genus Tsuneonella; species Tsuneonella sp. HG094. Next base: position 489,725 of record NZ_JBSORA010000001.1, read on the forward strand.
CGCCGACCGGATCGGTACCGATGTGCTTCACGAGGCAGACCGCTACGAGGACATATGCGAGATAGCGTCAGCGACCGTTGTTGGCGACCAACCGCGATGGCCGTCGCTACAAGGGCCGCATAACGCCCAGAACGCAGCCGCCGCAATTGCCACGGCGAGGGCATTGGGCATTAGCGACGGGTCAGTCGAACAAGCTCTCCGCACCTTCACCGGCCTCCCGCACCGCATGGAGCGCGTCGCCGCGCACAACGGCGTGCTGTTCGTCAACGACAGCAAGGCGACCAACACTGACAGTTCGGCCCCCGCGCTCGCGGCGTTTCCGCCCGAGGGTCATGGCCCGCGCATCCACTGGATCGTCGGCGGGTTGCCCAAGGAAGACGGGCTGGGTGCGACGGAACAGCACCTCGCCAACGTCAAGGCCGCCTACACCATCGGCGAGGCGGGTCCGCGCTTTGCCGAACTCCTGACCGGCCGCGTCCCCGTGGTCCGAGCGGAGATGATGTGTTCGGCCCTGCGCGCAGCCATCGCGGCGGCGGTGCCGGGCGATGTCGTGATGCTGAGCCCCGCCTGCGCGAGCTTCGATCAGTTCAAGGATTACGAGCAGCGCGGCGAGCGCTTCCGCCAGTTCGTCGATGCGCTGACCGCCGACGAATACGTCGACCCCTGCTGCACGGAGCCGGCGGCATGACCGAACGCCCCTACATCCCGCGCGTGAGCGCCGCGACCGCCGCGCCGCGCTATCCCAAGTCGACCGGCGCGCAGATCAAGATCTGGTGGCGCGAAGTCGACCGCGTGCTCGTGGCCCTCGTGCTGCTGCTGATGGCGGTCGGCACCGCGGCGGTGTTCTCCGCCTCGCCCGCCAGCGCGCACCGGCTGTCGACCGCGAACGTCAAGCTGCCCGAGCTCTATTTCTACTGGGCCCACCTGCGCTGGCAGATCGTCGGCCTCGTGTTCCTGTTCGGCGCCTCGGCGCTGTCCCGCGAGAACGCGCGGCGCACCGGCATCGTGCTTGCCGCGGTGATGATCGGGTTCCTGCTGCTGGTCCCGCTGGTCGGCAGCGAGGTCAACGGCGCCAAGCGCTGGATCAGCCTCGGCATCGCGGGTTTCCAGCCGTCCGAGTTCCTCAAGCCCGGTTTTGCGATCCTGCTTGCGTGGATCGTCTCGTGGCGCACCCGCGATCCCAACATTCCCGTCGTCGCCACGGTGACCGGGGTGATGGGCCTCGTCGCCGCGCTGATGATGATGCAGCCCGATTTCGGCGGCACGATCCTGTTCGCGGGCGTGTGGTTCGTGATCGTCCTGCTCGCGGGCATTCCGCTGAAGCGCGTCGGCATCATGGCGGGCGCGGGCGCGGTCGCGCTGACGGCGACCTATTTCCTCTACGACAACGCGCGCCACCGCATCGATGCGTTCCTCGGCGGCGGCACCGCGTTCGACCAGGTCGATCTTGCCAGCCGCACGCTGCTTGCAGGCGGATGGACCGGCAGCGGGTTGTGGCTCGGCGTGCGCAAGATGAACCTGCCCGAAGCGCACACCGACTACATCTTCTCGGTAATCGGCGAGGAATTCGGCCTCGTCGCCTGCGCGATCATCGTCTGCCTGTTCCTCGCCATCGTGGTCCGCGTTCTCACGCGGCTGGTGGACGAGGAGGACCTGTTCACCCTGCTCGCCTCGGCCGGCCTCATTACGCAGATCGGCGGGCAGGCGTTCATCAACATCCTCGTCAACCTGCAGCTGTTCCCGTCGAAGGGGATGACGCTGCCGCTGGTCAGCTATGGCGGTTCGTCGACGATCGCGGTCTGTCTGGCGGTCGGGCTGCTGATCGCGTTGACGCGGCGCAATCCCTACCTCTACCGCGAGACGCCGGGCCTGAAGGCGCTGATCGCCAAGGAGCTGAATGCATGACGCGCGCAAGCCGTCACTATGTCCTCGCCGCGGGCGGCACCGGCGGGCACCTGCTGCCCGCCTATGCGCTCGCCACCGAACTCGAACGGCGCGGCCACCACGTCGCGCTGGTGACCGACAGCCGCGGCGCTGCGCTGCCGGGCAAGCCCGACTTCCTGCCCGCGCATGTGATCCCGGCATCGAAGCTGGGCAAGAATCCGCTCAAGTGGCCGGGCGGAATCTCCGCGATCCTCGAAGGGCGGCGCATGGCGCTGCGGCTTTACGAAAGCTTCCAGCCCTCCGCGGTGATTGGTTTCGGCGGCTATCCGGTGTTCCCCGCGCTGCTCGCGGCGGTCGCGGCCAAGGTGCCGAGCATCGTCCACGAACAGAACGCCGTACTCGGCCGGGTCAATCGGATGCTCGCGAGCCGGGTCGACGCGATCGCCACCGCCTATCCCGAAGTCGCTCGGCTCGCCGACAAGTATGCGGGCAAGGTCCACCTCGTCGGCAATCCCGTGCGGGCCGAGGTGCTGTCCCTGCGCGACGAACCTTTCCCGGCGTTCACCGCAGAGGGTCTGCTGCGCGTGCTCGTGACCGGCGGCAGCCAGGGCGCGCGGGTGCTGTCCGAGGTCGTGCCCGACGGACTCGCGATGCTCCCGCCCGCGCTGCGCCAGCGGTTGCAGGTGACCCAGCAGTGCCGTGCCGAGGACCTGGAAGCAGTGCGCGCGCGCTATCGCAGCCACGACATTCCGGCAGAACTCGGCACCTATTTCGAGGACATGGCCGCGCGGCTGGCCGACGCGCACCTGTTCATCGGCCGCGCGGGCGCATCGACCATCGCCGAACTGACTGCGGTGGGCCGTCCCGCGATCCTCGTCCCGCTGCCGATCGCGACCGACGATCACCAAGCGGCCAACACGCGCGAGATCGTGAAAGCGGGTGGGGCGCGGATGATCCGGCAGGAGAAGTTCACCGCCAAGGAACTCGCCAAACAGCTTCAGGCGCTCGCCCAGCGGCCCGAAACGCTCGCCACCGCGGCGCACGCGGCGTGGAACTGCGGTCGGCCCAAGGCGGCGCAGGACCTCGCCGATCTCGTCGAGAGCTTCGGCGGCGAGGAACTGATGGACGTGATCCGCGTCGGCGGCGCGAACGACCGGGCGGCGAGCCAAGGCGCGGTTGCGGGCCAAGGTGCCGCGATGGATTCCGCGCAATGAAGGGCGTGCCCACTGACATCGGTACCGTCCACTTCGTCGGCATCGGCGGGATCGGCATGTCCGGCATCGCCGAGGTGATGAAGAACCTCGGCTACAGCGTTCAGGGCTCCGACCTCAGCGAAAGCGCCAGCGTCGAGCGGTTGCGGGGGCGCGGGATCACGGTCCACGTCGGCCACCGGGCGGAGAACGTCGAGGGCGCGGGCGTGGTGGTCACCTCGACTGCCGTCAAGCGCACCAATCCCGAAGTCGTCGCAGCGCTCGAGAATCGCATCCCCGTGGTCCGACGCGCGGAGATGCTCGCCGAGCTGATGCGGCTCAAGAACACCGTCGCGGTGGCCGGCACGCACGGCAAGACCACCACGACCAGCATGATCGCCGCGCTGCTCGATGCGGGCGGAGTCGATCCCACGGTCATCAACGGCGGCGTGATCGAGCAATACGGTTCGAACGCGCGGCTGGGCGACAGCGACTGGATGGTGGTCGAGGCGGATGAGAGCGACGGCAGCTTCCTGCGCCTCGACGGGACGATCGCGGTCGTCACCAACATCGATCCCGAGCACCTCGATCACTACGGCGATTTCGACGCGGTGCGCCGCGCGTTCGTCGAATTCATCCACAACGTGCCGTTCTACGGCGCGGCGGTGCTGTGCATCGATCATCCCGAGGTGCAGGCGGTGATGGCCAAGGTGCGCGACCGCAAGGTCGTGACCTACGGCTTCAACCCGCAAGCCGACGTCGGCGCGGAGAACGTGCGGCCTGATGGCGGCGGCAACCTGTTCGATGTCGTCATCCGCCGCCTGGGCGAGGAGGACCGCCGCATCGCCGACGTGCGCCTGCCGATGCCGGGCCGCCACAACGTGCAGAACGCGCTCGCCGCGATCGCGGTCGCGCTCGAGATGGAGTGCCCGGACGATACCATCCGCACCGGCTTCGCCCAGTTCGGCGGAGTGCGCCGCCGCTTCACCCGCGTGGGCGAAGCGCGAGGGGCGACCGTCATCGACGACTACGCGCACCACCCGGTCGAAATCCGCGCCGTGCTCGCCGCCGCGCGCGAGAGCGCGGGCGCAACCGGCGGGCGCGTGATCGCGGTCGTCCAGCCGCACCGCTTCACTCGCCTGCGCGACCTGATGGACGACTTCCAGAACGCCTTCAACGACGCCGACCGGGTCTATGTGACCCCGGTCTACACCGCCGGCGAGGAGGCCATTCCGGGGGTGGACGCCGACGCGCTCGTCGCCGGGCTCAAGTCGCGCGGCCACCGCGCCGCCGCGACCGTGCCCGACCGTCAGGCGCTTGCCGCCGTGCTGGCGGACGAGATCGGCGCGGGCGACTTCGTCGTCTGCCTTGGCGCGGGCGACATCACCCGCTGGGCGGCCGAACTGCCCGGGCTGATCGAAGCGGTGCCGGCATGAGCCCGCAGGTCGGCGACCGCCACGGCTGGCGGCACGGCTCGGCGCCCACCTCGGCGATCGAGGAGCCGGCGACCGTCCCGTTCTCCACCCGCGACATTCGCGGCCGGGTGACGAAGGATGCTCCGCTCGCGCCGCTCGTGTGGTTCAAGGCGGGCGGCAACGCCGACTGGCTGTTCGAGCCCGCGGATCTCGAGGATCTCAAGGAGTTCCTCAACCGGGTCGGCGGGCGGATGCCGGTCATGCCGCTCGGCCTCGGCTCCAACATGATCGTGCGCGATGGCGGGGTGCCCGGCGTCGTGATCCGGCTCGGCAAGGCCTTCGCCACGGTTGAGGCGCGGCGCGACAAGGTGCTCGAATGCGGCGGAGGGGCGAGCGGCATCCTCGTCTCGTCGAAGGCGCGCGACGCGGGCATCGCGGGGGTCGAGTTCCTGCGCGGCATCCCCGGTACCGTCGGCGGCTTCGTGCGGATGAACGGCGGCGCGTATGGCCGCGAAGTGGCCGACGTGCTGATCGATTGCGATGTGGTCATGCCGACCGGCGACTTCGTCACGTTGCCGGCGCGCGACCTCGAATATTCGTACCGCCATTCGGCTTTGCCCGAGGGTGCGGTGGTCGTCGCCGCGCGCTTCCAGGGGCGCGAAGGCATCCCGGCAGAGATCGGCCAGGCTATGGACAAGATCGCCGCCCAGCGCGAGGCCAGCCAGCCGCTGCGCACCAAGACCGGCGGTTCGACCTTCAAGAATCCTCCCGGTGAAAAGGCATGGGAGCTGGTCGACCGCGCCGGTTGCCGCGGCCTGACGCTCGGCGGCGCGCAGGTCAGCGAAAAGCATACCAATTTCCTCATCAACACCGGCGACGCGACGAGCGCCGACATCGAAGGCCTCGGAGAACTCGTGCGCGAGAAAGTCTACGGCAACAGCGGCGTCAGCCTCGAATGGGAAATCCAGCGGGTGGGACGGCCGTGAGCGGCAAACACCACGTCGCCGTCCTGATGGGCGGCTGGGCCAACGAGCGGCCCGTCAGCCTCATGTCGGGCGAGGGCGTCGCCAAGGCGCTCGAGGCGCGCGGGCACCGAGTGACGCGGATCGACATGGACCGGCAGGTCGCCGCCCGCATCGCCGAGGCCGCGCCCGACGTCGTGTTCAACGCGCTCCACGGCGTTCCGGGCGAGGACGGCACGGTGCAGGGGATGCTCGACCTGATGGGCGTGCCCTATACGCACTCAGGGCTAGCCACCTCGGTCATCGCGATCGACAAGGAACTGACCAAGCAGGCGCTCGTCCCGCACGGCGTGCCGATGCCCGGCGGCCGCATCGTCGAGTGCGAGACGCTCTACGAAAAGGACCCGCTGGCTCGGCCCTATGTGCTGAAGCCGGTCAACGAAGGCAGCTCGGTCGGCGTGGCGATCGTCACCGAGACAAGCAACTACGGCAACCCGATCCGCAGGGACGTGAAGGGACCGTGGCAGGAATTCGACCGCCTGCTCGCCGAACCCTACATCCGCGGGCGCGAAATGACCGTCGCGGTGCTCGACGGACCCGAAGGGCCGCGCGCGCTGACGGTGACCGAACTCGTGCCCAAGTCGGGCTTTTACGACTTCGATGCCAAGTACACCGACGGGATGACCGACCACATCTGCCCGGCCGACATCCCCGAGCGGATCGCCGAGCTGTGCAAGGGATACGCGGTGCAGGCGCACCAGCTGCTCGGCTGCAAGGGGTGCAGCCGCACCGACTTCCGCTGGGACGACGAGCAGGGCGAGGACGGGCTGTTCGTGCTCGAAACGAACACCCAGCCGGGGATGACTCCGCTTTCGCTGGTCCCGGAACAGGCGAAATACTGCGGGATGAGCTACGAGGATCTGGTCGAGGCGCTGGTCGAGGAAGCGCTGGGCCGTCATCGGCTTGGGGGCAAGCATGGCTGAGACGATCAATCGCAAGGGCAAGGGCGTGCGCCGCGCGGCGGCCGCGCAGAGCCGCGCGGCGACCGCGCGCAAGGCCAAGGCGCGGACGAGCGGCGCCGTGGGCGGGGTGCTCGCGCTGTTGCCGTTCACCGAGGAGCAGCTTCACAAGGTCTTCCTCGCCATGATCATCGGCGGCGCGGTCTCGCTCGCCTGGTTCGTCGCCAGTCTCGCCGGGGTGCCCGCGCTGGCGCAGGCGCAGGTCGCCGCGCTTGCGTCCGACGCCGGGTTCGAGGTGCGCCGCGTGCAGGTGACCGGGGTCGAGCGGATGAACGAGCTCAAGGTTTACGAGCGCGTCCTCGCCGAACGCGACCGGCCGATGCCGCTGGTCGATCTCGATGCGATCCGCGCCGACCTGATGGCGCTGTCCTGGGTGGAGGACGCGCGGGTGAGCCGCCAGCTTCCCGAAACGCTGGTGGTCGACGTCGTCGAGCGAACCCCGCGCGCCGCGCTGAAGAAGCCGGGGCGGCTGGTGCTGATCGACGGAACCGGACACGAGCTCGAACCGATTACCGCCGCCAACGCCAAGGGGATGCTCAAGGTCGCCGGGCCGGGTGCGTCGAAGCAGGTCGCCGCGCTCGACGAACTGCTCGATGCCGCGCCCGCGCTGAAATCGCGCGTGACCGAGGCCGAATGGGTCGGCAACCGCCGCTGGAACCTGACATTCAACACCGGCCAGGTTCTCGCGCTGCCGCACGGCGACGATGCTTCGGCAGGCGCGCTGGTCTCGTTCGCGCGGCTCGACGGGGTCAACCGCCTGCTCGGCGGGAAGGTCGCGGCGTTCGACATGCGCGCGCCCGATCGCATCTACATGCGTATTCCCGGCCGCGCGCAGCAGGCGCTCGAAACCGCGAAGGGAGCCGAGTGATGGCCCTGCCGCGCATCGCCAAGGTCTTCGGCGCCGTCAACGTCGGCTCCTTCCGCATTTCCGCCATGATCATGGGCCTGTCCGAAACGGGCGAGATGATCGTGCTCGGCAGCGGCAATCGCGCGAGCCAGGGCATCAAGCGCGGCTACGTCACCGACATGGCGGCCGCGACCCACGCGATCCGCGACGCGGTCGAGCGGGCGGAGAAGAACGCCGGCACATCGATCCAGAGCGTCTGGGTCGGCTGCTCGGGCGCCGGCCTTGCGAGCCGGGTCGCCAAGGTCGAGATCGACATCGGCGGCCGCCGGATCGAGGACGACGATATCGAACACCTGCTGGTTGCCGCGCGCGACAGCATCCAGCCCGACGGGCGGATGGTGCTCCACGCGCAGCCGGCGCACTACACGCTCGACGGCGCGCACGGCGTCGCCAACCCGCGCGGCCTCCATGCCGAACGGCTGGGCGTCGACATCCACGTAATGCTGGCTGACGGGGCGCCGGTCAGGAACCTGATCGAGGCGGTGCAGAACGCGCACCTCGACGTGGAAGCCGTGGTCGCCGCGCCGATCGCCGCGGGCCACGCCTGCCTCACCCCCGAGGAGCGCGAACTCGGCACCGCGCTGGTCGAGATCGGCGGCGAAGTAACCAACGTCTCGCTCTACGCCAGCGGGATGCTGCTGGGCCTGACCGCGATCCCGTTCGGATCGTCCGACATCACCGATGCCATCGCCGGGGCGTTCGGCATTCGCCGCCTGCAGGCGCAGCGCCTCAAGAGCCGCTACGGATCGGCCATCGCCTCGCCCAGCGACTATAAGGACATGGTCCCGGTCAACGGCCCGGGCGACGCCGATGCCATTGGGGGCAGCGGCGCGGCCGCGCGCGGGGCGGACGACCAGAACCGTGTGCCGCGGGCCGAACTCGTCTCGGTGATCACCGAGCAGCTGTCGCGTCTCACCGACGAGATCGGCCGTGCGCTCAAGGGCATGGGCTTTACCGGGGCCAAGGGCGGGCAGGTCGTCGTTACCGGTGGCGGGTCGGAGCTCGCCGGCATCGCCGAGTTTCTCCAGAGCGCGCTCGGCCGCCCGGTACGCGTCGGCAAGCCGCCCGCGTTGCGCGGCCTTGGCGAGGCGAACGCGACGCCCAGTTTCGTGACGCTGGCGGGCCTGTGCCTCTACGCTGCGGACGACCCGCTCGACATCCGCGCGGTCGGCCCGCGACATACTCCGACCACCCGCTACAGCGGCGTCGGCATCGTGAACCGGGTCGTGCGTGCGATGAAAGAGTATTTCTGAGTGTTAACTCTCGCTGTGGATAAGGAAAAACGTCCTATCCCGAGACGAATCGCTTCGTGTAAGACTGTCTTGGAACAATTCTCACCCCGGAAGGGCACCCAATGAGCATCAACATCGGTCCGCCAGCCACCGACGACCTGCGTCCCAAGATCATGGTGATCGGCGTGGGCGGCGCGGGCGGCAACGCGATCGCCAACATGATCAACGCGCAGATCGAGGGTGTCGATTTCATCGTCGCCAACACCGATGCGCAGGCGCTGTCGAACGCGACCGCCGAAAAGCGCATCCAGCTCGGCCCCGACATCACCGGTGGCCTGGGCGCAGGCGCGCGTCCCGAAGTGGGCAAGGCCGCTGCCGAAGAAACCGTAGCCGAGCTCGAGGACGCGCTCGAGAACGTGAACATGTGCTTCATCGCCGCCGGCATGGGCGGCGGCACCGGCACCGGTGCGGCCCCGGTCATAGCCGAGGCCGCGCGCCGCAAGGGCGTGCTGACCGTGGGTGTCGTCACCAAGCCGTTCCTGTTCGAAGGCACGCGCCGGATGCGCGCCGCCGAAGCGGGCATCGAGGAACTGCAGAAGCACGTCGATACGCTGATCGTCATTCCCAACCAGAACCTGTTCCTGGTCGCCAAGGCGGAAACGACCTTCAAGGAGGCCTTCATGCTGGCGGACGAGGTCCTGCAGCAGGGCGTCCGCTCGATCACCGACCTCATGGTCATGCCGGGCCTCATCAACCTCGACTTCGCTGACGTGCGGTCGGTGATGCAGGAAATGGGCAAGGCGATGATGGGCACCGGCGAGGGCGAGGGCGAGAACCGCGCGCTCGAAGCCGCCGAACGCGCGATCGCCAATCCGCTGCTCGACGGCGTCAGCATGGCCGGCGCCAAGGGCGTGATCATCTCGATCATCGGCGGCGAGGACATGAAGCTGCTTGAGGTCGACGAGGCCGCGAACCACATCCGCGAGCTGGTCGACGAAGACGCGAACATCATCTGGGGTTCGGCGTTCAATCCCGATCTCCAGGGCAAGATCCGCGTCTCGGTCGTGGCGACCGGCATCGACGGGACCGGCGAGGCAATGGCGAGCGAACCGCGCTCGTTCTCGCTCGGCGCCAGCCGCGCGCCCAAGCGGCCCGTGCTCGAACTGCCGACCGCTGCCGAGGTCGAGCCGACACCGGCATACACGCCGTCGTACGAAGCCGAAGCGGCCGAGATCGAAGACGCCGACGACAGCTACGGCAGCTACGGGAGCGAGCCCGAAGCCGAAGCCGCTCCGCTCGATCTTGGCGCGGCGTCGGGCGGCTATGCCGGCGACGCCGACGAGGAAGAGCCCGAGGGCGCCGCCGATTACGACGACGACGTCGACGAGATCGTCGATCCGCTTGCCGGCCTGCGCAACGACCGCGACGACGAGGGTGAGGAGGATGGCTGGGACGATGCCGCGCCGCTCGACCTGACGGCCGAGGCGCCGACCGCGCCCGCAAAGCAGGACGAACTGTTGCTCGATGCCGATCGACTGGCCGAACAGGACGAGCCGGTGCGCGCGCAGCTCGGCGGCGGTCGCCGACGCGGTCTTGTCACTGGCGGCGAAGAGGGCGGTGCCGCACCCGCGCCGAGCGCCGGCAGCACGCTGTTCGAACGCATGGCCAACCTGTCGCGCGGCGGCAGCAAGGCCAGCGACGACGAGGACGAGGATGACGACGACGGCGGTTCCGCCTCGCTCAGCATCCCGCGGTTCCTTGGGCGCCAGAACAACCAGTAACCGCGCTGTGCGCTCGTTTGGCGCGGGTTCAGCCGCGGCCGGGCATAGGGGCGAGCCATGACCCAGTCTCTGACCCGCGCGCGGGGTAATTCGCGCACCCGTTCGGCGCGGACCCGCGCCGCGCGGGTCCTGCTCGCCACCCTGCCGCTCGCGCTCGCATCGGTTCCGGTCGCGGCGCAGAACTATGCCGTCGTCCAGGCGGTGCCGGGACCTGCTTCGGGCGATCTCAGCTCCGCATTGCAGCGGCTGGCGCGCAACCCGACGGACTTCGACGCGCTGGTGCTGGCGGGCAAGGCGTCGCTCGCGCTCGACGATGTCGATGCGGCGATCGGCTTCTACAGCCGCGCGCAGTCGATCCGCGCGGGCGATCCGCGGGTCATGGCGGGCCTCGCTTCGGCCAACTTGCGCTCCGGCCGCCCGATCGAGGCGCTCGAGATGTTCCAGCAGGCCGCCGCCGCTGGCGCGCAGCCCGCCACGCTCGGCGCCGATCGCGGCCTCGCCTACGATCTCGTCGGCGATAACGTCTCGGCGCAGGCGCAGTACAAGCTGGCGCTCGCGATGGCGCGTGACGAGGAGGTGCTGCGCCGCCTCGCGATCAGCCAGGCGATTTCGGGCAACACCCGCGATTTCGAGGCGACGCTGCTGCCGCTGCTCCAGCGCCGCGACCTCGCCGCCTATCGCGCCCGCGCGTTCGGCCTGGCGATCCTCGGCAAGGAAGATGAAGCGGTCTCGATCGTCGAAGCGGTGATGCCGCGCGACCTCGCGGGCCGGATGACGCCGTACCTGCGCTACATGCCCAAGCTGACGCGGGCGCAGCAGGCGGGTGCCGCCAACCTCGGCAATTTTCCGCGCGCGGCGCAGATCGGCCGCGACGATCCGCGCTTTGCCGCCTACTCCAGCGCTGCGACGGGTGCTCCCGCCGGTGCCTCCGACGCGCGGCTCGCACCTGTCGGCGAACCGCTCGGCCCGCGCAGCCGGGTGGGTCGGCGCCAGTCGGCGAGCGAGCGACAGACCCGCGCCCAGCCCGTTCCGACACCAACTCCGGCTCCGGTGCGGGTCGCCCGCGTCGATCCGATCCGTCAGGCGCCCGCGCGCATCGTGGCCCCGCCGCCACCGCCACCGCCTCCTCCACCGCCGCCTCCGCCGCCACCACCTCCGCCGCCGCCACCACCTCCGCCGAGTGCGCCTTCAGAGCTCCCGCCCGCGACCGTCGCGCGGCCCGTCCTCGTGGCCGAGTTGCCGCCGTCCACCGTCGGCGCGTCGAGTCCGGGGGCCGGTAACGCGCTCTCGACCGTCCTCGCCAGCCAGCAATCGGTAGCGCCCGTCAGGATCGTGCCGACTCCGGTGCCCGGCAATCGACCTGCCTTGGCGTTGCCCGGTGCCGAGACGATGTTGCCCGAGGAGCTGCGGGCGCGCGAGGCGGCTGCCGCTGCGGCGACGGTTGCGACCTCGCCGCCGAGTCAGGCGATCAGCCAGCCGGTCGTCGAGCCGACCCCGGCGGGCCTCGCCGATGCGTTCGCCGAATTCACCGCCGCGCCGACCGCCAAGGTGCCTGCGGCAGGCGCAGTCGACATCACCGCGCTCAAGCCCAAGCGCGAAGTGGCCAAGCCCCCAGCGCCTCCGCCGCCTCCGCCTCCGCCGCCCAAGCCCAAGGCGCCGAGCCGGATGTGGGTGCAGGTCGCGACGGGCAAGGACCTGAAAGCGCTCGCCTTCGACTGGCGCAAATTCGAGAAGAAGGCGCCCGCTCTTCTCGGAAAACGCGATGCGTTTACCGCCAAGTGGGGCGTTTCGCAGCGCCTGCTGACAGGACCGATCGATTCGGCGAAGACGGCGAACAAGCTCGTCTCCGACCTCAAGGCGGCCGGGATCGACGCTTTCACCTTCACCAGCGAAGTCGGCGAGGAAGTCGCTCCGTTGAAGTAGTCCACGGCGTTCGAACCGCTTTTGCACAGGCTGTGAACAGGGTTATATCGTTGTCCCCAGCCGTTAACCACGCGGCGTTTGCAGGCTGGCGACGCGGGCGGCATCCAGCCCTCACAACGACGAGGATGGGATCGCGAATGATGAGAACCGGGCAGGACGACTATGCCTCGGCGGCCGACGATGCCGCCCCGGTCGATATGCTCGCGGCGCTGTTCGAAGCGCGCGGCTGGCCGCACGAGATCGTCTCGGCAGACGAGATTTCGGCGGAGATCCAGGGCAGCTGGACCACCTACCAGGTGCGCGCGATCTGGCGCGCGGACGATAACGTGCTGCAATTGCTGTGCCTGCCCGACGTGCGCGTGGCCGACACCAAGCGCCGCGCGGCGCACGAATTGCTGGCGCTGGTCAACGAGCAGCTCTGGCTCGGCCACTTCGACGTGTGGTCGCAGGGCGGGATGCTGGTCTATCGTCATGGGCTGCTGCTCGGCGACGAAGGCCTGCTCAGCGTCGGCCAGGCGCAAGGCCTGATCGAGACCGCGATCGACGAATGCGACCGCTTCTACCCCGCGTTCCAGTTCGTGCTGTGGGGCGACAAGACCCCGCAGGATGCCCTCGCGAGCGCGATGGTCGACGCCGCGGGCGAGGCCTGAGCTTTCCCCTCCCGCTTGCGGGAGGGGTTAGGGGTGGGCAAGAGCGCATCCGACAGGCCCACCCCCGGCCCCTCCCGCAAGCGGGAGGGGGGAGACACGTGCATGACCAGCTTCCAGTCGATCCTCGTCGCCGGCTACGGCTCCATGACCGGTGCAATGGTCGAAGGTTGGCTTGCTTCGAGGTTTCCCGCGCGCGCGATCACGGCTTACGGCCCGCGCGAGAAGGTCGTTCCCGAAGGCGTGTGCTTCACCACCACGATCCCCGACGGTCCGTTCGATGCTCTGGTGCTCGGCTTCAAGCCGCAGATGATCGCGCGCGCCGCGCCGCCGCTGGAGCGGATCGCGGGGCCGGACACGGTCGTGGTCTCGCCGCTCGCCGGGGTTGAACTCGCCAGCCTCGCGCGCCAGTTCCCGCGTGCGGGCGGGATCGTTCGGCTTATGCCGAACCTCGCCGCGGCGCTCGGCAAGTCGCCCAACGCACTGGTCGGGCAGGGCCTCGACGAAGCAGCGACGGCGCGGGTGACCGACCTCGCCGCGCGGCTCGGCAGCGCCGAGTGGCTGGCGGACGAGAGCCAGTTCGAACTGGTGACCGCGCTCGCCGGGTCGGGGCCGGGGTTTGTCTATCGGTTTATCGATGCGCTGGCAGCCGGTGCGACCCGGCTGGGGCTCGACGCTGACCAGGCGGAGCGTCTCGCGGTGCAGATGGTCGAGGGGGCCGGCGCGCTCGCCGCCGCCTCGCCGCTGTCGCCCGGCGACCTCGCGCGCAAGGTCGCCAGTCCCGGCGGGATGACGCAGAAAGGCCTCGATGTGCTGGACGAGGGTGAGGCGCTGACCCGGCTCGTCACCGAAACCCTGCGGGCCGCCCGCGACCGGGGCCGCGAAATGGCCGCTGCGGCGCGCGAAGAGGGTTAACCGGGCGGGGTCCGGTTTTCCTTGAATCCTCGGACCTAAACCCCGATATTGCCGCTACCGGCTTGTCGTCGCTCGGCGCCGGAATGGAGATTGTGATGGCTGATTTCAACGATCCCCGCACGACGACGGCCGGCCTCGGGTCGGTTCCGCGCGCTGGCGGGCAGGTCGTGTTCGACGCAGGGCTGCGCAAGCACATGCTGTCGATCTATAACTACATGACCAGCGGGGTGCTGCTGACCGGCATCGTCGCCCTGCTGACCTACAACTCGGGTATGGCGATCAACTTCGCTCGCGGTCCGCTGATGTGGATCGTCGCGCTGTCGCCCCTCGCGATCGTTTTCGCGATGAGCTTCGGGCGGAACCGCTTTTCGAAGACCACGCTGCAGATGATGTTCTGGGGCTTCGCGGCCCTGATGGGTCTGTCGCTGTCGACCATCTTCCTCGTCTTCACCGGCGGATCCATCGCGGTCACGTTCTTCGCCACCGCCGCCGCCTTCGCGGGGTTGAGCCTGTTCGGCTACACCACGCAGAAGAGCCTCAGCGGCATGGGCACGTTCCTGATCATGGGCGTGGTCGGCCTCGTCGTCGCGATGATCGCCAACATGTTCATCCAGAGCCCGGCGCTGATGTATGCCATCAGCTTCATCGGCGTGCTGATCTTCGCGGGCCTGACCGCCTACGATACGCAGCGGCTCAAGGAAGAATACGCCTACCTTCGCGGCACCGATTTCGCCGGAAAGGCGATCATCCTCGGCGCGCTGACGCTGTACCTGGACTTCATCAACATGTTCCAGTTCCTGCTCAGCTTCATGGGTAACCGCGAATAACGCTTCGTCGCACAGGCGATTCGCTTCGTCGTGCCCGGGGGACTAACCGTCCCCCGGGCATTTTCTTTGTCAGAGCGGGCAGATAGGAGCGTTTGCTTCAGCCGCGCGAAAGGCGCGGCCCTGCATTTTATGCGGGCAGAGGAGGGCCGCGCCGCATGTTCCAGTTTTCGAATGCACCCGTCAAAATAGCAATGCTCGCCGTCGGCGTGGCCGCGCTCGGCGCGTGCAAGACGCCGCCGCCCCCTCCTCCCCCTCCGCCGCCGCCGCCCCCTCCGGTCGAGGTCATCCCCTATCGCCCGCTTCCGCCCGGTAGCGCGGCCTACAATATGACCGTTCCGGCCCGCGGGCTCGACGGCCAGCGGGTGACAGTGCTCAAGGGGCTGACCGACGACCAGCGGCTGTGGTACTTCCGCTCGGCATGGAACGTCGCGGCGCTCAACTGCGTCGGTCCGAACGACCAGCCGATCCTCGACGGATACCGCACGTTCCTGACCGCCAACACCAAGACGCTGCGCGCGGTCAACCAGCGGCTCGACGCGTACTACGCCAAGCAGCATTCCAGCAAGAATGCCGCGATCGCGGACCGTGAGCGGCAGATGACGATCGTCTACAACTACTTCGCCATGCCGCCCGCGCGCACCGAGTTCTGCAACGCGGCGCTGCAGGTCGCTGCGGCGCAAGCCGCGATGCCGAAGGCCGATCCCGCCGCATTGGCCGCGGCGAACTTCGTGCAGTTCGAGATGCCGTTCGAGAACTTCTTCACCGCGTACGAGCAGTACCAGCGCGATTCCGCGGCGTGGGATGCGCAGTACGGTGCCCGCTACGGCGCGTCGCAGCCGGGCTATGTCGCGGTCCATGGCTCGGGTGTCACAAGCTTTCCGCAGGCCGGCATAAGCAATCCTGCGGCGACGACGACGCAGCCGGTGATCCAGGCCGGCGCGGTGACCGACAGCGACACCGGGGCGACGATTCCGGTGATCCCCGTGCCGCAGACCGAACAGTCGGTGCCGGTCGTCCAGCCGGTCGCGAAGGATGCCCCGAAGCAGTAGGCGACGGGCGAACAAATCGCTTTTCTTCGGCGGGCGGGTTCGCTAAGCGGCCCGCTCTTCGCCGGGGTAGACCGGTGTCGAAGGAACTGGAACGGGGCCGTAGCTCAGCTGGGAGAGCGCGTCGTTCGCAATGACGAGGTCAGGGGTTCGATCCCCCTCGGCTCCACCAGTTCGCCGATAACGGCTTCCGGTCGGCCTGCAAATGGCACCGTCCTCCGCTTCCGGTGCTCACGACCCTGAAGGCCGCTGCGCGCCGGTTCTCGGTCGGCACCATTTTCGGCTCGACCGGAAGCCGTTCTCGGCAAACTGGACCAGACAATTCGGGCGGACACGACTTTTCCGCGCTGATAGGCTAGCGGACCGAATATGCATTTCCTCGACCAAGCCAAGATCTATGTGAAGTCCGGTGCGGGCGGCCCGGGCGCCGTCTCGTTCCGGCGCGAGAAGTACGTCGAGTATGGCGGACCCGACGGCGGCAACGGCGGCAAGGGCGGTGACATCGTGTTCGAGGCGGTGCAGGGCCTCAATACGCTGATCGACTTCCGTTACACCCAGCACTTCAAGGCCGCGCGCGGCGGGCACGGGATGGGCAAGGACCGCACCGGTGCCAGCGCGCCCGACCTGGTAATCGAGGTGCCAGTGGGCACGCAGGTCCTGTCCGAGGACAAGGAAGAAGTGCTCGCCGACTTCACCGAAGTCGGCCAGCGTATCGTCCTGCTCGAAGGCGGCATGGGCGGCCGCGGCAACGCGAGCTACAAGACCAGTACCAACCGCGCCCCGCGCCAGCACCAGCCGGGCATTCCCAGCGAGGAGGCGTGGGTCTGGCTGCGGTTGAAGCTGCTGGCCGACGTCGGCCTCGTTGGCCTTCCCAATGCGGGCAAGAGCACCTTCATCAACCAGGTCTCGAACGCGCAGGCCAAGGTCGGCGCCTATGCCTTCACCACGCTTGTTCCCAAGCTCGGCGTGGTCCGCCACCGAGGTCGCGAGTTCGTGCTCGCCGACATTCCCGGCCTGATCGCGGGCGCGGCGGACGGGGCGGGCATCGGCGACCGTTTCCTCGGCCATATCGAGCGCTGCCGCGTGCTGATCCACCTGATCGACATCTCGGGCGTCGACCCGGCGGAGGCCCTCGCGATCGTCGAGGAAGAACTGGCGGCTTATGGGGAAGGGCTGGAAGACAAGCCGCGCCTGATCGCGCTCAACAAGATCGACTTGGCCGATACCGAGCTGGCGGGCGATTTCGCCGACGAACTGCTCGCAGCGGGCGCCGCTGCCGTGTTCCCGATTTCCGGCGCCACGGGCGAGGGTGTCGAGGCGCTGCTCGACGCCGCGCTCTCCTACCTTCCCGATCGCACCGCGACCGAGACCAAGGGCGTGGAGGTCGAGGACGTGCCCGAAGAGGGCGGCGACTGGTCGCCGATCTAGGGCCACCCAAAGCGGGGATGGTGTTGGACTGGCGGGCCGGGCGCGCTAAGCGGCCCCTCGCATGACACTCTCCGCGATCCCCCAACTGGCCGATGCCGCCGCCTGTCCGCGACTGGTGCTGAAAGTCGGCTCGGCCCTGCTGGTCGAGCGCGGCGGGGCGCTTCGCCGCGAATGGCTCGCCGCGCTGGTGGGCGAAATCGCCGCGGCGCGCACGCGCGGGCAGCAGGTCGTCGTGGTCAGTTCGGGCGCGATCGCACTCGGGGCTGCGAGGCTGAAACTTGCGGGTGGCGGCCGGGCGAGCCTCGCCGATGCGCAAGCGGCGGCCGCGGTCGGCCAGATTGCGCTGGCGGGGGCCTGGGCGGAGCTGCTCGCGGGTGAAGGCCTCGTCGCCGCGCAACTCCTCCTCACGCTCGACGATCTCGAGGATCGCCGCAGATACCTCAACGCCTCGTCCACGCTCGCCCGCCTGCTCGAACAGGGCGCGGTGCCGGTGGTCAACGAAAACGACAGCGTCGCCACCGCGGAGATCCGCTTCGGGGACAACGACCGGCTCGCCGCGCGCGTGGCGCAGGCGGCGGGAGCGGACGCGGTCGTGCTGCTGAGCGATGTCGATGGCCTGTTCGACCGCGATCCCAAGGACCCGTCGGCCGAACTCGTGCGCGAAGTGCGCGGCATCGACGAGAGCGTGCGCGCGATGGCGGGCGCCGGTTCGGGTTCGGGCATGGGTTCGGGCGGCATGGTGTCCAAGCTGCAGGCGGCGGAGATCGCGGGGCGGGCGGGGATCGCGCTCGCGATCGTCAACGGCACACGCGAGCGACCGCTGGCCCACGCGATCGACAACGACCTCGGGACCGTGTTCGTCGCGCAGCGCCGCGACGGCGGACGCAAGGCTTGGCTCGGCGGACGGATCGCGCCAGCGGGCGTGCTGACGGTCGATGATGGCTGCGCCGCGGCGCTCGGCCAGGGCAGCAGCCTGCTCGCGGCAGGCATGGTCGCGGTCGATGGCGAGTTCGCGCGCGGCGACCTGGTGACCATTCACGGCGCGAAGGGCGACCGACTCGCGCAGGGTCTCGTCGAATACACCGCCGCCGAATGCCGCGCGATCGCCGGGCGCAAAGCAGGCGAGCAGGCGGGGCTTCTCGGCTACGCGCCCCGCGCTGCCGTCGTCCACCGAGATCACATGGTCCTGCTGTGAGCGAGCGTCTCGTCGCACTGACGGGCGGCACGGGCTTCGTCGGCAAGGCGACGCTCGCGGCGCTGGGGCGTGCGGGCATCGGCGTGCGCGCACTCGCGCGCAAGGTGCCGCAGGAGCGAGGCAGCACCGAGTGGATCGCGGGTGACCTTGCAGACCACATGGCGCTGGCGCAGCTCGTCGCGGGCACCGAGGCGGTGATCCACGTCGCAGGGCTGACCACCGCGCCCGATGCCGCCGCCTTCGAAGCGGCGAACGTCGCGGGCACCATGGCGGTCGTGAAGGCCGCAGCCGAGGCGGGCGTGCCGCGCTTCGTGTGCGTATCCTCGCTCGCGGCGCGCGAACCGGCGCTGTCGGCATACGGCGCATCGAAGGAGCGGGCGGAGCGGCTGGTCGCGGCCAGCGGGCTGGACTGGACGATCGTGCGTCCGCCCGGCGTCTACGGCCCGTGGGACCGCGACTATCTCGAGATGTTCAAGCTTGCGGGGCGCGGGATCGTGCCGGTGCCGCCTCCGGGCCGCAGCTCGCTGATCCACGTGCAGGACCTTGCCGAGTTGCTGGTCGCGCTGCTGCCCTCGGGTGATGCGGTGACGCATCAGACTTTCGAGCCCGACGACGGGCACGCAGGCGGATGGAGCCATCGCGAACTCGCGCGGCTCATCGGCTGGGCGGTCGGTCGCAGGCCGTGGGTGGTCCACCTGCCGCGCGGCGTGCTTGCGCACGCCTCGCGCGCGGATCGGCTTGTGCGCCGCTCGCGCGCGCGGCTGACTGCGGACCGGGTCGGCTATATGACGCATCCCGACTGGGTCGCGCGTCCGTCGCTGCACGTCCCCGCCGAGGTGTGGCGGCCCCGGATCAACACCCGCGATGGCCTGAAGGCGACCGCGCGCTGGTACCGCGAGAGGGGCTGGCTGTAAGTTCGCTTGTCTCGCGGGCGCTTAGGCCTAAGCTCCGCGCCCGGGGGTCGCGAGTCGGAGGACGGGAAAGCCCGCCCCGATCCATCGCGAAAGGATAGCCTTATGAAGAAGTTCGTGACGGTAGCCGCGATCGCCGCTCTGGCCGCGTGCTCGAAGCCTGCACCCGAACCCGAAACCGCCGCCACCGAAGAGCCGACGGCAATGACCACCGAGACGGTGACCACGATGGCCGCCGACGGCAAGCCTTCGACCGGCAAGTTCGAAGTCACCTCGGCCAATGGCGAGAAGTTCAACGCCGAGGTCAAGCCCGACGGCACCTTTGCGATCACTGCCCCCGACGGCAAGGTAACGGACACAGGCAAGTGGGTGCAGAAGTCGCCCGAGCAATATTGCGAAACCTCCGACAAACCCGGCTCGAAAGAGGTCTGCTACGAGGAGAAAATGGTCGACGGGGTCTATACCTCGAAGAACCCGGTGACCGGCGAAACAGCGACGGTCGTCCGCATCGAAGGCTGAACGGCCGCATCCATAGTTCAAGGGAAGGAAATCACATGAAGAAACTGCTTATCGCTGCCGCCGTCGTCGCGCTCGCGGGGTGCAAGTCCGAAGCGCCCGCGCCCGAGGCGACGGCCACCGCGGAGCCGACAACCGCAGCGGTCGCCGAGCCGATGGCCGCCGACGGCAAGCCGACCCCTGGCAACTTCAAGATCACCACCGCCGACGGCAAGGTCGTGATGGAAGAGGTGAAGGCCGACGGCACCTACGTCGATACGGTCGACGGCAAGGTCGTCGAAACCGGCAAGTGGGTGCAGAAGTCGCAGAGCGAGTACTGCTACACCAAGGACGGCGAAGGCGCGAAGGAAGTCTGCAACCAAGAGGCGGTCGACGCCAAGGGCGTGTGGACCTCGACCAACCCCGAAGGCAAGACCGCGACCGTCGAACGCGTCCCGGCCTGATTCGTGCGAGACAATGGAGGGCTCCGGGGTTCGCTCCGGGGCCTTTCTTGCGTCTATCCTACAGGAACGGTTCGTAGCCGGGCGGCAGTTCGCCGTCGGGGCCGAGCGGGACCGGGGTGTGGATGCCGCACTCGGTCTTGTCCCAGCCCTTCCACCGTCCGGCGCGGGGGTCTTCGCCCTCGGCGACCTGGCTGGTGCAGGGCGAGCAGCCGATCGAGGGGAAGCCGGCCGCCACCAGCGGGTGCGCCGGCAATTTGGCGGCGGCCATGAAATCGGCGATGTCGGCCGCGCTCCAGTCGATCAGCGGGTTGATCTTGAGCCGACCGATCGGGTCTGTGGTGTCGAGTTCGAAGCGGGGCAGGTGCGCGCGGGTGCTCGACTGGAAGGCCTTGCGCCCCGTCAGCGAGGCATCGAACGCAGCGAGCGCCTTGGCGAGCGGACGGACCTTACGGATCTCGCAGCAACCATCCGGGTCGTATGACCAGCGCAGCCCGGTCTCGTCGCGCTTCGCGAGGTCGTCGGCATCGGGCTCCAGCACGACGAGGTTGGCGAGGCCGAGATGCGCGACCAGCTCGTCGCAGTAGGCAAGCGTTTCGGCAAAATGCTTGCCGGTGTCGAGGAACAGCACTGGCGTGTCGGGCGCGACCTGCGCCACGAAATGCAGCAGCACCGCGCTTTCCGCGCCGAAGCTGGAGACGGTGGCAACGCGCCCGGCGATTCCATCGCGCAGGACAGCGTGGAGGACGCTTGCGGTGTCGGCATCGGCGAACTCGGCGTTCAGGCGCGCGGCATCGGCCGCGGTGAAGCGCGGGGCCGGGTCGATCCGGTCGACGATGCGCGCGATGCCCAAGTCAGCCACGAAGGCCCGAGTGCCGCAGCGCCCAGATCGGGGCGCGGCCCCCATCACCCAAAGAGTCGGCGGCGGGCTGGTAGACGTTGTCCCAGCGGGTCAACGCGGTCTCGAAATCGGTGCGGTCGAGCGCCTTGTCCGCCTCGAATGCGTCGAACCCGCACCGGCGCATCAGGCCGACCTGGTCGACCAGCACATCGCCCACCGCGCGCAATTCGCCGGTGTAGCCCGCTTCGCGGAGGAGGCGGGCGGAGCTGTAGCCGCGCCCATCGGTGAAGCTCGGAAAGTTGACTTCGATCAGCTTGAGGCCGTCGAGATGCGGCAGCAACGCGCGGGCGTCGTCGCCCGGTTCGATGCGGACTGCGGCGGCATTGGTCTGGTCGAGATAGGAGTCGACGGTGACGGCCGGATGGTCGACCGCCTCGTCGTCGCGCAGGCGAATGAGATCAGCCATAGAGCGCCTCCTTGAACGGTTCGATGCCGATGCGGCGATAGGTGTCGAGGAAGCGTTCGCCCTCGGTCCGCTTGGCGAGGTAGACACCGGTCGCGGTTTCGACAGCGTCGACGATACCCGCCTCGTCGAAGCCGGGGCCGACAATCTTGGCGAGCGAGGTGTCGTCCGCCTCGCTGCCGCCGAAAAGCAGCTGGTAGTTCTCGGTCCCCTTCCGATCGACGCCGAGGATACCGATGTGGCCTGCATGGTGATGCCCGCAGGCGTTGATGCAGCCCGAGATCTTGATCTTCAGCTCGCCCAGTTCCTGCGAGACCGGCGCGAGCCGCTCGGAGAGCTTTTGCGCGACCGGGATCGAGCGCGCGTTGGCGAGGCTGCAATAGTCGAGGCCGGGGCAGGCGATGATGTCGCCCGCGCGGTCCAAATTGGCGACGCCGAGGCCCGCTTCGTCGAGTGCGGTCCACAGAGCATGGAGGTCGGCCTTGCGGACGTGCGGCAGGACGATGTTCTGCGTGTGCGTCACGCGCATCTCGTCGAACGAGTACTGCTTCGCAAGGTCGCCCATCAGGTGCATCTGCGCCGCGCTGGCATCGCCCGGGATGCCGCCGACGGGCTTGAGGCTGATGACCGCCGCGACATAGCCCGCCTGCTTGTGCGGATGGGTGTTGGTATCGACCCACAGCGCGAAGTCGGGGTCCGACCGGTCGATCTCGTCCGACAGGCCGCTCTCGAATGGCGGGTCGGCGAAGAACGGGATAATCCGTTCGAGCTCGGCCGCGGGTGGCTCGATGCCGAGCGTCTGGAGGTGGGCGAATTCCTCCTCGACTTGGCGGGTGTATTCCTCCGCGCCGAGCTCGTGGACGAGGATCTTGATCCGCGCCTTGTACTTGTTGTCGCGGCGTCCGTAGCGATTGTAGACCCGCAGGCACGCCTCCGAATAGGTGACTAGGCTGTCGATCGGCACGAACGGGTTGATGCACGGCGCGATCATCGGAGTGCGGCCCATGCCGCCGCCGACGTAGAACGCGGCGCCGATTTCGCCCGCGTCATTCTTCACGATGCGGATACCGATGTCGTGCAGCTTCATCGCCGCGCGGTCGGTGGTGGAGGCGATGACCGCGATCTTGAACTTGCGCGGCAGGGTCAGGAATTCCGGGTGGAAGCTCGACCACTGGCGCAGCAGTTCGGCATAGGGACGCGGGTCGACGACCTCGTCCGCCGCGGCGCCGGCGAAATGGTCCGAGCTGATGTTGCGGATGCAGTTGCCGCTGGTCTGGATGGCGTGCATCTCGACCGCCGCGAGATCGGCCAGCAGGTCGGGCGTCTCGTCCAGCTTGATCCAGTTGTACTGGATGTTCTGCCGCGTGGTGAAATGGCCGTATCCGCGGTCGTACTTGTCCGCGATGTCGGCCAGCGCGTGCATCTGCCTGCTGTCGAGCGTGCCATAGGGCACCGCGACGCGCAGCATGTAGGCATGGAGCTGCAGGTAGAGCCCGTTCTGCAGCCGCAGTGGCTTGAACTGGTCCTCGGTGATTTTGCCCGCGAGGCGGCGTTCCACCTGGTCGCGGAATTCCGCGACGCGGGTGTCGACCATCTGCTGGTCCCACTGGTCGTACTTATACATGTTTCAGATCACCCAGTTGCCGGCCTTCGGGTCGGCGGGCTTGAGGGTCAGGTCGGGCCGCACGGTCGGGCCGAGCGCGCGAATGCGGTCCTTGATGTGCGCGGGGCGCACGCCGCCTTCGGTTTTCTCGCCGTCGATCAGGTAGGGCGCGTTGACGCGGCGGGCGGCTTCCTCGCGGGCGAGGATCGCTTCGGCTTCGGGGCCCGCGTCGACCGCGTCCTCGACGTGAAGCGACCAGTCGTAGCCGGTCCACCAGGTGACCGCGCCGGACTTGAGGTCGTTACCGGTGAGGATCTTCACAGCACAGCCTCCGCAAGCCGGGCCACCGCCGCATCCTCGCGCGCGGTCACTTCGCCGATCACGATCAGGGCCGGGCTTTGCACCTGCTCTCGCTCCACCAGGTCGGGCAGGGCAGCAAGCGGGCCGCGGAGCACGCGCATCTGCGGGCGGCAGGCGTTCTCGATTACCGCCAGCGGCATGTCGGGGGCAAGGCCATCGGCCATCAGCTTCTCGGCGATCTGCGGGGCGGTCTTGACGCCCATGTAGATCACCAGCGTGCGGCCCTTGCCGGCAAGGCCCGCCCAGTCCTGTTCGGACAGCCCTTTGCACTGGCCCGCGACGAAGCTGACTACGCTCGATGCGTCGCGGTGGGTGAGGGCGATCTGCGCGGCGGCGGCGGCACCGTTCGCGGCCGAAATGCCGGGGACGATCTCGACCGGCACGCCCGCGGCGCGGCAATCCTCCGCCTCTTCGCCGCCGCGACCGAAGACCAGCGGATCGCCGCCCTTCAGCCGGACGACGTCCCGCCCGGCCAGTGCCTCGCGCACCAGCAGCGCGTTGATCGCGCCTTGCGGCAGGGTGTGGCGTGCCCGGCTCTTGGCGACCGAGACCAGCTCTGCGCCCGGCGGGGCGAGCGCGAGGATCGCGGGGTCGACGAGCCCGTCGTGCACGATGAGGTCCGCCTGCCCGATCAGGCGGGCGGCGCGCAGCGTCAGCAGGTCGGGATCACCCGGCCCAGCGCCGACGAGGTAAACGGTTCCGGTTCTTGCCATGGCGGCGAAATGCGCCCGGCCTGCGCCACCTTCCAGCCAGATTGCCTGTCAGAGCGGGAAGGCGCGATTTTGAAATCAGGGATTGGCAGCCAAGAAGCTATGCTTCCGGCGTTTTCTCCCGCGCGCCAATGGCTTCGACCAAAGCACGGAACTGGGCATTGTCCTTGAGGTTGAGGTCGCGCTGGGGGAACGGCACTTCGATGCCGTGCTCCCTGAACAGCGCCCAGAGCCGTTTGAGCACGTCCGATCGCACGTTGCCCACGCCCTCTTCGGGGTCGTTGATCCAGCAATGGATCTTGAACTGGATCGCGCTCTCGCCGAAGCTGTCGAGCCAGACGACCGGCGGCGGTGTGGTGAGGACGCGGGTCGCGCTCTTCGCCGCCTCGAGCATGAGCTTCTCGACCGCTTCGATATCGCAGCCATAGCCGATGCCGACCGGCACCTGCACCCGCACGTTCTTCGACGAATAGGACCAGTTCTCGACCTGGTTGATCATCAGGTTCTCGTTCGGGATCAGGTATTCCTTCTGGTCGCGCGTTGTCAGCGAGACCGCGCGGATCCCGATCTTGCGGATCTGTCCGAAGGTGGAATTGCCCGCCGCGTCGGCGATCGCGATCACGTCTCCCGGCTTGATCGAGCGGTCCATCAGCAGGATGATCCCCGCGATCAGGTTGCCGAAGGTCTTCTGCAGGCCGAAACCGATGGCAAGGCCGAACGCGCCCGAGAACACCGCGAGCGCGGTGAGGTCGATGCCGAGGATGTCGATCCCCAGCAGGATCGCGATCGCCCAGACGAGAATCGTGACGATCTTTTCCGCGAGCAGGCGCTGGGTCTCGTCGAACTTCGTCAGCCGGCGCAGCACGCGCCGCGCCGCCTTTCCGAGGAACCATGCTGCGAAATAGAGCCCGACGAGCACGGCCACGAAGACCAGCGCGCTCCACACCGAGACGTGCCACGAACCGATGTCGGTGCCCCAGCTATCGAGCGTGTCGACGACTTGGCCCACGGTCACGCTCTCGCCTCCGACGGCGCGGCGCAGGTCGTCGGCGGCCCCGGCGGTGTTCGCTTGCCCGGCGGTCATATCGCCGCGAACCCGCGTTTGAGATCGGCGATAAGGTCCGTGGGGTCCTCGAGCCCGATCGAGAACCTTACGCCAAGGGCAACACCGGAAGGCAAATCGGTGGGAGGCCAGGCGCTCGCGGTGCGGATGCGCGCAGGATCGGCGGGCACGACGAGGCTCTCGAACCCGCCCCAGCTATAGCCGATGCCGAACAGCTCGAGCGCGTCGATGAAGCGCGCGCGGGCAGCTTCGTCGGCGTCTGCAAGGATCACGCTGAACAGGCCGCAGCCGCCGGTGAAGTCGCGCATCCACAGGTCGTGGCCGGAGGCGCCGGGGAGCATCGGGCAAAGGACGCTCGCGACCTCGGGCCGACCCTCTATCCAGCGGGCGATTTCGAGAGCGGCGGCAGTCGACTGGTTCAGTCGTGCGCCCATCGTGCGCAGGCCGCGCAAAGCGAGTGCGGCGTCGTCGGGCGAGACCACGGTGCCGAGCACCTGCGCGTTCAGCCGAAGCTTCGCGTACAGCTCGCGGCCCGCGCTCGCGGAGCCCATCATCAGGTCCGAATGGCCGCCGACATGCTTGGTCAGGCTCATCACCGAGATGTCGCAGCCATGCGCCAGCGGCCGGAACCCGAGCGGGGAGGCCCAGGTGTTGTCCATCACGCTCACCGCGCCACTCTCCCGCGCAATGCGGGCGAGGGCGGGCACGTCGCACACCTCCATCGACAGGCTGCCGGGCGCCTCCAGCATGACCGCTTTCGTCCGCTCGCAGAACAATGCCTCGTAGGCGGCAAGGTCGAGCGGGTCGAAGAAGCGCGCCTCGATGCCCATCCGCTTGAGCAGCGAATTCGCCAGTGTCCGCGTCGGTTCGTAGGCGTTGTCGGTGACGAGCAGCACATCGCCCGGCGAGAGCACCGTCAGTAATGCCCCCGCGATCGCCGCCACGCCGCTCGGGTAGAGGATCGTGCCCGTCGCCCCCGGCTCGAGCTCGGTCAGGGCTTCGGCCAGCGCCCACTGCGTCGGCGTGCCGCGCCGACCGTAGTAGAAGTGCCCGTCGGCATTGGGTCGGCCTACGGCAAGGTCCGCGCTGTCGGCGTAGAGGTGCGTACTGGTGCGCCAGACCGGCGGGTTGACCGCGGCCCCGGTCCATTCGCTGCGCCTTCCGGCGGTAACGAGCCTGGTCGCCGGCGACTTATCCGACGTGCCTTTTGCCATGGTCAGGCCGCTGCTCCGGTTTCGATCGGGCTGGCGGGGTCGGCGGCCCACTCGCTCCAGCTCCCGTCATAGAGCGCCGCGTCCTCCACGCCGAGCCGATGGAGCGCGAAGAGCAGTATCGCCGCAGTCACGCCGCTGCCGCACGAGGTGACGATCGGACGCGCGATGTCGACCCCCGCTGCGGCAAAGGCCGCCCGCAGGTCCGCTTCGGAGCGGAAGGTCCCGTCGTCGTGATAGAGGTCCTTGTAGAACAGGTTGCGCGCGCCGGGGATGTGGCCGCCGGGAAGGTTGTGCACCGTGTCGATCGTCGCGCCGGTGAAGCGCCCGTCGTCGCGCGCATCGATGACCTGCTCGGCGCGGGTGTCGATGTTGGCGTGGACTTCCGCCTTCGACCTGACCCGCGACCAGTCTGCATCGAGCTGTTCGAGCGGAGCCGCCGGTGCGGTCGCCTCGCCGGTCTCGATCGCGCGGCCTTCGGCGTTCCATTTCGCGAGCCCGCCGTCGAGTATGGCGACGTTCGGGAACCCGTTCATGCGCAGGATGAACCACGCGCGGGCGGACGTCTTTACCGCGCTGTCGTCGTAGAGCACGACGCGGCTGTCTCGCGACACGCCCAGCGCCGCCATTCGCTCGGCTACCTGAGGCGCGGTCGGCAGCGCGTTGGGCACGGACGAAGCGTCGTCTTTGAAGCTGGGGAGGTCGAGGAACCGCGCGCCGGGAATGTGTCCAGCGGCGAACTCCGCGCGGGCATCGCGGCCCGGCTCGGTGGCGTGGGCGGTCGCGTCGAGCACGACGAGGTCGTCGTCGCCGAGCGCGTCCGCAAGCCAGTGGGTGGAAACGAGGCTGTCCATAGGCGCGACGCTAGCCGCCGCGCACCGCCATTGCCAGCGGTCAGTCGAGCGCCTTAGTCCAACGCCTTCTGGCCGACCGCGTGGTAGGTCTGCGGCATCTCGTCGAGCCGGAACGGTTGCAGCCGCTGGCCGCTGCCCGGGGTCTTCAATCCGACGATGAATGTCCGCGCGATCGGGTCCATCCCGTCGGCATCGGCGCGGACCCGCAGCAGCGGGACATAGACGACCGCCTTGCCGTGCGGGATCGGGCGAATCTCATTGACCGGCAGGCGGAATTCGCCCGCGAACGAGGCGCTCTCGCCCGGATCGAGCCGGGTGAGCGACTGCACCGGGGTGAGCGGCATGGCGGGGTCGGCGAGCTGCTGCTCGGTCGGCACACGTGCGTGCGCGGTGACGAGGTCGCCGCCGAAGCTCACGTTCTCGAGCGGAACCGGGCCGCGGTTGGTCACGCGCAGTTCGTAGGTCAGGGTCGCAAACATCATGCTGCGCGCAAGTTGCTGGACCTGCGCCTCGATCACCAGCGGTGGACCCGCCTGGATCGCGGCTGCAGGAGGCGATGCTGCGGCAGGCGATGCGGCTGCGGGGGAAGCGCCGAGCGGCGGTCGCTCGATCACCGGCGCCTCGTCGATTGCGCCCTCCCGTCGGCGACGCAGGACGATGTAAGCACCGCCGATTGCACCCGCGACGAGCAGGCCGCCTAGCGCGTAGAGCCAACCGGGCAGGCCGTCCTCGCTCGCGGCGGGCGTCTCGGCAACGGTGGGCGTGCTTGGCTCGACCGACGGCAGCGGAAGATCAAGACCGGGTGCGGGCGCAGCGGTGGAGGGGAACGGCGTCGCGCCGTCGACCACCGCTTCCGATTCCAGCGCGGTCGGGGCAGCGGGCGGGGTGAAGCGCGGCGGCAGCGAACTGTTGCGCGGCGGCAGCACCGCGCGCGGGGTGGGCGTGGCGACCGGCGTCGGCGTGGGAGCGGGCGCGGCGGTGGCGCGCGGCGTCGGCGTAGGGGTCGGCGCGCGGGGCCGCGTGAGGATCGGCGCGTCGGGATCGACCGGGCCCTGCACGTCGGTCGGCGTCGGCGTCGCTGTCGGCAAGCGAAAACCGCCCGGCGCGGCGGACTCCTGGCCCAGCCCCGGCGCGGCAGCGGCACCGATGGCAAGGGCGAACAGACTGGTTAGGGCGCGATTCTTCATGGTTTCGGCTCGACGCTCCCAAAGCGTCGGAAGCGCTGAATAGGCACTGAATTGCGCAAGTCCACCACCGCCTTGTGTCACGTGGCGATTCGCGCCAGATGCGCGGCATGAGCGACACACCTGTCCCGCGCCACCTCGGCCAGACGAGCACTCTGCCCGCGTCCCCAGAAGAGGCGGTGCTCGATTACGTACCGAACCCACGCGTGGGCACGCTCTACCTGGTGCGCTTCGCCGCGCCCGAATTCACCTCGCTCTGTCCGGTGACCGGCCAGCCCGATTTCGCGCACCTGGTGATCGATTATGCGCCGGGCGACACAATCGTCGAATCGAAAAGCCTCAAGCTGTTCCTCGGCAGTTTCCGCAACCACTGCGGGTTCCACGAGGACGTGACCGTCGGCATCGGCCAGCGTCTCGTGGACGAGATGAAGTCCCGCTGGCTCCGCATCGGCGGCTACTGGTACCCGCGCGGCGGCATCCCGATCGACGTGTTCTGGCAGACCGGCGCTCCGCCCGAGGGGCTGTGGGTGCCGGATCAAGGCGTCGCAGGGTATCGCGGACGGGGGTGAGGCTCCCTGAGCGGCAGCTTTCGGAGTTCGTGCTCAGGCGGTGTAATGTCTGCAATTGGGGTGGGAAGCGGACTTCCTTGGGTGCGGTTGCTCCACTGAACCTCTCTTCACGTAAGTGTTCGCCTCAGCCGATGGGCATCCGAAATGTGAACGTAGTTTCCTGACCTTCGGATTTTGCAGTCAGACTACCCTCATGCGCCTTAGCGATCTGCGAAGAAATGTAGAGGCCGAGACCCAGTCCCTGAAGGCTTGATCGAGCTTCCCCCCGTTCGAACGGTGAAAAAAGGTTCTCCATCGCGGCGGCGGGGATCGGCTTGCCGAAGTTCATCGTTTCGAATGTGAGGTGATCACCCTCACGATCCAGAACGGCCCGGATCGGTGCAACCGGATCTCCATGCATGAGCGCATTGCCCAGCAAATTGGAAAACAATTGCCCAAGCCGACCATGGTCGGCGCGAACTTCCGTTTCGAGCCTGAGATCGATGGCGATCTCCCGGTCCGGATAGGTCGCCCGCAATTCATCGACGACCTGCTGCACTGTGGCATCGATTCGCTGTTGTGTTGAATCGAGGGTAATACCGCCGCCAAGCCGCCCGCGTGCGAAGTCCATGACGTTATCGATCAGGCCCGCCATCCGACTGACGGTAGCATTGACCAATCCCACGACGTTCCTGCCCCTTTCGCTCAGTGTCTCGCCTTCGAGCATCCGCATCCCGCCCTTTATGGCGGCAAGCGGATTGCGCAGATCGTGACCCAGCACCGCGATGAACTGTTCCCGCAGGGCCGATGTCTCCTGTTCCGTAAGGAGCGCCGTCTTGCTTTCGACGAGCGACTGGCTGGCTTCGATGTGGTCGCCGATCATCTGGGCGAAGAGCTTGAACATCCCGACAATCTCGGGCTTGCTCACTTGGGCAGGTTTTGGAGAGATTGCACAAAGCGTGCCGAAAAAGCTGTCGTCGGACAGGATGATCGGGACGGAAATATAGCTTCTCAAACTGTAGATTCTCGGTGTGTGATGATCGCAATACTGCGGGTCACAATCGGCGTCGTCGATAAGGACCGGCTCCCTGTGGGTGCGGATTTCGTTGCAAATCGTAGTTTCGATCTGAAGTTCGCCTCCGGGCTCGATTCCGAAACCGATTTCATCGCGGACACTACAGGCGATCCACCGATCTTCGGTAACGCGAGCCACTGCAGCAAACCCCATGCCTGTCGCTTGGCAGATCACTTCCAAGATCGGCGGGACGATAGAGATCGCACTGACCATGCTGACGTCTTTTGCGAATTCCCGAGCCATAAGCGTTTGCTATATATTGCGACCCGTCGAGTCATGCTAGAAAACCAACAGGCGGTGTGCACATTCCCGAAGGCCCAGCAAGGCGGAGATGTCCGCAATGGGGTCGTTTGCTGACAGGCAGCTTTTTTGCCAGTTTGGCTGAAAGCAGACTGTCCGCATTCAGGCTTCGAGTTCGTTGGGGTCGAATGTCTGCATTTGGGGTGGCTAGCCGCCATTCGGAATCGAACGTATTGGTTAGTTCATGGCCGAGCTTTATCGCCCAACATCCGATTTTCTAGAGGCGGTAGCGGCCGAAGAAGTGCCGCTATTCGGCAGCTCATTTGCAGACGCAAATTTTCAGCGATTGATAGCTATGACTCGGGATGACGATCGAACAAACCGAGATTGGGCAACTCTTCTGCTTTCACAGCAAGAAGTAGACACGCCGCAGGTTCGAGATGCGCTTATCGCCGCTGCACAGGACGAAGACGATTCTGTCAGAGCAGAGGCTCTGTTAGGACTTGCGCAGCGAAACCCGGCGCTTGCTCTTCCGTTCGCAAGAATTGCGCTGATGAGCGATCATGTCACTATGCCTGTCTTTGAAGCTGTGACGCTGATCGCTGATCCATCTTTGGTGGAGCTATTGCGACCTTGGACCGAACCCTCAGAGGACGATTTTCTGGACAATCTCGCCCGTGAGGCTCTGGCCGCTTGTGAGCAGGGGAAATTCGTGGACCAGTAGATCGGAAAGTCCGCAAAGGGGTCGTTTGCTGACAGTCTGCTTTCCATGTTGGAATCCCTTTTCCTACACGCCCATCCATGCATACCGATCCCGGTTCGCCTTTTTCCGAACGGAGCAGCGGATCATGGTTTCGACTACCTCGACCGGCCTCGGCTCCCAGCAACGCGCGGGCGGTTGGACGGCATTTCGGCGGCAGGCGTTTCTCGACAGCCTCGGTACGGGGGCCGACGTACGGCTCGCCTGCCGCCGCGTGGGCATGTCGCGGCAGAGTGCCTATCGCCTGCTTGACCGGGAGGCGGGATTTGCGCGGCAATGGGACGCTGCCCAGCGCGAAGCGAAGGCGGCCGATGCGCGCGCGCTCCTCGCCGACCTGGCGCGTGGACAACCGAAAACGGGTGACGCCGTCACCCCGGTGTCACCCGCGCCGCGGAGGCGCGACGCAGCCCCGGCGCTTCGACCGTCACCCGCGCGTCACCTGCCGGGTGACACGCATCGCCTTGCGCCGGACGACCGCGAGGCCCAAGTCCCGCCCATGACCACCCGCACCGAAACCGACACATTCGGATCGATCGAGGTTCCGGCCGACCATCTCTGGGGCGCGCAGACGCAGCGCAGCCTGCAGAACTTTCGCATCGGCGGCGAACGGATGCCGCTGCCGCTGGTCCGCGCGCTCGGCACGATCAAGCGCGCGGCGGCGGAAGCCAATCGGGAGCTCGGTGTGCTCGATCCGAAACTGGCGGATGCGATCGTCGGCGCGGCGCAGGAAGTCATCGAAGGAAAGCTGGACGACGAATTCCCGCTGGTCGTGTGGCAGACTGGGTCGGGCACCCAGTCGAAAATGAATGCCAACGAGGTGATCGCCAACCGCGCGATACAGATGCTCGGCGGCGAGATCGGGTCGAAGACGCCGGTGCATCCGAACGATCACGTCAACATGAGCCAGAGCTCGAACGACACGTTCCCGAGCGCGATCACGATCGCGGCGGCGGGCGAGGTGACGCGGCACCTGCTTCCGGCGCTGCGCGCGATGCACGCCGACCTCGCGGCAAAGACGGCGCAATGGGACGGCATCGTGAAGATCGGCCGCACGCACACGCAGGACGCAACCCCGCTGACGCTGGGGCAGGAGTTCTCGGGCTACGCGGCGCAAGTCGCCGCCGCGATCGAGCGGATCGAGCTGACGCTGCCCGGCCTCTACGAACTGGCGCAGGGCGGCACCGCCGTGGGCACCGGGCTCAACGCGCCCGACGGGTTCGCCGAGCTCGTGGCGGCGAAGGTCGCCGCGATCACGGGCTTGCCGTTCGTGACCGCGCCCAACAAGTTCGCAGCGCTCGCCGCGCAGGATGCGCTGGTGTTCGCCCACGGCGCGCTCAATGCGGCGGCGGCGAGCCTCTACAAGATCGCCAGCGACATCCGCCTGCTCGGCTCGGGGCCGAGGGCGGGGCTGGGCGAACTGGCGCTGCCCGAAAACGAGCCGGGCAGCTCGATCATGCCGGGCAAGGTCAACCCCACGCAGGTCGAGGCGCTGACGCAGGTCTGCATCGAGGTGTTCGGCAACCACGCCGCGATCACCTTCGCCGGGTCGCAGGGGCAGTTCGAACTCAACGTCTATCGTCCGGTGATGGCGTGGAACTTCCTGCGCTCGGTCCGGCTGCTCGGCGATGCGGCGGCGAGCTTTACCGATCACCTGCTTGGCGGATTGGAGCCGCGCCGCGACACTATCGCGCGCGGGGTGGAGAACAGCCTCATGCTCGTGACCGCGCTCGCGCCCGAGATCGGTTACGACAAGGCGGCAGCGATCGCCAAGGCGGCGCACAAGTCGGGCAGCACCCTGCGCGAAGCGGCGCTGGCGGCGGGGGTGAGCGAAGCGGATTTCGACCGGCTGGTGCGGCCGGAGGACATGGTCTGAATTTTGGGTCCTCAAGTAGCGGAGCGGTAGGACCAAAATTCAAGAAGGAATGGTGCCGGCTGCAGGATTCGAACCCGCGGCCCCCTGATTACAAATCAGGTGCTCTACCAACTGAGCTAAGCCGGCTCCGGCTCGCGCATTCGTTCAGACCGCGCCGAAAGTCCAGCCTTCGGTGCGTGCGATTTCGGGGGTGAGGCCTTCGGGGTGCCAGTATTCGGGTCGATGCGCGACCGTGCGGAGCCAGGCCGCGGTGACCAGCGCGTCGGACGAATGATCGTCGATCGGGCCGCTGCCGGCGACCGGTGGCGATCCGAGTTCGCCGAGGCGGTCGGCGAGGTCTTCGTAGGTGCGGATCTTGCTCGCACCCTTGCGCACCCCCGCACCGCGGGCGGCGATCGAGGTGTACATCTCGACGATGACCGAGCCGCTTTCGGGCAGCGGGTCGACCGGCCAGACCGGGATGCAGTCACCGAGCCGATGGAGCATCCGCATCCCAGTCAGGCTCGACTTGCCGACCTGCGCCGCGCCGACGAGGTTGAAGTTGCTGACCGGGCGGACGCCCTGTGCGCGCTGGGCGTGCTCGCTGCGCCTAAAGCGGCCTTCACGGGTTAGGGCACCGGCAAGATGGAAGCGGTCGCCGACGTTCTCGGCGGAGTGGCGGAAATACCGCGCCGCGTCGCCGTGCGCGCAGAACGACGATGCCGCAAGATGCTCGTCGGCGGTGCAGATCTCGTCGATCAGCCGCCAAAGTCCGCGCGCGTCGGGCGGGCTTGCCTCCCAACCGGGAAAGTATGCGCGAGCATCGGCGAAGGGCAGGGCGATGCCGAGGTCCAAGCCGACGAGCGTATCTGGGGGGAGGTGATCGCGCAGGATATCGAGCACCTCGCCGCGCGACCAGCCGCGACCGGGATCGACCAGCACCGGCGGCCCGCCGTCGCCGTCGGCCAGTGCCAGCGCGATGCCCTTCTGCCGCTCGCCCGCCGCACCCGACCAATCAATCGCGAGGAAGTGTCGGAACCTGTCGGCCCTCATTCCCCGCGCTCGGCGCGCAGCTTGGCCCAGTAGTCGAGGCGCTTCCGCACCTCGCGTTCGAACCCGCGTTCGACTGGGGCGTAGAACGTCTGCCGCTCCATCTCGTCGGGCCAGTAGTTCGCGCCCGAGAAGCCGTCCTCGGCGTCATGGTCGTAGGCGTAGCCCTTGCCGTAGCCGATGTTCTTCATCAGCTTCGTCGGCGCATTGAGGATGTTCTGCGGCGGCATCAGGCTGCCGGTCTCTTTCGCGCTGCGCCACGACGATTTGAACGCCATGTAGGCGGCGTTCGACTTGGGCGCGGTCGCGCAATAGAGGCACGCCTGCACGATCGCGAGCTCGCCCTCGGGGCTGCCGAGGAACTCGTAGGCATCCTTGGCGGCGAGGCACTGGACGAGCGCCTGCGGGTCGGCAAGGCCGATGTCCTCGCTCGCCGCGCGAACGAGGCGGCGGAGTACGAACAGCGGCTCCTCGCCCGCAACCAGCATCCGCGCCATGTAGTAGAGCGCGGCGTCCGGGTCGGACCCGCGCAGCGCCTTGTGCCACGCGGAAATGAGATTGTAGTGCCCTTCGCGGTCCTTGTCGTAGACCGCAACGCGGCGCTGGAGGAATGTGCCGAGTTCGGACGGATCGAGCGGAGCGGCGATCTTGGCGGCGTAGAGCGTTTCGGCTTGGTTGAGCAGGAACCGCCCGTCGCCGTCGGCGCTCGCAACCAGCGCCTCGCGCGCCTCGGGCGTGAGGGGGAGCGGGCCTTCGAGCGCCTCCGCCTTGTCGAGCAACCGGCCCAGCGCCGCCGCGTCGAGCCGATGGAGGATGAGCACCTGCGCGCGGCTGAGCAGCGCGGCATTGAGCTCGAAGCTCGGGTTTTCGGTCGTCGCGCCGACCAGGGTGACGGTGCCGCGTTCGACGAAGGGCAGGAAACCGTCCTGCTGCGCGCGGTTGAAGCGGTGGATCTCGTCCACGAACAGCAGGGTTCGCTGGCCCATCTCGGCCGCGCGATCGGCCTCGGCGAATGCCTTCTTGAGGTCGGCTACACCGCTGAATACCGCGCTGATCGCGGCGAAGCGCATGCCCACGGCGTCGGCGAGCAGGCGGGCGATGCTGGTCTTGCCGGTGCCCGGCGGGCCCCACAGGATCATGCTGGAGAGCTTACCCGCGGCCACCATCCGCCCGATCGCACCCTCTGGGCCGGTAAGGTGTTCCTGCCCGACCACTTCATCGAGCGCGCGGGGGCGCAGCCGGTCGGCGAGCGGGGCATCCTCGCGCGGCTCGTCGGGGCCGGGCGCGGTCGCGGCAACGGTGTCGGGGAACAGGTCGGCCATCGACTCTCCATGTAGGAAATACAGGGGCGGACCGCGAGGGGTCTTGAATTTCGATGCATCTAAGATATATCGTGAGGCATCGTAAGAAAGGATTTTAGATGCGACATGGATTTCAGCACGACGTGAAGCGCGCGATGAAGGCGGCGATGGCCGCCAAGATGGCGGCTCGAGGCGCTGGCGGAGGATGGGGCGATCACGGCCCGTTCGGTGAGAACGGTCCGTTCGGGGCGAATGGTCCGTGGGGACCCGGCGGTCCGTTCGGTCCCAACGGCCCTTGGGGCGGTGACGGCGGCGGTCCCCGTGGACGGCGCGGCCGGATGTTCGGCCAGGGCGAGCTGCGCCTCGCGCTGCTCAAGCTGATCGCGGACCAGCCGCGCCACGGCTACGAGCTGATCAAGGCGATCGAGGAGTTGACCGGCGGCGGTTACGCCCCGAGCCCCGGTGCGGTTTACCCGACGCTGCAACTCCTCGCCGACGAAGGCGTGATCGAGGAAAAGGCCGACGACGCCAGCGCGCGCAAGCCGTTCGCGATCACGGGGGCGGGCGAGCAGGAACTGGCCGACAAGGCAGACGAAGTAGCCGCGCTGTTCGCGCGCCTATCGGACCACGGCGAGCGCCAGCATCGCGGCCGCTCGCCGCACCTCGCCCGCGCGATGGGCAACCTCGCGCAGGTGCTGAAGCACAAGGCACGCGCAGGTGAGTTGGGAGAGGACGCCATCAACCAGATCGTCGACATGATCGACGAGATGGCCAAGCGGATCGAACGACTGTGAGTGTTTCGAGCAAAGCCTCCGTACTCACGGACAACGCGTCGAAATATCTCCAGCAGCTATGCAAGCACTGGCAGCACAACCTTGCGGTTGAGTTCGACAAGACCCGCGGCACCATCGTGTTTCCGCGCGATGCCCGCGGGGCGAACTGGGCTGGTGACGGGACGGTGACGATGGTCGCCGCCGCCGGTACGCTCGAATGCTCGATCGATGCCAGCGAACCCGGTCAGCTCGAAGGTCTCAAGGGCGCGCTCGCCCGGCATCTCGACCGCTTCGCATTTCGCGAGGCACCGCTCGCGTTCGACTGGCACGACGGCTGATTCCTCGCCGCGATTGCGACCACCCGTGCGCGAGAGTATGATTGCGCCCGGGGGTCGCAAACGTGGAGGGGCATATGGAAGACGCGATCGATACGGTGCCGGCGCGGGCGGGGACACCATGGCACTTGTGGGCGGTCGGATTGCTGTCGCTGTTGTGGAATGCTTTTGGCGGCTACGACTACACGATGACCATGCTGCGCGATCCGGGGTATCTCGGGATGGTCGCGGAGCAGATGAACATGCCGCTGCCTGAACTGCTCGCTTTCTTCGACAGCTTTCCCGCATGGGCGGGTGCGCTATGGGCGATCGGCGTGTGGGGTTCGGTCCTCGGCTCGATCCTGCTTCTGATACGGTCGCGCCATGCGGTCACGGCGTTCCTGGTCTCGCTCGTCGGCGCGGTTCTGAGCTTTGCCTACCAGTTCACCATCGACCTGCCTCCGCAAATGGCGGCCGACCCGATGGGCAAGTACATGCCGATCGTGATCATCGTCGCGATCGTCCTGCAATGGTGGTACGCCCGGCGGCAGGCCGCGACGGGCGTGTTGCGCTGAACTAGCGTCGCCGGGCCGAAAGCACCCGCAGGTAGGTATCCGCCACCGCACGGTTGATCGTGTCCCATTCGAACGCCTGTGCGCGGGATTCGCCTGCTGCGCCGTGCGCTCGGCGCAGGGCGGGGTCGTCGGCGTAGCCTGAGATGCGGTCCGCATATGCGGCGATGTCGCGCGGGCCGACGAGGTAGCCGTTGACCCCATCCTCGACGAGGCTCGCCGCACCGGTCGCGTCGGCTGCGATGACGGGCACGCCGCAGGCCATCGCCTCCAGCGTGACGTTGCCGAACGTCTCGGTGACGCTGGGGTTGAGCAGTACGTCCATCGAAGCGACCGCACGGCCAAGGTTCTCACCGCCCTGGAAGCCGACGAAGACGGCGCCGCGCATCTTGTCCTCGAAGGTTGCGCGTGCCGGTCCCTCGCCGATCACGAGCACCTTGTGCGGCACACCGCGACGGTCGAGTTCGCCGATGACGTCGGAAAACACGTCGAGGCCTTTTTCCAGCACGAGACGGCCGAGGAAGCCGACGACGAGATCGTCCGGCGAGAAACCGAGCTCGTTGCGCCACGCCTCATCGCGTCGCCTGGAATTGAACACCGTGTGTTCGACCCCGCGCGACCACAGGGCGATGTCGTCGTTCATCTTCTGCTCGCGGAGCGTGTCGATCATGCTCGGGCTCGGCGTCAGGAGCACGTCACAGCGGCGATAGAGCTTGCGCAACCACGCCTCGAGCATCGGCTCCAGGAAGCCCAGGCCGTAATAGCGCGGGTATGTCTCAAACCGCGTGTGGACGCTGGCGACCACCGGCAGCTTTCGGTCACGCGCCCACTTTGCGGCCTCACGCGCGGCGAAGTCGGGCGATGAGATATGGACGAGGTGCGGATCGAACGCGGCGAGGTCGGCGCGGACGCGCTGGCCGAGCCAGGTCGGTACGCGGTATTCGCTGCGCCCCGGAATTGCGATCGAAGGCAGGCTGACGAGTGTGCCCTTGGGCTCGAACGGCGGATGCTCGATCGTCGGAGAATAGACACGCACCTCGGCTCCGTGGCGCTGCAGATAGTCGACCAGCCGGTTCAGCGCCTTGTTGGCACCGTCCACCGTCATGGCGTAATTGCCGCTCAAAAGCGCGATGCGGAGGCCCGATACCTGCATCGCGCGGCCATATGAGCGTCACACGCGTTTGGCGAGAGGCGGCAACGGGCCGCGCACGGCACCGCCCCGCCGCATAATACCATTGCGTGCTTGACTCGTTGCGCCGCAACATTAGTGCGGCCGACGGGCCACGCGGTCCCAACGCCGCGCGAGCTCTCTGCAAGGAGAGACTACATGACTGAGCTTACGCTTCCGGCGCGCAAACCTGCGCGTCCGTTCTTTTCTTCCGGTCCCTGCGCAAAGCCGCCGGGCTGGTCCCCCGACAAGCTGGCCACCGAATCGCTCGGGCGTTCGCATCGCTCGAAGATCGGCAAGGCGCGCCTGCAGTACTGCATCGACCTGATCCGCGAAGTGCTCGAGGTGCCTGATACGCATCGCATCGGCATTGTGCCCGGTTCAGACACCGGTGCGGTCGAGATGGCGATGTGGACCATGCTCGGTGCGCGAGGTGTTACCACGCTGGCGTGGGAGAGCTTCGGCGAGGGCTGGGTGACCGACGCGGTCAAGCAGCTCAAGATCGATCCGACGGTGATTCGCGCAGACTACGGCGCGCTTCCCGACCTGTCGCAGGTGAACTTCGCGGACGACGTGATCTTTACCTGGAACGGAACCACCAGCGGTGTGCGCGTGCCGGACGCTGACTGGATCGCCGCCGACCGCGAGGGCCTGACCATCGCAGACGCGACCAGCGCGGTGTTCGCGCAGGACATCGGGTGGGACAAGGTCGATGTTCTGACCTTCAGCTGGCAGAAAGTGCTCGGCGGCGAGGGCGCGCATGGCGTGCTGATCCTCGGCCCGCGCGCAGTCGAGCGGCTGGAAACTTATACGCCCGCGTGGCCGCTGCCGAAGGTGTTCCGCCTGGTTTCCAAGGGCAAGCTCGCCGAGGGCGTGTTCAAGGGCGAGACGATCAACACCCCGTCGATGCTTGCGGTGGAAGATGCCATCTTCGCGCTCGAATGGGGCAAGTCATTGGGCGGCCTGTCCGCCCTGAAAGCGCGAGCAAACGCCAATGCGGCGGCGCTCGATGCAATCGTGCAAGGTCGCGACTGGCTGGGCCACTTGGCTGCCGATCCGGCGAGCCGCTCGAACACCAGCGTCTGCCTGACGGTCGAGGGTGCCGACGAGGCGCGCATCAAGGCCATGGCCAAGCTGCTCGAGGAGCACGACGCGGCCTACGACGTCGCGGGGTACCGCGATGCTCCGCCGGGCCTGCGCATCTGGTGCGGCGCGACGGTCGAGACCGCCGATATTGAGGCGCTCGGCCCGTGGCTCGACTGGGCCTACGCGGCGACTGCCTGACTCGTCGTCCCAGCGAACTCTGGGACCGCGTGCCGCAAGGTACGACTTAGCCGACAGCGATCCCAGCTTGAGCTGGGATGACGGAGAATTGAAATGACCAAGCCCAAAGTCCTCATTTCCGACAAGATGGACCCCAACGCCGCCAAGATTTTCGAAGAGCGCGGCTGCGATGTCGACGTGATCACCGGCGAAACGCCAGAACAACTCATCGCCCGCATCGGCGAGTACGATGGCCTCGCGATCCGCTCCTCGACCAAGGTCACCCGCGAAATCCTCGACGCGGCGACCAACCTCAAGGTTATCGGCCGCGCCGGCATCGGTGTCGACAACGTCGATATTCCCTATGCGAGCGGTAAGGGCGTGGTCGTGATGAACACCCCGTTCGGCAACTCGATCACGACCGCCGAGCACGCCATTGCGCTGATGTTCGCGCTCGCCCGCCAGATTCCCGAGGCGAACGAACTGACGCAGCAAGGCGAATGGCCCAAGAACGGGTTCATGGGCGTCGAGGTGACCGGCAAGACGCTCGGGCTTATCGGTGCAGGCAACATCGGCTCGATCGTCGCCAGCCGCGCGCTGGGACTGCGCATGAAAGTCGTCGCCTACGATCCGTTCCTGACCGAGGACCGCGCGATCGAGATGGGGGTCGAGAAGGCCGACCTCGAAACGCTGCTGGCCAAAGCCGACTTCATCACGCTCCACACGCCGCTGACCGACCAGACCCGCAACATCCTCAGCCGCGAAAGGCTCGAGAAGACCAAGAAAGGTGTGCGCATCATCAACTGCGCACGCGGCGGTCTGATCGACGAAGCGGCGCTGAAGGACGCGCTCGACAGCGGGCAGGTTGCCGGTGCCGCGCTCGACGTGTTCGCGACCGAGCCGGCGAAGGAATCGCCGCTGTTCGGCACCAAGAACTTCATCTGCACCCCGCACCTCGGCGCATCGACAACCGAAGCGCAGGTCAACGTCGCGCTGCAGGTGGCCGAGCAGATGGCCGACTATCTCGTCAACGGCGGCGTGACCAACGCGCTCAACATGCCGTCGCTCAGTGCAGAGGAAGCGCCCAAGCTGCGGCCCTACATGAAGCTCGCAGAGAACCTCGGCAGCCTCGTCGGCCAACTGGCGCACGGCAACCTCACGCAGATCTCGATCGAGCGCGAGGGTGCCGCAGCGGAACTGGCGGGTAAGCCGCTCGAGGCGGCGGTGCTCGCCGGATTCATGAAGCAGTATTCGGACAGCGTGAACATGGTCAACGCGCCGTTCCTCGCCAAGGAACGCGGACTGGACGTGCGCTCGATCCGGCACGAACGCGAGGGGGCGTACAACACGCTGCTGCGCGTGACCGTGGGCACCAGCCAGGGCGACCGCTCGGTTGCGGGCACGCTGTTCGGTACCGACGCGCCGCGGCTGGTCGAGATCTTCGGCATCGGGATCGAGGCCGAGCTGTCGGGCCACATGCTCTACATTGTCAACGAAGACGCGCCTGGCTTTATCGGCCGGATCGGTACCCTGCTCGGCGAAAGTGGCATCAACATCGGCACCTTCCACCTCGGCCGCCGCGATGCGGGCGGGGAAGCCGTGCTGCTGCTCAGCGTCGACCAGGCGATCCCGAAGGAGGTGATCGACAAGGCCTGCCAACTCCAGGGCGTGAAGACCGTTCGCGCGCTGGCGTTCTAGGCCACGCCGTCTTGCAAATCCGCATCACCCCCGCAATGGCGGGGGTGATGCTGCCGGGGTGACGAACTTGACCGACCCAACCGCCGACCTGCTGCCCGTGGGGCTCGAGGATCGCCTGCCGGCCTCGGCGCGCGCGCTTACGGCGGCGCGGCGGGCTGCACTCGATGCGATGGATGCCCACGGTTACGACCGGGTGATCCCGCCGCTGATCGAGTTCGAACGCTCGATGGCGACCCGCATGAGCGGGGTCGCGACCCGGCGCATGGTCCGCTTCACCGATCCTGCCTCGCTCCGCACACTCGCGGTGCGCAGCGACATCACGGTGCAGGTAGGGCGCATCGCCGCGACCAGTCTTGCCGCCGCTCCGCGCCCGCTGCGGTTGTGCTACGCGGGCGAGGTGGCTGTCATTGCGAGCGATCAGCTCGACCCTGCGCGACAGCGCCTGCAACTCGGCGCAGAGCTGATCGGCAGCGACAGCGCTTCGGCTGCGGCGGAGGTGGTCGTGCTGGCGATCGAGGCGCTCGCCGCGGCAGGGGCCAAGGGGATTTCGGTCGACTTCACCTTGCCCGACCTCGTTGACGTGCTGTCGAGCAATGCCCTGCCGCTCCCGTCCGATCGGATCGACGACGTGCGCCGCGAACTCGACGCGAAGGACGCGGGCGCGCTCAAGGATGCGGGCGGCGAGGCGTACCTGCCGCTGCTCTACGCCGCCGGTCCCTTCGAGGATGCCGTCGCGCGCCTTGCCGCGATCGACGTGGGCGGAGTGCTGGCCAGTCGTCTCGATGGCTTGAGGGCGATCGCCGCGCGGGTCGGCGGACTGGCGCGGGTCACTCTGGACCCGGCCGAACGCCACGGGTTCCAGTACCAGAGCTGGTTCGGCTTTACGCTTTATGCCGAAGGGGTGCGCGGTACGCTCGGCCGTGGCGGGACCTACCTGCTTGGCGGGTCGGAAGAGCCTGCGACCGGCTTCTCGCTCTACATCGACCCGCTGGTCGATGCGCTCGGCGACAAGGCTGCGGGCGACCTGCTCTACCTGCCGCTGGGCCACGATCCAGGCGCTGCCGCGCGGCTG
Source organism: Tsuneonella sp. HG094 (assembly GCF_053819285.1). Lineage (NCBI taxonomy): Bacteria > Pseudomonadati > Pseudomonadota > Alphaproteobacteria > Sphingomonadales > Erythrobacteraceae > Tsuneonella > Tsuneonella sp. HG094. Next base: position 531,938 of record NZ_JBSORA010000001.1, read on the forward strand.
CGGGCGATCGGTTGGCGGACGGTCGCCGCGCTCGGCCACGACGAAGACCCCTGCGCGCTCGGTTGCACGCACCGCCTTTCGGGCGAGGGGCCGCGGCCCCTTTGACCCCGGATCAGGCCGCTTCGAGCTCGAGCGAGCCGGGCGGAAGTGAAAAGCAGAACCGTTCGCCGCGCTACAGAGCATCTGGATAGCGCCCCGAGAACTCGAAGACGCCGTCCCGATTTGTGGTTGATGCCTAACGAGGCGTCAAAGGCCCTACCCTGGGCTAACCGAACAGATCCTTTAGCCACGCGTCGACGACCGGTGTCGCAGGATAGGACGGGTCGCCCATCCGGCGGTTGATGTCCGCGTGGCCCTGCAGCCCGCGACCGGCGAAGGCGCGCACCTCTGCCTTCGCGCCGGACGACCGCAGGGCGGCGGCGAGGCCATCGCTCTGGCGCTTGGCATCTGCACGCTCGACGTGGGCGATCAGCCATTCGCTCACGTTCGGTGCAGCCGCGTTGAAAGTCGGCGATACGGCGCGCTGGCGGGCAGGGTCGGTGCCGAAGGCCTGCTCGTAAGTATCGCCCAGCAGCACGGCATTCTCGCCCATCTGCGCCGGCACATCGTACCCGGCGCCGTCGAGCGGGATGATCCCGGCCACGTCAGTGGGCGAAAGCCCCACCGCGCGCAGGTATTGCGGGTCGGTGCCGACCAGCGCAACGAGGTGCGCCCCGGCGCTGTGGCCCATGAGCACGACCCTGCGCCGGTCGATACCGAGCGAATCGGCCCGTTTCAGCAATGCCGCCAGCGCCGCAGCGACGTCGGCAGCCTGCTGCTCTACTGTTGCCGCGGGCACGAGGCGATAGTTGGTCGACGCGAAATGATAGCCGAGGCCGGTATAATGCGGCGCCTTGAAGGTGCCGGTGGCGTTGTCCTTGTCGCCGCGCTTCCAGCCGCCGCCGTGGACGAACAGGACCAGCGGCGCCGCGCCGGTCGCCTTTGCGGCATGGAAATCGAGTCGCTGGAGCGGATCGCTGCCATAGGCGATTTCCTGCTCGCCGTTCGCCCGATGGCCTGACCGCGCACCCGGTTCGCGCGTCGCGCCCATACGCTCGCGCAATTCGGCGCGGCAGTCCTCGGAAAGGCTCGCGGCCTTGTCGCGTAGGCATTCGCGGATCGCGCCCCGGTCGCGCCCGCACATCCGGACGATCTCGCGCCGGCATTCGGGTGACATGCGTCCCTGCGCCTGTGCTTGGGCGATTGCCGCGAGACCCAGTCCGCCCATCGCTCCGCTGATCGCGATGGCCTTAATGATCGACATCGCCCGCATGAATTTCGTCCTCGATCCGATGCGACCCGGCTCGGGAAAGGAAAGTGACACCTAGCCCGGCTATCTGTCGAGCAACGGATTGTCGCGCAGTGTCGCGCCGCTTGCCATTGCCTCGCGCCCGCCGTTTGCCTAGGGCCGCGCGGGTTTCCCGCTGCAGGAGCAATCGTGGCCAACGTCACCGTAATCGGCGCCCAGTGGGGCGATGAGGGCAAGGGCAAGATCGTCGACTGGCTCGCCAGCCGCGCCGACGCGGTCGTCCGTTTCCAGGGCGGACACAACGCCGGCCACACACTGGTTGTCGGCAACACCACTTACAAGCTGAGCTTGCTGCCGAGCGGCATCGTCACCGGAACGCTGTCGATCATCGGCAACGGCGTCGTGCTCGATCCCTGGCACCTCATGAGCGAGATCGAAAAGCTCGAGGGGCAGGGCGTCACGATAAACCCCGACAACTTCGCGATCGCCGACAACTGTCCGTTGATCCTGCCGATCCACCGTGATCTCGACGGCTTGCGCGAAACGGCGGCGGGCTCGGGCAAGATCGGTACCACAGGGCGCGGCATTGGCCCCGCCTACGAGGACAAGGTCGGCCGCCGCGCGATCCGCGTGTGCGACCTTGCCCACCTCGACCAGCTCGACCCACAGCTCGATCGCCTCTGCGCGCACCACGATGCGCTGCGGGCGGGCTTCGGCGAGCCGCCGGTCGACCGTGCCCGCTTGCTCGCCGACCTCGCCGAAATCGCGCCTTACGTGCTGCAGTATGCGCAGCCGGTGTGGAAGCGCCTGAAGAAGGTGCGCAAGGCGGGCGCGAAGATCCTGTTCGAGGGCGCGCAGGGCGTGCTGCTCGACGTCGATCACGGGACTTATCCGTTCGTCACGAGCAGCAACACCGTCAGCGGCACCGCGGCGAGCGGGAGCGGTCTGGGACCGTCGAGCACCGGCTTCGTGCTCGGCATCGTCAAAGCCTACACCACCCGCGTCGGCAGCGGCCCGTTCCCGACCGAACTCGAAGACGAAACCGGCCAGAAGCTGGGCGAGCGGGGCCATGAGTTCGGGACTGTCACCGGGCGCAAGCGCCGCTGCGGCTGGTTCGATGCAGTGCTCGTGCGGCAAAGCTGCGCGATCTCGGGCGTGACCGGCATCGCGCTCACCAAGCTCGATGTGCTCGACGGCTTCGACACCGTGAAGATCTGCACCGGCTATCGCCTGCGCGACCAGGACGGAAAGAGCCGTATCCTCGACTATTTCCCGAGCCACTCCGCGGACCAGGCCGCGGTCGAGCCTATCTACGAGGAGATGGATGGCTGGCACGAAACGACCGCGGGCGCGCGCTCGTGGGCAGACCTGCCGGCCCAGGCGATCAAGTATATCAGCCGCGTGCAGGAACTGATCGAGACGCCCGTTTCGCTGGTTTCCACCAGCCCCGAGCGCGAGGATACTATCCTCGTGCGCGATCCGTTCATCGACTGATCATGCGCGCGGCTCGCATCGCCGCCGTCTTGCTGCTGACCACCGCCTGCGCGCAGGCGCAGGAAGCGACGATCCCGGTCGCCGACATGGTGCTGGTCGACAAGTCCGATCGCACGCTGACGCTCTACCGCGACGGGCGGCCCACGTGGACGGTCGAAGGCATCCAGCTTGGCGATGCGCCCGAGGGTCACAAACAGTTCGAGGGCGACGAGCGCACGCCTGAGGGGCGCTACATCATCGATTACGGTAATCCGCAGAGCGCGTATCATCTGAGCCTGCACATATCGTACCCCAACGCCGCCGATCGTGCCTATGCCAGCGAGCGGGGTCGCTCGCCGGGCGGGGCGATCTTCATCCACGGCCAGCCCAACGCGCTGCCGCCCGGGCGGGTGCCGGGGGACTGGACCGACGGCTGTATCGCGGTCTCGAACGACGAGATCGAGGTGCTCTGGCAGGCGATACCCAACGGAACACCGATCACCATCCGGCCGTAGGCGCGGTTGACTTGGGCGGAGTTTGTTCTACTCTTGTTCGCCTGGGTTGCTATGGAGATGTCCGGATGAGGCAGGCGGATTTCGCCTACGGTTCCGCCGGCGCGGCGGCTTCGCCCGCGTTCGGCGGCGACGCACTCGCGTGCGTTGCAGGGGTTTATTCGGTCCGCGCCTCCTCGGCTGCGGACCTGCGCGACGATGCGCGGACTGCCGGGTTCGGGGTCGCGGATTATGACCTGCTCGCCGAACTGGATGGATCGCCCCCGACGCTTGCCGCAGACGTGATGCTGGTCGATTGCCCGGTGCAGGACGGGGCCACGCTGGCCGCGCTGGTCCATCTCGACTTGCGCGCGGCTGCGAGCGGTACGCCGGTGGTGGTCAGCACTACGCTCGACGCATTGGAAGCCGTTTTCGCGTGTCTCGAGATGTCGAAGTCGGAACTTCTGGTCGAACCCACTAAGGGGGAACGCGTATTGGCCCTTGCCCGGTCCTTGACCAAGATGCCGCGAATGAGGGTTCGCGAACTTGACGAGGGTGATCGGCTGACGCTTTTCCGCCTTACCGAGCAGGTTGCCCAGATCGCCGCTCAGATCGATCGCCTGTCCGATGGTCCGCCTGCCTTCCGGCTCGAATCGCCGGCCGACGAATTCCGAGCGCAGGGCGAGGCGGAGCGCAAACTCATCCGGGCGCCGCGGCCGCCGCTGCCCGATCCGCGTCTCGTCCGGAAGATTATCCGCCAGCGCAAGCTCCGCGCGCAGTTCCTCGGCACCGACCTGTTCGCCGATCCCGCGTGGGACATCCTGCTCGACCTGACCGCTGCGCGGGCAGAGCACACCCGCGTATCGGTCACTTCGCTGTGCATCGCCAGCGGCGTGCCGCCGACCACGGCGCTTCGGTGGATCGCGCAGATGACCGAGGCGGGCCTGCTCGAGCGGGTAGAGGACGACAGCGACCGCCGCCCGGCCTTTATCCAGCTCAGCGATAAGGCGGCCGATGCTCTGGCGCGCTACTTCGCGGAACTCGGCAAGGACGCCAAATCGCTGGTCTAGGGCGAACGCCAGGGTTTCCGCGGGTGGTTAACTCGCCAATGCTCGTTGGGAATTCGGCAACCAATTCGTCCTAGGGTGCCTCAGTCGCAAGAGGTACCGAGCCGGTGATCGAAGTCGAAATCCAGAACGAGACCCACCAGTCCCAGCATCGAATCAGGTTTGCCGCCGTTCCCCGTATCGGTGAAGGCATCCGCCTGCTCGAGCCGGATGGCTGCTGGGCAAGCTATGACGTGCTCGACCTGTGGTATCAGAAGGCCGATTTCGGCGACGTCTGGGTGCCCTACCTCCACGTCTGCATGACGCCGAGCGAGAAAGCCAATCTCGCGCCCGCCCCAGCTCAGCAGCCGATCGGCGACACCGAATTCACCGAGGATGACCGGCCCGTCTATGGCGAAGAGGAGTTCGTGTCATTCACGGGTTGATCAAGCGCCTCGGCCCCACCGACGGGGCACCGCCGCCGCGTGTCGTCGCAGCCGAGCCGCGCGCGCCCGAAGCACCGCAGCCGGCGCAGCGCACCTGCCTGCTGGTCGACGATTCGCGGATGATCCGCAAGGTCGCCCGGCGCATCGTCGAAGGCATCGGCTATGCAGTGATCGAGGCGGAGAATGGCGAAGAGGGCCTTGCCCGATGCCGTGCCGCGATGCCGCACCTCGTCATCACCGACTGGAACATGCCGGTCATGAGTGGGATCGAATTCGTCACCGCCCTGCGCGCCATTCCGACCCAGCGCCCGCCGCGCGTGGTTTTCTGCACGACCAATTCGGGCGCGCGCGACATCCACAAGGGCATTGCCGCCGGTGCCGACGAGTACGTCATCAAGCCGTTCGACGATGCCTCGCTGATCAGCCGCCTGCAGGCGATCGGCGCGGCGTAGCATTCAGTCACGCGAGCGGATCACCACCGTCCGACCGGCGGGAGTTCCGTCGCTGGGACCGCGCACGGCGTCGGCGCGGGCGCGGTCGAGGATCGCCGCCGGCACGCCGGCATCGTGCAGCACCGTGTCGGCCTCTCCCAGCCAGCGCGCCTGCCGCAAAGTGAGATCGTCGGGGTCGTTGCTGGTGAGCACGATGGCGAGCACTTCGTCGTCATTGGCTTGAAGCGGTTCGGCTTCCAGCCACGCGTCCAGGCGCGCGGCGGAATCTCTGCGCAGCGGATCGAGCGGGCCGCCGGTCGTCAGCGCTCCATCGATGGCGCGGCGTCGCTCGGCCGGGTCGGGCCAGCGAGTTCGCAGGGCGTCGCGCGCGCGGTACAGGGCGTCAGCCAGGGTCCCCAGCGTCGGGGGAAGGATCGCCTCGAGCCGCAGACGCACCTGCTTCGCGAGTCCTGCCGAGGCGCCCCCGGTGCCGACCGCAATCAGCACCGGATTGCGGTCGAGCACACTCGGCACTGTAAAATCGCACAGCTCGGGCCGGTCGGTCACGTTGACCAGCAAGCCCTTGCAGCGCAGCCGAATTGCCGCCGCCTCCGCCTGCTTGCGATCGTCGATCGCCACGAACGCGAGCCGCGCATGGTGCGCCTCGGGCTCGCCGCAGCAGGTCCCGCCGGCGCGCTCGACGAGCCGCCGCTTGGCATCCGCGGCGTCACCGTCGCCCAGCACCACCACCCGCTGCCCGCCGATCCTGTGGAACAGCGGGAGGCTGCTCAGAGCCATTCGGGTACCCGCTCGGCGTCCATGATCGAATGCGGCATGATGCGGTCCGCAACCACCGCGAACCTGTCGCCGTCCACCAACACTTCGGCAACGTATCCGCGGCTGTTGTAGCTCGACGCCATCGTCGCGCCGTACGCGCCCGCGGTGCGGAAAACCGCGAGGTCGCCCGCCGCCAGCGAGTCGATCTCGCGGTCCATCGCGAAGGTGTCGCCGGTCTCGCAGATCGGGCCGACGATGTGCGCGGTCATCCGCTCTCCCGTCGGCGTCACGCCGTCGAAATCGTGCCATGCGCCGTACATCGCGGGGCGGGCGAGGTCGTTCATCGCCGCATCGACGATCACGAACGGCGGACCGTTGCCGCTGCGCTTGGAGCGGATTACGCGGGTGAGCAGCACGCCCGCGTTGCCCGCGATCACGCGGCCGGGCTCGAACATCAGGCGCACGTCCCAACCGGCAGTCACGCGCGCGACCATCGCACCGTATTCGGCAGGGGTCGGGAATACTTCACCCTTGCGATAGGGCACGCCGATGCCGCCGCCGAGGTCGGCATGGGTGACCGACTGGCCGTTCGCGCGCAGTTCGCCGATCAGCTCGCCGAGCTTGAGGAAGGCGGTTTCGAGCGGTTCCAGCTCGGCGAGCTGGCTGCCGATGTGGACCGCCACCCCGCGCATATCGAGGCCCGGCAGTGCGGCGAGCGCGGCGTAGATCGCCGCCGCCCGGTCGAGCGGAACGCCGAACTTGTTCTCGCGCTTGCCGGTCGAGATCTTCTCGTGGGTCCGCGCATCGACGTCCGGGTTCACGCGCAGCGCGCAGGCCACCTGCACACCGCGTTCCTGAGCGATGCGCGACAACTCGTGGCCTTCTTCCTCGCTTTCGAGATTGAACTGACCGATGCCCGCAGCGATCCCCTGGATCAGCTCGGCATGGGTCTTGCCGACGCCCGAGAACACCACGTCCCGGGGCAGGATTCCCGCCGCGAGCGCACGGGTCAGTTCGCCGCCGCTGACGACGTCGGCGCCGAAGCCCTCCTTCGCCAGCACCTTGAGAACCGCGAGGTTCGGGTTGGCCTTGACCGCGAAGGCGATGTGCGGGTCCTTCAGTCCCGAGAGGCCGTCGCGGAATACGCGCGCGTGGCGCACCAGCGTGGCGCGCGAATAAACGTAGACGGGGGTGCCGACCCCTTCCGCGATGGCGGGCAGGGGCACGTCCTCGACATGGAGGACGCCATCACGAAGCTCGAAATAGTCCATCGGCGGTGCGCTTAGCCCAGGTTCGGCGAGGCGGCCAAGCAAGCCTTGCTTGGGCGGGCATGGCCGCAGGTTATTGCCGCCAGCCTATTCGGGCGGCAGGTCGAACGGATCGTCGGTGCGCTCCTCGGACCGCTTGCGCAGTTCGACCGTGCGTTCGGGCGCGGCGATGGGATCGGGCTTGAGAAGCGTCTCGGGCGTGGGCTGGATCTTGGCGCCATAGGGTGCGGGCGGCAGCGAGCGTCCGGGAAGCGGTTCGAGGTCAGCCTTCTGCCCGCACGCGGCGAGCAGCAAGCTTGCACCGATGATAACTGCGACCTTCATCGTCACTCCATCCCGAGCGCGGCGCGCGCCGCGGCTACCTGTTGCCTTACCCGCTCGGGCGCGGTCCCGCCATAGCTGGCGCGGGCTGCGACCGAGGCATCCACCGACAGCGCGGCGAACACGCGTTCGTCGATGTGCAAATGAAGCGCTTGAAAGTCCGCCAATGACAGTTGATCGAGTGCCACACCGCGGCTTTCGGCGAGTTTGACGGCCGCGCCGGTGATGTGGTGCGCCTCGCGGAACGGCACGTCGGCCTCGCGCACGAGCCAGTCGGCAAGGTCGGTGGCGGTGGCATAGCCAAGCTCCGCCGCCTGCCGCATCCGATCGGTGCGAAAGGTCGAATCGGCGATCATCCCGGTCATCGCCGCGATGCTGAGCCCGAGCAGGCTATGCGCCTCGAACACCGGCGGCTTGTCGTCCTGCATGTCCTTCGAATAGGCGAGCGGGAGGCCCTTCATCGTCACCATCAGGCTCGTCAGGCAGCCGACGATGCGGCCCGAATGGCCGCGCACCAGTTCCGCCGCGTCGGGGTTCTTCTTCTGCGGCATGATCGAACTGCCGGTGCTGAGCGTATCGGGCAGGCGCACGAAGCCGAACGGCTGGCTCGCCCACAGGATCAGCTCTTCGGCAAGGCGGCTGAGGTGCAGCGCGCATTGGGCAGCGGCCTGCAGATAGTCGAGCGCGAAGTCGCGATCGCTCACCGCATCGAGGCTGTTGCCGGTCGGCCGGTCGAAGCCGAGCGCGGTGGCGGTCGCATCGCGATCGAGCGGAAAACCGGTCCCGGCCAGCGCGGCCGAGCCGAGCGGGCACTCGTTCCCCCGCGCCCGCGCATCGGCGAAGCGCGAACGGTCGCGCCGCAGCATCTCGTAATAGGCCATGAGGTGATGGCCGAGCGTCACCGGCTGGGCGGTCTGCAAGTGGGTGAATCCGGGCATGATGCTGTCCGCGTGCTCGCCCGCCCGCGTCACCAGCGCGCGCTGGAGGCCGAGCAGACCCGCGTCGACCTGGTCGATCGCGTCGCGCACCCACAGGCGAAAGTCGGTCGCGACCTGGTCGTTGCGGCTGCGCCCCGTGTGGAGACGGCCGGCGGGGGCGCCGATCAGCTCGGCGAGGCGGCTTTCGGTGACCATGTGGATGTCCTCGAGGTCCCAGTTCTCGGGAACGCCGCTCGCCTCGTATTCGGCGGCGACGCGATCGAGGCCCTCGGCGATCGCGATGGCATCGGCGGCCGATACGATACCCTGCGCACCCAGCATGGCGACATGGGCCTTCGACGCGGCGATGTCCTGCCGCCACAGCGCCTTGTCGAACGGGATCGAGGCGTTGATTTCGCGCATGATCGCGCTAGGCCCCTCGGCGAAGCGCCCGCCCCACATGGAGTTCGCCCCCTTGCCGTCATTGTCGTTCCGACTGTCGCTCACGCTTTTCGCCTCGGTCGCCCTGCTCGGCGCGTGCAGTAGGGAAGAGCCTGCCGAGCCGCAAGAACAGGCGTCGCCTGCCGCCACGGGCGCGCTGACCGGCACGATCGACCGCAGCCATGCGGGCGACCTGCTGCCCGCCGTCGCCCTGACCGACCCCGACGGCAAGGCGCTCAACACCGGCGCGCTCGGCGGCAAGCCGGTGCTGCTCAACCTGTGGGCGACGTGGTGCGGGCCGTGCGTGGAGGAAATGCCCACGCTCGATGGGCTCGCGGGCGATTATGGCGACAAACTGCGCGTGATCGTCGCCAGCCAGGACCTGCAAGGCGCGGAAAAGGTCGTGCCGTTCTTCGACAAGGCGAAATTCGCCCACCTCGAACCGTGGCTCGACCGGGAGAATGCCTTGTCCACCGCGCTCGGCGGCGACGGCGTGCTGCCGACGACGGTGCTCTATTCGGCGAGCGGAGAAGAGATCGCCCGCGTGGTCGGCGGTTTCGACTGGCAGAGCGCGGATGCGAAGGCGCTGGTTGATGAGGCGGTGGGGGGCTGAGGGCTTCGTCGGCGGGCAGCGTCAGCCCCGGTTCGCCGCGCAGGGCGCAGATGAGGGGCGCGCTAGGATGGCCGCTTTCGGGGATGTCGGTCATTGGCGTGACCGACCGCTTTTGGGGTGGTAAGCTGACATCTCCACTAGCAGATTCGAGCTGTCCGTTTTGGGCCGCCAGCAGTGTGGTGGGCGCTTCGTGAGGCGGGAAAGCAGCTCTCCCGCAGGCAACCCATTGCAGATTTTAGCTCCCTCGTCTGTTTACATTATTCAGACTGAAAGAAGCGCGTACCGATTCTCAATGCATTCCGGCCGCGCTGTGTGACCTGGGCCAGCGGGAACCCTGCCTGCTAATCAGCATTCTTTTTCATCATGCCAGACGACGCAAACACCGCGGAAGTAACGCGCACGATCGAGCGCTGGACGCTCGCGGTCCAGCGCGGGAAGATCAGTGAAATCGTCGCAAACCACCCTGACGACGTACTCATGTTTGACGTCAATGGCCCTCTGCAGTGGCAAGGGCTCGATGAATATCGGAAAACATGGGAGTATTTTTTCAAGTTCGGTGAACCAGCTGAGGATTTGTTCGTAATCGAGGAGTTGGCTGTCACGGCGGGAGACGATGTAGCCTTCGCGACAGGTCTTCTGCGGATCGGCGGGTCTGCTGAACCCATTTGTCGACTAACTCTCGGTCTTCGCAAGGAGGGTGATCACTGGGTTATCGCGCACGAACACCACTCATCTGCTGATCCATTCGATGAGCCGCCACAGTGACCGCAAGTGCCCAGCCCACTACGTGTCTTACCTTTGCCCGTTCGGCGGAGATTGCTGTCGAGCGATACGTGCGATTATTCAATTCCGTGTTCGGAGCGTCCAGAATCGAAAGCATCAATCACTTCGACGCATATGAACTCGCGGAATTGCGGAAGTTGCCAGAGATATCCGTCGAAATCATGCCCACGGAGGGTGTGAAGTCGATCAGGTTCGTATTGGACCGGCAGCAGTTCTATGCCGTCAACGGCGGTGCCTTCTTTGGAAAATTCAATGAGAGCACCTCAATCTATGTTTCTTGCGAAACGCAGGGCCAAATCGACGAGTTGTGGGCGGACCTCTCCCGTGATTGCCTAGAAGAGCAGCCATGTGGCTGGATTAAAGATCGTTACGGCATTTCATGGCAAATCGTGCCGAGCTTTGTATGGGACATTGAGGAAAGTGAGGACCGCGCACGGTCGGCTCGCATGAACGTCGCCTTGTTCCGGATGACGAAAATCGACATCGCTGAACTCAGGAAAGCCGTTGGTATCCAATAAGGAGTTACTCTGATCAGTCAGCGGTCCTCCAGGGCATTTCATGTATACGTCGCCGCGGCGATCTTCATCGATCATTTGGTCAATTCCTTTTTCCCGGATTTCGTCGCGCTTGGCCTGCCCGATCCACCCAATGTAATCGTTGCGCTGGTAGGCCGGTCTTCGCTCGTAAGCTGTCACGAGCCGATGCCGCTTAAGCTCTGTCCGGACATCCTCGGGAATCGGGTGTCGCGGTCGCTTTGCCATCCTTACTGTCCGACAGTGATTTCGACGCTAACGGCCGACCGTTCCGCCGGGCCGTGATAGACGGCTTCGATGTTATTGCCGTCGGGGTCGAGCAGAAATGCCGCATAATAGCCTGGGTGATAAGCCCGTAATCCCGGAGGCCCATTGTCGCGACCGCCGGCGGCAAGACCGGCGGCATGGAAGCGTTGCACCGTATCCCGATCCTTTGCTTGGAAAGCGAGGTGGACGTTTGTGCTGCCCGCTTCGCCGCCGATCCAAAGTTCGTCAGCGGAAAGGTGCGCGTCGTCGGTTTGAACATCGACGTCCAGAACATTCAAGATAGCGACATAAAAGGCCTAAGTCGCTGTGATGTCCTCGGCGTGGAGGTGGATATGATCTGTAAGACGACCGCGCTTTACGCGCATCTCGAGAACTCCATAATGCTTATCGCAGTTTCGAAACGTGATCCAAAAAAGGTGGTTCCGTCATCACGGCATGAACAAGCATTTTGTTTTTCGATGAACCGAGGTCTGTCCTCGGACGACAGCGGAATGATTGAGGCCTCTGAAAGTAAGGTGCAACATGACTATGAGATGATTGACCCCTTTGGGGTCGTTAACGGAAAGTCCGGTTTCGAGCCGATCGATCCGATACCCGCCTTGCGGATGAGGAGCCTCGCTTCGCCCTTCGCTGTCGCTCGGGAGTTTCGACCTGAAATCATTCCCCGGATGATTTCATGCAGTCGACCCTTCGCTGCCGCTCGGGAGTTTTCGCGCGAAACAGTCCCCCGGACTGTTTCGTCCAGCGCCCTTCGCTGCCGCTCGGGAGTTTCGACCTGAAATCATCCACCGGATGATTTCATGCAGTCGACCCTTCGCTGTCGCTCGGGAGTTTTCGCGCGAAACAGTCCCCCGGACTGTTTCGTCCAGCGAAAACTGGTGGTGGACGCAGTTCCGAGCGAACCAGTCTCGGACACCGAGTTACCCTGTTCTGCGGGAATTTACAGGGAATTCGCGAAAAATGAGAGCCATTCAGAGTAGTCTGTTCAACCCAAAAAGCCCGGAATCCCGCCAGTTTTCATACCCATTTCCCTAAACTCCGAACAGGGAATTCCCTCACCGTTATCAGCGAACGTATCGATCAGAACACGGAATTGGTTGGTGTTAGAGGGAAATCGATTTCCGCGAACTGAGCGTGTGAGACCGGACACCGGAAATCTCTAGCTCCGGTTGTGATCGCCTTGGTTTCCTAAGACATGAATGGATGCCCGGACCTTGGTCAACGCGTCTTCAAGACCGCGTTCGACGGCTTTCAATTCCAGGGCCAGTTGAAGGCCTTCGTGACCGGTAAGTTCCAAGATCAAACTCATGATCGCGGGCGAGTTTGAGGCCAGCGCCAGTATGTGTAGCCCGCCTGGGCAGGCATCGCCGTGGAGCCATTTTCTCGCGGTACGATCGCTGACGTGGGTCCAGCGCATCACCGTTTTTGTTGCCCTGCGAGTCGCTCCAAGTTCAGCCTTGAGAGCTTGCCCAATATGCACTGCTAGTTCGGAATCCGTCAGTACAAACCGTGAATTCGGAACTTGAGTTCCGCTTTTAAGAACCACGCTTCGCCCTTTCCTATTGTAAAAGGCTCTTTTCGCAGCAGGCTCATTGTGGGGCAGCGATGGTCATCAAATGGCTGGACACAAATGGGTTAGGACCGCCTGGCGAACCGCCTAAGCAGCGCGCGGCGGAATATGTCCGCATGTCGACCGAACATCAGAAATATTCGACCGACAACCAGTCAGCCGCGATCTGCAAATATGCCGAGCAGCGCGGCTATGAGATCGTCCGGACCTATGCCGATGAAGGAAAGAGCGGCCTCAATATCGGCGGACGCCTAGGCCTGCAAAAGCTGCTCGAGGACGTGGAATCCGGCCAAGCGGACTTCACAGCATTGCTCGTCTATGACGTGAGCCGGTGGGGCCGCTTCCAGGATCCAGACGAGGCAGCATCTTACGAGCTTCGTTGCCGAAGGGCCGGCGTTCAGGTCCATTACTGTGCAGAGCAGTTCGAGAACGATGGCAGCATCGGCTCCTCGATCATCAAGACGGTCAAGCGAGCGATGGCCGGCGAATACAGCCGTGAACTGTCGGTCAAGGTCTTTGCTGGCCAGGCGAACCTGATCCGGCTCGGCTTCCGGCAAGGCGGTCCAGCCGGTTTTGGACTCAGGCGCATGCTCGTCGACCAGTCTGGCGCCGAGAAGGGCCTTCTCGATCACGGCGAGCACAAGAGTATTACCACCGACCGGGTCGTCCTGGTGCCGGGACCGCAAGATGAGATCTCAGTCGTTCGCGATGTCTACCGCCAATTCGTCAAAGATGGCCTTACCGAACGGGAGATCGCCGACGATCTCAACCAGCATGGCATTGCAACCGATCTCGGTCGTCCCTGGACCCGCGGCTCGGTCCATCAATTGCTGATCAACGAGAAGTACATCGGTAACAATGTCTGGGGCCGCACATCCTGTAAGCTCAAAGGCGCACATGTTCGCAACGAGCCCGAAGAATGGATCCGGGCGGACGGAGCCTTCGAAGGCATAGTCTCTGCCGACCTGTTCAATGCTGCGCAGGCCATCATCCGACAACGAAGTGCGCGGTTGACCGACGATGAGATGCTCAAGCTCCTGGAAACGATCCTCAAGCACAATGGCTACCTGTCAGGCCTGATCATCGACGAGGCAGAGGACTGCCCCTCGAGCAGCTCCTTCCGCACCCGCTTCGGCAGTTTACTGAGGGCCTATGCCTTGGTCGGCTTCGCGCCGGACCATGACTACCGCTACCTCGAGACCAACCGGAGGTTGCGGGAAATGTATCCCAGCATCATCCAGTCCGTTCTCGACGGCATCGCCAAGGCCGGTGGGTTTGCCACACGGGATCCCTCAACCGATCTCCTGACGATCAACCGGGAATTCACGGCCTCGCTGGTCATTGTCCGTTGCTTCCAGACATCAGCTGGCAGCCTGCGCTGGAAGTTGCGCCTCGACACCGCGCTCAAACCCAACCTCACCGTCGCCATCCGGATGGAGGACGGAAACGAAAGCCCCAAGGACTATTACCTGCTGCCACGGCTTGATATGCGCGATGCCGTCCTGCGGCTTGCTGAATACAATGGCCTCTCGCTCGATGCCTATCGCTTCGATACGCTGGCGCCCTTCTACCAAATGGCAGCACGTTCGCGCTTCAAGGAGGCGGCCTGATGTCAGCCCTGCCTGCCCAGCGCGTCGAGATGATCCCCATTGACCGCATCACTGTGGTCAACCCGCGCATACGCAATAAGCGCAATTTCAAGGAGATCGTCGACAACATTGCGAAGATCGGTCTCAAGAAGCCGATCACCGTCACCAGGCGCGCCGAAGCTGGTGGTCCCTTCTATGACCTCGTCTGCGGCCAAGGCCGTCTCGAAGCCTATGTCGAGCTTGGCCAATCCGAGGTGCCGGCGCTCGTCGTTACCGCAGATCCTGAAGACAGTCTGATCGCCAGCCTGGTCGAAAACTGCGCCCGCAGGCAGCATCGGGCAATCGATCTGCTGCAGGATATTCGCGGAATGGAGGAGCGCGGATATTCGCAAGCGGAGATCGCGCGCAAGACTGGTCTCACGGCCGAATACGTCCACGGCGTCTCGCGCCTCATCGAAAAGGGCGAGCAGCGCCTCCTGCGATCCGTCGAGAGCGGGTTCATCCCTTTGAGTGTTGCTGTCGAGATCGCCGAGTCCGAAGACCACGAAGTACAGGCTGCGCTTTCCAGCGCCTACGAGCGCGGCTTGCTCAAGGGTCGCAAGCTACTCATGGCGCGCAAGATCATCGAGACCCGCCGGCGCCGAGGAAAGGGCCTTGCCACTAGCGACCGGCAAAGGAACGATCGCGTCTCGGCAGAAGCTCTGGTCAAGGCCTACCAGGAGGACACCGATCGCAAACGATCTCTCATCCAGCGCGCCAATGCTACGCGGGATCGCCTGCTTATCATAATCGAAGCGCTGCGGCGCCTTGCTCAGGACGAACGCTATGTCGTCCTGCTTGAAGATGAGGACCTGGCCACCCTCCCACAGAACCTCATGGCGAGAATTCATCCAGAGTCAGGACCTGGCGCATGACACGCTCGCGCCAGCCATCGTTGCCACATGCGTTCGAGGATTCGACGCTGCGTATTCCCATCGCGGATATCGTTCCACTGCGTGAGTTTCGCCCGGACGTTCGCAAATCAGTGAAGTATAGGCAGATCGCCGCATCGATCGCGGAAGTCGGCATTATAGAGCCGCCCGTTGTCGTTCGTGATCCGCTCACCAAAGGGCGCTTCCGCCTGCTCGATGGACATTTGCGGATCGATATTCTGGTTGCCCAGGGCGTTCAGGAGGTAGTGTGCCTCGTCGCCACCGAGGATGAAGCCTTCACCTACAACCGCCGGGTGAGCCGGATCGCGATTATCCAGGAACACCGCATGATTTTGCAGGCGGTGAAGCGCGGTGTTTCGGAAGAGCGGCTCGCCCGCGCGCTCAACCTCAACATTCACAGCATCCGCAAGAAGCGCAATCTGCTCGTCGGCATCTGCCCGGAAGCTGCCGACCTGCTGCGAGACAAGCATGTTCCGCTCAATGCCTTCACCGAGCTGAGGCGATTGAAGCCAATGCGCCAGATCGCGGCTGCCGAAATGATGATCGCGATGAACAAATACTCGCTCGGCTATGTGAAATCGATCGTCGCCGCGACACCTGCCGATCAGCTGGTCGAAGGCAAGCAGCAGACTGTTCGTGGCCTCTCACCCGAGCAGGTCGATCTCATGACCCAGGAAGCCGAACGGCTCGACCGAGAGTTCAAACTCATCGAGCAAAGCTATGGCGCCGATCACCTCGACCTGGTGCTGGCCACGGCATACGTCGCCAGCCTACTGGATAACGCTCGGGTCGTGCGTCACCTGGCGCAGGAGCACGCTAACTTACTGCACGAATTCCAGAAGATCGCCGAAATGCAGAAGGCGGCATGATGGGGACCCGGACCCGATAAGCGCGGGGACCGCGGGAGACGCCGCACTATGGGGCGGATCGAGCGCGGCGGTGGGAATGGCGGCGAACCCGCATGAAGCCCACCCGGGGATCACGAGATCCCCGTTCTTCGTGCGCGTCAGCCGACGGCCGGCTGACGCGCACTACTGTCTTGTCTGATGGCCATTGCGGTGAGGTTGATACCTATTTCATGCAATGCAATCTTGCTTTCCTGAGGGACCGCCATTCGCCGCTGCTCCTCGACCTGCCCTGTGGTAAGCCCAGTCATTGCGGAAAGATGCAAGATCTATCACCGCATCGTTTGCGGAGATTATTGCTGTAATCTCCGCAAAGGATGCGCTGAAGATGGCCCATATCTACGAACGGGTCGACCGGCAAAGTTTCCGCTGGAAAGGTGAACTAACTAGGCCCGCATCGACAAGGGATCTGACGTCGCGTGAGGCAAAGCAGGTCACGATGGATCCCTGTTCGAGAAGAAAAATTCGAGATTTCGGAACAGGGAATTCTCACACCGATAACAGGGAATTTATACGGACAGTCAGCATGATGACCTGCGCTGTCCGCTGAAGTGCAAGCCAAAACCCCGCTTGACTTAGGGGCCTTCGACAATAACAATTGCGGCGTCTCTCGAAGCAGATTGGCACCGCGCTCCGGCGCTACGCAGCAGCATAGGAGACAACTTCATCAGCCACGCAATTGCGGGGCCGGATGGTGGTTGTCCGCAAATCTGCTGCTGCTCCCATTCTGCCTCCTTGCTGGCCAGCAAGAAAGTAGAGACCATGCCAAAACCAGCAGCGACGAAACGCTCCGTCCTGTCCAACAGGAGCGATGCTCTCGAGCAGCGCTTTGGACCGATCGAGTACCGAGCGATCGACAGCCTCACCACTTACAAGGACAACCCGCGCAAGCATCCCGAGCACCAGTTGGTCAAACTGGGTGCCTCGATGAACGAGTTCGGCTTTGTGATGCCGGCACTTATCGATGAGGACGATGTCATCATCGCCGGCGAAGCCCGCATAGCGGCTGCCAAGCGTATTGGCATGGCCGAAGTTCCGGTGATCATCGCCCACCAGTGGAGCAAGGCGCAGGTGCGCGCCTACCGGCTGGCCGACAACAAGTTGGCTGAATTGGCGAACTGGGACGCGGAAGTGCTCGCCATGGAGATTGCCGCGATCATCGAGATGGACGAGACCCCGATCGAGATTCTCGGTTTCGAGACCGCGGAAGTTGATTTGCTCCTCGATGACAACCGCAAGGCGGAGACGTCCGAAGACGAGGCCGACGAACAGCTCGATGTGCCCGTCAATCCGGTCACCCGCCCTGGTGACCTGTGGATGCTGGGCAAGCACCGGCTGCTTTGCGCCTCCAGCCTCGAGACGGCGAGCTGGGATGAACTACTTGCGGGCGAAATCGCCGCGATGGCTTTCACCGATCCGCCCTACAATGTGCCGGTCTCGGGGCACGTGTGTGGTCTCGGGAAGACGAGCCACGCCGAGTTCGCCATGGCCTCTGGCGAAATGTCTAGCCCCGAGTTCATCGCCTTCCTTACGGGCTTCCTCAAGGTGATGCTGCCGTACCTCAAGGACGGTGCGGTGCTCGACCTGTGCATGGACTGGCGGCACCTCGCTGAACTTCAGGCCGCACTCGACGCCAATGCCCTGGCGCTGCTCAACACGTGTGTCTGGAACAAGACCAACGGCGGGATGGGTTCGCTCTACCGCTCCAAGCACGAACTGGTCTTGATCGCCAAGAAGGGCAAGGCACCCCACACCAACAATGTCGAACTGGGTAAGCACGGGCGTTACCGGACCAATGTCTGGGACTATGCCGGGGTCAACACCTTCGGACGTAACCGGATGGCCGACCTCGCCGACCATCCGACAGTCAAACCGGTCGCCCTGGTAGCCGACGCGATCCGCGATGTCAGCAAGCCCGGCGAGATCGTGCTCGATGCCTTCATGGGGTCTGGCACGACCATTCTGGCGGCGGAGCGGACCAAGCGGCGCGGCTTTGGCGTCGAGATCGATCCTGGCTACGTCGATGTCGCGATCCGCCGCTGGCAGAACTTGACCGGACAACAGGCCGTGTTGGCCAGCACCGGGCAGAGCTTTGCGGAGGTCGCGGCGGAGCGTGCGGAAACCGACGTCCGCGCAGCCGAGCAAGTCTGCGCCAGCGACGAAGCCACCATCGACCAGTGAGTATGGCGCCCGGTGCGCAGCTGCGCGCGCTGGGCGGCCTGCAGTTCCATCGCAAGGACACATCCCGTGCCGATCCGCCCCATCAAACCCGAGATCTCACCTGCAGCGCAACCAACTCTGCCGCCCGTGCGCTCGCGGTCCCGTCCAGTCTTACAAGAAAAAGGCGATATCCCCGAGCCCGAGCTGACCGAGCCGGCGCAGTCGAAGGAAGGATCTGACTATTCGGTCGGCTATGGCAAACCGCCCGTCGCCACCCGGTTCAAGCCGGGTAGGTCTGGCAACCCCAAGGGTCGTCCAAAGGCAGCCAAAGGTCTCAGCACAATCGTTCGCGACACCCTGACCCAGAAGGTAGCGGTCCGGACAGCGAATGGCGAACGGCGCATCAGCCGGATCGAGGCCGCCCTGCACAAGACGATCGAGCTGGCGATGAAGGGCAATCCAAGGGCGCTTGCGCAGTTGATCAAGTTGTATGGCGATGCCGTCCCTGACGCGAAGGCCAGTGTCGATCAGCAGACTCCCGATCAGGACCTGACCGCGACCGATCTCGCGATGCTTGAGGAGCTGCGGCTGATGCTCACGGCCGAGCAGGAGCAAGGCGAATGAAGCTCAATCCAAACATGCTGTCAGCGGCTCGGCGTCAGCACTTTCCCGCCTTCCTGATGAAATGTTTCGAAACACTCCATCCGGGCGATCCACCGCTGCACATGGCATGGTACCTTCACGCCACTTGCCACGCGTTGATGGAGGTTCACCGTGGGGCCGACCGGCGGCTCGTGATCACCAAGCCACCGCGCCACTTGAAGTCGATTACCGCGTCGGTCGCCTTTGTCGCCTGGGTGCTCGGGCATGATCCCACGGCGCGGATCATGGTCGCGAGCTACAGCCAGGACCTGGCCCGTCATCACTCGAACCAGACCCGCATGATTATGGAAAGCGAGTGGTATGCCCGCGACTTTCCCGCCACGCGCATCAGCGACCGCGGCAACCGCGCACTGGAACTGGAAACCACCGCAGGCGGCGTGCGCAAAGCCGTGTCGGTCGGCGGTTCGATCACCGGCTTCGGCGCCGACATCATCATCGTCGATGATTGCATGAAGGCCGACGAGGCACGCAGTCCGACCATTCGGCAGGAGTTGCGCAACTGGTTCGACAACACCCTGCTCAGCCGTCTCAACGACAAGGCGGCCGGTTCCATCATCTCGATCCAGCAGCGCCTCCACGAAGACGATCTGCCCGCCTATCTGCTCGAGAAGGGGTATCACCACCTGAACCTGCCGGCGATTGCCACGAAGGACGAAATGATCCCAATTGGTCCGGGCCGGTTCCACCATCGCCAGGTTGGCGACCTCCTCAATCCCGACCGGGAAGACAGGGCTACACTCGAGCAGCTCCGCCGCGATCTCGGGCCCCTGGCCTTCGCGGCCCAGTATCAGCAGGATCCGATCACGGCGGAAGGCAATATGATCCGCCTCGATTGGTTCGGCACCTATGAAGAGCCGCCACCCCGCCACCGCTTCATCAAGGTGGTGCAGAGCTGGGATACGGGCATGACTGCAGCGCCAACCAGTGATTACTCGGTCTGCACGACCTGGGGCTTCGAGCTCGAGGAGCGCAAATGGTACCTGCTCGACGTCTTCCGCAAGCGCCTCGACTTTCCTGATCTCAAGCGCGCTGTGCTTGACCTGCGCAATCGCTACCGCGCCGACAAGGTGATCATGGAAGAGGCGGGCAGCGGCTACGCGCTTTACCAGGATCTGCGCGCCACCGGAAAATTGCGACTGCTCATGATCCCGCCGGTCTCGAGCAAGGAAGAACGATTCAACGGCTGTCTCGCCGAGGTCGAGGCCGGGTATTTCCTGCTTCCACGCGCAGCGCCTTGGCTTGATGACTTTCGCCGCGAGTTGCAGGCGTTTCCCGACGGAAAGTATGACGACCAGGCTGACAGCTTCAGCCAGTTCGTGCTGTTTCAGATGCGCAACTGGAATTGGATCCTGACGGAGCGAACCAAAGAGGGCAGGGTTCGAGCACGCGTTAGGCTTCGCAAGCGTCCCTGGTAATGAGTTGGGGTGAGCAAGTAACGGAGAGGGCTGGCAAGTGACGATCTACGTACCGACAAGCGGGACAAGCGACTGGCAGCGATTGCTGGCCGAGCCGGAGCTTCATTGGCGGGATGGGTACTCTGCCAAGATGCTAGCCGACTGCTGGGAAGCGGCGGATGGGATACCCCGCGAGGTAAGGAGCCTGCTTGAGGATATAGCACCGGACCCAGGCCTCTTGTTCGCGTTTCCCGAGCACAAGGTTCCGTTACCGGGTGCATCACGCGGTGCTAGCCAGAACGACATCTTCGCATTCGTCCGGGCCGGATCCATGACCGTAGCCGTCATGATCGAGGGAAAGGTCGACGAGTCCTTCGACCGCAGGTTAGGTGATTGGTTGGAGAATGCCTCGCCGGGCAAGCTCAAACGGCTGGATTACTTGGCCAACATGCTCGGTTTGGGCATGCAGGATATCCCTAGGACAGTTCACTATCAGCTTTTGCATCGCACAGTCTCTGCCCTGATCGAGGCCGAGAGGTTCAAGGCTGATGCGGCTGCGATGATCGTCCATTCGTTCTCGCCTACGGCCAAGTGGTTCGATGCTTTTGGGTCGTTTTGCGCGCTCCTCGGCGTCGACCCTCAGCCCGGAAAATTGTGCCGGGCAACCACCGCCACATGCCGACCACTGTTCCTCGGTTGGGCTAAGGGCAACTCAACCACGTTGGCAGGATGACGCCTGAAAGGGGGCAAGCACGGTACCATGAATTTCCAGCGGCAATTTCCGTGACTAGGTGGCGATGAAAGTGCGCAATGGGCATTGATGGTTGGGATTCACGGTGGAACGAAGCAAATCATGACTGACGATGAAATTCTGAACTGGCTTTCCCGAGACCGTTCACCAATCCGGCGCGATGGCGCGTTGCCCGAAAATGAAGTGGCCGAAGCCCTGACATCGTACTTCCGCAACGGACGGGCGCTGATCGATGACGCGCGTTTCATGGTGGCTAACGGCAGGTGGAGTCGTGCAGCCTCTATCGCTGTTCTTTCTCTGGAAGAATTGGCAAAAGTTCCGATGCTCGCGAACGCTTACTTGCAACATGAGTATGGCGGCGTGACGGATGCGTGGAAGGACTTTTGGAAGGCTCTGGGCAAGCATCGCGACAAACAGAAACACATTCTGTGCTATGGGTCGCTGCTCAAGGAGCGCATCGAAGCTGACGGGCCCTTTAATCGCTGGCTATACCGTTTCTCCGCGCCAGAAGGTTTGTTCGAGCGCCTGGATGCGTTCAAACAATCGGGGTTCTATGTGGACCTCCGCATGGACGGGGTGCACGCACCCAATTCTGAAATTGAAGTGCGGGATATCACTGATCTTCTGCTCGCATTGGCGCAGGAACGATGTGACAGCTTTGAATCCTGGCATGTTACGTCTCGCCGGAGCCTCGACTTTCTAAAGCAATCGTTTGACATGGGAGAAACGGGTCTCTGGCCGAAGAGCTTTCAGCCAGAAGAAGTCGAGGCGGATATCATCTATTCCGCATCTGCGATGAGTGCGGGCATTGTGCCCGACTATCATTCATTCACGGGCTATGTTCACGAGTACCGGAAGCGGGTGGCCGACAAGCGGCTGAAAGAAGCCTTTCTTTCAGTTGCGAAACGATATCGGGAGAGGATGGACGATAGCCGTTCAAGACTTCCGCAATATCATGGCCGCCTTTTCGAGCCAGCCAAGCTTCTGATATCAATAGACAAAATCGACAAGACATTCGGGAAATCCTTTGGTGACAAGATCACCGCAATCCTGTTCAAGGACGACAAAGAAGGTCCCGAAAATTAGCATATAGGCTACTCAGTATCCGAAATTTGCAAATGCCCGAGGCCCGACAACGTACAGATTATCGGCACCCTACCGATGAATAGGATTCTTGCGCGAGGGATCGAAGCCAGATGGCCGAGACTGCAGGCTCGGTTCACGAGAGCCTGCACCCGACAGGGACGCGCCCATATAGTCAGGCTCCCTTCACCATCCAGTTCTCCGGAAACCCGCCCTTATCGAGATGCGGCGCAACGACCTGAAGTTCGTCCGTGATTCTCTTCAGCGAATTCACGGCCTCCTGCGTCACGGTCGGGAACTTCAATTGGCGGGACACGGCGAGAATGGCTTCGACAAACGAGCGCAACCCGCAAAGCACCATGAAGACGCTGAATGTGTCCGCCTCCCTCGCCATGCGTTCGGCCAGTCCGTCCACGCCTTCCACACTCAAGGCAAAGAAGTAATTCAAGACATCCTCGGCATCATGATGGGCCTGCGAGCACATGGCGGCATAGATCGTCCTGTGATCGATCCGCCGCCCCAAGGCCGTAAGCCTGTCGATGAGCCCCGGCCATTTCTTCGTCTTCTCGGGATCAATCCCGCAATGCGCGACAAAGCCATCAATGAACTGCTCGTAGATATCCATCGCCTCGTTCTTTTGAACGATCCTCTGCTCGTGATCTTTCCGGATTTCAGGCGGAGCACTCGCGGCTTCTCTTGCCCACTTGCGGTTTTGCTCCCGCTCTTCCCGCACATAGGAGCGGAAGAATTGTGCGAGGCGCAACGACGGCGTCTCTCGCTCGATATAGGCCGTTGTCACCGAACTCTCGAAGACCGAGCGGGACAGAATCTCGGCTTCCCGCAAGTGTCCGATTACCATGAGTGCCAGCGCTCCTGCTGCGGTTTCATAAGAGCGGTCGATCAGCTTGATCAAAAGCCCGTGCGACGGATCGTCCCCCAGCTCGTCAAGACATTCGATCATCAGCAAATAAGGCGCACTTACGGCACAGATCGTATCGGCAAGCCCCGACGGCAAATCATCGGGCGACAAGCGCCGCCTCGCACAAAACAACTCCAATATGACCTTGTGCGCTTCTTCGTTCATTCTATCGGCGTCCAGCCTAAGACCCGCTCTATTTCGTCGCGGTAAGCAGTACGGATCGGGCACGGCGTCCGGCGAATGTATCGCTCTGCGTCGCTGAGCGTTTCCGCTTCCAGACCTTCGAGATAAGTAACGATCTGCGCACAGGTCGGAGTGACGAATGCGTCACGGAATTTCGGGTTGAGAGCCGTCCAGACGACACCGGCATAATCGCTCTGCGATGCCCACATTCCGACGACTTCGCATTCCTTGTGACCTGATGACCCGTGCGGGCTCCAGTGGCCCACCGACCGATGGATATATCGAGAAGTAATCTTCTCGCGGGCAGCGAGGGCCGTTCGGGCGTCATCCATCGACGTGACGTCAAGCTCGGCGCTAAAAACTCTCAACGGCGACGCCTGCGGCTCGATCACTAACGTAATCCGTCCGTCGGAAGACTGTCGGGCGAACTCTATCGGCAATTCAGGTCCGTCATGCCGCCATTCCGATGCGAGCGGCAATTCGCGCGGGTCCCACAGAAGCGACCCCCATCCAAGACAAACTATCGTCATATCGCCACCTTGAAATTTCCCGATGGATAGGCGGCGGCTGACAACTCGGCCATCGCGTTGCCGGAATTCAGCCAGCGGTCGACCTCTTCGGCAACCGCATCGACAGGTCGGGCGGTTTTGCCTTTCAGGATACATTCCCAAACGGTCAAGACGCGCCACCCCTTGTCGCGGAGACGAGCGACAATTCGTGAATCCCGCTGCCGGTTCGCTTCGAATTTCGATTGCCAAAATTTCGCGCGGGTCTTGGGCTTGGTCGAACGATAGCAACCGTGCGCGTGCCAAAAACATCCATGCACGAAGACCGCCGCGCGATATTTCGGAAAGACGAGATCGGGGCTCCCTGGAAGTTTGCGATCATGCAAGCGAAACCGCAGTCCTCGCCTGTGGAGTGCGCTTCGCAGCAATTTCTCCGGCGCGGTGTTCTTCTGGCCGACCGACGACATGATCCGTGAGCGTGTCTTCTGGTCGACCGTATCCATTCAAACCCGCTTCAACTGCTTGGTGGTGACGAGCGCTTCGAGATGACGATGAAGCTTGCTCGGTAGGGCTCCGCCTTGGACGAGCACGCCAGCCTCCATGTTCTTTTCCATCGCATGGCCCGTGAGGTTGGCACTGGAAATGAAGCAAAGCCTTTCATCCGCCACAGCGACCTTGGCGTGAACCTTACCGCCGGTAAAGGCGTCGGCCTTGTCCGACCAGAAATAGATTTTGGCGGACGGCAGAACCGACTTCATTTTGCCGATGACATCGAAGGACACTCCTCCGCCATGACTGCCGTCGGATTCGAGCAGCATGGAGAGCTCCACACCGTTCTCGATCGCCTGCCCTAGGGCCTTGATTATCAATTTGACCTCGTATGCAACGAAACTGGTCAAGAAGAGCTTCGTATGGGCAGCCCTGATGACCTGTAACAACGCTTGTTCGGTCTTCCTGGTCGCCACGAGCTCACTCGATGGCCCCGTCCATACGAGATCAACGACCTCCTCGGTCTTGGCTTTGTGATAAGCGTAGCTGGAGCCGATTAGCATACCGGCAAGCTCCGGACGGGGTACGTCGTAGGCATCAATCGCAACGATCAACTTGCCGAGGCGCGTTTTCGATGCGGGCGTGTTTGCCCACCCCGCAACGCTCGACTTCAACGAGCCGGCGGAGCTTTCCTGTATCATCTTGGCAAGCTGGTCCACCTTGGCTGGCGGACTGTTGGCCACGAGAGCGATTATGGCGTCGAGCAGTTCTTCCACGTCTCACCCTCAATCGAAGAACGCCGCGTCGGCGACTTCAAGTGTGGGCACAAGCAGAGTTCTGTCGATGTAACGATTCCCGAATTCACACGAAGTCTCGGAGACGAAGGAACATGCGTGACAAGCGGCCGCGTGGAGCGATCTATCTTTCTCCGGTTCGTGCTCGGAGCACAGCGGGTCCGAAGAGCAGATTTGCGCGCGGCTTAAAGCCTGGCTCAGAAGCCGTCCGAGATTTTCAGGTTTCCCGAGATCGACGAGTCCCCCAAGCGTGCCATCCGAGTCCGCCGCCGCGGTGTAAATGAGTATGCCGGCTTGCGGCGTCTCACCATCGACATCTGCGTATATGCGTTCGCGAATGCTTGCGGAATTATAGCCACACTCCAGCGCGAGCTCGCGAATGAGCAAATGCGATAGCGTGTGCAGCATCGCATAGCGTATTCCTGGATAGCCCTCGTCGGGGTCGAGCTTGCGTGAATTTCTCCATCCGCGATGCCCGGCCAGAAGCTTTTGGTGCCGCTCTTGCACGCTCGGCAGAGCTTCCCACTCCTCGAGTGCCTCGTCGTCGAAACGGATGAAAATCCCTTCGCCATGAACTTGAGTTGCCGGCACCCAATCGGGCGGCTCCTTGCATAGATCGGCACGCGCTGGTCGCTCGTCGGGATTGCCCGATTCCTCTGGCGCTTCGACGCGGGTGAACCCGAGCAGTGCGTTCACTTCTCGCAGTCTCTCTAGGAGCAAAACGCTCGCCATCTGCTTTTCGAAGCCCTTCGGGACAGTGGCCGGTTTGCTTAGGAAATGGGGCCAGTCGGTCGGCGGATTGGGATCGGTCAGCACCTCCCACTCGGGACCTTTTATGTCGGCTTCGGTAACGCCCGCACCCGTTCCGCCGCTCTTGAATTGCTGGACGATCTCCCAGATCGCCTTCGGCGTGTGTTTGTCAATCCCGGGCAAGGCGCCGGTCTTCTTTAGAGTCTTTACCGTGATCGCGACCTCTGCTTCGGATTCCAGGTCTGCGAAATAATCCCAGCCATCTTGCACGAGCTGAGATATCGGATCGCGGGCGAGAGGGATCGCGAGCGCCGATAGCGTGATCGGAAACCAACTGTTCGTAGCGCCAAGCAAAACCCCGCGAGCCTGTTCCATACAGTCGGCGTCGTACTGATCCATGTGGGGGTGGCGACCACGACACTTGGGAAGATTCTCTTTCCCCGCCTTGCCGAAGGCGTGAGCCATGTTGCGCGATGCGCTGCACTCGTCACACTTGACCCATAGGTTTTCGGTCTGGAGCGAAGCGCCGCTCTCGAAAAAGCGCAGCGTCCCTTTGCAGGTCGAGGGTCCGCTATGGACGAAATAGTGCCAGGGAAAATCGTCGAGATGCCCAGCGCGACACGCGAGCAAGAAACGGGCCGGCACGGCGTCGGCATCCTTGGGAGGTTGATCGCCCTTGGAGCCTTTGCAATCTTTGTGAACGAAACGCGTTTGCTCCGGGCGATATCGGTTTTCTTTGCACTCGAAGAGCCCGAGGTCGTACTCGGACAAGAGCCCGCATTTCACGCAGCGAAGCCAGCGAGGAAACGGGCGAACGGGAACGCCGATATAGGCTTCGGCGGACCAGACATCGATGTCGTCGCTCTTTTGGAAGGGCGGAATGCGCAGGCTCTCGACTTGCGGACCCAATTCCTTCCTAACCGCCGCTAAAAGCCTAGCCTCTTCTATCGGTTGGCAGCGGCTCTTTTCCCATCTGTCGATGCCCAGCGTCACGACAGAAAGGCTGGGCATGTCGATCAGTGCGCCAGGCCCATAGGTCCAGAGGAGCTGCGATGGCCGAACTTGGCCTATGGGGGTTTTGTCGCCCGTCATGCGTCCCCCTCTTCAGGGTCGTCGCCGCCAATCGGTGGCGGAGTCCAGGCCGGACTACCCCCCCCATAGCGACTGGTATTCATGACGAGCCTAACGCCCGGTTCCACCTCACGCATCGACATCGGGACCGTGAAGTTGTCCCAAGCTTGAATGCCCGGCTTACGGAGCAGGGCGACCATCGTGTCCTTCTTCGGCCCCTTCTTCTCGTATGCGAGAGTTCTGCCGCCCTTGCCGGCCTCGTCGGCCCATTCGTCGATCCGTTCCTTGAGCTCGTCCGATGCCAAGGTTTTGATCGCCGCTTCCTGTGACACGCTCCATGCACGGTCGCCGATTATGTCAGCAGCACGAACGATCTCCGGTTTTCCTGGCTTGTCGAGGGCTCCGGCACCCACGTTCGGATTGAAGACGTCGTTTTCGAGCCTCACGAGACTCAGAAGCGCTCCGGTCAAGCCGCGGTCCATAGCGCGAGGGGAGAACGGCGTTACCGACTGTGCCTCGACGTGCTTGTAGAAAGTCGCGTGGTAGTGCTCGAACGTTTCATAGTGCGATAGGTCACGCGGACGCGCCCATGTAAGCACCGTGCAGACGAGGCCGGGTGAAGAACGACCGACGCGGCTCGTGGCCTGAATATATTCGGCTGTGCCCTTGGGCTGGCCGTTGACGACCATGAGACCCAGCCGGTTTACGTCGACACCGACCGAAAGCATGTTGGTGGCAAGAACGACATCGATCGCACGCGCCTCGCCTTCCTCCCATTCGGTGACGTATTTGCCTTTTGCAGGGTCGAACTTGGCTTTGAATTTGACCTCAAGCTGATCGAGGTATTTCGGGATATCTCGGCTCGAAACGCGTGAGGTCAGCTCTCGGATATTGCTTACGCTGCGTTGTGCGAGCCCGGGCCGATCGACGAGGCTCATCTGCACACGATAGGATCGTGTCTGAACGTCGTCTTCGGCGAGGCGCTTCATACCGCCTAGCTCGCGGAGTGAATTGAAATAGCCGACGGCCGTCAGATAAGGATCGGCAGCCTGGCCGAACCGATCGAACAAGGCTTGGGAAGCGGTCAAAAACGCCGTGTAGACGCGGATGAGCATGGCTGGTCGCGAACTTCCAGGCGAACAGACGCCCAGATATCGTCGCCCTGGAATTTGCTCGATCGGCCTTTGCATCGAAAAGAAATTGTCGGCGACATCCAAACCATGTGGCGGGAACACCGCGACACGGCGCATGAAAACATTGTTTACCTGCTCAGGTGCTTTGCGCACGGTCGCCGTCGAAGCAACGATTTTGGGCTTGATGGTGAGGTCATCGAACTTCCAACCCGAGAGTTCGTCGATCGCAGTCTCGTAAAGACCGACCATCGTTCCGAGAGGCCCGCTTATCAGATGGAATTCGTCCTGAATAATCAGATCGGGTGGCCTGAGCGGCATGATCGGCCGCGGCTCCGATCGCGGCGTACCTTTGCTTGCCGGGTGTCTGCCGGTGCAATCAGACTCGGGCCACAACAAACCGTGACGCGGACATTCAATCGTAGCGCGCCCGAAAAGTGTCCGGACCTCGCCGCGCCATGCCATCAAAGCGAATTTGTCGACCGTCGCGATCATCATTGATGGCGGCCAGTGGTAAATTTCTTCGTCGACTACGACGACGGGAATGCCGGGGTGAGCCTTCTTGCTCGACTTGCCGCGGGAGAATTCGCAGCGGCCCTTCTTGTCACCGCAATAGATTGAGGTGCGTTTGAGGAACGTGTCGACTTCGATGTCTCGCTTATCCGACACCTCACAGCCACACCAAGGGCAACTCGTGAGCTGGGCCGGTGAAGTGCCGCCGGCATCGAACTTGTCGGGATCACGGATGTCCTTGATCGCACGATGACTGTCGCTGGTCGTACCGGGTGTGACCTTGTTTCCGACCCACAGTCCGATCGTGAACGGTGTCTGCCCGAGGGACTCGTCTCCGCTTTCGATCGCTTCCTGGCGCAGAAGCTCCATGGCGCAAATCAGCGTCGATGCACGCTGGAATTGTTGAAGCGTCAATAGCCGCAAAGTGTAGCGCATGATGACGCCAAGCCCGCGACTTCCATCGAAACCGCCGAGTTTTCCTTGAAGACGCCTGATCGCCATCGCGAAGGCGGCGACTCCCAAATAGGCTTCGGTCTTACCGCCGCCCGTAGGGAACCAAAGCAAGTCTGCACAAGCTTCGACAGGCTTGGAGCGGTCCTTGTGGGTCGGGTCGGCGAGCGAGGGCAAGGAAAGCAAGATGAAGGCAAGCTGGAACGGCCTCCAAGAACGGTTTTTGCGCACCTCGAATTCGGCGAGGTCTTTGCCTTCACCTCGACGCCGCGAAAGCGCGTAAAGGCTGTGAATGCGCTGCTTTGCCATGGCCGTGTTGGCAAAACGGAACGCTTTGAGCGCCCTATCGTCGGAAGTATCCGCAAGGACCGCAATCCCTTCTTCCAAACGCTTCTTGATTTCGTCGCAGCGCTTCAGCGCGGTCTTGGCTTGTTCGTCATGCCCGACGACGTCTGCCCCGATGCGTGCGGCTTGTTCCTTTATCCATTCGCCATAATCGTCGGCGAGAATAGAGAGCGCGGCGACGAGATCGTCACGCTCCATGGCCGCTAGCGCTTCCATGTCGAGATAGCCGTCTTCGACCATTTTGCGCATCGCCGGACGGTCTTCGGGACGGAGGCCAGGTGTTTCGGTAACCGGGACTTCGTATTGCGGCATCACGACAGTGCGCACGCTCGTCGCGCGCTCGGGATCATCCGTCTCGGTCTGCGCATGTACGGCGACACCGTGACCGACTGCGAACTCGACCTGCTTGCGATAGATCATTTCCAGCGCGTCACGTTCGGCATCGTCGCCGATACCCGTCAGCGCCAGCCGTCGGCGGAAAATTGCGGGGTCTTTAGTGTCAGAGACGGCGCGCACATGGATTTCTGGCTGGAATAGCCATCCGCTGTCCTTGTTCTCGTCTGGCTCTTCCTGGGCGTTCACGAGGAAGACCGTGACGAGACGATCTCCGTTGGCGTTCTTGCCGCGGATGGTTCCTTGAATGCGAACTTCCGGATGTGCTTTGTCCGGTGCTTGATGAGAGATGGCCCCTTCGGTCAGGTTCAACGTGATAACGCCACCGCAGGGCTCACGCTGCCATACCTTCGCCTTGACCTCTTCCTGTCTGGATTCGACGACGTTGCCGTCCGCGTCCTTGATCTTTCTGTTGACGGTCTTCGTATGCTCATGGTCATAGATGCGGGTGTATTGACCCCAGCGAGCATCGACCTCGATCTGGTCGACATCGCCGTCCACGCAAAAGGTAAATCCGAGGCTCGACGGGATGAGCGACTGATTGCTGGCGGCATCGATCTCTTCGGCTGCTTCAGCTTCGGCATCGACTTTGCCCGTGGTGCCGTCGAACTCCGCACCGGGATCATGCCTTCCCGTATGAACTTCGAGATCGTCCGGCTCTTCCTCGTCCTCTACTCCGAGCGGCCCCTCCAATCCTTCGATGCCGCCGGCTTCACCTCTTTGTTGAGGCGCGAGCTTGCCAACGAGATACCGATCACGAACGCTCATTTCGACGATCTGCTCGTCCGGTCCGTTCGCCGGTCCGAGCAAGTCGTCCATGACTGCAAGCTGGAGCAATTCGCGGATGTAAGCCTGCGTGTCGATTAGCGGAATTTCGTCTAGGGGCTTCCCTGTCAGCTTCAGAACAGCATCGACGAAGTCACTCCACTGCAATCGACCGACCGATCCAGAGCTTGGCGAAGAGAGGCCGGCGGCCGCCAGAGTGGCCTCCGCGAGGCAGTCTATGGCCTGATCGAAATAGATAGTCGTTCGATCTAAGTCCGAACGTAAGCGCAAGACACGGCCGATGCGGAGGGCGTTCCCCGCAGAGTCGGCAACGAGCACCCAATCGCCCTCAGAAACGCCGCCGACGAGTTTCTTTCCTATCGCTAGCGTCAATGCGAATTGCGGGAACGGGAACGCACTGGCAAGCCCCTCATCGCCCACCGCGATCCAGGCGTTTTGCGCATGTGTTCCGATATTCGTTTCGGTCATGCGGCGCCTCCCGTGATCGCGAATTCGTTCTTGAGCATGGTCGCCACGAGCTCGGGCGTGTTGAAGCCGTTCGTCGTCAAGATGTCGGCAATGTCTTTGCCGCATATGAATATGATGGGGTGGCGATCTTCGCGGACTTCCTCGTACGCCTGCCGGCCAATGACCGACGTCGTCACCAACACGCCGAACTGACGATGTCTGATCCTTGAGATGAGACGTGAAACCTCTTTTACGCCAACGGAGTTGGCCGTCTGTCCGTTCAATTGCGGTCGGTAACATTTCGCTTCGAGTGAGAACTCGGCATAAACCGGATCGTCGCTCAGCCCGAGCAGATATTTCCCGATAGCATCACGCCCCCCATCGACAGAAGCCCGTGTAATCTCGTCGATGATAACTCGCTGATCGTGCATTTGGAAAATGTGCGCCGCGAAAGCCTCGAACGCCCGAGGCGCATCTTTGAAGTGCTGCCATACGGTATCGAGTATGGCCATTTTTCCGGCGCTATCCGGGATCTGCGCAGCCGCATCTCGGATCACCGTCGTGCTCTCGGCGGTTAAAGCGTCATACCGGCCAAACTTTACCCAATCTCGCCAAGCATCCGGCGCATTATCGGTCAGCCGATCATCTGACGCCAAATCTTCAAGCCAAGCCCGAGAAATACTGGGCGTATCGAGGACGGTGAACGTCGCCTGATAATTCTGGAACCGTTGCCCCTTGGTCGTCTTCCAAACCGCTACCAAATCGGCTGTCGCCGGTAGTCCGGTAAATCCTGGAACCGCCAATCCTTTGAATTGAACCGATCGCGCACTCGCTGCTGTCGGATATTTCCGGAAGATGAGGAATGGTGGGATTGCGTCTCTTCGAGCCGGATTTGAGTGCAGATGGTCGAAGCAGCGGCGGAGTATTTTGTTCCCCCCGCGAACCGTATCGTGGAGTTCGTGTCCGGGGGTTTTGTTGTCTCCGTAATACACGAATTGACCCGTGCTCGTGTCGAGTCGATCAGGCCAATCCTGATCGTCTCCACTCGTGTAGAGAACGACGAATTTCTTAGCCTCGCCAGGGCCCGAGGCCCTGAAACCGCCTTGATTGCCCGAGCCAGGGAGCAGTTTGGAAAGTGCCTCGCCGGACAACATTCCGCCTGGCGCACCCTCGTATACAGCGTCGACCAAGAGGTCTGTAGTTGGCAGGTCACTGAACGAGACGACTTTGACCATCGACTAGTCCGCCCATTCCCGCCGAGCGAATAGATCGCCGGCGTCATCAGGACCGGAAGATTGTTTCGATTTTCGGGACTTCGGCGCCGTTTTTTCGCTTACCTCAGCCTCGTGCCGTTCCTTGTTGAGTAGCGCAAGCTTCGCCAAAATCTGACCCCGCGCGGCATCGCTCATCGTGAAGCGAGTGCTTTTGTCTGGCGGCAGATAACCGACTTCGTGAAAGCCAATGTCGAGGTCTATCTTACTAAATTTATAAGCGCAAAGAACAGCTTCATTGATCTCAATCTGCAATTCCCGACAAGAAATAATGGCGTCGTTTTCGCAATCAGGGTCATGAAAATCATTATAGAATTTCGTCATCCCCTTGCTATTCATTACCATATACTCACTGCGCGCCACAAAAAACTGGCAGCCAAGCTCGGCTAATTCTCCCATACCACCCTCTAACACGCCTTCTGGAAACGGGAATGTTTCAAAAACATCGCCATGGGTGTACCGAAGACGTTCATGCAAACGTGATCCATGCTCGAAGGCCCAAACCGCGTGAATATCAGACGATAATGTCGCAAAAATAGAGTAGTTTGCCCTTGGGATTACGCACAGACTGTGACCGAATACATATTCGTTTTTAACGAATGTGAAGCACGGGTATTTTGAAGCACCAGTCGCAAACACTAAGACGGTTTCGGGCGACTTAGTTTCGGGTGACCAACCATCGGGATGATCTGAAAAGTATTCATGATACCCCAATTCATGATATAATTCCGCTCTATACCAAAGGTGTCGCCAAAATGTATCTGCACTTCCGCCCATACTCTTCATCTGCTCGCGCTCTGGTTTGACGGCACCTTCGAGCATCTCAAATAGAGCTAGTGAAAATTCCTTTGCCTTGACTTCATCCCAATCCCAAAAATTGATTACCCATCGATTCGTGTTGTGCCGAGAATCCTGATTTACATCCTGACCACTTAAATATGGGAAAACAATACGCGACGATTTTCCGTCTGAAGCAATAATCTCCGCTGCTTCCTTTGCGTCAATGATAAATCCTTTTCCTAATAGAACTGAACCTTGGTGAACTCGTCCGCGATTGACCGCTAGTTTGACCGGCTCCCAATTGTCCCGATCAGTTAGATAAGCCGAGATCGAAGTGACGGCTTTGCCATCCAGGAGCCGTAGCCCCGTCCATAAACCGTTAAAGATAAAGACTTGGCTTGTGACTACATTGGCCTTCCCCGGCCAAACTTGGCCCGAAACAGCCCTATAGATCGTAGAGCCATTAGATCTGATTCCCTCAAGGCCAACTTCACGCGTACCACCCTCCGCAATCGAATTGGAGGCAATCAGGCCAGTCGTTCTGTCGAGGCCCAAGACTTCTACAATTCGCAGGAAGAAGTAGGCGATCAGATCCGCCGAACCCTTCACACCCCCGCCGACAACATTTATTAGGTAATTCAGGTATTTTCGGCCCATGGCGCCAGCAATCCGCTTGCCTCCCAAGAATGGGGGATTTCCCACAATGGCATCGAAGCCCCTAACCTGGCGGGCGAAAACTTCCGGAAATTCGAGCGGCCAATGAAACGGTTGCCTAGGGCTTCTACCAACAGACAGCTCCACACTCAGCGCAGACACGGCGCGTTTACGTAGTGATGCCGCAGCTTCCGCGCTGCCGTTAATCGCTTCGCCCGCTTCAATAGACAGGCCAGTCAACTTGGCTTTCTTGCCTCCAGCGGCGAGAACATCACCAATTAGGGCATCGGCGATCAATTCGGGCAGGACGAGTTTTCCCCTCGCCTCTGCGTCCAGAGTCGACATCGTTTCAATGTCACGGATATCGCGAATTGGCTTGCTTCTTAGCTCCGAGCGGAGAGATATCGCGTCGGTCACAGCCTGATCTATCTTGGCGGCGAACAACTTTTTCGTACTGCCCTTGCCGGGCTGTATGTCGAGGTAGAGCAGCTGGTCGAGATCGGTGATACCTAGAAGGCTGTCTCCAGAACGTAGGTTGTGATCGAGAAAGCCGAATGGCCGCCCCTTCGCAAGCGTGACGAGCCAAATCGAGAGCTTCGCCAACTCGACAGCAAGCGGATTCATATCCACGCCGTATAAGCAGCGTTCAGCAATCAAACGTCGGGCAGTGAGCAGTCGCTCTTCCGGGTCGTCTCGAAGTGGCTCGTGACCGTTGCGTTTCTCGACCACGATTCCTTCCGCTGTAAGTGCGTTTCCGGAAGCCTCGCTTTCGCTCCAAGCTTCAACGAGACGCTCGGAGAGCCAGCGACATACTTGAACCAGAAACGCTCCGGACCCCATTGCTGGATCGCAAACTTTGAGATCAAGGATTTCTGCGGGAGATTTGAGCTTCCATTCCTCTCTTGGTTTGCCCTCTGCCGGACCGACATAAGCGATCGGCTCCAAAGTCTCTTTGACGATAGCTTCGGTAAGCGACTTGGGTGTGTAGTGCGTTCCGGTCTCCCGACGATCCGCGCCCGTTGTGACCATGAAGGTTCTGACCGGATAAACGAGCGGATAACCCCAACTATCAGAACGCAGTAAGTGAAAATAAGGTCTGATGCTATCGCGCAGCACTTGATCGCCATGGCAAGCTGTCAACAGCTTGTCAGCCTCGGCCTCTTCGACCTTCTTCGCAAGATCGTTCGATACCCGGCTTGCGGCACTGCCGGTTCGCTCCTTGAGCAAATTCGCAACCGCAGCGTCACTTTTCGCTGCGGCATCTTCCAGCTCGTCGAGCGTGACCCATGGCTTCTTGGCGTTCTTTGTCGCATCGAGGTCGAGCGTCACATCCTTGGCGCGCACCACGGTACGTTCGAGCAGGCCTTCGTAAACGTAGCCAATCTGCTCGACATCGAGCGCACGGTAGGAAAGCGTTCTTCCTTGGAGGAGCTGAACGGCGTCAAGCAGCAAAAGGACCGTCCGATTGTCGATCGGGAGCGGCCTCGCCGGATCGGTTTTCCAGCACGAGCCCTTCGAGCGACCTTCCAGGAACGGAAAGCGGTCCGGGTCGAACAGCGATCCCCCAAGAGCAGGCAATCGCATCGCCTCGTGTTCAATGCCTCCGTAAACAGCTCGGAAGATCGCCAATAGCCGTGACCATGCATCCTGCCGGCGTTCGAGGATTTCTTCGGCCTCGCCGCGTAGCTGCATACGCAAAGTCGAAACCGCGTAGTTGGCCTCGTAACGTTCGTCTCCCAACAAGAGGAGGCCGCGCTCTTCCGCCGAAAGCAAAAAGACGGTTCGCATCATCACCGTCAGAGCAGACTCATATAGCTCTGTCGGGGTGACGCCATCCAGGAGCGTTCGATTCAAGTCCAGGTCGGCCCGATCGAGCCTTTGAATCAGCACCTCGACAGCTCTGCGCACTTGTTCGCCGAGCGCATCGGTAACTTCGTCTTGAAGTTTGAGGGACTCGTCCAAGAGCGCAGGCAGTTGTTCGCTACGATCGACGAAGAAGCGCCTGACTCCGAGGAGATTGACGAACGCTTGCAAGGTCTTCGGTTCTTGCCCCCAAAGATTGGCGTACCAACTGGCAAAGCTCGTTACCGCACCGACAGGAGCGTCGACCAACATCCAGCGCTCGCCATTTGTGACAAGCCCCAGCCGAACTCCGTTCGCTCGGCACAGCTCGACCATGCGTTCGGAGGGGCTGGCCGGCCAACCGTCGATCTTCAATGGCTCGTCCAGTGCAGTGAACGGTTCATAGACGGATACGAGCATCAAGGGCTCGTCGGCCTTTTGGTCGTTCACGACCGCATAGTCCGGACGCAAAGTGACACCGCGTTCGGGAATGTCGCAACGGACGGATTCCGGCAAATCAGCCTGGGCCTTGAATACGTCCCCAGTCCCGTCTTCATCTAATTCGAGCCCTTGGCGAAGAACGAGATCGACCCACGCTGCGTGAAGGGCTGGTAGGTCAGGATCGTCGAGTTCATGAGCTTCGCGCCACTCGTCATAGGCCTGGCGAAGCGTTCTACGTTTGGAGGATTCGATCTCCTCCAAGCCCTGCGGGAACGCCTCCTTGAGGACAGGCTCTGCCAAAAAGGGACCCGAAATATCGATCAGGGACAGCCATTCGGCGTGTTGACTCGTAGTGGTCATACGCCGCCCTCCCGCGCCTGCGATTTCGGCAAGAGAAAGATGACCGCAACCGGGAATGTCCTTGCTGCGAAGCCCTCGTAGCGCTGCTCGATGGCAGCGATTTCTTCGGTCTCTTCGGCTGGTATTCGGGCCAGACGCGCCCGGAGTGAATCCGTATCGCGACGCACCTGCAACCTCTCGTCTTCACTGAACAAGGCTAACTGTTGAGGCTCCGTATCCTTCTTCAATTCGGCCTCTATCGCTTTGGCGAGCTCGCTCAGAACAGTGCGGATGTTCTTGATCTCTTGTTGTTTGCGGTTTTCCAACGTGGATTCGAGATTGCGGAGGCGATCGCGCGATCGAGCCTCTACAGTCTGCAAGAGCGCTTCCTCTTGCTTCGAGAAGCGGCCGGCCAGGCCATCGAACAATGATTGCGAGATTTCGCAATCGGAAGCCGCAGCGAGCCATTCATTGACCTGCGTGACACGCTGTTCGCGTGCGAAACTGCCTTCCTTGAGATAGCCGCCAGCCACCGTCAGTTCCTCGTGAAGCCTGTGGTGGTTGCCGCCCGTTATGACCAAACGCGAAACGAGAACGACCGCGGGTTCGTCCAAATCGGTATCCGGAACCGTTCGGACGTCGACGCGGTTTAGCTTCTTCACGTCGTCCTGCGCCCAGACCTCCGCCCGCATCAGTCGAAGGCACATTTGAACGAGGCGATGGTTGAGATGGATCAGAACGACGTCGTCACGATTCTTGGCGACGGCATGATCGAAAGTGATGGGTCGCAATTTGC
The DNA here is from genome assembly GCF_053819285.1 of Tsuneonella sp. HG094. Classification (NCBI taxonomy): domain Bacteria; kingdom Pseudomonadati; phylum Pseudomonadota; class Alphaproteobacteria; order Sphingomonadales; family Erythrobacteraceae; genus Tsuneonella; species Tsuneonella sp. HG094. The sequence continues at coordinate 568,979 of NZ_JBSORA010000001.1, forward strand.
CCGTATAGGGATGCCTTAGACCTTCCATGCAGCGCGCCCATGAACCGGTCAGGGCCGGCATTTCGAAAACCGCTCCTGAAGGGGCGCCTTCGAGTTCTACTGGAATGAGTGGAGGCTTCTCAGCCAATGCAAGACCGGCTTTCACCGCGGCGCAGATACGGTCTGGGGTAAGGTGAAAGTCCTTTTGCGTTTCCTGGAGGCGTTCGTGCAATCGCGCGATGCGTTCCTTGAGTTGCCTCTCTGCACGAACGAAGCGCTTCGCTTTTGCCGCCCGCGCTTCTGCCTCGCGCGTGTCCAGCTCTCGTCTTGTGCCTTCGATCAGACCGGCCAATTGCGGCGCGATAACGGGATTCACACTTCCCATATCTTCACGCATGGCTTCGAGCTTCCGGAGCGCACGAATGATGTCGTCCTTATGGCCGCCCAGACTGTCTTCGTCGGCCGCACCTCCGTCGACAGGGTGCCAGATCAAGACTTCGTCGTGGCGCTGCCCATGACGATCTATCCGGCCGTTCCGCTGTTCCATCACGTTCGGATTGTAAGGAATTTCGATGTGGATCATGCAGTTACAATAATTCTGCAAGTCGATCCCCTCGGAAGCGGCATCGGTCGCCAGGAGAATGCGAACCGGGGCATCCTTGGGGTTCGTTTGGAAAGCCGCTTTCACGACTTCGCGTTCGTCGTGATCCATTCCCCCATGAATCACCGCGAGCCTGTCGCCACCAAACTCGTTCGCTGCGAGGATTTGGTGGAGCCACTGATGGGTCGTGCGGTATTCGGTGAAAAGAATGACTCGCCGGTCAGTCCATTCCCCGCTCGTCTTGAGATTGGCTCCGATCCAATCGACAATCGCACGGGCTTTCGAGTCCGCTCGCTGTGCATTCCTGTGCGCCCAATCGCGCATTCGGTCGAGAAGGCGGAGCTCTTCACCGGTCAGCGGCGCTGCACGCTTGCTCGCCTCTTCTACGGCTTCTTCCTGTGCCGTTTCGGCCTGTCCGTCGTCCGCATAGTCTTCCTCTGCCTTTTGGATCGCTTTCCTCAAGATACGCTCCGCCATGGAGTCGTTCTTTCGAGCGGGTTTGTCCGAAGTCAGCGTCGCGAAGTGCTTCTCCAAAGTCGACGCGAAGGCGGCTGGCGAGGAAAACAGTCGTTTCTTGAGCAAACTGTTGACGAACTTCGTGCCTGCGAAGCCGGCGTCACGCGATGTCTGCTCTCGGCTCTTGCAATAGGCGTCGAGCGTCTGATGAATCGCTCGTTCGTCGTCGGTGAACGGCACGGAAAGGGCTTGAAGGTTTCGTTTCGGGTAGAGCGGCTTGCCTTCGCTATCGACCAAGTCAGTTTTCAGTCGCCTGATCATCACTTGCGAGAGCTGCTTATCGTCCGGCAGGATGTTCCGCGAAAATCGTTGATCGTCGAGCAATTCGAGGAGCGAGGTGAATGATTCCGTATAGCCGTTGTGCGGCGTGGCGGTGAGGAACAGGCGATGCTGGAAATGCGGCGCAATTCTTCGAATGAGACGAGTGCGCTGGCTTTCGAGCGCATAATGCGCCGACCCCGCCGGAGCGACATTATGAGCCTCGTCGACCACCAAAATGTCGAACTTGCGAGGATAGCTTGCATGAGGTGGCAGGACATCGCGCAACGTCCGCAGCGGCTCGCCAGATTTCAGCCAATCCACGGAGACGATGAGGCGGGGATACGAAGTCCAGGGGTTCGCATGAATGCCGCGGTTGCGCCTGAGCTCCTTGATGTAGTCGGTGTTGACGATCTGGAATTCGAGCCCGAACTTTTCGAGCATTTCGATGCGCCACTTTTCCTGAAGCGATGCGGGGCAAATTACCATCACGGTGCGCGCGCGGTGACGCAGCAACAATTCTTGGATGACCAATCCGGCTTCGATCGTCTTGCCGAGACCGACGTCGTCCGCGATCAAGAGATTGGCTCGCGCCATATCGATCGCACGAACCAACGGATCGAGCTGGAAATCTTCGATGCTTACGCCACTTCGAAACGGCGCTTGCAAGAAGCCACGGTCGGCGTTCGTCGCCGCTCCCCATCTGACGGCATCCAAAAATGCTTCGAGGCGTTCGGTTCCATCTCGGCCAGTGATCGAGGGCAAGCCGGCTTTCTCGATGATATGAGCTCCGGGTTCGATCTCCCATATGACTTCGAGTTCTTCACCGAGACTGTCTTCGTCTATCGACGCCAAGGTCAAACAATGTTGGCGTGATTGGAGATGGCCTTCGCCAACGGAAGCCTCCACATCGGCAACCACCCACTGGCGTCTTCGCACTTCGACGAGTTGGCCCGGTTCGGGCGGCGCTACTACTGGAGCTTCGACTTCTCTGGTTGCGGAAGCAGCGCTGGACATTACGCAGCCCGTTTCGCCGGCTTGGAATACTCCTCCACGTGCCGAACAACACTCTTGCCGACAGCTTCGGCGAGTTTCACCGGCACGGCATTGCCGATGAGGCGACCAATGATCTTTCGATAGACGGGCTCGCCCTTGGCCACGAATTTGTAACCTTTCGGGAAGCTTTGAAGTATCGCCCCCTCTCTCAGCGAGATTGCACGATCCTGTTCCGGGTGTCCGAAGCGCCCATTCCCGAAACCGAAGAATTGAGTGGTCATTGTGGGTGCCGGTTCGTCCCAGACCATCCGCCCGTAAACGCTAGGATATGTTTTCCCACTGCTTCGCTTGTGGCAGTCTGCAACGAGATCGCTGTCCCAGTCTCGCCATGTACCGCCAGGCCTCGAAGCTTTAATGCGCTCTAGGTTGAGGTCGGACAGTTCGGACGATTGATGGAGCGGGTCCTCCGAACAAACGCCTCCCGCCCGGATTTGTGGCAAGGCATGTATGGCTTCTCGAACGGTCTTGTGCCGTCCCTCATACAGGGGCGAGATGAGATTTATCGGTCCAAGTCTGGATGCCAGCAAAACAAGCCTTTGCCGCTGCTGCGGGACACCGTAGTCTGCGCAATTCACGACCTGATGGCTTACATGGAATCCACTGACTTCCAAGAACTTGATGAACTCGGAAAAAATCGATTGCTTGGCGAGATTGGGCACGTTCTCCATCGTGACCAAATCGGGCTTCATTTCAGCAGCCAGTTGCCCGAAATATCGGAGCAGGTGCCACCGTCCATCGTCAGGTCCGAGTTTGTGCTGATATGTCGAGAATGGTTGGCAGGGCGCACAACCGGCGAGTAGTGTGTAAGGGGCGTCGGAAACGATCTCGTTCAAGCCCGCCGATGTGAGGTCTGCTACCGATTGCAGCAGAAAAGCCGCCTTGTTGTTGGCATTGTAGGGATACTCGCAATGCGGATCGATGTCGACGCCTAGCCGAACATCAATACCTGCCTTTTCAAGGCCTCGCGTCAGCCCTCCCACACCACAAAACAGATCGACCGCAGCTATTCGACTGCCAGTAGCTTTCCTCTCTTGCACTCCACGCCCCTCAATCCTCCGCATGACCCATCCTGACGGTTTCAAAGATTCTCTTCATCAGCCTGGGACGCTTGACCAACAGCCGCGGACAATCGGTCATACTCTTCGACCGAGACAACGACGACGACTGCCCTTCCGTGCTTTTCGATAGTGACCGGCTCAACCAAAGCAGTGTCGATCAGCAATCCAAAACCGTTCTTGGCATCCCTTGCGGAAATGGTTTTCATAGCGACACCCGCATTGGCTATTTTGGCTATAGTGGACTAAATGGTCGTGCATTTCAAACAGAAGGTGCGATGATTTCCACGTTCTGTCGTGTTCCTGAGTCTGTATGTCACGACGGTACACCACACGTGGATGGCCGCTCGATCACCAGCTTGCGCAGCAGATACGGATATCTGCGAGCGCACCTCCGATAATTTGATCACGAGGTTCTTTTCACCTCTTCCCAGAAGAATCGGCAAGTATCTCAATTGTTCATTCGACTTCCGAACGAAAACGAGCATTGGTCCAAGCGCGTCGCTGAGGTGAGGCGCAGCCCCGAACCAGCCGGTTGATGGGGCCTGAGGCGGTGGGAGCAGCACGTTGCTCGCTCCCAAAAGGAGACCTCAGATGACCATAGAATCAACGTCCAATTTGCCACATCCAACCAAGACCAAAGGCCCAACCAAGGCCTTCTGCGTCGAGAAACTGCTGTCACGCGCCAAGGGCGCTTCGCTGGCTGAGATGACTGAGACGACCGGCTGGCAGCCGCACAGCGCGCGCGCCTTCATGACTGGCCTGCGCAAGAAGGGATACGAGGTGGTTCGCGAATGTCGCCCGAGCGGCGAAACCTGCTGGCGCATCGAGCGCTGAGCATGGCGCACATTGATGAACAACTCGCTGGGCTGGAGACGATGTCGCCAGCCCGGCTTCGGGCCGAATGGCGCCGCTTGCACCGGGGCCAGACTCTGGTCGATGGAATGACACCCAGCCAGATGAAGCGCGCAATTGCTTGGCGCCTGCAGGAAAAGCTTCATGGCGGCTTGCCCCCTGCGAGACTTCGTGAGCTTGACCGCCTTTCCGAGCAACTCACGACAGAGGGCGATATTGACATTGGCCAGTCGCAATCGCTCAAACCCGGCTCGCGACTGGTCCGCGATTGGCATGGCAAGGCCTATTGCGTGACGGTGCTCGAGGAAGGCTTCGAGTTCGAAGACCGACACTTTTCCTCGCTTACCCAGATTGCGCGCGAGATCACCGGTGCGGCCTGGTCAGGACCACGCTTTTTCGGGCTAAAGGGTCGGGCGGGTGCCACGGAATGACGCGAGACACCCCAAAACGCCGTCGCTGCGCGATCTATACCCGCAAGTCGACCGAGGAAGGGCTCGAACAGTCGTTCAACAGCTTGGATGCTCAGCGAGAGGCCTGTGCCGCCTTCATCCTCAGCCAGGCACATGAAGGCTGGGAAGCGATCGATGAGCTCTACGATGACGGTGGCTTCTCAGGTGGTTCAATGGATCGACCTGGTTTGCAGCAGCTGATGGAGGACGTCGAAGCGGGGAAGATCGATATCATTGTCGTCTACAAGGTCGATCGGCTCACCCGTAGCTTGGCTGACTTCGCCCGGATCGTCGACACCCTCGACAAGTGCGGTGCGTCCTTTGTCAGTGTCACGCAGGCATTCAACACAACCAACTCCATGGGTAGACTGACCCTAAACGTGCTCCTGTCCTTCGCCCAGTTCGAGCGCGAGGTCACGGGCGAGCGTATCCGCGACAAGATCGCAGCATCCAAGAAGCGTGGCATGTGGATGGGTGGGGTGGTGCCGCTCGGGTACGAGATCAAGGACCGCAAACTGCTCGTCGTGCCCGAGGAAGCCGAGAAGGTTCGATACATCTTCAACCGATATCTCGAACTGGGATCGGTCTATTTGCTGCAATCGGATCTTCTTGAGCAAGGTATCAGAACCAGGCAGCGCATCCTCAAGGATGGCCGGATCTACGGGGGCTGTAACTTCAGCAGGGGCGCGCTCTACCAGATGCTCGCAAACCGCATCTACCTCGGCGAGATTACCCATCAGGGCAAATCTTATCCAGGCGAGCACGATGGCATCATCGACCCGGAGACGTTTGAGAAGGTTGCGACGCGATTGTCGCTGAACCGGGTCAGGCGCAAATATGGAGAGCACGCCGTACAAGCTAGCTTGCTAGCTGGTATTATCTGGGATGGGGAAGGACGGCGGATGACCCCAGACCACGCAAGCAAGAAAGGGCAGCGCTATCGTTATTACGCCAGCCAGAAGGACAAAGAACGACCAGTACTTCGCATCCACCGCTTGCCTGCAAACGAGATCGAGAAGCTGGTGATCCATGAGCTGGCGACGAAGACCGAGGCCAGCTGGGAAGGGCCAACTCCATCACGCGAGCTCGTCCTTGAATACGTCGAGAGGGTGAAGGTTGACTCTGATCGGGTCGAAATCCTCTTCGCCGGAACAGATGAACCTGTCACCATCGGGGCGGAATTTATCCACTGCGGCGGTGAGGTAAGGATCAATGCGCCGGGACAGGGGTGGGCCGAGGCACGGCGAGATCCCTCACTCATCAAGCTGATTGTCCGCGCGGTCCAGGCGAGGGCAGTAATAGAAGATCCAGCCATTGGCTCGATTGATGCCGCAGCCGACCGCCTTGGTCTATCGAAGCAGTATTTCTGCAGGCTGCTGCGCCTTGCCTATCTGCCGCCCGACATTACCGTCGCCATTCTCGATGGGAAGCAGCCTTCACATATGAACCGCCAGTTCCTGGCGCGTGTCAACAACCTGCCTCTAGATTGGGCGAGCCAACGCGAGCTGCTGGGATTTGGATGAAAGCAGGGGCTCTTAGGCTGCCCGGCTTACTCTGATCCCGATGCTTCCAGCAAGCCGCCCCGCCGGCCCTTTATCGCACACACCTATTGAGTGAAATGCATAACAGGCAGGTTTCCGACGCAATCTTCAACGCTCTAAAGCAAGCGCGGATGCGGGTTCAAGATAGTCACCTCGGCTGGGTGGTTCAACAAATCGGGCAGTCACGTGCTTCGCAGTGTCCTAGCCTACCCTCCTCCGTTCGGGGTCGCGTCTAGCTCAATTCTTAAGCTCGGTATGATGGATGTCCGCTCTTGAGAGCCGCGAAGTCCGAGCCCTCCGTCTGACATCAGGGCGCAAAGCGTGCATTTGCAAAACGCGCATCAAACCCGCATCAATTCGCCAACATTAGTGCAATGCATCCTCCGACCTCGAAATTAGCCAGCAGAGAAACTGCACCGAATATCGCCCTCTGTTTGATGACCAATTCAGTCTCTTGCAAGGCGCAAAGGCTTTCCAACTCGTGCGTAAATATCGGAAATGTCGGAGGGAATGGCCAGTCTACTATCCCGCAGAAAATGATTTCCGGCGAAGATAGTGACTGAATGGTGGGCGATGACGGGCTCGAACCGCCGACATCCTCCGTGTAAAGGAGGCGCTCTACCAACTGAGCTAATCGCCCCCGTTTGCGGGTGCATGCGGGGGCGCTTCTAGTCGGGTTTCGCGGCGGGTCAATCGGGGCTAGGGCGCCGGGCATGACAGCACCGCGCATTCGCCTGCTCGCCACCGGGGGCACCATCGCCGGGAGTGCCGGTTCGGCGACCGAGCGTGCCTATCGTCCCGGCCAGATCGGGGTCGCGGACCTGCTGGAGGCGGCCGAGGGCCTGGGCCTCGACGCCAGCTTCGATGGGCGCGACATCGCCGCGATCGGATCGCAGGACATCGGCTGGATCCAGTGGGATGCGCTTCACCGCGAGGTTTCCGCCGCGCTTGCCGACGAAGCGGTCGACGGCGTCATCGTGACCCACGGCACCGATACCGCCGAGGAGACCGCGTTTCTGCTCGACCTCACGCTGCCCGCGGGCAAGCCGGTGATCCTCGTCGGGGCGATGCGGCCGGCCGACGCGGTCGGCAGCGACGGGATGCGCAACCTCGCCAACGCGGTGCGCGTGGCGGGCGACGCGCAGGCGGCGGGGCGGGGCGTGCTCGTCGTAATGAGCGATCAGGTCTTCGCCGCGATCGACGTGCGCAAGGCGGCGACCGGCGGGGCGGAGGCGTTTCGCGGCTTTCCGCGCGGACCGATCGCCAACGTGACGCCGACTTCGCTCGACTGGTTCGGCCCGCCCGACCGGACGGGGCGGGGCGCGCGGTTCGCGTGGCCGGATACGCTGCCGAAGGTCGCGATCCTGTATGCCTATGCCGGGATGGAGGCGGACACCGTCGGTTGCGCGCTGGGAAGCGGCGATCAAGGTATCGTCCTCGCGGGACTGGGGCAGGGCAACGCGAGCGGCGCGGTGATCGACGCCCTATCCGCGACCGAGGTGCCGGTCGTCCGCTCGAGCCGAGTCGACCAAGGCTCGGTCGACCGCAATCTCGAGGTGGACGACGACGCGCTCGGCTTCGTCGCGGCGCGCGGGCTGGGGCCGGCCAAGGCGCGTATCCTGCTGCAGGTGTGCCTCGCAAGCGGGATCGCCGATCGCGCCCGCCTGCAGGTCGAATTCGACAGGCGATAAGGGCAGAACGAGCACCGACCCCGGAACAGGTCCGGGGTGACGAAGTGATGGCAACTCGCCCTTCGACAGTCAGCCCGGATTTATTCCGGGCCCGGTGCTTCTACCCCCACGGCGTGACGAGGTACTTTTCGCCGGTCTTCATCTGGCGATAATCGGTGGCCGCGTCCTGCTCGAGCATCTGTTCCAGCGTGACGCGCGTCTTGTAGCTGCTCGCGAACGTCGTCGACAGATTGTCGAGCACGCGCTGGCGCATCCGCAGCATCGTGTCGGTTCCGGCCATTGCGAGGAACGGGGTCAGCAGCCAGCCCTTGAGCGTCCAGCCGAAGCCGTAGGCGGGCGTGAGGATTGTCGGCCCGGTGTCGAGCCGGCCGTAGATGTGCATCGTCTTCTGCTGGTTGGAACCATAACGGTTGTAGGTGCTCATCTTGCCCGCCGCGACGCGCTCCATCGCGCGGAAACAGGCATCGACGGTGGTGCCGCCGCCGATCGGGTCGAACCCGTAATAGGCGTCGGTCGCGTCGATCGCCTCGCACAGCTTGGCCATGAAATCGGGCGACGAGCTGTCGACCACCCACTTCGCGCCGAGGTCGCGCAGCAGCGCCTCCTGCTCGGGCTTGCGGACGATGTTGACGAGTTCCATCCCGTCTTCCTGGCAGATCTTGAGCAGCATCTGGCCGAGGTTTGAAGCGGCCGCCGCGTGGACGATCGCCTTCTGGCCGTCCATCTTCGCATTCTCGACGAAGCCCAGCGCGGTCATCGGGTTGACGAAGCTCGACGCGCCGGCTTCCGCGCTGTGGTCGCCGAGCGGCAGGCACATGCTGGCGTCGGCAATCGCGTATTGCGAATAGGCGTGGCCCGGCACGCAGGCGACCCGCTGGCCCATCAGCGCCTTCGCCATGTCGCTGGCGCCGGTCGCGACGACGGTGCCCGCGCCTTCGTTGCCGACCGGCAGGCGCTGGTCGTGCCGCGCCTTCATCGCCGACAGCATCGGTTCGGGCATCGGGGCGACGAGTTTGCCGGGGGTGTAGGTGCCGCTCGCAAGGTCCGCCCCGCCGAGCAGCAGCGCAAGGTCGCTGGGGTTGATCGGCGCGGCCTCCACCTTCACCAGGACCTGGTTGCCGGTCGGGTCGGGGAACTCGGTATCGGCGATCTCGACGGTCAGGTTGCCGTCGCTGCCGAGCGTGGTGAAGAGCTGCTTGCCGGTGTTGGCCATCGAATGAATCCTTTCCCAATCGTCCTCTGGCGCCTCGCTACGCCGGGCGGCCCGCGATGGGAAGGGTTGCGCGGCGAAACTAATCTCCGGCGCTGTAGAATGCTTTCACGAAGTAGAGCCCGTGGGGCGGGGCGTTGAGGCCGAGCGCCTGCCGGTCGCGTGCCGCCAGTGCTTCGGCGATGCGGTCCGGCTGCCAACGACCCATGCCCACGAGCGCGAGGCAGCCGACCATGCTGCGCACCTGGTGGTGGAGGAAGCTGCGGGCTGCCGTCTCCACGATCACGTGCTCGCCCTCTCGCCGCACGTCGAGCCGGTCGAGCGTCTTCACCGGGCTCGCCGCCTGGCACTGGACCGAGCGGAACGTCGTGAAGTCATGCAGCCCAACGAGGGCCTGCGCCGCCTCATGCATTGCCGCCGCATCGAGCGCGGGGCCGACGTGCCAGGCGCGTCCGGCTTCGAGCGTCAGCGGCGCGCGGCGGTTGACGATGCGGTATTCGTAGGCGCGGCCGATGCAACTGAACCGCGCGTGCCAGTCGTCCGGCACCACCTCGCAGGCGATCACGGCTACCGGCGCAGGGCGGAGGTGTGCGTTGAGCGCCTCCATGAGCCGGAACGCGTCGATGGCCTTTTCGATCTCGAGGTGTGCGCGCATCGCCAGCGCGTGGACCCCGGCATCGGTGCGACCCGCGGCGGCCATGGTGACCGTCTCGCCGGTCACCGCCAGCACCGCCTCCTCGACGGCCTGCTGCACGCTCGGCGCGTTGGACTGCCGCTGAAGACCCGCGAACGGGCCGCCGTCGAATTCAAGGGTCAACGCAAACCGGGTCAACCGATCAAGGTCCCCGCCGGGATGGGCTTGCCGCGCAGAAAATCCTCCACCGCCATCGCCGGCTTTCCCGCGCGCTGGATGCGTACGGGGCGAAGCGCTGCAAAGCCGCAGCCGATCGCCAGCGCGTCGTCGAGCGTGGTGCCCGGCTTGCCCTCGCGCGCGACGACCTGCGCCTTGAGCACCTTGATCCGCTCGCCGTCGAGTTCGAACCACGCGCCCGGAAACGGGGCGAGCCCGCGTACCTTGCGCTCGATCGCCTCGGCATCGCCCGACCAGTCGATCTTCGCTTCGGCCTTGTCGATCTTGGGCGCGTAGCTCGCTTGGCCATCGTCCTGTGGGATGGCGTGGAGCATGGGCAGGTCGATCAGCGTGCCGACCATCAGCTGCGCGCCGATCTCGGCGAGTTCCTCGGTCAACTCGCCCGCGGTCTTGTCGTCGATCGGGGTGCGCGCGGTGGCAAGCATCGGGCCGGTGTCGAGCCCGGCCTCCATCCGCATGATCGTGACCCCAGTCACCTGGTCGCCCGCCATGATCGACCGCTGGATCGGCGCCGCACCGCGCCAGTGCGGCAGCAGGCTGGCGTGGACGTTGAGACAGCCGAGCTTCGGGATGTCGAGCACCGCCTGCGGCAAGATCAGCCCGTATGCCGCCACGACCGCGAGGTCCGGCTCGAACGCGGCGAGTTCGGCCTGCGCTTCGGACGACCTGAGCGAGACCGGAGACAGCACCGGGATATGGCGGATTTCCGCCTCTACCTGCACCGCGCTCGGCTGCAGCTGCTTGCCGCGACCCGCGGGGCGGGGCGGCTGGGTATAGGCCGCGACGACGGTATGCCCCGCATCGTCGAGCGCGGCGAGCGTCGGCACAGAAAAGGCCGGTGTTCCCATGAAGACGATTCTCATTTGGGGCGCATAACCGGACGACCAACCTTTCGCGTAGGGACCGCAGCCCCTATCTTCCGCCCCATGGCATCGCAAGAGATCGAGACGCTGGCCGGTGCGCTGGCCCGCCTGCCCGGCCTCGGCCCGCGCAGCGCGCGGCGGGCGGTGCTGTGGCTGGTCAAGCGGCGCGAGACCGCGCTGCGCCAGTTGGTCGAAGCGCTGTCCGAAGTGCAGGACCGCCTCGTCGAGTGCACGACCTGCGGCAACGTCGATACCACCAACCCTTGCGGCATCTGCGCCGACCCGCGCCGCGACCAGCGTGCTCTGTGCGTGGTGGAGGACGTCGCCGACCTGTGGGCGCTCGACCGGGCGAAGCTGTTCACCGGGCGCTATCACGTTCTCGGAGGGCGACTCTCGGCTCTGGATGGTGTGGGGCCGGAAGATCTGTCGATCGGCCCGCTGATCGAGCGCGTCGCCAAGGGCGGGGTGGACGAGGTCGTGCTGGCGATGAACGCCACGCTCGAAGGCCAGACCACCGCGCACTACATCGCCGAGCGGCTGGAGGGCTTTCCGGTGCGGATCACTCAGCTCGCCCATGGCCTTCCGGTGGGCGGCGAACTCGACTACCTCGACGAGGGGACGCTCGCCCAGGCCTTGCGCGCACGCCGGCCAGTGGGGTAGCCTTCGTCCCGGCAGGCAGGCGGGGACTGGGAACGTGGCAACGACTTCGCAACCGATCCAGCCGATCCATCCGCTCTGGTATCTGTTCTGGGGTGCCTTCGTTCTTACGACGGTCTATTTTCTCCTCGATTCAGCGGCCGACGTCATCGCGCCTGAGTTGCAAGACGGGGCGACAACGTTCAATCGGTTGGTCTGGTACATCGGGCACGCGCTTGTCGCTGCGCCGATCCTTCTCATTGCGCCGTTTCAGTTCATTCCCGGATTGCGGCGATCGCGGCCCGAGGTCCACCGATGGCTTGGGCGATTTTTCTTGGCAGGCTGCATGATCGCAGGATTGCTGGGGGCTTACCTCGGCGCGACGCTCTATCTGCCCGGATCGCGCGTGCCGTTGACGATCCTCGGCCTGCTGTGGTTCGCGTTCGCGGCGATCGCGTGGCAGGCCGCTCGTCGATGCGACTTCGTGAACCATCGACGCTTCGCGATCCGCGCATTCGCTCTCGGCGGGGCTTTCGTGTGGGTACGGCTCATCGACCGGGTGCAAGGCGATGTCTTTGCGTTCATGCCGAGCGAGGACCTGCAGGAAACCACCAAGGAGTGGCTCACCCTGATCCTGCCGATCCTCGTAACGGAGGCGTGGCTCAACTGGGGGCCGACGGCACGATCGCTTTTCGCACCGAAACGCGCGCGCCGCCCGGTCGGTTGACGCCGCTCAGTTGGTGAGCGGCATCTCGCCGAGGATCGTCTCGGTGTGGAGGGCGCATTTCCAGTCGCCGTCCTCGCGGACCCATGTGCTCGAATCGACACATTTGAGGTCCATCGCCTGGCCCTTCATGTCGCCCTTCTGGTGCACCTTGTAGGCGATGATGGCGACGTCGTCCGACGGCTGGACGACCTGCACGTCGCTCAGCTCGAACGATTTGAGGTTCCATTGGCCTTCCTCGGTCATCGCCTCGTATTTCGCGGGGTCGATCGCCATCGCACCCATCGGGCCGGTGACAATTCCCTCCCTGGCAATCATCCCGGCGGCGGTCCTGGAGTCCTTGTCGACCATGGTTTGCCAGAAGCGGTTTTCGAGTTTCTCGATTTCGGCTGTGTTGCTCATCAATGCGCTCCACTCGTTCGGATACGCTTGGGCAATCGCTGTGGGCGGGCGGCGGTTCCTTGCCGAATCCCGCGTGCGGCACTATCTGCCGCATATGGCTATCCGTGAAATTCTCGAAGTGCCGGATCCCCGGCTCAAGACCGTATCTACCCCCGTCGAGGCGTTCGACGACGAGCTGAGGACGCTCGTCGAGGACATGTTCGAAACCATGTACGATGCGCCCGGCATCGGCCTCGCGGCGATCCAGGTCGGCGTGCCCAAGCGAGTGCTCGTGATCGACCTCCAGCCCGACGACCCGGATGCCGAGCCCGAGCCGTGCAACCACGACGGGCATCATCATCATCACCAGCCGACGAAGAAGGAACCGCGGGTCTTCGTGAATCCCGAAATCCTCGATCCGGCCGAGGACCTGGCGACCTACCAGGAAGGATGCCTCTCGGTCCCCGACATCTACGCCGATGTCGACCGGCCGGCGACCTGCCGCGTGCGCTGGCAGGACCTCGAGGGCAAGGTCCACGAGGAGCAGATGGAGGGCCTGATGGCGACCTGCATCCAGCACGAGATGGACCATCTCGAAGGGATCCTCTTCATCGACCACCTCAGCCGCCTGAAGCGGCAGATGGCGCTGAAGAAGCTGCAGAAATTGCGCGCCGCCTGATCCTGCGGAAAATCGCGAGACCGGGCTTTCCTACATTCCACGTTCCGGCTATGTTCTAGCCGATGGATATCGTTTCTGCCGTTCTGATCGTGGTCGCGCTCGTGGCGGGCTTGGCCCTGGGCTGGTTTTTCGGCGGTCGCCCCGTGGCGGACTGGAAAGCCCGCCATGCCGAGCGCGATGCCGAGGCAAGGGACCATGCCGAGAAGGTCGCGCGGATGGCGCCCGAGCTTGCGACGATGAGCGAACGGGCGGCGCGCGCCGATGCGCTGGCGGCCAGCCTCGATGCCGCGCGCGACGAACTCACCGGGTTGAAGGCGCAGGCGGCCGGGTTCGCCGAGCAAAAGCGTTTGCTCGAGGAAAGCCGTGCGAATTTACTCAAGGAATTCGAGAACACCGGGGCGAAAGTGCTCGGCGCGGCGCAGGAAAAGCTGCTCGCCGCAGCCGCCGAGCGGATGGGCCATTCGGAAAAGGCGTCGGAGGAAAAGATCCGCGCGCTGCTCCAGCCGGTCGGCGATCGGCTCAAGGCGTACGAGGACCAGGTGGCATCCCTCGAGAAGCAACGCGTGGACGGCTTCGGCCAGCTTACCGGCCTCATCGAATCGATGAAGGCGGGCCAGGAAGAGGTCCGGCGCGAGGCGGCACGGCTCGGCAATTCGCTGACCAACGCGCCCAAGGCGCGGGGCCGCTGGGGCGAGCGGGCGCTGCAGAACGTGCTCGAACAGTGCGGCCTGTCCGAACACACCGACTTCGACCTCGAGCACTCGATGGACACCGACGAGGGTCGCTTGCGGCCCGACGCGATCGTCCGCGTGCCCGGGCAGAAGAAGCTGGTGATCGACGCCAAGGTCTCGCTCAACGCCTACCAGGCCGCGTTCGAGGCGGATAACGATGCCGATAAGGCGCGGCACCTCGAACTCCATGCGCGGGCCATGAAGAACCACGTCCAGACGCTGGGCGCGAAAAGCTACCAGAGCCAGTTCGACGAGGCGCCCGACTACGTCGTGATGTTCGTGCCCGGCGAGCACTTCGTCGCCGCCGCGCTCGAGGCCGATCCCGAACTGTGGGATTTCGCGTTCCGCAACAAGGTGCTGCTGGCGACTCCCACCAATCTCGTGGCGATCGCGCGCACCGTCGCGCAGGTCTGGCGGCAGGACACGATCGCCCGCGAGGCGGTGGAGATCGGACGCGCCGGGGCCGAGCTCTACGATCGGTTACGGGTAGCAGCGGATCACTTGAAGGGCGTTGGCGTCAATCTTGATCGCGCGGTTCGCAAGTATAATGATTTTGTGGGCAGCTTTGAACGCAATGTTCTCACGTCTGGTCGCCGCCTTGCTGAAAAGGGCATCGAGATCGGCAAGCGTGAGATCGAAGAAGTGCCGCTGGTGGAGGCGGCGCCGCGCTATGTCGAGGCTGGTGAGACGGAACCCGCGCAGCAGGATTAGGTTGTTTCCTCGGGCACTTGGCCGCTACGGATGAGGCGATGAGGATACCTGGAACCAGAACCGCGGCGCTCGCGCTGCTCGCCGTCCTTGCCGCGTGCAGCCAGGAAAACGCGCCGTCGGAGACCATACGCGACGCCACCGACGAGGTCGTCGAAAAGGTCGAAGGAACGGCTCCGGCGAAGCTTGCCCAGGGGGCTTACGCCCCCCGCGAAGACTGCGGTCAGAAGCCGGGGGCCGAAGAGTTCCGGGCGGCGCTCGTCACCGCGATTCAAGCGAAGAATGCCGAGCAGCTCATTGCGCTCGCCGCGCCCGATGTCGTGCTCGACTTCGGGGGCGGGGCGGGCACCGCCGAGCTGCGGAAGCGCCTCGCGGACAGCAAGTCGGGCCTGTGGAGCGACCTCGCCGAACTCACCACGCTCGGTTGCGGCGTCAATGCAGAGGGTGGGGTGACCATCCCGTGGGTCGCCGCGCAGCCCCTAGCGGATGTCGAAACGGCCATGGAGATGCTGGTGACGGGCGAAGGCGTGCCGCTGTGGCGAGCCGCCGCTGACGACGCGCCGCAACTCGCATCGGTCTCGTGGGATTTCGTCACGCTCAGTGCGGGATTGCAGCCAGACGCGGAATTCCAGAAGGTCGAGACCCGCGACGGGAAAGCGGGCTACATCGCCAGCGACAAGCTGCGCAGTCCGCTGGATTACCGGATCATCGCCTCGAGCCGCGACGGCAAGTGGAGCTTCACCAGCCTCGTCGCCGGGGACTAGTCGCCGATCGCCGCCAGCACCTCATAGGCCAGCACAGCGGCCGCGACCGCAGCGTTGAGGCTGTCGGCGCGGCCCTTCATCGGCATCGTTACGCGCAGGTCGCAGGCCAATTCGTAGTCCCCGGGCAGTCCCCGCGATTCGTTGCCGACAAGGACGAAGCACGGGCGCGCGTAAGCCGCGCCGCGATAGGGCACCGCATCGCGGAGCGACGCCGCTACGAGCTGGCCCTCGCCGCCGCGCAGCCACGGCAGGAATTCGTCCCACCGCGCCTGCGCGATCGGGACGGTGAAGACCGCGCCCATGCTCGCGCGCACGGCCTCGACCGAGAAAGGGTCCGCGCAGTCGTCGATGAGCACCAGACCGCCCGCGCCGACGGCATCTGCGGTGCGGAGCATGGTGCCGAGGTTGCCCGGATCGCGTAGCGCCTGGGCGACGAGGACCAATGGCGCGCTGGTCCGGTCCAGCGCCGCCAGGCCGGTGTCCCACTGGTCGAACATTCCCGCGACCGCCTGCGGATTGTCCTTGCCGGTGATCTTGCCGAGGATGTCGCCGCTGGTTTCGATCACCTCGCCGCCGGCCGCCAGGACATCGGCTTCGAGTGCCGCGAGCAGCGGGTGATCGTCGCGGCCCTCGGCCATGACCAGTGTCCGCGGCAAGTGTCCCGATTCGCGAGCGTCGGTGAGGAGGCGCAGGCCTTCGGCGAGGAACTGACCCGATGCCTTGCGATGCTTCTTGTCGCGCAGGGCCCGGAGAGCCTTGACGGTGGGATTGGAAAAGCCGGTGATCGTGCGCCGGCCGGTCGCCGGCATCAGTCTTCCCCGAAGCCGTCGTCGATCATCGCGCAGAGCTGGGCGAGAACGGCATTGGCGTCGCTGCCGCTGACGATAACGTCGACCGCGTCGCCCTTCGCCGCTCCGAGCATCATGAGGCCGAGGATCGAGCCGCCGACCGCCTCGTTGCCGTCCTTCGTGACCACGACCTTGCAATCGGCCGGCAGCGCGGCGACCGCGTTGACGAACTTGGCGCTGGCGCGGGCATGGAGGCCGCGCTGGTTGACGATGGTGCAGGTGCGCCGAACTTCGTTCGCACCTCTCACAGAGCGGCCTTCTTCTTGAGGCAGGCGTCGGCTGAGAGGAACTCGGAAGCGATGGTGATGTAGTTCTTTCCCGCGTCGCGCGCGGCGGACACCGCGGCGGTGACCGGCAACGACTTGCGCGCACCGGCAAGGCGGATGAGCATCGGCAGGTTGATCCCCGCGATCACCTCGACCCGGCCCGCATCGAGAAGCGAGATGGCGAGGTTCGAGGGTGTTCCGCCGAAAAGGTCGGTGAGGATGATAGCGCCTTCGCCTGAATCGACCTTGCGAATCGCCTTGGCGATCTCGTCGCGGCGGCGCTCCATGTCGTCGCTGGGGCCGATGCAGATGGTCGCGATCGCCTCTTGCGGGCCGACCACGTGCTCCATCGCGCTGACGAATTCCTCGGCCAAGCGACCGTGGGTGACCAGGATCAGTCCGATCATGTGAAAAGAATGCTCTGCCTGCGAGAAGGTTGCGAACCGTTGGCCGGTTTTGCAGCGCCCGTTTGTTGCGGGTTCGTCATGCCTGCGGCTGCCCTTCGAGCTGGTCTGCGGCGCGCGAACCCAGATTGCGATGCACGACAGTGGGCGAAAAACCCTCTCCGCGCAAGGCCTCGGCGATGGCCTCGGCGGTATGGACCGAGCGATGCCGCCCGCCGGTGCATCCGAACGCGATATTCACGTAGGTCTTTCCCTGCGATCCGTAGCGCGGGAGCAGCATCAGCAGTAGGTCGCGAATCCGGCCGAATGCCTCGTCCCACGCCGGGTCCTTGCGAATGAATTCCGCCACAGGACCGTCGAGCCCGGTCTGAGGCCGCAACTCGGGATCCCAATGCGGGTTCGCAAGGAAGCGCATGTCGAATACCAGGTCGGCGAGCGGCGGCATTCCGCGCGAAAAGCCGAAGCTAGAGACGGTTACCGTCATCCCCGCGGCGGGATCGTCGGCAAAACGGTCGCGGATCGCCTGCTGGAGGTCGCTTGCCGACAGCGCGCTGGTGTCGATCACCGCCTCCGCCCAGCGACGCATCGGCTCCATCAGTTCGCGCTCGGCCTGGATGCCTTCGATGACGGGGCGGCCCTGCGCCATCGGGTGGCGGCGGCGCGTCTCGTTGTAGCGCCGTTCGAGTTCCGCCCCGCTACAGTCGAGAAACAGCGTGGTGATCGCGAGGTCGGATCGCTCGGCGAGCTTCTTCGCGCGGTTGATGACATCGTGGGGTACGAATCCGCGGGTGCGCGAGTCGAACCCGATCGCGAGCGGCGGGCGGGACTCCCCCTCGGGCGGAATGGCCGCGCCGACAAGTCGGTCGAGCAGGCGGATCGGGAAGTTGTCGATCGCCTCCCACCCCAGGTCCTCCAGCACCCGCAATGCGGTAGTCTTGCCCGCGCCGGAGAGGCCGGTAACGAGGATCACGCGCTGGCGGGCTGGATCGGGCGGGGGATCGAGTGTCACGGCGCGACTTGTGACTCCTTCCGGGCGGGAAGGGAAGCGCGGCGCTCAATCCGCCCCAAGCCGGGGCAGGCCGTGGAGTCTGAGCGCGTACTCCGCGCGCAGCACGGCGGCCGCGCCGCGCACGTCGAAGTCGAGAACGGGGATTGCGACTCCGACAAGATCGGCCGAGGCGGCGCCTTCGACGAAGCGCGGCGGATCGTCGGTTGCGCGCAGGACCAGCGCGACCGGTGCGGACATCGCGGGCACGGTGGCGATGCCCACGCCCCTCACCTCGATCAGGCCAGCGGTCGCGGGCGGAGGCGAGGCCCACAGCGCACCGCCGCGCACTTCCAGCGCGACACCGTCATCGCCCACGAGCACGGCGCCTCGATCGATCAGCGCCAGCGCCAACGTCGTCTTGCCCGCGCCCGCATGTCCCTCGATCAGCACCGCGCGACCGTCGATCGCCACCGCGGTCGCCTGGTAAAGGATCACCGCCGCGCCGCCGCGTCGGGATCGGGGATGGTCAGCATCATGCACGCGCCGCTTGCTCCGTCGGCGCGCGATTCGGCGATCAGCGTGCCGTCGTGCGCCTCGGCGATGGTGCGCGCGATCGCGAGGCCGAGGCCGCTGTGCTGGCCGAACCCTTCGCTCTCGGGTCGATCCGAGTGAAACCGGCGAAACACCTTCTCGCGGGTCTCTTCCGGAATGCCCGGGCCGCGGTCGCAGACGGTCAGCGTCACGAGGCCGTCGAGTCTCTCGATGGCGAGGTCGATCGACGCACCAGGAGGCGAAAACGACACGGCATTGTCGAGCAGGTTGTCGATCACCCGCTCGAGCCGGACCGGAACGCCCATCACCCGCGCGCCGCCCGCAGGCCAGGCCATCGCGACCGGCCGGCCTGCGTTCTCGTCGCGCGCCTCGCGCCGGCCGACGATGTTCTGCGCCAGGGCCACGAGATCGATCGATTCGAACGTCGCGCGCGAAAGCTCGGCATCGATCCGGCTCGCTTCGGAAATCTCGCTGACGAGGCGATCAATCCGCCGCACATCGTGCGCGGCGATCGCGTTGAGCTGCTCGCGCAGCGCCGTATCCTTGACCGTCGCGAGCGATTCGACCGCGCTGCGCAGGCTGGCGAGTGGGTTCTTGATCTCGTGCGCAACGTCGGCGGCGAAGTGTTCGACCGCATCGATCCGGTGGCGCAAGGTGTCGGTCATGTCCGCGATCGCGCGGGCGAGCTGGCCGATCTCGTCGCGGCGCATCGGCAGCCGCGGCACCTCGACCTGGCGTTCGCGCCCCTGCCTTACGCGGTTCGTCGCACTGGCCAGCATCCGCAGCGGACTGACGATCGTGCGCGCCATGTAGAGCGACAGCAGCGTCGACATGACGAGCGCGAGCAGCACCGCCGAGATGAGCGTGGTTCGGGCTTCACGCACCTGCAGAGTGATGTCGACCGCGTTGCGGGTGGTCAGCAGGCTCGCCCCCCGCAGGCCGACCGGGGTGGCGGTGTTGATCACCGGGGTGCCATCGCTCGCGTCGCGGAGCTGGATACGCGTAAGGTTCTCCTCGCGCGCGCGCTTCAATTCGGGCCAGGCGTCCGCGTTCGTTTCGTCCGGCTCGGCATAATCGATGATCGGATCCGCCCCGACGACGGTGTCGACCGCGCGGTCCATCCAGCGGGCGAGGTTCTCCTGCCAGGTTTCGTCGCCGGGCTTGTCGAACGCAAAGCTCGGATCGGCGAGCTGGAAGCTGTCGGCCCACAGCATCCCCTCGGAATCGAACATGCGCAGGCGCATCTTCTGTTCCTTGCCGATCTGGACGAGCAGCGCCTCCTGCCGCTCGCGGCTGGCGCCCGCCAGCGCCTCGGCGGTGATCTGCGCCTCGACCCTGGCGAGCATGTAGCGCTCGTCGAGCAACTGCTTGCGGTAGCTGTCGAGGTAGAACACCCCGCCGCCCAGTAGCAGCAGCGGCAGCAAATTGATGATCAGGATTCGCGGGGTTAGCGACAGGCGCCCGCCGGGAGTGAAGCGCCCGATCCCCGCCGGCCCGTCAGCCACGACGCGGATCACCCATCGGCAAAACTGTAGCCTGCGCCATAGAGCGTTTCGATCGCGCCGAATTCGCGGTCCACACTGCGGAACTTGCGGCGCATTCGCTTGATGTGGCTGTCCACCGTACGGTCGTCGACGAAGACGTCGTCGGGATAGGCGGCGTCCATCAACTGGTTGCGGCTCTTGATGACGCCGGGGCGCTGGGCGAGCGCTTCGAGGATGAGGAATTCGGTGACGGTGAGCGAAACCGGGCGGTCTTCCCACGTCACCTGATGGCGCGCCGGGTCCATCCGCAACCGGCCGCGCTCGATCACCTGGCCGGGCTCCGCCGCACCGGGTCCTTCGGTCAGGTCGGCCGCACCGCTTCGCTTCAGGATTGCGCGGATGCGGGCGATCAGCAGGCGAAGCGAGAAGGGCTTGGCAATGTAATCGTCGGCGCCGAGTTCGAATCCGGCCTCCTCGTCCTCCTCGTCGTCCTTGCTGGTGAGGAAGATGATCGGCAGCGCGGAGTGCTGGTCGCGCACCCGGCGCAGGAGCTCCATGCCATCCATCCGCGGCATCTTGATGTCGAACACGGCAAGGTCGGGCGGGTTCTCGCTGATTGCCTTGAGCGCAGCCTCGCCATCCGAATAGACGCGGGTCGCGTACCCTTCGGCCTGCAGCGCGATCGAGACGGTAGTCAGGATGTTCCGGTCATCGTCCACAAGGGCGATGGTGGTGCGGTCGGACGTATCGGTTCCTCCGCCGGAAAACGGCTCTGTGGCATCGGCCTGCATGGCCGTTTGCCTAGCCGCTGGGAACGCGCTCGGCAACGCGCCAATGCTGCGTCTTGAGGGCGCACAATAATTCGCATCTCCGCTACGCCTTGCGCGGGTTTGACGGGAATCGGATTGCCGACTATGCGCCGGGCCAACGAGCCTGCGCATTCGTATGCACGACAGCACGAAAAGCGCGGAGCCAGCTTGACCGTTTCAGAGCCTGGAGAATCTGTTTGACCGCCGTGCTTGCCCACTCCCTGTCCGAACAGGGCCTTGCGACCGACGCTCGCATCAAGGCCAACCTCGGTACCGCCGCCCTGGTCGAAGAAGCTCTGGCCAAGCGCGAAGGTCACCTGACCAAGGACGGCGCTCTGCTGGTCGATACCGGCAAGTTCACCGGGCGCAGCGTGAAGGACAAGTTCGTCGTGCGCGATGCGACGACCGAGACCTCGATCAACTGGGGCACGATCAACCAGCCGATGACGCCCGAACACTGGGCGAACCTCAAGGCCGATTTCCTCGCCCACCTGAAGGGTCAGGAAGAGCTTTACGTCGCCGACCTGTTCGGCGGCAGCCAGCCCGAATACCGGGTCAACGTGCGCGTTATCAACCAGATGGCCTGGCACAACCTTTTCATCCGCACGCTGCTTGTCCGCCCGACGACCGACGAACTGGCGGGCTTCGTGCCCGAATACACGATCATCAACCTGCCGAGCTTCAAGGCCGACCCGGAGCGTCACGGCAGCCGCAGCGACACCGTGATCGCGGTCAACTTCACCGAGAAGCTGATCCTGATCGGCAACACCGAATACTCGGGCGAGATGAAGAAGGGCGTATTCGGCCTCCTGAACTTCCTGCTGCCCGCGCAGGGCGTGATGCCGATGCACTGTTCGGCCAACATCGGCGCCGACGGCACCAGCGCGATTTTCTTCGGCCTCTCGGGCACCGGCAAGACCACGCTCTCGGCCGATGCGAGCCGCACGCTGATCGGCGACGACGAGCACGGCTGGTCGGACACCGCGATCTTCAACTTCGAGGGCGGCTGCTACGCGAAGATGATCAACCTCTCGGCCGAAGGCGAGCCGGAGATCTACGCGACGACCAAGATGTTCGGCACGATCCTCGAGAACGTGACGATGGATCCCGAAACCCGCGAACTCGACTTCACCGACGACAGCAAGACCGAGAACACGCGCGGCGCCTATCCGATCGAGTTCATCCCGAACACGAGCGAAAAGAACCTCGGGCCGCCTCCCTCGAACGTGATCTTCCTCACCGCCGATGCCTTCGGCGTGCTGCCTCCGATCGCGCGGCTCACCCCCGACCAGGCGATGTACCACTTCCTCTCGGGCTACACCGCCAAAGTTGCCGGTACCGAGATCGGCGTGACCGAACCGACCGCGACTTTCAGCACCTGCTTCGGCGCCGCGTTCATGCCGCGCCACCCCAGCGTGTACGGCAACCTCCTCAAGAAGCGCATCGCCGATGGCGGCGCGACCTGCTGGCTCGTCAACACCGGCTGGTCGGGCGGCAAGGCGAGCGAGCCGGGCATCAAGCGGATGCCGATCAAGGCGACCCGCGCGCTGCTCAACGCCGCGCTCGACGGCAGCCTCAATGACGCCGAATTCCGCAAGGATCCCAACTTCGGGTTCGAGGTTCCGGTCAGCGTGCCGGGCGTCGACGCGAAGTTGCTCGACCCGCGCGCCGCCTGGGCGGATGCGGAGGAATACGATCGGACCGCGCACAAGCTGGTCCAGCTTTTCGTCGACAACTTTGCCCAGTTCGAAGAGCACGTCGACCAGGGCGTCAGGGATTCCGCTCCGCAAGCGGCCTGACGCACCTCACCAGTTGGAGAGGAGAGCCTCGTTCAGGGGCCCCGGATGAAAGCCCCGGCCGGGAAACCGGACCGGGGCTTTTTCTTGCCTAGCGGGGTTACGGTGCAGGAGTCTGCGGTTCCGCGCCGCTCGCTGCCTCGATATCCTCGGTCGGCACGACCAGCGACGCGACGTCGATTTGGGTGCCTTCGGACTTGTCGGAAAGGACGGCGATCGCCGCCTTCGCCTGGTTGGCGAGGGAGCCGCCGTGCGCAGCTGCGGCGACGGGCTGCAAAAACGTGCGGGCCAGTTCGATCTTCCCTTCGCCCGCCAGCATCAGCCCGGCCTCGAACGAAAGGCCGAGGTCGAACGGCGCCAGCTGCGAAGCGCGCTCGAGCGCATGTCGAGCACTTTCGGGAGGGGCCACGCCCTGCATCTGGAACACGCGATAATAGTGGATCAGCGGCATCGGGTGGTCGGCCTCGATCCCGTTCAGCGCGGTGAACGGAGCCATCGCCCGCTTGTACGCGCCCGCGCGATCGTCGCTGTCCTCGGCTTGGCGAAACAGCGCGAACCCCTTCTGCACATAGGCATTGGCGACACCCGGGTTGGCGGCGATCGCGCGATCCGCGGCCGCGACCGCTTCAGCATCGTTTCCGACATCGAACTCGGCCTCGGCGAGGGCAGCCTGGACCTCGGCATCAGTCGCGAACGGCTGGGCTGAGGTGC
Organism: Tsuneonella sp. HG094; assembly: GCF_053819285.1. Taxonomy (NCBI): domain Bacteria; kingdom Pseudomonadati; phylum Pseudomonadota; class Alphaproteobacteria; order Sphingomonadales; family Erythrobacteraceae; genus Tsuneonella; species Tsuneonella sp. HG094. The sequence goes on from NZ_JBSORA010000001.1 coordinate 592,405, forward strand.
GGGCCAGGGCAAGCACCTCTTTCGCAGTCTCCTCATCTACCCCGCGTCGCGAGCGGATGATCGCGGGCATCATCTTCGAATGCCCTACGCTGAGCCGCGTCACGGTTACGGGTCCGGTCGAAATGCGCTCGGGCTTTGCGACGATCATCATCATCCGACGCTGGCGCAGGTATTTCTGCAGATCTGTCGAAAGAACCGAGAGATCGCCGAACGCCGCGCGGGCCGCATCGAGGGGTGGCTTGCCGGCCGCAAATTCGCGCAGGTATTTGCCGATCTGGCCGGTCCGCTCCGGTACGAACATCAGGTAGTGATAGAGCAGCCACGACTGGCCGTAGAACGAATCGTACCGGCGCGACTTGCGCTTGGCGTACTCGGCTTCATCGAGCAATTCCTCGATCGTCAGCGAATCCGCGTTGAACAACTCGTATCCGCGCGACTGGTTCGGCTTGCCGATCTGCACTCCGCCATTGTCCATGAATGTCGCGGAAGAATAGAACTCCGCCGCGCCCTCGCTCACCCAACGTGGCATCGGCGAGCGTGATGCAGACAGCAGGAAGTGGTGCGAATATTCGTGCATCAGCGTCGACATGGCCGGATCCGGCTCGCCCCGGGTGGATCGCATATCCGGCACGAACGCCACGGAAGCGCCCGCGCGGGGAACGTAGAACCCCTGAAGGAAACGGCTGGTGGTGCCGGCCAGCGACTGCACATCCTTCGCGTCGCCCACCGCGTAAACCGTTACCCGGTTCGACGGGCTGGGCTTCGGGTATTTGAAGCCGGTGGCAAATTCCATTGCCGAGCGATAGCGTTCGAGCATCTCGGCGAACTTGCGGATATCCTTTTCGCCGTCGTCGGCATAAATGACGAAGTGTTCGCTTTCCGCCTTGTGCCATTCGGCGGCAGCCGGTGTTGCGCACCACGCGATGATTAGTGTCGCTATACCCCTGATCTTCATTTGCGCCCCCACAGAAGGGGCCGAGTATTGCGTCAGGTTGTGTAATCGGCAAGTGCGAATGAGTAGCGCAGCTATTAACTCTTGGCGATCGCAATATAGCGATCGACTGTTCGGGCGAGCACGTCCAAGGGCACGTTGCCGCCGTCGACCACTGCCTGGTCGAAGTCCTTGAGGTCGTAGCGGCTGCCGAGTGCGGCTTGCGCTTTCGTACGCTGGCGGACGATCTCGGAGTGACCGGTCTTGTAGGCGCAGGCCTGGCCCGGCCACGAGCAGTAGCGATCGACTTCGCTGGCGACCGAACCGGGGTTGTCGCCGTTCTCGTTGACGAAAAAGTCGACGCCCTGCTGACGGGTCCAGCGCTTGTGGTGGAGGCCGGTGTCGACCACGAGGCGGCAGGCGCGGAACGCCTGGCTCTGCAGGTAGCCAAGGCGCCATTGCGGGTTGGCATCGTAGGCGCCGAGTTCGTCGGCGAGCTGCTCGGCGTAAAGCGCCCAGCCTTCGCTGAACGCGCTGAACGACAGGATCGAGCGGATCAGCGGCAGCTTGTTCGAATACTCGCCTTCCCAGATGTGGCCGGGCACCATTTCGTGATGCGTCAGCGTGGGCAGGTCGTACTTGCGGTGGAGGTCGGTCGAACCGAGGTTGATCCACATCCGCCCCGGAATCTTGCCGTCCTTGCTGCCAGCGCCGCCGTAGGCTCCGGGGCCGCCCGGTTCTTCGGCGAGGGGCAGGCGGCGCACCTCCATGTTGGGGTTCACCACGGTGTTGAACGCGCGCGGCATCTGCGCCTTGATCCACGTCAGCCGCTCGTTAATGAAAGCCATGATTTCGGCGCGGCCGGGATCGCCGTCCTTGAACTTGTAGCGCGGGTCTTCGGCCAGTTGCTTCATCCGCGACCCGACCGAGCCTTGCGCGTAGCCCGCGCCCTGCAGAAGCGTGTCCATGCGGGCGTGGATTTCAGCGAGTTCGCTGCGGCCGATGGCGTGGATCTCATCAGGCGTCAGGCGTGTCGTCGTCGCGGCGCGCAGGCCCCAGGCGTACCATTCGTCGCCGCGCGGCTGGCTCCACATGCCGGGGTCCATGTCGGCGACGGCACGCTGGGCCTTGAGTTCGGTGAGCTGGCGGTCGAGCGCGGCGGCGATTGGCACGGTCAGTGCGCGGGCACGCGGCCCCCATTCGCCCTGAATGTCCTTCGTTCGGCCCGTCAGCCCGGTCACGTACGTGCCATCGGGTTTGCGGGCATCGGCGATTGAGCTTTCCATCGCCGTGATCGCCTTGTCGAGCAGGAAGCCCGGCGGGACGAGGCCCTTGCCGCGCGCGTCGCGGATTCGGCCGAGCTCGCCATCGAGCACACGGGGAATCTGCTTGAGCCGCGAAAGGTATGCCTCGGCATCGTTGCGATCGCGCACCGGATGGTCGGCGTCCATGAAGCGCGGCAGGTCGAGATAGGCGCCGACGTTCTGGATCACCGCGTAGGGCGAATTGCGCCAGCCGCCCACCGATACATCGCCATAGGGCAATGCAAACCCGTCGAGCGCGGTGGCGTATGCGCTCTCCACCACTTCGAAGCTGGTGCGGGTCGCCGGATCGAGCGCGCTGGTGTCGACCGCGCGGGCCCGGGCAAGGTCGGTCCGAACCGTGTCGGCGAGCGCACGCTGGCCCGCGGCGGAGGCATCGCCCAAACGGCCGCGCAAGTACGCCTTGTCGCCCACGTCGATACCCTGACCGGTTGCGGTCGTCGGATTGTGCTCGATCAGGTTCCACGCGATGTCGTCGAGCAGTGCCGTCGGCGAGAGCGCGGGGCCGCTCGCGGCGGGTAGCGTCTTGCACCCGGCGAGCGCGAACGCGGAAGCGCCGCCAAGCCCGGCGAGGGTCTGGCGGCGCGTTAGTTGGTTTTGAAACGATGTCATCTGCGCGATGTGCGCGACAGCGCGAGGGCTGTCAAATGCGCTAGTCGAGCAGGTTGGCGGGAACCTTGCCGCCGTTGCGAGACAGTTCGTTCATGACCTGGCGGTGCAACCACACGTTGTCCTCCGCAGTGCCGGAATAGTCTTCGCGGCCCATCTCCTGCGCGAGAGCCTTGCGGCTGTCGTAGTCGGAATCGATTCCCAGCAGCTTCATCAGGTCGACGATGGAAGTGCGCCAGTTGAGGTGGTCGGCGCCGGGCATGTTGTCGAGGTTGTTCTCGATGTCGATGACGGGCGGGGTGGTGGCGGCGCCGCCGGTGCCGCGACCGAAACCGGCATCGGCGGGGGCCGGGCTGGGCGGAGCCGAGCCCGGAGCTTGCGTGGTGTCCACCGTGGGCGACGGGGCGGGGGTGGGCGCGGCATTGGCCTTGCCGAAAATCGCGTCCCTGATCTTGCCGAAAATGCTCATCGGACCTGTACTCCCAAGTGGTGGGCGGAATAGGTCCGCCTCCATGAAAGGAGAACCGCCGGAAGCGCGGGCTGTTCCGCCGTCCTGCCGCGCGCTAGGACCGGCACATGCTCTCGACCGTCCTCTCGATCCTCGTCCTCGCCGCGATCGCCCTTGTCGGGGGCGCGCTGTGGCTGTGGCGCAAGCCAGGGATGCGGCGGCAGGCCATGCTGATGCTGGTGCTGGCGGGGATCGCCGCGATCAACGTCGCGATCTGGACGCTGCCCGACGATGAGGGGCGCTCACCGGCCGGGCAGCTAAGCAACCGGTAGGATCGGGCCTCCCGGTCGCCGTTGGAAGGCGCGTTACTCGGGCAGCTCCCAGCGAACGGCATTGCTCCATGTCCCGGGCACCTTGGTTCCGGTCTCGTCTTTCGCCGGATCGAAGCGGGCCCGCTGGGTAACCAGCGCGCAGGTCGCCTTATCGAGTTCGGGATGCCCGCTCGAAGTGGTGATCGTGCAACTGTCGACCCGTCCTGTCGCTCCTATGTCGAGCTTGAAGCGGGTGGTGCCGGTCATCTCGCGATTGATCCAGTTCGAGCGGTAGTCGTTGACGGTGACCCACGCACCCGGGTTGCCGCGCGGCTTGGCTGTCACGGCGGCGAAAGTCGGAAGGGCCGAAGGGCCTGGTTGCGGAACGGGGCCGGGGATCACCCTGGGGATCAGGTCGGGTGTGGGAACGATGATCGGCGTGGTATCGATCGCGGGCTTGAACGGACTGACGTCGATCGGTGGTTTCGGCGCGACGATGACCGGATCGATTGCCGATTGCTTCGGCTCCGCGACGGGATCGGGCGGCGGGGGCGGTAGCGGGACGGTGACGTTGATCGCGTCCGGATTCTCGATCGTCTCGATAATCTCGCTGAAGCTCAGACCAGTCACGAGCGCGTATCCGATAACCGCGTGGATCGCGATGACCCCTGCCACGGGGCCGGGGCGATCCTTCCAACTCGTTTGGTGCAGGTAGGCCATATCGAGTCTCCTCTCTCGATATGCAATGATACAACGTCACATACGTTCTGCAAGCGATTTCTTGTTGCGAAGCGCCACCGTTCGAAGCGGGTCAGCGGATCGGGCAATCCGGCGAGAGACGGAAGTCGAGGTATTTATCGACCGACAGCATCATGTCGTCGACTTCGTGCTCGAAGAAATGGTTCGCGCGCGGGATCTCGTCATGGTGGATGGTGATGTGCTTCTGCGTGCGCAGTTTTTCGACGAGTTTGCCGACCGAGCTCGGCTGGACGACCGTGTCCTGCGCGCCGTGCACGAAGATGCCGCTTGCCGGGCACGGGGCAAGGAAGCTGAAATCGTACATGCTGGCCGGGGCCGAGACCGAGATGAAGCCGCGCACTTCCGGGCGGCGCATCAGGAGCTGCATCCCGATCAGCGCGCCGAAGCTGACGCCGGCGACCCAAGTGGTCTGCGCCTCGGGGTGGATCGACTGGACCCAGTCGAGCGCCGAGGCGGCATCCGAGAGCTCGCCCACGCCGTTGTCGAAGCTGCCTTGGCTACGGCCCACGCCGCGAAAGTTGAAGCGCAGGGTCGCGAAGCCGCGGTCGACGAAGGTCTTGTAGAGGCGCTGGACGATCCGGTCGTTCATCGTACCCCCGCCGTGCGGGTGCGGATGGAGGATCATCGCCACCGGCGCGCGCGGGCGCGGCGGCGGGCTGTAGCGGCCTTCGAGGCGGCCTTCGGGGCCGGGAAAGATCACTGAGGGCATGAAATCGCCTTGTCCGGAATCGTTTGCGCGAGGCACGCTGGCGCGCCGCGAGTGGGCGGCTATATAGGGTCGAAGGCACAAATCGCAATCGTGACGAAAATCCCTCGCGTCTATCTCGACCATGCAGCCACTACGCCGCTGCGGCCAGAGGCGCGCGCGGCGATGGAGCAGGGCTTCACGTCGTGGGCCAATCCCTCCAGTCCGCATGCCGAGGGACGCAAGGCTCGCCACCTGCTCGAGGGCGCGCGCGAAAGGGTGAAAGCGGCGCTCGGCTGGCAGGGCGAAGTAATTTTCACCTCGGGCGCAAGCGAGGCGGCGGAGCTGGCGCTGGACGCGGCCAACGCGGTCCACGACATCGTCAGCGCGGTCGAGCACGACGCGGTGTTGCGCGGCGACCGGCCGGAATGGACCCTGCCGGTCCGGCCCGACGGTGCGGCGGACCTCGTCGCGCTGTCGGCCGAAAGCCGTCCGTCCGACTTGCTCGTCGACGATCCGGAGAACCGCTCGCTGGTCGCGGTCCAGCACGTCAATTCGGAGACCGGCAATCGCCAGCACATCGGCTTTGCGGCGGAGGTCGTCCACGACAACGGGGGGTTGCTGCTGGTCGACTGCGCGCAGAGCGCCGGCAAGTTCGAGCTCCCGCAGATGGCCGACATGGCCATCGTCTCCGCGCACAAGTTCGGCGGGCCGGTGGGCGTGGGCGCCTTGCTGGTAAAGGATTTTGCCATGTTGCATCCCGATGGCGGGCAGGAGCGCGGCTACCGGCGGGGGACCGAGAACCTGCCTGGTGTGCTCGGCATGGCCGCCGCGCTCGAGGCGTGCGGCGATCCGTATATCGCGCCCGATGTGCTGGCCCCGTTCGATGCTTTCGCGGACGAGGTCCGGGCAAGTGGCGGCGAATGGCTGAGCGACCGCTTGTCCGATCCGACGCCCTTTATCTGCGCCATCGCCATGCCGCGCCTGTCGGCGCAGGCACAGCTCATGCGGTTCGACATGGCGGGGATTTCGGTGAGCCAGGGTTCGGCGTGTTCGTCGGGCACGATGAAGCGCAGCCACGTCCTCACCGCGATGGGCGTGCCCGACGATGTGGCCGACCGGACGATCCGCGTCAGCTTCGGCTGGACGACGACCCGCTCCGAGGTTGAGCAGTTCTGCGAGGTGTGGCTGGATATGGCGAGTCGATGACCCAAGCCCGCCAACTCTCTGATGTCACCCCGGACTTGTTCCGGGGTCGGTGCTGCCTTTCGGATGCCCTGCCTCAACGAAGCACCGGCCCGGAACAAGTCCGGGCTGACTGGCTGTTGGGGGAGCGGTCGTGATCTACCTCGACTACCAGGCCACCACGCCGCTCGCGCCCGAGGCGCGCGAGTCGATGCTCCAGTGGCTCGGGGGGCCGGACAGCGAGACCTTCGGCAACCCGCATTCGCCGCACCGCATGGGCCGCATGGCGCGGGCCGCGATCGAGGTGGCGCGAGAGCAGGTCGCCGCGCTGCTGCCGCCGGCCGGGCGGGTGATCTTCACCAGCGGCGCGACCGAGGCGCTCAACCTCGCGATCCGTGGCACCGGTGGATTCGCAGCGGTTTCGGCGATCGAGCACGCGGCTGTTCTCGATACCGCGCGCGGTGCGCAGGTCCTCGGGGTGGATGAGCAAGGCGTGTGCGACCCGGGACAGGACGTTGGGTCGGATACCGATCTCGTCGCGGTAATGCAGGTCAACAACGAGATCGGCACCGTCCAGCCACTCGCACAATGGAGCGCGACGGCGCGCGAAGCGGGGGCGTTGCTGCTGGTCGACGCGGTGCAGGCCTATGGCAAGCTCCCGGTCGAGCACGGCGACCTGATCGCGATCAGCGCGCACAAGTTCCACGGTCCCAAAGGGGTCGGCGCGCTGTGGGTGCGCGACGGCGTCTATCTTGCCGAACAGCAGACCGGTGGCGGGCAGGAGCATGGGCTTCGTTCGGGCACTCTCAGTCCCGCGCTCATTGCCGGGATGGGGGCGGCGGCGGCGCTCGCGAAAGATCGCATGGCAGCGGATGCCGAACACGTCGCATCGCTGTGGGATCGTTCGGGCGAACTGTTCGCCGATTGGGAGCTCAACGGCAGCGCTTCGGCACGGTGGTTCGGCAACCTCAATATCCGCAAGGAAGGCCTCGACGTGGCGCGCCTGATCAGCGATTGCCGCGACGTGATGTTCTCTGCCGGAAGCGCTTGCGCCAGCGGCTCGGGCCGCCCGAGCCACGTCCTCAAGGCGATCGGCCTGTCCGATGCGCAGGCGAAGAACTCGATCCGCCTCGGTTTCGGGCGCTACACGACATTGGCCCAGATCGAGGAGGCGGCAGCCACGATCAACGCCGCGGCGAACGCGCAATGAGCAGTGCGGGGATCAAGGTCACTTTCACCGACCCGCGCGGCAAGAGCGTCGAAGCCGAAGCCGAACCCGGCGACAACCTGCTCCGCCTCGGCCAGGCGCACGGTCTCCCGCTCGAGGGGACGTGCGAGGGCCAGATGGCCTGTTCGACCTGCCACGTCATCGTCGCCAGCGAATGGTTCGACCGCCTGCTGCGCGCGAGCGAGGAGGAAGAGGACATGCTCGACCTGGCCGCCAGTGCTTGCCGCACGAGCCGCCTTGCCTGCCAGATCGACCTGACGCCCGACCTCGACGGGCTGGCGGTGCGCGTGCCGGGCGACGCGCACGACGCTCGTCGACTGTAGTTGGCTGCCGCGCAAAAACACCTGTGCTCCGATCCGAACGGGGTTAAGCACCCATCAGCATTTTCTTCCGGGGGACCGACTTATGCGCCGTGCCTATGCCATCCTGCTCGCCGCTGCGCCTGTCGCGCTCGTCCATTTCGCACCCGCCGCCATCGCGCAGGAACAGGTCGCCCAGACGCGCGATTCCAAGCTGACCGCATGGTTCGATGCGAAGTACGAAGAGGCGCTGCAGAACAGCCCGCTCGGCCTGACCGGGCTCGGCCGCAAGCAGCGGTATGGCGAGATCGACGACATGTCGCTCGCCGCCGCCGACGCGGAACTCGCATGGCAAAAGGCGTCGGTCGAGGAACTGAAGCGCACTTTCGACTACGCCAAGCTCTCGGACAGTGACAAGCTGTCGTACGACATCTTCGTGCAGGGCTACGAGCAGGCAGCCGCGGCCCGCAAGTTCCGCGACAGCAATTATGTCTTCACCCAGATGCAAGGCATCCACACCGCGCTGCCATCGCTGCTGATTTCGCAGCACCGGGTCGATACCCGCAAGGACATGGTCGACTATATCACCCGTGTCGCGGCCATCGGGCGTGCGGTCGATCAGCTGACCGACATTGCCAAGGCGCGCGCGGCGGATGGCGTGCGGCCGCCCTACTTCGCCTATGATATCGTCACTGCCGAAGCGAAAAAGCTTGCCGCGGGCGCACCGTTCGATAGCGGCCCCGACAACGCCGTCTGGGCCGACGGCAAGGCCAAGATCGCCGCGCTCGCCGCCAAGAATCTGATCTCCGCCGAAGATGCCGCCGCGCTCGAGGCGTATCTCAAGGAATCGCTGACCGGCCGCTACGCAGAGGGCTACCGCAATCTCGTCGCCTTCATGGAAAGCGACCGGCCCAACGTATCCAAGGTCACGACAGGAGTCGGCGCGCTCAAGGACGGGCAGGCTTACTACGCGCAGATGCTCAAGAGCCGTACCACCACCGACATGACGCCGGACGAGGTCCACCAACTCGGACTGAGCGAAGTGACGCGCATCCAGGCCGAGATGCTCGCGATCAAGGACAAGGTCGGCTTCAAGGGCGACCTCAAGGCGTTCTTCGAGCATGTCCGGACCAAGCCCGACAACTACTACCCGAACGGCGACGAGGGCGCGAAACAGTATATCGCCGATGCCGACGCTGCGATCCGCAAGATCGAGCGCCAGTTGCCGCAGTATTTCGGCCTGCTGCCCAAGGCGGCGCTGGAAGTACGCCGCGTCGAACCGTTCCGCGAGCAGCCGGGCGCCGCGCAGCATTATCGCACCGGCACGCCCGACGGCTCGCGCCCCGGCATCTACTACGCGCACCTGTCGGACATGAGCGCGATGCCCAAGAATACGCTCGAGGCGATCGCCTATCACGAGGCGCTGCCGGGCCATCACATGCAGCTGTCCATCGCGCAGGAGCTGACCGGCGTGCCCGAATTCCAGAAGCGCTCGTTCAATGGCGCCTACATCGAAGGCTGGGGGCTTTATTCCGAGAAGCTCGCGAAGGAGATGCCAGGCACCTACACCGATCCGTATTCGAACTTCGGGCGACTGAGCAACGAAGTGTGGCGCGCGATCCGGCTGGTGGTCGACAGCGGGGTGCACTCGAAGGGCTGGACCGAGGATCAGGCGATCGCCTATTTCAACGAAAACTCGGCCACCCCGCTCGAAACCATTCGCAGCGAAGTGCGCCGGTACATCGTCTGGCCGGGCCAGGCGACGACCTATAAAGTCGGTGAACTGCGTATCCTCGCGCTGCGGGCCGAGGCGGAAAAGGCGCTCGGCAGCAAGTTCGATATTCGCGCCTTCCACGATACGGTGCTTGGCGCCGGACCGCTCCCGCTGACCTTGCTCGACCGCCGCGTGCGCGACTGGATCGCGGCGGAAAAGAAGAAGGGCTGATCCCTGCTGTCCCCGCGCGAACCGGATTTCGCGCGGGGTGGCTGGCTCGATAGACCCGGAACCGTAATCCAGCCGCGAATCCGTCACTTGCGCGCGTCATTGCGTGCGAAATGGCAGGAGGATCGGCCGCATGCTGAGCGAAGTTCCCGCGCAGGCGCAGTTCAAGCAGCTTTCAAAGTCCTCGCGCGCGATCGGCCCCTCGGGCGCGCCGCGGAGGCATTTCCGCACGATATGGATTTCCGACGTCCACCTCGGCACCCGCGGCTGCGCGTGCGCGATGCTGCTCGACTTCCTCGACCATTGCGACAGCGACACGCTCTACCTCGTCGGCGACATCTTCGACGGTTGGCGGATGAAGAAGCGCTTCTACTGGCCCGAACGCCATAACGCGATTGTCCGTCGCGTGATGAAGAAGGCGAAAGCTGGCACCCGCGTCGTCTACATTCCCGGCAATCACGACGAGATGTTCCGCCAGTTTTCCGGCATGAACTTCGGCGGGGTCGAAATTCGCCGCTCCGCGATCCACGAAACGGCAGACGGGCGCCGCCTTCTGGTGCTCCACGGCGACGAGTTCGATGCGGTCGTGATGGGCCAGCGCTGGCTCGCCTTCGCGGGCGACGCGGCGTACAACCTGCTGCTGCGGCTGAACGTGGTGATCAACGCGGTGCGCCGCCGTTTCGACCTGCCGTTCTGGTCGCTCTCCGCGCACGCCAAGCACAAGGTGAAGGACGCGGTCGCATTCATCTCGCGCTTCGAGGAGACCGTCGCCCACGCAGCCGGCAAGCGCGGGGTCGACGGCGTGGTCTGCGGCCATATTCACACCGCCGACGCGCGCGCATTCGGCGGGATCGAATACTTCAACGACGGCGACTGGGTCGAAAGCTGCACCGCGCTGGTCGAGCATCCTTCGGGCGCGATGGAAATCCTGCGCTGGGCCGACGAGGTCGCGTTGCGCGAAGTGTCCGAAATCGCCGCAAGAGAGGCTGCCTGATGCGTATCGCCATCGTCACCGATGCCTGGGCCCCGCAGGTCAACGGCGTGGTCCGCACGCTCGAGGCGACCCGCGCGGGTCTGGAATCGAGGGGCCATACGGTCGGGGTGATCTCGCCCGCCGACTATCGCTCGATGCCGTGCCCGACATATCCCGAAATCCGGCTCGCGCTGGCATCGCGGTCGAAGGTCGGCGCGCGGATCGCCGCGTTTGCGCCCGATGCGCTGCATATCGCAACGGAGGGACCACTGGGCCTTGCCGCGCGAGGCTGGGCCGTGCGCCACGGGCTTGCGTTCACGACCGCCTACCACACGCAGTTCCCGCAATACCTCGCGCGCCGCACGCGCCTTCCCGCGGGCCCGTTCTGGCGCTTCATCCGCTGGTTCCACGGTCCCGCCGCCGCCACGCTGGCGGCGACCGAGGGGTTACGGTCGGAACTCGCCGCACAGGGCATCGGACCGACGCGAACGTGGAGCCGGGGGGTCGACCTCGCGCAGTTCACGGCGAACGGCGATTTCCACCCCGCCTTTCGCCGCCTGCCGGGGCCGATCCTGCTCTATGTCGGCCGTGTGGCGGTGGAGAAGAGCGTCGAGGCATTCCTCGCTCTCGACGTGCCGGGAACGAAGGTCGTCGTCGGCGACGGACCGGCCCGCGCATGGCTCGCCGCGCGATTCCCGCAAGCGCACTTTCTCGGCGTGATGCAGGGTGCCGAACTCGCCGCCGCCTATCGCAGCGCGGACGTGTTCGTGTTTCCCAGCCGCACTGACACATTCGGGCTGGTGATGGTCGAGGCGCTCGCCTGCGGTACCCCGGTGGCTGCGTTCCCGGTCGATGGCCCGCGCGCGATCGTGACGCCCGAGACCGGCGCACTCTCTCGCGACCTCGGCAAGGCGGTGCGGATTGCGCTCACCCGGCACCGCGCCGCCTGCGCAGACCACAGCCGCACCTTCAGCTGGGATGCGGCGACGACGCAGTTTCTCGACTCGCTGACTCCCGCGGCGAGCGAAGCGCGGCCGATGGTGGAAGCCTACGCCTGACGGTTTGACGGATTCGCCCCAGTCCCTATCTGCGTAGGCGATGTCGCGCGCAGAAGCCGGAACCCCGCCGAACCCGAAGGGCGCCGAACGCTTCAACGAGGAGCGTGCGACCTATACCGTCAAGGGCGGGGGCGCGCAGCCTGACCTCGAGGCGGGCGTCGCCGCGATCCGCGAGACCGTCCGCACTCTCAAGCCGCGCCCCGGGGTCTACCGCATGCTCGATGCGCGCGGCGACGTGCTCTACGTCGGCAAGGCGCGCAGCCTGAAGGCGCGGGTGGCGAACTACACGCAGGTCAAGGCGCTCTCCAATCGCCTCAAGCGGATGGTCAGCCAGACACGCGGACTCGAAATCGTCGTCACCAATTCGGAGGCCGAGGCCCTCCTGTTAGAAGCGCAGCTCATCAAACGCTTCCGGCCGCCCTATAATGTGCTGCTGCGCGACGATAAATCGTTCCCTTTCATCCTGTTGCGGGCGGATCATCAATTCCCTCGCATCAGCAAGCATCGCGGAGCGCGGCGGGCGAAGGGCAACTACTACGGCCCGTTCGCGAGCGCGGGCGCGGTCAACGTCACGATCAACGCGTTGCAGAAGCTGTTCCTGCTCAGGTCCTGCACCGACAGCTTTTTCGCCCGGCGCGACCGTCCGTGCCTGCTCTACCAGATCAAGCGCTGCTCGGCGCCGTGCGTCGGACGGATCGACCCGGAGGGCTACGCCGAGCTGGTGGCCGAGACGAAGGAGTTCCTCTCCGGAAAGTCCGGCGCGGTGCAGAAGAAGATCGAGGTGCAGATGGCCGCCGCGGCCGAAGCGCTCGACTTCGAGCGCGCGGCAATGCTGCGCGACCGGCTGCGCGCGGCGACGGCGATCCAGGGCAGTCAGGCAATCAACGCGTCGGGCGTGGGCGATGCCGACGTCTTCGCGCTCGCCAGCCAGGGCGGCCACGTCGGGGTGCAGGCGTTCTTCATCCGCGGCGGGCAGAACTGGGGCCACCGCGCGTTCTTCCCGAGCCACACGGCCGAGATCGACGAAGATCAGGTGCTCGCCGATGTCCTCCTGCAGTTCTACGAGGAGGTTCCGCCGCCGCGCACGATCCTCGTCGACCGTACGCTGCCCGAGCAGGAGCTGATCGGCGTGGCGCTGTGCGAGAAGGCGGGGCACGGGGTGGAGATCACGATCCCTCAGCGGGGCACGCGCCGCAAGTTGATGGAGCAGGCCAGTCGCAACGCGCGCGAGGCGCTCGAGCGGCGGCAAGCGGAAAGCGGCACCAAGGCGCGGCTCCTGGCCGAACTGGCCGACTTCCTCGAGCTCGAAGGCCCGCCGCGCCGGATCGAGGTGTACGACAACAGCCATATCCAGGGCGACAAGGCATTGGGCGCGATGGTCGTCGCGGGACCCGAGGGGTTCGTGAAGGGGCAATACCGCAAGTTCAACATCAAGTCGGCGCAGACCAACGACGATTTCGGGATGATGCGCGAGGTGTTCACCCGCCGCTTTGCCCGCGCACAGGAGGAGGATCCCGATCGCGACGGCGGGATGTGGCCCGACCTCGTGCTGATCGACGGGGGCAAGGGGCAGATGTCGAGCGTGAAGGACGCGCTGGAGGAACTCGGCATCGAGGACGTGCCGCTGATCGCCATCGCCAAGGGGCCGCACCATGGCCGCGAGGGGCGCGAGGTGTTCCACTTCCCCGACGGACGGGAGAAGACGCTGCCGGTCAATTCGCCGCTTCTGTTCTACCTCCAGACCCTGCGAGACGAAGTCCACCGCTTCGCCATCGGCGCGCACCGCGCCAAGCGCAGCCGCGCGATCACCGCGTCGCCGCTCGACGAGATTCCCGGCATCGGTCCGGGCCGCAAGCGCGCGCTGCTGCTGCACTTCGGCACCGCGGGCAAGGTGCGCGCGGCCGCGCTCGACGATCTCAAGCGCACCCCCGGCATCAGCGAAGGCGTCGCGCAGAAGATCTGGGATTTCTACCACCCGGCGGGCTAGGCGAAACTCATATCCGCAACTGGCTGCCCAGTTCGACCACGCGGTTCGTCGGCAGCTTGAAGAAATCCATCGCCGATTCCGACATCTTCATCATCCATACGAACAGGTGTTCGCGCCACAGCGCCATCCCGGCGACGTCCTTCGCCGCGATCAGCTTCTGACGACCAAGGAAGAAGCTCGTCCGCATGATGTCGAGCGGGGCGCCGCAGGTCGATTCGATGGCGGCGAGATCACGCGGGATGTCGACTTCGTCCATAAAACCGTAGTGCAGGATGACGCGGTAGAAGCCGTTACCGAGATCGGTCGCCTGCAAGCGGGTTGCAGGCGCGACGACGGGGATTTCCTCGACCTGCACAGTCAGCACCAGCACGCGCTCATGAATCACCTGGTTATGCTTGAGATTATGGAGGAGCGCGGCGGGCACGCCCTCACTGGCGGCTGACAGGAACACCGAGGTCCCGCCGATCCGGTGCACCGAATTGGCCGTCGATCGGATGAAGATTTCCAGTGGCACGGCATCCACCGACATCTTTTGTCGCATAAGCTGGCGACCCTTCGCCCAACTCGTGAGCAGGGTGAACGTCACCCCCGCGATCGCCAGCGGCACCCAACCGCCGTCGGCGATCTTGGCGATGTTGGAGGCGAAGAAAACGCCGTCGACAAGGAGGAACAGGCCGATCAGCGCGCCCGCCCCGATACGGTTCCAGCGCCACACCTGGAACAGCAGGAAGGCGAGCATCGCGGTCGTGATCAACATCGTACCAACCACCGAAATGCCATAGGCCGAGGCGAGGCGGGTCGATTCCCCGAAGCTTCCGATCAGCACGAGCACCATGACCATCAGCCCCCAGTTGATCGCGGGGATGTAAATCTGCCCCGCCGCTCGCTCGCTGGTGTGAAGCGTCTTGAGGCGCGGCAGGAAACCGAGCTGGATCGCTTGGTGGGTGACCGAAAACGCCCCCGAGATCACCGCTTGGCTGGCGATGATCGTCGCGGCGGTGGAAATGCCGACCAGCGGCAGTCGCGCCCATTCCGGGGCCATCAGGTAGAACGGGTTCTCCACCGCCGCGGGGTTGGTCAGCAGCAGCGCGCCCTGGCCCATGTAATTGAGCATGAGGCACGGATAGACCAGCGTGAGCCAGCTCAGGCCGATCGCCTTGCGGCCGAAGTGGCCCATGTCGGCATAGAGCGTCTCGGCACCCGTCACCGCGAGGAACACCGATCCCATCGCAAGAAACGAAAGGCGGGGATCGTAGGCAAAGAAGCGAACGGCCCAGCGCGGATCGATCACGCCGAGAACATCGGGGTGCGCAGCGATGTTGACCACGCCGAGCACGGCAAGGGTCGCGAAATACACGAGCACGATCGGCCCGAACACGGTGCCGATCCGTGCAGTACCGCGCGACTGGATCAGGAACAGGCCAACGAGGATGAGGGCGGCGAGAGGGACCACCAGCGGTTCGAGTCGCGATTCGACGATCGTCAGCCCCTCGACCGCAGACAGCACCGAGATAGCGGGTGTCAGCATCGCATCGCCATAGAACAGGGCCGCAGCCGCCACGCCCAGGACCACTAGCGCCGCGCGCTTGCGCGGATCGTCGAGATGCCGCGAGATCAGTGCCAGCAGGGCAAACGAGCCGCCTTCGCCTTTGTTGTCGGCGCGCATGGCGACGAAGACATACTTGACTGTCACGATCAGCATCAGCGACCAGAACACCAGGCTCAGCACTCCGAAGATATGCAGTCGATCGACCGCCAGCGGGTGGGGGCCGATGAAGGTCTCCTTCATGGCGTAGAGCGGCGAAGTGCCGATATCGCCGTACACGACACCAATCGCTCCGAGCATAAGGAGTGGGAGGGGTGTCGAGGTCTGGGCGGTTTCGTTCGGGGTTGCTTGCGAGATGGCGTCATTCATCTCGCTCAGATGAGCCAGGGCGGCATAAAGATTCCATGTGGATTTATCTGCGCGACGCAAAACAGGCCTCGACGAGACGCACCCGACGTTCGAAATAGTCGCCATGTCGTTTGCGCTCAGAAACGGTTCCGACAGGACCCCGGTGGCACGCCAATTGGGTGGGCTGGTATTCGGACTGCTCGGGATTGCCCTGGCCACGGTCGCGGGCCAACTCATCGCCGGGCGCTGGGGGATTGCGCCGGTCGTTCTTCTCTATCTCGTGCCGGTGCTGGGCGCGGCCATTTACGGTGGGCTGGCGCTTTC
Source organism: Tsuneonella sp. HG094 (assembly GCF_053819285.1). Classification (NCBI taxonomy): domain Bacteria; kingdom Pseudomonadati; phylum Pseudomonadota; class Alphaproteobacteria; order Sphingomonadales; family Erythrobacteraceae; genus Tsuneonella; species Tsuneonella sp. HG094. Next base: position 608,360 of record NZ_JBSORA010000001.1, read on the forward strand.
GCTTGCGGTGTCCGTGCTGGCCACCCTGGCGTACAATTTCTTTTTCACCGCGCCGGTCCACACGTTTGCGATCACCTCGCCGGCCGACATCGTGACGGTGAGTGCATTGTTTGCGGTCGCGGTCGTCACCAGCAGTCTGGCGGGCTCGCTGCGCCAGCAGAGGCTGCTGGCCGATGCCCATGCCAACCGCAACGCAACGATTGCCGGGTTCGCGGGTCGCCTGTTGTCCTGTGTCGACGAGAGCGAAATCTTCACGGTCACCGCCGGCGAACTATCCCGCCTGTTCGGATGCGATGCGGTAGTCGTCGTCGGCAGCCAGGTCCCGGGCATAGCGGCGAGCGCACCGGTCGCGGCGACACTCTCGCCCGCCGACATCGCTTCGGCAGGCCAAGCCATCGCATCGGGCAATCCCGCCGGGCGTGGCGTGCGCGCGACCGCGAACATCGCGGATTGGCAGTTTCACCCGATGCGGACCGGCGCTGATGAAGGCGCCGCGATCGGACTTGCCCGCGAAGATGGCGCTCCGGCGGTCGGCCGCGAGCAGGGCGAACTGCTCGAAAGCCTGCTCGACCAGGCGGCGCTGGCGCTGGCCCGTGCGCGGGCGGAAGGAGACGCACGCGCGCTCGCCGCGCTGCACGAGCGGGACCGGATGCGCGACGCCCTGCTCGCTTCGATCGGAGAGGACTTCAAGCCCGGCCTGAATGCGATCGCCGCGGGTGTCCGGTCGCTGCGCCGCGCCGGGGTGGCGGACAAGGAGGTGGTCGCGAGCGTCGGAGCCGAGGCGGCTCGGCTTGATCGGGTTATCGACACCCTCGTCGACCTTGCTCCGGCGGACGACCGCGCACCGGTCACGGCCGGGATGATAACGATCGACCTGTATCGCCGGTCGGTGTCGCGCGATGGCGAGGATGTGCATCTCACACCCAAGGAATACGGCGTCCTCGCCGAACTCGCCAAGCATGGCGGGCGCATCCTGTCGCACCGGAGCCTGCTGCGGACCGTATGGGGACCGGCGCGCGAGGATCAGATCGACTACCTGCGTGTCGCGATCCGCGCGCTGAGGCAGAAACTTGAGGTCGATCCCGCCAATCCTGCGCTGATCGTCAACGAACCGGCCGTCGGCTATCGCCTGCTGGTCGACTGAAGCGCGCGAAAAAGGGCGCCGGATCGCTCCGGCGCCCTCTCTGGTGATTAGGGTTTGGGGTGGTTGCGGTCGGCGATCAGCCCTGGCGCGTGCCTGACATCGGCATCGCGCCGAACGCCCCAGCGTCGACCGAACCAGTCAGTGTGTCGCCGTCGACCGTGGCGCTGCCTTCCAGCTTCATCGGCATCGGCACCGTCATGTTCATCGTCCAGGTGAGCGAGTTGCCGTCGATCTTGCCGTCTTCGATGTCCATCGAACCCAGCGAACCGGCATTCTTGCCCGAAAAAGTGCCGTCGCCGTTGTCGACCACGGTGAACACGCTCTTCTGGTCGCCCATCGGGGTCTTGGTGACGCAATCGTAGCTGCCGGCAACGCTCATTTCGCTCTCTCCTGACTTGTGCTGGTCCGGCCGTCTCAATCGGCCGTGCTTACATCGATGTCAATTCCTCGCCGAAGGCTCAGAACTCGCTCGCCGCGCGGTACTCGACCGGCAGGCCGAGCGCCTTGACCTGGTCGTCGATCTTCGCCCGGTCGCCGACGACGATGATCACCATGTCGCCAGGCGCCATGAAGCGCGCCGCTGCCGCGTCGATCGCCGCCTTGTCGATGCTACCGTAGATCGTCGGCAGCGTGCGCTGGTAGTCGTCAGGCCGCCCGCGGGTCTGGTTCTGCAGCAGCGCGCCGAGAACCTGCCCGTTGGTCTCGAACTTGTTGGGCAGCGCACGGATATTGCCATCGGTCACGCGCTGGAACTCGAGGTCGACCACCTTGTCGCGGTTGCTCGAGAAAGCAGCCACCTTGTCGAGGATCAGGCGGATCGAATCGCCCGTGCGGTCCGACTGCACCGGGGTCGAGACGAAGAACGTGCGCGGTCCGGTTTCCGCGGTGAGGCCGCTGCGCACGCCGTAAGTCCAGCCCTTCTGCTCGCGCAGATCTTCGTTGAGGCGCGAGAGGAAGCCGCTGCCGATGACTTCGTTAGCGAGTTCGAGCGATTCGAGGCCCGGCTCGCGGCCCGTCACCGGCAGCACGCGCCCGAGCAGCAGGACCGACTGCGGCGAATTGGGCCGGTCGATCAGCACGATCCGCTGCTTCGGAGCAACGGGAGCAACCGACAGGTCCTTCGCAGGGCGTTCGCCTCCGCTTCCGCGCCAGTCGCCGAATGCGGCTTCGAGTGCGGGAAGGAGTTGTGCCATCGTCACGTCGCCGACCACGGTGATCGACGCATCGTCCGGACGCAGCCAGCGCTCGTGCTCGGCGCGCAGCGCGGCACCCGTCAGCGGGGTGATCGCCGAGGCGAGGCCCGCGCCGCCGACCCCGCCATAGGGGTGGCCGGGACCGAACAGCAGCGGCCCGAGCGCGCGGCCGGCGATGGCATTGGGATTGGCCTGTGCCTGCGCGATCGCGGCAAGGCGCTGCGCCTTCACACGCTCCACCTCAGTGTCCGCGAAGACCGGGTTGCGGACCACATCGGCGAGCAATGCGAGCGACGGGCGAAGGTTAGCGGTGAGCGCGGTCATCGTCACGGCGCTGGTGTCGAGCGAGGTCGACGCGCCGATCTGCATGCCGAGCCGCTCCTGCTCCTTGGCGATCTCGATCGAATCGCGCGTGGTGGTTCCTTCGTCGAGCAGGGCCATCATCATCGCCTGCGTGCCCGCCTTTGCCGCACCGTCTGCGGCAGTGCCCGCGTCGAACGAGATCGCCATGGTGAGCTTCGGCACCGCCGTGCGCCGCGCGAGTGCCACCGAAATGCCGTTGGACAGCGTGGCGCGCTCGACCGACGGGAAGGTGAGCTCGCCGACCGGCAGGACCGGCGGCATCGCGCGTGCCGGACCCTGCGCGATCGCGGGGACGGGTTTCTTGGCGTCGGGGGCGGGGGCGGGAACGGTGCCCTCATCGCCCCAGCCGCCCATCGTCGCGCCGTCCTCTGTCCGCTCACCGGGCTTGACCACGAGGGTATAGTTCGGGCGTGCGAGCCAGCGGTCCATCGCCGCCTTGACCTTGGCCGGGGTCAGCGCGGCGAACTCGTCGAGTTCCTTGCGGTAGCTCGCCGGATCGTTCGAGTAGAGTTGCCCTTCGGCGAGCGTGGCGCCCTTGCCGGAAAAGCCGCCGACCATCTCGAGAGAGCCGATCAGGTTCGATACACCCAGATTGACCGCACGCGACAGTTCGTCGGCGTCGGGACCGGCGGACACGAGCTTCGCGATCTCCTCGTCCAGCCGCCTCTCGGCAAGCGCCGGGTCGACGCCGGGCTTCACGTCCATCTGCGCCTGCAGGAACGACAGGTTCTCGTGCTGCTGATTGTAGGCGGTGACGCTGACCGCGACCTGGTCGCCCTTGACCAGCGTGTTGTCGAGCCGCGAGCTGCCGAGCCCGCCGAGAACCGACATGGCCATGCTCATCGCGACGGCATCGGGATCGTTGATGTTCGGGCCCGTCCAGACCTTCATGATCCGCGTGACCGGGACCTGGTCGGTCATTTCCTCGCGGATGGGAGCGGCGAGGGTGACCGGCGCGGCGGCAACCTTGCGCACTTCGGGCCCGCGCGGGATCGAGCCGAACCACTTTTCCACCAACGGCCGGGCAGTCGCAGCATCGATATCGCCCGCCAGCGAAAGGACGACGTTGTTGGGCGCGTAGTTGTCGGTGAACCACTTGCGCACGTCGGTCAGGTCGGCGGCGTTGAGGTCGGCCATCGAGCCGATGGTCGAATGGCGATACGGGTGTCCGACCGGGAACAGCGCGTCGCCGATCTTGTATTCGACGAGGCCGTAGGGCGCGTTGTCGCCCTGGCGCTTTTCGTTCTTCACGACGTCGCGCTGCTTGTCGAGCTTGTCCTGGGTGACCGCCCCGAGCAGGTGGCCCATGCGGTCGCTTTCGAGGAACAGCGCCAGGTCGAGCGCGCCGGTCGGAACGGTCTCGACGTAGTTGGTGCGGTCGTACCAAGTCGATCCGTTGGTGGAGGTCGAACCTGCGTTCTCGAGCGGCACGTCGAAATTCTCGGCGTTCTCGCTGCCGCCGAACATCAGGTGCTCGAACAGGTGTGCGAAGCCGGTGCGGCCGCGCGGCTCGTGCTTGGAGCCGACGCGGTAGTAGGTCGTCACGCCCACGATCGGAGCCTTGCGGTCGGTGTGGACCAGCACGGTCAGGCCGTTCGCCAGCGTGAACGTCTCGTATGGGATGGCAACCGACTTCGCGAGTTCGGCCACCGGGGCCGGCTTGTCGCCCAGCGCCGCAGGACCGGTCGTGGCCACGGGCACGGTTGCACACGCGGTGAGCGAAAGCGCCAGCAGGCTGGCGGTGGCGAAACGCATTGTCATGAAATGTCCCCGGGAATCCGATAAATCTGGTTGCGGTTGATCCTAGTCCGCGCGGGAGCGGCTAGTCACCACTTTTCGACTGACGGCATTCCTCATCGTATCGGCGCGTGTGAAATGGACCGGTTTGCGCTTGTGCTGCACGAACAGCGCCGCTTGGTCCGAGTAGTGGACGCTGCCGGGCCGCGTGGTCGCCGCGCCGAACGGCTGGATCGAGGTGCTCGAGACCGGCTTGCCCGGAGCCCACTCGACGAACATCACGAAGCTGTCGCCGTGCTTGACCTTCAGGCGCCCATCGGCCTCCACATCCCACGAGGTCGACGCGCGCAGGGTGTCGCTGCCGCCGTCGAGCGGCAGGTCCACTGCGAACCGGCCGGGTCCCTGCCGCAGACGCAGGACGTCCTGCAGTGGAGGGTCGAGGCGACCGAAATGCGCGATCAGGTGCTCCGCCGCATCGCGCAATAGCGTGCGCGGTGCCGTGAGCGGGCGGCCATTGTAGCTGTCGCCCATCGGCCGCTTGAGGACCAGTAGCGCCAGCGCATCGGCCCGCCCGGCGCCGTCGCTCGTCATGTCCCACCGGGCCATGATCGCCTGCGCCCGCGCAAGCAGTGGATCGCCCCGGGTGTCGAGCGCGTCGATTCCGTCGAGCACTTGCTTCACGTATCCCGCACGTTCCCAGCCCGTGTCGTATTTGATCCGTTCGAGCCGGTCGCGGTCGATCGGTCCCGGCGCGTCGAGCAGCATTTCCGCACGGTATGCGCGGTTGGTCATGCGGGTCTCGACACCCATTTCGCGCGGAGTCGAAGCATCGGACAGGTTGCTCGCCTTGCCCGCGGCGACGAACGGCGTGTTGTTGGCGTTGAACACGAAACCCGAGGCGGGATTCACGTAGTGCGGCAGGCTGTCGTAGGGGACGAGCGCGTTCCAGATGAGGTCGCTGCGGTCGCCCGGCAGCACGCCGCGCCAGTCGGGCCCTGCCTGCCGCTGCGGGATCGAGGCATTGTACCAGTAGGCGATCGTGCCGCTCTTGTCGGCGTAGATGAAATTGGTCGATGGCACCGCCTGCCGCGCGAGGATGCCCTGCCACTCGGCATAGGTCTTGGCCTTGTTGAGCGCATAGTAGGCGTCGAGCATCGCAAGGCTGCCCATGCCGCCGTATCGGAAGGCGAACGCGCCGTTCTTGTTGCGAATCACCGGGCCGTGGCGGCTGCGCAGAACCTCGCGTGTGACCGGTACGATCAGTGGACCGAACCGCACGGGCAGCCGCACCTCGCTGCGTTCGAGCGGAGGCCACTTTCCATCCAGGCGGTAGTTTTCGCCCGCATCGTCGAGTACCAGCTTGTAGACGTCGATCATGTCGGGCTGGTTGACGGTGTTGGTCCAGCCGAGGTGTTCGTTGTGGCCGAGGAAGGGGAACGGGCTGCCGGGAAAGGTCGCCCCCGCGAAGTGCCAGCCTTCGCCGCTCTCGACGACGATCTCGTACCACGCGACACCGCCCCACCACGGCTGGTGTGCGTTCGACACGAGCCGCGTCACCCCGTCGCCCGAGCGGCCCGGCGCAATGGCGAAGGCGTTCGACCCGGCGTTCTCCGCCGCTTCGCGGTCGGGCAGCGGGCCGCGCAGGGTCGGTCCAGGGTCGGGCAGCAGCGTCTCCCCCTCCGCCAGCGGGCCGACCACGTTGTTGAGGCCGAAGAAGAACGGCTGGCGCAGCGCGAAGCCGGTGGCGATGTCCTCCGCATCGACCGGGAACAGGTTGCCGAGCTTGATTTCGCCGGGATGCGCCGCCGCGTAGTCGTTGAGACCGGTCGCGTAGGCCTCGAGTACGGCGCGCGTGCGGGGCTCCAGCTTCGAATATTCGCGCCGCGCAGTGCCGCGCGCATCGAGCAGCGCTAGGACGTAATCGAAGGTCGCGCCTTCCTCGCCGCGGATCGCGCCGTAACGCCCACGCGTCATCGCGACGACATCCTGCAGGGTGAAGAAGTCGTCCTCCGCATGGGCCTGCGCAATGCCATAGGCGACGTCGGCATCGGTCTTGCCGTAGATGTGCGGCACGCCCCACTCGTCGCGGACTATTTCGGCGCGGTAGGCATGTGCTGCGGGAGGCTTGGCAGGAGAGGCGGCAAATGGCTCCCAAGTCATGAGCGCGACCAACGCGACGGCGATGATCGCGAGAACCGCCAAGCCTCCCCGAACGATCCATTTCATTGCGCAACCTCTCCTTGCCGGAAGCGATAGCGGGGTGAAGAAGAGTTGCAATCGAGACTTGCCAGCGGCGTCGCATCGACCCACCTATGCGACTAATACAGTCGTGACGGACATTTCCTCGTGAGAGGGGTTGTGTTGCACAATCGCAACACCATCTGAGCCGGGACAGGATGAGGGTTTCACAATGAATCTCGAGAAATTCACCGATCGCGCCAAGGGCTTCATCCAGAGCGCGCAGACCGTCGCGATCCGCATGAACCACCAGCGGATCACCGCCGAGCATCTCGCCAAGGCGCTGCTCGAGGATAGCGAGGGCATGGCCGCGGGCCTGATCACGCGCGCGGGCGGCAATCCGGCGGTCGCAGTGCAGGGCATCGACGCGGCACTCGGCAAGATCGCTGCTGTATCGGGCGGCGGCGCTCAGGCGACCCCGGGCCTCGACAACGATGCCGTACGCATACTCGATCAGGCCGAGCAACTCGCGGCCAAGAGCGGCGACAGCTATGTCACCGTCGAGCGGATGCTGCTGGCGCTGACCCTGGCGACGACGACTGCGGCGGGGCAGGCGCTCAAGGCCGCGGGCCTCACCCCGCAGGGACTCGAGACTGCGATCACCGACCTGCGCGGCGGGCGGCAGGCGCATTCCTCCAGCGCCGAGGAAAGCTACGATGCCCTGAGCAAGTACGCGCGCAACCTCACCGAGGTGGCGAAGTCGGGCAAACTCGACCCCGTGATCGGCCGGGACGAGGAAATCCGCCGTACGGTGCAGATCCTTGCCCGGCGGACCAAGAACAACCCGGTCCTGATTGGTGAACCCGGCGTCGGCAAGACCGCGATTGCGGAGGGCCTGGCGTTGCGCATCGCGAACGGCGACGTGCCCGACAGCCTCAAGGACCGCAAGCTCATGGCGCTCGACATGGGCGCGCTGATCGCGGGTGCGAAATATCGCGGCGAGTTCGAGGAGCGACTGAAGGCCGTGCTCGACGAGGTGAAAGGCGCCGAGGGCGACATCATCCTGTTCATCGACGAGATGCACACTCTCATCGGCGCGGGGAAATCGGAAGGCGCGATGGACGCGGGCAACCTGCTGAAGCCCGCATTGGCGCGTGGCGAACTGCACTGCATCGGCGCGACCACGCTCGACGAATACCAGAAGTACGTCGAAAAGGATGCCGCGCTCCAGCGTCGCTTCCAGCCGGTGTTCGTGGGTGAGCCGACCGTGGAGGACACGATCAGCATCCTGCGCGGCCTCAAGGACCGGTACGAGCTGCACCACGGAGTGCGAATCACCGACGGCGCGATCGTGGCCGCTGCGACGCTCAGCAACCGCTACATCTCCGACCGATTTCTGCCCGACAAGGCGATCGACCTGATGGACGAGGCGGCTTCACGGCTGCGGATGGAAGTAGAGAGCAAGCCCGAGGAGATCGAGAATCTCGATCGCCGGATCATCCAGCTGCGCATCGAGGAAATGGCGCTGGGCAAGGAAACCGACAGCGCCTCAAAAGACCGCCTGGCGGCCCTGCGCGACGAACTCGCCAACCTCGAGCAACAGTCGAGCGAGCTCACCACGCGCTGGCAGAACGAGCGCGACAAGATCGCCGCCGAAGGCAAGGTCAAGGAAGAGCTCGACGCGGCGCGCATCGCACTCGAGCAGGCGCAGCGCGAGGGCGACCTCGGCCGAGCTGGCGAACTGCAATACGGGACGATCCCGCAGCTCGAGAAGAAGCTCGCCGAAACCGAGAGCGCTGGCGAGAATGCGCTGTTGCGGGAAGAAGTGACCGAGGACGACATCGCCAGTGTCGTCAGCAAATGGACCGGCGTCCCAGTCGACAAGATGATGGAAGGCGAGCGCGAGAAGCTGCTCGCGATGGAAAGCGTCATTGGAAACCGGGTGATCGGGCAGGCCAATGCGGTCGCTGCGGTTAGCAAAGCCGTGCGCCGGGCGCGCGCGGGACTGCAGGACCCGAACCGTCCGCTGGGTAGCTTTCTGTTCCTCGGCCCAACCGGCGTCGGCAAGACCGAGCTGACGAAAGCGCTCGCGGGTTTCCTGTTCGATGACGACAACGCGATGGTCCGCATCGACATGTCGGAGTTCATGGAGAAGCACGCGGTCGCGCGACTGATCGGTGCGCCTCCAGGCTATGTTGGTTATGAGGAAGGCGGCGTTTTAACCGAAGCGGTTCGCAGACGCCCGTACCAGGTCGTACTGTTCGACGAGGTCGAGAAAGCGCATTCGGACGTATTCAACGTGCTGCTGCAGGTGCTCGATGACGGGCGCCTGACCGACGGCCAGGGCAGGGTGGTCGACTTCTCGAATACGCTGATCATCCTGACCAGCAACCTCGGCAGTCAGTATCTCGCCGGGCTGGACGAGGGGCAGGACGTCGAAAGCGTGGAGCCGCAGGTGATGGACGTAGTGCGCGCGCACTTCCGTCCCGAATTCCTCAACCGGCTCGATGAGATCATCCTGTTCCACCGCCTCGCGCAGGAGCACATGGCGCCGATCGTCGATATCCAGGTCGGCCGGGTGCAAAAGTTGCTCAAGGACCGCAAGATCGCGCTCGACCTGACCGATGCTGCGCGTCGCTGGCTGGGAAGGGTGGGTTACGACCCGGTCTACGGCGCGCGGCCGCTCAAGCGCGCGGTGCAGCGCTATCTGCAGGATCCGCTCGCGGAGAAGATCCTCGGTGGCGAAATTCCCGATGGTGCGACGGTGAAGATCGACGAGGGCGACGGAGCGCTGACGATGGTGGTCGGGTAACGCTTTTTCTTCTCTGCGGGATTGTTTCGAGCGACAAAAAAGGGGCGCTTCCGAGAAGGAAGCGCCCCGATTTCGTTTCAGGTACTGATGATCAGAACTTGAAATTGGTGTTCACGAAGAACTGGCGGCCCGTGTAGTCGTAACCCGAATACAGCGGTGCGTTGCCGATGGTCGTGTAGTACACAGTGACCTTCGGCGGGTCCTTGTCGAGCAGGTTGCGAACGCCCAGCGTCAGTTCGAACTTCTCGTTCACATTGAGCTGAACCGAAGCGGAGTGCAGGAAGTAGTCCGGCACTTCGATCTGATAGAACTCGTTGAGAGTGTCGACGTTCGCCTGATTCACCACACCGGTGGTGCGGCTGGTTTGGTTGTACTCGGCTGTGCCGCTCGAGCCGTCGAACCACTCGAGACCGTAACGGAACGTGACGGGGCCCTTGCGATACGAAGCGTCAAACGAGCCGACCCAGTCGGGGACGTTCAGCGTGCCGTTGGCGTCGAGCAGGATTTCCTCAGGGAAGGTCCGGTCCGACTGTTCGGTGTACTTCGTGACATTGGCGTTGAGCGTGACACGGCCGCCGAGCAGGTCGGTCGCAAAACGGCCGGTGAACTCGTAACCCTTCACGATGTCTTCCGACAAGTTCACGTACCCGCTTGTGACGGTCAGGATCTGGTTCGCATCACGCGACACAAACCGGCAGAACCCTTCGTTCGGGTTGAAATCGACATCGTTGTAGCAACGGTTGAGGATCGTCGTACCGCTGAGTGCCGACACGCCGTTCGACACCTTGATGTCGAAGTAATCGACCGCAAGTGCCAGCGTAGTGGTGCTGGAGATGCGCGGCTGGAACACCGCACCCACCGACCAGTTGCGCGACGTTTCAGCCGACAGACCGGTTTCCGCACCGCCCCGCGTGAACGACGTAATGCCGTTGTTCTGCTGGAAGGTCGCCACGTTGATCCCGACGGCGGCACAGTTGGCAGCGCGCTGCTGCTGCGCCGGGGTGTAAGCACCCGGATTCGGCTGCCCATTTGCACGCGGGAAGTTGTCCGCATCGCAGGGATCGTTGCCGGCAGCGATGAAGCCGCTGGTCGCACCGAGGAATTGCTCGGCAAGGGCAGGCGCACGGTACGACGTGCCGTAGCTGCCGCGGATGCCGATTCCCGGGAAGAACGCCCACTCACCGGCGATCTTGTAGGTCTCGTCGCTGCCGTACGAATCGTAGTCCGTATAGCGAACCGAAGCGTTGAAGTTCAGGTTGTGGAAGAACGGACGATCGGCAAGCAGCGGGACGAAGATTTCGCCGAACACTTCCTTCACGCTGTCCGAGCCGCGGGTCGGCGTGCCGGCAGTAAGGCCGAGCAGGTTGCCGTTGATCGAGTTCGGATCGGGCGTGTCGTCGATGCGCTGCTTGCGGTATTCGGCACCGAGCGCCAGCTGCACTTCGCCACCGGGCAAGCTGAACAGTGGGCCATCGATGTTGAAGATGGCGGTGCTCTCGCGGAACTTGGTGTTACCGATGGTATTCACCAGGATATAGTCCCGGAAATTCTGCGGCAGGTTGCCGCCGATAACCGCGGCACTCAGCGCTGGAGCCGCGACGCAGCTCGGGTTTGAGGCCGAGCTGCGGCAACGGAACGTGCCGTCCGCATTCTGCACCACGTCGGTCGCGAAGGCGAGGCGATCGATCAGGAACGATTCGATCTCGTAGGTGCCGTCGGTCCACGACTTGCCGACATAGGCATCGTAACGCCATCCGGGGATGAAGAAGTCGCCGCGCAGGCCAGCGCCGGCGCGAACGTAATCCACCTCCTGGAAGGAATCGGTCAGACCGAAACCAATGAACGCGCGGGCGGCGATGTTCTGACCGCTCGTCGTGTTGGTCGGTGCTGCGAAAACACCATTGCGGTACGCGGCCGGAAGCAGGGGACTGCCCTGCAAATAGTCGAGCGAGAGCTGGCGATAGAGCAGCGAGGACGATTTACGGCGGGTCGCGAGGACTTCGGCGTAGATCTGGTGGTTGTCGCTGATGTCGTAGTTACCAGCAAGGAACCCAGTGTAGGTTTCGACCGGGGTAATCAGCTCTTCTTCCTGGCTCGCCGGATCGTACGAATCGCGATCGTAGGTGCCGACGCCAAGGTAACCGGGGGTCGTTCCGCCGCCCTGGCCGGGGGCCGGGACAAAGCGGTTGAAATTACCAAGGGCGCCCGAGGTGCGTCCGATACCCGTCTGGGTCGGGAGACCCAGTGTGTTGATGGTCACACCGCCATTGTCGATGGTGAAGCAGTTACGCGGATCGCCCAGCGGGAACGGATCGTCCGACCCGATCGGCGAATTGGCATCCAGGCGGAAGCCCGGAATGGGGCAGCTGGTGAAGCCGCGGTCATTGAGGCGAAGCGCGTCGCGCTTGCGCCATTCGATCGAGCCGATGAGGTTGAACGCGTCCTGGCCGAAACCGAAGGTCGCGGCAACGCGGCGATCGACGCCGGCGCCGACTTCGGGAACGTTGACCTGCGCGTCGAGCGTCAGGCCGCGGACCTTGGCGTCGGTGATGATGTTGACCACGCCCGCGACGGCGTCCGAACCGTAGATCGACGAAGCGCCGGCCTTGAGGACTTCGATACGCTCGACGATGGCAGTCGGCAGCACGTTGAGGTCAGCCGCGAGCACGTTGCCGCGCGTACCGGCCGGCGCAAGACGACGACCGTTGAGCAGAACCAGCGTACGCGCCGGGCCCAGGTTGCGGAGGCCCAGCGTGTTGGCGCCGGTACCGCCGGCGGTAACGAAGCCGCCATAGAAGTTGTTGATCTGGCCGGCGCCCGCGGTGACTGCCTGGCTCTGGAGTGCGTCAGCCGCGCTGTTGAAGCCACCTTGCGTAATTTCCTCGGCGGTGACGACCGTGATCGGCTCGATGGTGGAGAACTCGTCGCGGCGGATGCGCGAACCGGTAACGATGATCGCGCCGCCCGTGTCTGCGCTGTCCGCGCCATCGGCGCTGGTCAGAACCGAGGTGGGGTCACAGACACCGTCCTGGTTTTCATCCGGGCAATCGGGCGCGTTCTGAGCCGCTGCATCCTGCGCCATCGCGGGCGCAGCAAAGAGCCCCGCCGCGACGATCGCAGCGGTGACGGAAGTCGTGCCGCAGAGCGCGGCCTTGTTTAGAAATTTCACGGTTTCAGTCCCCTTAAACCGGACCCAGAACGGGCCATGCGACGTAATTGATCAGCAACAAACGAACGCGCATACGAAGTCAGCCCTCGCACGTATGCCTGCTGGATGAGTCCTCTTGAGGAAATTGGTGCGGCTTCCGCAAACGGAATCTCCGAGGCGCCATGGTTTGGCGGGCAGGTGTTGCAAAGCTGACACAAGTGATGCTGCTGGCCGACACATGAGCAGTCGTTAGCGCAAGACCAGGCCATTGATCACGGAGGGGCGATATTCGCTCGCGTCGGCGAGTTGCAAAGGTGGAACGTGAAAATTCGATAGTCGGCTTTTCATACAAGCCTTGTCGCACGTCCGCCCTTTAGAGAAACAGACGGGAATTCATTGAAACAAACATGGCTGGTCCCCGGAATTCGCATTGACGCAGCCCCGGGCCTTTCAAGCGCGCAGGTGATGCGGCATAGTCGGCATTGATGGTGCTTGCCCTCGCTCCCCGACCAGATGTGCCCGCGCTCACTGCGGAATTCGCGGCAACGGGAACCGTATCGCTGACCAAATTCCTTACACCTACCGCCGCCGATGCGCTGGTGGGGGAGCTGGCGAGTGCCAATGGTTGGTTGGAGATTTTTCGAGCGGGTGAGAACGTCTACGAAATGCCGCACGCGGAGTTTCTTGCCCTTTCGGATGCCAAACGGGCAGACTTACGGCGACTGATCGAGCAGTCGGCGAAGGAGGGGTTGCAGTATCGCTATCGCGCCATCAGGGTGGCAGATGACCCCGACGAACGCAGTGCACGGGGCTTGGTAGTCGATGCATTCGCAGATTTGCTAAACCGACCGGAAACGCTCGGGCTCTTGCGGACGATAACAGGAAATGATTCCATTGCTTTGGCCGACGCCCAAGCTACCGACTATCGCGCGGGTGATTTCCTTACCTCCCACGACGACGCCATTGCGGGTAAGCGCCGCCGCGCGGCTTATGTCTTTGGTCTGACCCGCGAATGGCAACCAGATTGGGGCGGCCTGCTGCTATTCGAGAACGGCGATCGAGTGTCCGGCTTCGTCCCGGAATTCAACGTTTTGCGTATGTTCGCTGTACCGGCTCGCCACCATGTCAGCCTCGTCGCCCCGTGGGTCGAAGGGCGTCGCCTGTCGATCACCGGCTGGCTCCGCGCGGTGTCGCCGCCGACCGGCTAGACCGGTTCGTAGCCGAATTTCTCGACCCATGGGGCGAGGATCGGCAAGATCGGTTCCATGTGCGCGCGGTAAGACTCCCAGCGCCCGCTTGAACGGGTGTAAATCTTTTCCGTAACCTGCGCGTAGCTGGGCGTGCGGATATAGCCGCGGTCCCGGGCCGTTTTCTGGTGGTTGAGCAGGGCATCGTCCCATTCGAGCCCCAGAAACGCGATGAGCGGCCGCAGCTCGCCTTCGAGATCGACGACCATGTCCTCGTATCGGACGGTGTGGACGTCGAGTGGAAGTACCTCCCGAGCCCGCTCCCAATGGGTCATCGCCGCATCATAAAATCGCGCGGCGTTCTCGAGAGTCAGGAAGCTCGACATTGCGCTGGTGATCCGAAAATTCTGCATCCAGCAGCTTAGAACCACGTCGCAGGGGTGGCGCAGGGCAAAGATGAACTTCGCATCCGGGAATGCCCGGTGCACGTACGCGGCCCGCAAGGTCATCAACGGAAACTTGTCGACGATCAATTTGCCCGCAGGGACCGGACCGCCGGCACGCAACTCCGAGAAATAGGCGGCGCGCATCAGGGCGATCCGTTCTGCCGGCAAGGTGGGCAGTGCCTCGAGCGAACCTGCTATCTCCCGCAGGCGCGTAATCATCGCCTGCTCTTCGCGAACTTCGGTATCTGCGTGCCCCATCAGCACAGTATCGAGAAGGGTCGTCCCCGATCGGAGGAAGCCGCCGAGGAACGCCGGAGACGCGCGCCCGTCACGCGGCGCCTCGCCGGTCCAGTGACTGTACCACTGCGGTGTCAGAGTGCCGGTATCTTCGGCGATCGAGCGAATGTATTCCGTACCCGAATGCTGCTGGCCGCTGGGGGTCAGGAGCATTTCCCCGTTCATCGCGGAGAACGCGGCAAACGCTCTGTCCGCATCGCCCACCCGGTCGGCGAGTTGCCCGATCAATTGCTCGCGCGCATAGACATCCATGCCCTCTGGATGGTGCGCCTCGATGATGTCGAGCGCGGCACGGTTGTCGCCCTTTCGCCGCAGGACAAGGGCATCGCAATACCACAGTGCCGCACCATCCATGCCGGCCTTGCGCGCGGCTTTAGCCAATCTCTCGATCTCGTCTTCGCGATTCTCGCGCTCGAGTTGGAGCGCAAGGTTGAGGATGGCATCAGGTGATGTCGGATCGATTGACAAGGCCGTGCGATAAGCGCGCTCTGCATCCGCGAGCTTTTCCATGCCGGAATAGCAGAGGCCGATCATGACGATGACCTGCGCGTCCCGCTTTCCTCGCCTCGCCGCCTCGGACAACTGCGGCAAAGCCTCTTCATAGCAGCCATAGCGCAGGAGCGACTTTCCAAGCTCGAGCGTTACCTCTGCGTCGGCGGAAGGAAGCGCGATGGCCGTCCTGAAGGCGGCCAAAGCCTGGTTGAACCGCTGATCGATGCTGTGGGCTCGTCCAAGATTGAGCCACACTTGCGGGTTGTTCGGGTCGAGCGCGGACGCCTTTTCGAATGCCGCGATCGCTTCCTTGACGTGGCCGGCATCGATCAGCGCATTGCCGTAATTGTTGAGTAGCCTGGAGTCCGCCGGATTTTTCGCAACCAGCGCGCCCAATCGGTCGCTCGCAGTCCGGGCGTCCCCCGAGAGGCGCGCAGCTTGGGCGAGAACCTGCTGCGCAGCGGGTTCGCTGCCCAACGGCAGGCAAATGCTTTCCACCTCGTCGAACGCGCCGGCGTCGATAGCAGCGCGCGCGGCATTAAGGCGCAACTGCTTGTCCGATGGTGCGAGCCCGATTGCGCGCTTGAGCGTGGCCAGGCCGGATTGAGGATCCCCCGACTGCGCTTGCGCTATGCCGAGAAATTGCAAAACCTGGACGTTGGTGGGTTCACTATGCGCTGCGCGCTGTGCAAGGTCCCGGGCGCGCGTGAAGTCCCCGCCGTGAAAGGCACCAGTGGCTTGCGCCATAACGGTCGCGAGATCGCGCATGTCGATTGATCTACTCAGCAATCATGGAAAAAGACTTGGAGAACGTCACTTGTCGTTCGGCGTAAAGACCTTGTGACGGCTTTGATTGTCGCCGAATTCGCGCTTGTCCCGTTCGGCTCGCTCCGCCCATTGCGCCCGGGTCAAACAGGTTTTCGTCGTGAACCGCGAGTTGACCTTTTTCTCCTGCTTGCAGACGAGCTCGTCAGGGTTTTCCTTGGAGTTGGCTTCTGCGGCAGTCGCTCCAGGCGCGGTCATCGCGAAACCGATTGCCAAATAAACAAGAATTCTGCGCATCTGGGATTGCCCTTCGTCAACAACGAATACGGTATCATCTAGCGGCGCGAAAATGAAGCCGACGAGCGTCGACCGCCGGAGCGACAGAAAAAGGGGCGGAGCCGCAGCCCCGCCCCTCTCTCAATGTAACGACCTTAAGATCAGAGCTTCAAGCCGACCTGAACATAATAGCGGCGGCCGATTACGTCGTAGAGCGACGGATCAGTGCCGGACTGCACGTTCGGAGCGTAGAGCTCAGGCTTGCGATCGAGGAGGTTGTTCACGCCCACGCGGAAGGTGAACTTGTCGTCAACGTTCGCCTGGATCGCGGTGTCGACATAGGCGGCGATGTCGGTGCTGCCGAACGTCTCACCGACGAACTGCACCGAAGCGCGGTTCTTCATTCCGTCGATGACACGGAGGCGGGTATCCCACACCAGGCCATCGCCGAAGTCCAGAGCCGTGTTCAGCGTCGCCTTCCAGCGCGGGAAGCTGGTGCCCAGGTTCGCACCGAAGTACGAAACCGTGTCGGCATAGTCGATCACGATGCCCGGCAGTTCCTCGACCTTGTAGTCGATGATGTAGTTGGCGAGCAGGTTGAACCGCAGGCTTGCTTCCGGAGCGATGAACTCCGTCGGCAGGTTGTACCCCAGCTGGAAGTCGATGCCCGAGGTCTTGATGCGACCCTGGTTGATCTGCTGGAAGTAGTTCGCACCATCGCCACCCAGCGCCACCGGCAGAGAGACGTAGCTGATGTCCGGCGTACGCGAGTAGATGCTGTTGCCGTTGTCCGAACAGTACGGGCTGGCGAAGCTGAGGCTGTCGTTGACGCCCAGATAGCCATAGCACGCGGCGATCAGGATGTTCGGATCGGGCGCGAGGATCGCGTCCTTGATGCGGATGTTGTAGTAGTCGATCGAGCCCGTGAAGCCGAACGCTTCGAACACCGCACCGACGGTAAAGGTATCGGCCGTTTCGGGCTCAAGGTCCGGGTTGCCGGTGATGCCGAGATAAACCTGGCTGCCGGGCGTCTGGGCGTAGGTATCGACTGCGTTCGCAGAGATACCGGTGTTGATGCAGAGCTGACGCGCAGCCGCACCGCCCGACTGACGGAAGTTCGTGAAGTTCGAGCAGGGATCGAAGTACTGCGGGAACGAACCGCCGCCCGAGAACAGCTCACCGAAGTTCGGCGCACGCACCGAATGCTGGTAGCTGCCGCGCAGGCGCAGGTTGTCGAACGGCTCGACGCTGAGCGTCGCACCATAGGCCCACGAGCTCTTCGACTCTCCGTCGATACCGTTTTCGATATCGTTGAAGTCGCTCGTCGAGCGGCGAGCCTGCAGGGTCAGATCCGCCGAGTTCACGAAGCCGTCCTTGATGAGCGGAATCGCGATTTCGCCGAAGTAGTCCATGAAGGTATTGGTGCCGTTGTCGTCCGTGCCCGTGTTGAAGCCGGCGATCGGGCCGTTCAGCGTACCAGCGTCGTACTGGTAGGTGAACTTGCGATGCTCGGCGCCCAGAACGATCGACAGCGGACCGGCGGGAAGCTCGGCCACGGTGCCGGTCACATAGCCCTGGAAGATTTCCTGGGTGAACTCGGTCGTGGTGAACGCCGGCTCCGACACGTAATCAAGGCACGCCTGCGACAGCGGCTGGACACCGAACGGGTTGAACCCGCCGGCGCAGAGCGATGCACCGCCATCGGCGGCTTCAAGCAGACGCTGCACGTCTTGGACGTTGACGTTGCCCTGCAGGTTGTCGGTGATCGTGGTCTTGCCCTTCGAAGCGTAGGCTTCGTAGTTCCAGCCCGGCGCGAACTCGCCGCGAACACCGAAGAGGCCCTGGACCACTTCGTTGGTCAGCGTTTCCTGGCGCAGACCGGTATCGAGGAAGCGCTTCGAAACCTGGAAGGCCTCGGTGGCACCCGCACCGGCAAAGATGGGGCTGTCCCCGGTACGCGAGTTCAGCAGCGTCCGCAGGTCGGCGGGGATGAACGGGTTGGTTACCGGAACGACGAACGCCGATGCACGCTGGCCGGCTTCGATCAGGTTCGAAGTCGCGTCACGCGGCGAGAGGGCGGTCCGACGAACCGTGGTGCTGACCGGGGTCGGTGCCAGCGCAGTGGCTGACGAATACTTGGTCCAGCCACCCTGGGCGAAGAACTGAAGCGCGTCCGACACTTCGTAATGGCCGCGACCGAACACCGAATCGCGCTGGTACGGCAGCACCAGCAGGTTGATGATGTCGAAGTTGTACGAATAGAAGTCGGGCAGGAAGTTCAGGTTCGGGTTCACGCCGGCCGTCGGGCGAAGGTTCGTGACGTTCGACGGATTGTTGAAGATACCCGTGCCGAACAGCGTGCCATCGGTGTTGAAGGCGATGTTCGACTGGCCGACCTGCGGAGCGGCAGTTGGCGTCACGCCGTACTGGGCGAACACCTGATTGATCGCGGCCTGCGTGATCGGATTGGTGCTGCTCTCGACGAAACGACCGGTCGGGAAGGTGCGGGTGGTCGAGGTCGCCTGCGCCGCGAACGGACGCTGCGACTTGATCAGGCCCTGGCGCTCGGAGTGCTCGGCAGCAACGGCGATGTTGCCGCGGCCTTCGGAGAAGTTGCCGCCGATCACACCGCTGATCTGCCACTCTTCGGCGTCCGTATTGCCGGTGTTGGCATAGCTGCCACGCAGGTCGATGCCCTCGAAGTCATTCTTCATGCGAATGTTGACGACACCCGCGATCGCGTCGGCACCATAGGTCGCGCCGGCGCCGCCGGTGACGACTTCGATACGCTCGATCAGGCCCTGCGGAATGGTGTTGAGGTCGACCGTCTGGTCGCTCGCCGACACCATCGGCCGGCGGCCGTCGATGAGAACGAGGTTGCGGTTCGAGCCGAGGCCGCGAAGGTCGACGTTCGACTGGCCACCATTGCTGGGGTTGTTCGAAGTGGTGGTACCGGCCGGATTGACCTGCGGAAGGGTGTTCAGGAACGTGTCGAGCGTGACGTCCGCGTTCTTGACCGTGTCTTCGCCGGTGGCGACGATGATCGGGCTGTTCGCCTCTTCGTTCGGGCGGACGATGCGCGAACCGGTGACGATGATCGGCGTGCCGGTGTCGGCGGCCGTCTCATCCACCGCTTCCTGCGCGTATGCGGAGTTCGAAGCGAGAGCGGCGCCGAGGACCGCAGTCGCCGAGCCCGCCTTCAGGATCTGTTGAAATTTCACGTTGGCTTTTCCTTTTCGATACCTGCGACAAAGCCGCCTGTGTCAGCCCCACTCAGGAAATCGCCGCCCTTCTCCGGACGCACGATTCCTCATATGGATTGCGGCGCTTTGCTCCCAGGAAGGGGCGCAGCGCAAAGCCAATCGACCGGAATGCAACAAATAGCGCGAGCGCTGTTGCGCCTTAGGCACAGCTTTGAGCGGCATTGAAAGAGCGTTTCTGAAACCCCGTCGATCGCGTAATATAATTACTCTCGACTTCGCGTTATGTGCGGCCCGTTTTGGGGGCCAATGGTTGAAATCCAAACCTCTTGCTAATTGGAATTCGGCGAAAGACGCCAAGGCGGTTTCGACATTCCTTGACCGCCGCACGGCGCAACCTTACGTCCACGTCAATCGCAGTCGGTCCTTTTGTCCCCTGGGAGTCAAGTCATGCCCACCGCCTATATCGTCGACGCAGTCCGTACAGCCGGAGGTCGTCGCGGGAGCCGTCTCGCAGGCGTCCATCCGGTCGACCTTGCCGCACGGACCCTCGATGCACTGGTCGAGCGCACGGGGATCGACCCGGCACGGGTCGATGACGTGATCATGGGCTGCGTCACGCAGGCCGGCCAGCAGGCGATGCAGGTCGGCCGCATGGCCGTGCTCGCTTCGCAGAAGCTGCCGCAGTCGTGCCCTGCGGTGACGATCGACCGCCAGTGCGGATCCTCCCAACAGGCGATCCAGTTCGCGGCCCAGGCGGTGATGAGCGGCACGCAGGACGCGGTGATTGCTGCGGGCATCGAAAGCATGACGCGGGTGCCGATGGGCACCAACCTGACGCTCCACATGAAAGAGGGGCTGGGCCACTACAAATCAGCCAGGCTGGAGGAGAAATTCCCCGGCGTCATGTTCTCGCAATTTGCCGGCGCGCAGATGATCGCCGACAGGTGGGACATGACCAAGGACGCGATCGATCGTTTCGCGCTCGGCAGCCACCAGAAGGCGATTGCGGCGACCGAGGCAGGGGCCTTCGCGCGCGAGATCGTGCCGATCATGGTCGACACCCCTGAAGGGCCGGTCGAGCATACGATCGACGAGGGCATTCGCTTCGATGCCACGCTGGAGAGCATCGCCGGGGTCAAGCTGCTGCAGGAGGGCGGTTCGATCACCGCCGCCAGCGCCAGCCAGATCTGCGACGGATCGAGCGCTGCGCTGATCGTCTCGGAAGCCGCGCTCAAGGAGCTCGGCCTGACCCCGCGTGCCCGGATCCATACGCTCACCGTCACGGCGGGCGACCCCGTGGTCATGCTCGAGGAACCGCTGTTCGCCACCGACCGCGCACTCGCACGTGCCGGACTCAAGATCGGCGACATAGATCTCTACGAAGTGAACGAGGCGTTCGCTCCGGTGCCGATGGCGTGGCTGGCGCATACCGGTGCCGACCCCGAGCGCCTTAATGTCAACGGCGGGGCGATCGCCCTCGGCCACCCGCTCGGCGCGAGCGGGACCAAGCTGATGGCGACTTTGCTCAACGCACTTCATGCACGCGGCGGCAAATATGGCCTGCAGACCATGTGCGAAGGCGGCGGCGTCGCCAACGTGACGATTATCGAGGCGGTCTGACCGCCCACGCAACGAGAGGACGATCCATGAAAGTCGACAGCAACATTGCCGCGGTGGTGACCGGCGGCGCATCCGGTCTGGGCGCGGCAACCGCCCGCGCGCTCGCCGCCAAGGGCGCCAAGGTCGCCATCTTCGATCTTCAGGAGGAGAAGGGCAAGGCGCTCGCGACCGAGATCGGCGGTGTGTTCTGCGAAGTGAATGTGACCAGCGACGAAAGCGTGGACGCCGGGTTCGCCACGGCGCGCGCGGCGCACGGGCAGGAGCGCATCCTCGTGAACTGTGCCGGTATCGGCAACGCTTTGAAGACCGTCAGCCGCAGCAAGGAAGACGGCGCGATCCGCCACTTCCCGCTCGATGCGTTCAATTTCGTCATCCAGGTTAATCTGGTTGGCACGTTCCGCTGCATCGCCAAGTCGGCGGCGGGGATGATGACGCTCGATCCGCTCGACGATATGGGTGAACGCGGCGCGATCGTGAACACCGCCAGCGTCGCGGCCGAGGACGGCCAGATCGGGCAGGCGGCATACTCGGCGTCGAAGGGCGGGGTGGTCGGCATGACGCTGCCGATCGCGCGCGATCTGATGAACGAAGGTATCCGCGTGAACACGATCCTTCCGGGCATCTTCGAGACTCCGCTGCTGATGGGTCTTCCCGAGCCGGCGCGAATTTCGCTCGGACAGCAGGTCCCGTTTCCCAAGCGGCTAGGGATGCCGACCGAATACGCCCAGCTCGCGATGACGATGATCGAGTGCGGTTATTTCAACGGCGAGGACGTCCGCCTCGACGGCGCGATCCGCATGGCGCCGCGTTGATCCAGGACTCCCCAACGAGTTCCGCAGGGAGCGTCAGGTGACGGTTTACACCCAGATCAAACTCGGGATCGACGAAGGCATCGCGACGATCACCCTCGACCGGCCCGAGAAGATGAACGCCTTCACGCTGACGATGATGGCGGAGATCATCGGCGCACTCGATCGCGCCGATGCCGATGACGGTGTGAGGGCGGTGATCGTGACCGGCAGCGGGGAACGTGCGTTCTGCGCTGGGGCGGACCTCACGCCCGAAGGTTCGAGCGGCAACGTCTTCTCCAAGTCGGCTGAAGTCACCGACCTGTCTGACGAACAGGTGCGCGACGCCGGCGGCAGGCTGGTGCTGCGCCTGTTCAACGCGACCAAGCCGCTCATCGGCGCCTGCAACGGGGTGGCGGTCGGCGTTGGCGCAACCATGCAGCTGCCGTTCGACATTCGTCTCGCGAGCGACAACGCGCGCTTCGGCTTCGTGTTCGCGCGACGGGGGATTACACCCGAGGCGTGCTCGAGCTGGTTCCTGCCGCGCGCGGTGGGCATGCAGACGGCGCTGGAGTGGTGCATGACCGGGCGTATATTCGATGCGCGCGAGGCGCTCGATCGCGGGCTGGTCCGTTCGGTCCACCCGCAGGCGGAACTGATGGACGCCGCCCGCGCGATCGCGCGCGAGATCGCCGACAACACCTCTGCCGTGTCGGTCGCCATGACCCGCGCGATGCTCTGGCGTTTGTCACCCACCGACCATCCGATGATGGCCCACCGGGTGGACAGCCGGGCGATCTACCGCCTTGGACGCAGCGCCGATTCCGCGGAAGGCGTCCGCTCGTTCCTCGAGAAGCGCCCCCCCATCTATCCCGACTCCGTGAGCGCGGACATGCCCGACTTCTATCCATGGTGGGATGAGCCGGCCTACGAATGAGCCGCCGGCGCATCCGGGTCATCGGTGAGACGAACCTCTACCTAGGCCTGACGCTCGCCGACGCGCAGGAGTGGCGATGGCACCGCTGACTCGGCTCCTGTCGACGGAACGCGCAGGTCCCGGCCGACACCGCGGTCGACTTCACCTTCGCCACCGCGCCCTCGGTGCGCGAAACGCACTTGGTGGCGCTGCTCGACGCCGTAGCCGGACGATCGTGCGGAAAGCGCGAGTAGGCGCGGATACAGGCGGTGTTGCTTGCAGCGCAGACGGTTTCCGTAGAAACCTGTTGGCATGGAAAACCAGACGCGTCTCGCCGACTTCCTGCCCTACCTGCTGTCGATCACGTCGAACGCCGTATCGAGTCGGGTTGCGGAAGCCTATCGTGCCCGCTTCGGGCTGCGGATCGCCGAGTGGCGGGTAATGGCGGTGCTCGGCGATGCCGGAGCGCTGACCCAGCGCCAGCTCGCCGGGGCGACGCTGATGGACAAGGTCGCGGTCAATCGCGCGTGCAAGGAACTGGAGGATCGCGGCCTCGCCGCGCGGACCGCGAACGCGCGCGACGGACGCTCCCACCACCTCGACCTGACTGACGAGGGCCGGGCGATGCATGCGCGGATCATGCCGCTCGCTCTGGGCATGGAAGCCGCGATGTTCGAAGGGTTCTCGTCAGAGGAACGGGACACCTTTCGCCGGCTGCTTGCGCGGGTGCGCGAAGCGGCCGGCGAATTCGATCCCGAATAGTCGTTACTTCTTGCCCGGTGTTCCGCCGGCGAAGGCATCGCCGATCGAGCAGGCCGCCGGGCCGAGAATGACGATGAACAGTGTCGGCAGGATGAAGAGAATCAGCGGGACGGTCATGATCGCGGGCAGGCGCGCGGCCTTTTCCTCGGCGCGCATCATGCGCTCGTTGCGGAATTCGGCCGACAGCACGCGCAGCGCCGAAGCAAGCGGAGTACCGTAGCGCTCGGTCTGGACCATCGTCGTCACCACGCCCTTCACGCTGTCGAGATTGACGCGGTAGGCCAGGTTGTCGAACGCCATCTTGCGTTCGGTTAGGAACGACAGTTCGATCGCGGTCAAGGCGAATTCGTCGCCCAGCTCGGGATAGGCGCGGCCCAGTTCCTTGGCGACGCGGTTGAACGCGGCGTCCACGGTCAGGCCGGCTTCGGCGCAGATGACCAGCAGGTCGAGCGCATCGGGCAGGCCCTTGCGGACGAGGTCGGTGCGCTTGGTCGCCTTGTTCTTGAGATAAAGTTCCGGAAACTTGTAGCCGAGGCCGACGGCGGCGGTGAGGCCCATCAGCTTCTTCATGCTGCCCCATTCGGGCAGGACGTTGAGGACGTAGAGCAGCAGGAACGCGACCAGTCCCAAGACAATCGGCGCGATCATCCGCGCGCCGATGACGTAGACCGCGAGTTCCTTGTTGCGATACCCGGCCCAGGCCAGCTTCTGCTGGATCGTCTCGATCTGGCTCTGCTGGAGAACCTTCATGTTCGCCAGCGTTTCCTTGACCCTGTCGGTGCCCTCGGAGCGGCGGACGAGGCTTGTACGCTTTCGCGCGTTGGCCTTGACGATGCCGGCCTTGAGCTCCTCGCGGCGGGCGGTCAGCGCCTTCACGCGCTTGGCCATCGGGTCCTTGACGGTGACGGCGGCGTAGATCGCCATCATCACCGCGAAGGCAGCCACGGCGGCAAGCAGCGTGCCGACGAGGATGACGTCGAAGCCGAGAAGTTGGGGTCCGGGTCCGGTATTGGTCATGGCTGGTGCTACCCGTTAGATTTCGAAGCTGACCATCTTGGCCATGATGAACACGCCGATGCCCATCCACACCATCCCGCCGAGACCGGCGACGATCAGGCGATCGTCGGCGAAGAAGCCGGACAGATAGGTCGGATTGATCCACCAGATCATGAAGAAGACGATGAAGGGCAGCGAGCCGACGATATAGGCCGACGCCTTGGATTCGGAGCTCATCGCGCGGATTTTGAGCTTCATCTGGCCCCGCTTGCGCAGCACGTCGGCAAGATTCGACAGCGTTTCCGCCAAGTTGCCACCGGTTTCCCGCTGGATCGCGAGCGTGATGCAGAAGAAGTTGAATTCGGGAATGCCGAGGCGATCGGCGGTCACCTGCAGCGCTTCTTCCATCGTTCGGCCGACCTTGATGCGGTCGGTGATGGCCTTGAACTCCTGGCCCACCGGGCCTTCGATCTCGCTCGATACGATGCCGAGCGTCTCCGTGACGGGCAGACCCGAGCGCAGGCCGCGCACGAGGAGCTCGATCGCGTCCGCGAACTTGGCGTTGAACGTATTGGTCCGCTTCTTGACGAAGTAGTTGACCGCCAGGTGCGGAATGCCGGCGCCCGCGAAGGTACCGAACGCCAGGCTGAGCAGCGCGGAACCACTGCGCAGGTACATCGCCAGCATGACGACGACCGCGATGCCGAGCGAGGCATAGAAGTAGTTGGTCACCGTCCAGCCCTTGCCGGTGCGATCGAGCCGCATCGCCAGAGCCTCGATCCGCGAGCCCGAGCCGGCGACCTTGAACGCTTTCGGCTTGCGCGCGGCGATCGCCTTCTTGAGCTGCGATTCGACCTTGGTATCGGTGCTTTCGGAGTGGCGATAGCGCACGGCCTGAAGGCGGCGGTTCGCTTCCTTGGCGACCGACGGGCCCGACAGTGCGGAATATCCGAGGACCAAGATGGCCATCAGCCCGCCGGCGAACATCAATAGCTGGACAATGCTCATCGGACTGGTCCGTCCCCTTCTGGTTTACTTCGTCCGGCGTCCCCGCGCGACCGGAGCCGCGCGGCGGACGTCGTCAGGCCTCGACGCGGCCGGGCGTCTTGGACTTCTTGGCGAGCAGCGACTTGAAGTCGAAGCTGCCGAGTAGCGACTTCTTCTCGGCGCCGTTGTCGGTGGAATCCTCGTCCGAGGCACCGATCACCCGCTCGGCGAGCTGGCGGATCGCCGCGCTGGCCTTGCTGGTGCGGTTGGCATCGGCAAAGGTTTGGCCGAGCTTCGCCGCGTTGGCGGCCGCCTTGAGATCGTAGGGGACGGTGAAGTCGATCGAGCGTTCGATCGAAGCCTCGAAGTCCGCCTTGCTGATCTCCGCGACGCCGGTCTGGACCTTGTTGGCGACGATCACCGGTTGTGCATGGCTCGCGTTGGTCTTGAGCCAGCTCAGGATGCGGATCGTGTCCCGCGCACTGGCGAGCGTCATCTCGCAGGCGAGCACGACGACGTTCACGTCGGCGAGCAGGTGCGGGAAGTTGATCAGCATGTTCCGCGGCAGGTCGATCACCGTCATCTCGAACGCGTGACGGAATTCTTCCTCGAGCTGAACGAAGGCGCTGCCGTCGGTCATCAGCGGGGAGTTGATCGGCGCTTCGGCCGACAGGATCGCCAGGTTGTCGTTCGCACGGATCATTGCGCGTTCGATGAACAGGCCATCGATGCGGCTCGGGTTGTCGATCGCGTCGGTCAGGCCGCGGCCCGGCTCGAGATCGAGCGCGAGCGCGCCGGTCCCGAAGTGCACGTCGAGGTCGAGCAGCGCGGTCGGCAGCTTGTGGTCGGCCGAAAACATCCACGCCAGCGAAGTGGCGAGGGTGGAGGCGCCCACGCCGCCGCGCGTGCCGACGACTGCGGTCGAGATGTGGCGCTTGACCGCATCCGGATCATTCGATTTCGGCGCTGAGAACACCGCCTGGGCGTTCGTCAGCGAATCGCGCAGTTGGCTCGCCGAGAGCGGCTTAAGCAGGTAGTCGTGGATGCCGCTCGCGATGAGGTCGCGATAGAGGCGCACGTCGTTGACCTGGCCGATCGCGACCACGACCGTGCCGGGTTCGCAGACCTCGGCCAAGGCATTGATGTCGTTCAGCGGATCGCCGCTTTCCGACAGATCGACCATCAGGATGTTCGGGCTTGCCGACACCGACAGCGACTGCACGGCATTGCGCAGGCCGCCCTTGGCGCATTTCTCGGGCTGCCAGCCCATCTCGATGACCACCGGGCGGAGCGTGTCGAGCGCGGTCTCGTCGCAGATGAAGGCGGCGAACGGATCGCGGCCGCCGGGGCCGGGCTTCCAGGGTGCGTTCATGATCTTACTTCCCTCCGCCAGTGCTTACGGACTTGAGCTCGCCGGTGCCGGTCGGGGCCTTTTCACGGTATGTCTCGATGGCCTTGACCGAGCTCATGATGACCGTTTCGCCAGTTCCCTTTTGACCGTTGATGAGGTCTTCCGGGTTGGCGACCATCGCGGCGAGATTGCCGTTGATGGCGCAGCCGTATCCGGGCGAGGTGGCGTTTGCCAAGTTCACGTCGGACTTGCGATCCCAGTTCGGGCAGTTCGGAACCGACGCGGTCGAGCGGGTGATCACCACACGGGCGGTGCCCGGCTGGAGCTGGCCCTGGGTTACCGGCGCACCATCGGCGACCAGGATTCCGTGGCGTGCGGCAACGGCGGCAACGGCAGCCTTGGTCGCGCCGCTGGCCACCGGATCGTCGATCGAGACGCGATCGCCGTAGCGCAGGTTCATCGTGTCGAACCAGTCCGACAGGCGCTGCTGCTCGGGAACCGACAGGCCTTCGTAGCTGGTCGCGAGGTCGAGCGTGTAGCTCGTCCGCTCGACCACCGGCTGGCGAGCACTGTACAGGCTGGTGTTGCTCCATTCCGGTCCGCTGCATGCGCTGACCGAAAGCCCGGCGGCGAGGGCGAGAGCGCCCGCTATATGGCGATTGATCTTCATCACTCTCACCTTCCTCACTGGATGCTGAAGCCGGGCGCCGCGGCGCCGGTGTCGTTCTTGGCTGCGCGGCGCTTCTTGCGACGCTTGCTGTCGTCTGCGCCGACCGCGGCGGGCAGCATGGCGTCGGGCAGGGCCTGCGAGATCCCGGGGGTCGCCGGCACCGGGCCTTCGACCGCGGTCGGGCCGGGGCGGGTTCCGCCGGTCACACCGGCGTTGTCCTGCATCCCGAACAGGCGGGCTGCTTCGTTCGGGGCGTTGAACCCGTCGGTCGGCAGCTTGATGTCGCGCTCGTTGACCGGGTTGACCAGGTACGGAGTGACCACGATCACCAACTCGGTCTCGCCCTTGCGGTACGAGGTCGATCGGAACATCGCGCCCAGGATCGGCACGTCGCCGAGGCCGGGGGTTTTGTCGATCGAGTTCTGCGAGTTGTTGCTCATCAGGCCGGCGATCATGAAGCTCTGGCCGGAACCCAGCTCGATCGTCGTCTCTGCACGGCGTGTCGTCAAAGCCGGGATCTGGAACCCGTTGATGACAACCGCGCCCTGGCTCGAGATTTCCGACACTTCCGGGCGGACCCGCATCGAGATGCGGCCATTGGCAAGGACCGTCGGCGTGTAGGCGAGGCTGACGCCATATTTCTTGTATTCGATCGACGTCGACCCGAGTCCTTGGCTGATCGGGATCGGGAACTCGCCGCCGGCAAGGAAGTCGGCGGTTTCACCCGAAAGCGCGGTCAGGTTGGGCTGCGACAGTGTCGTGACGAGTCCCACACGCTCAGCCAGGTCGAGCGCGCTGCCGATATCAAGGCCGAACAGTCGCCCGAAACCGGCGAGGGTCGACCCGCTCGCCTTCTGATCGACGATATTGTAGCCGTCACCTTCATAGTTCGGACCGACAGCAAGCGGACCCATCGGAATACGCAGTCCGGTGTTCGGATCGATACCCGACGGGACGGTTTGCTTGAACGGTGCACGCCCTTGAGCCAGACCGAACTTGAAGCCGCCGGAGCTGTCCACCGTCGTAAGGTTCACGCCGATTTCCCGCACAAGCGAGCGGCTCACCTCAGCGAAGCGCACCTGCAGGTTGACTTGCAGCGGCGTGGCGGTCTTGAGGCGGGTGATCACGTTGACGCCTTCGCCCACGAATGCCTGGACCAGGCGCTCGGCTTCGGCGGCATCTTCGGGTGCCGCGACCGTGCCGGTCAGCAGGAAGGTGTTGGTGCCGATCGTCGACACGGCGACTTTCGCCTCGGGCATGGCCAGCGCCAGCATCTGGTCGACGCTGTCGATGTTCGAACCCACGCGGACATTGGCCGACCAGATCACCGCGCCCGCCTTGTTGCTGGCATAGACGGTGGTCACGCCGCCCGACTTGCCGAACAGGTAGAGCTGGTTCTCCGATTTGATCTGCACGTCTGCGACGCTGTCGTTGGCGACGAACACATCGGCCATGTTGCCGGGTATGTTGATCAACTCACCGCGACCGATCGACAGGTTGATGTCTCGGGTCGGCGAGACGACCGACTGGGCTGCGGCGGGCAGGACGGGAAGTCCGGCCAGCGGACCGGCGGCGAGGCCGGCGAGCAGCAGTGTAGTGGTGAAGCGGCGTTTCATGGTCGTGCCCCTCGAATGGCTCGGTTTCATGCCGTGTTTGCGGATCGTTGCGGTGACAGCGCTCATTACGGCACCATCATGGCGGGCGTGGTGACCGAGAGAACCTGCCCGGCGTTACCGACGCCGTTGGCGGTGCTCTCGACGACCTGGCCGCCGCGCGAGATGGTGACGGTGGAGCTCGACTTGCCGCGAGTCACGGTGACCTGCGAGCGAGGCGGAGCGTAGGCCCGCGGCGGGGCGCCCGGTCCACCCGACGGAGCGGCGGCAACCGGTCCGGCGCCCGCGGCCGGCATCGTGCGGCGCTGGAAGCGCGAGACGTCGCCGCCCGTCTGGTAGGTCGTGCCGCTGTCGTTCGGGCGGTTGAGCGCTTCGCGCAGCAGCTTCTCTTCCTGGGCCGGCGACGCGCCGTCCGGGATCTTGACGTCGCCCTGGGCGATCGCACGCTCGAGTTCCGACTGGCTGTCGGCAATCGAGCGGAGCGAGAGGCTCAGCGTGCCGATCGTCTGGGCCACGGCCACCTTTTCGGCGATCTTCGGCGTCACTTCGAGCGTCACCGTCTTGAAGGTGCGCACGACGGTCTTGCCGTTGACGGTTTCCTGCGTGGTCGACTGGTCGGTCGCGAGGACGCGAAGGTTACGCAGGATGGTTTCCGACGCCTTCAGGCCTTCGCCTTCCTGCGCCTTGACCGTCTGGGTCAGCACGAGGTCGACTCGGTCGCCCGGGAAGATGAAGCCGCCGACGCCGGTCTTGGCCGACACGGGCACGGTCACGGCGCGCATGCCGGGGCCGAGGGCGGCGGCGAGGAACCCGCGGTCGCCCGGCTTGACCAGCGAACCCTGGGTCACCGGCTCACCTGCAGTGACCGGAAAGCGAACCACGGTGCCGAGCAGTTTCGACACGTCCGATTCGCCGTCGATGAAGTAGGCGTCCTTGACCAGCTCCTTGGGCCACGGCTGGAAGCCGATGGCATCCGCGGTGATGATCGTGCCGGTCGGCAGCACACGCTGGGCGACGAGGACCTTGGGCCCCTTCGGCACGGCTGCGGCCTCGGCCTTGGGGGCCGAAGCCCCGGCGAA
The DNA here is from genome assembly GCF_053819285.1 of Tsuneonella sp. HG094. Lineage (NCBI taxonomy): Bacteria > Pseudomonadati > Pseudomonadota > Alphaproteobacteria > Sphingomonadales > Erythrobacteraceae > Tsuneonella > Tsuneonella sp. HG094. Next base: position 638,383 of record NZ_JBSORA010000001.1, read on the forward strand.
CATGCTCCGCGCCATCATGGCGGTCACGATGGCGACGACGAGTGCGCCCACCAGCAGCAGCAGCTTCTTCCTGTCCATGGCTCTAAAGCCCCCTCAATGCGCTCGCCCGATCCCACGGGCGGGTATGGTTGCCGTGGTTAAGCGGCGAACGGTTAAAATCAGGTATCAAACGGCGAACGTCCCTTGCGCCGCTGGTAGATAGTGCACTCCCAGCACCCACAGCCCAGCCGCCGCGATGGCGACGCCATAGGGAATCGCGACCCGATCGCGCTGCCGCCGGGCGATGTGCCAGGCACCCATCACAAGGGTCAGCACCCCTCCGACGAGCGCCATCACGATCAGCAGCTTGAGAAACCAGGTCGGCTCGATCCACAGCGCCAGCGCGGTCAGCAGCTTGACGTCGCCGCCGCCCATCCAGCGCAGCGCGAACAGCGCGGCGAACACCACGAAGGCGCCGAACCCGACCGCGAACTGCAGCGCCACTCCAGGCCACAGGTCGAGCCCGCTGGCCCACCAGTACAGCGGAGCGGCAAGCGCGATCCCGCCATTGAGCCAGTTGTCGATCTGGCGCCGCCGCCAGTCCGTGACCGCGGCCACGACCAGCGCGATTGCAAGGGCCACGAGCAGCCCGTAGTGCAGATAGTCGCCCAGCATTGGTGAAAGCCCCCCACGGTCCCCTTGCCGTCGGTGCTAGTCGCCAGTGCTTACCAAATAGTAACCACGACCGGAGTTTCGCCATTAGCCACGCGCCGGAAGCCGACGGAAGCCCTGCCGGCCGCCGCGCGATCCCCGGGGGCGCGGTGGAAGGCGCGTGGACCGCAGGCGATGGCCACGCGATCCGCCGGATCGATCTTCCGGCACCTGCGAACGGCGCACATGGTTCACTGCTGTTCGTCCCCGGGCGCGGCGACTTCTACGAGAAGTACCTCGAGGCATTTGCGCACTGGCAGCGGCGCGGAATGCGGGTCACGGCGGTCGACCTGCGGGGGCAGGGCGGCTCGGGACGCCTCGGCGGCGATGCGGTTACCGGGCACATCGGAGATTTCGCGCAGTGGATCGACGATATCGAGGCACTGTGGACCGAATGGGCAGTGTCATCCGCTGCTCCGCGCGTCCTTGCTGGACATTCGATGGGCGCCCACGTCGCCTTGCGCGCGGTCGCCGAAGGGCGGATCTCGCCCGATGCCCTCGTCTTGGTCGCGCCCATGCTGGGCCTGCGCGGCAAGGTGCCACCCGCGATCATGCAGGCTGCGGCGCGCGCAATGATGGCGCTGGGCGATCCGCGCAGGCCCGCGTGGAAATGGAGCGAGAAGCCCGGCGAGCCGCCTGCGTCGCGGCGCCACCTGCTGACGCATGATGCCGACCGCTACGACGACGAACTCTGGTGGCGGCGCGAGCGCCCCGAAGTCACCATGGGGCCGGGCAGCTGGAAATGGCTCGAGCGGGCCTATGCCTCGATGCGCCTGCTCTCCGCGCCGGGTGTCCTCGAGCGCGTCGACATTCCCGTGCTGATACTGGCAACGACCGCGGACCGGCTGGTATCGTACGATGCGATCGCCGCTGCCGCCCGCCGCCTGCCGAACGCGCGGCTCGTGACGTTCGGCGACGAGGCGCACCACGAAATCCTCCGCGAGGCGGACGCCGCGCGCCTCCGGGCGTTCGGCGAGATCGACCGCTTCCTCGAAGACGTGCGTGCTGGCCGATGAGCGAGCGGTGCGACATCGCGATCGTCGGCGCGGGCATCGCCGGAGCGAGCATCGCTGCCGAACTGTCAGCGCTCGGCGCGGGGCGCGTCGTGGTTGTCGAGGCCGAGGATCGCCCGGGATATCACACCACCGGGCGCTCGGCGGCGTTCTGGGAGGAATGCTACGGCGGGCCGAAGGTGGTGCCGCTCACGCTCGCATCGGGTCCGTGGCTGCGCGAGCGCGGGTTTCTCAGCCCGCGCGGTGCGCTCTACGTGGGGCGCGGCGAACACGAAGGCGATCTCGATGTCTTCATGGAAACCTTTGCTGGCAGCGGCGTGCATATCGAGCGGCTCGGCCGTGCCGCGCTGGCGGACCGCTTGCCGGGCGTCCGCCAGGGCTACACCGGCGCGGTGTGGGAACCGGCATGCGCCGATATCGATGTTGCTGCGCTCCACCAGCACTACCTGACCGCAGCGAAGCGCAAGGGGGTCGAACTGTGGACCCGCTGGCCGGTTGCCTCGGCCCACCGCGAGGGTGCCGGATGGGCGATCGGCAGCGAGCAGGGCGAGGTCTTGCACGCCGACGTCCTGGTAAACGCGGCCGGGGCCTGGGCGGATACGTTCGCCGAGCTGGCGGGAGCCCTTGCGCTCGGCATCCAGCCGCTGCGTCGCACGGTCGCCCAGTTGCGGACCGATCCGGCGCCGCCGGTCGACCTGCCGCTGGTGCTCGACATCGCGGGCCGGTTCTACTTCAAGCCCGAGAGCGGCCGCCTGTGGCTGAGCCCGCACGACGAGGAACCGTCCCCGCCGTGTGATGCAGCGCCCGAGGAACTCGCCGTGGCCGAGGCGATCGACCGCTTCGAACAGGTCGTCGACTGGCGCGTGTGCGCGGTCGAACGCAAGTGGGCGGGCCTGCGCAGTTTCGCGCCCGACCGGTTGCCGGTCTATGGCTTCGATCCGCGTATCGAGGGCCTGTTCTGGTTCGCCGGGCAGGGCGGGTTCGGGATCCAGACCGCTCCCGCCGCCGCGCGTCTCGCTGCCCAGTTGCTGCTCGATCGTCCGCGCGACGCGATGACCGAACGGCTCGACGCAAGCCTGTATGACGCCGGTCGGTTCGACTCGACACGAGGCTGACAAAAGTTAGTCTGCCCGCTCCTTCAATGCGGATGGGAGCAGATGCGATGGCGCACCACTTCAAGATCAAGCAGAACAAGGCCGGCGAATACGTCGCCTACTTCATGTACAATTCCGAAGCGATCTTCTGGACCGAGGGCTACAAGTCCAAGGCCAGCGCCAAGAACGCGATCGAATCGATCCAGAAGAACGGTCCGGGCGCCGAGACCGTCGAAGAGTAATCAGGCGGCAAGCTTCAAGCGGCTTTGGCGACGCGCTCCGCTTCGATCACGGCGAGTGCGTCGGCCCGCTCGTTCTCGGGGTGGCCGTCGTGGCCCTTGACCCAGATCCATTCGACTGTGTGCGGCTTGGCGGCGGCGATCAATTCGTGCCACAGATCGGCGTTGCGGACGGGCTGCTTGCTGGCGTTTTTCCAGCCGTTGCGCTGCCAGCCGTGGACCCACTTGGTGATCCCGTCGAGCACGTACTTGCTGTCGGAATGGAGCCGGATGTCGCACGGCTCGATCAGCGCTTCGAGCGCCTTGATCGCGGCTGTCAGTTCCATCCGGTTGTTGGTTGTATCGGGCTCGCCGCCCGACAGTTCCTTCTCGTGCCGACCCATGCGCAGCAACGCGCCCCAGCCACCGGGGCCGGGATTGCCCTTGCAGGCCCCGTCGGTAAAAATGTCGACTTTCTTCATGATCCGAACGCGCTCTGACCCGCACCGACATAGAATTGCAAGCGGCGCATGAACGCCATCGGGTCCTTGCGTGTCACCAGCGCGTCGGGCGGAGTGTTGATCCAGTCCTCCGCGCGGCTGACGACGAAGCGCAGGCAGGCTCCTTGCGCGAGCGTGGGAAGGGCGTTGCGCTCGTCCGATGACAACGGCCGGACCGATTCGTAGCCCGCTGCCAGCGCCGTCCCGACCGCTTCGTTGAAGCGGTGGCCCGCGCCATCGAAGCTCCACGCCGCGTGGGTGACGGCAAGGTCGTAGGCCATCGCGTCTTCGCAGGCGAAATAGAAGTCGATCATCGCGCTCACTTCGGAGCCGCGCATCAGCACGTTGTCCGGGAACAGATCGGTGTGGCAGATCGCCTGCGGCAGGCCCTTCGGCCAGCTTTCACGCAAGCCTGCCGCGACGGCGATCGCTTCGGGGAGGGCAGGATCGATCCCGGCCAGCGGCCCGGCCCCGCATTTGGCCAGTGCTGCCGCCGTGTGGGCGATGCCGAGTGCGTTGGCACGGCGGCCGGCAAAATCCCTGCTCGCAAGGTGGACACCCGCCAGCGCCGCGCCGACCGCGCGCGCCTGCGACGGCGTGGGGCGGTCGACCGATACTCCCGGAAGGAACTCGATCAGGGCGACGGCTTTGCCATCGATCGTGCGGGAGGACGCGCCGCTGCGGTCGTGGATCGTGCGCGGAACCGCGCAGCCCATGGCCGACAGGTGATCGAGCAGGTCGAGGAAGAACGGCAGTTCGGTAATGTCGATGCGCCGCTCGTACATCGTGAGGATGTACCGGCCGCCGCCGCCATTCGAGCCGGTCGTCTCGATCAGCCAGTTCGAGTTCGAGACACCCTCGGCGATGCCCTTGGCGGATACCAGCTCGCCCACGTCGTATTCGGCGATCAGGGCGGAGAGGTCCTCGGCGGCGAGGTGGGTATAGACCGCCACGCGCTCAGCCGACGAGTTGGCGGGGCAGCTTGAAGACCATCTTTTCCTCGGCCGAGACCAGCGTGTGTTCCTCGATCTCGCGCCATTCGCCAAGCTTGCGGACGACTTCGCGCACGAGGCTTTCCGGGGCCGACGCGCCCGCGGTCAACCCGAGCGTACCGACTCCGTCGAGCCATTCGGGCTGGATCTCGGCCGCGCGCTGGATCAGCTTCGCGGTCGTCCCCATGCGTTCGGCCACCTCGACGAGGCGCAGCGAATTCGACGAGTTGGGGGCGCCGATCACCAGCACGAGGTCGCTGCCCGGCGCGATCGCCTTGACCGCCGCCTGCCGGTTGGACGTGGCGTAGCAGATGTCCTCGGCCTTGGGGCCCACGATGTGCGGAAACTTGGCGTGGAGCGCGGCGACGATATCGCGCGTGTCGTCGACCGACAGGGTGGTCTGCGTCAGGTACGACAGCGGCACGTCGCTGGCGACATCGAGCTTCGCGACATCGTCGATCGTCTCGACCAGCGTGATCGTGCCCTCGGGCACCTGGCCCATCGTGCCGATCACTTCCGGATGGCCCGCATGGCCGACGAAGACGATGTGCCGTCCCGCTTCGATCTGGCGCTCGGCCTGGCGGTGGACCTTGCTGACCAGCGGGCAGGTCGCATCGACCCACACCATCTCGCGGCGAGTCGCTTCGACCGGGATGGCCTTTGGCACGCCGTGGGCGGAGAAAACCACCGGGGCTCCATCGGGCACCTCGTCGAGTTCCTCGACGAAGATCGCGCCCTGCGCCTTGAGCGAATCCACGACGTACTTGTTGTGGACGATTTCGTGCCGGACATAGACCGGCGCGCCGTAGCGTTCGATCGCCCGCTCGACGATCTCGATCGCGCGGTCGACCCCGGCGCAGAATCCGCGCGGGGCGGCGATCAGCAGCGTGAGGCGCGGCTTGCCGGCGGGCTCGGGACGATCCTGAAAGGGGGCGTTCATATCCCGCCCCCTAGCGCTTCGCTGCGCGCGCCGCTAGGGCGGCGGCTCAACGACCTATTCGGGACCGAACCTGCCATGACCACCCGCCTTCGCCTTGCCGCCATGCTGATGATGGGAGCCGCATTGGCCGGGTGCAAGTCAGATGGCGAGCTGGTGGTCGATCAGGGCGTCGGCATCACCGCGGTCCGCACCGCCTGTCCGGCGGTGGGCGTGCCCGACTACACCGGCGACGTAACGACTTTCGCGCAAGGCGGCGACGCGAGCGCTGCGAACATCGACGTGACCGCCTCGATCACCAACGTGCGCACGACGTGCGACGATGGTTCGCCGCGTCTGTACACCAACGCCACGTTCGACGTGCTGGGACGCCGCACGGATACGCGCGGCGCCCGCACGGTGACCCTGCCGTACTATTCGGTCGTGCTGCGCGGCGGCACCCAGGTGGTGACCAAGCGAGTCGGCCAGGTGACGTTGCAGTTCGCCGACGGGCAGGAGCGCGCGCAGGCCCGCGGACAGGCTGGCGCTTATGTCGACCGTGCCGAGGCGACGCTGCCCGCCGACATCCGCGAGCAGATCACCCGCCGCCGCAAGGCGGGCGACGAGGATGCCGCGCTCGATCCGCTGGCCGATCCGGCGGTCAAGGCGGCGGTCGCCCGCGCCACGTTCGAGCTGCTGATCGGTTTCCAGCTGACCGAAGCGCAGCTCGCCTACAACGCCACGCGCTGATTTTTGGCATGGCGCGAGGGGGCGCTCACCCTTGCGCTTTGGCCCGGATGGGCTAACCGCGCCGCCATGTCCGAGACACTGACACTCCACGCCGCCTTCGCGGCGCGCATCGCCGCTGTGCTGCATGCGCTCGAGCTGGAAGGCGCGCTGCCGCCCGGTTCCTCCAACGCGGCCGTGACGGTCGAGCCGCCGCGCGACCCGTCGCACGGCGACCTCGCCACCAATGCCGCGATGGTGCTGGCCAAGCAGGCTGCGACCAATCCCCGCGCGCTCGCCGAGAAGATCGTCGCGCACCTGACCCGCGAACCGTCGGTCACCAGCGCCGAGATCGCCGGGCCGGGCTTCATCAACCTGCGCCTCGCCGATTCGGAGTGGCTGAGGGAACTGCGCACCGTGGCCGCGCTGGGACTCGATTACGGCCGCTCGCGGGTCGGCGCCGGACGCCGGGTCAATGTCGAGTATGTGTCGGCCAACCCGACCGGCCCGATGCACATGGGCCACTGCCGCGGCGCGGTGGTGGGCGATGCGCTCGCCAACCTGCTCGCGTTCGTCGGCCACCCGGTGATCCGCGAATACTACGTCAACGATGCTGGCAGCCAGGTCGATACGCTCGCGCGCTCGGCGCACCTGCGGTACCGCGAGGCGCTCGGCGAGGACATCGGCGACATCCCCGAGGGGCTCTATCCGGGCGATTATCTCGTGCCGGTCGGCAAAGTGCTGGCCGCCGAATACGGCGACCGCTTCGTCGCCGCGCCGGAGAGCGAGTGGTTGCCCGAATTCAAGGCGAAGACCGTCGCCGCGATGATGGACATGATCCGCGCCGACTTGGCGCTGCTGGGGATCCGGCACGACGAATTCGCAAGCGAGGCAGCGCTCCAGGCGGCCGGCAAGCCCGCCGAGGCCGAGGCGTGGATGCGCCGGCACGACCTTGTCTACGACGGCGTGCTCGAGGCGCCCAAGGGCAAGACGCCCGACGACTGGGAGCCGGTCGAGCTGCCGCTGTTCCGCGCGACGAAGTTCGGCGACGACCAGGACCGCCCGATCCGCAAGAGCGACGGCAACTGGACGTACTTCGGCGCCGACCTTGCCTATCACATGCAAAAGGCAGGTGCGGCGGATGAACTGATCGACATCTGGGGCGCCGACCATGCGGGCACGGTCAAGCGGATCAAGGCCGCCGTCGCCGCGCTGGCGGAAGGCGAGGGGCGAGCGATCCCGTTCGACGTCAAGCTCGTGCAGATGGTGCAGCTTCTGCGCGGCGGCGAACCGGTCAAGATGTCGAAGCGGGCGGGCACTTTCGTGACGCTGGCCGACGTCGTGAGCGAGGTCGGCAAGGACGTGGTGCGGTTCACCATGCTGACTCGCAAGCCCGACGCGCAAATGGAGTTCGATTTCGCCAAGGTGGTCGAAGCGTCGAAGGACAATCCGGTCTTCTACGTCCAGTACGCCAGCGCGCGGATTCACTCGACGCTGCGCAAGGCCGCGGCCGAGGGCATCGCGCCCGATCCCGCCGCGCTCGACCGGTTGGGGCAGGAGGAGCTGGCGCTCGTCAAGCTCGCCGCGCAGTTTCCCCGCGCGGTCGAGGCGGCCGCCGCTGCGCGCGAACCGCACCGCATCGCGTTCTACCTCTACGACCTCGCCGCGGCATTCCACGGATACTGGAACCTCGGCAACGACGCGCCCGACAAGCGCTTCATCGTCGCGGGCGATCCGGCGCTGACAGGCGCAAGGCTTTTCCTCGGCCAGCAGATCGGGCAAGTAATCCGCAACGGTCTCGCGCTATTGGGGGTCGAGGCCGTCGAGGAGATGTGACGATGATCGGGCGGGAAGATCACGACTATGTCGGCGACGAGCAGCTTGCTCTCGCCCAGGAGGACGAGCGCCTGCCCTGGCTCGAATCGGGCGACGAAGAGGACGAGGACGAGGGCGTCGATAGCGGCCGCATAGCGGGCTTCGTGGTGCTTGCGCTGCTGGCGCTGGGCGCATTCGTCGGCGGCATCTGGTGGTTCGGCAACCGCGACGCCGGGGCCGAACTCGTGGCAGACGGCAGCACGATCGAAGCGCCGCCGGGACCGTACAAGGAAAAGCCGGCCGATCCGGGCGGCAAGCAGTTCGAAGGCACCGGCAACCTCGCCCCCGCCGTGGGTGAAGGCAAGGACACCGAGGGCCGTATCGCCGACAGTGCCCCCGCGCCGAGCCTCGCTGTGCCGAGTACGACCGACAAGACGGCTCCTGCCGAACCCGCTCCGCCACCCGCAGCCAGCGGAACCGTGGTGCAGGTCGGTGCCTATTCCAGCAAGGCCGATGCCGAAGCCGGATGGCAGCGCCTGCTCAACCAGACCGACAAACTTGCGGGCGTTTCGCACCGCGTGGTGCAAGGGCAGGCCGACATCGGCACCGTCTACCGTCTGCAGGCGGTGGCCGGCGATGCCGCCTCCGCCAGCCGCCTGTGCAGCGCGCTCAAGGGCGATGGAGTGGCCTGCCAGGTCAAATGAGCTGTCGCTGACGGCGTTTTGCACATCGACTGACCGCGCGGCGCTTGCGATGCGCGGCGCTTGTGTGCGACCGTTTCGTCCATGATACCCGCGATCTTCGGCCTGTCCGGACTGACGCTGACCGACGACGAGCGGGCGTTCTTTCGCGACAGCGATCCGGCGGGATACATCCTGTTCGGGCGCAACATCGACACGATGGAGCAGGTTCGCGCGCTGACCGACGAACTGCGCGCGATCCACGGCCGCGACCGGCTCCTGGTGAGCATCGATCAGGAAGGCGGGCGCGTCGCCCGGATGCGCCCGCCGCATTTCAGCGCCTTTCCCGCAGGTGCCGCATTCGACGCTCTGTACGAAGTGGCGCCGAGCTCGGCGATCGCGGCGGCGCGCGCCAACGCCCATGCGATGGGGATCGAACTGGCCGAGGCCGGGATCACAGTCGATTATCACCCGCCGCTCGACGTTCGCCAGCCCGGCGCGCACGACGTGATCGGCGACCGCGCGTTCGGCGCCGAGCCGCTGCGCGTCGCCGCGCTCGGGCGGGCGACGCTGGAAGGGCTGGCGCTGGCGGGGGTCGCGGGCTGCATCAAGCACATGCCGGGCCACGGCCGCTCGCTCTGCGACACGCACAAGGAACTGCCGACAGTCACCGCGAGCGAAGAGGAGCTGGAAACCGACCTCGCCCCGTTCCGCGCGCTGAAGGACGCGCCGATCGGAATGACGGGGCACCTCGTGTTCACTGCGTGGGACAGCGATCATCCGGCGACCCAGTCGCCGACCGTAATCCGCGACATTATCCGGGGGCGCATTGGCTTCGACGGGCTGCTGCTGACCGACGACCTCGACATGGAGGCGCTGTCGGGCTCGGTACCCGAGCGGGCCGAAATTTCCGTCGCGGCGGGATGCGACATCGCATTGAATTGCTGGGCGAAGATGGACGACATGGTCGGCATCGCCCAGCGCTTGCCGACGATGTCCGACGAGACCGCCACGCGGCTGGAACGTGCGCTCGCGGGTACCGCCATCGCGCCCGAAGGCGACAAGGCCGAACTGCTGGCAACGCGCGACACCTTGCTGGCTATCGCCGGAGCAGCGGCGTGAACGAAGAGGCGCTGGTCCTCGACCTCGGGGAACCGGCTGACGACTGGTCCGGCCCGGCCGCTGCGCCGACCGACGATGCCGCGCTCTATCTTGAGCTCGACAACTGGGAGGGACCGCTCGACCTGCTGCTCGACCTCGCGCGGCGGCAGAAGGTCGATCTGAAGGCGATCTCGATCCTGTCGCTGGTCGACCAGTACATTGCCTACATCGAGCGCGCCGAGGCGCTGAAGCTGGAGTTGGCCGCCGACTACCTCGTGATGGCCGCGTGGCTTGCCTACCTCAAGTCGGCGCTGCTGCTGCCCAAGGACGAGCAGGAGGACCCGAGCCCCGAGGACCTCGCACTGCGCCTGCAACTGCGCCTCGCGCGGCTGGCCGCCATGCGTGAGGCTGCGGCTCGGCTGATGGGCCGTGACCGGCTGGGCCGCGACGTGTTCCCGCGAGGCGCGCCCGAGGGTCTGCGCACCGATCGCAAGACGCTGTGGCAGTGCGAATGGTTCGCGCTGGTGCAGGCGTACGGCCAGGTCAACGCGCGCACCGCGCCCGTCGTCCACATGGTCCGCGAGCGACCGGTGATGACTCTCGATTCGGCGCTCGACCGGGTATCGGCGATGCTGGGTGTGACGCTCGACTGGATGGAACTGCGCCAGTTCCTTCCGCCCCACGCCGAACCGCGGCTGCGCAAGTCGGCGCTCGCCTCCAGCTTCGTCGCCGCGCTCGAACTCGCGCGACTGGGCAAGGCCGAGATCGCGCAGGACGAGGCGTTCGGGCCGCTGCGCCTGCGGCGGGCCACCGCTTGAGCACCGAACTGGAAAGGGCGCTCGAGGCGACGCTGTTCGCCGCCGAGGAGCCGATGAGCGCCGAAGCGCTCGCCAGTCATCTCGCAGGAGCGCCTTTGGGCGACGTGCGCGAGGCGCTCACGGCGCTCGCCGAGCATTACCGCGAGCGCGGCATCCACCTCGTCGAGCGGGGCGGGCGGTGGCATTTCCAGACCGCGCCCGACCTTGCCCACATTCTGCGTCGCGAGCGCGAGGCGGTGCGCAAGCTCTCGCGCGCCGCGACCGAAGTGCTCGCAATCGTCGCCTATCACGAGCCCGTCAGCCGCGCGGAGATCGAGGCCATCCGCGGGGTGCAGACCTCGGGCGGGACGCTCGACGTGCTGATGGAGGCTGGCTGGGTGCGCGTTGCCGGACGGCGCGAAGTGCCCGGGCGGCCGGTGATCTACGCCACCACGCCCGAGTTTCTCGAACACTTCGGCTTGTCGTCCCGCCGCGACCTGCCGGGGATCGACGAACTGAAGGCGGCCGGCCTGCTCGACCCGGTCGATGACGTGTTCGACGCGCTGACAACTTCGGACGGCGATGACGCCGAGGCTGGCAAAGAGGCCGCCGATCCCCTAGATTGAACCCAAGGAGTATAGTTCCATGGGTTCGTTTTCCATCTGGCACTGGCTGATCGTGCTGCTCGTCGTGCTCGTGCTGTTCGGCAAGGGCCGCGTGGGCGACATCATGGGCGAGTTCGGCAAGGGCATCAAAAGCTTCAAGAAGGGCATCAGTGACGAGGAGTCGGAAGCCGATGCCAAGGCTGCGGCGGCCAAGCCCGTTCACAGCCTGGAAGGCCCGCACCACGATGCCAAGCCCGCCGGCGAAGCGGCCAAGGACCCGCACCCGGGCGTCGGACACCGCGACTGACCGCTCGCAACTGCGCGAAAGGCTGATTCATGTTCGGAATAGACTGGCAGGAACTGCTGGTCATCGTGTTCGTCGCGGTGTTGGTGATCGGTCCCAAGGACCTGCCCCGCGCGATGCGCACGGCGGGCAAGTGGATCGGCAAGGTCCGCCGCACCTCGAACCATTTCCGCGCCGGGGTCGAGGCGATGATTCGCGAGGCCGAGCTCGAGGAAATGGAAAAGAAGTGGGCCGAGCAGAACGCCCAGATCATGGCGCAAGTGCCGGCGGTCGACCTGTCGGACCACGAGATGCGGCCACTGCCCAAGCCATCGGACCAGCCACCCGCGGATAGTCCGCCACCGCCTCCGCCGTCCGCCAGCGAACCGGCAGCCGATCCCGCGCCGTCCGACGAACCCCAGCTTCCGCTCCGCTGATGGTCTTCAAGATCCCCGACATCGATGAGACGCAGGCGCCGCTGCTCGACCACCTGATCGAGCTGCGCGCACGGTTGCTCCGCGCTTTCGCGGCGCTGCTGGTGGCGTTCCTCGTCTGCCTTTACTTCGCCAAGCCGATCCTTGGCTTCCTGACCCAGCCGCTGCTCGATGCCGGGCAGAACCGGCTGATCTTCACCAAGCTCTACGGCCAGTTTTTCGTGGAACTGAAAGTCGCGATGTGGGCGGCGTTCTTCGTCAGCTTTCCGGTGATCGCCAACCAGCTTTGGGCCTTCGTCGCGCCGGGGCTCTATGCGAAGGAGAAGAGGGCCTTCCTGCCGTTCCTGCTGGCCACACCGGTGCTGTTCATCGGTGGCGGGGCGCTCGCCTATTACGTGGTCATGCCGACCGCCTTCCACTGGTTCTTGGGTTTCGAAGGCACGCAGGGCGGGGTGACGATCGAGGCGCTGCCCAATTCCGAGGATTACCTTGGCCTCGTCATGCAGTTCATTCTGGCGTTCGGTCTGTCGTTCCTGCTGCCGGTCCTGCTCCTGCTGCTCAACACGGCGGGGATCGTAAGCAGGGCCGCGCTGGTCGGTGCGCGGCGCTACATGATCGTCGGCGCGTTCGTGATCGCGGCAGTGGCGACCCCGCCGGACGTCATCAGCCAGCTCATGCTGGCGATACCGCTTATCCTGCTGTTCGAAGGTGCGCTCGCAATAATGTGGTTCACTGAACGCAAGGCGGCGAAGGACAAGGCGGCGGAAGACGCCGCAACTCCGGTTTCGACCGAGTAGGCGTCAGCGCCTCAGCGGCCCGTCCACTTCCCTTCGCGCTTCTCGATGAACGCGGCCATGCCTTCGGCCTTGTCTTCGCTCGCGGCGAGGATCTGGAAGATGCGGCGTTCGATCACGAGGCCTTGGTCGAGGCTGGTCTCGAACGCGGCGTTGACCATTTCCTTGTTGGCGATCGCCGCCATCGGAGGCTTGCTCGCGATCGTTCCAGCGGTTTTAAGCGCTTCATCGACAAGGCTTTCATGCGGAACCACTCGCGCGACGAGGTTGGCGCGCTCGGCTTCCTCGGCGCCCATCATCCGGCCGGTGAGGCACATTTCCATGGCCTTTGCCTTGCCGACCGCCTTGGTCAGCCGCTGGCTTCCGCCCATACCGGGCGCGACGCCGAGGTTGATCTCGGGCTGGCCGAACTTGGCCTTGTCCGACGCGATGATGAAGTCCGCCATCATCGCCAATTCGCATCCGCCGCCGAGTGCGAAGCCGTTGACCGCGGCGATCCACGGCTTGCGGACCTTTCTGACGAGGTCGCTGGTCCAGCGGCTGAAGAAATCGTCGAGGTAGAAATCGGCCGCCGGCTTGTCGGACATCTCCTTGATGTCGGCCCCCGCGGCGAAGGCCTTGTCGCCCGCGCCGGTGAGCACCGCGCAGCGCTGGCCGGGATCGGCCTCGAACGCGGCAAAGGCGGCGATCAGGTCCTCGAGCACTTGCGAGTTGAGTGCATTCAGCGCTTGCGGCCGGTTGAGCGTGATCAGCGTCACCGCGTCGCGCCGTTCGACGGTGATGGTTTCGTAGGTCGCGCTGGTCATCTTAACGGCTTCCATTCTTCGTCTGCGGGTAGGGGGGCGAAGATGCCGTCGAGCAGCGCTTCGCTCACACCTTCGGGGGTGGCCGGATCCCACCTGGGATCGCCGGTCTTGTCGACGATGACCGCGCGAACGCCCTCGGCGAAATCGGGGCGGGTCAGCACGCGGCTGGCGATGCGGTATTCCATTGCCATGTTGTCGGCGAAGTCGCCCAGCGTCGCGCTAATCGCGAGCTGGCGCAGCGCGACCTTGCAGGTCTGCGGGCTCTTGGTGTGGAGCGTCGCGAGCTCCTTCATCGCCCAGTCGTCGCTGTCGGCCTGCCCCTCGAGGCTGGCGAGAATGTCCTCGTAGCGATCGGAGCGAAAATGATGGGCGATCTTGTCGGCATTCGCCTCCAGCCGGGCGGGCGGCGGAGTGACCGCGAGTTCGGACAGGATGCCCGCGATCCGGTCGGGGTGCTCGGCGATGCGCGCCTTCGCATCTGAGAGCTTCTCGCTCGGCAGGTAATGCGTGGCAAGGCCCGCCCACAGGCACTCGGCCCCGTCAAGCCGCGCGCCGGTGAGGGCGAGAAACTGGCCGAGCCGTCCGGCCAGGCGGGACAGATACCAGCCGCCGCCGACGTCGGGGAACAGGCCGATGCCGGTCTCGGGCATGGCGAACCGGGTGTTCTCGGTCGCGACGCGGAATTTCGCGGGCTGCGAGATGCCCACGCCGCCGCCCATCGTCACGCCGTCCATAAAGGCGACGATCGGCGTGGGATAGGCGAACATCTGGTGGTTGAGCTGGTATTCGTCGTGGAAGAACTTCCGCCCCGAAACCCCGCCGTCGTTTAGAGCGGAGTTGCGCAGGAAAGCGATATCGCCGCCCGCGCAGAAACCCCGCCCTTCAGCGTGATCGACGATGATCGCGGCCACCTTGCTATCGTTCTCCCACTTCGACAGCGCCGCGCTCATCGCGTGGCACATGTCGAGCGTCAGCGCATGGAGCGCCTTGGGCCGGTTGAGCGAGATGTGTCCGGCGCGCCCGTCGCGGGAAATATGGACTTCGTCGGTCATGCGGCGATATTCCTGCGTTCGATAAGGTCCCAGCGATTGCCCCACGGATCGGAGAATACCGCGACGGTGCCGAAGGCTTCGTGCCGCGGCGCTTCCTCGAAACGAGCGCCGTTTGCTTCGAGACGGGCGTGGCTGGCGACGAAATCGTCGGTGTGGGCGAACCAGCCCACGCGGCCGCCCGCCTGGTTGCCGACCGCTGCCGACTGGACGTCGTTGGCCGCCTTGGCGAGCAGGAGCTTGCCACCGTCCTTCCCACCAACCACGACCCAGCGCTTCCCACCGCCGAGATCGGTGTCCTCGACCAGGTCGAAACCGAGGCCGGCGGTGAAAAAGGCGATCGCCTCGTCGTAGTCGGGCACGACCAGTGCGGTCATCGCAAGCGTCGTCATTGGCGCAGCATGTCGCGGCCGACGATCATGCGCATGACCTGGTTGGTGCCCTCGAGGATCGAGTGTACGCGCAGGTCGCGCCAGAAGCGCTCGATCGGATAGTCGCGCAGGTAGCCGTAGCCGCCGAACAGCTGCAGCGCGTCGTTGACGATCTTGCTGCCCGAGTCGGTCGCCAGCCGCTTCGCCATTGCCGAGAAGCGCGTCTTGTCGGGCGCGTTGTCGGTAACCTTGGCCGCGGCCAGATAGAGTAGCGCGCGCGCCGCCTCGAGGTCGGTCGCCATGTCGGCGAGCATGAACTGGGTGTTCTGGAAGTCGGCGATCGGCTGGCCGAACTGCTGGCGTTCCTTGGAGTACTTGACCGCCTCGTCGAGGCACCGCTGCGCGCCGCCGAGGCTGCACGCACCGATGTTGAGACGGCCACCGTCGAGACCCGCCATCGCGAAGCGGAAGCCTTCACCCTCGGCCCCGACGCGGTTGGCGACCGGCACCCGGCAGTCCTCGAAGATGAGTTGCGCGGTGGGCGATGCGTTCCAGCCGAGCTTCTTCTCGGGCGCACCGTGACTGAGACCCGGTGTGCCCTTCTCGACGACGAGGCAGGTGATGCCCTTGCTCTTGTCGTCGCTCGTGCGGACCATGACGACATAGATGTCGTTGAAACCGCTGCCCGAGATGAACTGCTTGGTGCCATTGACGACGTAGTGGTCGCCGTCCAGACGCGCGGTGGTCTTGAGCGCGGCCGCGTCCGAGCCCGAGCCGGGCTCGGTCAGGGCGTAGCTCGCGATATGCTCCATGCTCACGAGCCTGGGCAGGAACTTCGCCTTCACCTCGTCGCCGCCGAAGCGATCGATCATCCAGCTCGCCATGTTATGGATCGAGACGTAGGCGCTGGTCGCGGGGCAGCCGTAGGCCATCGCTTCCATGATCAGCGCCGCCTCGAGCCGGCCGAGCGCGATGCCGCCCGAATCTTCGGACACATAGATTGCGCCGAAGCCAAGCTCGCCCGCCGCCTGCACCACGTCACGCGGGAAGTGGTGCTCCTCGTCCCACTGCGCGGCGAAGGGCGTGATGCGGTCGGCGGTGAACTTCCTCGCCATGTCCTGGATGGCGAGCTGGTCTTCGGTGAGCTGAAACTGGCCTGTCATGCGCCCCGCGTTAGCCGAAAGAGCGCAGGGTTCAAGGCGTCGCCGACTGCTTCAGCACTTGGTGTAGGTGAATGGACCTCCCGAGCCGGGCTCGTCGCCGCCGCGCTGCGTGCGTGTGAGCTTGTTGCCCGAAACGCTGAGCGTTTCGATTCGGGACCAGGTCATTCCCTCGCCGGTGTAGGAGAACTGCGCCCTAATCGACCGGGCACTCCGCTGTTGGATGGTGCCGAGGCGGGCCAGCGATTCGTAGAAGCGCAGCGTCGTGGGCGCGACGGTCATGAGGCCCTTGGCATCGCCCCGTGTGCTCGTGCAGTCGGCCGGGACCAAGGCCCAGCGACCTTGCAGCGCGACGGGGATGGACTGATTGGCCGCATCGGTCGCAGTGGCCGTGGGCGTCGGCGTAGGCGAGGCAGTCGGCGTCGCGGTTACCGTCGCCGTCGGGGCCGGGGACGTATCAGCGCCGCGATCGCCGCCGCTATCGCTGTCGGTGCCGGTGGCCGCGTCGACTTCGCCGCCCGTAGCGACCGCGTCGGCCTCATCGTTGTCGGCGGGCGCTTGATTACAGGCGGCAAGCGCCAGAGGCAGGGCGGCGGCAAGAACCAAATTTCGCAATGAACTTCTCCGTTTGGTGCGGACACGTGTGCCCTAAACGCCTGACGCCAGAAATCGGGTCCGGCGACCACCTGCGTTCAATGGCTCGGTCAACCTGATTGACCGCTGCTGCCGGCCCGCGCTAAAGGCGCGCCGCTTGCGGGAAATCCCGGGCAGCGATACCCGGGCGGGTATGATGTAATGGTAGCCTGTCAGCTTCCCATGCTGAACGCGCGGGTTCGATTCCCGCTACCCGCTCCAAGCCCCTATTCGAATGCCCTGGCGAGCACGCCGCGGCCCAGTTCAATCGCGCCGGTGATGCCGGCGTCGTCGCCGAGGCCCGGTAAGACGATGCGCTCGGCAAGATCGCCGGACCACGCCGAAACATAGCCGCCGAGTGCTTCGCTGGCCGCCGCGCGCAACGCGTCGAGCAGGCCCGCGCCCTTCATCACCCCGCCGCCGAAGATCATGCGATCGGGCATGTGGAGCAGTACCAGCGTCGCCGCTAGGTGGCCGAGGTAGGCGGCGACCTGGCCGATCTCCGCCTCGCTCGCCTGCGAGAGATCGTGGCTCCAACGCGCGAGGATGGCGGGGCCGCTGGCAAGCCCCTCAAGGCAATCGCCGTGGAAAGGGCAGACGCCGGGCCAGTCGTCGCCGCGCGCGCGGGGCACCGCGATGTGCCCGGTCTCGTAGTGCGAGAAGCCGGCCAGCGCTCGGCCGTGCGACAGCACCCCGGTGCCGATGCCGGTCCCGACCGTTGTGTAGGCGAGGGTCCGCGCGCCGTGTCCCGCGCCCGCCAGCCACTCGCCCAGCGCCGCCGCGTTCACGTCGGTGTCGATTGCGATCGGGACGTTGTACCCGCCGAGCGCCGCCAACCAACTGGCCCCGCTCCACCCGGGTTTCGGCGTGGTGGTGAAGGTGCCCCATTCGGGCGAGGAACGGTCGATGTCGAGCGGACCGAAGCTGCCGACGCCGAAGGCACCGATTGCCCCGTGTTCCTTGGCCGCCTTGTCAAACCAGCCGTTCGCTTGGGCGAAGGTCATGTCGGGACGCCCGGTATCGATCCGCGTGCGGTCGAGGATCGCCCCGTCCGCGCTCGCGAGCGCGAGCACGAACTTGGTGCCGCCCGCCTCTATGGCTCCGATCGTCGCCATCGCTATTTCGGGGGCATCCGGATGCCGCCGTCGAGCCGGAACTGGTGGGCGTTGAGGTATCCGTTGCGGGCGATCTCCAGCACAAGCGAGGCGAATTCCTCGGGCTCGCCGAGGCGCTTGGGGAAGGGAACGCTGGCGTTGAGCTGGTCCCACATCGCCGGGTTGCGGTCCTTCATCCCCAGCATCAGGGGGGTGGCGAAGATGCCGGGCATGATCGAGTTGACCCGGATGCCGAGATCCATCAGGTCGCGCGCCATCGGCAGCACCAGCCCGTTCACGCCGGCCTTGCAGCTGCCGTAGATGATCTGGCCGATCTGCCCATCCTGCGCCGCGACGCTGGCGGTCAGGATGATGCAACCGCGCTCGCCGTCCGGCGTGACCGGTTCGGCGTTGGCCATGCCGAGCGCCGAGATCGAGGCCACGCGGTAGCTCGACACGAGCACGCCCTCGGCTCCGAAGGCGTAGTCCTCGGTCGACAAGCGCTTGTAACCGCCCGTTGCCTTGTCCCAGCCGACCGTCTTGCCGCGGCGGCTGGTCATCGCGCAGTGGACAGTCAGGCGTTCCTGCCCGTACGCCGCACGCGCCGTGGCAAACCCTGCCTCGACTGACTCCTCGTCGGTGATGTCGACTCGACAGAAGACGCCGCCGATCCGGTTCGCGTGGGCGGTCCCGGCTTCCTCGTTGACGTCGAAGATCACCACCTTGAACCCGGCTTCGGCGAGCGCGGTCGCGCTGGCCATGCCGAGACCCGATGCGCCGCCCGTGACGACCGCCGCCAGTCCGTCCGCAAAGTCCATCGTTGCCATCTCCCGTGCAAGATTGGGCTGTCATCGCCGCGTCACCGCGCTATCGCAGGCTTCGCTCATCCGCCAAGAGGGTTCACGATGAAAAATTTGATGCACAGGCGCAGTTTCCTTGGCGCCACCGCGAGCGCGTTCGGCGCGTTGGCCGCCAGCGGGTGCATGACGACCGGGCGCAGCGGCAGGGTGGGCTATGGCGGGCTGGTGCCCGATCCCGCGGGTTTCCTCGACCTGCCGCAAGGGTTTTCCTACCGCGTGATCTCGCAGCTCGGCGAGACGATGACCGACGGTTTCACCGTCCCCGACGCGGCAGACGGCATGGGCTGTTTCGACCTCCCGAACGGCAAGATCGCGCTGGTTCGCAACCACGAATGCATACCGGGCCGGCACGACGGCGGCGGTGTCGTCGGCAAGGCGTACGACTACATGGCGCGCAGCCTTATCCCGCTGCCCGGCGGGACCACGACGATCGTGCTCGATGCGCGCACGTTGCAGGTGGAAAAGCAGTACCGCTCGCTCGCCGGAACGATCCGCAACTGTGCGGGCGGCACGACCCCGTGGGGCAGCTGGCTCACGTGCGAAGAAGCGCCGGTTAAGGCCGACGGGCGCATCGGCAAGGACCACGGCTGGACTTTCGAAGTGCCTGCCGCCGCGCAAGGGCTGATCGACCCCGTGCCGTTGAAGGCGATGGGGCGCTTCAACCACGAAGCCGCCTGCGTCGATCCGCGCACCGGCTACGTTTACCAGACAGAGGACCGAGACGACTCGCTGCTCTACCGCTTCGTCCCGAAGGTGAAGGGCAAGCTGGCCGAGGGCGGCAAGCTCCAGGCGCTGGTGCTGGCAGACGGTGTGCGCGACACCCGCAATTGGGGCGGAGTGGCTTTCGCACCGTACTCGACCCGCGCGGCCCGCTGGGTCGACCTCGAGGATGTCGAGGCGCCCAATGACGACCTTCGCAAGCGCGGCGCGCTTGCCGGTGCAGCACTTTTCGCGCGGGGCGAGGGCATCCACATGGGCGAGGGCGAGCTGTTCTTCTGCTGCACGAGCGGCGGCACCGCGAAGCTGGGTCAAATCTTCCGGCTCGATCTGTCGGGCGCCGAGGACAGGTTGCACCTCTTCTTCGAATCGACCAGCCCGGACCAGTTCAACTACGGCGACAACCTCACCGTGGCGCCGTGGGGCGATCTCGTGGTGTGCGAAGACCAGTACACCGACGTGGTCGACAACCACTTGCGCGGGATCGACCCGTCGGGCGTGTCCTATCCGCTGGGTCGACTGCACGCCCAGACCGAGCTTGCCGGGGCGTGCTTCTCGCCCGACGGCAAGACGCTGTTCGTCAACGCCTACAGTCCCACCAAGACGGTCGCGATCAGGGGGCCGTGGATCTGATCTGAGCGGCACTGGTGGCAGAGGCGTTCCTCCTCGCGCTCGCGACGGTGTTCGCGGTCTCGCTCGGTGGGCGCGACCAGTTGCTCGCCGCGCGGCTCGCCGACCGGCTGGGCAAGGGCGGGGGTCTGCTGCTGGTCGGTGCGGTGGCGTCGACCGTCTCGGGACTGGCGATGGCGGTCGCCGGGCTGGCGATGGCGCTTTCGCTGCCCGACGCAGCGGCCGACATGCTCGTCGCGATCGCGCTGCTGGTCGCGGCCATCGAGCTTGCGTGGCAGCGCCAGTTGCGCCTCCCGGAGGAGCCGACGCGGTCGCTGTTCGCGACGCTCCTCGTGCTGCTGGCGCGCCAACTCGGCGATGCGGCACGCTTCTGCGTCTTCGCCTTCGCCGCGGGTGGATCGGCCTGGCTGGCCGGGATCGGTGGAGCTTTCGGCGGCACCGCTGCGCTGGCGATGGGCATTGCGATGGCGGGCGAGCTGGAACGTTGGCCGCTACGGTCGATCCGGCTCGGCCTCGCGGCGGTCCTGCTGGTCGCGGCGACTGGCATCGGACTGACGACGCGGGGGATAATCGGATGAACCGGGTGCCGCTTTTCTGGTAGCACGCGCGGATGGACAATCTCGAAATGATCGAAGGCGCGAGCGACGCGGACATCGCGATCTGGCTCGTCGCGGTTATCGGCGCGGCGCTCGATGCGACGCCAGGGCCAGTGGCAATCACCGTGCCCGGCGGATCGACCCCGTTCCCGATCCTCGAGCGCCTCGCGACCGCGCCGCTCGACTGGCGCCGGGTCACCGTCTGGCCGGGCGACGACCGCGTGGTCCCCGAGGACCATCCGGCGTCGAACACCGGCCGCATCCGCGCACTGATGGAGCCGGCCGGGGCCGAGGTCGTCTCGCTGACCGAGATGGAGCAGGTTCCCGTGTTCGCGCTCGCGTGGCTCGGCATGGGCGAGGACGGCCACGTCGCATCTCTGTTCCCGAACACCGACCCGCGGATCGACGATCGCCTGGCCATGCGCCGCCTGACCCCCGACCCGTTGCCGCCCGAAGCACCGTTCGACCGCATCAGCCTGACCTTGCCTGCCTTGCTCGCGAGCGACCGGTTGCTGTTCGTCATCCGGGGCGAGGCGAAGCGCCGCGTGTTCGAGGATGCCGCTGCCGGTCGCGGTGACCTTCCGGTCAAACGCCTGCTCGCCGCCGCGCTGCAGCCCGTGACATGTTTCGCCTGATCCCGGCCGGCCTGCACCGCCTGGCACTGCGCTTTGCGCACCGGTTGCGCCATCGCTGGCGTCTGCTGACGGGCCACCCGATTGCCGGGGTATCGGTGTTCGTGAGCGACCTCGACGGACGCCTGCTGCTGGTGCGCCACAGCTACGGCCCGGACGGCTGGGCATTGCCCGGAGGCGGAGTTGGCCGCGGCGAGGAACCGCTCGCCGCTGCGGCGCGCGAAGTGCGCGAGGAAGTCGGCTGCTTGCTTGATGGCGCGCGGGTGGTCGACAGCGTCGAGGAAGCGATCTCCGGTTCGCCGCACACCGCGTGGCTCGTCGCCGGCAGGACGCAGGACTTCCCGAAGCCCGACAAGCGCGAGGTGATCGAGGCGCGGTTCTTCCCGCTCCATTCGCTACCCGAGCCGCTCACCCGGTTGACCCGGCTGCGGATCGATCGCTGGCGATCAGCCCTGCGTTAGAGCAATGACAACTGGGCGTCGTCGCGCGGGCGCTCGTCTGCCTTGTCGCTGCGTTCCAGATTGGACAGCGTGAGGCCCATCAGCCGGATCGGCAGGGGCAGGGGCAAAACTTCGTCGAGCAGGGTTCGGGCAAGCTGCGCGAATTCGGCCTTGTCGGTCACCGGGTGCGGAAGCGACTTCGCCCGGGTCATGATCTGGAAGTCGGTGAATTTCATCTTGAGCGTGATCGTGCGGCCTTTGGCCTGCGTCCGTTCGATCGACTCCCAGACGATCTCGATGATGTTCTCCAGCGTTTCGCGAAGCGCCGGGCCGCTGGAGATGTCGTCCGAGAACGTCCGCTCGCCGCCGACCGACTTGCGGATGCGGTTGGCGCGGACCGGCCTGAGGTCGATGCCGCGCGCGGCGCGGTAGAGGTAGTCGGCCATGCTGCCGAAATGCGCCCGCAGCCACGCGAGGTCCTTCACGGCGAGGTCGGCGCCCGTCGCGATGCCGAGCCGCGCCATTTTCTCCGCGCCCTTGGGACCGACCCCGTGAAACCGGCGGATGGGCAAAGACTGTACGAATGCCGCGCCTTGACCCGGGCGTATCACGCAGATGCCGTCGGGCTTGTTCTGGTCGCTCGCGAGCTTGGCGAGGAACTTGTTGTAGCTGACGCCCGCGCTGGCCGTGAGATTTGTTTCGGCGCGAATGCGGCGGCGGATTTCCTCGGCGATCAAGGTCGCGCTGCCGATCCCCTTCAGATCGTCGGTCACGTCGAGATAGGCCTCGTCGAGGCTGAGCGGCTCGACGTGCGGGGTATAGTCGCGGAAGATCGCGCGGATCTGCTGGCTTACTTCCTTGTACACCTCGAACCGGTGGCGAACGAAGATGAGGTCGGGGCAGAGTCGCCGCGCGGTGACGCCCGGCATGGCGCTGCGCACACCGAACTTGCGCGCCTCATAGCTTGCGGCGGCTACCACGCCGCGGCCGCCCGAGCCGCCGACCGCCACGGGCTTGCCGCGCAGCTCCGGATTGTCGCGCTGCTCGCAGCTGGCGAAAAAGGCGTCCATGTCGACATGGATGATCTTGCGGAGGCCCTGCTGCGCCTCATCGTCGCCATCCGCGTCTTCCATGCGCGCCACTTAATGCCGCGCGCGGCATTTCTCCATACACGCAGACCGGAAATACCTTCCCATGCTGCATTGCAATAGGCATGGGGTTCGCCATGACCGGTTCGATCCACTCAAGCGACGGCACGGCGCGCGCGATGGGACGCGGCGAATTCGTCGCGCTGATGGCGGCGATCATGAGCCTGGGCGCGCTTGCCATAGACGGCATGCTCCCCGCGCTCGACGAGATCGCGGCGACCTTCGGCGTGGACGATCCCAATCGCCGTCAGCTGGTCGTCGGGGTCTATCTCCTTGCCAGCGGCGTCGGTTGCCTCGTGCCGGGAAGTCTTTCCGACCGCTTCGGACGCCGCCCGCTGATCTTTGCCGCCATCGCGTTCTACGTCGTCACCTGCCTGCTCTGCGCGGTGGCGCCCAGTTTCGAATCGCTGCTGTTCCTGCGGGTCGTGCAGGGCCTTGGCACCGCTGGCCTCAGTGTGATCCCGGCGGCGGTGATTCGCGACCGGTTCGAGGGCGACGCAATGGCGCGGCTGATGAGCACGATCTTCATCGTGTTCATGGTCGTACCCGTGCTTGCTCCGTCGTTCGGACAGGCGATCCTCCACATTGCGGACTGGCCGTTCGTGTTCGTCGGCATGGCAGCGCTTGCCGCACTGGTCGGCCTGTGGGCCTGGACGCGGTTGCCCGAGACGCTCGCGCACGACGATCGCCAGCCGCTCGACTTCCGCAGCGTCGCGCACAACCTGCCGCTGACCTTCCGTACCCGTACCGCGATCGGCTACGTTCTCGGCTCCGGTCTCACCTTCGGAGCCATGTTCGGGTACATCAACAGCGCGCAGCAACTCGTCGGCGAGCACTTCGGTGCGGGCGACAATTTCCCGCTGATCTTCGGCGCGACCGCCTCGACGCTGGCGGTTTCGAGCTTTGCAAATTCGCGCATCGTCGAGCGGTTCGGCGCCCGCCGGGTCAGCCATGCGGCGCTATGCACGTTCATCGTCGTGTCGGCGCTGCAGGTCTATGCCGCGCTCTATCACGGCAAGAGCCTCGAATGGTTCGTGCCTCTGATGGCCGCGAATCTGTGCCTGCTGGGCTTCATGGGCGCGAACTTCGGCTCGATCGCGATGCAGCCTTTCGAAACGACCGCCGGCGCCGCTTCGAGCGTGCAGAGTTTCATCCGCATGTTGATGGGCGCGATGCTCGGGATTGCCATTGGTCAGCTCTACGATGGCAGCGCCCGGCCGCTCGCTTTCGCGCTTTTGACGTGCAGCATCCTGAGCCTGTGCCTCGTCCTGTTCAGCGAGCGCGGCGTCCTGTTCCGCCGCCCGCGCGATGCGCGCAAGTACCTCGCCATGCACGAGATCCACTGAGGCCGTCAGCGGCCCTTTGGGCAGTCGCCGGGTTCGACCGTGTACTGGATGCCGCTGACCTTCCACGCGCCATCCACTTCGAGCAGGTTGAACACGTCCACGCCGCAGTGACTGCGCTTGCCGTTGTAGTCGAAGCTGTAGGGTGCCCAGACGACCGCGATCCCGCGGTGCACCAGCACGGTGGGTGTCCAGTAGACCTCGTTGAGCGTGTCGGGCTCGGTCCGGATATCCTCGATGGTCTTGGCAAAGCTGGTGAACCGGACGCGGGTGCCCTTATCGCCATAGACCAGCGCGGCGAGCATTCCTTCGCTGGTCGTCGAAGCCTTCATCGCATCGGCATTCTTGGTGTTGAGCGACGTCATGAAGGCGTCGACAGCCTTCAGGACTTTCGCATTGCTGTCGTCCTGCGCGCTGGCAGGTGCCGCGCAGGCGAGCGCGATCGCCGCCAGAACGATTGCCTTGAACATCATGATCCTGTTCCCCCCTCGATGAACCGGGCGGAGGGTATGCGCTGCGAGGCCGCCGCGCCAGCGGAACCTAGCCCTCGTCGGGCAGGGGTTCCATGTTGGGCGCGGGAAACGGCTGCGCCATGCGCACGTCGATCAGGATCGACCCGCGGCTCCACTTGGGCTCCGCGCCGGGATCCTCCGGCTTGTTCTTGACCGCCTCGACGAAGGCCGCGGCGACGTGGCGCAGCTTCTCGCGCCGACCGATGACGACGCGGTGGTCCCATGCGTGTCCGCCAAGCTCCACCACGCGGCGGCCGATCGCGCCGTATATCCGCGCCGCCGACAGCACCGCCCAGCGGCTGCGGAACGGCAGCCTGGCCGCCCCCTGCCGGGCCCATGCCTCGTGCCGCTCCATCCGCCGGATCAGCCGCGCGACGATGGCGGCGAGTTCCGTCCGGTGGTGTGGCTTCATCATCATGCCAGGCTCGATATCCTCCTCTACCATCCACTCGAGCGGCAGGTAGCGGCGGTCCGCGCGGTCATCCTCAGACACGTCGCGGGCAATGTTGGCGAGCTGGAAGGCGAGGCCGAGGTCGCACGCCCGGTCGAGCATCCAGCTGTCATCCTTGGTGACGCCCATCACCACCGCCATCATCACCCCGACCGCGCCCGCGACGTGATAGCAGTAGCGCGCAAGATCGGCCTCGCTGCGCGGCCGCCAACCCTCGGCGTCGAGCTCGAAGCCCATGATGACGTCTTCGGCCATCTCGCGGGTGAGGCCGCATTCGCGCGCGACCATGCCGAAAGCGTCGAACGCGGGATCGGCGGTGGGCAGGCCATCGAGCGCGCGCTCGGTGAGCAGGCGGATCGCCATCAGGCGCCGCTCGGCACCTTCCTGTTCGCCGAGTTCGCCGCCATGATCCTGCATGTCGGCCAGGTCGTCGCACCGGCGGCACCAGGCGTAGAGCAGCCAGACCTTCTCGCGCGTGTCC
Source organism: Tsuneonella sp. HG094 (assembly GCF_053819285.1). NCBI lineage: Bacteria > Pseudomonadati > Pseudomonadota > Alphaproteobacteria > Sphingomonadales > Erythrobacteraceae > Tsuneonella > Tsuneonella sp. HG094. The sequence goes on from NZ_JBSORA010000001.1 coordinate 663,964, forward strand.
CGGTCGAACAGGCGACTGGCGAGCGAGAAGCTTTTCGACCCCTTCGCGATCGACTTTTCGGCATAGTCGACGAGGTCGTCCCACTCGCGCCCGCCGCCCGCTTGCGCCGGTGTTTCTCTCAGGATGCGGCTCGGCGCCAGCATCCGCGGCACGATCCGGCGCGGCTTGCTCACAGGTCGCTGGCCTTCATCTGGAAGATCGGCGTGTGCGGACGGTAGTCGGCCATCTTTCCGAGCAGGCCGTCGAGGGTGTGGTCGGCGATGATAATCCCGGCGTGGGCGGGGCGGACGAAGCCGACATCGGCCATGTGGCGGTTGAACGCGATGAGATGGTCGTAAAACCCGAACGCGTTGAGCAGGCCCACCGGCTTCTGGTGATAGCCGAGCTGCGCCCAGCTCACCGCTTCCCACAATTCGTCCATGGTTCCCACTCCGCCCGGAATGGTGACGAACCCGTCGCTGAGGTCGGTAAAGCGCTGTTTACGCTCGTGCATTCCGCCAACGGTGTGAAGCTCGGTGCAATCGCGATTGGCGACTTCGGAATTGGCGAGAGCGTCGGGGATCACCCCGATCACTTCGCCGCCCGCCTCCAGCGCGCCGCTGGCGACCGCACCCATCAAACCGAGCCGTCCGCCGCCGTAAACAACCCCGATCCCGCGCTCCGCAAGCCCGCGCCCGACGTCGCGCGCCAGCTCGATGTAGCGCGGATCGGCAGGCGAGGCGGAGCCGCAATAGACGGCGAGACGGTTCACTGTGCTAGATCCTCCAGCATGAGACCCGCGGTGGCCTTGGCGCTGCCGACGACGCCGGGGATGCCCGCGCCCGGATGCGTGCCCGCACCCACCAGGTAGAAGTTGTTGATCACGTCGTCGCGGTTGTGGCCGCGGAACCACGCGCTCTGGGTCAGGATCGGCTCGAGGCTGAACGCGCTGCCGACGTGCGCATTGAGGTCGAGCGAGAAATCGCGCGGGGCATAGTGGAACTTGGTCACGATCCGCGAATGGATGTCGGGGATCAGCCGCCGCCCGACCTCGTCGAGCACGCGCTTCTCCAGCATCGGCCCGATCGCCTCCCAGTCGAGGGCCAGCTTGCCCATGTGGGCGACCGGGATCAGCGCGTAGAACGTGCTCATCCCCGGCGGCGCCATGCTCGGATCGGTGACGGTCGGGTGGTGGAGGTAAACCGAGAAGTCCTGCGGCAGCACGCCGTGATCGTAGATGTCCTCGAGCAGGCCTTTGTAGCGTGGGCCGAACAGGATCGTATGGTGCGGGATGCCGGGCCAGGTGCCCTCGACCCCGAAGTGGACCACGAACAGCGACGGGCTGAAGCGCTTGCGGGCGAGGCTCTTGGCTTGGTCCGCGCCGCGCTTCGTCTGTCCGAGCAGGTCGCGATACGAGTGCATGATGTCGGCGTTGCTGGCGACCGCATGGAACCGCTCGCGCCAGCCGCTTTGGGTCTCGACCTCGGTGGCGATCGTGCCGATCGTGTGCACCCGCTTGACCGGATCGTGCAACCGGATCGTGCCGCCGAGCCGCTCGAAGTGCCGGACCATCGCCGCGACGAGGCGGTTGGTGCCGCCGCGGGCCCACCACACGCCGCCGTCCTTTTCCAGCTTGTGGATCAGCGCGTAGATGGCGCTCGTGGTCATCGGGTTGCCGCCGACGAGCAGCGTGTGGAAGCTCAACGCCTCGCGCAGCTTCTCGCTCTGCACATAGCTCGACACCATCGAATAGACGCTGCGCCACGCCTGGTATTTGGCGAGCGCTGGCGCCGCCTTGATCATGCTCGTGAAATCGAGGAACGGCACGTTGCCGAGCTTGACGTAGCCTTCCTCGAACACGCCTGCCGAATAGCGCAGGAAGTCCTCGTACCCGGTCAGGTCACCGGGGGAGAGCTTGAGGATTTCGGAGCGCAGTTGCGCGTCGTCGTTCGAGTAATCGAAGTTCGTCCCGTCCGGCCAGTTGAGCCGGTAGAACGGCATTACGGGCATCAGTTCGACATCGTCGGCGATATCGTGGCCCGACAGCGCCCAGAGTTCCTTGAGGCAGTCGGGATCGGTGATGACGGTCGGCCCGGCATCGAAGGTGAAACCGTCGCGCTCCCAGAAGTAGGCGCGGCCGCCGGGCTTGTCGCGCGCTTCGACAACTGTCGTCGCGATGCCCGCCGACTGCAGCCGGATGGCGAGCGCAAGGCCGCCGAAGCCTGCCCCGATCACACAGGCGCGCTTCGCTTCGGTAGTCATGCTGCTGCTCTTTCCAGTGGTTGGCCGCGGCTCGTCAGGGCACGCAGGGCGCCGAGGACCGGCACGGGGGGCTTCCCGCACAACACCCGTGCGCGGTCGGTAGGCGTCGAGCGAGCGGCGTAGAACCGCTCGATCACCGGCTGCGGCAGGCGATAGACGAGCGCGAACGCGTCGCGCCGATCCTCGGGCGATCCGGCGCCGAACATCATCCGGCCGAGCCGGCGGAAGAACGCGGTGCGGCGCCAGTGCGAGTGGGCACGGCTGTCGATCAGCGCGGCGAGTTGCGGTCCGGTGAGGTCGGCTTCCGCGGCGATGGCCAGCGCGATCTCGACCGCGAAGGGCAGGGTGTAGCTGGTGAGCGGGTGGACGAACCCGCCGCGCGCGCCGATGGTCGCGACGCCGGGCGCCGCGTGCGCTTTGCGGAAGGCTGCGAAATCGCCGCCGGTAACCACAGGTAGCACCCCGGTCTCGAAGTCGAGCGGATCGCCTTTCCAGCCATGCGCGGCGCAATAGCGGTCGATCCTGGCCGACAGCGCATTGCGGTCGAGCACGGGGCTGGCATCGTAGTAAGTGTCCTCGACGAACAGCTCGTCGGCGGCGAGCGGCAGGGTGTAGACGAACCGGCAAGAGCCGTGCTGCTCAACCGAGGCATCCATCACCGTGGGTCGGGCAAGGCCATGCGGCTGTGCGGTGCGCAGGCGGCGGCCGAGGAAGACCTGCCATCCCCCCTCGAGCTGCGGCGCGGCGACAAGCCCCCGGGCGTCGATCACCGAGCGCGCCTCGATCCGGGTGCCGTCCGCAAGATCGATCCCGCGCGCATCGAGCGCGGCGACCTCGCAGCCCGCCAGGATCGTGTCGTCCGGCAACACCCGGCGCAGCGCGGCATCGAAATCGGTCGAGGACAACGAGTTGTACGGCGTATCGAGCGTCCGGGCGAAGCCGGGGAAGCGCACGTCGTAGCCGTCCCAGCATTCCGTGCGAAAGGTATCGAGCAGCGCCGCGCCGCCTTCCGGCAGGTCGCTCGAGAACCAGCTCCAGCGGTGGTTGCCGCCCAGCGTCCTGCCACCCTCGACCAGGGCGAGCCGCAGTTCGGGCCGCGCGCGGTGGAGAGCCAGCGCCGCCAGCCCGCCGGCAAGACCGCCGCCGGCAATCGCTACATCGATCATGCGCCCTGTCATTGCTCGACAGCCCTAGGGCGCTAAGCGGGCAGGGGCAATCGCCTTGGCGCGAACGCCGGATCCGTGCCATCACGTGCCTCGATGACGCGCGCCCTGACATTTCGCCGACCCGCAATCATCCTGACTGCAGCGCTGGTCCTGGTCGCGCTTGTCGTGCTGTTGGCGATGGGTCGCCCCGCCATCTGTCCGTGTGGAGAGATCAAGCTGTGGCACGGGGTGGTGCAATCGAACCAGAACAGCCAGCAGATCACCGATTGGTACAGCTTCAGCCACGTCACCCACGGCCTGATCATGTACGCCGCTGCGTGGTTGCTGTGGATCAGGCTCGGGCTGTTCGGCGGCCGGCCAGCACGCTGGGCGCTGCCGATCGCGGTCGTGGTCGAGGCGGCGTGGGAGATCGTCGAGAACACCCCGATGATCATCGACCGCTATCGCGAGGTGACGGTCAGCTGGGGTTATTCCGGCGACAGCGTCTTGAACTCGATCAGCGACATCGGCTGGATGATCGTCGGCTTTCTGGCGGCGAGCCGCCTGCCAGCCCGGGTGAGTGTGACATTGGCGATCTTCTTCGAACTGTTCACCCTGTGGGCGATCCGCGATAACCTTACGCTCAATGTCCTGATGCTGTTCTGGCCGCTGGAGGCGGTTCGGCAATGGCAGGGGATGGGTTGAGCGAGCCGCTCTCGCAATTCGCGAGATACTGCGCGGTGGCCCGCTGCACCGCCTCGATCATGCGTATGCGATCGCCGGCCGGCCCCCCGCTGGCGGGATCCCTGCTGATGCGGAAGCGCAAGTTCTGGATGCGGGGGTGAAGCGCCTTGTAGGGGATGAACCAGGTGGATCGGTCGAGCGCAGCCTGCGCGCGGTCCATCATCTCAGGCTCCAGCTTGGCGATGGTCGCCGATTGCGTGGCGTGAAGGTCCGCATCGAATGTTCCGCGGTCAATCGGTCCGTCGCCCTTTGCGATCTTGGCCTGCTGGCTGGTCGAATCTGTTCCGAGCTCCAGCAGGAAGCGACCGTCGGGCGAGTTGTAGAACGCCCACGCCTCGCGCGCCTGAGAAATGGTCATTCCCTGGGCAAACAGGCTGGTCAGTCCTGCCCGGAACGCGTCGCGCTGCCGGAAGTGGCCTTCGCGCATGACCGGCTTTGCCGCCTCCGCCGCCGCATCGATCAGCCCTGGGCAGCGCTGATCCGCCGCTCCCAGTTTGGGATCGGCGCTGAACGAAGCCCGCATCTGTTCGTACATGCTGTCGAAGCTGCGCTCCCAGATATCGTCGCGGGTCTTGATCTCGGCCAGCGCACGGAACGGATCGGCGGACGGCAACAGCACCTGCGGCGCCTCGGCGAGCGCCATCGACGAACCGGCCAGCATGAGGAGTACCAGCATTCGCTTCATCGCATGCTCCATGCCCGCTCCCCTGCAGCATAGGCCGAAGCACACACGGTGCCAATCGGTCTGCCGCAGCATTGATCGGAGCGACCGAGGACTAGGGGACAACCCTGAGGGTTAGCCTCGGCTTGCGGCAACGAGCGCGGACTATTGCAATCCCGGTGACCGTCCTGTCCGGCCTCTTCGCCAACCCGGGCCCGCGTGCCGATGCATTCGACATCGGTGCGCGGGTTCGCGCCTGCGTCGATATCATGCGCTCCGCCGCGCAGGCCAAGCGCCTCACCTTGCGATGCGAAATCGATCGCGACCTGCCGCGCCCCACAGTCTGCGACGGACTGCGGGTCCGCCAGGTGGTGTTCAACCTGCTCGGCAACGCGATCGATTCGACCGAGCGCGGCTGGGTGTCCGTCTGCGTCGAGGAGGCCTGGGATCAACCGGGCATGGTGGCAATTTCGATCACCGACACGGGCCAAGGGATGGCCACGGCGCAGCTCGCCGATGCGCGTGCCCGTGCCAACGGCGAAGGAGGGCCAGCGTTGGGTCTGGGACTGACAGTCAGCGGCGAGCTTGCACGGCAGATGGGTGGCGCGCTGACCCTGACCAGCGAGCGGGGCAAGGGCACCCGCGTCGAACTGCGCGTCCCCCTGATCGTGGAAGCGGAGCCCATCCCGTCGGTGATCGAGATCATCGATGCGGTCGTCGTGCCGCTGCCCCAGAGGCTGGGCCGGACAGGCTCGGTCCGCACCGAGCGTCGCAGTCGCACACCCGCAGGCGTATCACCCCCGCTGCCGCCCGGTGGATCGGACCGGCGACAGCAGGGATGAAAACCGGCCTCAGAAGCCGAGCGTCATGCCGACCCGCCCGGCGGTCTTTCCATTGCGATTGAAACCCGATCCGATCCCGGCGTTGAACGCGACGTTATCGCTGATCAGCGTCCCGAGTTGGATCGAACCCGCATGGGCCCCGTCATAGGTGGCGACATTCGCGGTGAGGTTGAACGATTTGCCCGGCAGGAAAACCGCGCCGCCCATCGCCACTGCTGCGGCGGTCGAGGTGGAGATCTTGTCGTCGAGCAGGACCATCTGCTGCTCGAGCGCGCCGACACGCCCGCCGAGCGCCTGAACGTCGCCCGAAAGCGCACTGAACTGCGCGTCGGTTACCGCCGAGATGTAGTCCATCGCGACCCGCACTTCCTGCACCGACTGCGCGGTCGCCACGCGCTGGCGGCCGAGCGTGCCGGCGGCATCCACGGTCACCACGTCGACCGGACCCTGCTGCGCGGCAGTCGACGCCGTGATGTCCGCGACGACGACCGACGAACCCTTGCCGCCGAGTGTTACCTGGTTCGCGGCGGTCGAGGTGGCCTGGTAACCGACCGCGGTGGAGTTTTGGTGTGTGGCCTGCGCGGCATAACCAACAGCAGTTGCAGCGTTCGCACCGACCTGGCTGAACGCGCCGACACTCGTCCCGAACGAGGCGGCAGTAGTGGCCGTCGCGTCGAGACCGACCGCAACCGTCCCGTAGCCGAGCGCTTCGGTTCGTTCGCCGACCGCAGTGGATTTCTCCTCCGTTGCGCGCGATGAGGAGCCCACGGCCGTGGATTTGTAGCCATAGGCGCCCGCCTGGTAACCGAAGGCGTTCGACTGCTCGCCCCGCGTCTCGGCGACGACGCCCACCGCCGAACTCTGTACGCCGGACGCCCGTGCGTCGGGCCCGAGCGCCATCGAGAGCGCGGCGGTTGCTACGGCTCCGGCGCCGTCGTCGTCGCTCCCGTCGGAGCCGATCGCGATCGAACTCAATCCCCCCGCATAGGACTGGAAGCCCGATGCGATCGCGTTGTCAGCCAGCGCGCTGGCGCTGAAGCCGGTTGCCACCGACGCTGCCCCGGTCGCCCTGCTATCGGCCCCGGTTGCGATCGCGCCGCGCCCCGTCGCGATGGCGGTCGAGCCGTAGGCGGCAGAATATTCGCCCTCGGCGCGCGACGAAGGGCCGGTCGCGGCGCCGCGGTATCCGCTCGCGGTGGAGAGATCTCCGAGTGCGACCGACGATGTGCCGGATGCGGTCGACTGGATGCCGATCGCAATTGCCCCGGCTGCATCGGCAAGCGCTACCGGGCCGAGGGCGGTCGACGATGCGCCGTTGGCCTTGGCGCTGTCGCCCAGCGCAACGCCGCCGCCGCCAGTTGCCTGTGCCGCTCGACCTATGGCGATCGTCGATCCCTGTCCTGCCACGGAGTAGTTTCCGACCGCGATCGCATCCGTCCCGCCGGCATTGGCGGCGATGCCGGTCGCGAGCGAGCGTTCGCCGGCGGCGACGGCCGACTGCCCGATCGCGGTGGCCTGGCCACCGGGCGCTTTGGCGCCTGTTCCGATCGCCAGTGCAGCGTAGCCGTCGGCCCAGGCGTTCTGGCCGATGCCAACGGCAAGGTCGCTGCTCCCGCGCGAGCTGTTTCCGACTGCCACCGCGCCGGCGCCGGTCGCATTGGCAGAAATTCCGACGGCGACCGATCCCCCGCCCGAGCCGTTGGCGAGGCTGTGCGTGCCCAACGCGACCGAACCCAGCGTCGTCGCCTGCGCGTTATTGCCTACCGCCACGCCCAGCGTCGTCGCCCGGCTGATGAAGCCGCCGGCGAATGCTCCCTGTCCCATGGCCCGCGCGTCATAGCCGAGCGCGACCGCATAATCGCCTGTCGCCTGCGTCACGGTTCCGTACGCTGTCGCACCGAATGCCGATGCGTTTGCGGCAAGACCGGCCGCGACCGTCGCCTGCGCGCTGGCCGTGGGTGCGCCGACCCCGCCGGGTCCAACCGCGATCCGCGCGTCGAGCTGGCCCTTGTTGACCGCATCGGTCGCGGTAGTGCCGGCGGCGACGCTCGTGATCCGGCGTTCTGCTCCCGCAGCGCCGACCGAGACAGTATTGTCCCCGCTCGTCACCGATCCCGCGCCGAGCGCGACCGAATTGGCGTGGCTGGCACTGGCCGCTTGGCCGATCGCGGTTGCGTTGCTTCCTGTTGCGGCTGCTGCGGCGCCAGCCGAGTTGAACTTGACGTATGGAGACTGTGCGGCCGCGATCGCCGAGGTCATCTGGTTGAGGTTGACGGCGTCCGTCCCGCCGGTGGCGGACGCGACGTTGGTGATCCGGCGCTCGGTGCCGGAAGCGCCTACCGAAACGGTGTTCGCGGCATAGGTCACCGAGTTCGATCCCAAGGCAACGGCGTTGGAATGGTTTGCCATCGCGCCTGCGCCGAGCGCGGTTGCGCCCGATGAGCCGAAGGAGGTGCTGGCGTCCTGGCCGAGGGCCACACTGGCATCGCCGGCGGCGCTGGCGCCTTCGCTGCCTGCATCGCCGCCGTCCTGACCGATGGCGATCGAATTGGCTCCGGTGCTGCGCGCGTTGTAACCCATGGCGATGGCGCTTGGTGCGGTCGAGCGCGCCCCGCTGCCGACGGCAATTCCGGGGCCTTGGCCGACATAGCTTGTCGATCCGACCGCCACGCCGCCCGCTGCGGTAATATCGATCGTGGCCGTGTCTCCCACCGCGACACCCTTCACTGAATTGGCCACGGCACTGTTGCCGATCGCGGTCGCGTCGGTGGTCGCAATCGAATTGCTCCCGCATTCCAGCCCGTCGTCGCTCGTGTCGGGAATCCCGTCGGCGCCCAAAGCGACGTTGCAGGGGGCGGTCGGATCGGCGCTGGCCGGCGTTGCGGCCAATCCGATTGCGAACGTGGCGGCGGTACCGAGAAGGACGGGACGAAAACTGGAATTGAACATGGCTGGACCCCTTCGTGAAGCGCGAAGGAGCAAACGAGCGCTGGGCAGGGCGCATGATCGTTGCCACGCAAGGCGATGGCTCTGGATTGTGCAGACCCTGTTGCGCCCGGCCCCCCCGGTCGACTCCGCAGTGATAGCGCCGAAGCTAAGCCGTTGAAAGACTGTAAGCGCGCTGCGTAGCTGCCGAAATCGAAAGGTCGCCGGTCTGGACGCGGACGCACCGGGCGCGTAGGAGATGCGGCATCCCCGGGGAGCTCGCGTGAGCTGAGAGGTGGGCGTCGCGCCCTACGACCCGTCGAACCTGAACCCGTTAGCACGGGCGGAGGGAGGGTTGCCAGCCAGCGCCCCCCCTTCGTCCCTGGAGGAACTGCGCATGGCCGACATCAACAGCACATTCGACATTGGCGTCACCACCGGCCCGATCCGGGGCAGTCGCAAGGTCCATGTCGGGCCGTTCGGTGTCGCCATGCGCGAGATCGACCTTGAGCCGTCGAGCGGCGAGCCCTCGGTGCGCGTCTACGACACCAGCGGCCCCTACACCGATCCCGCCGCGCAGATCGACATTCGCAAGGGCCTCCCGCAACTGCGCCGTGACTGGCAGCTCGCCCGCGGCGACGTGGAGGAATACGCTGCGCGCGAGGTGCGCCCGGAGGATAACGGTCAGCTCGGCCCGGACCGATCCGGCGGGGTCCCGGCGTTCCCCAACGTCCGCAAGACCGTGCTGCGCGCCAGGCCCGGCGCGAACCTCAGCCAGATGCACTACGCCCGCCGCGGCATCGTCACGCCGGAGATGGAATACGTCGCCGTTCGCGAGAACCTGGGGCGCGAAATGCTGCACAATGCTGCACGCGACGGGCAGGCCAGAGACGGGCAAGATTGGGGCGCGAGCATCCCCGACTACGTGACGCCCGAATTCGTCCGCGACGAAGTGGCGCGCGGGCGGGCGATCATCCCCTCGAACGTCAACCACCCCGAAGCCGAGCCGATGGCGATCGGCCGCAATTTCCTCGTCAAGATCAACGCCAACATCGGCAACTCCGCCGTCGCGTCGGACGTGGCGAGCGAGGTCGACAAGATGGTCTGGTCGATCCGCTGGGGCGCGGACACCGTGATGGACCTCAGCACCGGTCGCAACATCCACGACACCCGCGAGTGGATCATCCGCAACAGCCCCGTGCCGATCGGCACCGTGCCCATCTACCAGGCGCTCGAAAAGGTCGGCGGCGTGGCCGAGGACCTGACGTGGGAGGTGTTCCGCGATACGCTGATCGAACAGGCCGAGCAGGGCGTCGACTACTTCACCATCCACGCCGGGGTGCGCCTGCCGTACATCCCGATGACCGCCAAGCGCGTCACCGGCATCGTCAGCCGCGGCGGCTCGATCATGGCGAAATGGTGCCTCGCGCATCACAAGGAATCGTTCCTCTACGAGCGCTTCGACGAGATCACCGAGATCATGAAGGCCTACGACATCGCCTATTCGCTGGGCGACGGCCTGCGCCCCGGCTCCATCGCCGACGCCAACGACGAGGCGCAGTTCGCCGAACTCTATACGCTGGGCGAGCTGACCAGGCGCGCCTGGGAGCAGGACGTGCAGGTGATGATCGAAGGGCCCGGCCACGTGCCGATGCACAAGATCAAGGAAAACATGGACAAGCAGCTCGCCGCCTGCGGCGAGGCGCCGTTCTACACCCTCGGCCCGCTCGTCACCGACATCGCGCCCGGCTACGACCACATCACCAGCGGGATCGGCGCGGCGATGATCGGGTGGTTCGGCACCGCGATGCTCTGCTACGTCACGCCCAAGGAACACCTCGGCCTGCCCGACCGCGACGACGTGAAGGTGGGCGTCGTCACCTACAAGCTCGCCGCCCACGCCGCCGACCTCGCCAAGGGCCACCCGGCCGCCAAGGTCCGCGACGACGCGCTGAGCCGTGCCCGCTTCGAATTCCGCTGGCGCGACCAGTTCAACCTCAGCCTCGACCCCGACACCGCCGAGCAATACCACGACCAGACCCTCCCCGCGGAAGGCGCCAAGACCGCGCACTTCTGCTCGATGTGCGGGCCGAAGTTCTGCTCGATGAAGATCACCCAGGAAGTGCGCGATTTCGCGGCGAAGCAGAACTCGGAGAGCTATCTGGCGGCAACCGTGCCGGTGGCGGATGCGGAGGCCGGGATGGACGAGATGAGCCGCGTCTACAACGAAACCGGGCGCGAGCTATACATCGGGCAGGGCGACCGGGAGCATGATTGATCGTTTAGAGGGTCTTTCACGATCGGGGGGTTGAATCAGGCGGAGTCTGCGTAGCGTCGGAAAGCCGAAACTCGGATAGGGACAACCGACGCCCCGAAAAGGTACCTTGAACGATGGCCGACCTATATCTCAAGAACCTCGAATCGGAACGGAAACAGCTCTGGGCGACTTGCCGGCTGAAGGGCCTGCCGCGCGGGACGCCCGAGCGCGATCGGATCGCCGCGATCGACGAGGCCATCGCCGCGCACAAGGCAAAGCGCCAGCAATGACCACTCTTGCGCGATAACGCATGCGTCGATGGACCGGGGTTTTTCACCTTCCCCTTCGAGCGGATGGTGGGGCACTTGCTGTTCGGTTGACCGCAAGCGGCCGGGTCATTGCAACCGCACCAACTCCCGGTCCAGCGCCTGCAGGAACCGCGAGCGATCCTCCTTCCGGAACGGCGCCGGCCCGCCGCCGCTGCCGCCCAGCGGGCCGTCCATCCCGGCGCGCAGGTCGGCCATTATGGCGCGGGTGGCGACCGCGCTGCCGATGCTGGCGGCGTCGAAGCGTCTGCCGGTGTGCGCCAGAACAGTCGCGCCCGCCTTCACGCAGCGGTCGGCGAGGAGAATGTCGCCGGTCACCACCAGCGTGCGAGGCCCGGCGTGCGCCGCGATCCAGTCGTCCGCTGCGTCGAAAGCGTCCGAGACCGTCACCCGCTTCACCCGCGCGCTCACGGGTACGCGGAACACCTGGTTGCTGACCACGCGGACATGCGCGCCGTGCCGCTCGGCCACGCGGTAGATCTGTTCCTTTACCGGGCAGGCATCTGCATCGACCAGCACGGTCACGGCGTCCCCGGGTGGATCAAGGTCCGGCGAGGCGAAGGGGTCGGGGTCGGTCATGGCCTGCGCCAATAGTCCGGTTGCCGACTTCTAGCCACCTAGACTCCCACCCCCCGCCACGATAACCTCCCAACCATCGGGTCGCCTCCAGAAGGGGGAGGGCGGCCATGTCGCATCATCATCACATCATCACGCGCCGGAGCTTCGCGGCCGGGGTCGTCGCGGCGGCGGCGGCGAGCAGGGGGCTGGCGCAGGCTGTCACCGCGGAATCGCCGATCGGGCCGTTCTATCCGGTGGGCTATCGCGGAGAGAGCGATGCCGATCTCACCCGCGTCGCCGGGCGGCCGGGCCGGGCGGCGGGACAGGTGATCGAGGTGATGGGGCGCGTGCTCGATGCGAAGGGCAAGCCGGTGAACGGCGCGAAGCTCGACATCTGGCAGGCCAACAGCCACGGCCGCTACGACCATCCGCAGGACCCGGCGATCATGCCGCTCGATCCCAATTTCCAGGGCTCCGCCGCGATCCACACCGGCGTCGACGGAAGCTGGAAACTGACCACGATCAAGCCGGGCAGCTACGACAGCCCCATCGGCAACCGCCCGCCGCACATCCACCTCGACGTGACCGGCGCGCAGGCCCGCACGATCCTGCAGATGTACTTCCCCGAAGACGACGCCGCGAACCGCAAGGACACGCTCTTCAGCGCGCTGGGCAGCGACGCGCCGACCTCGGTCGCCAAGGCGCTCGGGGATCACCGCTACGGCTGGGATATCGTGCTGATCGAGGGCTGATCTTTGCGAAGGCCGGGCGCCGCGAGGGCGGGGCGTTCCGGCTCAACCGCCTTCCATCCCGCCGCCACACTCACCATCTCGGTCGTGTCCAACAATCCACTTGAAAGGAACGCCGCAATGCAGGTCCAGTTCAATTCCGACAGCAGCGTCATGGGCACCGAGAACGTCGCGACGCGGGTGGAAGCGAGCGTCCGGGGCAAACTGGCGCGGTTCGAGGAGCGGCTGACGCGGATCGAGGTCCATGTCCGCGACGAGAACGGACCCAAGCACGGCGCCGACGACAAGGCCTGCACCATCGAGGCGCGCCCGCGCGGCGCCCGCGCGATCGGCGTAACCGAACACGCCGAGACCGTCGACGCCGCCGCCCGAAAAGCCGCCACCACCCTCGCCCAGCGCCTGGACCGGCACTTCGGCAAGAACCACCGCCACGGCCACGATCCTCGGCCTGACAAGATGATGTGAGGGGTCCGCAGCGAGAGCCGCGTCGCCGAAATGCGCTTCTAGTCGCGCTCTCGCTTCGCTGCTTGCGCGGGAAACACTTTCCTACACGACCCGGATTGTGCCTTAAACTGCCGGATGACCGACCTCGATCCGCAGCGCCTACCTGCTCCCGCCGCCTCCGCAGGTGCTCCTGCCCCGGCTGACGACACCTTCGGTTTCGTCGTGCCCGAATACGATCCGGCGGAATACCGCTGGGTGCCTGTTCGCCGCCGTCCGCGACACGACGGCTGGACCGAGGAAAAGCAGCGGCGCTTTATCGAGGTCTTGGCCGATACCGGGCTCGTCGGGGCGGCCGCCAAGGAAGTCGGGATGACACGGGCGAGCGCCTATCGCCTTCGGCGCGCGGCCCATGCCGGGGCGTTCGCCCGCGCGTGGGATCAGGCGCGCGAGCGGGCCGGAGCGCTGATCGAGGATATTGCTTTCGAGCGCGCGATCGAGGGGGTGGAGGTCGAGACCTTTGACGGCAATGGCGAACTTTCGGCCACGCGCACGGTCTATAACGACCGCTTGCTGACGTTCCTTCTCCGCCACCTCAAGCCCGAGCGCTATTCCGCCGCCGCGCGCGAACGGCGTGGCTCGGCTTGGCCCGAGGGACAGGGGGCATCGGAATGCGCGATGGACGATGCCCTGCGCGCTATGGAGCCGGAACTGCCCGCGCCGCCGGAGGAACTGCTCGATCCCGACCAGCTCGAGACCGACCTCCTCACCGCGGAGATCGCCGATGGCACGTTGCCGCGCTTCCTGTCCGAACAGCGCGAGCCGAGGTCGGCCGAGCGCCTGATGCAGGAGGAACTGGCCGCGCGGATCGAGCGCGGGCAGATCGCCGACGCCAAGATGCAGCGCAAGGAGAGTCTGAGCGAAGCGGAATGCGAAGACTGGTGCGCCTATATCGACCCGATCGAGGCCGCGCTCGAGGCGAAGCGCGGAACGAAGCGCCGCCGCCCGCGCCCGGGGCGGAACGCGGGGTAATCGGGGTGTATACTTCGTGTCACCTTTCGCCGCGCGGCGCACCGTGTTGCGGAACCGGAACGCCGCCCGATCACTGACACGGCGATGGCTCACGAATCCCGCCTCGTCTTCTGCCTCACGCCGAACGATCCGCACGCGTTCGACGGGATTTCCGTCCAGCATCGCAGCGGGCAGCTCGACGTGCTGTGTCCGGTGTGCAGCGGGCACGGGCAGTGGAACACCGAGTACGATCTCGCCAGCCAGCGCTCGAAGCGCCACATCTGCGACAAGTGCGACGGGCGCGGGTGGATCGAGACGGGCGACGACCACGTTCCCTCCCACGACATCGGTCTTGGCGAAGACGGCCGGCCGCGCTGGTTCACCCGGCTCGATCCGTCGGACGACCGGGAGTAGCGGTCAGTACTTGTTGCGCTCGGTCAGGAAGGTGGCCTTGCCGTCCTTCAGGGCGATCTCGACCGCGGGCTCCTTGGGCTGGCCCTCGCGGAAGAGTTCGAAGATCGCCGTGCCGTCCTGCTGAGTGCTTTCGATCACCCGCGCAGGGACGAACATGCCCGACCGCGCCTCGGCGGCTGCGCGGACCGGGGCGGGGACCGTCTCCCACGCAAGGTCGCGCTGGATCTCCACGACGGTGAGGACCCCGGCTTGGTCGAGAATGTCGAGTTCCACTTCGCTACCGTCTGGCCGAGTGCCTTCGACATCCCAGAAGACCATCCCGTCGCGCGCCTTGCGCTCAGCCTCGTCCACCTTCATTCCGGGGACCGTTTTCCCGGCGAGATCGACTACGGAGGCGGGAATGTCATCGCCCGCAAACTCGGATATCTCGGCTTCGGGTCCGCGATCGAGGTCGGGCGCATCTTCGGCAGGGTTCGGCGAACAGGCGGCCATTGCTGCACACAGGAGAAGGGCGGTGAAAATGGGCACGCGCATGACGGGATCTCCCGGTAAGGTCGGCGAATGATACCGGTTACCGTATTGGCGCCGAGCCCGATTGCAACAGGTATCCTCCCCGTGCAGCGGAACGCCGCTGCGTCCTCTGCCGTTTGGGGTGGATGACGAGAACGCTGCCCATTCTTTCGCTGTGTGCCTTCGCACTGGCCGCCTGTTCCCAGCAACCGGCTTCCGACACCGAGAACCCCGACAGCAGGGACATCCCTGCGGGAACAGCGACCGCCGCCGACCCATCCGCGCCGCCTGCATCGACCAGTCCGCGCGAGGTAGAAGGGAGCGTACCTTCGATCACCCCCGCAGGCTTTGCCGGGTATGTCGTCGGCAATCCGATCCCGATGGCGGGGCCGGACAAGCCGGTCGAGGAGATGCGCATCAGCGACAGCTGCCGCACTTATCGCGACAGGGGCCTGCCCGACACGTGGATCATGACTGATGGCAAAGGCATGGTGCAGCGGTTCGTCGCGCTCGGCACTTCGACGCTCAAGACGGCGGCAGGGATCGGCCTTGGTGCGACCGAGGCGCAGGTGCGCGCCGCCTATCCGGGCATTCGCAAGGAGGCGACCGACTATGTCGCCGCGCCCGGAGGCACGCTTTACACCGCGCCGGATGGGCAGCCGGGCCTACGTTTCGACGTGGACGAGAAGGGCCGCGTGGTCGAGATCAGCGGCGGGGCGCAGCCATTCCTCGGCTATTCGGAAGGATGCGCCTGAGCTCGATCGATCAGTCGCGAACCGCGAGCACGGCCGCAACGTCGATGATCCGCGGAGTAACCTCTGGCGAAGCGGGCGCGGACAAGTCGAGCGGCGGCTCGGCAACGTCAGACCGATCGTTCGGGAGGGCAGCGGGCTCATTGACCTGCCGATCTGCGGGTTCTTCCTGTGCGAACGCGGGGGCGACTGGCTCATCGTAATTCGCGGTGCGCCAGCCATAGCGTTGCTGGGCATAGAGCCCGCGAGTTGCGAGGTCGGTCACTTCGATCCGACCTTCGGGCGTCGTCATTGCATAGTGATCGGGCAGCGCTTCTTGCCGGCCACCGTTGCTCGAAGGATCGAAGGCAATGGTGCGGTCCGGGATCATGGCCGACCCGATGCTCGCGACCTGTAAGGGGGTGGTGTTGATCGTGGTACCGCCGACAGCGCCGGCGATGGACGCGAGCGCACACGCGCCCAGAAACATGGGCAGAGCCTTCATGGCCATTGCTCCGAAATGTTGATGCCTGATTGACCGCTTCAATGCGCAACCGGTCGAAACCGTTCCACAGGCGCGGAACCGCACTGCAATTCGCGCGTCGCAGCGGCATGAACCAACGATCGCTTCCTTTCGCCGCCGCCATTATGTTGCTGGGTGCCTGCCACGCATCGCCGGCAACGGAGAACGTGCCCGGCGACGCGGAGGACAATGCTCCGTTCGATCTGGTGGCAGAGAGCGAGACCGTCCGCTTCGTCGGTACCGAACCCTTCTGGGGCGGGCAGGTGAAGGGCACGGCGCTCACCTACTCAACACCAGAAATCCCTGATGGGACGGACATCGCAGTGACGCGGTTCGCGGGACGGGGAGGCGTATCGTGGAGCGGTACCTATAACGGGGTCCGGTTCGCGCTTGCGGTCGCGCCGGGCGAGTGTTCGGACGGAATGAGCGATCGCGCCTTTCCGTTCGTCGCTACGCTCGAGGTCGACGGAGAACAGCGGAGCGGGTGCGCCTGGACCGCCAGCAAACCCTTCCGTGACCAGCAACCGCCGCCGTAAAACCGCCCGAACGGGCCGTTCGATGCCATAATCACGCCTCAGTTGGTCGCAGGACGAGCGCAACCCACCCTGCAGAAAAAGGTACAAAGACAATATAAATCAATAATTTGCTCTTTACCTGAACGGCAAATAAACGGAACCGTTCGCAGGGCTGGGCGATTTTTGTCCCTTGCCATGACAGCAAAATACATCACCATTCGCCCCGGCCGTGCTGCGATTGCCGCAGTGCTTGCCCTGACCCCCGCCAGCCTGTTTGCGCAGGATTCAGCCACGGACACCACCGGCCCGGTTGTCGTTCCGTCGCAAAGCCTGCCATCGACGACGAGCGCGCCAGCAGTCGCCCCCGCGCCGACTATCGTTCTGCCTGAGGTTTCCCCGGCAACGACCGCACCGACGACAACGACCACCAGCACCACGACCGCCGCTCCGACCAGGACTTCGGCACCGGCGACGGCCGCCCGCGCTACGGCAACCAATTCTCGGCGCGCGGCTGCCACGCCCGCGCGCAGCTCGACTACTGCGCCCCGCACCACGGCGGCGGCCCCGGTCGCCGCGCAGGCTGCGCCGCTGGCGAACGAGGCAGCTCTTTCGGTCGAGCAGGCGCCCGTAGCCGCTCCGGTGGCTGCTGAGCCCGTTGCTCCGATGGCCGCCGCCGAAACGCCGGTCGAAAGTCAGCGGGAAGACGTGACGGAAGCGCTCGCGCAGATCCTGGCCGGCCTGCTTGTCGCTGGTGTCGCCATCGGCGGTCTCGTGATGCTGATGCGTCGCCGTCGCCGCGTGGCCGACGAGACGGTTCCGGTGGTCGAACGTCCGATCGTTCGGGAACCGGCTCCGCTGCCCGAGCGCGCGGTTCAATCGCCGCACTTCGCTCCGGCGCCGAGCACGGCATTCACGCCTGCTCCGTCGACTGGCGCGGTCCTGCCGGCAGCCGCCGGTGCCGCCGTCGCCCTCCCGCGTGAAGCGCCCGAAGATCCGGTCGCTCGCGGTGAGCTGCTCAAGCGGATGGTCGATGCCGAACCCGACAAGGCCAATCCGTTTCGCTCGCCCAAGGCGCGCCTGCGCCGTGCCCGACTTATTCTTCAGTCGCTCGGCCGCCGGTTCGAGAATTCGACGCCGCGGTTCGACTTGTCGGATTACTCGTCGAATTGGCCGGCCTTGGCGCGTCGCAATCGACTGGCCACTGCCTGACCCAACGTATTCTCGCGAGGTCGCAAGCGAGAAGGGGCGGTTCCTCCCTGGAGGAGCCGCCCCAGCTCGAGGTTACAGGGTCATCCAGGCAGGAGCGGTGAGCGCGTCGATCGACTCAACTCGCGCCAGGTCGACGGCGAGATTGAGGTCCGGGTAGGCAGCCTTTCGGCGCTTCTCGTCCGACTTCGCCAGCGAAACGACCACCAAGCGACGGTTTATCTTTTGTCGCCAATTCATCCGCGCGGTGTTTTCCTGCCCGATGTAACAGCCCTTGCTGAAGCTGACGCCGTTGAGGTCGGCGGCGTTCGTTTCGAGCCACAGCACATCGCCCATTTCTTGTCTCCCTTCGGCGACGCCAAGGCGCAGTCGGTGCGCACGCCAGGCTGCATCGGCCGCCTCGTCCGAGGCTGCGACCGGCGCAATCCAGCGCTCGCCGAGGTCGGAAAGGCGCGGGTCGGCGGCAGCGCCGTCGCCGGTATGCGGCGCCCAGTGAACCGCGAGGCTGTCGTCGCGTGCTATCGCGAGTTGGCGGCGGAGGCGATAAAGCGTCAGGCGCTTCACCAGCTCGTCGGCCGCGACGGCCTCGCAATCGAGCAGCACGGCGCCGTCTGCACCGGGCCACACGATCACGTCGAACAGCGACTTGCCCTGTGCGGTCAGCAATCCCGCATAGACGGGGAGAAGGCCGGTCACGTCGTTGGTCAGCAGGCCTTGCAGGAAACCGGCGGCATCCTCGCCGTCGGAAGTGGGTGAGACGCGGACGACGGCGCGATCGAACAGGCGGGTGGCGGGCATGATTGGCAGATAGGAGCCCGCGCGCCTAAGGGGAAGCCGATGACCGATTCCCTGACGATCCGCCGCCCCGACGACTGGCATGTCCACTTGCGCGACGGCGACGTGCTGCGCGGCGTGGCGGGTCACACCGCGCGACAGTTCGCCCGCGCGATCGTGATGCCGAACCTCTCGCCGCCGGTAACGACGACCGAGGATGCACGGGGTTATTGCGACAGGATTGTCGCCGCGGTGCCCGATGGAACTGCGTTCGAGCCATTGATGACGGCCTACCTGACCGACGCGACCGATCCGACGGATCTTGCGCGCGGCAAGGCGGAAGGCGTTCTGACGGCTGCCAAGCTCTATCCCGCCAATGCGACGACCAATTCGGCGCACGGCGTGACCGATATCGCGAAACTGGCTCCGGTGTTCGCCTCGATGGAGAAGTCAGGGCTTGTCCTCTGTGTCCACGGCGAAGTGACCGAGGCGGACATCGACGTGTTCGATCGAGAGGCCGTGTTCATAGACCGCCATCTGGCCGGGATCGTGCGCGATTTCCCCGGCCTCAAAGTGGTATTCGAACACATCACCACGCGCGAAGGCGCCGACTTCGTGAACGCGGCCGGGGCGAACGTTGCGGCCACCATTACGCCCCAGCACCTCCACATCAATCGCAACGCGATGCTCGTCGGCGGCATCCGCCCGCACGCCTATTGTCTGCCGGTCGCCAAGCGGGAGGAGCATCGGCTTGCCCTGCGCAAGGCGGCGACTGCCGGTAGCGCGAAGTTTTTCCTCGGTACCGACAGCGCGCCGCATTCCCGCGAGACGAAGGAAAGCGCCTGCGGCTGCGCGGGCATCTTCAACGCGCCCTATGCACTGGAAAGTTACATCCAGGTGTTCGACGAGGAGGACGCGCTCGACCGGTTCGAGCAGTTCGCCTCGCTCGGCGGTCCGGATTTCTACGGGTTGCCCGTGAACGACGGGCGCATCACGCTCGAGCGAGGCGAATGCGTCGTGCCCGAAACGATCGACGCAGCGGGAACAACCATCGTTCCTTTCCACGCCGGAGAAACGCTCAGGTGGCGGCTGGCCGACTGACCTCGCGCGACCTGGCCAGCAAGTCCCAGACGAAGATCGCGATCGCCATCCAGATAAACCCGAACGCGGCGATCTCGGCCGGGTGCAGGCGCTTGCCGAACACGGTCAGACCCAGGACGAAGACGATCGTCGGGGCGAGAAACTGGATGAAGCCGAGCGTCGAGTAATCCATTCGCCGCGCGGCGACCGCGAACATCCACAGCGGCAGAGCGGTGAATGCGCCGCCGGCAATGATGGCGAAGCTCAGGCCGAGGTCGTGGCCAAACGACATTCCGGCGGGCGAAGCGGCATACCACGAGACGACGCCAAGGGCAGGCAGCAGCAGGATCAGCGATTCGATCGTCAAGCCGGGAAGGGCGCCGACCGGCACGCGCTTGCGGACGAGGCCGTACGTCCCGAACGTGACGGCGAGCGAAAGGCTGATCCAGAGCGTCGTGAGCGCGCCGCCCAGCAGCATCGCGATGCCGACCCCCGCGATTGCCACCGCGATCCATTGCCGCTTGCTGAGCCGCTCACCGAGCAGGGCCGTGCCGAGCAGGACGTTGACCAGCGGGTTGATGTAATAGCCGAGGCTGGCTGCAAAGATCTCGCCCGACTGCACCGCCCAGATGTAAATCAACCAGTTCGCGCCGACGAGGACCGCGCTGATCGAAAGCCAGCCGAGCACGCGCCGGTCGCGCAAGGCCACGGCGATTTCGGGCAACTGGTGGCGAACCGAGGCGATCGCGAGGCACAGCGGTAACGTCCACACAATCCGCCAGGCAACAAACTCGAACGACGGCACCGCCTTCACGAGAATCAGGTACAGCGGCAGGAAGCCCCACGTGATGTAGGCGCCCAGCGCTGCGGGCAGGCCACCGGGACCCTTGGACTCGATTTCGTTCATCTTTGGTTGGGCCCTAGCACCGCCCCTCTCTCCGACAAGCGCGGAAAACGGTCGATTTTTTGGCTGTTCGACGGCCAATCAAAAAAATCGCTGTCTGAAAGCGGTGTTGCGGATCGTTCAGCTTCACATCTCTATTTATGAACGGGACAGCAGGGGTGATCACTCAGCCTCTCGGTCGCGAGAGAATGGAAAGGAAGTCCCTATGAAGCCGAACCTGATGAAGACCGCAGCGCTGGCGATGGCCGTGCCGGGTCTCGCGTTGGCGATGCCGGCAGCCGCAGCCCCCGCGCAGCACAGCGCCGCGTGGCAGAACAGCGCCGTGTGGAGCGACATGGCGCAGGAGCACGGCAAGAAGCAGAAGCGCCACGATCGCCGATACGACAGCCGCTACGGCGGCCAGTACAACAACGGCTACGGCTACCAGCAGTCCTATTACGGCGAGCCGGTCTACGCCAACACCCGCGTATGGCAGGGCGATGATGGCCGCTATTACTGCAAGCGTTCGAACGGCACGACCGGTCTGCTGATCGGTGCCGCGGGCGGCGCCCTTCTCGGCCGCGAAGTCGCGGGGCGTTATGGCGACCGCACCCTCGGCGCGATCCTCGGCGCGGCGGGCGGTGCTCTGCTCGGCCGGTCGATCGATCGGAGCAGCTCGCGCTGCCAGTAAACTGACCTGACCAGCTTCGCGGCCGTGCCCACCCGCGGTCGCAAGCGCGAACCCAACTCGGGGACGCGGAAGGCGCTCCTTGCTTCGGCGGGGGGCGCCTTCTTCTTTTGCCAAGACTGATCGGCTAGGGGCACGGCAATGCTGCGCGCTGTGCCAATCCTGATGCTGCTGGGCGCGTTGAGCGCGTGCCGCGACGATCCTGCGCCCGAAGCTCCGAAAGTGCGGGATCCGCAGGTTGCTCGGGCGCTAGACGATCCGCTGATGACCGATCCTGATCTGGCGAGCCGGAACGAAGCTGCCGCTGCGCTACGCGTCGAAAGCGATTCGTCGCTCCCCGTGTTGTCCGCGACCCCCGAATTTATCGCCGCGGCGCGAGCCGAAGCCGCCGCCTTGACGCGCGGCGCGGAGAGGTTCGGAGAGCTTTCGACTGCGCCCGGGAATATGGCCGCGCTGGCATCGCCGGGTGCCGAAGCGCAACTCGCGACCATGAACACGACCGCTTCATGCCGCGCGCAATTGCAGACGGGGGCGATCTGGGCCGCTCGGATGCCGACCGGCGTGCCGATCTATCCGCGCGGGGCAGTCCAGTCGGCGGCGGGACTCGATGCGAAATGCCGGGTGCGTGCGATAACGTATACCGCGCCCATCCCGCCGGCAGAGATGCTGGCCTTCTACGCTGCGCGAACGCGCCTGACGGGCCTGTCCGCGACCCGCCACGCCGACGGGACGGGCGAAGTCCTGCGTGGGGGCGGGAATGGGCTCGTGTACGACGTGCGGATAGCGCCCGCCGGGGACGGTTCGCTGGTGCGCCTCGCGGTCGTCCTCCGCTAGCCTTCTAATGGCCGCCGGGCCGCGCGCCGTTCGTCGCGGAATCCCACGCCCATGCTCGCGCGGGGCTGGTCCATTTCGACGCTCGCGACGGGATAGGCGCAGTAGTCGGCGGCGTAGAATGCCGCGGGACGGTGGTTGCCCGACAGACCCAGCCCGCCGAACGGCGCCTTGCTGCTCGCCCCGCTGGTCGGCCGGTTCCAGTTGACGATGCCCGCGCGCACGTTGGCCCAGAAGCGGTTGTAGTCCTGCGGGGATCCGCCGATCAGGCTCGCCGCCAGTCCGAAACGCGTGTTGTTCGCCTCGGCGATCGCCTCGTCCAGATCGTCGACGCGTACGACCTGAAGCAGCGGGCCGAACAATTCCACGTCCGGGCGATCGGTCATCGCGGTCACGTCGATGATCCCCGGGCTGACGAAGGGCTTGGTGTCGTCGGGCCGCAGCATGTGCTTGATCGCCTTGCCGCCGTGCGACAGCAGGTAGAGGAAGCTGTCGGACAACTGGTCCGCCGCCGCGTTATCGATCAACGGCCCCATGAAGGGAGAGGGATCGGCGAACGGCTCGCCGTAGATGATCCGGTCGGCGAGGTTCTTCACTTCGCCGACGAGCGCATCATACATGCTCGATTTGACGATTAGCCGCCGCGCGGCGGTGCACCGCTGTCCGGCGGTGGTGAAGGCGCTCTGGACGACGAGGATCGCCGCTTCCGACATCTTAGGCGTGTCGGTGACAACGATCGGGTTGTTGCCGCCCATCTCGAGCGCGACGATCTTGCCCGGGCTGGTGGCGAGCTTGCGGTTGATCGCGATGCCCGCCTGCGCGCTGCCGGTGAATAGCACGCCATCGATGTCGCGATGCGCGACGAGCGCCTGACCTTCGTCTGGGCCGCCGACGAGCAATTGGACGACCGCGGCAGAAATCCCCGCGCGCTGGAAGCAGCCGATGAGGAATTCACCGACTGCGGGCGTCTTCTCGCTCGGTTTGAAAATCACGACGTTCCCCGCAATCAGTGCCGGAACGATGTGCCCGTTGGGCAGGTGCGCAGGGAAATTGTAGGGGCCAAGAACCACCATCACGCCGTGCGGCTTGTGGCGAACGGCGCTGGTGCCTTGGAGCGCGCTGTCGAACTTCTTTTGCCCGGTGCGCTCGGCATAGGCTATGACCGAGATATCGACCTTGGCGATCACCGCCTCGACCTCGGTCCGCGCTTCCCACAGCGGCTTGCCGGTTTCGCGTGCGATCAGTTCGGCGAACCTGTCGTGATTCTTGCGCACTTCGTTGGCGAACCGGCGAACCAGCTCGACCCGTGTGGCAAGGGGTTTCGCCGCCCACTCCGGCCAGGCACGCCGCGCGCGATCGACCGCGGCGTCCACGTCGCCCACCGCGCCGCGCCACAATTCGGCGCCCGTCGCCGGTTCGAAGGAAATGATGTCTGGGGCGGGCAAGATGGTAAACTCCGGGTGCTATCCGCTTGTCTTCTCGAGCGACAAACTCTTACGCAGAGATGCTGTAAATGGTTAAGGATTTTCGCGCGAGAATTCCAGATTTACGGAGCCGCCAGCCGGAACGGGCACCGTGCCGAGCGCTTCGCCCAGGCGCCTGATCGCTGCGATTTCGGACGAGAGAAGAGTCCAGTCATCGCAATCGGCGATCGCCGTCCAGATGGCCTCGACGCGCTCGATGACAAGCGACGGCGGGGCCGGCTCGTCCCACAGCGCATGCTGCGAGCCGATCGGCTCGTAGCCATCCAGTGCCTCCGCGAAAGCTCCTGCCCCCACATCCCGTCCGAAGCGATGGCGGTGAAAGAACGCGTCGGGGGAGTCGTCGCTGTCGCGCATCGCGGCCTCGCACGCCGCGACCACAGCTGCGTCGGCTTCATCGTCGCGTGATCTCACCCCCAGCCGCCACAGCCATCGCCGCCGTGTGTGCGCCATGTAGAGCGGTCCGAACCGCTCGAGCGCGGCGAGCAGGGGGGGCGCTTCGGCCACTGATCGCAGCGCGATCGCGAGTTGCCCGCAGTTCCAGTACAACGCCTCCGGCTGCCGACCGAACGCGTAGAGTCCGGCGTGATCGAAATAGGCAGCGGTGAATGCCGGGTCCCATTTCGGCAGCCATCGCCACGGTCCGTAATCGAAGCTCTCGCCGCTAACATTCATGTTGTCGGTGTTGAGCACCCCGTGGACGAACCCGGCGACCATCCAGCTCGCCGCAAGATCCGCGAGCCGTTCGACGACCTGGTGCATCAGGATCACTGCCGGCTCGTTGCGACCCGGCGCGTCGTCCGGTGGCAGCGGACCCGGAAATTGCGCGAGGCAATAGTCCACTAGCGCAGCAAGATGCTCGCGCTCCTCGAGCACTGCAAGCCGCTGGAAGCTGCCGATCCGAACGTGTCCGTGGCTGAGCCGTGCGAGCACCGCCGATCGCGTGGGCGAAGGCTCGTCGCCGCGCACCAGTTCCTCGCCCGTCTCGACGATCGAGAAAGTCTTGCTGGTGTTGACGCCGAGCGCCTCGAGCATCTCGGTCGCCAGCAGCTCGCGCACCGCGCCTTTCAGTGTCAGTCGGCCGTCGGCGGTGCGGCTCCACGGGGTCGTGCCCGATCCCTTGGTACCCAGCTCGAGCAGCCGCCCGTCGCTGTCGCGCATCTGTGCGAAGGTGAACCCGCGACCGTCGCCTAGTTCGGGATTGTACACCCGGAACTGGTGTCCGTGATAGCGTAGCGCCAGCGGACCGGGCAGGGTGCCGGGTAATGGCTCGAAGCGCGCGAAGTGGCGGATCCATTCTTCGTCGGTGAGGTTCTCGAGGCCCACCGTCGCCGCCGCGCGGTCGTTGCGCCAGCGCAGCTCGGTACGCGGAAAGTCCGCCGGTGCGACCGGATCGCCAAGCCAGTCGGCGAGCGCGAGGAGCGGACGTTCGGGCCGGAATCCGGCAGGTTGCGGTTCATCCAGCATCCGGCGATAGTGGAGCGCGTGGGGCCAGCGTGCAAGCGCCCCGATCATGCGGGATCCGGGCGAATTCGATGAAAACCAGACCAGCCGCCGGCACGGCCAAGCGACCGGCGAAAGGAGCAGGCGACCCGCCGCTTCGCATCCTGCACCTGCATTCCACCTTCGCCGCTGGGGGCAAGGAGCGCCGCGCGGTACGGCTCATGAACGCCTTCGGCCCCGGGATCGAGCACGCGGTCGTATCCGCCGTGCCAGGCGAAACGGGAGCGGCGGCCGAACTCGATCGCGGCATTACCGTGCGATGGCCCAAGGATTTCCCGTCGTTGAAGGGCAGGCCCACGCCCGGCCGTTTGCGTCGGATCGCGGAGGCGATGCGCGGCTACGATCTCGTGCTCACCTACAACTGGGGCGCGATGGATGCGGTGCTCGCGAATACGCTTTTCGGCGAGATGCTCGCCTTGCCGCCGCTGATCCACCACGAGGACGGCTTCAACGACGACGAGCGCGTGAAGCTCAAGGCCTCGCGCAACTGGTTCCGCCGCATTGCGCTTGGCCGCGCGCGGAGGTTAGTCGTACCGTCCGAGACGCTCGAGGAGATTGCGCTGACCGCGTGGGCGCAGCCGATTGGACGGGTAAAGCTGATCCGCAACGGGATCGATACAGCCGCTTTCCCGTCCACGGCGCCCAGGCCCGATGCGATCCCCGGCCTCATCAAGCGGCCCGGCGAGTTCTGGATCGGGACGATGGCGGGGCTGCGCGCAGTCAAGAACCTGCCGGCGTTGGTGCGCATCTGCGCAGGCCTCCCCGATCACTGCCACCTCGTCATCGTTGGCGAGGGTCCCGAGCGCGAAGCAATCCGCGCCGAGGCCGCGCGTCTTGGCGTCGAACACCGGGTCCACCTGCCGGGGTTCGTCCGGGATCCCCAGCGCTACGTCGGGCTCTTCGACGTGTTCTCGCTCTCCTCGCACTCCGAACAGTTTCCGCTATCGCTGGTCGAGGCGATGGCGGCCGGACGACCTGTGGCTGCATACGGCGTGGGCGACGTGCCGCTGATCGTCGCCGAGGAGAACCGACCCTTCATCGTCCCACCGGGGGACGAGGCAGCGTTGACCGAAGCGATCGCTTCGCTCGTCTACGATACCGAGCGGCGCTCAGTGTTGCGCAAGGCCAACCGCGCAAGGGCCCGTGCCGAGTTCGACGAAGCGCAGATGATCGCTGCTTACCGCCGCCTCTATGCGAGCGCGATGGGCCGCCCCTCGCTGCCATGAGTGGCGCTCACCCTTCACCCGTGGTTCACGCGGCGGGGGACATCGGGTTTTGCACGTTGAATTGAACCGTCCATCGGCTAAAGACGCGCCGCAAGACCCTCTCCCAAAACAACGAGACGCAAGAACCGCCCGTGGCCCTTAGACCCGACAATGCGCTGACCCCCGAAGAAAAACGTGCCCGTGCGCAGTCCGCGCAGGAAGACGTCCTCCTGCGCGAGGTCGACGATGCCGTGCGGCAGGACCAGTATGCCGAGGCTGCGGAGAAGTACGCGAAGCCGGCTATCGTCCTCGTGGTGCTGGTGCTCGCCGCTTTCGGCGGGTTCCTGTTCTGGCAGAATCGCCAGGATGCCGCGAACGAAGCCGACAGCGAAAAGCTCGTGGCGGCGCTCGATGACGTGCAGCGCGGTGATCTGGCCGGCGGTGCGGCCGCGCTCGATCCGCTGATCGCCGACGGCAATGCGGCGGCTCGCGCTTCGGCACAGTTGCTCAAGGCCGGGATTGCGATGGAGCAGTCCAAGCCCGCCGAAGCGGCCGCACTGTTCGACAAGGTTGCCGCCGATGGCGACGCTCCGCAGGCGCTGCGCGATATCGCGCTGATCCGCGCGGTTACGACGCGGTACGATACGACGCCTCCGGCCGACGTTGTTGCCAAGCTGAAGCCGCTGGCCGTGCCCGGCAACCCGTTCTTCGCTCCCGCCGGCGAGCTGGTGGCGATGGCCTATCTCGACCAGGGCAAGCAGGCAGAGGCGGGCGCACTGTTCGCCGCGATCTCGCGCGACAAGAACACCCCCGATTCAACGAAGGGCCGCGTGCGCCAGATGGCCGGCCTGCTCGGTGTCGACGCAATCGACGATGTCGACACGGTTATCGGCCAGCCGGATGCGCAGCTCGCGGGTCCGGCCGCAGCCCCCGCAGAATGATTTTCGAGAGGATCGATCCACCGATGAAGACCGCCAGGTTCCTCCGTTCCGCCGCGCGTGGCGGACTTCTGCTCGCCGTGACGCTCGGCCTGTCCGCGTGCGGCGGCGGTCTGTTCGGCGGCAAGGACAAGAAGATCACTCCGACGGTCGGCAACCGCGTGCCGATCCTGTCGCGCATCGAGTCGGCCAAGGTCGATCCCGCGCTCGCGGGCGTGACGGTGGTCCTCCCGCCAGCGCAGCCTAACACCGAGTGGGCACAGGCCGGCGGTACCGCCGCCAAGAGCTATGGCCACCTGGCTCTGGGCGACAATCTGTCGCAGGCGTGGTCGGTCAGCATCGCCGGATCGAGCGACCGTCGGCGGCTCGCCGCGGCGCCGGTGATCGGCGACGGCAAGCTGTTCGTGGCCGACACCAATGGCGTGATCCATGCGTTCGACGCGCAGTCGGGCGGAAAGTTGTGGAGCCAGTCGGCGGAAGTCGAGGGCAACCTGCGGCCGGCAAACTTCGGCGGCGGCGTCAGCTACGATGCGGGCAAGGTCTACGCGACCAACGGCGTGGGCGAAGTGCTCGCGCTCGATGCCAGCAACGGGTCGCAGGTGTGGAAGGTGAAGCCCGCCGGCCCGCTGCGCGGCGCTCCGACGCTGGCGTTCGGCGCCGTTTACGTGATGACGCAGGACAACCAGCTCGTCGCGCTCAACGCGGCCGACGGCAAGCTGCTGTGGAACGAATCCGGCTCGACGACGCAGACCGGCCTGTTCGGGGTCGCCTCGCCGGCGGCCGGGCAGGGCACGCTGGTCGCGGGTTATGCGAGCGGCGAGCTGGTCGCCTATCGTTACGAGAACGGTCGCACGCTGTGGGCCGATGCGCTCGCGCGCACCTCGATCTCGACCGAAGTGGGCGCGCTGTCGGATATCGACGCCGATCCGATCGTCGACCAGGGCCGCGTCTATGCACTCGGTCAGGGCGGCCGCATGGCGGCGTACGAACTGGTCACCGGCCAGCGCATCTGGGAGCTCAACCTAGCGGGAATCTCCACTCCGGCGATCGCGGGCGAGTGGATCTTCACCTTGACGGACGACGCGCGCCTGCTGGCAATCGCCCGCGGCAACGGGCGTGTCCGCTGGATCACCGAGCTTGGCCAGTTTCGCAATGTCGAGAAGAAGAAGGATCCGATCTTCTGGACCGGGCCGGTGCTCGCCGGGAACACGCTGTGGGTCGCGAACTCCGAAGGCCAGATCTACCGCGTAAGCGTAGGCGAGGGTTCGGCGTCGCTGTTCCAGTCGGTGAAAAGCCCGATCAGCCAGGCACCGGTGGTGGCGAACAACACGCTCTACGTCCTCGACGAGGGCGGTACGATCCACGCCTACCGCTGAAGGGGAGGGGCGAGAGGCTTTCCGGCCTCTTAACCCTTTGCCATTAACGCGGGCGCGTGACCGCCGCGCGCCCGATCACCACCGAAACCGCTCCTCCGAGAAGCGACGTATCCGGCTGGGTGGGCCTAGCCGGGCTCGCAGGGCTTTTCGCGTGGATCACGGTTTGCCGCCACTGGCCGCTGGTCGCCGATATGCTCGGCATTCCTGGGCCACGTATGCTGCTCGACGGGCCTTATGCCGCGGTCGCCGCGATGCTGTTCACGAGCGGGCCGATGATCGCCATCTCGCTGCTGGTCGACAAGGCGCACCGGCGGCCCTCGACCGGAATCGACTGGTCGTTGCGAAGGCCGCTTGCCGAGACGGCGCGCGTCTCTTTCGTCAAGTTGGCAGGCCTGTGGGCGACATGGATCGCGATCGCCGGTGCCTATGCGATCGGTCGCTTCTATTGGGACGGGCAATACCTGTTCGCGATGCAGGTCCTCGGCGCAGCGGCGATCCCGCTGGTCGTGCTGTCGGTGCCTTACGTCTTCTGGCTCGATCGCCACTTGGTGAATCCGCGCGACCATGCGTGGCACTTCGGCGCGATGCTGCTGGGCCGCGAGGCCTACGACTTCGAAGAGGTTAAGCGCCACTGGCGTGCGTGGATCATCAAGGGCTTCTTCGGCGCGTTCATGATCTCGATCCTGCCGCCGGGTTTCCAGGCGGCGGTCAATGCGGATTTCGCAGGGCTGGCGGCGAACCCGGCAGCGCTCGGGATGGCGCTGATCGGAGTCTTGTTCCTCATCGACGTGCAGATCGGCACTGTCGGCTATCTCGTCACGCTCCGCCCGCTCGACGCGCATATCCGCAGCGGCAATCCCTACCTCGCGGGCTGGGTCGCGGCGCTTATGTGTTACCCGCCGTTCGTGTTCGGGTTCATGGGGTCGGGCCTGCTCGGTTACGAGTTCGGAACGCCGGGGCAGGGCGACGCCAACTGGACCGTGTGGCTCGGCGGGCAACCGCTGCTGATGTGGATTTGGGCGATCGTGCTCGTCGCATTGACGGCGATCTATGCCTGGGCGACCTTCGCGTTCGGGCTGCGGTTCTCGAACCTGACCTATCGCGGCGTGCTGACGAACGGCCCCTACCGCTTCACGCGGCATCCCGCCTATCTCGCCAAGAACACCTTCTGGTGGCTGTCGACGCTGCCGTTCATGGTCACCAACGCCTCGACCACCGACGCGGTGCGGAATGTAGCGTGCCTGCTGCTGGTCAACGCGATCTATTACTGGCGCGCGCGGACCGAGGAAGAGCACCTGTGGCACGAAGACGTGAAGTACCGCGCCTACCACGCCTGGATGAGCGAGCACGGGCTGATCACCGCGCCTCTGACCCGCCTCAAGCGGCGGCTCGGCATCCGGGTGCGCGGGTTCGATCCGTTGGCCGCCCAGCCGGCAGAGTGAGCCGCTAGATCGGCTGGCCTTCGTCGGCCGTGAATACCTGCAGGTCACGGCCGGACAGACCGAGTTCGCCCATCACCCGGCGCCATTCGGCCATGTGCGGCGTGGCGAAATGCGCGTCGAGCGCCGCGCGGTCGCGCCACTTCTCGACGACGTGGATCGTGTTCGGGTCGAGCATATCCTGGCCATAGCCATAGGCGATGCAGCCCGGCTCTACGCGGCTGGCGGTGACCATCCGCTCCATCGCGGCACGGGCACCTTCCAGGCGTTCAGGCGCAAGTTTCACGGTGCCCAGCACGAGGATCATCAGAAGCTCTCCTCATACACCCGCGAGATATCACCCGCCCATTCGCCGTTGTAAAGGTCGAGCAGGCGCTGCGCCGGAACTGTGCCGCTGGCGACGATCTGGTCGAGCGGGTTGAGGAAGCCGGCCTCGTTGTCGCCTACCGAATTGAGCTGGCTGCGCGCGGTCAAGCCTGCACGGGCGATCCGAAGCACCTCAGGTGCGATGTCGCGCAAGGTGCGGCCACCGGGTATTGGCGCGTCGAGCGCGAGCTTCGGCACGCTCGCGCGCAGAGTCTCACGCTCTTCCATCGTCCAGTCCTTGACGAGGTCCCACGCCGCGTCGAGCGCACCCTGGTCGTAGAGCAGGCCGACCCACAATGCCGGGAGGGCGCAGATGCGCTTCCACGGGCCGCCGTCGGCACCGCGCATCTCGAGGAATGATTTGAGGCGTACTTCGGGAAAGGCGGTCGACAGGTGATCCCACCAGTCGCTCATGCGCGGCTTCTCGCCCGGCAAGACCGACAGCTTGCCGTCGAGGAAATCGCGGAAGCTCAGACCCGACGCGTCTATGTACCGGCCTTCGCGGAACACGAAGTACATCGGCACGTCGAGCATGTAGTCGGCGTAGCGTTCGTAGCCAAAGCCGTCCTCGAACACGAACGGCAGCATCCCCGTTCGGTGGGGATCGGTGTCCGACCAAATGTGACTGCGATAGCTGAGGTAGCCGTTGGGCTTGCCTTCGGTGAAAGGCGAGTTCGCGAACAGCGCGGTGGCGAGCGGCTGGAGCGCCAGCGAAACGCGGAACTTCTGCACCATGTCGGCCTCGCTCGAATAGTCGAGGTTGGTCTGGATCGTGCAGGTCCGCAGCATCATGTCGAGGCCGAGGCTGCCTACGCGCGGCATGTGCCGCAGCATGATCTCGTAGCGGCCCTTGGGCATGATCGGCAGCTCTTCGCGGGTCTTGTCGGGCCACATGCCGAGGCCGAGGAAGCCGACGCCGCATTTACCACCGATCGCCTTCACCTGCGTCAGGTGGCGGCCAGTCTCGGCGCAGGTCTGGTGCAGGTTGACCACCGGCGCGCCGCTGAGTTCGAGCTGGCCCGCAGGCTCGAGACTGACGGTCCCGTCGGGGCCGCTCATGGCAATCACCGTGCCGTTTTCCTCGACCGGTTGCCAACCGAAGCGGGTCAGCGCCAAGAGCAGGTCGCGAATGCCGCAGCCTTCCTCGTAGGAGGGCGCACGGTGATCCTCTCCCTTGAAGACCAGCTTTTCGTGCTCTGTGCCGATGCGCCAGTCGTCGATCGGCTTCTCGCCCGCCGCCATGGGTGCCACGAGTTGCTCGCGGCTGTCGATGAAGGGATCGTCCGCCTCGGAGGCCTGCCGCGTGCTCATGCGGGTTGCACTAGAAAACCGGAATGCTGGGCGCCAGCGATTTAATTTTGCCAGTCGCCGACTGTCCCCATCCACAACGCGACCGCCGCGATGGCGGCCGTCTCGCCGCGGAGGATGCGGGGGCCAAGGGTGATCGCGACCGCCCGGGGATGGGCGCGAATCGCCGCGCGTTCGGCGTCGTCGAAGCCGCCTTCGGGCCCCGTCAGCAGGGCTGCCGGTGCGGTCACTTTCGCAAACGCTCCGGCTGCGGGCGCACCACCGGCCTCGTCGGCGAAGTACAGCGTCCGGTCTGCGGGCAATGCGCGCAGCATCGCGTCCAGCGTGGCCGGTTCGGCAAGCTCGGGCAGCGCAGTGCGCGCGCATTGCTCGGCGGCCTCGACGGTGACAGCGCGAGCGCGATTGAGGTTGAGCTTGTCGGCGACACAGCGCCGCGTGATCACCGGGCGGATCGCGGCTACGCCAAGCTCGGTCGCCTTTTCGAGCACGAAGTCGAAGCAGTCCTTCTTGAGCAGGGCAGGGCACAACCAGAAATCGGGCACAGCCTCGCGTGGGCGCAAGCGTTCGGCGGGTTCCAGCACGACGTCGCGCTTGCTCGCGGAAAGCACCGTCGCCGCCCATTCGCCGGTGACGTCGTCGCACAGGATCACTGTATCGCCGGGCGCAGCGCGCATCACCCGCGACAGGTAGTGCGCCTGGTTACCCTCGACCATGATCGAGACGCCCTGCGCCAGTTCGCGATCGACGAACAGCCGCGGAGCACTTTTCGGAGGCCAGGCGGGGGTGGCGGGCATCGCTTTTCACGTGGCACGCGCGCCGCTAGGGAACAAGGCGTGAGCGAAACGATCGTACCCGATACTGAGCATCGCGGCATCGTCGCCAGCTTGCCGCAGCTCCCGCGCGACCTTGCCATGCTCGCGCGATTCGACCGTCCGATCGGGTGGTGGCTGCTGTTCTGGCCCTGCGCGTGGGGCGTGTGGCTGGCGGGGGCGGGGTGGCAGCTTGCCCTCGTCGGCTGGTTCCTACTCGGCAGCATCGCGATGCGAGGGGCGGGGTGCGTCTACAACGATATCGTCGATGCAGACCTCGACCGGCTGGTGACGCGAACCGCGTCGCGCCCGGTGGCGAGTGGGCGGGTGTCGGTGAAGCTGGCTTGGAGCTGGCTGATCGTGCTGTGCGTGGTCGGCCTCGTCGTGCTGCTGCAGCTGCGCTGGCAGGCGCAGCTCGTCGCGCTGGGAAGCCTCGCGCTGGTTGCAGCCTATCCCTTCATGAAGCGAATCACGTGGTGGCCGCAGGCGTGGCTCGGTCTCGTCTTTACGTGGGGCGCGCTGGTGGGGTGGACCGCGTTGCGCAACGAGCACTGGGAGGTAATGGCCGCGCTCTACGCCGGGGCTTTCTTCTGGTGCATGGGCTACGACACGATCTACGCGCTGCAAGACCGCGAGGACGACGCGTTGGTCGGCATCCGCTCGAGCGCGTTGCGGCTAGGCCAGCAGGTCAAGCCGGGGGTGATCTGCTTCTACTGCCTTGCGCTGATGTTCTGGGCGCTGGCGTTCTACGTGCTGCGCGCCGACTGGATCGCTTTGTCGGCGCTGGTGCCCGCGGCGGTCCACCTGCTGTGGCAGGGGCTGACGCTCGACCCGACCGACCCCGACAACCCGCTCGCCCGCTTCCGCTCCAACCGGATGGCGGGCGCGTTGGTGGCGGCGGCGTGCTTCGTGGTCGGTAATGCCTAGGTTTTTGGCCTGATGTGCAACCTCTACCGCATGACGAAGAACGCGGACGAGGTCGCTAAGTGGTTTGCGGCGATCAACGACGCGGCGGGGGCGAACTTCGGTGAGGAGGTCTATCCCGGTTATCCCGGCCTAGTCGTCGCGGAAGGGCGCGTGCGGCAGATGAACTGGGGTTACCCGGTCGTGCTGAAGGGCAAGCAGGGCCAGCCGTTGAAGCCCAAGCCAGTAACCAACGCGCGCGACGACAAGCTGACGACCGCCTTCTGGCGCGATAGCTTCGCCAGGCGCCGCTGCCTGATCCCGGTCACCCAGTGGGCAGAGCCCGAGGGTAAGCGCGGGGCGATGACGCGGACTTGGTACAAGCTCGCCGGGCACGAGATGTTCGCGGTCGCCGGCCTCTGGCGTCCGACTGCAGAGTGGGGACACGCCTACACGATGGTCATGGCAGACGCCTGCGCGCAGATGGTCGATGTGCACGACCGTATGCCGGTGATCCTGACCCCCGAGCAGTTCGACCAGTGGCAGCACGGCAGCGAGGACGAGGCGCTGGCGCTGGTCAGGACCTGCGACCTCGAACTCGCGACCGAGCGGACCGATGCGCTGTGGGTCACCGGCGAGCGCCCGGCGCAGCAGCCGCTGATCTAACCGTAGCTGACGATCTCCCACTCGATCCCGTCCCAGTCGAAGAAGTAGAACGAGCGCGGGCCGGGGTCGTACTGGCTGTGGTTGAACGGGGTGAGCCCGGCATCGAGCACGGTCGCCTCCGCGGTGTCGAGTTCGCTTACCGCGATGCCGATATGGTTCATCGGCACGCTCTTCACGAAGCCGCCTCGCACCCTGGGGCTGGTGTGGATGGCGACGTACGCGCGCTCGTCGCCGAGATGAATCGAGCGCCCGTTGTCGAGCGAGGGACCTTCCCAGCGGCGGTGCCACCCGGTGAGTCTGGCGACGAGATCGGCAGTGCGATCGGCGTCGGTGACCGAGATGTTCACGTGTTCGAGGCGGGCGGTCGGCATCATTGAATTCCTTGCATTGCGAATCGGATGCCCACAAGGATGCAACCTCAACTTAACTTTAGGTCAAGGAGTTTCTCGCAATGCGGCGCGCGACCGACCTGCTCACCATCGGCGAACTTGCCCGCCGCACGGGCCTCAGCGTCTCGGCAATCCGCTATTACGAGGCGCGCGGGCTGGTCGAGCCGATCCGCACCGGCGGCAACCAGCGGCGCTTCCTGCGGGGCGACATCCGGCGGCTGAGCTTCGTGCTGATCGCGCAGGGGCTGGGCCTTTCGCTGGGCGAGATCGAGGGCGAGCTTTCGCGCCTCCCGCATGGCCGCAACCCGACCGCCGCCGACTGGAAGCGGATCAGCGGACGGGTGCGCGCGGCTATCAATGCGAAGATCGCGAC
Source organism: Tsuneonella sp. HG094 (assembly GCF_053819285.1). NCBI lineage: Bacteria > Pseudomonadati > Pseudomonadota > Alphaproteobacteria > Sphingomonadales > Erythrobacteraceae > Tsuneonella > Tsuneonella sp. HG094. The sequence goes on from NZ_JBSORA010000001.1 coordinate 698,775, forward strand.
CCTGCAGAAGACCCGCGACGATCTCGACGGCTGTATCGGCTGCGGGTGCCTCAGCCTTAAGACATGCCGCCTTTACAACCCTGACGACACCTGGGGCGATCACGGACCGGGGCCGCGCGTGCTGCGCTGATCAATGCTCGGGCCCCAGCGTGGGATCGAGGTCGCGCGGGCGCTGAAAATGCACCAGCTTGCCGCAATCGCGCGCTAACTTCGCCCAATCGTCGATATCGAGCTCCAAAAGAGCAAACGCGGCGGTCGGGAACTTGACCGAGGCCTCGTCGAACATCTCGTTTTCGTTGGCCGGCGGGACCAGCGCGAACAGCAGGTCCTGCATCCCCGGGTTATGGCCCGAAAGCAGCACTGCGTTCGCCTCGCCCGCCTCACGCAGAACGTCGAGCAGCGATTCGATATCGGCGAGGTAGATGCGGCGGTCCCAGCGCACCTCGGCGTCGGGCATCGCTTCGGCAAGGGTCGCCTTCACCCGCTCGGCGGGACTGGCGACGATGAGATCGAAATCGGTGCCCTGTGCTCGAATATGGTTGCCGATCAGCCGCGCGCCTCGGCGCCCCCGCTCGTTCAACCCGCGATCGAAGTCGCGCTGGCCGATGTCGTCCCATTCGGACTTGGCATGGCGCAGGAGGCCGAGCAGCTTGGTCAGGTCAGATCGTCCCCCTGGGGCGCCGGTTCCTCAAGGGCGGCGCGCGGTTCGCCGTCCTCTCGCGCGTGGGCCACGCGTTGTAAAGCCTCGTCGAGGGTGCAGCGCACCACCGGGGTGCCTGGCGGAAAAGCCGTCAGCAACCGGCTGGGAAAGGCGGGCGAAAGGGCTATGAAATGCCCGCGATCGTCCTTCGAACGGATGAGCCGCCCGAATGCCTGAGAAAGGCGGGCGCGGATGATCCGGTCGTCGTAGGCGGAGCCGCCGCCCGCCGCGCGCCGTGCGCGGTGGAGGATCGTCGGTCGTGGCCAAGGCACCTGTTCCATGACCACACACCGCAACGAACGGCCCGGCACGTCGACCCCGTCGCGCAGCGCGTCCGTGCCGAGCAGCGAAGCGGCGGGATCGTCGCGGAAGATATCGACCAGCGTGCCGGTGTCGATCGGATCGACGTGCTGTGAATAGAGCGGCAGACCGCTTCGCGCGAGCCGATCGGCGATCCGCCCATGGACCGCGCGTAGCCGCCGGATGGCGGTGAACAGCCCGAGCAGACCCCCGCCGCTCGCCTCTATTAGGCGGCCATAGGCACCCGCGAGCGCGGGAATGTCGCCGCGCTGGATATCAGTGACGATCAGCACCTCGGCATTGCTGGCGTAGTCGAACGGGCTCTCCGCCTCGCTGATGCGAGGCTGCACCTCGATATGCGCGGCCCCGCTGCGCGCGATCGCGGCGTCCCAATCGGGTCCGTCCTTGAGCGTGGCGCTCGTCAGCATCACGCCGTGCGCGGGTTCCAGCACCACGCGCGCGAACGGCTTCATCGGGTCGAGCCAGTGGCGGTGGAGGCCGACGTCGAATTCGCGCGTATCGCTGCGTTCGACCGCGAGCCAGTCGACGAATTCGGGATCTCCCGGCCCTCCGAGCCGGTCGAGCAGCGCTTCCCAAGCGGCCAAGAGGTCGCACCGCCAGGCGAGCGAGTGACGCGCTCCTTCGATCCGCGCGCGGCCTTGCGCGTCGAGCCAGTCGGGCGGATCGCCGATCACCGCCTCCAGCCGCGCGCCGAGTCGCAGCAGCGGCGAGCGGATCGCCGCAAGCGCCCCTGCCGCCTGCGCGGCGAGTTCGACCACCGGCCCGTCGAGCCCCGCGGCTTCGGTCTCCATGCCGTAGCCCGCGTCCTGACCGCCGCTTTCGTCGCGGGCATAGGTCACGCTGCGTACCGCGCCGAGCAGCATTTCGACCGGGCCATGCGGGGTGCCATCGACGAGCCGCTGGAGCCAGCCCTCGCTCGGGAGCTCCTGCGCCGCCGCGAGCGCAGCCTCGATCGCCTTGCCGCCTGCTTCGTCATAGCTGGCGACGTCCGCGAGCCGCGCGGCCAACCCGCGCCGCCGCCCGCGCGACTGCTTCTCCGGACCGACGATCCATCGGCGGAGCTCGATCGCCTCTGCCCCGGTCAACGCGGCGGCGAAGGTGCTGTCGGCCGCCTCGAACACGTGGTGCCCTTCGTCGAACACGATGCGTGTCGGTCGCTGGGCGTGGTCCCGGCCGCGCGCGGCATTGACCATCACCAGCGCGTGGTTGGCGATGACGAGATCGGCCTGCGCGCTCGCCCGCGCGGCGCGCTCGATGAAGCATTTCCGGTAATGAGGACACCCGGCATAGACACACTCGCCGCGCTGGTCGGTCAGGGCAGCAATGCCGCGCTTGCGGAACAGCGTTCCGAGCCATCCGGGCAGGTCGCCGCCGATCATGTCGCCGTCCTGGCTGAACGCGGCCCACCGCGCGACCAGTTGGGCCAGGATCGCGGCGCGCCCGCCGAAGCCGCCCTGCAGAGCGTCTTCGAGGTTGAGCAGGCAGAGGTAGTTCTCGCGGCCTTTGCGCACCACGACCGGCCGCGTCCCGTCGGTGCGCTCCACCGGCCACGCGCGCCCGCTTTCCCGGCGAAGCTGGCGCTGGAGGTTCTTCGTGAAGGTTGAGACCCAGACCGTCCCGCCCGACCGCTCGGACCACAGGTGCGCGGGCGCGAGATAGCCCAGCGTCTTCCCGATCCCGGTGCCTGCCTGCGCGAGCAGCACGTGCGGCACGCCGCGCTGGGCACGCGGTGCGAACACGCCGCCGGCCTCGCGCGCATAGCGGCGTTGCCCTTCGCGCTGTTCGGCGCCTTCGCCGGTCAGGCGGGCAAGACGCGCCTCGACCTCCTCCTCCTCGATGAGCACGTGGCCCGGGGCGGGGCGCTCGGGCGTTTCCTCCCACTCGGGCAGGCGGGCGAACAGCCAGCGTTCGGCGCGCTCGGGCTTGCGGACATGGGGCAGCAAGACCTGCGCCCACGGCCAGCGCATCCGCACGAGCGACTGGAGGGTAGACCACGCACCCTCGCGCTCGGGCCATTCCTCACTCCCGCAAACGGCAATCAGCGCCCCTGCCGCACGCTGGAGAAAACCGGGTACGGCGTCGTCGCTCGGCGGTTCGTCGATGCCGAGTACATGGGCGAGACCCTTCGGCGTCGGCACTGCGAACCGCGCCGGGTGTACGAAGGCGAACAATTCGAGGAGGTCGAGCCCCGAGAGGTCGGGATAACCGAGCCGGGTCGCCACCAGCGGCGCATTGAGCAGCAGCAGAGGAGTATCCGCGGCGGCGGTCACCGCTTCACCCTTGCTGACTCCGCGCGTGCCTGCGCCATCGCGCAGCCACGTACCCGCGTGACTGGCGTGGATGGCGGGCAGGAGCAGCGGCTCGGGCATCGAAGCCAGCGATAGAACGAACGACGAACAGGGGGCAAGTGGTCGACCAGGCTTTTCGCCGACGCAGGCCGACAGTTGAGGGCGGGCCACAAATCCGGCCCACTTGGCGCTTGCGCGGCGCGCGACCTTGGGCGAGGGCGCTGGCGCGATGACCGATACCGACCTGATGGAAGCCGCCCGTATCTCGAAGGCCTGGCCGTTTGAGGAGGCGAAGAAGATCCTCAAGCGCTATCCCGACGGCCGCCGGCCGGACGGGAAGCCGGTGGTATTCGAAACCGGATACGGCCCCAGCGGCCTGCCGCACATCGGCACGTTCCAGGAAGTGCTGCGCACGACCTTCGTCCGCCGCGCGTTCGAGGCGCTGACCGGCGGCGCGCCGACGCGGCTGGTCGCCTTCAGCGACGACATGGACGGGTTGCGCAAGGTGCCCGACAACGTGCCCAACGGCGCCCTGCTCGACGCGAACCTTGGCAAGCCCTTGTCGCGTATTCCCGATCCGTTCGAGGCCGGGTTCGCCAGTTTCGCTGCGCACAACAATGCGATGCTGCGCCGTTTCCTCGACCGCTTCGGCTTCGATTACGAGTTTGTCTCGTCGAGCGAGATGTACAATTCGGGCGCGTTCGACGAGGCCTTGCGCGGAGTGCTGCGGCAGAACCAGGCGATCCTCGACATCATGCTGCCGACGCTGCGCGCCGAGCGTGCGGCAACCTATTCGCCGATCCTGCCGGTCAGCCCGAAGAGTGGCGTCGTGCTGCAGGTTCCGGTCGAGGTGGTCGACGCCGAAGCCGGGACGATCCGCTTCACCGACGAGCACGGCACAGTGGTCGAGCAGTCGGCGCTGGGCGGACAGGCCAAGCTGCAGTGGAAGGTCGACTGGGCGATGCGCTGGGTCGCGCTCGGCGTCGATTACGAGATGTACGGCAAGGACTTGACCGACAGCGGCGTGCAGTCGGGCAAGATCGCGCAGGTGCTCGGCGGGCGGAAGCCCGAGGGGCTGATCTACGAGTTGTTCCTCGACGCGAATGGCGAGAAGATCTCCAAGTCGAAGGGGAACGGCCTGACGATCGAGGAATGGCTGTCCTATGGGTCGGAAGAGAGCCTCGGCTTCTACATCTTTCCCAATCCCAAGAGCGCCAAAAGCCTGCACGCGGGCGTGATCCCGCGCGCGGTCGACGACTACTGGCAGTCGCGCGCGCTGCTCGGCGAACAGACGCTCGACAAGCAGTTGGGGAATCCGGTGTGGCACCTGCTCGGCGTCACCGATCCGCAGCGCAAGGGTGCGGGCGAGAGCCTGCCGGTGACCTATGCGCTGCTGCTCAATCTCGTCGCGGTGCTGGGCGCGGGCGCGACGCGCGAGCAGGTGTGGTCGTACCTCGGCAACTACGTCGAGAATGCCGACCCGGAAGCGCATCCGATGCTCGATGCGCTGGTCGGCACCGCGCTCTCCTATAACCGCGACTTCGTGGCACCCGGCCTCGTGCGGGAAAAGCCGACCGAGAACGAGGCGGCGGCGCTGCGTGAACTCGATGCACAGCTTGCGGCCGTGGAACCTGATACTTCGGCGGAAGATTTGCAGACGATGGTCTACGAAATCGGCAAGCGCGAAGAGTTCGCTTTCGCAAGCCTGCGCGACTGGTTCCAGGCGCTCTACCGCACGTTGCTCGGCAGCGAGCAGGGGCCGCGGATGGGCAGCTTCATCGCGCTCTACGGCATCGCCAACACGCGCGCGCTGATCGCCGAGGCGCTGGCGCGGTGATCCGCGGGGCGGCCGATCCCGAGCGCTTGGCGCGCGATCTTCTCGGTCGGGAGCTCGCCGAACTCGACGAGGAAGAGCAGGAGGTCATCCAGCGGGTCGCTGCCGGATGCTATCTCGGGATCGACGCAGCCGAAGCGCAGCAGCTCGAGGCGTCCTTCGGAGACCGGCTGGCGGACCGCGTCGCTGCGGTCGGCGGCAGCTGGGCCTTCATCATGGGCTTCGGTTTCGTCCTGCTGACCTGGGTCGTCATCAACAGCGGCGCATTGCAGGCCATCGGGGTGCCGGCGTTCGACAAGTTTCCGTACATCTTCCTCAACCTGATGCTCTCGATGCTCGCCGCGATCCAGGCGCCGGTCATCATGATGAGCCAGAATCGCCAGTCCAAGAAGGACCGCATCGCGGCCCGGCACGACTACGAGGTGAACCTGCGCACCCAGCTCGAAATCGTCCGCCTCTCGCGAAAGCTCGACCGGATGATGCACCTCGCCATCCGCGGTGCGAAGCGCGCCGAGGAAAGCTTCGAGGACGTGATCGAGGAGGTGCGGAGCGAGAAGTAGCTCAGCGCCAGCGGCGCGTGCGATACCACTTCGTCAGTACGTACTTCACGCCTTCGGTCACAGGGGTACCGGCGTGGAGCGTATTCTCGTTCGGCGACCCGTCGGGGAGAGCGTTGTTCCACACGAGCAGAACGCCGGGCTTGGGTTCGATCTTCGCGCCGACCTCGACGAAGTGCGTCTCGCCGCCTTTGTCGACCTTGTTGAGGAACGCCATCGCGGTCCACGCGCGCTGCCCGCCGCGCTTGCGCTCGCCCTTCCAGTAGTCCTGGTCGGTGTAGAACCAGTCGTTGTGCGGCTTGAACTGCTGGCCGGGGAAATAGCGCTGCGCCTGGATGGATTCCCCGCAGATCGCGTTGATGCCGAGCAGGTCGTCGATCCGCCGGCTGACCGCCATCACGAGCGGTTCGCGCGCGTCTAGGTCGCCCGAGTACGAGGTGCGAAAGCCCGTCGCGTAGTCCTGGTCGTAGAGCGAGCTCGGCCGCGCGACGGTGTCGGTCATCCGCACGAACCGCGCACACTCGTCGGGACTGAGGAAATCGCCGATCGCGAAGATCTCTGCCTTGTCGGTCGGTACCTTGTACACGCGCGGGTTGGTCTCGAGCCGCTTGCGCACGGTCTCACCCAGGCGCCGCAGCGCGTCCTTGTCCGGAATCAGTTCGGTCGTAGCCATAGGCGGTTCCTAGCAATCGTCTTGCCGCGCGCAAACCCGTCGCTACAACCGAGCGGACAACCACCGCAGGAGCGTTAGGATGCAGGCAGAGCAAGGCCCACGCTATTCGGGAGTGGCCATGCTGCTCCATTGGCTGATCGCGATCCTGGTGATCATGAACTGGCGGATCGCGGAGACGGCCGAGCACCTCGACGGGCCGGTCAAGGCGGAGGTTTTCGGCTATCACAAGGCGTGGGGGATGCTGATCCTCGTGCTCACCCTGGTCCGACTCGGCTGGCGGATCGCGCACAAGCCGCCGCCGCTCGCCTCGACGCTGAAAGCGTGGGAGCGGACGCTCGCCCGCGTCACTCACGCGGTATTCTACATCCTGCTCATCGGACTGCCGCTTGGCGGTTGGCTGGCGAACTCCCTCGGCGGAAAGTCGATCAGCTTCTTCGGCATGTTCGACATCCCAGCGCTCCCCGTCGGTTCGAACAAGGAGCTTGCAGGTTCGATCTTCGATGCCCACGCGGCGGGTGGGACCATCCTGCTCGCGTTGATCGCGCTGCACATCCTCGGCGCGCTGAAGCACACGGTCTTCGACAAGGACGGCAACCTATGGCGGATGCTGCCGTTCGGCACGCCCAAGGCCTGAACCGTCACGAAAAGGACCCCCGTCGACGCGAGGCCGACGGGGGTCCAGTTTCCCGACAGGCGAGCCACTCAATCCCGCCCGCCGAAAAACCTACCAGAAGAAGTCGTAGATCACGTCGACGACTTCGCCGCTGTAGACGTCGACCAGCAGGGCGTCGTCATAGTAGCGGACCCAGCGATACGGACCGTAGGCGGGCGGCAGGCGATACTGCCACGGGTCGTTGATCCAGTACCGGCTGCCATAGAAAAGGCTGCCGAGGGTGAAACCGATGTTGACCCGGTTGTAGCGGTAGTTGCGATACGGCGAATAATAGGCGCCGATGTTGAACACGTTGCGGTTGGCGCTGCGGTAGCGATACCAGTCGTACCGGCTGTCGCGCCGCCAGTCGTTGCTCCACCGGCGATGATCGCCCGAGTAGCGCCGACCGTCGCGATTGCCGTCGTATCGGCGGCCGTCGCGGTCGCCATCGCGCCAGTTGTCGGTCCGCACACCGTCGCGATAGCCGCTGCGGTAGGCGTTCTGGGTCTGCTGGCGATCCTGCCGCCAATCGGTCTGGCGACCGTCGCGATTGCCGTCGCGGTAGGACTGGTTGCGCTGGCGGTCGCTGTACGAACGGTTGCGATCGGCACTGCCCCAAGTCGTTCGCGAGTCGCGGCCCGACGAGCGCGCTGCGGCCTCGGCCTGGGCACGCTGCTGCGCCTGCGCCTGCGCCTGGGCGGCGCGCTGCTGGCCCCAGTCGTTGCTGGAGTTGTCGCGACGGTTCCAGTCGCGACCCGATCGCTCGGTCGCAGTCGCATTGCGCCGGTCGCCGCGGTTCCAGTCGCCGCTCGGGCGCTGCGGAGCCGCCTGCGTCTGCTGGGCGCGGCCGGCATCCCACGAGCGCTGCGGGCGCTGTTGCTGCTGCTGAGCTTCGGTGCGCTGCTGGCGCGGTTGGGCCTGCTGCTGCTGTCGCTCGGCCCGCTGCTCGCGCCAGGATTGACGCGCTTCGCTGCGCTCGCTGTCGCGTTCGCGCCGGTCCTGCGCCGATGCGGGCGCGGCGAATGCGCCGAGCGCGACGGCAACGGCCAGTGCCGATGCCCCGCACGTACGCAGAACGGTCTTCAATGTCATGGGCGTCCTTTCGTCCAAGAACCGCCCCACCACCTGCGGTTGTCTTTACGACTCGGTAAGTAGTTCAGATTGGCTGTCCGCATTCTGAACGAGGTCGAGGGCATGTCCCGCATGTCCCACGGTCCTGCGACATCTCCGTTTTTGGACCGCAGCGACGGTCCGGTCCGAAAGGTGACACGAAGTATACGCCCAAATCCATCCGGCGAAGTCGCCGGGGCTTCAAGCGGCCAAGCCATAGGCGGGCGGCGGTCGGTCATGGTCACGCCATGCCACCGCCGCCCCGCTGTAGGAAAACGATATTGCGGTCAGGCAACCGGGCAGGCCGCGCCGATCTTGCGGATCGCTTCATGGGCGGAGGCGAGCGCGGCATCGCGCGCCTCGTCGCTGATCTTCAGTCCTTCCGCGATAACGAACTGCGGAGTCACGCCGATGAAGCCGAACGCGGACGCGAGGTAGCGCTCGGCGTGCTCGACACTGCGCGCAGCACTGTCTTCGCCGTAGAGCCCGCCGCGGGCAATCGCGACGATCACGGTCTTTTCGCCGGCGAGGCCTTCGGGACCGGTTTCGGTATAGCGAAACGTCTCGCCCGCCACGAGCACGCGGTCGATCCACGCCTTGAGCTGCGAAGGGATCGTGAAATTGTACATTGGGGCGCCGATCACGACCACATCCGCGGCCTTGAACTCGGCGAGCGCCTGCGCGGACGCATCGCCGCCGAAGCCGGGCAGGGTGATGTGATCGAGGGGTTGGGCGACGAGGTCGCGATAGGTGACCGCCGCGGCCGGATCGGCGTCGGTCAGTTCGCGAACGATCGCCGCGCTCAGCTGGCGGCTCGCCGAATGGTCGCCCGTGATGCTCGAATCGAGATGGAGGATATTCATGCTGGTCTGCTCCGTAGATTTGGTCACTAATATTGACCTGCACCACATAAGTGACCATATAGGACCCGCAAGAACGCAAATTTTCGTGACCAGGTCATACCGGTATGACCTGCTCAGATGGACGAGACCGCATGACCGAGAACCCGCACCCTTATTCCGATCCGGGCTGCCGCGCGGTGAGCGAACTGCTCAGCCGCGTCGGCGACAAGTGGACCGTGCTGCTGGTGAATTCGCTGGTCGAACGACCTCGCCGCTTCAACGAGCTCAAGCGAGAGATCGGCGGCATCAGCCAGCAGATGCTCACCCGCACGCTGCGCACGCTCGAACGCGACGGCATGGTCGCGCGCACGGTGCATCCCACCGTGCCGCCTTCGGTCGAATACGCGCTGACCGACCTCGGCCAGTCGCTCGCCGTGCCGGTCATGGCGCTCGCCGAGTGGACCTTCGCGCACCTGCCGCAGATTCATCAGAATAGGGCTGAATACGACGGAGCGATAGACGCAGCCGCCTGATCGGGGAAAGGACGGGGCGGTCGGTCGTTGGTCGGGCAAGGAGAGTCCGATGACCGACAGGCAACTGAAACCCGCTTCCGAGCTCGCCGAGCTCTACAAGCCGCTCGCCGGAGAGAGCGATGAATACGGCAAGGCTCGTCGGGAACTGTTGGCTGCCGAGATCGAGGAGCGGCGCACAATGACCCGGGTGGTGGAACAGCGCCGAGCGCTGCCGCCGGGGCCGGTCATCCCGGCCGACTGGAAATTCAAGGACGAGCACGGCTTCGACGCATCGCTCGCCGACCTGTTCGGGGATCACGATACCCTCGTCACCTATTTCTGGATGTACGGGCCGGAACGCGAGCGGCCCTGTCCTATGTGCACGACCACGCTGGATGCGATGGAGGGCAATGCCCGCTCGATCAAGAAACGCGTGGCTCTGAAGATTCTCGGCCGATCGCCCGTGGGCCGCCAATATGCTTTCGCACAGGAACGCGGCTGGCGCGATCTCGACTTCGTGCAGACCGTTGGGGACGATTACGCCAGTTTCTTCGGGGCGCTCAACGATGACGGCAGCGAGAACCCAGTAATGGCGGTCTACGTTAAGGACGGCGAAGACGTGCGCCTGTTCTGGCAGTCGGTCATGCCTAAGGAAGCGGCCGATCCCGGGCAAGATCCGCGCGGCGGGCCGGAGTTGCAGAACCTGTGGGTCATCCTCGATATGACGCCCGAGGGTCGCGGAACCGACTGGTATCCCAAGTTGTCGGACTGACGGCGCGTTACCGCCCGTGGTGGCGGGCGATCTCGGCCGGGGTGAGCCGCAGGAAGCGCGCGGCGTTGTTGTAGAGGATGTCGCGCTTCTGCTCCTCCGTCAGGAACGGCGCGTCGGTAATCGCCTCGATCGCGATTTCGATCGTCTGGGGCCAGACCATCTGGTCGCTGCCGAACAGGATGCGCTTGCCATAGCCGGCGTCGACCAGCCGCTTGAGCTGGTGGTGGAACTCCGCCCGCGCCACGCCCCAGTTGTCGGCGCTGATGTCGACGTAGACCTGCGGATGGCTGTAGAGCAGCGCGATCGTCTCGTCGGTGAACGGCATTCCGGCATGCATGACGTAGACCCGCACCTTCGGATGGCGAGCGAGCACGTCCTCCAGCAACAGCGGATTGCCGAGCGCGGCGCGGTATTTGGGATAGGCCCAGTATGGCCCGCCCGGCGCGCCGTATCCCATGTGGATGCCGACCGGCACGTCGAGCTTCTCGGCGAGTGCCCAGAACGGCTCGAGCGACGGATCGTCGGGCCTCATACCCCGATATTGCGCAGTGACCTCTGCGAACACGCGGGTCTCGCCGCTGGCAACCCGGCCCTCGAGCTCGGCCACGCGTTCGGGCCGGGGCGGATTGTCGTCGAGGAAGAAATTGGCGGCGGGAATGAACCGGTCGGGGTGCTCCTTGCGCCACGCCGCGACCGTGTCCCGTTCGCCCGCGATCACGCCCGCGACGATGTTGAACCGCCGCATCTGCGCGACCGTCTCGTCGAGGACCGCCGCATAGGTCGCGGGCGACTGGACCATGACCTTGCATTCCGCCTGCGCGGTGAAGTCGAACGGCTTGCCCGGATCGATGCCGACCATCTCAACCCCCTTTGCCGCGATGCAGGCCGGCACGCTCTCGCCGCCGAATTCGTCGAGCGTCCAGGCGTGCATGTGCATGTCGATAATGGGTGGAGGAAGCGCGGCCGGTGAGGCGGCTTGCGCGGCAGCGGCTGCCAGCATGGTGAAGAGCGGCACAGTACGTCCCCCAGATCGTAGCGCGGGCAGACTAACTGGAAGTCGATCGATTTGTCGCGCGGCAAATCGATGATTTCATCGGGCCACTTGACGGCAGGTGCGGGAACCGAAGTGCCGTGTCGATTGTCCTTTGCTGGAGGCGCCGCTCATCGTGTCGGAGCCGGCAAGGTAAGGGAACATCAGATGAAAAAGATGATCATCGCACTCGCGCTGTCGAGCGGACTGATCCTTTCGGCCTGCAATACGGTCAAGGGCGCGGCCAACGACGTGGAATCGGTCGGCGACTGCGCGGACGGCCGCCCCGGAAACTGCTGATCGGCTGACAGCGCGCTACCCCTCGGGTAGCCTGCAAAACGGCGGGTCGAGGGAACAGCCCTCGGCCCGCCGTTTTTCGATTCAGCGCGTGAGCTTCTTGTACGCCAGGCGCGTCGGACGGTCTGCCGCGTCGCCCATGCGCCGACGCTTGTCTTCCTCGTACGCTTCGAAGTTGCCTTCGAACCACTCGACGTGGCTGTCGCCTTCGAACGCGAGGATATGCGTGGCGAGACGGTCGAGGAAGAATCGGTCGTGGCTGATGACCACGGCGCAACCGGCGAAGTTCTCGATCGCGTCCTCGAGCGCGGCGAGAGTCTCGACGTCGAGGTCGTTGGTCGGTTCGTCGAGCAGCAGGACGTTGCCGCCCGCCTTGAGCATCTTGGCCATGTGCACGCGATTGCGCTCACCGCCCGAGAGCTTGCCGACGTTCTTCTGCTGGTCCGCGCCCTTGAAGTTGAACGCGCCGACATAGGCCCGCGTGCTCATGTCCTGCTTGTTGACCTGCATGTAATCGAGCCCGTCGGAAATCTCTTCCCAGACGTTGTTCTTGGGGTTCAGGTGGTCGCGGCTCTGGTCGACGTAGCCGAGGTGCACCGTGCTGCCGATTTCGATCGAACCGGTGTCGGGCTGTTCCTTGCCGGTGATGATCTTGAACAGGGTGGATTTGCCCGCGCCGTTGGGTCCGATCACGCCGACGATGCCGCCGGGGGGCAGCATGAACGACAGGTCCTCGAACAAGAGCTTGTCGCCATAGGCCTTCGAGATGTTCTTCACCTCGATCACCTTGCCGCCGAGGCGCTCGGGCACCTGGATGACGATCTGCGCCTTACCGACCGCGCGATTGTCCTGGCTGTTCTGCAATTCCTCGAACTTGCGGATACGCGCCTTAGACTTGGTCTGGCGCGCGGCGGGGGTCTGGCGGATCCACTCGAGTTCGCGCTGGAGCGCCTTGGTCTTGCCGCTCTCCTCGCGGCTTTCCTGTTCGAGGCGCTTGGCCTTCTTTTCCAGGTAGGTCGAGTAGTTGCCTTCGTACGGGTAGTACCGCCCGCGATCGAGCTCGAGGATCCAGCCCACCACGTTGTCGAGGAAGTAGCGGTCGTGGGTGATCATCAGCACCGCGCCGGCGTATTCCTTGAGGTGGTTTTCAAGCCACAGGACGCTCTCGGCATCCAAGTGGTTGGTCGGTTCGTCGAGCAGCAGGATGCCGGGCTTCTGGATCAGCAGGCGGGTGAGCGCGACGCGGCGCTTTTCACCGCCCGACAGGTCTTTCACCGACCAGTCGCCCGGCGGGCAGCGCAGGGCCTCCATCGCGACTTCCAACTGGTTGTCGAGCGTCCACCCGTCGACCGCGTCGATCTTGTCCTGCAGTTCGGCCATCTCGGCACCCAGCGCGTCGAAGTCCGCGCCGTCCTCGGCCATCTCCATCCCGATCGCGTTGAACCGTTCGACCATGTCGGCGGTCTCGCGCGCGCCGTCCTTGACGTTCTCGAGCACGGTCTTGCTCTCGTCGAGCTCGGGCTCCTGCTCGAGATAGCCGACGGTGATGTTCTCGCCCGGCCAGGCCTCGCCGGTGTAGTCCTTGTCGATCCCCGCCATGATCTTGATCAGCGTCGACTTGCCCGCGCCGTTGGGGCCGACGATGCCGATCTTGGCGCCCTGGTAGAATTGCAGGTTGATGTTCGACAGCACCGGCTTCTGCGCGCCGGGAAAAGTTTTCGTCATGTCCTTCATGACGTATGCGTACTGGGCGGCCATCGGGGGTCCTTGCGTGGTATCGGGGTGTCGGGAGTTGGCGCGCAGATAGGGGCTGGGGACCACGGGAGCAAGCGGCTTGGCAGGGGGCGTCGGGCGAGCTAGCAGGCTGGCAATGTCGCACCCCCGCTTCGCGCTTGCCGCGCTTTCGCTCCTTGTCTCAACCGCCGCAGTCGCCGCTCCGCCGCCCTCGCTGGCCGGCATCGCCGACGAGGCGCTCGAGAAAGATACGCTGGCGTGGGATTTCGTCGAGGGCATCACCACCGAGGTCGGCCCCCGGCAGGCGGGCACCGAAGCGGAGGCGCGCGGGCGCGCGTGGGCGGTCGACTGGCTCAAGGCCAACGGCTTCGCCCGCATCGCGATCGAGCCCTACACGATGCCGACCTGGGTACGCGGTGCGGAGAAAGCCGAGATCGTCGCCCCCTACGCGCAGCCGATGCACATCACCGCGCTCGGCAACAGCGCATCGACGGGCGAGGGCGGGCTGACCGCCGAGGTGGTTTTCGTCCGCTCGTTCGCCGAGCTCGAAGCCATGCCCGCCGGCAGCCTTGCGGGGAAGATCGCCTTCCTCGACCACGCGATGACGCGTACGCAGGACGGTTCGCAGTACGGCGTGTTCGGGAATGTGCGCCGCCAAGGGCCGAGCGTCGCCGCGAGCAAGGGCGCGCGCGCGGTCGTCATCCGTTCGATCGGAACCGAGGATCATCGCACCCCGCACACCGGCGGGACGAATTTCGCCGAGGGCGTCGCGCTGATCCCGGCGGGCGCGCTGAGCAACCCCGATGCCGACAATCTCGTCCGGATGTTCGAGCGGGCCGGGCGCAAGCCGATCCGAATGAAGCTGACGCTGACCCCGCGCGACCTCGGCCAGACACAGAGCGGCAACGTCGTCGGCGAGATTACCGGGCGCGATCCGAAGCTGCCGCCGGTGCTGCTCGCTTGCCACCTCGATAGCTGGGACCTCGGCACCGGGGCGATCGACGACGGCGCAGGCTGCGGCATCATCGCCGCCGCCGCCAAGCAGGTCGCGCGCGCCGGGCGGCCGCTGCGGACCGTGCGGGTACTTTTCGCGGGCGCCGAGGAAACCGGCCTCTGGGGCAGCAAGGCCTACGCTGCCGCGCACAAGGGCGAGCCGGTCTATGCCGGGATCGAAAGCGATTTCGGCGCCGACCGGGTCTGGCGGATCGACAGCAACTTCTCCGCCGCCGACCCCGACCTCTACAAGCGCCTCTACGAAGCGGTCGCACGCTTCGGCGTCAGCCCTTCGCGCGAAGTCGCTACCGGGGGAGCCGATCTCAACTACGTTCGCGAGGCGAAGGCGGGCATCATCGACCTGCAGCAGGACGGCACCCGCTATTTCGACTTGCACCACACGCCCGACGATACGCTCGACAAGATCGACCCGGTGCAGCTGCGCCAGAACGTGGCGGTGTGGACACAGGTCGTCGGCATCCTCGCCAACGAGTCGAACCCCATCAAATCAGCGCCGTAAGTCGGTAATCGGGCCGCAGCGGAATTGAGGCATGGGCAGCCCGGCGGGGTAAAATCGCCGGGCCGACCGATTGGAGGTGCTTTGTAGCGCCGATGCGACTAAGGGCGCGCCCATGCCTTATTCCAGTCTCCCGTCGGCGCTTGCCGACGCGCTGCGTGCGCGCGGCTATCTTGAACCCACTCCCGTCCAGGCCGCAGTCATCGCTCCCGAAGCTGCAGGGCGCGACCTCGTCGTCTCGGCGCAGACCGGTTCGGGCAAGACCGTCGCCTTCGGCCTCGCGCTCGCGACCGAGCTGCTCGACGCCAAGGGCAACGCCGAATTCTCCGACCGTCCGCTCGCCCTCGTGATCGCACCCACACGCGAACTGGCGCTGCAGGTCAGCCGCGAACTGGTCTGGCTCTACGGTGGAGCGCAGGTCCGGGTCGCCACCTGCGTCGGCGGAATGGACCCGTCCAAGGAACGCCGCGCGTTGCGCGCTGGGCCGCAGGTCGTGGTCGGCACGCCCGGCCGCCTGCGCGACCACCTCGAACGCGGCTCGCTCGACCTCGGCGCGCTGCGCGCGGTCGTGCTCGACGAAGCGGACGAGATGCTCGACATGGGCTTTCGCGAGGACCTCGAGGAAATTCTCGACGGAACGCCCGAGACGCGGCGTACGCTGATGTTCTCCGCCACCCTGCCGCCGCCGATCGCGCGGCTGGCGCAGCAGTACCAGCGTGACCCGCTGCGCATTTCGACCGTCGGTGATGATCGCGGGCACGGCGACATCACCTACCAGGCCGTCACCGTTGGTCCGGCTGAGATCGGCCATGCGGTCGTGAACCTTCTTCGGTTCCACGAAGCCGAGACGGCGATGCTGTTCTGCGCCACGCGTGAGAACGTGCGCCGCCTCCACGCCATCCTTCAGGAGCGTGGATTTACCGCAGTCGCATTGTCGGGCGAGCACTCGCAGTCCGAGCGCAACCAAGCGCTCCAAGCGCTGCGCGACCGCCGCGCCCGCGTTTGCGTCGCGACCGACGTGGCCGCGCGCGGGATCGACCTGCCGACGCTGAGCCTCGTGGTCCACGTCGAACTGCCGCGCGATGCCGAGACCCTGCAGCACCGCTCGGGTCGCACCGGCCGCGCAGGCAAGAAGGGCACCGCGGTCCTGATCGTCCCCTACAACCGTCGTCGCCGTGTCGAATCGATGCTGCGCGGCGCGCGGATCGAGGCCGAATGGATCGCCGCGCCCACCGCCGAGCAGATCCGCCGCAACGATCGCCAGCGCTTGATGAACGCGCTGCTCGAAGCCGTCGAGTTCGACGACGAGGACCGTGCGCTTGCCGCCGACCTCCTCAAGCAGCGCAGCGCCGAGGATATCGCCGCCGCGCTCGTGCGCTCGCACCGCGCCGCCCTTCCGGCGGTCGAGGAACTGACCGCCAATACGCCCGAAGCGCGGCAGGCCGACAAGCAGGACCGCCACCGCGAGGGGTTCGAGGATGTCGTCTGGTTCCGGATGGACATCGGTCGCCGCCACAACGCCGACCCGCGCTGGATCCTGCCGCTTCTCTGCCGTCGCGGACACATCACCCGCAACGAGATCGGCGCGATCCGCATCAGTGCCAACGAGACGCATTTCCAAGTGCCCCGCGCGATCGCCGACCGGTTCGCCTCCGCGGTCGCGCGCACGGCCGGCACCGAGGACGGCGGCGATGTCGCGATCGAGGCAGCGCCCGACACGCCGCGCGATGCCGCCCGCCAGCGCAAGCGCGAAGGCAACGACCGGGCTCCGCGCGGTGATGTGAAGGCAAGGCCGGTGCAGCAGGGCCGTCCGGGCAATGCCCCTCAGAAACCCCGCGGACCCAAGCCGCACCGCAAGGGGCCGAAGGGCAATCGCTAAACCTTCGACGGGTAGGTCCGGTTGGTCGGGGAGACAGGATTCGAACCTGCGACATCCTGCTCCCAAAGCAGGCGCGCTACCGGGCTGCGCTACTCCCCGACCCTCTTGGACCGGCCGGTGGTGGGCCCGGCAGGATTCGAACCCGCGACCTAGCCGTTATGAGCGGCCAGCTCTAACCGCTGAGCTACAGGCCCCTTCGAAACCGCTTGGCTCCGACCGGTGCCGCGCCGGTAGACGGGCGGCGCACGCCTTGCAAGCTCAACGCTCTACCGATTGCATGATCTCCGCTACCGTCGTCGGCGCGACGCCGCGCATGGCGAGGTAGGCATAGACCCGCCGGAACCAGTCGTAGAGCCGGTCTAGGTCGTCGTCGCTGCGCACATAAGGGGTATGCCCGGGGACGAGCGAGGGGCTGTGAAAGCTCAAGACAATCAGCGGCAGCCGATCGTCGAGCGCGATATCGATGCCTCGCAGCGCCTCTTCCGCGGTAACGCCTTCGGGCGTGAGCGCGATCCTTTCCAGCAAGGTCAGCCGCGCGAGCACTCCGGCGAGCCGCGGAACCTTTCCAAGCAGCGGCGAGAACATTCGACCCTGTTGCCGCAGCAGGCCGAAGAACACCGTCGTCAGCGGCAGCTCGAGCACATTGCGCCGCTCATCCACCCAGTATGGCGTCAACGGGTGCTGCGAATAGTTTGGACCATGTCCGGCGGTGTAGTCGAAGTTCGCCCGGACCGAGCTGTCGATCGGCACTCCGGCATCGCGGAGCAGCGCAGCGGTTTCGGTACCGAGGCCATAGCGTCCCGCCCGGTAGATCAGCGGCTGCGCGTCGAACGCAGCGACGATGCGGTCGCGCAGCTGCAGGAACTTGGCGCGCTCGAGATCCGGCGGAAGGTTGCCGGCATAGCTGTTGCGCGCGCTCACGTCATCGTCGAACGGCGGGTTGACCCACGGATGGAGCTGGATCCCGACCTCGGCCCGGCCGCTCTTTACCGCGGCGCCGATGATTTCGACCGCGCGAGGCGAATTGGCGATGGGCCAGTCGACGAGATAGACGGGCACCACGCCCAGGCCTTCGCAGAATTGCTGAAAACGGGCGATCGCAGGAACGTGGTCGAGCCCGTGGCGGTCGCGCGTGAAATCCCCCGCCCAGTCGAACTCTTCTTCGGTGTCGACAGTGAGCAGGACCCGCGTGCCGAAGCCTGCGGCGAATTGCGCGGTGCGGCCCGGTGGGGGCGGTTCGGTGATCGGCCGGTCCATCTGGTGTTCCCCGTTCGCGCCCGAACGCCTGCCAGATCGCCCGCCCGTTACCCGTGCGCGGCGTCTGCCTCGACCGGGCTAGAGTCACGCACCGACGCGGTCAAGCGGGGGAGGGTGAGGATCAGGCGGTTGTCCTCGCGCGACAGATCGCCGCCGATCGCCCGTGCTTCGGCGCGCGCCAGCCGCAGCGCGAAGCCTGCGCCGAACATGCCCGCGCTCACTGCGCCGCCGCCGGCCCGGCTGTCGGATTCGAACACCTCTTCGAGACGGGCGAGCGATTCGGGCAGCGATGCACTCATCCGCACGGCCGCGTCGTCCCGGTCGAGGTCGAGGCGGATCGTCTCGTTGGCCCCAGCCGCCCCCGTGAGCGTCGCGAGCAACCGCCAGCCGAGCGTATCGGCATCGTGCCGATCGAGCGGTACCGGGCAGTCGCCTCCTGCAGTCGTCAATTCGAACCGCGCGCCGCGCGGGCGCAGGACCTCGTCGAGCTGCGCCGCGAGCTTCGAGACCACGCGCATCCAGTCGGCATTGCCGGTCTCCAGCGTCAGCGCGCCGCTTTCCAGCCGGGCGAGCCGGTCGAGCTCGTCAAAACCAGCGAGCATCCTTGCGGCATCGCCCGCGATCGTCGCCGCCAACGCGCGGTATTCGTGCGGGGTGGGGCCGAAGAGCTGCTGCTGGATGACCTCGGCAAATCCCTGGATCGCGTTGACCGGGGTCTTCAGCTCATGGAGCAACTGACGCATCCGATCGGCTGCAGGATCTCCGGCGGAAGCGACGATTTCTGGCGGCGGCGGACGACGAAAGCGCCCGGCGTATCCCACGAAGCGACCACCCTGTTCGCTGAACCGCGGGGCCGCATCGACCGACCAGTCGCCAGCGATCGCAGGCGCGCCGGCAAGTGCCAACGAGAGGCCGCTGATCGGCTGGCGCCGCCGCGAGGCGTCGATCGCAGAGGACAGCAGCATCCCGGTCACCATCGGGGCGACCGGCGAGTCGGCCCAGTCGATCCGTCCGTCGGCATCCGTGGTGAAAGCGAAGCCCGCGACGGATTCATCGCCGACCCCGCCGCGCTCGCCGAGCGGGAGTCGCGGTGCTTCCTCGTTGCCGGGCCGTCCGGACCGGCTCTTGCGGAACGCTTCGATCCGGCGAACCAGCGCGGCGATCTCGGTGTCGTCGGGCTCGACCGCGACGTTCGCTAGATCGTCGTCGTCATCGGCCAGGTCGTTGGCCGGAATCGGACGGCGCGGGAGCGGAACCTCGACCGCGAGTTCGAGCGGTTCGCTTGCCGCCGCCCGGGTGTCCTCAGGTCGTGGCAGTCCGCGGTCACGAATGCCGAGGCGCTCGAGCAAGTCCTGGGTGGGAGCGGGCAGGTCGCGGCGCAGGCGCAGGAAGCCGCGCGCGCGGATCGGCAGTCGCGGGACCAGCGCGTCCCAATCGTCTGCATCGAGATGCGCCACCCCGAGTGCGGCCGCAGCCACTTCGGGCTCGTCCTCGGCCAGGTGCAGCGCCAGTTCGGGATTGCGGAAGCGCAAGCCGGGTTCGCGGATCATCGCCGCGCGCTCGGGCGCGGGAAGCGACTCGCCGAGTGCGGCCAATCGCAGCCATGCCGCCGCGAGCAAGCTTTCGTCGCGCCCGTGCCGGTGGCTGCCGAGAAGGTCGAGCAACTGCCGGAACTGGGTACGCGCCGCGCGCTCGCCCGCAGCGCGGTGGCGCATTACGGTGGCTAGGCGGTCGTCGAAATGCATGGCGCTCCGAATGTGGCGATGCGGACCTGAACGGGAAAGGGCCGACCGCGGTGGATTGCGCTATCATGCACATCGGCGTGCGGCACCGCCTCTCCTGCGTGCGTTGCAAAGCGGGACAATTGCTGGCAACACTAATAAAATTATCCGGCAGCGCGATTCCGTGCTGCTTTCGTTGCCCGACGAATGGGTCGGGCGGGCAGGCCCAGGGGCGCGGTATGGCCAATCTCGATAACATCGACCGCAAGTTGCTGGCGGAACTCCAGGCCGAAGGCCGGGTGACAAACGTTGAACTCGCCAGCCGTGTCGGCCTCACCGCGCCGCCATGCCTGCGCCGTGTGCGCGCACTCGAGGAAGACGGCGTGATCCGCGGCTATCATGCCGATCTCGACCCGTCGAAGCTCGGCTTCGCCATCACCGTCTTCGCCATGGTCAGCCTCAAGAGCCAGGCCGAATCAGCCCTGCGCGAGTTCGAGGATCACATGAAGGCGCTGCCCGAAGTGCGCGAGTGCCACATGCTCAACGGCGAGATCGACTTCATCCTCAAGATCGTCAGCCAGGATTTGCAGAGCTTCCAGGAATTCCTCACGAGCAAGCTGACCCCGGCACCCAATGTCGACAGCGTGAAGACGTCGCTGACGATCCGCACCGCCAAGCACGAACCGGGCGTCCCGCTGGAGCAATAGGGGTGCCGGACTGGATTGCGACCATGCTGGTGATGGTGGGCGCGCTCGGCTTGCAGGTCGCGCACACGGTGTGGACCGATCGTCGGTTGCCCAAAAATCTGCACAAGCTGCCCTTGTGTTTTCAATCATGGCCGCAGCCGACCCGGCTGACGAGGCGCCGCGAAAGCCTCTGGTTCTTTGCCTGCCTGTTCGCCTTGATCCTGGTGATGACCGGATGGACGCTGACCGAGCCCGGTCGGCCCCTGCTTCCCGCCGCGATCATCGTCGCAGTGATCTTCACCGCGCTTCATACCGCGTGGATGATCCGCCTGCGGTTGTGGGCCAGGACCAACTCCAGTCGCCGCGCGGCCAGCGTGCAGGTCAACTCCGGCTGAGCGGCTGGGTCAGGCAGTGCGGACCGCCGTGCCACGCCCACAGGTCGCGGCCCGGGAACGTGTCGACCGCGATGCCGTCGGACTCGATCGCCGCCTTCGTCGCCGGATTGCCGCTGTAGGCGATCACCCGTCCCGGTACCGCCTGCACGACGTTGGCCGCCTGACGCCGGATTTCCGGGTAAGTGGTGGCCATGAACCGCGCGAAGGCTTCCTCGTTGCCGGCGGGCCGGACACCGCCGACCCAGGTGAGCTTCCACTTGAGGCGGCGCAGGTGGTCCACGAGCTTGCCCTCGACCTTTTCCTCCTTGCCGGTGCCTGCGCGGAACAGCTTGAGCGTGCCGAACCCCTTGAGCATCGCGAGCGCGGCATCGGCGTCGTCCGCGGGCAGTCGCGTGTCGGCCCGTGCCCCGCGAATGAACTGCACCATCGGGCCCGACTCGGCGAAGGCGGCCTCCAACAGGTAGGGCACGGTCAGCCCATGGCGCGGGGCGATCTGGGTGAAGTAGGTGTCGAGGTGGAGCAGCAGCAGCTTGAGTTCGAACGCGGGCACGGGCTGGCCGGGCTGGCTCGTCGCGAGATATTCGCGCTCGACCGTCTGCACCGCGAGGACATCCATGCCCAATCGCCTGGCGAGGACCGGGGCGATGCGGGGATCGGTGCGGTTGCCTGTGCCGAGGAACATCAGGTTGCGATCGACCATCATGGCGTCGCCGCCTTCGATGATCATCCCTTCCTCGACCGCGTCGAACGCGATCGGAACGTCCCTCAATTGCGGCGAATGCGCGTACACGAAGCGCAGCAGCATGTTCTCGCGCCGGCGCCGCTGCGAAACCGAGTTGCAGATGACGAGGCCCTTGGGCGTCATGAACGCCGAATCGCGCGTCCACATCGTCGCCACCGTGCTGTTCTGGGCGTGGCGATAGGACCCGTCGGCGCCGAGCGCGAAGCGCAACGCGGGGTCGCGGCCGAGGATCTGGTCCGCCGTAACCTCCGCTGCCCGCGCGCCGAGCCGGGGAAATGCCTCGTCGACCCAAGCCGCGAGGACGCCCGAAGCGCGCGTCGCGTCCATCGCACTCGCCAGGGCGTCGCGCAGCTCGATCACTTCGGCGCCCGAGGCGCGCAGGATCGCATTGAGGCCCGCGTGCTGGCTCGCTGCCGCGGCGGTATCCGCTTCGGCATCGGGCAGGATCGCGTCACCGAGAACGTCGACTGGATGATCGCTTTCGAGGAAGCTATGGACGAGGACGCGATTGAGCTTGCCGATGTCCGAGGTGAGCGGCGCACCACCGGACGCCTGCGCCAATGCCAGATTCGGTGCCAAAGCCGCCGCGAACGCAGCAAGGCCGCCACCGTTGAATGCCCGCCGGTCGATCATCGATTGTCCCCCACTGCCCAAGCGGGATGCAATCACGAAAGCCGATCAAACGCAACGACCTGTTGTCAGGCCCCGCGCTCCTTCAGCCATTCTTCCAGCCACTTGATCGAGTAGTCGCCGCTCAGCACATCGGGCTGGCGGAGCAGTTCCTGGTGCAGCGGGATGCTGGTCTTCACCCCGTCGACAACCATTTCCTCGAGAGCGCGGCGCAGGCGCATGATGCAACCTTCGCGCGTACGGCCATAGACGATCAGCTTGGCGATCATGCTGTCGTAGTAAGGCGGAATCTTGTAGCCTGCGTAGAGCCCACTATCGACGCGAACGTGCATGCCGCCCGAAGCGTGATAGGCCTTCACGAGGCCGGGCGAAGGGGCGAATGTCCACGGATCCTCCGCGTTGATGCGGCACTCGATCGCGTGGCCCTTGAACTCGATTTCGTCCTGCGTGACCGACAGCGGCTTGCCGTCAGCAACGCGGATCTGTTCGCGGACGAGATCGAGGCCGGTAATCGCCTCGGTCACCGGATGCTCCACCTGCAGACGGGTGTTCATCTCGATGAAGTAGAACTCGCCGTTCTCCCACAGAAACTCGATCGTGCCCGCGCCGCGATAACCCATATCGGCCATCGCAGACGCGCAGATCTCGCCCATCCGCGCGCGTTCCTCGATGGTGATGACGGGTGAGGGGGCTTCCTCGAGCACCTTCTGATGGCGACGCTGAAGCGAGCAGTCGCGTTCGCCGAGGTGGATCGCGTTGCCGTTACCGTCGCCGAAGATCTGGAACTCGATGTGGCGCGGGTTGCCGAGGTATTTCTCGATGTAGACGGTAGCGTCACCGAACGCGGCCTTGGCTTCGCTTCCGGCCTGCTTCATCAAGGTGTCGAGCTGGTCTTCGGCCTCGCAGACCTTCATGCCGCGGCCGCCGCCGCCGCTCGCGGCCTTGATGATGACCGGGTAGCCGATCTCGGCGGCGATCTTCCTGGCTTCGTCGACTTCGCTCACCGCGCCGTCGCTGCCCGGCACCAGCGGCAGGCCGAGCTTGCCCGCGGTGCGCTTGGCCTCGACCTTGTCGCCCATCGTGACGATGTGTTCTGGCTTGGGGCCGATCCAGGTGATCCCGTGGGCCTCGACGATCTCGGCGAACTTGGCGTTCTCGGACAGGAAGCCATAGCCCGGGTGGATCGCATCGGCGTGGGATACTTCCGCCGCAGAGATGATCGCCGCGACGTTGAGGTAGCTGTCGGCCGCGCTCGGCGGACCGATGCAGACCGCATGGTCGGCGAGGCGCACATGCATCGCATCGGCATCTGCCGTCGAGTGCACCGCGACCGTCTCGATCCCCATTTCGTGCGCCGCGCGGTGGATGCGCAGTGCGATTTCGCCGCGGTTGGCGATCAGGATGCGTTGGATGGCCATGCGCCGCTTAGCCGATGACGACGAGGGGCTGGTCGTATTCGACCGGCTGGGCGTTCTCGACGAGGATTGCCTTGACCGTGCCTGCCTTGTCGGCGGTGATCGTGTTCATGACCTTCATCGCTTCGATGATCACGAGCGTATCGCCCTGCTTGACGGTCGATCCGACCGCCACGAACGGCGCGGCGCCGGGCTCGGCGGAAAGATAGACGGTGCCGACCATCGGCGACTTGATGGCCCCGGCGGTATCGGCAGGCGCGTCCGCGGCGGCAGCAGCCGGAGCGGAAGCGGCCGAGGCCGAGGCGGCGGGAACGGCAGTCGGCGCGGCCATCATGGCGGGTGCCGCCATCGTGACGCCGCCGCGCGCCACGCGCACCTTGCGGTCGCCGTCCTCGACTTCGATCTCGGTCAGTCCGGTTTCGGCCAGGAGTTCTGCGAGTTCGCGGACGAGTGCGGTATCGACGTTCATGCCCGAGCTACGCCCGGCAGCGCCCTTGGTATCGGCCATTATCTGCCTCTTGGTTTCAGAAGCGACCGCCTATGCGCGGGCTGCGCCGGGCTTGCAACCCCGCGCGCCTAGAGCGCGGCGGCCTTTTCCAGCGCCACGACGTAGCTTTGCGGGCCCAATCCTTTGACCTCGTCCACCGCGGCCATGCCGACGTAGGACAGGTGGCGAAAGTCCTCACGCGAATGCGGATCCGAGAGGTGGACCTCGATCACCGGAACCTGGCAGGCCTTGATCGCGTCGAGGATCGCGATCGAGGTGTGCGTATAGGCGCCCGCGTTGAGCAGGACCGCCTTTGCCCCTTCGGCGCGCGCCTCGTGGAGCCAGTCGATCAGGTGGCCTTCGTGGTTGGACTGGCGCACATCGACCTCCAGCCCCAGTTCGAGCGCGCGGTCTTCGAGCATTCCGGCGATATCGTCGAGGGTCGCCGAGCCGTAGATTTCCGGTTCGCGCGAGCCGAGGAGGTTCAGGTTGGGGCCGTTGAGGACGTAGACGAGGTTGCTCATGTCCCGCCGCTTAGCGCCGCGCGCATCGCCGGGAAAGTGCGCCGTCCGTCGGCGTGAAAATCCCGGGGCCTCTTTCCTATCGCGGATTGCTCGCTATAGGGGCGCGGCGCTGCTGGGGCGTCGCCAAGTGGTAAGGCACCGGTTTTTGGTACCGGCATTCGCAGGTTCGAATCCTGCCGCCCCAGCCAGCGGCTTTCGCCTCAGGCAGGCTGCAGCGACTTCCATTCCACCTTGTCGAGCACCGACGGATCCTCGAGCCGATCGAAATCGGCCGCCGAGTGTCGTTCGGCCATCCTCGCGGTGTTCACGATGCGGCCGCGGCGTAACGCCGGGCGGTCCTCCAGCGTGCGAACCCAGCGGGCGACGTTGGTGTATTCGTGCATCGACAGGAACGTCGCCGCGTCGTTGTAGGCATCGCCTCGCACCAGCGCGCCGAACCAGCCGTAGGCCGCGACGTCGGCGATCGAGTAGTCGCCTCCCGCCAGGTACTCGGTTTCGCCCAGACGGTTGTCGGCGACCGAGAAAATGCGCTTGGTTTCCATCGCATAACGGTCGATCGGGTACTCGAACTTCTCGGGCGCGTAGGCATAAAAATGGCCGAACCCGCCGCCGATGAACGGCGCGCTGCCCATTTGCCACATCAGCCAGCTGAAAACTTCTGCGCGGGAAGGATTTTCGCGCGGCAGAAGGAAATCGAACTTCTCGGCAAGGTGCAGCAGGATCGCGCCGCTTTCGAACACGCGGAACGGATCGGAGCCGCTGCGATCCTCCAGCGCGGGAATCTTGCTGTTGGGGTTGAGCGCGACGAAGCCGCTGCCGAACTGGTCACCTTCGCCGATGTTGATCTTCCACGCATCGTATTCGGCGGCGTGCCCTGCGGCGAGCAGTTCCTCGAACATGATGGTGACCTTCTGCCCGTTCGGAGTGCCGAGCGAATAGAGCTGGAAGGGGTGTTCGCCGACCGGAAGCGCCTTGTCGATGCGTGCCCCGGCGGTCGGCCGGTTGATGCTCGCGAACTGGCCGCCGTTTGCCTTGTCGTGGGTCCAGACCTTGGGCGGGGTGTATGTGGCGTCGGGCATCGCAAAGGCTCCTTGTTGCTCTCGCGGGCGATGTGGGAGGGCAGTCGAGGAACCGCAACCGGCAGCGCGCCGTTGCGGGACCATGGTCGCCTCATCCAAGCTCATCTATGTCGACGACGACATGCCCGGCATCACCCGCAAGCGGAGCGGCAAGAGCTGGGCCTACTTCGATCCCAAAGGCAACCGCATCACCGACCCCGACGAGCGCGACCGTCTGAACCGCGTGGCGCTGCCGCCGGCCTACGTCGACGCGTGGTTCTGCCCTGCGCCGAACGGGCACATCCTCGCCACCGGAATCGATGCCAAGGGCCGCAAGCAATACCGCTATCACCCCGATTTCCGCACCGCGCGCGAGAGCGAGAAGTTCGACGGCTGCCAGAGCTTCGGCCGGCTGCTGCCGCTCGTCCGCAAGCGGGTGGAGAGCGACCTCAAAGCGCGCAAGCTTACTCGCGAGCGCGCCATCGCGAGCGTCGTGCGGCTGCTCGATCTCGGCGCGATCAGGGTGGGGAACGATGCCTATGCCAAGGCGAACAAGAGCTTCGGGGCGACCACTTTGCGGCAGAAGCACGCCGTGGTGAAAGGACAGACCCTGCGCCTCAAGTTCAAGGGCAAGCACGGCATCGAGAAGGAGGTCGTGCTGTCCGACCGCAGCCTCAGCCGCGTGGTGCGCGCGATGCAGGACCTGCCGGGCCAGCGCCTGTTCCAGTACGAGGACGAGGACGGCGAACTGCATTCGGTCGGCTCGGCCGACGTCAACGAGTACCTCTGCGAAACGATGGGCGAGCACTACACCGCCAAGAGCTTTCGCACCTGGCACGCAAGCGTGCTGGCGCTGAAAGTGCTGGCCGAGTCGAGCGGGCAGCTGACGCTCAAGATGCTGCTGCAGGAGGTCGCGGACCATCTTGGAAACACGCCCGCGGTCACGCGCCGCAGTTACGTCCACCCGGCGGTGATCGCGCTGGTCGATCGCCAGCAGAAATGGCGCGACACGCTGGCGATGCCGCGCGCGACCCGCTGGCTAACCCGTGAAGAGCGCGCGCTGATCGATCTGCTCGAGGAGGCGCCGAGCGCGAAGAAGCTGCTCGCGGTAGCGTGAGCTTGCGGTATATATCCTTTTAGGATACCCGTCGCGCATGAGTCTTGCAGGTCAGAAGATCAGGGCATGGCGCGAATCGCGCGGCCTCAGCGCGGGCGAGTTCGGCGAACAATACGGGGTTCCGCATCCGTGGCCGAGCCGAACGGTGTATGGCTGGGAAGCGAAGGGCAAGATCCCGCGTCCGCCGGTCCAGCGGCGTCTGGCCGATCTCGGCATTTGTGCGCCCGGCGACTGGCTGTTGCCTGCCGCGGCTCAGTCGGAGGATGAGGGGCGTTCAAGGGGGGGCGCCGGCTCGCATCCCTTCTATTCCCTGCATTCGCACGGACTTGTCCGTGTTGCCGCGAGCACGCCGCAGGTCCGTACTGCGGACGTGGCATTCAATTGCGAGGGGGTGATAGTGGAGGCCAAGCGGGCCCACGCGGCGCACGTCGATCTGCTGGTCTATCCCGAACTCAGCGTGTCGTCCTACGCGATCGACGACCTGCACCTGCAGATTGCGATGCTCGATGCGGTCGAGGCTGCGGTGGGCGAGATCGCCGCCGCCAGCCGCGACCTTTGTCCGCTGCTCCTGATTGGTGCGCCGCTCCGACACAACGGGCGCATCTACAACTGCGCGCTTGCGATCCACCGCGGCAAGTTGCTCGGAGTGATCCCTAAAAGCTACCTGCCGAACTACCGGGAGTATTACGAAAAGCGCTGGTTCGCCAACGGCCGCTTGATCCAGGGAATAGAGATCGCGGTTGGCGGCACGGTCGTGCCGTTCGGGACCGACCTCATTTTCGCAGCGGAGGAACTGCCGGGTTTCAGGGTGGGAGCGGAAATCTGCGAAGATTACTGGTCGCCGATCCCGCCCTCGACGTACGCGGCGCTGGCGGGGGCGACGATCCTAGCGAACCTGTCGGCCTCGCCCATAACGATCGGCAAGGCGGACGAGCGCCACATGCTCAGTCGCGCGCAATCTAGTCGTGCGGTCGCCGCTTACATCTATTCCGCCTCGGGCCACGGAGAGAGCACCACCGACCTCGCATGGGACGGGCAGGGGATGATCTACGAACTCGGCGACCTCCTGGCCGAGAGCGAACGGTTCTCCCTCCAGCCCGAACTGTGTATCGCCGACGTCGATTGCGACCGCATCCTGTCCGAGCGGATGCGGATGCAGACCTTCAATGACGCGGCCGAGGAAGCGGGGCGTCCCGAGGACTCCTACCGCGTGATCACATTCGCCCACCGGCCAACGTTGGCAGATCATGGCCTCGTGCGCCCGGTGCGGCGCTTCCCATTC
This sequence comes from Tsuneonella sp. HG094, assembly GCF_053819285.1. Taxonomy (NCBI): domain Bacteria; kingdom Pseudomonadati; phylum Pseudomonadota; class Alphaproteobacteria; order Sphingomonadales; family Erythrobacteraceae; genus Tsuneonella; species Tsuneonella sp. HG094. The sequence continues at coordinate 726,800 of NZ_JBSORA010000001.1, forward strand.
GTGCCGAACCGCCCCGAAAAGCTCGACGAAGATTGCTACGAGGCGTTCAACATCCAGGTCGACGGCCTCATGCGGCGGATCGAATCGACGAAGCCCAGAAGCCTCGTCATCGGCGTGTCGGGCGGGCTCGACAGCACCCACGCGCTGATCGTCGCCGCCAAGGCCTGCGACCGGCTGACGCTGCCGCGCACCACGATCCGCGGCTACACGATGCCCGGTTTTGCCACGTCGGACGGCACGAAGTCGAACGCGTGGCGGCTGATGAAAGCGCTTGGCATCACCGCTGACGAGATCGACATCCGTCCCGCCGCGACGCGGATGCTGCAGGACATCGGCCATGCCTTCGCCAAGGGTGAACCGGTCCACGACGTGACTTTCGAGAACGTGCAGGCGGGCCTGCGGACCGACTACCTGTTCCGGCTCGCGGGGCAGCACGGCGGCTTCGTGATCGGCACCGGCGATCTCAGCGAGCTGGCGCTCGGCTGGTGCACCTACGGCGTGGGCGACCAGATGAGTCACTACGGCGTCAATTCGGGTGTGCCCAAGACGCTGATCCAGTACCTCATTCGCTGGGCGACGCGGACCGACCAGTTCGACCCCACGACCGACGCTGTGCTTGAGGATATCGTCGGCACCGAGATCAGCCCCGAACTCGTCCCGCCCGGTGCCGATGGCGCGATCCAGTCGACCGAGAGCATCATCGGGCCTTACGAGCTCAACGACTTCTTCATCCACCATACGATCCGCTGGGGACAGAAGCCGTCGAAGGTGGCGTTTCTCGCATACCACGCGTGGCGCGATGCGGCGCGCGGTCGCTGGCCGATGGGCTTTCCCGATGATGCGAAGCACAAATACGAGCTGGCGACGATCCGGCACTGGCTGGAGAACTTCCTCCGCCGCTTCTTCGGTTTCAGCCAATTCAAGCGCAGCGCATTGCCCAACGGGCCCAAGGTCAGCGCGGGCGGTGCGGTGAGCCCGCGCGGCGACTGGCGCGCGCCGTCCGATGCGGTGGCCGATGTCTGGCTCGCGGAGCTTCTCGCGAACGTGCCCGAAGGCTAGACTCGCGGGAGCGAATGGGCGCATCATCCGTTGCACCGGGAAACCAATAACGGAACCGCGCCCTTCATGCCTCGCATCACCGCGATCGCCACGGCGGTCCCCGATCTGGATTTCGAATCAGATTACCGCCGCTGGGCGCTCGGCCGACTGGGGGAAGGGCGCGAGGCGAAGCTCTACGAGCGCATGGCCGCCCGCTCGGGCATCGAGCACCGCTGGTCGGTTCTCGCCGAGGAGGACGCCCGGCTCGGCGAGGGCGTGGGCTTCTACGGCGGCGATGCGCCGAGCACCGCGGCGCGCATGGCGATCTATGCGCGCGAGGCGCCCGAACTGGCATTGAAGGCTGTCGCAGGTCTGCCCCACCTTGGCGATCCGACCCACATCGTGGTGGCGAGTTGCACCGGCTTCGTCGCACCCGGGATCGACCAGATTATCGCGCGGCGGCTGGGCCTTGGCGACGACGTCGAGAGGGTGCTGGTCGGGTTCATGGGGTGCTACGCTGCGGTCACTGCACTGCGCACCGCGCGGCATATCGTGCGCTCAGAACCGGGCGCGCGGGTGCTCGTGGTAACGGTCGAGCTGTCGAGCCTTCACCATCAGGACGAAGTCGCGATCGAACCGCTGTTGATGGGCGCGCAATTCGGCGACGGTGCCGCCGCCGCCATCGTTACCGATTGTGAGGCGGGGCTCGAACTGGGCGAGGGCATCTCCGCCGCACTCGAGGACAGCGAGGAACTGATCACCTGGCGCATCGGCGACACCGGATTTCACATGCGCCTGTCGGGCGAAGTGCCGGGGCGCATCGCCGCCGCACTTGCCGAGCCTGCGGTGCAGGCGCGCATAACCGGCGGCCGTGCGCCCGAGGAGATCGCGGCGTGGGCAGTCCACGCGGGAGGGCGCTCGATCCTCGACGCAGTGGAAAAGGGACTGCACCTCGCCCCCACCGCTCTCGACGATTCGCGTGAAGTGCTGCGGATGTGCGGCAACATGAGTTCCTCGACACTGATGTTCGCGCTGAAGCGAATCATGCGCGGGCGGCCGGAGAGCGGGGTCGCGCTCGCGTTCGGGCCTGGCCTTGCCATGGAGGGCTTCCGCTTCGGCTGGCGCGATGCTTGAGGCGCGCGCCACTGCCGAAGAACTGATGGACGACCCGGCGCTCGACGCAGCGACCTACACCCAGGTCCTCCACGACCTCTCGCAGGTCAACACGCTGACCTTCGCCCGGCGGCCGACACTGGCGTTTCTCGAGCGCGCGATTTCGTCGCGCGACAGGTTCAACCTGCTCGATGTGGGGTTCGGCGACGGCGACATGCTCCGCGCGATCGCCCGCTGGGCGGAGCGGCGCGGGATTGCGGCAAAGCTGGTCGGCATCGATCTCAACCCGCGCAGCCAAACCGCTGCGCGCGAAGCGTCTCCCACACGTATCCCGATCGAATATCGGACCGGCGACTATGCCGATTGCGCGGGCGAGGGCTGGGATTGTGTGATTTCCAGCCTCGTCGCGCATCACATGACGCGCCCACAACTTGTCGCATTCCTGCGCTTCATGGACGCCGAGGCACGCGCAGGGTGGTTCGTCAACGACCTCCACCGCCACGGCTTCGCGTATAGTGGCTGGCCGTTGCTCGCGGGCGTGATGCGATGGCACTCGATCGTGCGGCACGACGGGCACCTGTCGATCGCGCGATCCTACCGCCCGCAGGAATGGCCGCCGCTGCTCGCCGAAGCGGGGGTCGAAGGTGCGCGAGTCAGGCGCGCATTCCCGTTCCGCCTCTGCGTCGAGAAGCTGCGCTGACCGCGCCGCTGATCCTCGGTGCGGGACCGGCGGGATCGCTCGCGGCGATCACACTCGCACGGGCCGGCGCATTGCCCACGCTGATCGACCGCGATGCCGAGGTGGGGGACGCGCTGTGCGGCGGTTTCCTCTCCTGGCGCACCGCCGAGCGCATTAGGGCGGTCGGAGTCGGGCCAATGCAACTGGGCGCGCATCCGGTCGATACGCTCGCGTTGATCGCAGGCAGCCACGAAGCGCTGGCGGCGCTTCCGTCGCCGGGATTCGGCCTGTCGCGGCACGCTCTGGATTCCGCGCTGCGCCGTCGCGCGCTCGGCGACGGGGTTCGTCTCGTCATCGATCGGGCCCGCTCGGTGCGGTCGGGGATGATCGTGGGCGAGGCCAGCGATTACCCCGCTGAGACGATATTCCTCGCCAGCGGCAAGCACGACGTGCGCGGAATGGTCCGCCCCCGCGAGGACGATGACCCGGCGCTGGGCCTGCGCATCCGCATTCCCGCACACGATCGGCTGCGCGCGCGGCTCAAGAACCGGATTGAGCTGCACCTGTTTCACGGTGGCTATGCCGGTATCGTGCTGCAGGAGGACGGCACCGCAAACGTCTGCCTCGCGCTGAGGAAGTCGCTGCTGGGCGAGGTGGGGGGCGATCCAGGCGCGTTGCTCGACAGGCTCGCGGGCGAACACCCTCGCTTCGGCGAGCGCATGGCGTTCGCGCCGTCCGGCGTTTCCGTCGATACGGTCGGGTCGGTGCCTTACGGCTGGATTGCGCGAGACACCGACGAGGGAATCTATCGCCTCGGCGACCAGGCCGCGGTCATCCCGTCGTTGGCGGGCGAGGGGATGGCGATCGCGATGGCGAGTGGAGTACTTGCAGCGGAGGTTTGGCTCGCCGGAGAAAGCGCACCGGGCTTCCAGGCACGCTTCGCGGCGCAGGCAGAGCGGCCGGTGCGGATTGCGAGCCTGATCTGGCGCTTGGCCGAAAGCGGACCGGGCGCGCGGCTACTGACCGGAGTGACGCGCGGCCTGCCATCGCTTGCCCGCGCCGCGATGGCCCTGACCCGGATCTAGAGTTTGACCACCCAGCCGTGCGGATCGGGCGCGTTGCCGCGCTGGATCGCGACGAGCTTCTCGCGCAGCTTCCCGGTCATTTGGCCAGGGCCGCCCGAGCCGATCGTGAAGCCGCCGTCGGGACCGTCTACCTTTCCGACCGGCGTGACGACAGCCGCGGTGCCGCAGGCCATCGTCTCGATCAGCCGGCCGCTCTCCGCGTCGCGCTGCCACTGGTCGATCGAGTAGCGCTCTTCGCGGATCGTCAGGCCTTCGTCCTGCAGCAATCGAATCAGGCTGTTGCGGGTGACGCCGGGCAGGATCGTGCCGCCGAGGGGGGGGGTGATCACGCTGCCGTCATCGAACACGAAGAACAGGTTCATGCCGCCCAGCTCCTCGATCCACTTGCGCTCGACCGCGTCGAGGAAGACGACCTGGTCGTGCCCCTTGGCGATGGCCTCAGCCTGCGGCACGAGGCTGGCCGCGTAATTGCCGCCGGTCTTGGCTGCGCCGGTGCCGCCCGGGGCCGCGCGCACGAAGTCGCGGCTGACCCAGATGCTCACCGCCGGGACGCCCGACTTGAAGTAGTTGCCCGCCGGGCTCGCGATGACGAGGAACTTGTATTCCTTTGCCGGACGCACCCCCAGGAACGCCTCGGACGCAAACATGAAGGGCCGCAGGTACAGCGACCCTCCTTCGACCGTCGGGAACCACTCCTTGTCCTTGAGAACGATCTGGCGGCAGGCCTCGACGAACAGCTCTTCGGGAATGCGCGGCATCGCGAGCCGGTCGGCCGACGCGTTCATGCGCGCGGCGTTGTCGTACGGCCGGAACAGCGCGAAGCTACCATCGGGATGGCGGTAGGCCTTGAGGCCTTCGAAGATCTCCTGCGCATAGTGCAGCACGGCGCAGGCAGGGTCGAGCGTCAGCGCCTCGCGCGGGCCGATCCGCGCGTCGTGCCAGCCCCGATCGGCGTGATAATCGATCGTGACCATATGATCGGTGAAGACCGATCCGAAGCCGGGGTCGGCCACAGCCTGTGCACGGGTTTCGCCGTCGACGGGCGCGGGATGGGGCAGGTGGGCGAAATCGATCGGCTTGGTCATAGGGGCGGCTTCTGCGAGCGTCGTCATTACGTCAATCCTGGAGGCAACGGTCGAGCGGCTTTGATGGAAAGTTGCGCCATAAGCAATATTTGGGACACAAAGTTTTTATGTATCCCGCAATGAGAAGGGCGGCATCTCGTGAGAGATACCGCCCTTCGCATGGTCAGCGGCCGGTTCGGCCGCCCACGAAGCCTCTATCGGCGTATCAGAAGACTACCGATAATGCTCCGCGAGGGCCGTCACCGACCTCCCTGCTGAACCATGAGACATCGGATCACCTCCTTTCGCGCTTCTAGAGCCAGACCCGCCGTTTCACTGGGGGCCGAGAGCCGCGTGGGTCGCTGGCCTCAGGTGGGAATGTGAGTCTTTCTCGCGCGCAAGACAAGACTTGTATTTTTGTTATTCACCGTCAGACTGGATGATCTTGTCTCAGTTGGGTCGAGTTGGGCTAAGATCGTTAGAAAGTAGCGATTTTTTCTGGCCCTTCTCCCAACCGTGCCCAATCAAACCTGCCGATTTTGACCGCAGATTTGACCGCAGATTGCGGTCGAGGCGATTTGGAGACGGCAGATGAGCAGGCTGAAATGGAACCACAAGTCGATCTTGGGCCACAAGGTTCAGGTCGAGACGAGTGAACGTCACCCCACGGTCGAGGGCCTTCGCCTTCGCCTGTATCCCACGGGCAAGAAAAGTTGGCAGTGGGCGCGCATGGTCGATGGGAAGCCCTATCGCAAAGCGTTGGGCCGATTCCCCGCCATTGGCCTCCCCGAGGCGCAAGCCTTGGCCGAGGAACTGAACAGCAAGGCCGAGATGGGGCTGGACCCCTTGGCCGAACCCGAGCCCGAGGAAGGGCCGAAACGGGCGACCTTTCAGGATGCTTGGGACCGTTACCATGCCGACTGCGAACGGCGCGGCGTGGCGACGACGCGGCTGCGCCAGCGCCAAGCCGAACGCTACCTTTTGCCGACCCTTGGCCCCAAGTTTCTGCGGGACATCACGCCCGACGATGTTCGGGCGGTGTCGAACCTGCCGAGGCTTCAGAACAAAAACGGGAAGGGCACGGCTGCATCCAACAAGGTTTTGGACCTTCTGAAGACCGTCCTGAAGTTCGCTCTCGACAACGGTTACGACGACTTGGTTCGCAACATGGCCTTGCCCGTGAAGCCCCTGCCGTTGATTTCCGAGCCTCCCCGCGTTCTGACCATGCGGGAGACGGCCCTGCTTATCATGGCGGCGCGCGAGTATGATCGACGGAACGCCGAGAAGGTTCGGTCACGACTGGCGAAGCATCCGACCGAAGTTATCGGGTTCAAGAACTCGAAGAGTGCGGGCCATACTTGTTGGGCCGATGTCATGACGATCTTGGTGATGAACGGGAATCGAAAGGCCGAGGTTTACGAAGCGATGGGCGACGAGTGGGATTCGGTGGCCAAGGTCTGGCGCATCCGTGCCGAGCGTTACAAGACGCGGGTCGAATGCACCTTGCCCGTTGGTCCTACGAGCGCGGCGATCTTCGACAGGCGCGCGGAGAAGGGGAAGTGGATCATTCCCGCCCAAACGGGCATCAGGAAGGGCAGCGGGGACCAGCCCCTTATCGAGATACTGCGGGCGATCATGGAAGAGATGGGCGGGGAGCCCATCCAAGTCTGGACGCCTCACGCCATCCGTTACGGTTTCCGCTCCAACATCGTGGACGAATGCGGGGTCGATTCCGAGGTCGCCGAGCGCATCATTCACCCGCACCGCAAGGGGTCACGGGACCAGCACTATCATCCTAATCGGTTCGGGAAGATGAAGGAAGCCTTGGTCCTCTGGGATGCCCGCGTGAACGAGGAAATCCGCGCGGTAATGGGTCTGACCCTCACGGCCTGAAATCGAGGCTTAAACGGCCCTCCCTGCGTCCCGTGGGTAAATACGGGGCAAGGGGAGGGTCTTTTATGTCCGTGGTGTTTGGAGTGATCTGGGCGGTGTTGTCCGCGCACAAAATCGGCAACTCGGGCGTCACCGAACGGTCCTTGAAGATGTTGACCCGCGCTGCGCGACTGACCCCCGCCTACGCTGCGGAAATCATCGGTCTCCGCGATGAACTCGCAGGTATCCAGACTGGTGTTACGGAACAGCCCACGGAAGATGACTTGCCAGAAGGTTTCGTGGTCGATGAATTGCCCGAAGGCTTCTCTCTCGATCAGCCCAAGGTCAATTGAAGGCGAAAATTGCGATTGCTCCCACGACAATCGTCCCCACTCCAAGGAGTAGAATCATGCGGTCTTCTTTCGCCTTGCGTTCGTCCACCAGACGCTCTGCCTCTTCGCGTTCAAGCCTGATTCTATAGATTTCCAATTCTTCCGAATGTGCAAAAGCGAGCGCGTCATCAAGCGTCTCGAATGTCTGCTGGCCTACGACGAAGCGGTTGAAAACGTCACTTCGCTTGATCCCGTAAGTCTCTGCCAACCAAAGCCGATAAGGGTCTTGAGTCAGGTCACGCCTGCCTGTGAAATGCGGAGGGGGTTTCGGGCCTGAGGCATCGACGCTCTGCGCTTCGCTTCCGTCTTTCCCAAAGATCATCAGAAGGACGCCAACGAGGGTCAATAACCCTGCGATGATTACGTGATTTTGCCGTCGTGCCATTAGATCAAGGTTAGCAACGTCGCCGCCGCCAATCTGACCATAACCGGGGACGTATGTCCCAACTGTCGATACCGACACGTCCATGTTGAAGGCGATAATCAAGTAGATGACGCCAGCGATCGTCACAAGGACTCCAAAGCTCTTCATCAAATCCCCCATCTCTGTTGCGGGCAGATTGCTCTGAAGTTAAGTGAGATGTCGAGGGAGGATTCAATGTTCCGATTTTTACCAGCGGTTGCACTGGCACTTACGCTGCCCGTGATACCCATAGATACTGCGTCAGCGCAGACGGCCACAGTAGGAGTGTGTGCTGATCTCGCCTCCCAATGGGATTTGGTGGAGCAGAACCTCGCAAGCTCGTTTGCTACGGGGATCACCGACAATAGTGCTCCGCGAGCTACCAATCGCGCGCTCGACGAACTTATGGGAATGACGACCGCCAACATCATCTACTCGATGATGAAGGACAATAAATGCCCACTCCCGAAAAGCCCTCCTCGCGGCAAAACCTACGCGAATGCCGCCTTAAAATGTGCGACTGATCGCATTTCGAACATTCGCGCGCCAAGCTGCGAGCGAGCAACTTGGACAAAGGACGCTAACTGATGGATGATAATCTGCTCGAACTGACAACTCGGATCGTTGAGGCCCATTTGAGAGGCGCGGGCGATACGCGTGATATCGACATTCCTGCGACTATTGCGGCAGTTTATGCTGCGCTCAAGAACGCTGAAAGCTCCTCGTCGGGTGTGATTGAGGGGCCCGAAGTCGAGAAGCCGCAGGGTGCGGTCACCGCGCGCAAGAGCCTGTCGAACGATAATCACATCCTATCGATGATCGACGGGAAGCCCTACAAGACTTTGAAGCGGCACATCAGCGGGCACGGTTACACGCCAGAATCCTATCGGGAGACGTTCGGCCTCGCCGCCGATTATCCGATGGTTTCCCGTAACTATTCTGCGCAGCGCTCCGAGATGGCCAAGTCCATCGGTCTCGGGAAGAGTCTGACGCAGAAGCGTGGTCGCAAAGCCAAAGCAAAATGAGACGGGTGCACGTATATGTCTGTTGCGCTCTGATTGTGGGCTGCTCTGACAATCCGGCCAGCGGCCAAGGTGCCGAGGTAGTCTACTTAGAGTGTGTTGGCACCGCCCCACCCGGTGTCACAAAAAGAGTTTCTAATTGGCTTCTTCGACCATCGTCAGGACAGTTTCTTGCTTGGCGGAACGGTGAGTTTCAGGACACTTGCAGGCGGGCCGACAACCAGTGTGGTCCGGTCTCGATAACTTCGGCAAGAATAAGCCGCACGATCCGCTACCTCGATCCGGTTTCGCGCCAGCGAAAACGGATGGAAACGGTAGTTGACAGGCAAACAGGGCTGCTGACGGAAACCTACTACAAAGCTGATGGCAGTTATGAAGGCGTCGCTACTTCCTCTTGCGAAAAACGCTCAGGGCCACCTCAGATGAAATTCTGACCCGATTTGACCGCATTTTGACCGCGCACTTAATTTGACCGTGAATCCGAACTACGATAGGGGACGGAAATCGGCAGTTTTCTGCGGGTTTCGGTCCCCTGAAGCTGAGATGCAGGTTATTCACCGTCAGAATTGGGGTTTCCGGCCTGCCTTCGGTGGCGGGCTTTTTTGTGCCCGGAATCGCTAGCGGCGGCAGTCCTCGATTACCCTTGTGATCTCGGGCCAGCTCGGCAGGTAGAGCGGTTCCAGGTTGCCGGTCTCCACCGCAAAGCGTCCTTTGGAAAATGCCATCGCATCAAGGATCGGGTCCGACGCGGCGAGCTTCGCGATAAGAGAAGGCGCGCCGTCGGTCGACGGCACCGCGTCTAGCGAGCGATTGCGGAACTCGGTGAAGATCCGCATCGGTACGGTGCCATTCGCGCTGCCCGCGCGGGCGAGCGTGATCGAGCGCTGGGCGGGGTAGCAGGTGATCGCGAATCGCGCGTCGGCGTTGGCGCTGCCGAACAGCGCGCGCGTCGTTCCGCCGCCGCTGCGATAGTACCAGTCTCCTGGCGTCTGGGCAGCGTCCATCCAGTTGGTGGATGGGACGGGTGGTGGCGGAGTGGGCGTCGGCGTGGGGCGCGGCTGGTCGATCGGCGGCGGGGTCGGCGTCGGCGCCGGCCGCGGTGCGGTGCAGGCGGCGATGCCGATACAGGCTGCAACGATCAACTTTCCACGAAAACGCATGATTTCTCCCGGTTTGACACCCGATCAACGCACGCTAGGCGATGATGCTCCCATGGGAAAGAAGCGCCTCGACCAGATCATCGTCGATCGCGGCCTCGCCGAGAGCCGCTCGCGCGCACAGGCGCTGGTCATGGCGGGGCTCGTGTTCCTCGGCGAACGCAAGCTCGACAAGGCGGGCACGAGCCTGCCCGAGGACGCTGCTATCGAAGTGCGCGGGCGCGACCATCCGTGGGTTTCGCGCGGCGGGATCAAGCTCGCCCATGCCATTGAGGAATTTGCGCTCGATCCGACCGATGCGATCGCGATGGACATCGGCAGTTCGACCGGTGGTTTCACCGACGTCCTGCTGCACAAGGGCGCAGCGCACGTGTTCGCGGTCGATTCGGGCACTAACCAGCTTGCGTGGAAGCTGCGGCAGGACCCTCGCGTCACCGTTCTCGAGCAGACGAGCGCGCGTATCCTGACGCCCGAACTGATCGGCGCGCCATGCAATTGGGTCGTCTGCGATGCATCGTTCATCGGGCTCGCCAAAGTACTGGAACGCCCGCTTTCGCTGGCTGCGCCCGATTGCCGCCTCGTCGCGCTGATCAAGCCACAGTTTGAAGTCGGCCGCGAGGAAGTCGGCAAGGGCGGAGTCGTGCGAGACCCTTCGCTCCATGCGCGGGTGTGCGACGAAGTGCGCGACTGGCTGGTCGGCGAAGGCTGGTCGGTCGACGGAATCGAGACCAGTCCCATCACGGGACCGGAAGGGAATGTGGAGTTCCTCATCGTCGCGAGGCGTGGCACCGTTGCGCCCGCATCGGCGCTCGGCCACACATCCGGCGACGAATCGGCCGAACAGGAGATTCCATGACCGCTCTCGCCTCGCGCGGACAGTTGCGTGCCAGCCTCTTGCGTTGGGCGTTGTTTGCCGTTCCCCTGGTCATGCTGCTCGGCTTTTTGTCGGGCCGCCTCTCGGGCAGCGGTGCGGACAGTCTGTGGTTCCAGTCGCTCGTGAAGCCCGCGATCTTCCCGCCGCCGATGTGGTTCGGCATCGTCTGGACGGTGCTATACGCGCTGATGGGCTTCGCGCTGGCGATGGTCTGCGCGGCCTGGGGCGCGCGCGGGCGTGGCCTTGCGATCACGTTCTTCGCGATCCAGCTCATCGTCAACCTCGCCTGGTCGCCGGTGTTCTTCGCCATGCAGGACATCCGCGCCGCGATGATCGTGATCGGCGTGCTCGACGTGCTGGTGCTGATCACGATCGCGCTGTTCTGGCGGGTTCGCAAGATGGCGGCGGTCCTGCTGCTGCCCTACCTCACATGGATCGCCTTTGCGAGCGTGCTCAACTGGCAGTTCCTCGAACTCAATCCCGGCGGCGGCATCACGCAGAGCGCGAACGGGGCGGTCGAGCGTTACGAATTCTGACTTGCCGGGCGCGAGAGTGGACGCCACATAGCCGCCATGCAGAGCGAAAACCCACTCGTCGCCGACTTTGTCAAACTCGCCAACGCCGCGGCAGGCACCTTTGCCGGGATGACACGCGAGGCGCGGGACGGCGCGCGCGAACGGATGCGCGAGGCGTTCGGCGGGCTCGACTTCGTCAGCCGCGAGGAATTTGACGCGGTCAAGGACATGGCCGCCCGGGCGCGCGAGGATAGCGAGAAGCTGGCCGACCGCGTTGCCGCGCTGGAGGCGAAGGTCGCCTCGAGGGCCTGACGGCCTTTACGGCTCACATTAGGCAAGATTGGAACCGGGGGCTCGCCCGACCGGTTGAACAGGCGAAAGGACGTCTGTTCCATGTTCACCCAACTCAACCCACCGATTCCCCTCCATGTCCTCGGCAAGGGCGACGGGCAGGCGATCGGCATGATCGACTACGGACCCGAACATAATCTGCTGTGGATCACCGCGATCGACGCGACGGGCGAAATCTGGTGCGCGCCCAACCCCAAGGTCCGGATGCAGAAGAACTGGTCGATGGGGCGGCCAGAGAGCGCGGCAGTTTCTGTCTCGAAAGCCGAGATGGCTGCGGCGCACAAGAACGCCGATCTCTGCGCCGATTGCACAGATGTGCTGACGGTTCGCGGCTAGCTTTCGCGCGTCGCCGAACCGCCTGCCACCCGCCACACCGACGCGCTGTCGAGCACCGGCTCGAATGGGGCGGTCTCTGTCCCCGTGAACCAGACCTGTGCGCCGGTGTCGGCGAGCCGCGCATAGAGCGCCTCGCGCCGCAGCGGGTCCAGGTGTGCGGCGACCTCGTCGAGGAGCAGCACGCTCGCCCGGCCTCGCGCGGCAAGGCGGGCGTGGGCGATCGTCACCGCGATCAGCATCGCCTTCTGTTCGCCGGTGGAGCAGAGCGCGGCAGGCTGGTCCTTGCCTGCCATCGTCACGGCCAGATCGTCGCGATGCGGGCCGGAGAGCGTGCGTCCTGCCGCGCGGTCGGAGTTTCGCGCCGCACGCCATTGCGCCGGGTCGGCCGGGCTGCCGCTGACGAGCCTCAGCTCGGGCCGCGCGAAAGGCTCGTCGGGCAGGGTCGCGAGCTCCGCTTGAATTGCCTCGACCAGGCGCGCGCGTCCGTTGGCGAGGACCGAGCCTGCCTCCGCCATTTGCGCTTCGATCCCGTCGAGCCAAAGCGGGTCGGGCACGGCCTCAGCGGCCAGCAGGCGGTTGCGCTCGCGGAGTGCTGCCTCGTAGCGCGATGCGGCGCGCGCGTGCCCGGCGTCGAGCGCGACCGCCATGCGGTCGAGCCACCTGCGCCGCGCACCCGCGCTGTCCATGAACAGCCCGTCCATCGCCGGGGTCAGCCAGGCGAGGGCGAGCCATTCGGCCAGCGCCAGCGCACTCGCGCCCGCGCCGTTGATGCGTACCGCGCGTCGGGTGGGGCGGTCGGGATCCGTCAGCGTGCCGAGGCGCACGGGCTCGCCGTCCGCCACGAGCGAGGCGCCGATCGCGAAGCCGCCGCTGCCGCCGCTCGCCGCCATCTCGGGAAGAGGAGCACGGCGAAGGCCGCGTCCGGGCGCGAGCAATGACAATGCTTCGAGCACGTTGGTCTTGCCCGCGCCGTTGTCGCCCACGAGCAGGTTGAACGTGCCCGCCCCCTCCAGCGCGGTCGCGGCGTGGTTGCGAAAATGGGTGAGGGAGATGCGATCGAGCGCCATCGGAGAGTGACCGCGATAGGGCGGCGAGCGCCTTACCGCCACCCGCTAAATTACCGATCCCAACAGTTGGTGAAATTTCCCCAACATGAGCAAGGTATTCATGCTGCGTTTATCCTCCACTTTGCGAAAGTGGCGGAATTCCGCCGTTTTTCGAAATTGGCACGGCCCTTGCGATGTGTCCTGCATCCAGCGGAACGGTCCGCCGGACCAAGGAAAAGGGAATACGACAATGGAAATCCTCAACAACAAGGCTGCCGCTGCGGTCTTCTCGCTCGTCTTCAGCCTCGTGATGTTCGCCGCCGCGATTGCCCCGGCCAACGGCGGTGCGCTGCTCCCCGGCGGGATGATCGCGTGATGACCGGCCGCCGCGACACACCGGCGGTCGTCCCCGCGAAGCAGGGCTTCGCGCTCGACCGCCGCAACGCCAAGATCTCGGGCGTCTGCGCCGGGATCGCCAACTGGGCCGGCATCGACCCGATGATCGTGCGGGTGGCCTTCGTGGCCGGCACGATCCTGGGCTTCGGATCGCTGATCTTGGTCTACCTCGCGATCGCGCTGATCGCCGACTGAGGGAGCTCCTTGAAGGGGCTCCCTCCTTCACTTCACATTGCGCTGATGCCGCCGTCTAGCTTGAGCTCGGCGCCGGTCATGAAGCTGCTCTCGTCGCTGGCGAGGAACAGTACGCCATCGGCGATTTCGCGTGGCTCGCCGACCCGCTTGAGCGGGATTTGCCGCGCCAGCTTGTCCATGATCACCGCCTTGTCGCGGCCCGCTGCCATCCCGTCGAGGATGGGCGTGTCGACGAAAGTCGGGTGGACCGAATTGCAGCGGATATTCCAGCCCATCTTCCCGCAATAGAGCGCGACCGACTTCGACAGCATCCACACCGCCGCCTTGCTGGCGTTGTAGCCGGGCATCGTGTCGCTCGCGATCAGGCCCGCGATCGAACTGATGTTGATGATGCTGCCGGGCTGGTTGTCCTTCATCAGCGGCAACGCCTTCTGGCAGCCGAGGAACACGCTTTCGACGTTGATCGCGAAGCCGCGGCGCCATTCTTCGAGCGTGCAGGTCTCGATATTGCCGCGCACGCCGACACCGGCGTTGTTCACCAGCACGCTCAGGCCGCCGAGGCTATCGCGCGCCATTTCGATCGCGGCGTTCCACCCGTCTTCGCTGGTGACGTCCTGCTGCATGGCGAAGGCTGTGCCCGCACCGTGCGCCGCGTTGATCCGTGCGGCGGTCTCTTCCGCGCCTGCGCCGTTGATGTCGGTGCAGAGCACCCGCGCGCCTTCGCGGGCGAGCACTTCGCAGTGTGCCGCGCCTAGCCCCTGCGCCGCGCCGGTCACCAGCGCCAGCTTGCCCGCAACCCGTCCAGCCATCAATCTCTCCCGTCAGAACTCGCCCGCCAGCAGCAGACCCATTATTCGAACGTCGATCCCGACGCCCGCAGCCCTGCGTCCTTCGACGAAAACCGGGAGATCGGCAAGGGGGACCCGGTAGACGGTAATATCCTCTCCGTCGGTCCCGCCACCCGGGCCAATCTGCGTGAGGCCCGATGCGCGGACCAGCGTGAAGCTCTCCCCGAGCATACCGGGAGAACTAAAGAACTCTCCTACGTCGACCAGTTCGGCTGCGCGCCAGCCGGTTTCCTCCTCCAGTTCGCGACCCGCAGCGGCGAGCGGATCCTCATCGGCGGAGCCCTCGTCATCGCCGATCAAACCGGCAGGAAGTTCGAGGCAGACCTTGCCGAGCGGGACGCGGTACTGTTCGACCAGAAGGACGTGGCCGTCCTCGATCGCGAGGATGACCGCAGCGCGGATATTGCGCGACCGGCCGACGTATTCCCACCGCCCGCGCCTTTTTGCGGTGACGAACTTGCCCTGCCAGACGATCTCTTCGGGCTGGTCGGCATCGTGATCGTGGCTGACGAAATCTGCGGGCGGCACAGCATTCTCCGGCTCGAAAGGTGACACGAAGTTGACACCAGAACGCAGCGCTTGTCGGGAGGGGGAAGCCTGGATTTGGGTGCCTCTCCCGAAGAACTGCATTCGCACGCTGTCACTGGCATGGACCGGTGCTTGTAGGAAAGCCTCGATCCGCCCGGCGCGAACGGTCAGACCTCGATCAGCCGGTCGGGCAGTTCGTTGGTGTCGTCCTCGGCGCGCGGGAAATGCTCGGCGAGCACCGCGCCGACATCGGTAACCGCGGCAACCAGACCCTCTGCCACGCGGCCTTCACGAATGTGCACCAGCATGTCGGCCATGGCGCCGCCCCATACCTCTGCCGAGACCCTGGAGGCGATCGCCTCGTCGGCGACGATCTCGGCCCGGTGCTCGCGCATCGAGAGGTAGATCAGCACGCCGGTGCGACCGTGGGTGCGACGCTCGGCGCCGACCTTGAAGTGGCGCACCGCTGCGTCGCGCACGCGCGCTTTCTTCACCGGAGGCGGGATCAGCCAGAAGCGCAGAGGCTCCCACAGCTGGATCAGCCACATGCCGGTGAACTTGGCGATCACCACGACCAGCGCGAGCGTCAGCACCGCTTGCGGCGACCATTCGTGGTTCCAGCCGCCGAGCACCGCATCGACCAGCGGCAGGTAGAAGCCCGGCAGCAGCGCCAGCACCGCGAGCGCGGTCGTCGCCGCGAGCACGCACCAGGCGAGGCGGATGTCGCTGTACCCGTCGGACCGATCGGCGAGCACGGTCACGATTTCGCCCGCGCTGTGCGCCTCCGCAGCGGCGACCGCGGCGGACACCTGCGCGTGTTCGGCTTCGCTCAAGTACGCCATCACCACCCCCCGGAGGCGCCACCGCCTCCGAAACTGCCGCCACCGCCCGAAAAGCCGCCACCGCCTCCACCGAAGCCGCCACCACCCCAGCCGCCGCCGCCGCCGGACGCGCCGCGGGCGATTCCCTTGCCGACCTCCCACAGCACGATGTCGCCCACCGTGCTGCCGGTCAGCGTACCGTTGTGGCGCCCGCCGCGACGGCGACCGCGCATCATCGGCAGGATGAAGAACAGGAACAGGAAGGCCATCCACACGATCAGGCCGAACGGGAAACCGCCGTCGCCTTCCGAGGCACTT
This sequence comes from Tsuneonella sp. HG094, assembly GCF_053819285.1. Taxonomy (NCBI): domain Bacteria; kingdom Pseudomonadati; phylum Pseudomonadota; class Alphaproteobacteria; order Sphingomonadales; family Erythrobacteraceae; genus Tsuneonella; species Tsuneonella sp. HG094. The sequence goes on from NZ_JBSORA010000001.1 coordinate 742,853, forward strand.
GCCTCGGCTGCCTGCGCGACCTTGGCGGCCTCCTCGGGCGGCAGTTCGAGCTGCCTGATGATCGCGTCGGCACCCGCGACGATGCCGCCGGGCATGTCGCCCTTCTTGAACGCGGGCAGGATCGTGTTCTGCACGATCAGCGTGGAGTAGCCGTCGGTCAGGACGGGTTCGAGGCCGTAGCCGACCTCGATCCGCACCTTCTTGTCGTTCGGCGCGACCAGCAGGATCACGCCGTCCTCGCGGTCCTTGTCGCCGATGCCCCACGCCCGGCCGAGGCGATAACCGTAGTCGGCGATGTCGTAGCCTTCGAGGCTTGGCACCGTGGCGACCACGAATTGACGCTGGGTGCGCGCCTCGAACGCCGTCACCTTCGCATCGAGCGCGGCTTCGACGTCCGCCGGGATGACGTTCGCGGCATCGACCACCCGGCCGGACAGCTGGGGAAAGTCCTGTGCCAGAGCCGGCGACGCGAACAGCGCCGCCAGCGTGGCGAACAGAAGCGCGAGTGCGCGCACCAGCGGTCCGTCAGTTGGTCTTGGTTGCCGAGCCCGACGGTGTCATGTCGAGCGTCGGGGCGACTTCGGCGCCTTGGGTGACGGCCTTGTAGGGCACGATCGGCTTGGATCCGTAGATCACGTTGGCGCCGATCGCGCTCGGGAAGGTGCGGATCTCGGTGTTATAGTCGCGCACCGCTTCGTTGTAGTCGCGGATGGCGATGCGGACCTTGTTCTCGCTGCCTTCGAGCTGTCCCTGGAGCATCTGGTAATTGGTGATCGACTTGAGGTCGGGATAGGCCTCGAAGTTGGCGAGCAGGCGGCCGAGGCCGGCGCTGAGCTGGCCCTGCGCGGCCTGGTATTCGGCCATTTTCGCTTCGTCGGTCAGGTCATCGGCGGTGATTGTCACGCTGGTCGCCTTGGCGCGCGCTTCGATCACGTCGGTCAGGATGCCGCGCTCCTGTTCGGCCGCGCCCTTGGCCACTTCGGCGAGGTTGGGGATGAGATTCGCACGCTCCTGAAAGGCAGCCTCCACATCGGCCCAGCGGGCCTTGGCGGTCTCCTCCTTGGTCGGAATCGAGTTGATCCCGCACGATGCGAGCCCAAGCGCTGCCAGTGCGACGAGCCCTGCGCGGCGGATGGCGGTGAAGTTCATCGACAAACCCCTTCTTCCCAATGCGGCGGGCATCGGGCCCACCTGTATTGCGAATCTAGCACACCAAGGGCGGCATTCAAGGAAATGCGGACCAATTGACCCGCCGATTTTTCCGCGCGACACAGGTCTTGCATTTCAAGGTGGAGGGAATCGCATGTTGCAGGAATTCAGGGCGTTCATCGCGCGCGGTAATGTGCTCGACCTGGCGGTCGCGGTCGTCATCGGTGCGGCGTTCGGGGCGATCGTCACCTCGTTCACGGAAGATCTCGTCATGCCGCTGATCGGCGCGATCTTCGGCGGCCTCGATTTCTCGAACTACTTCCTCCGGCTCGGGCCGATCCCCGCGGATTTCAAGGGCGACGCCACAAGCTACGCCGCGCTCAAGGAAGCGGGTGTGGCCATGCTCGGCTATGGCCAGTTCGTGACCGCCGCGGTCAATTTCGTGATCGTCGCCTTTATCATCTTCCTGATCGTCAAGGCGGCGAACAAGGCCATGCACAAGGCGCCCGATGCGCCCGCCGGCCCGACCGAGGTCGAGCTGCTCGCCGAAATCCGCGACGAGCTGAAGCGGCGCCCGTAATTCGGCCTGCGGCAAGTCACTTCACATTAAGCCGGCATCGCCTATATCGGGCGGTGCCGGGTTCGCCCGGCTATGGCGATAAATTGCGGTGTGCAATAGATACAGCGGACCCGGGGGCAGTACCCGGCGGCTCCACCACCTTCCCCGACGTTGCGGGGAAAATGATGGGGCCGAACTAGGATCGACGTGTATTGAAAAGCATCGTTTTTGCTCGGGCTGAGTAACCCGCAAATAGGCTCACAACACACAAGTGCCAACGACAACGACGCACTTGCTCTCGCTGCGTAATTTTAGGGCCTAACGGCCTGACGTTACAAAGACTTGAGCACGGTTCGGACCGAACCGGGTAACAGAATCGGAAACCGGGGGCCCGGGGCGGGCCTAGCAACAGAACCGCCCCACCTATCCTCGAAAACGAGTGCGAATCAGACGGTTGGTTCGACTGTTGCAGTCGCTTTCGAAGCGTCCTGCTTCTCTTGCTCGAAACGGATGCAGTCGAAGATCTTCGCGCCGCCGAGGAAGACCGACCCGGTGGCGGCGAGGAACAGCAGCTTGCCGCCAAAGCCGGGATACTGTTCCATGTAATGGATCCCGCGTTCGCACGCACCCAGGCCCAGGGCGTAGATGATCAGGCACGCCTCGAACCGCGTCTTGATGATGAACAGCCGTTGGATCTTCTTGAGCATTGTACCCACAACTTCCTTAACACCGTGGGGAGCAAATACCGTGCCAACGACGGTGTACCGCGCCCCGCGAAGGTTAACGAATGTGGGAGTGTAAACCAGGGCGACGCGGGGTCCAGCGCGTTAACCCAGATTCTCGAGATCGAGCGTATCGAGGAGCCGCGCCCGTGCCGAAATCACCTGCTCTACCAGTGACGCGCGTCCGAGATCGGCAGGATCGATTTGGTCGGGCCAGTGCGCGGCGATGGTCGCTTCGATCGCATCGGCCTTGCCTTCGTCGAGCAGGAAGCGGGGGTCTACGGTCGCGGGATCGGCGACCACGCGCAATCGCAAGCATGCCGGACCGCCGCCGTTTGCCATCGACTGGCGCACGTCGACGTATTCCACCCGGCGGATGGGGCCATTCCCCGCGACGAGGGTATCGAGATAGCCCGCGACGTTCGCATTTTCGCGGCATTCGGTGGGCACGATCAGGGCATTCTCGCCGGTCGGCAGGGTCACGAGCTGGGCGTTGAACAGGTAGCTGCGGATGGCATCGTCGAGCGATACCGCGTCCGTGGGCACTTCGACCACCTCGAGCGGGGGGAATGCGCGCCGGATCGCTTCGTACGACGCGGCCTGGTCGGCGAACGCCTCGGCGTGGGTGAACAGCACCCGGCTGTTGGCGACTGCGACGACATCGTTGTGGAACGCACCCGCGGCGATCGCGGCGGGGTTTTGCTCGATGAAGACGATGCGGGCAGGGTCCAGTTCGTGGAGGCGGGCGACCGCGCGGCTCGCTTGTTCGTGCTGGCGAGCAGGGAAGGCGCCGCCGCTCCGGCCGTAGACGAAGACCTCGACACCCGGCGCATCGTGGCGCTCGCACAGCCGCATGTGGTTCGCTGCGCCTTCGTCGCCGAAGCTCGGCGGGACCGGGTCGTGAAGCATGAAATGCGCGGTGTCGGCAAATGCGACTTTGAGCTGGCGCGCGGTGTCGGGCCATTCCTGCGCCCGGTGCGGCATGGTGACGAGGTTGGCCGGAGTAAGGTGGCAGCGTCCGTCCGCGGTGTCGGCCGCGGGGCTCACGGTGGCGGCGTTCGCGGTCCACATCGACGAGGCGGACCAGGCCGCCGCAGTGAGCGCGGGATCGGTATCCTCGCTCGCGCCGAGCCGTGCGAGATAGTCCGGGTTGGGGCGGGGCAGCGGCACGAGGAATCCTTGCGCCAGCCCCAGCGCCATGTTGCTCCGCATCTTGGCGAGACCCTGCAACGCCGCGGCGCGGGGGAAGCTGGCGGTGCCGGCATGGCGCGTCGCGGCGAGGTTGCCGAGGCTGAGGCCCGCGTAGTTGTGGCTGGGGCCCACGATCCCGTCGAAATTGATCTCGCGCACGCTCACCGCGTGACGCTCCACACCTCGTCGCCCGCGCCGATGCCGAGCGCGGCGGCCGACTTGCGGTCGATGTCGGTCGTGCCGTCGGCGTGGACGTCGCGCATCCCGAACGCGGCGCGGAACGAGCCGAGCGTCCCGGTGGCGAGGATGGCGCGTTCGCCGATGTCGAGATCGGTGCTGCCGACCCGGCCGGGCCGGGCATCGCGGATCGATTTCACGTCGTTTGTGCGCGCGGTCATCGTCGGGCCGCCGTCGAAAATGTCGACGTAGCCATCATGGCGAAAGCCCTCGTGCTCCAGCATCCGCATGGCAGCGCGGCCGGTGGGGTGGGGCAGGCCGATCACCTCGCGCGCCTTTTCGCTCAGCATGGCGATGTAGACCGGGTGCTTGGGCATCAGGTCGGCGATGAACTGGTTGCCGTTGATCGCGTTGAAATAGTCGGCCTCCTGGAAACCCATGCCGAAGAACCGGCCCGCGACGCCGTCCCAAAAGGGCGACCCGCCGCGCTCGTCGATGATGCCGCGCAGTTCCGCAAGGATGCGGTCGGCGAAGCGCGCGCGGTGCATCGCGATGAAGAGGTAGCGGCTGCGCGCCAGCAGCAGGCCGAGGCCGCCTGCGCGCTCATTGGGGTGGAGAAACAGCCCGCCGACCTCGGACGACCCTTCGAGATCGGTGACGAGGCTGAGCAGGTCCGCGCGCACCGTGCGCTCGAGTTCCTGCGAGTGCTGGGTCAGCGTCGTGATGCGGTACGAATAGAACGGCCAGCGCTGGCCGACCTGGGTCATGAGCTGGCAGGTGCCGCGCACTTCGCCCGTCTCGACGTTTTCCAGCACCAGCACGAACTGTTCGTCGGCGAGCGAATCGTCCTCGCGGCCGAACGCGGCCTCGGCGCGCTCCAGCTTGGCGCCGAGCGAGGCGCGATCGGCGGGCAGATTGGTAAATCCGCCGCCGGTGAGTTTCGCCATCTCGTAGAGCGGTTCAAGGTCGCCCGGGTGGGCGGCGCGGAGGCGGAAACTCAAATGACTTCTCCGGATGCGATGCGGGCGAGGACGAGCGCCGAAAGCGCGGCCCGCTCGGCCAGGCTGGGGACGATGAGGAATTCGTCGGGCGAGTGGATCGCTCCGCCGCGCACGCCCATCGTATCAACCACGGGGATGCCGCACGCGGCGATGTTGTTGCCGTCGCACACCCCGCCCGAAGGCTGCCAGCCGATTGCCTGGCCCAGCTCAGCCCCGCATTCCCGCACCAGATCGAACAGCTTCTGCGCGCGCGCATCGACGGGCTTGGGCGGGCGGGTGATGCCACCGTGGAGGTGGAGCGTTACTTCGTGCAATGTCTGAATCTCGCTGAGCAATGTCTTGAGATTGCTTTCAAATGCCGTCGCCGCCTCGGTCGATTTCGGGCGGATGTTGAAGCGCAGGACGGCATGGTCCGGCACCACGTTGTTCGCCGCGCCGCCGTCGATCCGGGCAGGGTTCACCGACAGGCCGGCGTGGCCGATCGCCTTGAGGCGCACGGCAAGATCGGCCGCGGCGACGATCGCGTTGCGCCCCTCCTGCGGGTTGCGGCCCGCGTGAGCGGAGCGCCCGGTGACGGTGACCGAGTAGTTGCCGCTTCCGCCGCGCGCGTGGGCGAGGGTACCGTCAGGGAGCGCGCTCGGCTCGTAGGTAAGCGCGGCGTACTTCCCTTTCGCGAGTTGCGCGATGAGCGCCGCCGAAGCGAGCGAACCGGTCTCCTCGTCGGAGTTGATCATCACGTCGTAGCCGAGCGGTTGGCCCGCGCGCGTCGCCTCGAGAGCGGTCAGCGCGTGGAGGATCACCGCGATCCCGCCCTTCATGTCGGCAAGGCCCGGGCCGACGAGCGTGGCATCGTCGATCCAGTGCTGGTCCTGGAACGCGTGGTCGGCGGGGAAGACGGTATCCATGTGCCCTGTCAGAAGCACCCGGCGCTCAGCTTCGGGGCGGAGCCGGAGGACCAGGTGCTTCCCGTGCTCCTTCGCGACTTCGCGTCCATCGGCGGCGATCGCGGTGACCGGGGCGGGTTCGACCAACTCCACGTCGCCCGGCAGCGCGGAAAAAGCGTCGGCGAGCATCCCCGCCTGTGTCGCCAGACCGGCGAGGTTCGCGGTGCCCGTGTTGACCGCGCTCCATTCGCGCGTCTGCGCGAGCATGGCCGCGCCATCGATGCTGTCGGTGAACTGGTCGGGAGCAGGTTTCATCTGCAACCGCTCCTAGCGCCCGGCGCGCATGCGTCCAACCCCATGGTTGCAAACAGGGCTTCGCGCGGCCATAGCGCGCCTCGCTTCCTCCCCGGGCAAGTCTGAAATACCGACGATTCCGTCGGCAAGCCAAAGACGAGGGACGTTGTGAGCACCACCGAAAAAGCTGGCCTGCAGGTCGATCAGGCACTGGCCGCGTTCGTCGAGAGCGAGGTGCTGGCGCCGCTTGGCACCGACGCTGCGGGGTTCTGGAAAGACTTCGCCGACCTTCTCGCCCGGTTCGCCCCGCGCAACCGCGACTTGCTGGCCAAGCGCGATGAACTCCAAGCAAAGATCGACGCCTGGCACCGCGAGCGCCGTGGCCAGCCGCACGACGCGGTGGCTTATCGCGCGTTCCTTGAACAGATCGGCTACCTCGTGCCCGAACCTGCCGCGTTCACTATCGGCACGCGGAACGTCGATCCCGAGATCGCGACGATGGCGGGGCCGCAACTGGTGGTGCCCGTGCTCAACGCGCGTTTCCTGCTCAACGCGGCCAATGCGCGCTGGGGCAGCCTCTACGACGCCTACTACGGCACCGACGCACTCGACGCTCCGCCGGCGCAACCGGGCGGCTACGACAAGGCGCGGGGGCAGGCGGTCATCGCCAAGGTGCGCGCCTTTCTTGACGAGTCGCTGCCGCTAGCGAGCGGAAGCTGGGTCGACCTCGCCGGGCCGGACGCCATTGCTCTCGCCGGTCCGAAGCAGTTCGTGGGCGAGACGGCGCGCGGCAAGATGTTTTCCAACAACGGCTTGCACATCGAAGTTATCTTCGATTCGACCACGCCCGTCGGCAGCGACGACCCGGCGGGAATCGCCGACGTTATCCTCGAATCGGCGCTGACGACGATCTGCGACCTCGAGGATTCGATCGCGGCGGTCGATGCCGAGGACAAGCTCGCCGCCTATCGCAACTGGCTCGGCGTGATCCGCGGTGACCTTTCCGAGACGTTCGAAAAGGGCGGCAAGCAACTGACCCGCCGCCTGGCCGACGACGTGACCGTGGGTGACACCGTCCTCCCCGGCCGCAGCTTGCTGTTCGTGCGCAACGTCGGCCACCTGATGACCAACCCGGCGATCCGGCTGCCCGATGGCAGCGAGGTGCCCGAGGGCATCATGGATGCGGTGATCACCAGCGCCATCGGCGCGCACGACGTGCGCGGGCTCGGCCGGTTCCGGAACAGCCGCACCGGCTCGATCTACATCGTCAAGCCCAAGCAGCACGGACCGGAGGAGTGCGCCTTCACCAACTACCTGTTCGACGCGGTGGAGGACCTGCTCGGCTTCGACCGCCATACGATCAAGGTCGGCGTGATGGACGAGGAGCGGCGCACCAGCGCCAACCTCGCCGCCTGCATCCACGCCGTGCGCGATCGGATCGTGTTCATCAACACTGGCTTCCTCGACCGGACGGGCGACGAAATCCACACATCGATGCAGGCAGGGCCGATGATCCGCAAGGCGGAGATGAAGACCTCGAGTTGGCTGCAGTCGTACGAGGCGCGCAATGTCGCGATCGGCCTCGCCCACGGCCTGTCGGGCAAGGCCCAGATCGGCAAGGGCATGTGGGCCGCGCCCGACATGATGGCCGACATGATGGTGCAGAAGATCGGCCACCTCAAAGCGGGAGCGAACACTGCGTGGGTGCCGTCGCCCACCGCGGCCACGCTTCACGCGACGCACTATCACACGATGAATGTGTTCGAACGGCAGAAGGAACTGGGTAACGCTCCTGGCCTCGACGAACTGCTGGCGATCCCGCTCGCCCAGGGCACCAACTGGTCGGAGGACGAGGTGCGCGAGGAACTCGACAACAACGCGCAAGGGTTGCTCGGCTATGTCGTGCGCTGGATCGACCAGGGCGTGGGCTGTTCCAAGGTGCCCGACATTCACGACGTCGGCCTGATGGAGGACCGCGCGACGCTGCGGATCAGTTCGCAGCACATGGCGAACTGGCTGCACCACGGCGTCTGCACCGCCGAACAGGTCATGGACAGCCTGCGCCGGATGGCCGCCAAGGTCGACGCGCAGAATGCCGGCGATGCGTCCTACGTGCCACTCGTCGGCAACGAGGACGGGCCGGCCTTCCGGGCCGCGCTCGACCTCGTGTTCAAGGGCGTCGAGCAGCCATCGGGCTACACCGAACCGCTGCTGCATCACTGGCGTCAGGTGGCGAAGGGCTGACGATCGGTCGTGTTGCAGGAATGTCGCTGCGCAAAGAATGGGAGCAAGGACCGGAACGTGCAGGCCGCCGTCTCGTTTCCGGCACATCAAGTTGGACGAGAGTCGAGTCAATACATGCGTGCCATCATCGTCGAAGACGAGTTCCTTGCAGCGATCCATGCCGAATCCATTCTTGAATCCTGTGGCGTGGAAGTGATCGGCACGGCAGGGGATACCGATGGCGCGCTGGCCCTGGCCCAGGTCGGTCCCAATCTCGCGCTCGTCGATCTCAATCTGCGCGATGGCTTTACCGGTCCGCAGATCGGCTCGTCACTCCAGTCGGCGGGTATGGAGATCGTCTTCGTCACCGCCAATCCCGGACAGCTGGCGGGCCTGAACACCTTCGATTTCCCGGTGGTCGAAAAGCCCATCGACGAACGGGTTCTGGTGGATACGATAGAGCGCATCAAACAGAAGATGCAGCACGAACGCGCTCACTAGCCGATGCAATCAGGTCCCCTGTCTGCAGGCCCCGTTAGTGCCTGAGAACCAGCACAAGAGCGTCGAAGCGTTCCTCGCGAGCGAAGCGGGGTTCCGTGTCTTGACGGACACGATGCCGCAAATGGTCTGGTCGACCCAACCGGACGGCTACCACGACTACTACAATGCCCAATGGTACGCCTTTACCGGCATGCCTTTGGGATCGACCGACGGCGAAGAATGGAATGGGATGTTCCATCCCGAGGACCAGGAGCGCGCGTGGGAACGATGGCGCCATTCGCTCGCAACCGGTGAGCCATACGAAATCGAGTATCGTCTGCGGCGCCATGACGGCGAGTACCGCTGGACGATAGGCCGGGCTCTGCCGGTACGTGAAAACGGCGAAATCGTCCGGTGGATCGGGACATGCACCGATATCCACGACGCCAAGTCCGCATCCGAGCAACTCGAGGTCTTGAGCCGCGAGCTTAGCCACCGGATCAAGAACATCTTCTCCGTGATCGCCGGGCTGATCGAATTGACGAAGCGATCTGCGACCGACTCCGGAACCGCGTTGCGCGATCTGAGCGGCCGCGTGATGGCGCTGGGTCGCGCGCACAATTTCGCGCGCCCGCACAGTGATGAATCGAGACCCGATCTGCCGACGAGCGAGTTGAGCGGGCTGATCACCGAGCTTCTCGCCCCGTATCGCACGCTCGACGACCGAATTCGGATCGATATCGATCCGATCCGGCTCGATGATCGCGGCGCCACTCCCATTGCCCTCGTCATCCACGAACTGGCGACGAACTCGGCCAAGTACGGCGCCTTGTCGAGTGCGCAAGGAACCCTGCACATCGCGTGCAGGCTCGACGGTCCGAATGTCACGATCGACTGGACCGAACGTGGAGGGCCGCCGATCCTGGAGAGCCCGGAAAACGAAGGATTCGGGAGTCGTCTCCTGACAATGAGCGTGGAGCGGCAACTGGCCGGCACGCTGACGAAAACCTGGGCGCCGGAAGGCCTGCAGGTTGTCATCGTGGTTCCCGAAGCCAACCTGTTCCGCTCGTAAGCCGCTAACCCTTCGTCGGAAACCGCGTGAGCGCGCGGGCGACGGCGACGAGTTCGTCCACCGACAGGGTCTCGGCCCGGCGCGCCTCATCGATGCCCAGCGCGGCGAGTGCGTCGAGCGCGCCGGGCACGCCCTTGACGCTCTGGCGGAGCATCTTGCGGCGCTGGCCGAAGGCCGCCTCGGTCACGCGCTCGAGCACGCGGGCGGATACGCCTTCGGGCATCGTGGTCGGTTCGACTTGGACGATCGCGCTCATCACCTTGGGGGGCGGGGTGAAGGCGCTGCGGTGGACCTTCATCGCCAGCTTCGCCGCGCTGCGCCACTGGGCCAGCACCGCCAGTCGCCCATAGGCATCGGTGCCCGGCGCGGCGACGATCCGCTGGGCGACTTCCTGCTGGAACATGAGCGTGAGGCTGGTCCAGCGCGGGGGCCATGTCTCGCCCGACAGCCAGCGGACGAAAAGCGCGGTGCCGACGTTGTACGGCAGGTTGGCGACGACTGCGTAGGGTTCGCCCATCGTGGCGTCGGAATCGATCTTCATCGCATCGCCTTCGATGACGCGCAGCTTGCCCGGAAACGCGGCTTCGAGCTCGGCCAGGGCGGGCAGGCACCGGCGATCCATCTCGATCGCAGTGACGCGCGCCCCGGCCCGAAGGAGCGCCCGCGTGAGCCCTCCCGGGCCGGGACCGATTTCGAGCACGGCCTTGTCCTTGAGGTCGCCCGGCAAGGCCGCGATCCGGTCGAGCAATTGCTCGTCGAACAGGAAGTTCTGCCCCAGCGCCTTGCTCGCCGAGAGCCCGTGGCGCGCGACGACTTCGCGGAGAGGGGGTAGTTGGGGGGGCGGCAGTTCAGCCATGCGCCGCCCGCCGCGCAGCGCAATCACCGGCCATGCGGATGGCCGCGATCGTCGCGCCGGCACTGGCGCGGCCCGTTCCCGCGATCGCGAAAGCCGTGCCATGATCGGGGCTGGTGCGCACGACCGGCAAGCCGAGGGTGACATTGACGCCGCTATCGAAATCGAGCGCCTTGAGCGGGATCAGCGCCTGGTCGTGATACATGCACAGTGCCACATCGTAGTCGCTGCGGGCGTGGGGCGAGAACAGGGCGTCGGCGGGGTGGGGGCCGCTTGCGTCGATGCCCTCGGCCCGCAACGCGGCGATGGCGGGGGCGACGATGCGCTGGTCTTCGTCGCCGAACCGGCCGTCCTCGCCGGCATGCGGATTGAGCGCTGCGACCGCGAGGCGGGGCCGCTCGATCCCGAAGTCGCGCCGCAGCGCCTCGGCCGTGATCCGCGCGCGGCGGCAGATCAGGTCATGAGAGACAAGGCTTGGCACGCGCGCGAGCGCCACATGGACCGTCAGCGGGATCGTGCGGAGCTGCGGCCCGGCGAGCATCATCACCGCATCCTGCGCAGCCACCCCGCAGGCATGGGCGACGAATTCGGTCTGGCCGGGGTGGTTGAATCCGACTTCGGCGAGCAGGCCCTTGGCGATCGGTCCGGTGACGAGCGCGGACGCTTCGCCCGAGACGACAAGTGCGGTCGCCGCATCCAGGCTGGCGAGCGCAAGCGCCGCGCCTTCGCGCTCGGGTTTACCCGGCCGCCAGACGCCGTCGAGGCTGCCCAGCACCGGCAGGGCGCGAACGAAAACCTCGCCTGCCTCGGCCAGCGACGCGATCGGTTCGATGGGAAGTTCGAGACCGCGCGAGGCGGCTGCTGCAGCCATCAGCCGCGCGCCACCAACCACCGCGAAGGGCACCAGTCCCTCGCGCTCGCGACGCGCCCACGCCTCAGCGATCAGTTCAGGCCCGATCCCGGCGGGATCGCCCAAGGAAACCGCGATGGGCGAGACGGCTATCGGAGAAAGGGTGGAGGGCCGGGACATCGGCCCCCCATATCGCCGGGAATGCCTGTCGTCAGTTGTATTCGATCACCGCGTCGTTGCGCAGGTCGCGCAGGTAACGCTGAGCGCGCTTGTTGACGCGGTCGTCCTCGAGCTGGGCCATCAACTGGTCGAAGTTCGGAGCGCTGGCATCCTTAGGATCGTCGCGGCCACACAGCATCAGGACGCTGACACCTTCCTCGATGCCGCCGAACGGCGCGGTCGTCTGGCCGACCTGCAAATCCATCACGAGGCCCTGGATCGCTTCGGGCAGCGAGCGCATGACGATTCCATCGCTGCTGGCGACGCGCGCGCCCATCGACGCACCGATTTCCTCCGCACTGCCGCAGCCGCGCATCGACTGCACCCCGGACACGAATTTCTGCAGCAGGCCTTGCGCCTGTGCTTCGGTGGTGCCAGCCGGGAATTCCTGCGAAATCTGCTTGAGGCTGAGCACCGCGTCGCGCGGATCGGCCATCAGCACGGCCTTCTTGTCGATCAGGGCGAGGATCGAGAACCCGCCCGAATTCTCGATCGGACCGACAAGCTGTCCGACCTGCATCTGACGGGCAGCCGTAGCGAGTTCCGCCGGAAGCATCTCGAGCCGCACGAAGCCGAGGTCTCCGCCAACTGCCGCGGTGGGCGATTCGGAGAACTGGCGCGCATAGCCGACGAAGCTGCCGCCGCCGCGAAGCTGTTCGATGATCTTGCCGATGTTGGCCGCCACCTGCTCGCGCGTTTCGGGGGTCGACGCGAGCCAGATTTCGCCGAGGCGATATTCTTCCGTGCCGCGGCTCGCTTCGAGACGGGCGATCAGCTCGTTCACTTCCTCGGTCGACACGTTGACGAACGGCGCGATGTTGCGGCGCTGGAGGCGCTGCCACGAAAGCTCGCCGAGGATCTGGCGCTTGAGCGAACCGGCCGAACTGCCGATCTTCGTCAGGTAAGCGTCCATCGCGGCGACGTCCTGACCGAAATTCTGCGCGGCGACGCGGGCGTACGTCTGGTCGACCTCGGGCTGGGTGACCTCGATCTCCTGAGCCTTCGCGGCCTGGATCTGCAGCGATTCGTCGATGAGGTTGCGGAGCACCTGGGTCCGCAGGCGCTGCAATTCCTCGCCTTCGATCTTGTTCTTCGACGCGGCAGTGACGAGCGCGACGCGCTGATCGACATCGGTGCCGGTGATGATCTGGCCGTTCACCACCGCGGTCGGCTTGCGCACGTTGGGATCGTTCTTGCCCAGTACCGAGAATGTCGTCGGCAGGTCGAGCCCGCCTCCAACTTGCGCTTCCTGCGCGGTCGCCACGACCGGAGACGCGACAAGGCCGAGCGCGGCGATGCCGTTGAGCAACTTGGAAACGGTTCGTTCGATCACGCAAAGGTCCGTATGGTTACGACGCGCAAAAGGCGCCGGTTTGTGCAGGGGCGGTTGGGCCAAAACGGCTTAACGCAAGCTGAGTGCGGCTGGGCGGATAGCTTGTTCACGCGCCGCTGCCAACTACCGGAAACCGAGGTTCCGCAGCGCGAAGTAGAACTGGAAGGTATTGCCCTTTCGCGAGTCGCCCTGATCGAGGTAGTCGCGCCGCCACGTCGCCCCCAACTCGAGGCAGTCGTCCTGATACGCAACGCCGATGCGCGTACGGATCGGGTCGAACCCGTCGGCCGTGAACGTGGGATCCTCGCTACGGTCCGTCAGATTGAACACGCCAGCTCCGAACACCGACCAATACTGCGCGAATGCGACCCTCCCGGCGAAGCGCAACTCCTCGCGATCGCGCAAGTCCTCGATCGTCGTGGCGATATCGCGATTGAGGCGCAGATAGCCGACTTCGGCATACGTACGGCTCGAGCCGACGGTCGCGTCGATCTCGTTGCGTCGCACCGCCAGGTTGTCCTTGTCGAGCCGGTAACGGTGCGTGAACTTCACGAAGTCCTTGAAGCGAACGTCGGTCCGGCCGACGAAATCGGACACGCGTTCGCTCAGGCCCGTCCCGTCGGGGAGGATCGTGGCGCGGTTGTTGAGCCGCACCGACTGGCCGAAGGTCGTCGAGATGCGCCAGTTCGGGCGGCGCAGCTCCCAGTCGAGGCCGTAGGTGATGCGCGGCCCTTCCTCGACCCGGTCGTAGCCGGGGAAGCGGTTGAGCGCGAAGAGGTTGGAATCCTCAAGATCTATCGCCCGCGAATCTTCGTTCGGCACCGCCAGGTTGCGGATCGGTGGCGTGGCGACGATCTGGACGCGCGGGGTCAGCACCTGCGTGCCGCCGAACGCGGAACCGACCAGCGGCCATTCGAGATCGGCGGCGGCGAGCGCCACGCCGCGTCCCTGCCACCCCGGGTTGCCGCGATAGATCGCGGTCGCAGTCAGGCCGTTCTCGTCCGAGTGGTACACGTCGCCGCGCACGAGCGCGGTCAGAGTCAGCAACTGGCCGAGGCCTGTCACGCGCTTCATGTCCCACTTGGCGCCCGCGAAAGCCCGCTGGGTGTCCTGACCGTCGGTGCGGAACAGTGCGAGCGAGTTCGCCTGAAGTTCTAGAACGCCGGGGAGGAAATCCGGCGTCAGGCGCCGTCGGTAGTCGACCAGCGGCAGCGCCACCGGCACCTGCCCTTGGTCGGCCCCGAGTCGGAGCGTTTGTGTCGCATAGCCCGCGATCGTCAGGTACGAATCGGCGTCCATCCGCTCGACCTCGACCAGCGAGCGCAGGCGGTCGTCGCGGCTGATATCGTAGCGGCGCAGAAAGGTGCGATCCGTCGCGCGGCGAGCGGAATAGTCGATGCTCCAGTTCGGATCGAGCTGGAACCGGCCATTGCTGAAGATGTAGCCGCGGAACTGGTCGTTGCCGGTGCCCATGCCGCCAAACGGATCGAGCCGGCGACTGTATGTGACGTATCCGGTGACCTGATAGGCGCCGATATCGGTCAGGTGCCGCCATTGCGCCGATGCCATCGGCGGCGCGCCGGTGAAGGCATAGGCGCTGAGCGTCAGGTCCTTGCTGGGATCGATGTGCAGGTAATAGCTGCCCGACAGCTCCAGCCCGTTGTTGCGCGAATACTGGATGTCGGGGATCAGGAAGCCCGATACCGGCCGCCCGTCGGTACGAACCGCGAGGCCGGGCAGCGGGATCAGCTTCGCTCCGAACAGTTCGAGATAAGCGCCGCGGAACGTGACCTTCTTCTCGGCGGGAGAATAGACGACGCGGTCGGCGGTGATGCGCCAGCTCGGTTCGCGCGGGCAGCCCTCGGTATCGACGACCTCGCACCCGGTGTAGGCGGCGCGGGTGAGCTCGATGGTCCCGTCGGCGAGGCGCTGGCCGTTGGCGGCGGCGAGACGGCCGCCTTCGCGCAGGGCGAGGAGCAGGTCCTCCATCGCGCCCGCCTCGAACTTGTCGGTCAGTTCGATACGGCTGGTGTAGAGCTGGTTGCCGTCCTCGTCGACGAAGCGGACGTCGCCGCTCGCGACGATAACGCCCGAGGTGCGGTTCCAGGTGACCTCGTTGGCGCGGACCGAGCGATCCTCGCTACGCAGGACCACGTCGCCGCTGGCGGTAACGGTGTCGCTCTCCTGATTGTAGGAGACGGCGTTCGCTTCGAAATTGATCTGCCGGTCGCTGGCGGGGGCGGCGGGCATCGTCGCCGGATCGATCGGCGGAATCGGCGTCGACAGGTCGGGCGGGGTGCCTTGCGGCTGCTCGGTCGATCCCATTCCAGGGGCCGCGCCATCCTGCGCCATCGCGGGCGCGGCCAGAAGGGCGAGGGCGAGCGCCACGGCACTCGGCACCGCGCCGCACTTGGGGGCTGGCAAGCGGCGACACGATGCTTGCTGCATTCCATTACCGGCGGGGAGCATCGCTTGCCTATCGCAGCACTGCCGCCTAATCGCAATCGCCATCCTGCCCCCGGATGCGCCATTGTGCGCGATTGCCGGGATGAACATTCTTTCGGAGTTTCCATGCAGATAGAATTCGCCTCTGCCATTCCCGCCGGAACCGCGATCCTTGCCCGCCCGGTCGCGCAGGACAGCCTGCCCGACGGGCTGGAGCGTGCGCTGGCCGAGGGCGCGCGGGCCGCGCGCTTCAAGGGCAAGCCAGGCCAGGTGTTCGACGGCTTTGCCGAAAGGGATGGGGCGGTGGTGCGCGTGGCGCTCGCGGGAACGGGCGATCCGGCCGACGAGGCGCGGCTCGCCAATCTCGAGAAGGCAGGGGCTGCGCTTTCGGCGAAGTATGCGTGCTCAGGCGCCGACGCCATCGCGGTGGACCTCGCGGGTCTCGGTCCCGAGGAAGCGGCCGCGCTGCTCATGGGCCTGCGCCTGCGGACCTGGCGCTACGACCGTTATCACACGCGCATGAAGGACGAGCAGAAGGTGACACTCGCCAAGGTCGTCGCGATCGGCGCGCCGGACGGTGCCGAGGCGGCGTGGACCGATGCCGCTGCCGTCGCCGAAGGGGTCGAGCTGACCAAGGAACTGGTCACCGAGCCTGCGAACGTGATCTACCCCGAGAGCTTCGTCGAGCGTGTGAAGCCCCTCTATGAAGCGGCTGGCCTCGAAGTGACGGTGCTCGGCGTCGAGGAAATGACCAAGCTCGGCATGGGCGCGCTGCTCGGGGTCGGGCAGGGGTCCGAGCGGCCTTCGCGCCTGCTGTGCGTCAAGTGGAACGGCGGCGAGAAAGGTGCGCGTCCGACCGCCTTCGTCGGCAAGGGCGTTACTTTCGACACCGGCGGCATCAGCCTCAAGCCGGGACCGGGCATGGGCGACATGAAGTGGGACATGGGCGGAGCGGGCGCGGTTGCGGGCGCCATGCTCGCGCTGGCGCGGCGCAAGGCCAAGGCCAACGTCGTCGCGGTCATGGGGCTCGTCGAGAACATGCCCGACGGCAAAGCGATGCGTCCGGGCGACGTGGTCACAACCATGAGCGGCCAGACGGTCGAGGTGCTCAACACCGACGCCGAGGGCCGTTTGGTGCTGTGCGACGCGCTGACCTGGGTTCAGAAGGAGTACGACCCGGTCGCGATCGTCGATTTCGCGACGCTGACCGGCGCGATGGTCATCAGCCTGGGCTTCGAGCACGGCGGCGTATTCGCCAACGATGACGCGCTGGCCGATGCCATGCTCAAAGCCGGGCGTACCAGCGGCGACAAGCTGTGGCGGATGCCGCTCTCGCCCGCCTACGACAAGCTGATCGATTCGCCGATCGCCGACATGCAGAACATCGGCCCGCGCGAAGGTGGCTCGATCACTGCAGCGCAGTTCCTGCAGCGGTTCATCGACAAGGATCGCAAGTGGGCACACTGCGACATCGCGGGCATGGTCTGGGCGGCGAAGCCCGGCGCCACGTGGGGCAAGGGTGCGACGGGCTACGGTGTGCGCCTGATCGACCGCTACGTCCGCGACGAGCTGGAGAAGTAGGCGCCGCCTTTGGCCAGGATGCAGAAGAAGGGCGACTTGCCGAGCAAGACCTGCGCGGCCTGCGGCCTGCCCTTCACCTGGCGAAAGAAGTGGGAGCGTGACTGGGACAGCGTGAAGTACTGTTCCGATCGTTGCCGCCGCAGCGGCAGGGGCATTGGGGGCTCGTCCGCATGAAGATCGACTTCTGGCAGTATTCGCAAGGCCCGGTCGAGCGGATCGTCGCGCTGATCGCCGAGCGGGTGCGCGCCTCGGGCGACCGTCTGCTGATAGTCGACGGAGACGACGAGCGGCGCGCGGCCACCGGAAAGGCGCTGTGGGACGCGAAACCCGAAGCGTTTCTCGCCAACGGGCCTGCTTCGGGCGGTCACGCAGCGCGCCAGCCGATCCTGCTGGCGTCGACGTGCGAAGCTGCTAACGGCGCGACGGTCGCCGTACTCGCCGACGGAGAATGGCGCGATGCGGGCGAGGGATTCGAACGCACCTTCCTACTGTTCGCCCAGCCGCAGGTAGAAGCGGCCCGAGCGGTCTGGCGCCGGTTCGACGGCCGCGACGACGTGACCCGCTCCTACTTCGAGCAGGAAGACGGCAAGTGGGTCAAACGGGCGTGACCCTTGCGCCCTGCGCAGCCCCCCGCTAGGGGCGCGCGCAACCTCTCCCAACACCCGTTTCAAGGACACCTCCCATGGCGGTTACCCGCACCTTTTCGATCATCAAGCCCGATGCCACCCGTCGCAACCTGACCGGCGCAGTCACCAAGATGCTCGAAGATGCCGGCCTGCGCGTCGTCGCCAGCAAGCGGATTCACATGACCCGCGAACAGGCCGAAGGCTTCTACGCGGTGCACTCCGAGCGTCCGTTCTTTGGCGAGCTGTGCGATTTCATGACCAGCGGCCCGGTGGTGGTGCAGGTTCTTGAGGGCGAAGACGCCGTGAAGCGCAACCGCGACATCATGGGCGCGACCAACCCGGCCGACGCTGCCGAGGGCACGATCCGCAAGACTTTTGCGGAAGGCATCGAGGCGAACTCGGTCCACGGTTCGGACTCCGACGAGAACGCCAAGATCGAGATCGACTACTTCTTCAAGCCCGAAGAACTGGTCGGCTGATCCGTTCAGGGGGGCGGCCGAATCCGCCCCCCTGATCCGGCATTGCAAATAGATTCGCGCGCCCTCTTTGGGCGTGCTAGGTGGCGCCATGCTCTGGGGTCGTGGCCGGAAGTGTAAGAGCCTTGCTGCGCGCTTTGTCGCGGCTGTGAACGCGCATGACACCGGCGCGATGAACGCCCTCATTTCCGACGATTTTACCTACATCGACAGTTGGCGCGAGGGCCTCGTGGGCCGCGACAAGGTCATGCAGGCGGTCGAGCGTGTTTTCGCGCTGGACCCCGGATTTCGCATCGATGTCGAATCGAGCAGCTTTTCCGATCCCTTCGTCCTGATGCGCGGTTGGGCCAATAGCTCGAACCCCGATTTCGGGCGCCGCCGTTCCGTTTGGCGGGCGCGCTGCGACGACGGCCTGATCGGCGAATGGCAGTCGTGGGCCGAAGGCGGACCACCCGCCATGACCCGGACCTACGCGCCGCTGGACAAAACCGACCTTTCGGATCGCGCCGCCGAATATCCCGGCACGCCCTGAGCGAGCGATTTGGTTGTCTCCGCCGCCCGTGGTATCGCGAGGTAGCTAAGAAAGAACGGGGTCGCATCGCTTTTTCGGGAGGGAAGTGATGTCTCGTATTCTCGCAATTCCTGTGGCGCTGGCCTGTTACGCCGCGTTTTTTGCCTCGTTCCTCTACCTCATCGGCTTTGCCGCCGGGCTCGATATCCTGCCGACCAATATCGACAAGGGGCGCGATGCGCCCCCGATCATTGCCGCGGTCATCGATCTTGCGCTCATCGCGCTGTTCGGCATCCAGCATTCGATCATGGCGCGCCCGCGTTTCAAGGCTGCCTGGACGCGCATCGTCCCACCGGCGGTCGAACGGTCGGTCTATTGCCTCGCGTCGGCGCTGTGCCTGATCGCGCTGTTCGCATTCTGGCACCCTATCGCGGGCACCGTGTGGTCGGTTCAGAACGAGAGCGCTCGCATCGCCATCTGGGCGTTGTTCCTGCTCGGCTGGACGATCCTGTTCATCGCGACCTGGCTGATCAGCCATTTCGAGCTGTTCGGAATTGCACAGGCATGGCGGCACAGCCGCGGGATCGAGGCGCCGCCGCAGGAGTTCCGCACGCCTTTCCTGTATCGCTGGATCCGTCATCCGATCTACAGCGGGTTCCTTCTGGCGTTCTGGGCGACACCGGACATGACCTACGGCCACCTGCTGTTCGCGATCGGGATGTCGGTCTACATCTTCATCGGCATCGCGCACGAGGAGCGCGATCTCGTCGCGCATTTCGGGAACAGCTATACCGATTATCGCGCGCGGGTGGGCTCGGTCATTCCCGGCCTCGGGCGACGAGCCAGCTAAATCTGGAGGGTCAAGAACCGCCCGACCACAGCCGAGTGCGCGTGGTGCGGTGACTGCTCGGCGACGGCCTGCTCGCGTTCCATTGCCGCGAGCGCAACGGGAGTCAGGGTCAGGCCCAAGTCGGCGTAGATCGCCGCCACGGCAGCGCGCCAGTCGGCGCCGAGTTCATCGTAACGCACCGCCGCGACCGGGCCACGATGGTCCGCGAGTCCCGCGGTGATGCGCGTCTCGCGCAGCGCCAGCTTGCGCTGCCATTCGCTGCGAATGGCGGCCACAGTGCGTTGGTCGGACTGGAAAGCCGATTGCCCGGCCACCATCGAAACCGTACTGTCGAGCACCGCATCTGCGCTGCGACTTGGCAGGACCAGGCGCGCATCGGGGAAGATCGCAGAGATCGCGGCAAGGTCCTCGGCCAATTGCGGGCATTTGATCACCCGCGGCTGCGCGGCGTTGTTCATTGACGCCGCATCGGTCCGAAGGATTCGGATGAACTCACGGTAAATCGGAGAGGCGTCGCGCGCCTCGCTCCACGCGACATAGCCGGGAATGTGCCACTGGGCCTCGAAAGCGCAGGGGGACAGCGCGGCGGAGAGCCAGCCGATCTCCTCGTCTGCCCGGGTCGCGCCGAACGGATGCAGCGTATCGAGCCAAGGATTGATACGCCGCGCGATGCCGAGGGCGACTGCCGCCTTGAACGGCCGCAAATCGGGCTTGCGGGGGAAGGGATCGAGCGCGTTGCAGAACCGGGTTCCCGCGTGCGCCGGATCGGCAGCCAGCAATCGGTGCACCCGCGTCGTGCCTGCGCGCATCTGCCCGACGACGATGATCGGCGCGGCGATGTCGGTTTCCGCGAGGTCCGGTCGCTGGCGCCATAGCCTCCCGAGCGCGTGGCGCTTACGGATCGCGCCGGTGATCTGGCCATAGGCCATCGTATGTCCGAGTGCGTTGAGTGCGGCCTCCTCGCGCAGCGAACGGCACAGGCGATCGAGACGCTCGCGAAAATCCGCGACGTCGTCGGCACTCCTACCACCGCGCTCGTCAGCCGTGTCGTAGCCCCTCGCGCCAACCTGCCACAGGAAATCCGGATCGATCGGCGGCTTCGGCGTCAGCCTCGAGCGCCAGGTCCATTCGAGTGCCCGCTCGGCCCGCCGCGCCATCGGGGAGACGGCGAGCAGATGGTCGCGGGGCGGGGCCATCAGAACTGGTCGGCCGCGTCGATCAGTGCGGTGAGCTTCTTCGGTGCGATCGCCCGCCAGCTTCGCGCCAGCCAGTCGGAGATGGAATCCCAGTCGGTATCGCCGAGGTCGAGCCGGATGGCGATCCAGTCGTTGCCGAAATAGGCCGGGCGGAAGTAGCGTTCCGGATCGTTGTCGATCAGCTGGGCCTGCTCGTCCGGACCGCTGATCTTGGCCAGCAGCGCGATGCGGCCGTCGTTGTGATGATCGACCGCGACCCATGCGAATTTCTTGCCCTTGGTGACGCCGAAGCACGGCATTCCGTGGCTGGTGGTTTCTTCCGCCTGGGGCAGTTCCATCGCCCGCTCGCGCACCCGCGCCACAAGCCAGTCGGCGTCGTAAGGCCGCGAGACGTATTCGTTGAGGACGCGCGAATAGAGCTGATGTTCGGCGATCAGGACCCGGGCGGCGAGGCTCACCTCAGTGTCGCCCGAAAGCACGGCGACCTTCGTTTGGCCGAGAACCTCCCCCGCATCGAGTTCTTCGGTCACGAGGTGGACGCTGCACCCGGCGTGGCTGTCGCCTGCGTCGATCGCGGCGCGGTGCGTATGGAGGCCGCGATACTTTGGCAGCAGCGAGGGATGGATGTTGAGCATCCGGCCCTCCCATGCGCGCACGAAGTCGGCGCCCAGCACCCGCATGTAACCGGCCAGCGCGACGTAATCCGCGCCGCTCTCGCGGATTGCCGAGTCCATCGCCGCATCGTGGGCTGCACGATCCATGCCCTTGTGCGAGAGTGCGAAGGTCGGCACACCCTCGGCCTCGGCAAGCTTCAGCCCCCCCGCCGCGGGATCGTTGCTGGCGATGAGGACAATCTCGTAGGCCGCACCGGGCAGGCGGCTCGCATAAAGGAGCGCGGCCATGTTGGTGCCGCTGCCCGAAATGAGCACGGCGACCTTCGCCGGTTCACGCAAGGTGCTGCGCGTCCCAGTCTTCGCGGGCGGACCATGTCTCGGCCGAACCTTTCACGGTGCAGCCGCGCTGGCCGTCGACGACTTCGCCGATGCGCCACACGGTTTCGCCGTTGGCTTCGAGATCGGCCGCGACTTCGCGCGCCTTTGCGGGCGTGACCGCGAGCACCATGCCGATCCCGCAGTTGAACGTGCGTGCCATCTCGCCCGGCTCGATATTGCCCTGCGCCTGCAGGAACGCCATCAGTCGCGGCTGCTCCCACGCGTCGGCATCTACCACCGCGTGCGCGCCTTCGGGGAGGACGCGCGGAATGTTCTCGAGCAGGCCGCCGCCAGTGATATGCGCCAGCGCATCGATCTTGCCCGCGCGCACGAGAGGAAGCAGGCTCTTCACGTAGATCTTCGTCGGCGCGATCAGCGCGTCGATCAGGCGCATTTCCGGGTCGAACACGGCGGGGCGATCCATCCGCCAGCCCATGTCATCGGCAAGGCGGCGAACGAGCGAATAGCCGTTGGAGTGGACACCCGAACTCGCCATGCCGAGCAGGACGTGGCCCGGCGCGACCTTGTCGCCGGTCAACTGCTCGCCGCGCTCCACCGCGCCGACACAGAAGCCGGCGAGGTCGTAGTCACCGGCGGCGTACATGCCCGGCATCTCGGCCGTTTCGCCGCCGATCAGCGCGCATCCGGCCTGCTTGCAGCCTTCCGCGATGCCCGCGATCACCCGCTCGGCGACTCCGTGCTCGAGCTTGCCGGTGGCGAAGTAGTCGAGGAAGAACAGCGGCTCCGCGCCCTGCACGATGAGGTCGTTCACGCACATCGCGACGAGGTCGATCCCGACCGTGTCGTGCCGGTCGTGGTCGATCGCCAGCTTGAGCTTGGTGCCCACCCCGTCGTTCGCGGCGACGAGGAGCGGGTCGGTGTACCCGGCCGCCTTGGGATCGAAGAACCCGCCGAACCCGCCGAGCTCGCTCGTCGCGCCGGGGCGCGCGGTCGACTTGGCAAGCGGGCCGATCGCGCGCACGAGCGCGTTCCCGGCATCGATCGATACCCCGGCCGATTCGTAGGTGTAGGAGCGTGGCGGCGGACCATTCGTCGACATGGTGTGTCCACTGACGCATTCCTGCTTGGATTTCCATGCCCGTTTGGGCAAAAGGCCGCCAGTTTTCCCCTATGCACCCATCGCTTTCACTCTCGCGCGACCCGCGCCGCGCCGCCATCCTCGCCGCTGCCGTGGTCGCTGCTCTCGTGCTGGCGTTCGCGGGACGCGCGCTGATCGCGCAGATCGCGGGTGATCGCGGTATTGCTGCGGTGGCCGCTTCGGGTGACATCCAGGTCGGCGGGATCGAGGTGGACGTGACCGCGAAGTCGGCCGAGGAGGCCCGCGAACAGGGCTGGCGCGAGGCGATGAAGCTCGCGTGGAAAAAGATCGACGGCCCGTCGATTCCCGACGGCCAGCTCTATTCGCTCGTCTCATCGGTGGTGATCGAGAGCGAGGAACTGGGCCCCAACCGCTACATCGCCAAGCTCGGCATCGTGTTCGACCGGACCCGTGCCGGCGGCCTGCTGGGACGGGGCGGCGACGTGCAGCATTCCGCGCCTCTGCTGCTGGTGCCGGTCACCTACAGCGCGGGAACGCAGACGGTCTACGAGATCCGCAACCCGTGGCAGCGCGCGTGGGCCGAGTACCAGCCGGGTGCGAGCACCATCGACTATGTGCGCCCGGTCGGCGCGGGCGGCGATTCGCTGCTGCTTACCGCAGGGCAGGAGACCCGTCGCAGCCGCATCTGGTGGCGCAACGTCCTCGACCAATTCGGCGCGTCGGACGTGCTGTTCGCGGTCGCCGACCTCCGGCATCAGTATCCGGGCGGGCCGGTGAAGGGCACCTTCACGGCGCGCTACGGTCCCGACAACACGGCGCTCGGCAGCTTCACGCTGACCGCACCGAGCCAGGCGGCGCTGCCGACGATGCTCGACCAGGCGGTCGTGCGCATGAACGGCCTGTTCCAGCAGGCGCTTGCCGACGGACGCCTCAAGCCAGACCCCACGCTCAACCTCGGCGGGCCCGAGCTTAGCCCCGCAATCCAGCAGCTGATCGAGATGGGCCGCGCAGCCGATGCGCAGGAGCGGGCCCAGCGCGCGGCGACCGACGCGGCGACCGCCAGCCCGACCGATGCGGCCACTCCGGCACCGGGCGCGGCTCCCGCGGTCGTGAGCAGTTTCTCGGTCCAGTTCGCGACTCCGAATGCAGGGGCGTTCGACGCGTCGCTTTCGGCAGTGCGCGCGACACCCGGTGTGCGCGGCGCGGCGGCGACGAGCACTGCGATCGGGGGAACCTCGGTGATGACGGTGAGCTTCGGTGGCGACGTCAATGCGCTCGCCGCCGCATTGCGTGCACGCGGCTTCACCGTCCGCCCGGCCGGGGCTGGCCTCGCCATCTCGCGCTGATGGCCCAGATCGCGCTGCCGTTACCCATGCGGCGGGCGGACGACCCGGCGCGGATCGTGGTTGGCAATGCCAACCGTGCCGCGATCGACGCGCTCGCCGACCCGACCGCCTGGCCATACGGAACCGCCATCCTCGCCGGACCATCCCGCAGCGGGAAGTCGCTGCTCGCGCGCTGGTGCGCGGGGCAGGGCGACATCGAAGTGATCGACGGCGCGGAGACGGTCGACGAAACCGAACTGTTCCACCGCTGGAACCGCGCGCAGGAGGGCGGCCACGCGCTACTTCTCGTAACCGACCGCGATCCGTGGGACATCGCACTGCCGGACCTGCGCAGCCGACTCGGCGCCGCGCTCCATCTCGAGGTCGGGGTGCCCGACGACGAGATGGTTGCCGCCCTCATCGACGCCCATGCCGAGGCGCGCGGGCTTGTTCTGGGCGACGGCGCGCTTACTTACCTCGCACCGCGGCTGGAGCGCAGCTTCGCCGGGATCGAGTCCGTCGTGGCGACGATCGACCGGCTGAGCCTCGAACGGAAGGCGCCGCCGACGCTGTCGGTCTGGCGCGATGCTCTCGAAGCGGTGCAGGGGGCGGAGCAGCCGCGCTTGCTTTGAAGGCGTTTTGGTGGGAGTCTTGGCGGCGATGTTCGACCAGCTGACCGATTACCTGGACTCGGTTCGCGCGCGCGATCCGGCGCCGCATTCGCGGTGGGAAATCCTGCTCTATCCGGGCGTCCTCGCCCTCGGCCTGCACCGCGTGGCGCACTGGCTGTACGAGGCGAAGCTCTATTTCCTTGCCCGGTTCATCAACCACTTCAGCCGCTTCCTGACCGCGATCGACATCCATCCGGGCGCCGAGATCGGGAAGAACTTCTTCATCGACCACGGCTTCACGGTGATCGGCGAGACGGCGGTGATCGGTGACAACGTCACGATCTACCAATGCGTCACGCTGGGTGGGACGAACCCGACGAATGGCGTGAAGGGGAAGCGGCACCCGACCATCGGCGACAACGTGATCATCGGTTCGGGCGCGCAGGTGATCGGGCCGATCACGGTGGGCAACCGTTCGCGCATCGGCGCCAATGCGGTGGTCACCGATGACGTGCCCGAAGGCGCGACGATGATCGGGCTGAAGGCACGCTCGACGCTCGTTCCCGCCGAAGAGTGGATCAAGGAATTCATCCCCTACGGCACGCCGTGCGACGATCCTTGTGCGCCGGGGCGCGACTGCATCGAAAAGCTCGAGAACGAACTCGCGAGCTTGCGCGCTGAGGTCGCCGCCTTGAAGGCCTCCACCGCGGACCCCGCGCCGGTCGCGCGGCGCGGCACGGCGAAGCGCGGATGATCCGCGCATGAGCACGGGACCGGGCGCTTCGATCGTTCCGTTTCCCGGCAAGGCGCCCAGTCAGGTCGGTTTCGAGCGGGTCGAGCTCATGCGAATACTCGACCTCTACGGCCGGATGGTCGCCGCGGGCGAGTGGCGCGACTACGCGATGGACTTCACGCGCGATTTCGCTGCTTTCGCCGCCTTTCGCCGCGCCGCCGAGCGTCCGCAGGTCCGCATCGAGAAGACGCCCGCACTTCGCAACCGGCAGGGGATGTGGACGCTGTTCGGCGAACACGGCCAGGTGCTGAAGCGCGGACACGAGCTCGCCGGGGTGCTTGCCCCGGTCGAGCGTCGTCTCCTCAAGGCCGTCGACAGCTAGGCCGCGAGCAGCATTCCGGGCGCGGGCACGCGCGCCTGCACCGCGGCGGGAAGCGCTCGGACGATACCGGCGCGGATCGGCGTCCAGAATGCGCTGAGTGTCAGCAGGGCAGACCCGATCACCAGCGCGGTGAGCGCGATGTTGAGCTCGACCGCACCGAAGCGGTCGAACAACCACGTTAGCGCCGCGAGGACGTAGGCAAGTGCGGAGACCAGCAGCGCGCGGCGGTCGACCGCGAGCGCGACGAGGCCGAGCGCTATGTAGACCACCAGAACGCCGATCACCGCCGCGATGCCGATGTCCTCTCCCTGTGTCACCCCGAGCCAGTGGAACAGCGGATGCGCGATCATCGGTGCGGCGAGCAGGTGGAGCCAGAACGCCACGTCGCTGCGGCGGGTCTGGCGCGTGCGGTCGCTCATGTCCCAGCGCATCGCAGCCGCGAAGACGGCAAGGCCTGAGACGAAGACCATCGCGACCAGCGAATCGGGGCCGAGGTTGTCGGGGCCGACGATGGCGGCGATGATCGCCAGCACTGTCACCGAGACGGCCGCAGCGCCCGCAGCCACGGTGATCGGCACCATGAACCGGCGCCAGTGCAGCCAAGCCGCGACCGCGGCGATCAGGCCGGAGCCCGCACCCAGCAGAGCGGCGGCCTTCTGGTTCTCGTCGGGCATCGTCAGCACCATGGCCGAGAAGCCGAGGCAGGCCTCGAACACGCCGCCGACGAAAGCGAGCAGCAGTACGATGCTGGGAAGCGCCATGCGGCGCTTGCGGGTGAAGAATTCGGCCATCGTCCACGCGGCGCCGGCGATGAGGACACCCGAGAAAGGCGGCGGGCCTTGGAGATCGGGCGTGAAGACCTGTCCGATCCCTGCCATCGCGACGAGGATCATCACCGCGGCAATGGTCACGAAGATATCGTTGAAGCCGGTTATCAGGCGGAAATGCTCTTCATCGCCCGGCGGCATGGCATGGCGCGCGGCCACGTGCGCGCGCAGGGCGTCGGCGGCTTCGGCGCTCACCGCGCCCGAAGCGACTGCGGACTGGATATCCTCGTCGGAATACATCGGCACTCTCCCCTGTAGTCGGAGGAGAGTGCCGGAACTGTATTACTGTGTCAATACGGTGGCGGATCAGCCGCGCGTCGAACTCGGCGCGGCGTCGCCCATGACCTTCTGCATGGCCTTCAGGATCGCGCCGGACTGTTCGGCACCCGAATTGGGCGCATGGAGGTTGGTCTGCGACGAGATCGCGTCCCAGTTCGCGGCGAAGCCCTCGACGGTCCGCTCGCCTTCCGGCAGCCAGGTGGCGTCGTTCATTACCACCCACGCCGAGTGGTAGCCGCCGCCGCCCGCACCGACGATCGCGTTGGTCGGCGCATCCTCGCTGACGAGGAAGAGTGCGGCCGGAACCACGTTCTCGGGCGCAAAGAGTTTGAACGCCTGCTCGGGGAATAGGTCCTCGGTCATGCGGGTTCCGGCGACAGGCGACAGCGTGTTGACCTTGATGCCGTACTTCGCGCCTTCGAGCTGCAGCGTCTTGGTAAGGCCCGCAAGGCCGAGCTTCGCCGCACCGTAGTTCGCCTGGCCGAAGTTGCCGAACAGTCCGGTCGAGCTCGCGGTCATCAGGATGCGGCCATAGGCCTGCTCGCGCATCAGTTCCCAGACCGCCTTGGTGGCATTCGCCGAGCCGTTGAGATGCACGTCGACCACGAATTCGAAGTCGGCAGGCTCCATCTTGGCGAAGGTCTTGTCGCGCAGCACGCCCGCGTTGTTGATCAGGATGTGGACGCCGCCCCACTTCTGCTTCGCGTCGGCGACCATCTTTTCCATCTGCTCGTATTCGGTGACCGAGGCGCCGTTCGACATCGCCTCGCCGCCCGCCTTCTCGATCTCCTCGACGACCTGCAGCGCCATGTCGGAATGGCCGGTACCGTCGCGCGAGCCGCCGAGATCGTTGACCACCACCTTCGCGCCGCGGCGGGCGAGTTCGAGCGCATAGGCGCGGCCCAGACCGCCGCCCGCGCCGGTGACGATGGCGACCTTGTCCTTGAACGAGATGGTCATGACGGAACTCTCCTGGCTGTCGGCGCGCTTTACGCGCCCGTAAAGTGTGCGGCGGCGTTGGCACCATCCGCGCAACGATGCAACAGGCTGGTCGGTCAGAGCCGTTCGAGAACGGGTATCAGTTGGTCGAGAGAATCGATCACCGCATCCGCGCCCATCTCGATCGGCGCGCAGTCGTGATAGCCATAAGTGACCGCGATCGTAGGCACGCCCGCGGCGCAGCCCGCCTTGATGTCGTAGGTGCTGTCGCCGACGAAAGCGATGCGCCCGCCGCCCAGCCGGTCGCGGGCGGCGAATATCGGGTCGGGGTTGGGCTTCGCCTTGCCCTTGCCGAGGGTGTCGCCCCCGATCACGCAATCGAACCGATCGGCCAGGCCGAGCGCGCCAATCACACCGTTCGCGAATTCCTCGAACTTGTTGGTCACGACGGCCAATCGGACACCCTTGGAACGCAGGTAATCAAGCGCTTCAATTGCATGCGGATAGGGCTTGGTGTGGACCGCGAAGTGCTTGCCGTAATAGGCCAGCATCGCCTTGTAGAGTTCGCGGAAGCGCCCCTCGTCGCAGCCGCCCTGGTCGTCGACCGCGCGCTTCAGCATGATCTTGGCGCCGCCGCCGATCAGGTCTTTCGCGCTTTCGAAGGGCACCACCGCGAACCCGCCCAGCGTCAGCGCATGATTGACCGCCGTCCCTAGGTCGCGGTGGGTCTCGAGGAGGGTGCCGTCGAGGTCGAACGCGACGATATCGAAGGGGAAATCAGCCATCGGGTCTCAGGTAGCGGGGATTCTTCCCACCGCAACCATTCGGTGGCATGGCGCGCGGCATGAACGAATTCGCTGCCGTCATCCTCGCCGCGGGCCAAGGCACCCGCATGAAAAGCGACCTGCACAAGGTGCTCCACCCCATCGGCGGACGGGCGATGCTCCATCACCTGATGGCCAGCGTCGACGAACTGGGGCCTGCGCGGACGGTGGTCGTAGTCGGTAGCGGGCGCGAACAGATCGAAGGCGCGGTCGCCGGGCGCGCGGCGACGGCGCTGCAGGAGCCGCAGCTCGGCACCGGGCACGCCGTCCAGCAGGCGGAGGTCGGCCTCGATGGGTTCGCCGGTGATGTCCTGATCCTCTACGGCGACGTACCGTTCGTACGCCCGCAGACGATGCGGATGATGCTCGAGCGGCTCCACGCCGACGATGCACCCGCCGTGGTGGTGCTCGGCTTCGAGCCCGTCGACACGCTCCAGTACGGTCGCGTGATCGCGGGCGCCGACGGTACGATCGAGAAGATGGTCGAGCACAAGGACGCGACCGAGGCCGAGCGCGCCTGCCGCTTGTGCAATTCCGGCCTGATGGCGGCGCGGGCGGAAGACCTCTTCGCGTTGCTCGGCCGCGTCGGCAACAGCAATGCGGCGGGCGAATACTACCTCGTCGACGTGGTCAACGTCGCCCGCGAGGCTGGTCGCCGCAGCGCCGTCGTCGTGACCCACGACCCGGGCGAAGTGGCCGGGATCAACTCGCGCGCCGAACTGGCTCGGGCAGAAGCGCAATGGCAGGACCTGAAGCGCGAAGAGGCGATGGCCGGGGGCGCTTCGCTGCGCGCCCCGGAGACGGTCTTCTTCAGCTTCGACACCGTGATCGGCCGCGACGTAACAATTGAACCGAACGTCGTGTTCGGTCCGGGGGTTACCGTGGCGGACCGCGCGCACATCAGGGCCTTCAGCCACCTCGAAGGCGCGATCGTGGGCGAAGCTTGCGAGGTCGGCCCGTACGCACGACTGCGGCCGGGCTCGGTCATGGGCAAGGGCGCGAAGGTCGGCAACTTCGTCGAGATGAAGAAGGTGATCCTGGGCGAAGGGGCAAAGGCGAACCACCTGACCTACCTCGGCGATGCCGAAGTGGGTGCGGGAGCGAACATCGGCGCCGGTACGATCACCTGCAACTACGACGGGTATTTCAAGCACAAGACGGTGATCGGCGAACGCGCCTTCATCGGATCGAACAGCGCGCTGATTGCTCCGGTGCGGATCGGGGCCGACGCGATCGTCGCGGCGGGCAGCGCGGTCAGCCGCGATGTCGACGCGGGTGAACTGCGGATGGTCCGCGCGGAACAGATGGTGAAGCCGGGCTGGGCCGACCGCTTCCACGATGCGATGAAAAAGAAAAAGGCGGCGGAGAAGAAGGGCTGACTGAACCCTCACTTGCCTGCTGGCTGTGCGCCCGGCCGCTCGGTCGCCGGGTCGAGTTCCACCACCTGGTTCCGAAGGCGAAGAAGGGTAGGGTGACCGTGCCTGTCCATCCGATCTGCCACCGGGCGATCCATGCCAATTTCACCAACGCCGCGCTCGCGCGTCTCGGCGGAGAACGTGCCGAATTGCTGGAGAACGCGGCGCTGGCGAAATTCGTGGCCTGGGTGGCGGACAAGCCGCCCGATTTCCATGCGCCGACCCGCACCGGCGGGCCGGGCAGGGGTTAGGCGAGTTCCTTCGCCGTCTGTTCGTCGACCTTTTCCTCCCAGGTCCGGAACTCGCTCCGGCTGAGGAGATAGCGCCAGCGCGCCTCGTCGAACGTGATCAGCTTGTCGCGCACAGCACGGACCACATCGGCCTTGCGCTGCTCGGACCAGTGGACCTTGTGGGATTTGGGAAGGCCAGCGGCCTTGATGGCGGCGGATATCGTGCTGTCATAGGGGTAGGCCATGTAATCTGAACTCCTCGACGCCCCCCGTCTGAAGCAAAAATGGGCGCCAACGGTTAATTCCGTCTTGCCGCCGATGGTTACTTTTCGGTTGAGCATCCCGACCGTGCCTGCGGCGCGACGAACCGACTTTAGACGCGCTAGTAGAGCGGCATTTCAGCATGATCGCACCGGGCGGAACGGACGAAAGCAATGAAATCCATGCGAATCTTCGGCCGAGTCGGCGCCGATCTGGCTCGTCACCCTGGCTTGCTACAACCGCGGCAGGAACAGGCGGACGATGGCGATCCCGCCAATCGCGGCTGCGATGTCAGCGATCCAGTCGAGAAACTCCGCGTCGCGGTGCAGCGACGGGATCATCTGCAGGATTTCTATCGAGGCCCCGAACGCGGCAAGTGCAGCGAAAGGAATAAGTATGCCGCGATCGCGCCAACCCGCCGCTGCGATCGCACCGAGCGTGGCGAATGCGATCATGTGCTGGATCTTGTCACCGGGCTCGCCCGGTATGTGCGGCGGCTTGGGGAGCAGCGCCATGACCAGCGCGAAGGCGGCCGCAGCGAAGAACGTCCAGCGCAGCCATTTGCGGACATACGGCGCGTCGAAGAATTGACGCAGATGGGTCAACGTGGGCGATCCGCTACACCCGGTCGCCGCATGTAGAGCGCGTTCTGGGGACCTTGGGTGACCAAGTCATAGCCCTCGACATCGGGCAGGGGGGCAGGCAGCGCTCCGAGCACCCAGATATACGCGAACGCATGTCGCGGCACGTTCTGCAGCGACCATGTCAGGTTGCGACGCCCGTGGGTCACGCAATCGTCGGGCGCGACCGATTGCGATGGGTCCGCACGGAATACCCCCGGAGCGTCGTAATCGATGCGGAGGAGGTTGACGCCCGGCGCGATCCACTGGTCGTTTGCAAAGGCATCACGGCGCGCAATCACCAGCCCGCCGATATGGCGCAGGATCGGCAGGCGATAGCTGCCCGAGCAGGGCTCGATCACCAATGTCGCGACCTGGCTGCCTCGCGGAATCCGATCCAGCGCCGGCAGAACCTGCGCAACCTGTCGATCCTTGATCCGGAAGTCTTCGGCGATGAGCGCAAGGCGAAATACCAGGAACGCGATGGCACACGCGAACGCGGCGCGCACCGCGGCCTTGCCCCAGTGCTCGACGGAGATGGCCAGCAGCGCGGCGATCATCGCGTAAGGCAACAGGCGCATGTCGGCAAAGAACGAGCCGAAGACCCGGGCGGGCAAGGCGATGAAGGCAAAGACGCACAGCAGCGCCCCGAACGAAAGCCCGGCATCGCGCGCGGCGCGTCGACCAAGCGAGCCGATCCCCAAGGCGCCTACAATCACGGCCATGCTCAGGATGTCAGATGCTCTCCACCCCGACTGGAAAACCCCGATCAGCCACTGAAACTTGAGCTCGAGTGACCATTGCTCGGTGCGCGCGCCGCTGGTCCCACTCCGCCAGGCTATCATGAAGACCAGCGGCGGCAGCAGTCCGATGCAATCGAACGTCACCGCGCGAACGGTCGACGGTAAATTCCGCAGGCCGCGCCAGTTGTCGACGAGCGACGTCGCGCCCACGAGCAGGCACAGGAACGCCCAGCCGAATGTGTGGCAGACGAACGTGATGCAGCCTGCCGCGGCCAGAAATGCCGAAGGCCACCATCCGCCGCGCACTCTCTTAAGCCTCAGCCAGGCGGCAAAGGCGATCAGCGCGATAGCCATCGACAGCGTGAAGTTGACGAAGCCGTAGACGAAAGGCGTAGCGTAGGTCAGCGGCAGCGCGAAAATCGCAAAGGGCGTGATCCGCCCGTGAATCTCGCGACTGAGCCACAGGATGCCGAGTGCGGCAAGCAACTGGTTCAGGATCACGATCAGGTGAACCGCGCGCTCCAGGCCCAGCAGCGGCTGAAGCCCTTCGACCAGAAGGTCCACGCCGAGATTGCCGATCAGCTTCCATTCGAACGAGAAATATGGCTGGCCTGCCAATCCGGTCTGGACTGCATAGCGACCAAGGTGCCCATACAGATCGACCAGCGGCGGAAAGCGCACCACCAGGAGCGGAACCAGGCAGGCGGCGATCAGCAGGACAGCCAACGCCGCGCTGCTCCGTGACGACGGCACTCCGAGGCCTTGGCTCACGGGCGCGATCTACCGCGGAACACGAACATGCTGCTCAGAACGAAGAACACGGCGGTATAGGCTCCGATGGCGAAAAGGTGCACCAGCGGGTGTTCGCGTCCGACCAGTTCGCGGCCAGCGGCCAGGACGCCAAGGTTCGCGCCATACGCGATGGCAACTGCCGAAAGGAATCGCAGCACCTCGCTTCGTCCTGCGGGTCCATCGACGCGAAACACGAAGCGACGGTTGAGAACGAAAGACAGCACGAAACCGACGGCGTAGCCGGCAGCATTCGCCCAGTAGTCCCCCACACCGACCCATAGTCCAAGCAAGATGACCGAATAGCCAACGACGGTGTTGCCGATCCCCACCAGGCCAAAGCGCGCGAGCAGCCGGGCCATGCGCTGTCAGGCTGCGATGATCGAATACTGGGCGCCCAGCGGCAACCAGCGAAGACCGCGCTCCAGCGGACGCAGCGCAGCGAGCGCGGCCGGGAAAAACATGCGGTAGTCCACGGAGACGTCGGCAAAGCCCGCCGCACGAAACCGGCGACGCATCTCGGGCGCAGAAATCAGGATGGCATCGCGGTCGAACTCGCAGGTGCGGACGGCGTGCTGGGTCAGCGGGTTCCACGGGTTGTGCTCGAACAGCACCAACCGCCCGGCAGGCGCGAGCACGCGGCGAATTTCTCGCAGGTGCGTGACGTGGGTGGCGGGATCGATATGGTGGAAGACGCAGGCGGTGAAGACGAGATCGAAGCTCGCATCCTGAGCGGCGATGGTGCGTCCGTCCGAATGAAGGACTTCGACGGGGCGGAGCGCGCGCTCGCGGCATAATTCCAGCGACCGGGCCGAAACGTCGAGACAGGTCACTTCGGACTGCGGGAAAATCTCCTGCAAGTGCGGCAGCGAGTTGCCGACCCCGGCCCCGAAATCGAGGATGCGCCGAGGCATCAGGCCCAGCGTGGCCATCGCATCCGCCGTCGCCTCTATCTTGTAGCGCGCGAAAAAGTCGGGTTCCTCGCCGCTCAACCGGATCGAGGAAGCGTGCTGCTGGCGATAATCGTCCGCGACCGCGTCGAATTCAGCCGACATCGTTGACCGCCTCCGCGATCTGGTCGTGCTGCAAGGAAACAGGCGCGGCCTCATTGGCCGCACTCGCGCGGTGCACTTCGCGCACGATGAACAGCGGTCTCCGCTTGGCCTCCATGTACAATTGGCCGAGGTACTCGCCGAACACGCCGAGGACGAGCAGTTGCACGCTGCCGAGGATCAGAACCAGCGCGGCGAGGCTCGGCCAGCCGGAGACCGCATCCCCGCTCAGCCAGCCCACGAACACCCAGCCGATCGCCAGCAGGCCCGCGACGCCGAAAACCATGCCAAGGTGCGAGGCGAAGCGCAGCGGGACGGTCGAGAAGCTGGTTACCGCGTCCACCGCTAGGCGGATCATCTTGCGCAAGGGATAGTGCGTTTCCCCCGCGAAACGCGCGTCGCGTTCGTAGGGGACGGCAACCTGCTCGAAGCCGATCCAGCTGACCATTCCGCGGACGAAGCGGTACCGCTCTGGCATGGAGTTGAGCTGGTCGACCACGCGGCGGGTCATCAGGCGGAAATCGCCGGTATCGGCCGGGATGCTGACGTCGACCATCCGGTCGAGCAGGCGATAAAACGCCGCTGCGGTCCCGCGCTTGAACGCGGTTTCGCCTGCGCGGAGGGTGCGCTGGCCGTAAACGACGTCGGCGCCGTCGCGGACTTTCTCGAGCATCGCGCCAAGCAGTTCTGGCGGATCCTGCAGGTCGGCATCGAGTATGAAGACGAGGTTGCCGCGCGCGAAATTGAGGCCGGCCGTCAGCGCGAGCTGGTGACCGTGGTTACGGGCAAGGTCGATCCCGATAACAAAGGGCTTTGCGTCTGTATGGCGCCGGATCACATCCCAGCTCGCGTCGGTCGAGCCGTCGTTGACGAGCACGATCTCGAAATCGTCGGCAAAGTGCTGGCGGCAGGCGCTTTCGACGCGGCGGACCAACTCGTCGATACCGGGTTCTTCATTGAACACCGGGATGACGACCGACAGCCCACGCTCGCCGATACCGAAGGCGGTGTGTTGCATCGTCCGGCTAGTTCCCTTCGAAAGCACTGCCTGCGCGCGATACCCCGACCAGCGCCAACCGAAAAGGGCCGCGGATCAAGCTGATCGCGCGGCCCCGGTTTCGGATTGCGGAAGGGTCAGCCTTCGACCCGCTCGGCCAGAACGGTGAGGCCGGCTTCGCTGACTTCGGCAAAGCCGCCGCGCACTTCGATGTTCTCCGGCGCGGCGCCCTCGGTGCGGAACACCTGGAGCGCGCCGTCGCGAACCGTGCTCATGAACGGCGCGTGGCCCTCGAGCACGCCGAAGTCGCCTTCGGTGCCGGGGACGACGACCATGTAGACGTCCTCGGAGCGAACCAGCTTCGCCGGCGTGACCAGTTCGAAGTGCAGGGCCATCTGATCAGGCGTCCTCGGCCAGCTTCTTCGCCTTGGCGACCGCTTCCTCGATGCCGCCGACCATGTAGAACGCGGCTTCCGGCAGGTGGTCGTACTCGCCGTCGACGACGGCCTTGAACGACTTCACGGTGTCCTCGATCTGCACGAACTTGCCCGGGATGTTGGTGAACACCTCGGCGACGTGGAACGGCTGGCTGAGGAACTTCTGGATCTTGCGCGCGCGGGCGACGGTCAGCTTATCCTCTTCGGAAAGCTCGTCCATCCCGAGAATGGCGATGATGTCCTGCAGCGACTTGTACTTCTGCAGCACTTCCTGGACCCGGCGCGCGGTGCGGTAGTGCTCTTCGCCGACGACGCGCGGTTCGAGGACGCGGCTGGTCGAATCGAGCGGGTCGACCGCCGGATAGATGCCCAGCTCCGAGATCGCGCGGTTCAGCGTGGTCGTCGCATCGAGGTGCGCGAACGAGGTGGCCGGGGCAGGGTCGGTCAAGTCGTCCGCGGGCACGTAGATCGCCTGCACCGAGGTGATCGAGCCCTTGGTGGTCGAGGTGATGCGTTCCTGCAGGTTGCCCATGTCGGTGGAGAGAGTGGGCTGGTAGCCCACCGCCGACGGGATGCGTCCGAGCAGCGCCGACACTTCCGAACCCGCCTGAGTGAAGCGGAAGATGTTGTCGACGAAGAACAGCACGTCCTGGCCTTCCTGGTCGCGGAAGTACTCGGCCATGGTCAGGCCCGACAGCGCGACGCGGGCACGGGCGCCCGGGGGCTCGTTCATCTGGCCGAACACGAGGGCGACCTTCGAACCTTCCGAGATCGCGTTGCCGTCGGCGTCCTTGGCGATGACGCCCGCGTCGAGGAACTCGTGGTAGAGGTCGTTACCTTCGCGGGTGCGCTCGCCGACGCCGGCGAACACCGACACGCCGCCGTGGCCCTTGGCGATGTTGTTGATCAGTTCCTGGATCAGCACGGTCTTGCCGACGCCCGCGCCGCCGAACAGGCCGATCTTGCCGCCCTTGGCGTAAGGAGCGAGGAGGTCGATGACCTTGATGCCGGTGACGAGGATGCTCGCGTCCGTCGACTGGTCGATGAACAGCGGCGCATCGGCGTGGATCGGCGCGCGCATGGTGGCATTGACCGGGCCGCGCTCGTCGATCGGCTCGCCGATGACGTTGAGGATGCGTCCGAGCGTCTGCGGGCCGACGGGGACCGAGATCTGCGCGCCGGTGTTGGTCACGCTCTGTCCGCGGGTGAGGCCGTCGGTCGCGTCCATCGCGATCGTGCGAACGGTGTTCTCGCCGAGGTGCTGGGCAACCTCGAGGACGAGCTTGTTGCCGTTGTTGTCGGTCTCGAGCGCGGTGAGGATCGCCGGCAGATCGCCTTCGAAGGCGACGTCGACGACGGCGCCGATGACCTGAGCGATGGTGCCGGTGGTGGTCTTGTTGAGAACGGGGGCGGTGGCCATTGTCGTGTCTTTCCTACTGGGCTTCGGAAGCTGCGGTTTCGGTGGGCTCGGCGGGCTCGGCGGCGGTCGCGCCGACGCCGGTGCAAACATTGGTGGCATCGGCCAGCACCCAGCCGTCCTTGCCGGCGTTGGGGTTCAGCGTCGCCTTGTTACGCATGAATTCATCGTCGCCGAGGCTGTAATCGCAGATCACGTCCTCCGACCCGAGGCCCGCGCGCTTGCACGAGACTTCGTTGACCGGCTTGGCGCCCTGGCAGACAGCGAAGGCGTCGGCGAAATGCTCCTTGTCCGGCGGGGGCAGGGTCGACACCGGGGCGGCCGCAGCGGTCGCGGTCGGCTCCGGCGCAGGTGCCGGTTCCTGGCCGCAAGCGGCAAGGGCGAGGAGGGGGAGAAGGAGAGCAATCTTTTTCACGAATGGACCCTGGTTACAGTGCTTCTGCACCGGCGATGATCTCGATCAGCTCGGTGGTGATCGCGGCCTGGCGGCTGCGGTTGTACTGGATGGTGAGCTTGTTGATCAGGTCGCCCGCGTTGCGCGTGGCATTGTCCATCGCGGTCATCGAGGCGCCCTGCTCGGAGGCCTGGTTTTCGAGCAGCGCGCCGAAGACCTGGGTCTTCAGATAGCGCGGCAGCAGTTCGGCGAGGATTTCCTCCTCGTCGGGCTCGTACTCGACCGCGGCTTGCGAACCGGTGCTGGCTGCACCCTCGACCGCGGGGACGGGGATGATCTGGAGCACGGTTGGCTCCTGCGTCAGCGCGCTCTTGAACTTCGAGAAGAACAGGTGCGCGACATCGAACTTGCCGGCTTCGTACATTGCCATCAGCTCGGCGACGATCGCCTCTGCCTCGGTGTAGCCGGGCTCGCGCACTTCGGTCGTGTCGAACATCTGAGCGATGTTGGACGGATGGGCACGGCGGATCGGCGCGCGGCCCTTGCGGCCGACGAGATAGAAATCGACGTCCTTGCCCTGCGCCGTAAGCTCCTTCGCCTTGGCGAGAGCGGCGCGCACGATGTTCGAGTTGAACGCGCCGGCCAGGCCCTTGTCGCTGTTGGCGACGACGAGCAGGTGACGCTGGTCCTTGCCGGTCCCGGCGAGCAGCTTGGGAGCGCTATCGCCTGTCACCTTGGTGGCGAGGCTGGCCATGACCTTGCCCAGCCGCTCGGCATACGGACGCGCGGCCTCGGCCGCCGCCTGCGCCTTGCGGAGCTTGGCAGCCGCGACCATCTGCTTGGCCTTGGTGATCTTCTGGGTCGACTTGACCGAGTTGATCCGACCCTTGAGTTCCTTCAGCGAGGCCATTTCGGCTCCCTAGCTAGTCCCTTGGGGCTCAGGCGTACTGCTTGGCGAACGCGTCGAGAGCGGCCTTCGCCTTGTCCGCGACCTCGCCTTCGAACTTCTGGCTCGAGCGGATGCCGTCCAGAACGTCGGCGTGTTCGGCACGCATGAAGCTGAGCATCTTCGCCTCGTAGTCGGTCACCTTGTCGACCGGCACGCTGTCCAGATAGCCGTTGGTGCCGGCATAGATCGACACCGTCTGCTCTTCGAACGGCAGCGGCGAGAACTGCGGCTGCTTGAGCAGCTCGGTCAGGCGGGCGCCGCGGTTGAGCAGCTTCTGGGTCGAAGCGTCGAGGTCCGAACCGAACTGCGCGAACGCCGCCATCTCGCGGTATTGCGCCAGCTCCAGCTTGATCGAGCCCGAGACCTTCTTCATCGCCTTGGTCTGCGCGGCGCCGCCAACGCGGCTGACCGAAAGGCCGACGTTGATCGCCGGACGAATGCCTTGGAAGAACAGGTTGGTTTCGAGGAAGATCTGGCCGTCGGTGATCGAGATCACGTTGGTCGGAATGTAGGCCGACACGTCGCCCGCCTGCGTTTCGATGATCGGCAGCGCGGTCAGCGAGCCGCCGCCGTTGGCGTCCGACATCTTCGCCGCACGCTCGAGCAGGCGGCTGTGGAGGTAGAACACGTCACCCGGGTAGGCTTCGCGGCCCGGCGGGCGGCGCAGCAGCAGCGACATCTGGCGATAGGCGACGGCCTGCTTCGAAAGGTCGTCGTACACGATCACGGCATGCATGCCGTTGTCGCGGAAGAACTCACCCATGGTGCAGCCGGTGTAGGGCGCGAGGTACTGCAGCGGCGCGGGCTCCGACGCGGTCGCGGCGACGATGATGGAATATTCCATCGCGCCGTTTTCCTCGAGCGTCTTGACGAGCTGCGCGACAGTCGAACGTTTCTGGCCGATCGCGACGTAGATGCAGTAGAGCTTCTTGCTTTCGTCGCCCGAGGCGTTGGCCTGCTTCTGGTTGATGAAGGTGTCGATCGCGACGGCCGACTTGCCGGTCTGGCGGTCGCCGATGATCAGTTCGCGCTGGCCGCGGCCGACGGGCACGAGCGCATCGATCGCCTTGAGGCCGGTCTGCACGGGCTCAGAAACTGACTGGCGCGGGATGATGCCCGGGGCCTTCACCTCGACGCGCATGCGCTTGTCGGACACGATCGGACCCTTGCCGTCGATCGGGTTGCCGAGCGCGTCGACCACCCGGCCGAGCAGGCCCTTGCCGACGGGAACGTCGACGATGGTGCCGGTGCGCTTGACGCTGTCGCCTTCGCGGATTTCCGAGTCGGACCCGAAGATCACGACGCCGACGTTGTCGGCTTCGAGGTTGAGCGCCATGCCCTGAACGCCATTGGCGAATTCGACCATCTCGCCGGCCTGGACCTTGTCGAGGCCGTGGATGCGGGCGATGCCGTCACCGACCGAGAGCACTGAGCCGACTTCCGAGACTTCCGCCTCGGTGCCGAAGTTGGCGATCTGGTCCTTGATGACCTTGGAGATTTCTGCGGCGCGGATTTCCATGTCGTGCTTACCTTCTTAGGCCTTCATGGCCTGGGCGAGGGAGTTGAGGCGGGTACGGATCGATCCGTCGATCCGCTTGGAGCCGATGGTGACCACGAGCCCGCCGAGCAGGTCCGGGTCCACCTTCGTGGAGAGCTTCACGGTGCGGCCTTCGCGCGCGGTCAGCTTCTGCTTGAGCTGATCGATCTGCGCGTCGGTCAGCGCGTGGGCGCTGGTGACTTCGGCCGAGACCTCGCCGCGCTGGTGGGCGGCGATGGTGCGGAACGCGCGCACGATATCGGCCAGTCTCGACAGGCGGCCATTGCCGGCAAGCGTGCCGAGAAACTTCTTCGTGAGCTCCGACAGGCCGAGCGAGGCTGCCACGGCCTCGATCGCCTTGCCCTGTGCCGGGCGGCCGATCTGCGGATTGGTCGTCAATGCGCGCAGGTCGCTCGATTCGGCGAGCGCGGCGGCCAGCGTTTCGAGGTCCGATTCGACGGCCGTCACGGTGCCCGCTTCGCTGGCGAGATCGAACAGCGCCGATGCGTAACGCCCTGCTAGGCTAGCCTGAATACCGGCGGAAATATCCACGCGCGATGGTCCTCTTGGATCCGGGAGATTCGGTTTTGATGCCGCGCCAAAAACTGGACAGCCGGAAGGCTCCCAGGGCAAGGCTGGCGCGCCCCTATCACCGGGTCCCCGGCGATGCAACCATACCAAAGACCGCTTGCGGAAACTTCGCGTTGGAAGGGCTATAGTTCCTTCGGGCGGCAGGTGTATACCAGCCGCTCGGTGGGCTGCGTCGGTAGCAGCGCG
This sequence comes from Tsuneonella sp. HG094, assembly GCF_053819285.1. Classification (NCBI taxonomy): domain Bacteria; kingdom Pseudomonadati; phylum Pseudomonadota; class Alphaproteobacteria; order Sphingomonadales; family Erythrobacteraceae; genus Tsuneonella; species Tsuneonella sp. HG094. Next base: position 783,135 of record NZ_JBSORA010000001.1, read on the forward strand.
ACGACACCGGACTGCATTTCCCCGAGCGCGCTGGCCGCACCGTCCGCTCCGCAGACCGGAGCCTTGTATGCGGCGCGAGCTGAACGCGCTTTCGCCATCGCCGATTGCGACAGCGGGAAGCGATCGGTGCGGAACGTTCGGCTGTCCGGGTCGAAGCTGTTGACCGAGATCGTGTCTTCCTCGTCCGGCACGAACAGTCGCGTCCACTTGCCGTCGGCGAAACCGTACTGGGTGCGGCCGTTGACGCATCCGCTCGGATTCCAGCCGAAATCGAGGTCGGCGGGCGGCTGGCTGACGATTCGGCTGCGTTCGGTCTGGATCGAACAGGTCAGCTCGGCAGCGCCTTCGCTCGATGTCGATGGCTCGCCGGTCTCGGTCGCGGCTCCTTCGGCGAGGACATCCTCCACCCGGCGGTCGATCGAATCGATGCCCGGGCGGGTGAACCAGACCGCCAGCGCGCCGATCAGCGCAACCGCCGATACCGCCCCGGCCATGCGCATCTTCTTGCCGCCATCGGGTGCGGTCCGCAGGTTCCACGCGGCGAATCCGGTGCCGCAGGACACGAGGAGCAAAAGGGCGGCAAGGGCCATCGCATTCTCGCGCTCGCCCATCACCGCCATTTCGGCCTCGAGCTGCGCGCGAGAGCGGCGATCGCGGTCGGTCTCGGCGCGCTGGGCGAGCTTGGCACGGGCGGCGTCCTGTTCCGCCTCGAGGCGCGCACGCTCGTCGGCGTCGAGCTGCGCCATCGAGCGGCAGGGCATGGAATTGACCGCGGGCTCGACCCCGGCGCTCTTGAGAAACGGCTGGAGCTCGCGGTTCGAGACGGCGAACGAGAACTCGGCGTCCGAACCGTCGTCGGACGTGGTGCCGAAGCTGTTGACGCCCACGACGCGGCCGCAGCCGTCGAGCAGCGGGCCGCCCGAATTGCCGCGCGCGATCGGCGCGGTGTGGAGCACGGTGTCGAAATCGCGGCTGGGACGTGTGCCCGAAACGAAGCCGCGGCTCTTCACCGGCGGCTGCGGGCGGAACAGATCCGAGATATCGAGGCCCTGCGCCCGGTCAACGTTCATGGGATAACCGACCGCTGCCACCTCGTCGCCGTCGCCTGCGACACCGCCGGCGATGGTCAGCGCCGGCAGGCGGAGCGCGCCGGTGGTCTCGATCAGCGCAAGGTCCTTGACGCGGCTGACGGTCAGGATCTTGCCGTAATCGGCCCCGTCGCCATCGGGCGGGACGATCGCGATCCGCAACGTGTCGTCCTGCAGCGCCTCGCGCACGACATGGGCATTGGTCACGATCCGCGTCGGGGTCACCGCAAAGCCCGTGCCGTGACTGACCGGGAAGACCCGCTCGCCGTCGGTGCCCATGATCACCACCCGCACCACGCCCCGCGCGGCGGCGGAGATATCCGCCGGTTCCGGCCGGGCGGCGGCGGGCAGGGCGAGCGCGACCAGCGCGGCGAACAGGGCAAGCAGACGAAGCATCGAGGCGGCTTTTGGCGCGCCGCGACATTGACCGCAAGCCGCGGGAAGCGCCGTCTGCCGCGTGTGACTATCTGGCCAGCAACGCCGACATCTGGCACGAGCGAGGAGCAGAAATGACCCAGACCCGCCTCACCGACGAAGACCGCTGGCAGATCGCGCTGGCCAAGGACCGGCGATTCGATGGCCAGTTCGTGACCGGAGTGCACTCCACCGGCATCTATTGCCGACCGAGCTGCCCAGCACGGCCGCCCAAGCGCGAGAACGTACGGTTTTACGCCTCACCGTCCGACGCGGAGGCCGCGGGCCTGCGCGCCTGCAAGCGGTGCAAGCCCGATGACGTGGCGCGCGACGAGGCGGCGGTGCGCGCGGCGATCGACGAGATCAAGGCGTCCGAAGGCATGCCGCGGCTCGACGAACTGGCCGCGCTGACGGGATATTCGCCGACGCATTTCCAGCGCCTGTTCACCCGCGCCACCGGGCTATCGCCCAGTGCCTATGCCCGCGCCCTGCGCGAGGAGCGGGCGCGATCCTCGCTGACTCGGGCGGGGCGGGTGACCGACGCGATCTACGATGCGGGCTACGAGAGCCCGAGCCGCTTCTACGAGGCGATGGAGGACAAGATGGGCATGGCACCTTCGGCGTGGGTCGCAGGAGGGCGCGGAACGACGATCCACTGGGCAGTCGTGCCCACCTCGCTCGGGCCGATGCTGGTGGCGGCGACCGCGAAGGGCGTGTGCCGTCTCTCGTTCGACGAAGGGCCGGGCGAGCTTGCCCGCCGCTTTCCCAATGCCGAGCTGGTCGAGGGTGGTGCGGAGTTCGAGGGCCTGCTCGCGCAGGTCGTCGCCTCGGTCGAGACGCCGGGCGACTTCGCGCACATCCCGCTCGACGTGAAAGGGACTGCGTTCCAGGAGGCGTGCTGGAAGGCCCTGCGCGCGATCCCGCAGGGCGAGACGCGCACCTATGCCGAGATCGCCGCGGCGGCCGGAAATCCGAAGGCGGTGCGCGCGGCTGGCAGCGCCAATGCGCGCAACAACGTTGCGGTGCTGATCCCCTGCCACCGCGTGATCCGCACCGGCGGCGATCTCGGCGGATATGCGTATGGTCTCGATATCAAGCGCGAGCTGCTCAAACGAGAAGGAGTGAAGTGATGGACAAGGTTGCCGCATTCCGCGCGCTGCACGTGCCGGGCGATCCGCTGATCCTGTTCAACGTCTGGGATGCGGGATCCACGGTGGCGGTGGCGAAGGCCGGTGCAAAGGCGATCGCCACCGGCAGCCACGCGGTCGCCGAAACCAACGGCTTCAAGGACGGCGAGGGACTGCCGATCGAGGTGGCGCTCGACAACCTGCGACGGATCGTTTCGGTGACCGACCTTCCCGTCACCCTCGATTTCGAAGCTGGGTACGGCGCCGATGCGGCGGCGGTGGGCCGATCGGTCGCGATGGCGAGCGAGGCCGGGGCTTCAGGCATCAATCTCGAGGACCGGATGCCGGGCGCCGACGCCGTCCTGCCGCTCGGCGAGGCGGCCGCACGCGTCGCTGCGGCGAGCGATACCGGACTTCACGTGAATGCCCGCACCGATGTTTACAAGGGCGTAAAGCCGGGTGACTACACTGCCGGTCTTGTCGACACCGTGATCGAACGGGCGAAGGCATTTGCGGACGCAGGGGCCGGAAGCCTGTTCGTGCCGTTCCTTGGCGATCATGCGACCATCGCCGCGATCTGCGACCGCTCTCCGCTGCCGGTCAATATCATGTGGGCGCCCGGACGTGGCACCCACGCCGAGCTGGCGGCGCTCGGTGTTGCCCGCGTCAGCTATGGCGGCGGACCGTGGCTTGCAACGATGGCATGGCTCGAAGGCCAGGCGCACGCCGTCTTCGCCGGCAAGACCCCGCCTTACGCCGATTGACAGCCCGCCCGCGCCGTGCGCCTATCCCGCTGGAAAACAGGGGGATAGGCGATGAACGAAGCTGACGTCATATCCAGTTCGGTCCCAACTAAGCCGCTCTGGCGCAAGATCGTCGATTTCCCGCTGATCGCGATGGTGATTGCGCTCGTCGCCTTCCTTGTACCGATCGGCGCCTTCTGGCCGCTCGCGAAAGCGGCCGGCATCCAGAACCTGCCCGGCTGGGTCGACCGGCCATTCCTCGCGGTCGGTTCGGCGATTATCGCGTTCCTGGTCGTGAAGCTCATCATCGCGCGACTGGGCGACCGCCCGCGCGACGACCTGCCGTTCGACGCGCGCTCGAAGGACGCCGTGAAGGGAACCCTGATCGCGGCCGGCCTCATGACGCTGATCGTTGCGCTCGCCTTTGTCCTCGGCGCATACGACATCGACGGCTGGGGCGGCAGTACGAGCTGGCGTATGCTGATATTCTCCGCAGGTATCCAGGCGGCGATCGTCGAAGAGATCGTCGCGCGCGGGATCCTGTTCCGCTTCCTCGAGGATTTCGGCGGCAGCTGGTTCGCACTTGCGCTGAGCTCGGGCCTGTTCGGCTTCGGCCATTATTCGAACCCCAACGCGACGCTCTTCTCCTCGATCGCGATTGCAATCGAGGCGGGGGTGATGCTCGGCGGCGCTTACATGCTCACGCGCAACCTCTGGCTCGCGATCGGCCTGCATTTCGGCTGGAACGTGACCCAGGGCTACATCTGGGACGTGCCGGTCTCAGGCAACGAGGTCGATGGCCTGGTAGAGGCTCAGCCTTCGGGCCCGGAAATCCTGTCGGGCGGCATGTTCGGATTGGAAGCTTCGGTCATCGCGCTGGTGCTCGCGACCGGGCTCGGGATCTGGTTTGTCTTTCGCGCCGTGCAGAAAGACGAGGTCGTGCGACCATGGTGGGTACGTCGCCGCCTCGCTCGCGAGGAAGCGGCAATTCTGGCTGCTTAATCGAGCTTCGGCGGCATTCCCGGCTCGGCTTTCGCCATCGCTCGCTGGTAGGCGGCGCGTTCGCCGATCCGCTTCAGGTACGCCTGGAGGTTGGGCATTCCCTCGATAGACATCCCGCTCATCGCGCGGCTGGTGGTGAGCTGGAAGCCCATCATGATGTCCGCCGTCGTGAGCTGCGCGCCGCCGAAATAGTCCGCCTCGCCCAGCCGCCGTTCGATGATCGCCCAGCTCTTAGCCATGCGATCGGCGACGAACGGCGGGATCGATCCGCCCGAAATCATCCGGCTCGCGACCAGCGCCATCATGCCGTTGGTCATGAAAGTGGCATTCGACCAATGGTAGTAGAACAAGTGGTCGGTGAAATCGGGGTGGTCCGGTCCGGGTACGAGCGGCGTTTCGGGCGCGTACTTCGCCACGATCCAGTCGACGATCGCGCCGCTTTCTCCCAGCACCAGATCGCCGTCGGTGATGACCGGCGCGATGCCCATCGGATGCAGCGCCTTGTATTCGTCGGGCGCGAGGTTGTTGTCGGTGCGCCGCGTGTAGAGCGTGAGGTCGTAATCCAGACCCAGCTCCTCGCAGAGCCAGACGATGCGTTCGGATTGCGACAGGCGCAGGTGATGGACGGTCAGCATCGTCAGGCCGAAATCAGATGGGTCATGAATCTTTGTCGTCTTCCTTGAGCGGCTCGAGCCTTGGCGCGAGCTTCGCCATAAGTGGCTGACGGTCGCCCGCCTTGAGCTTGTCAACGAGCGCGCGATAACGCTCGGCACGTTTGCCGCTGTGCGGGTCGTTGGTGATTGTCCCGATCAGTATCAACGCTTCCTTGTCACGGTTTTCTACCAGCAGTTGGTGCGCCAGAGTAGAGCGGATGCTGGTATCGAACGGCGCCAGATCGAACGCGCGATCAAGACCGATCAGGGCATCCTCCGGTACCGGATCACCGGCCAGATAGTAGCTGAGATAGTATCCCGCCAGCGCTTGTGGCTGGTCAGGGTCGATGTTGTTAGCCGCGATGTAGGATGCGCGCGCGTTCTTGAATTGTGCCCTATCGTCCTTGGCCCGCTTCATGGCAATCGCAGCCAGATACAAGTGTGCTCCGACACTTTTGGCATCTACCTCCAGGGCACGCTTGGCGATTTGCTCGGCTTCGTTGTAATTGCCCGCATCGAACTCCGCTTCGGCCGCGGTCAGCAGCACCGGAAGGCTAGAAGGATACTTGGCAACCAGTTCCCGCGCGCCGCCAACCAAACCGCGAGCTTCCCGTTCGGTAACGCCGCGATTGCTGCGTATCTGGAGCCTCATCTGCGCGGTTTCGGCGTCGGTTACCTGACGGACCGTAACTTTCGGTGGCGTATAGTTGGTGTACGTCACACCGATCGCGCGAACACGGCCCTTTCGATAGGTGTCGAGGTCCTTTTGCAGCGTGTCGAGGCTGCCGAAAGCCTTCTCGGCGGCGACAAGGTTCTCCTCACCTGCGTTCAACCGCTTGAGGTAATTCGCCAGTTGCCCCTTGCGGCTTGGTTCGAAGCTCAGGTAGCTCGATGCAAGCCAGCCATACGCGTACTGCTTCAAGACCATCGAGTAATCCCCCTCGCGCGGGGGATCAAACAGTTTGCGGACGTCGATCGCCATCGAATTCAGAGTCGACGCGCGGTGTTCGGGCGGCTCGCCAAGATTGAAGCCGGTATCGGTCAACTGTAGCGTGCCGAACAGTTCGGCAAACCCCTCGCTGTACCAGAACGGATAGGCCGCTGCGGCGTGCTGATACATGAAATAGTGCGTGTATTCGTGAAACAGTACTTTTGCAGGGTCGATCGACTTTTCGCCGGATCGCGTGCCCTGTCCGAACTCGCGGTCCTGCCTCAGAGGCACGAAGGCCACCGATCGACCTGCGCGCGGAATGAAGAACCCCGCGACGCCGCGTCCGCCGGCAAGCATACCGATGTCGCTTGTCTCTCCGAACTGATACACGGTCAGCTTGGTGGAAGTTGGCAAAGCCTTGCTTCCAACCGGAAGTCCGCGGATCATCCGCAACGCACCGTCCAAGCGTTCCAGATTGGTCGCCAGTGTTCGCGCGTCCTCCTCGGTGCCTTCGGAATAGACGATAAAATTGTCGCTGGTTGCCTTGGCCCAATTGTCTGCGGCAGCGGATGGTTCAGCTGCGGCAAGCAGCCCGGCTGCCGCAAATATAGCGTATGTTTTCATGTCGATGCGAACCCTGTCCCCTGGGGTGAACAGGAAATCTTGCACAACCGCGCCGCGCTGGAAAGCCCCTTCGAAACGCCAGCTAAACAAAACTGTACGGGTCGATATCGATCGATACCCGCACGCCTTGCGGGAACTTGAGATCGCCCAGCCAGTCGCGGATCACGTCCTGCACTTGCGCGCTTCGGCGCGCGTTGAGCAACAGGCGGTAGCGATAGCGGCCACGCAGCAGCGCCAAAGGGGCGGGCGCGGGGCCGAGGATGGCGACATCGTCGACGCGCGGGCGGGTGTCCCCGATGCGGTTGGCCGCTTCGCGCGCTTCGGCCTCGTCCTCTGAGGAGACGATGATTGCCGCCCAACGGCCGAACGGCGGCGCGCCGGCGTGGCGGCGGGCTTCGGTTTCGGCCTCGTAGAACGCATCGCGGTCGCCTGCCGCCAGCGCGGCGATGACCGGCGCGGTGGGATGGCGGGTCTGGATCAGCACTTCGCCGGGCTTGGCGCCGCGCCCGGCACGCCCGGCCACCTGCGCGACCTGCTGGTAGGTCCGCTCCGCTGCGCGCAGGTCTCCGCCTTCGAGGCCCAGATCGGCGTCGACCACCCCCACCAGCGTCAGTTCGGGAAAGTGGAAGCCCTTGGTCACGAGCTGCGTTCCGACGATCACGTCGATCGCCCCGGCTTCGGCCTGCGCGACGAACTCCGCCGCGCGCTCGGGCGAATTGACCGTGTCGCTCGTGACGACCGCCACGCGCGCCTCGGGCATGATCTCGGCCACTTCGTCGGCGATGCGCTCCACCCCGGGCCCGCAGGCCACGAGGCAGTCAAGCTCGCCGCACTCCGGGCAGGCAGGCGGGGGCGGGGTCTCGTGCCCGCAGTGGTGGCAGGCGAGGCGGCGTGAAAAGCGGTGCTCGACCAGCCACGCGCTGCAGTTGGGGCACTCGAACCGGAACCCGCAGTTGCGGCACAGCGTCAGCGGGGCATAGCCGCGGCGGTTGAGGAACAGCAGCGACTGTTCGCCGCGCGCCAGCCGTTCCTCCATCAGCGCCACCAGTCGCGGCGCGAGCCATCGGCCGCGCGCGGGTTTCTCCTCGGTGAGGTCGATTGTGTCGATGCTGGGCAGGCGCGCCCCGCCGTAGCGGTCGCCGAGCACCAGCCGCTCGTACACCCCGCTTTCGGCCATCTGCAGGCTCTCGAGCGCGGGCGTGGCGCTGGCGAGGATGACCGGGATACGCTCGAACCGCGCCCGCATGACCGCGACGTCGCGCGCGTTGTAGCGTACCCCCTCGTCCTGCTTGAAGCTGATCTCGTGCGCCTCGTCGACGACGATAAGGCCGAGGTTGGCGTAGGGCAGGAACAGTGCCGAGCGGGCGCCGACCACGACTTGCGCCTCTCCCGCCGCGATCGCCCGCCATGCCCGGCGGCGCTCGGTCGACTTCAGCGAGGAGTGCCACACGATGGGCGGAGTGCCGAACCGGTCTTCGAAGCGGCGCAGGAAGGCCTCGGTCAGCGCGATCTCGGGGAGTAGCACGAGGGTCTGGCGGCCCATCTCGAGCGATCTGGCGACCGCTTCGAGATAGCATTCGGTCTTGCCCGACCCGGTCACGCCGTCGAGCAGGAAGGGCTTGAACGCGCGCTCTTCGACCGAGGCGACGAACCGCTCCGCCACCTCGGCCTGCGCAGGGGACAGCACGGGAACGGCAAAATCGGCGCGAGCCATCGGATAGGGACGGTCGCAATCGACCAGCACCGGCTCCAGCACGCCCTGGTTGACGAGACCGCGCAGCACGCCCTCGCTCACCCCTGCGATCCCTGCGAGTTCGCGGATGGTCGCCTGCTCGCCGTCGAGCGCCTCGATCGCGGCGAGCCGCTGCGCGGTCAGGCGCTCGGGCAGCCCGCCCGAAAGGCGGTATTCGGTCATCGTCGCGGGGCCGCGCAGCGCGCCGCCGCTCGCCAGCACCATGCGTGCGACCGCGGCGAGCGGGGCGCAGTAGTAGTCGGCGGTCCACTCGATCAGCCGGCGCAGCGGGGCCGTCAGCGGCGGCACGGGGAGCAGGCTGGCGAGGGGGCGCAGCTTCGCCTCCGGAACCTCGCTCGCGGGGAGCCGTTCAGCTTCCCAGACGATTCCGACGATCTGGCGCGGACCCAGGGGCGCGACGACGACCGACCCCGGCTCGACGTGCATCCCGTCCGGAACGCGGTAGTCGAGCGGGCCGAGCGCGGCGTTGAAGATGACAAGTCGGGCGCGGTTCATGTGTTCATGCCCATATGGGCGCCGCCGGGGTGGAGCGGCAAGTCGAGGACCCGAGGAATGACCGAAATGATTGCCACCCCTTCCGTTTTACACCGCCGCGGCTTTTTGGCCGGGCTGGGCGTAACGAGCGGCGCACTGCTGCTCCCCGCCTGTGCTGGGCCCTATGGCGGGTTCAGCTTCACCGACGCCATCGCGCGGCTTTTGTACCTCTCGACCGGGCGTGCCTTCGACCGGATGACCGCCCCGGGCGGGTTCTGGGACCAGCAGGTCGCGCAGATCGGCTTCGACGGTTTCCTCGGCGCCCGCGGCGGCACCCTGGGGCGCATCCTGACCTCGAACCTGTTCAAGGATCGTTTGGCGCGCGCGCTGGCGCCGGTCGCGTTCGACGCGGCGGAGCGCGCTGCGCCCGTCGTCGCGGACACGATTCGCGTGGTCGGCTTCCAGAACGCAGTCGATCTCGTTCGCGGCGGGCCACGCTCGGCGACGAGCTATCTGCGGCAGGAGATGGGCTTCCGCCTCGTCGACGCCATGCTGCCCGGCGTCGGGCAGGGCCTGCGCGTCGCCAGCGATCCGCTTGTCGGCGAAGTGCTCGCCGGACTGACCGGCGTCGATGTGCCGCAGGTCGCTCGCAACTTCACGACGACCGTGGACAACGTGATCTGGGACCAGATCGGGTTCGAGGAAGAGGATATCCGCCGCAATCCGCAGGCGACCCGCGATCCGCTGATCATCGGCGTGTTCGGCGCTGCCAGCGCCTTTTAGGGGCGCGTCCTAGCCACTCGCCCAGTGCATCGCTAAGGCTCTCCGGGAATCGCTTCCGGAGAGCCTTTTTCATGAAATTCTTCGCCGACACCGCCGAGATTGCCGACATTCGCGAGCTCAACGACGCTGGCCTGCTCGACGGGGTGACGACCAATCCCTCGCTCATCGCCAAGTCCGGTCGCGACTTCATGGAAGTTACCAAGGAAATCTGCGGGATCGTCGACGGGCCTGTCTCGGCCGAAGTAGTCGCCCTCGACCATCCGACGATGCTGAAGGAAGCCGAAGTCCTCCGCAAGATCGCCGACAACGTGTGCATCAAGGTGCCGTTGACGATCGACGGGCTCAAGACCTGCCGCGCCCTGACGGGCGACGGCGCGATGGTCAACGTCACCCTGTGCTTCAGCGCCAACCAGGCGCTGCTCGCGGCGAAGGCCGGGGCGACCTTCATCTCGCCCTTCGTGGGCCGCCACGACGACAACGGCTTCGACGGGATGGACCTCATCCGCGATATCAGGTTGATCTACGATAACTATGATTTCCGGACGGAAATTCTGGTCGCGAGCGTGCGGCACGTGGTCCATGTGCTCGAGAGCGCGCGGATCGGTGCCGACGTGATGACCGCGCCGCCGGCGGTGATCAAGAACCTCGCCAAGCACGTGCTGACCGACAAGGGCATCGAGGGTTTCCTCGCCGACTGGGCGAAGACCGGCCAGACCATCTTCAAGTAAGCCCTTGGCCGACGAAACGCCCCTCGACCGCTTCAAGCACGCGCTGACCGGCGCCAGCCGGGCGCTGGCGCACGAGCCGGAGGTCGAGGTGGCATGGAGCGCCGACACCCCGACGGTGCGCGGCAAGCAGATGCGCGTGCCGCTGCCCGGCCGCTCGCTGCCGCCCGACCAGGCGCGCGAGGCGCGCGGTGTCGCCGATGGGTTTGCGCTGCGTCTGCGGCACCACGACGAGGGTCTGCATGCCCGCGGCGCGCCGCCCGAACCGATCGCCCGCGCGTGTTACGACGTGGCCGAGATGGTCCGGTACGAAGCGATTGGGTCCAACAATTTCAGTGGGATACGCGGCAATCTTGACGCGGCGATGGAACTGCGCACCGCGGCCGATCCGATCACCCGCGCCACCCGCGCCGAGGATGTCCCGCTGCCGACCGCGCTCGGCCTGATCCTGCGCGAAAAGCTGACCGGCCAGGCAGTGCCCCATCGCGCCTCGGCGGGCGTGGAACTGGTGCGCGAGTGGATCGAGCAGAAGGCCGGGGCCGATTTCGATTCGCTGGCGCTTTCGCTCGACGACCAGAAGGCGTTCCAGGGCCTCGCGCTCGACCTGCTGCGCCACCTCGACCTGACGCTGCCCGACGCGCCCGACCAGCCGTCTGACGACAGCGACGACGGCGAGGAGCCCGAAGGCGAGGACGAGGACCAGGGCGAGGACGACAACGAAGGTCAGGGCGACCCGCAGACGACCGAGATGGCCGGGGAAACGTCCGAAGGCGACGACGAGGGCGACTCCGATACCGAGATGTCGTCCGAGGAGGACATGGCCGACGGGCAGGAGGCCGACGAGGGCGAGGAGGGCATGATGCCCGTCCGGCCCAACCGCCCGTGGACCGACATTCCCGAAGGCTTCGATTACAAGGCGTGGACCACCCGCTTCGACGAAGTGATCGAGGCGACCGAGCTGTGCGATTCGGAGGAACTCGACCGGTTGCGCGCCTATCTCGACAGCCAGCTGACGGGGTTGCAAGGGGTTGTCACCCGCCTCGCCAACCGCCTCCAGCGCCGCCTGATGGCGCAGCAGAACCGCAGCTGGGATTTCGACCAGGAGGAAGGCCTGCTCGATGCCGCGCGGCTGGCCCGCGTGGTGATCAGCCCCGGCCATTCGCTGAGCTACAAGGTCGAGCGCGACATCGAGTTCAAGGATACCGTCGTCACGCTGCTGATCGACAATTCGGGCTCGATGCGCGGGCGACCGATCAGCATCGCCGCGATCAGCGCCGACATCCTCGGTCGCACGCTCGAGCGGGTCGGCGTGAAGACCGAAGTGCTGGGCTTTACCACCCGCGCGTGGAAGGGCGGGCAGAGCCGCGAGGCGTGGCTGGCGGACGGGAAACCCGCGCAGCCCGGCCGCCTCAACGACCTGCGCCACATCATCTACAAGCGCGCCGACGAGCCCTGGCGCCGCGCGCGCCGCAACCTCGGCCTGATGATGCGGGAGGGGCTGCTCAAGGAGAATATCGACGGCGAGGCGCTGCTCTGGGCGCACGACCGCCTGCTCGCGCGCAGCGAGGACCGCCGCATCCTGATGGTCATCTCCGACGGCGCGCCGGTCGACGACAGCACGCTGAGCGTGAACAGCGCCGGCTACCTCGAACAGCACCTGCGCAAGGTGATCGACTGGATCGAGAAGCAGTCACCGGTCCAGCTCGTCGCCATCGGCATCGGCCACGACGTGACCCGCTACTACAAGCGCGCGGTGACGATCATGGACGTGGAACAGCTCGGCGGCACGATCACCGAGCAGCTGGCCGAACTGTTCGAGGTGGATTGATGGACGTCTCCGAAGCCGTCGCCAGCCGCCGGTCGATCCGTGCCTACCTCGACAAACCCGTTGATCGCGCCGTCCTCGAGCGCATCCTCGAGAAGGCGCAGCGTGCCGCGTCAGGCGGGAACACCCAGCCGTGGCACGGGATCGTGCTCACCGGAGAGCCGATGCAGCGGCTGTTCGCGCGCATCGCGAAAGACCTGACCAAGGGGCGCGCGGCATTCGCGCCGGAGTACCACGTTTATCCGCCCGAGCTCGACGGGGCCTACGAGGCGCGGCGGCGCGGGATTGGGGAGGACATGTACGGCGCGCTCGCGATTCCGCGCGAGGACAAGGCGCAGCGCCTGATGTGGTTCGCGAATAACTTTCGCGCGTTCGGCGCTCCGGTGCTGATGCTGGTCCACACACCCAAGTACATGGGCCCGCCGCAATGGTCGGACATTGGGATGTGGCTGCAGACCATCGCGCTCCTGCTGCGCGAGGAAGGGCTCGACTGCTGCTTCCAGGAGGCGTGGGCGGTCTATTCCCCGGCGATCCGCGAGGTGGTGGCGATCCCGGAGGATCACACATTCTTCTGCGGCGTCGCCATCGGTTGGGGCGACCGCGATGCGCCGGTCAACCGTTTTCCGGTGGCGCGGGCACCGCTCGACGAGGCCGTGCGTTGGGAAGGCTGGGAATAGCCTTTACGGAGACGCTAAGTGGAAGCGCAGGAACTCTATCGCGGACGCCTGATCGATCATGTGCAGCTCGTGGTTGCCGACTTGCAAGCCTCGCGAACGTTCTACGGTGCGATTTTGGACGTGCTGGGCATTCCGATCATCGACGTCGCCGAGGCGCAATTCTTCTGGGCCGACGAGCTGGCGATCTCGTCGAAGGATAGTCCCGCTGCCGTCGGCAGGCTGACGGGGCCGACCCATCTCGCTTTCCAGGCGAAGGACCGCGAGATGGTGGACGCCGCGTACGCCGCAGGATTGGCCGCAGGCGGCAGGGACAATGGCAAGCCGGGGAACCGCGATTATCATCCCGGATACTATGCGGCGTTCCTTCTGGATCCTGATGGAAACAACATCGAGGCGGTGTTCCACGGCGAGGCGCAGTTCAGCGCGCCGTACGTCAAGATCACGTTCTAGTTGACCGGACACGCCCGCCGCGCCACTCGCGGCCCGCCATGGCCGAACTCCGCCTTTTCAATTCGCTGACCCGCAGCCTCGAGACCTTCCAGCCGGTCCACCCCGGCGAGGCACGCGTCTATTCGTGCGGGCCGACAGTCTACAACTACCCCCACATCGGCAACATGCGCGCCTACGTCTTCGCCGACGTGCTCGGGCGCACGCTGAGCTACAAGGGCTACAAGCTTACCCACGTCATCAACATCACCGACGTCGGCCATCTGACCGACGACGCGGATGCGGGCGAGGACAAGCTGGAGAAGGCGGCTGCCGAGCGGGCCCAATCGATCTGGGACATCGCGAAGCATTACACCGAGGCGTATTGGGCGGACATCGAGGCGCTCAACATCCGCCAGCCGGCGCACTGGTCGATCGCCACCGATTACGTGCCGCAAATGATCGAGTTCGCGAAGTCCATTGCGGACAAGCACTGCTACCAGCTCGATGGCGGGCTATACTTCGACGTCACCACTGTGGCCGACTACGGCCGCCTCGCGCGGGCCGTAACCGACGAGGGCGAGGGCCGGATCGAGGCGGTCGAGGGAAAGCGCAACGCCGCCGACTTCGCGATCTGGCGCACCACGCCTCCGGGCGAGAACCGGCAGATGGAATGGGACAGCCCGTGGGGCCGCGGTGCGCCCGGCTGGCATCTCGAATGCTCGGTCATGGGCGAGGCGCTGCTCGGCTTCCCGTTCGACATCCACACTGGCGGGATCGACCACCGCGAAATCCATCACCCGAACGAGATCGCGCAGAACCAGGCGCGCTGCTGCACCAACGGGCTCGACGATCCGCTGGCAAGCGGCGCGCGCATCTGGATGCACAACAACTTCCTCGTCGAGCGGTCGGGCAAGATGAGCAAGAGCGCGGGCGAGTTCCTGCGCCTGCCGCTGCTTGTGTCGAAGGGCTACCACCCGCTCGCGTACCGGATGATGTGCCTGCAGGCGCACTACCGCAGCGAGCTGGAATTCAGCTGGGAGAGCCTTGGCGCGGCGCTGGTGCGGCTCAAGCGGCTAGTGATGGCGGTGGAGAAGCTGAAGGCCGACTTGGCAGCAAGCAAGCAGCCCGAAGGCAGCTTTCCTCTCAGTGACGCCGAGCGGGCGCAGTTCGACGAGGCGATCAGCGCCGACCTCAACACGCCCGAAGTCCTGACCCTGCTCGAAGGCGTGATTTCGAACAAGAAGGCGCCTGCGGCCAAGCGCATCCAACTCGCTCGTATCGCCGACGATCTCCTGGGCCTGGACTTGCTTGGCCTGTCGCGTGCGGAGCTGCGGTTGAATCCGGCCGACGCACGGATCGCGGTGGCCGACATCGATCGCTTGATCGCCCGCCGCAAGGACGCGCGCGCCGCGAAGGACTTCGCCGCATCCGATGCCATTCGCGACGAGCTTGCCGCTGCCGGCGTCGAGGTGATGGACGGCGATCCGCTGGGCTGGGAATGGAAGCTGTGACCGTCGCCGTCCTCTCGGGCCTCGTCCGGCCGCTGGTCGAACCGCACCTGCCGCCCGGGATCGAGGCGCGGTGGTACACGTCGGTGGAGGAACTGCTCGCCCTTGCGCCAGAAGCGGAGATCGGCTGGTTCGATCTCGACCAGAAACAACCGATGATTGAAGCGGTCCGCGCGGCGGGCAAGCTCAGATGGCTGAACTCGATCTACGCCGGGCTCGATTTCCTGCCGATGGACGTGCTGATCGACCGGAAGGTGACGATCACAAACGGAGCCGGGATCAACGCGCTGACGATCGCCGAATACGTCGTGATGCTGATGCTGGTGCATGCCAAGGGTTACCGCGATGTGGTCCGGGCGCAGGAGAGGCGCGAATGGTTGCTCGATTCGCCGGGCAAGATGGAACTCGCCGGCAGCCGCGCCCTGCTGCTGGGCATGGGCGCGATCGGCGGGCTGGTGAAGACCCGGCTGGAGGCGTTCGACGTCGAGGTGGTGCCGGTGCGGCGCTCGCGGGCAGATGGAGCTTTGGGCCCGGACGAATGGCGCGCACGGCTGGGCGATTTCGACTGGGTGATCCTCGCGGTGCCGGCAACGCCCGAGACCGACGGGATGATCGGCGCCGAAGAATTGGCGGCGATGAAGCCTTCGGCGGTGCTGGTGAACATCGCGCGCGGCGCGGTGGTCGACCAGGACGCGCTCGTCGCCGCGCTTGAGGCAAAAGCGATCGGCGGCGCGTTGCTCGACGTGACCACGCCCGAGCCGCTTCCGGCGGACCACCGCCTCTGGAGCCTCGACAACGCGCAGGTGACCATGCACCTGTCGGGCCGCGCGCAGTCGAAGATGTTCGTGCGATCGGCCGAGCGGTTCGTCGAGAATTGCCGCCGCTACGTCGCCGGAGAGCCGCTGGCGCCGATCTTCGATCCCGCCCGCGGTTATTGACCGGCACGTCATTGCTACAAGACTCGCAGGCTTTCGCTTGATAGGCTGACCTTTTCCGGACCGGTGGGGGATTGGCGGAATGGCTGAGCGCGGCAAGCAGAAGGCATCGGACCTCTTCATCGAGTGTCTCGAGGCGGAGGGCTGCGAATACATCTTCGGGGTGCCGGGCGAGGAGAACCTCGATTTCCTCGACAGCCTCAGCCGCTCCAAGCAGATCAAGCTGATCCTTACCCGTCACGAACAGGGCGCCGGCTTCATGGCGGCGACCTATGGTCGGCATACCGGCAAGACCGGTGTCTGCATCGCCACGCTGGGGCCGGGGGCCACCAACTTCGTGACCGCGGCCGCCTATGCCCAGCTCGGCGGGATGCCGATGATGATGATCACCGGGCAGAAGCCGATCAAGAAATCGAAGCAGGGGCGGTTTCAGATCCTCGACGTGGTCGCGATGATGGGGCCGATCACCAAGTACACCCACCAGCTTGCCGCTGGCGACAATATCCCGAGCCGGGTGCGCGAGGCCTATCGCCTGGCAGAGGAAGAGAAGCCCGGGGCGGTGCACCTCGAATTGCCCGAGGACATCGCCGAGGAACCGACCGATTCCGCGCCGATCGCGCGTTCGGTCGCCCGGCGTCCCTCCGCCGAAGCCAAGGCGGTGCGCCAAGCGGTCGAGATGATCGAACAGGCCAAGGCCCCGGTCCTCGTCATCGGCGCGGGCGCCAACCGCAAGATGACCGGGCGGATGCTCGAACAGTTCGTCGAGAAGACCGGCATCCCGTTCCTCACCACCCAGATGGGCAAGGGCGTGATCGACGAGCGGCACCCCAAGTTCCTCGGCTGCGCAGCGCTCTCTGCCGGTGATTTCGTCCACCGCGCGGTGGAAGACAGCGACTGCATCATCAATGTCGGCCACGACGTGATCGAAAAGCCGCCGTTCTTCATGAAGGCGGGCGGGGCGAAGGTGATCCACGTCTCCAACCGCACGGCGGAAGTCGACCCGGTCTATTTCCCGCAGGTCGAGGTGATCGGCGATATCGCGAACGCCATCTGGCAGATGAAGGAAGACCTGACGCCCAACCGCGGCTGGGATTTCGCCCACATGCTCGCGTATCACGCAGCGGAGCTCGAGCACACGGGCAAGCTGGCGGCAGACGCGCGCTTCCCGATCTTCCCGCCGCACCTCGTCCAGCAGATCCGCGACTGCATGCCGCGCGACGGGATCATCTGCCTCGACAACGGGGTCTACAAGATCTGGTTCGCGCGCGGATACACGGCTTACCTGCCCAACACCGTGCTGCTCGACAACGCGCTTGCCACGATGGGCGCGGGCCTGCCCAGCGCGATGATGAGCGCGATGCTCTATCCCGACCGCAAGGTCATGGCGGTCTGCGGCGATGGCGGCTTCATGATGAACAGCCAGGAGATGGAGACCGCGGTGCGCCTCGGCCTCAACCTCACGGTGCTGATCCTCAACGACAATTCCTACGGCATGATCCGCTGGAAGCAGGCGAACATGGGCTTCGCCGATTTCGGGCTGACCTACGGCAATCCCGATTTCGTGAAGTACGCGGAGAGCTACGGCGCACGCGGCCACCGGATCACCAGCAGCGATCACCTGCGCGAGACGCTGGCCCACTGCCGCGATGCAGGCGGGGTGCACCTGATCGACTGCCCGGTCGACTATTCCGAGAACGACCAGATCCTCAACAAGGACATCAAGGAGCTTTCCAAGGCCCTGTGAATTGATCCGACAGGAGGATTCATGACCACGCTCAAGGACGTCTATCCGCTCTACCTCAACAACAAGGCGGTGCAGCCCAACACCGACCTTACGGTGACCGACAAGTTCACCGGCGCGGTCGCGTTCCGGACCGCGCTCGCGACCCCCGACGTGATCGACGCCGCGATCGCCGGGGCGGTGCGCGCTGCCGAGCCGATGGCGCGGCTTGCCAGCTACGAGAAGCAGCAGGTTCTCCAGCACTGCGTCGCGCGGTTCCAGAAGAGGTTCGACGAGCTCGCCTATGCACTGTGCGTCGAGGCGGGAAAGCCGATCAAGGACGCCGAGGGCGAAGTCACCCGACTGATCGACACCTTCCGCATCGCGAGCGAGGAGGCGACGCGCAATTACGGCGAGGTCCAGCCGCTCGACATCAGCGCGCGGGCCAAGGGCTACATGGGAATGTGGAAGCGGGTGCCGATCGGGCCGTGCAGCTTCATCTCGCCGTTCAACTTCCCGCTCAACCTCGCCGCGCACAAGATCGCGCCGGCCATCGCGATGGGCTGTCCGTTCGTGATGAAGCCTGCCAGCCTGACCCCGCTCGGGGCGATCATCATGGGTGAGGTGCTCGCCGAGTGCGACGTGCTGCCCGAGGGCGCCTTCTCGATCCTGCCTGCCAGCCGCGACGGGGCCGACCTGTTCACCACCGACGAGCGGCTGAAGCTCTTGTCCTTTACCGGCTCACCGGGGGTCGGTTGGGATCTCAAGGCAAAGGCCGGTAAGAAGAAGGTCGTGCTCGAACTCGGCGGCAATGCCGCGGTGATCGTCGACAAGGACGCCGACCTCGATCACGCGCTCGAACGGACGATCTTCGGCGCGTTCTACCAGAGCGGGCAGAGCTGCATCGGCGTCCAGCGCATCCTGATCCACGCCGACGTCTACGACCGGTTCCGGGACATGCTGGTCGCCAGGACGAAGACACTCGTCGCAGGCGACCCCAAGGACCGGGACACGTTCATCGGCCCGATGATCTCCGAAAAGGAAGCGACGCGCCTGAAAGGCTGGATCGACGAGGCGGTGGCGGCGGGCGCGATCCTGCTGTGCGGCGGCAAGCGCGACGGTGCGATGCTCGAGGCGACGCTGCTGGAAGGCGTGCCCGCGAACTGCGCCGCCAACCGCGAGGAAGCGTTCGGCCCGCTCGCCAACCTCGCGAAGTTCTCTTCCTGGGAAGAGGCGATGCACGTGGTCAACGACAGCAAGTTCGGCCTGCAGGCGGGCATGTTCACGCGCGACATTCACCAGGTGCTCGACGCGTGGGACACGCTCGACGTGGGCGGCGTGGTCGTGAACGACGTGCCGAGCTACCGGGTGGACAACATGCCCTATGGCGGGGTCAAGGACTCCGGACTCGGCCGCGAAGGCGTGCGGTTCGCGATGGAGGACATGAGCGAGATCCGGAACCTCGTCATCCGCCGCGAAGCCCGGTCCTGAGGCTGGGAAAGGTGACACGAAGTTGACACCCAAATCCATCACGCGTCCCTGAGCAGGAGCAGTTCGCACCGCACCGACAGTCGCGGACTCGGGAGCAGTCGGTGATCGGCCTCCACCACCGACGCTTCGGCGACGAGTTGTCCGGGGATGGCGAATTCGTGATCGGGCAGGGCGGCGATGAACCGCTCGCCCGCGTCGACCGCTTCGTCGCCTTCGAACGCGATCGCGACCGTGTAGCGCGCGCCCTCGAACGTGATGCTGGCCCATGCACGTTCGGATACGCTCAGAATTTCGCCCTCGCCGTCCGCCAGTACGATCAGCGCAGCGCGCAGCCGTTCGGAGACACTGCGGATCGCCCTGCGGGGGGCACGTGACGATTCAGCCAACATGAGCGGGCTCCCGGTAAGTGTTCATGAAATGTTCCACGCGCGAGGTGGTCGCGCGCCGGGGTTCGCGTCCCATGCGCAGATCCAGCACGAAGCGCGGGTCGTTCGCGGCCAGGCGGCCGAACTTGGTGGCGGGCATGTGATGCTCGCGCAGGAATTTCTCGATGGTACGAATGAGCATGCGACTCCTCGAACGGCGACTCGGGTTGTGCGATCGAGGCTTATGGGGACCACGCTAAATCCTACTTGTCTAGGAAAAATCCTATGTGTAGGAAGGAAAAATGGTAAATCCTATGGACGATCCCTCGCGTGTCCGCTTGCTGGAACTCGCACAGGCGCGCGGCGTGAGTTTGGCTGGACTGTCCGAATTGATCGGACGCAATTCCAGCTACTTGCAGCAGTTCATTCGCAAGGGCAGCCCGCGCAAACTGGAAGAAGGGGATCGCCGAACGCTCGCGCAGTTCTTCGGCGTGGGCGAATCGGAACTTGGTGGGTCGGGGGAAATTTCTCTCGCCGCGCCGGCGACACGCAGCGACTGGATCGAGGTCCCGCGCCTCCCCATTGGCGCCGCTGCGGGGCCGGGTGCGCTGGGGGCAGACGAGCGACCGTTCGATTCGTTTCGCTTCTCCCGCCGCTGGCTCAAGGAGCAGGGGCTGGCGGGCGCGCAGCTCTCCACGATTCGCGTGCAAGGCGATTCGATGGAGCCGGTGCTCCACGACGGCGACGAGATACTCGTCGATCGCGCCCAGCGCACCTTGCGCGACGGCATCCACGTCGTCCGCCTCGGCGATGCACTGATGGTCAAGCGTCTCGCGCCTGCCGGACCGGGCCGCGCGACGCTGCTCAGCCAGAACTACGCCTACCCCCCGGTGGAGGTAGCGCTCGCCGAACTGGAGATCGTCGGCCGGGTCGTGTGGAAGAGCGGGCGGCTTTAGCTAGCTAGCTAGCCAAAACGAAACCGGCGCCCCCCAATGGAGGGCGCCGGTCGCGCAAGACTATCGAAGATCAGAACTGGAAGCCGGCGGTAACCCGGAACGAGTGCTGGTCGA
Organism: Tsuneonella sp. HG094; assembly: GCF_053819285.1. Taxonomy (NCBI): domain Bacteria; kingdom Pseudomonadati; phylum Pseudomonadota; class Alphaproteobacteria; order Sphingomonadales; family Erythrobacteraceae; genus Tsuneonella; species Tsuneonella sp. HG094. The sequence goes on from NZ_JBSORA010000001.1 coordinate 803,472, forward strand.
TATGGGAATCGGCAGGCTGCAGGTAGGTGCCGCCGCCGTTCAGAAGGAACGGATTGGTCAACGGCGCGGTGCCGCGACCCACTTCGACATAGGCATCGTTATCTTCGTACCGCGAGTAGAGGTATTCGAGACCGATCGTGAAGTTCGTGCCCAGCACCAATTCGGCGCCACCGCCCAGCTGTGCGCCAAGCTGCTTGTCGTCCTCGTCGACCAGCACGAAGCTGTTTGCGGCATTGGTCGTGGTGAACGCACGGTCGATGTCCGCATAGGCGAGGCCACCCGTCACGTAGAACAGCCCGCGACCGTCGCCCGGCGAGTAACCGAGGCGGCCGCGAAGCGCGAGCGCGTAGTCGATTTCACGCGAATAGGTATAGCTGGCAGGCGTCGAGCTGAACCCCGTCTCGAAATCGGTGGCACCGGATTTGCTGCCTTCGAGAAGGAGACCGGCCACGAGCGGGCCCGACCGCTTGTCGTAGCCGAGGCGAACGGCGTACCCGACCTTGTCGTCGTCGCCGGTGCATCCGCCGGCAACGCTGTTACCGTTAGCCGCGCCGGTGCAGAAGCCCGGGCTGAAGGCGTCGGCGCCCGTCGTCGTACGGACGGTGTTGTCGAAGGTGCCGTCACGGTTGGTGTCGAAGCGCAGGCCCTTGGCGCCGCTATCGACGTTTTCGATTCCGACTGCGCCCGAGACGTAGGGACCATCGAACGTGGTAGGGGTGTCCTGCGCGAGAGCGGGCTGGGCGGCCGCCGCAAGTCCGATCGCGGAGAACGCGAGCATGCGATTGATCATTCAAAAATTCCTTTTTCGCAAACCGGCTGAACGCGCGGCTCGGTCGACAACGTTCAATGAGCTGGAATCTATCCACCGGTGCCGAAATAAATTCCTCTGGTCGGGCGGACGCTAGGATTCGCCGTCCGCGTTTGTGTGGAAAAGCCAGTGGTTGTGACCAGCCGCCGCGCTTCTTTTTTACCCGCGTGACCCGGAAAGGCGCCTGCGATTGGCCCTGACCGGCTTTCCATAGTGTGAAAGCACTGTGCCCATGAATGCCTCGGGCGATCGGGTTGCGTCGTTGGAAAGGACCGCGGGCCAGAAGGTGATTCCGCTGGCGACCTTTTCGGACACCATCCGCTGCATTTCCCGTGCGGCCAGGGGGCCGCCCATGGCCGTGCGGATCGATCGAAGCCAGATCACCGTCGCCGCCTCTCCCATCAACATCCAGCTATTCCAGGCCGGTTCGGGCCACGATTTGTCGGCTTGTCCGGTCATTTGCTATCCCTCCGCAGCGATTGCTGCAATGCAACAACGGGTGGTGCCATGTTCGGTGCCCGGCTGGAAGGGCCGTTCGTGTCGAATTCGGCGACAAGGATAGGCGGCTTGCATTCGCGGCCCGCGCAAGCCACCTCTCGCCCATGTCCGATACGCCCGTAATACCCCCCATGCGCGCCGCGATCATTCCGGTCACGCCCCTGCAGCAGAACTGCTCGCTGATCTGGTGCACGAAGACGATGCGCGGGGCGCTGATCGATCCGGGCGGCGATCTCGACAAGCTGAAGGCCGGCGTGGCGAAGGCGGGTGTGACGCTCGAGAAGCTGCTCGTTACCCACGGACACATCGACCACTGCGGGCAGACTGGCACGCTGGCGAAAGAGCTGGGACTCAAGATCGAAGGCCCGCATGAGGCCGACCGCTTCTGGATCAGCCGCCTGGACGAGGACGGGCGCAAGTACGGCATCGATGGCCGCGTGTTCGAACCCGACCGCTGGCTCGACGACGGCGATACGGTCACTGTCGGCGAGCTGACTTTGGAGGTAATTCACTGCCCCGGCCACACGCCGGGCCACGTCGTGTTCTTCCACCGCCCCAGCAAGTTCGCGATCGTCGGCGACGTATTGTTTCAGGGCTCGATCGGCCGGACGGACTTTCCGATGGGCAATCACCAGGATCTGCTCGACGCAATTACCCAGAAGCTCTGGCCGCTCGGCAACGACGTGACATTCATCCCCGGCCACGGCCCGACGAGCACCTTCGGCCGCGAACGGCAGACCAATGCGTTCGTCAGCGATTACGCGTTGAGTTGAGCTTCAGTCCCCGTCGCTTTCGGGCGGGGTGTGGCGCAGGTGCTCGATCTGGCGGGCGGTTCGCTCGCCGGGATCGGTAGCGATCACTTCGAGCGACGAAACGCGATCCTGCAGTTTCGTCACCAGCGCGCGCAGGCGCTCGTTCTCCGCGTCGATCGATTCGAGGGTCTTTTCGGGCTTCGAGCCGACTTCGACGAAGAGTTCGACATAGCCGCAATCCACGCAGCGCCATCCCTTGAGGTCGGCGGCGGAAAATGCGCCCGTCATCGATTTCCAGAAACCCGGCTTGCCTTCCATCCAGCGGATGCGGGTGCCGGTATCGGGCAGGAACCCGTACCCCTGCGTCATCCGCCCGCGGCATTTCGGGCACTGGCTCATCAGAACACTCCCAGCACGATCAGTATCGCAGCAATCGCCAGACCGAGCTGCGTCAACATCGTGATCGCCGTCCCCAGTGCACGCCCCTTGGCAAGTGCGCCGCCGTCCATGCCGAAGCCGTGCGCCACGCGGCCGAGCATGTAGATCGCCGCGACCCACGCGAGCCACGGGTTTCCTTTGCCGCTCAGCTCGATTCCCGCGATCAGGATCAGCACGAAGGCGGTGTTCTCGACGAAGTTGAGCTGGGCGCGCATACGGGCGGTGAGCGGGCCGCCGGCGTCGTCGCCGATCGAGACCTTGTGCGCCACACGCAATTGGCCCACGCGCACCGACAGCCAGATGTTGATCACTGCCGCAGCGGCCGCCGCGCACAGGGTTACCGGAAGGATCATTTTTGCCCCACTCCCCACAGGACCGCACCGGCGATCCGACGGCATCTCGCTAGCACAGCGCCGCGCGCTTGCAACGGGCGCGTTTTTCGCTATAGGGCGCGCCTTCCCGCCAAGGCTGGGTCCGAAAGATGCCTGCCCACCGCGTGGGTTGTGTGCTGCCGGTCCTTCCCCTAGGGCGAACCCGCAAACTCGCTGATTACGATACGGAAACAGGTGCCACCATGGCCGTCCCAAAAAGAAAAGTTTCGCCCAGCCGCCGTGGCATGCGCCGCAGCCATGATTCGCTGAAGGTCGAGGCATTCCACGAATGCTCGAACTGCGGCGAGCTGAAGCGCCCGCACAACCTCTGCTCGCACTGCGGGCACTACAACGGCCGCGAAGTCGTCGCCGTCGGCCTCTGACGGCCGCTTAGGGTAGTACTGTCATGACTCTCCCGCGTATCGCCGTCGATGCGATGGGCGGTGACGAGGGCGTGCAGACGATGGTTTCCGGCGCGGCCCTGGCCCGCCGCCGGCACGACAAGTTCAAGTTCCTGCTCGTGGGCGACGAGGCGCGGATCAAGTCCGCGCTCGATGCGCACCCGAACCTGCGCGGTGCAAGCGAGATCCTCCACTGCGAGGACGTGGTCGGCGGCGACGAGAAGCCGTCGAAGGCGCTGCGCCGCGCCAAGACAACCAGCATGGGCCTTGCCGTCAATGCGGTGAAGGCGGGCGATGCAGGCGCTGCGGTCAGCGCGGGCAACACCGGCGCATTGATGGCGATGTCGAAGCTCGCCCTGCGTACGATGCCGGGGATCGACCGCCCCGCGCTCGCGGCGCTGCTGCCGAGCCTCGGCGAAAACGACGTCATCATGCTCGACCTCGGCGCCAATACCGATTGCGATGCGCGCAACCTCGTCCAGTTCGCGGTGATGGGCGCTGCCTATTCGCGGATCGTGACTGGACGCGAGGAGCCGCGCGTGCGCCTGCTCAACATCGGCACCGAAGAACTCAAGGGCACCGAGGACGTGCAGGCCGCGGCCCAGCGACTCCGCGCTGCCGCCAAGAACCTCGCCCTCAGCTTCGACGGCTTCATCGAGGCGGACAAGATCAACCGCGGCTTCTGCGATGTGGTCGTGACCGACGGGTTCTCCGGCAACATCGCGCTGAAGGCGATCGAGGGTGCGGCGCGCTTCGTGACCGACCTCTTGCGCAATGCCTTCACCAGTTCGCTGCGTTCCAAGTTCGGCTTCCTCGTCTCGCGCCCGGCGACCGAGCTGCTGCGCCACCACCTCGATCCCAACAATCACAACGGGGCGGTCTTCCTCGGCCTCAACGGCGTGGTGGTGAAGAGCCACGGCAGCGCCAATGCAGCCGGGGTCGCCAACGCGGTGGATGTGGCGGCACGCCTGCTCGAGGACGACCTGACCCAACGCATCACCGCCGACCTTGCCGCGCTCGGCGAAAAGACTGCGCCGAAGACCGCCGCCGAGGGCCGCGCCGCGTGATTCGTTCCGTCGTCCGGGGCTCGGGCTCCGCCCTGCCGAAGCGCGCTGTGCCGAATGCCGAGATGGCGGCCATGGTCGACACCAGCGACGAATGGATCGTCGAGCGGACCGGGATCCGCAATCGCTATATCGCGGGGGACGACGAGACCACCTCCTCGCTCGCCGCCGAGGCCGCGCGCAATGCGCTCGACGCCGCCGGGATAGAGGCCGCCGATATTGGCCTGATCGTGCTGGCGACCGCAACCCCCGACCAGACCTTCCCCGCCACCGCCACCAAGGTCCAGGACCTCCTCGGCTGCCGTGGCGGCATCGCGTTCGATGTCGCGGCGGTCTGCTCGGGCTTCCTTTACGCGCTCGCGATCGCCGATTCGATGTTGCGCACCGGTATGGCGAAGCGTGCGCTGGTGATCGGTGCCGAGACCTTCAGTCGCATCCTCGACTGGGAGGACCGCACCACCTGCGTGCTGTTCGGTGACGGGGCGGGAGCGATCGTTCTGGAGGCTCAGGACGTGGCGGAAGACGGCCCCGGTATACTGTTCACCCAGCTCCACGCCGATGGCGCGCACAACGAACTGCTCTATGTCGACGGCGGACCCTCGACCACGGGCACCGTCGGCAAGCTGCGGATGAAGGGCAAGGAAGTGTTCCGCCACGCGGTCACCAACCTCGCCAGCGTGCTGGAAAAGGTGCTGGCCGAGACCGGCTTCACCGCCGACCAGGTCGACTGGGTGGTGCCGCACCAGGCCAACGCGCGCATTCTCGACGCGACCGCGCGCAAGCTGGGCCTGCCGGCGGAAAAGGTCATCGTGACCGTTGACCGGCACGCGAATACCTCGGCCGCATCGGTGCCGCTGGCATTCGACACGGCGGTGCGCGATGGGCGGATCAAGCCCGGCGATCTCGTGGTGTTCGAGGCGATGGGCGGCGGCTTTACTTGGGGTGCCAGCCTGGTTCGGATGTAACGCCAAGCGTTTCCACCATTTTTTCACACCCCGATTGCAGTTTCCGCGCTAATTCGTTAGTATCCCACGGAATTCGGGTCGCACCGCCGTTGGAGGAGGACTCGCGACATGATGCGTTCGGTGGGCACGCTGACTCGCGCTGACTTGGCAGATACGATCAATCGCAAACTCGGCTTCAGTCGCGCCGAATCGCTCGACCTGGTCGAAGCGATCCTGCGCCATATGTGCGAGGCGATGTCGAACGGCGAGAACGTGAAGATCTCGGGCTTCGGCACATTCGTTTTGCGCGACAAGAAGGAACGCGTCGGCCGCAATCCCAAGACGGGTGTCGAGGTGCCGATCACGCCGCGCCGGGTGATGACGTTCCGCGCCAGCCAGCTCCTCAAGGACCGCGTGGCCAAGGGATAAGGACACGAAAGCGTGACCGATTTCGACGACGGCAAGGACGCAGGTGCGCTGCGCACGATCGGCGAGGTCGGTGATGCCCTGGGCATCAAGGCCCACGTGCTGCGGTACTGGGAAGGCCAGTTCCCGATGCTCCAGCCGCTGAAGCGCAGCGGCGGCCGTCGCTACTATCGTGCCGAGGACGTCGCGCTCGTCAAGGAAATAGACCGGCTTGTGAACCGCGAGGGGTATACGCTGCGCGGTGCCAAGGCGGCGCTGCGGACCTTCCGGGGACAGTCAGCGGCGGTCGATGCGACTGCGAACCCGGCTGCCGATCGAGCGCCGGTTGCCGCTTCCAGACAGACAAACGCGGATGCGATTGCCAAGCTGCTGACGATTCGCGACAGGCTGGCGGCCGCCATCGCCGATTGATGCGAGCGTTAGGCTCTATTCCGCGGCGAGCAACTCCGCTTCGCCGAGGTCGACGCTGACCAGGCGGCTCACCCCGCGCTCGACCATCGTCACGCCGAACAGCCGGTGCATCCGGCTCATCGTCACCGCGTTGTGGGTGACGATGAGATAACGGGTCTGCGTTTCCGCGACCATCGAATCGAGAAGGTCGCAGAACCGGTCGATGTTCGCATCGTCGAGCGGGGCATCGACTTCGTCGAGCACGCAGATCGGCGCGGGGTTGGTGAGGAACAGCGCGAAGATCAGCGCGGTCGCGGTCAGCGCCTGCTCGCCGCCCGACAGCAGCGTCAGCGACTGGAGGCGCTTGCCCGGCGGCTGGGCGAAGATTTCGAGACCCGCCTCGAGCGGATCGTCGCTGTCGATGAGCGCGAGGTGCGCCTCGCCGCCCTCGAACAGCCGGGTGAAGAGGCGGCGGAAGTGGGTGTCGACCTGCTCGAACGCCGCACGCAGGCGCTCGCGCCCCTCGCGATTGAGGTTGCCGATCGAACCGCGCAGGCGATTGACCGCTTCGGCGAGTTCGGCCTGCTCGGCGGCGCTGGACCCGTGCTCGGCCTCGATCCGCTCCAGCTCGTCGGCGGCGACGAGGTTGACCGGCCCGATCCGCTCGCGGCTGGCGACGAGCCGCTCCATCTCCTCGCTCTCGAGACCGGCGTTCTTCACGCCTTCTGCCTCGAACGCGAAGCGCCCGGCGAGCAGCGGCGGCGGGCACTGGAAGCGCTCGCCCGAGATCCTCGCCATCTCCTCCCGGCGCTGCTCCTCGTTCTCGGCGCGCGCGGACAGTCCGGCGCGGGCCTCGCGCGCGGCGGCGAGCGCCTCGGTCGTCTCGGCGAGCGCTCGGTCGGCGGCCTGCGCAGCGGCTTGCGCGGCGGTGACCGCGGCCTCGGCTTTGGCCAGCTCCTCGCTCAATCGGGCGCGGACGACGTCGCCCTGTTCAATCTCGCGCAGCAGCCCGGCGGGCTTGGCCGCGACGACGCTGCGCTCTTCTTCGATCTCTTCGAAGCGGCGGGCCATGTCGCTGAGGCGGCGGGCGGCATCGCCCGATCGCGCCTGCCAGCTCGTCATGTCGGATCGCTGCGCGGCTGCCCGCTCGCGCGCCACCGCCAGTCCCTGGTCGTGCGCCGCGAGTTCGGCGGTGGCTGCCTGCAACGCGGTACGACTCACATCGTTTTTTGCCCGCGCGGCTTCGAGCGCGGCGCGGCCCGTATCGGGCGACGGCAGCGCGGCGCGCTTGTCTTCTGCGGCGGCGAGTTCGGCCGCGGCGCCCTTGCGCTGCTCGGCAAGGTCGCCCGCTGTCGTCGCGAGTTCAGAGAGGCGCGCGGCATGGCGTTCGCGCGCCGCCTCGGCTTGGTCGAGCAAACGGAGCGCGCGGCGTTCGGCCTCTGAGGCATCCTGCATCGCGCGCTCGTCGGCGACGAGTTCGCGGGTGAGGGTGGTCAGTTCGTCCTGCGCGGCGGCCTGCGCGGCTTCCGCCGTGGCGAGCGCATCGCGCCGGGGCGGGATCAGCGTCTCGAGTTCCGCTAGCCGGTTGTCAGCCTCGAGCCGGGCGGCCTCAGCCGCGCCTTCGCCGCGCGCGACGAACCCGTCCCACCGGCGCAGCGACCCCGACCGCGTGACCAGCCACTCCCCCGGGTGGAGCGTGCGCCCGTCGTCCGCCTCGGCGACGTGGACCAACGCCAGCCGCGCTGCGAGTTGCGGCGGGCAATGGGTGACGTGCTTCGCGAGCGCATCTGGGACGGGGGAGGGAGCATCGGACCCCGTCCAGAATCGCCCTTCGCCCTGCGCTTCGCCGACCGGACTCTTGGCATCGCGCCCGAGCGCAGCGGCTAGCGCTCGCTCGTAGCCGGGTTCGGCGCGCACCTTGTCGAGCGCGGTCGGCAGCCCCTGACGCCCCGATGCCGCCTTGGCACGTGCCTGGCGGTCGCGGTCGAGCGCCTGGAATTCGCGGTCGAGCCCGGCGAGATCGGCCTTCGCGCCTGCCAGTGCGCTCGCTGCTTCATCGCGCGCCGATTGCAGGCCTTCCTTCCGTCCGCGCTTGGCTTCGAGAGCGGCCTGGCGATTGGCGAGAGCTTTTGCGGCATCGTCCGCCTCGCGCCGGGCCGTGGCGACCGCCGCTTCCGGATCGCCTGCCGCCGACAGTGCGGCGCGGGCTTCGTCGTGTCGCCGTGCTTCGCCATCGAGGCGGGCGAGCCGGGCCTGCGCCTGCGCGACTTCCGCCTCGGCCACGCGCCACTCGGCTTCGACCCCGGCGTGATCGGCAGTCGCCTTGGCCAGCGCGAGTTCGGTCGCACGGCCGGCGCGGTCGACATCCTCCAGCTTCGCCGCGAGTTGCGGACGGCGCGCTTCGTCTGCCGCAAGCGCGGCTGCACCCGCTTCGAGGTCTTTCTCGAGCCGCGCGAGCGCCTCGGCAGCATCGCGCGTCATCCGGTCGGCGTCCCCGCGATCTTCCTCCAGTCGGGTGCGCTGCCGGTCGAGGTCGGCCAGGCGCTGCTCGGCGGCCTCCAACTGGCTCGCAAGCGCCGCCATCCGGTGGCCATGCGCACTGGCATCGTCGCGCCGGTCCGCCTGCTCGTCGCGCGCCTCGGCGAGTGCGGCGGCGGCGAACGCCTGTGCCTTCTGCGCTTCAGCCGAAGCGGCCTGTGCGACAGTCACCCGCTCGTCGGCGGCGCGCGCCTCGCCCCGCGCGGCTTCGGCAGCGGCGGCGGCATCGCGCCAGCGGGCGAACAGCAGCCGAGCCTCCGCGACGCGGATCTGGTCGGATAGGACCTTGTAGCGCTCGGCCTGCTTGGCCTGTCTGCGCAGCGTGGCGATCTGGCTGTCGAGACCGGCCATGAGGTCTTCGAGCCGGGCCAGGTTCGCCTCGGTCTGGCGCAGCTTGCCCTCGGCATCGCGGCGACGGACATGGAGGCCGGCGATACCGGCGGCCTCTTCCAGCATCATCCGGCGTTCGGCGGGTTTGGCGGCGATCACCTGCGCGATCTTGCCCTGGCTGACGAGCGCCGGGCTGTGCGCGCCGGTGGCTGCGTCGGCGAAGGTCAGTGCCACGTCCTTGGCGCGGACGTCCCTGCCGTTGACGCGGTAGGCGCTGCCCGATCCGCGATCGATCCGGCGGACGACTTCCAGTTCCTCGCCGTCGCCCGTCTGGCCGGTCAGCACGACTTCGGCGAAATCGCGCTGCGGGCGGGTGGCGGTGCCGGCAAAGATAACGTCGTCCATCCCGCCCGAGCGCATGGACTTGGGCGAGTTCTCGCCCATGACCCAGCGGATCGCTTCGAGCAGGTTGGACTTGCCGCAGCCGTTGGGGCCGACGACCCCCGTCAGCCCCGGTTCGATGCGCAATTCGGACGGCTCGACGAAGCTCTTGAAACCACTGAGCTTGAGCCGCCTGATGAGCATCCCGGCGCTATCCCCCCTCGCGCCGGGTGCTAGCGCGCGCCGGCGCGCTGGAGGATCGGCTCGAGGCCCTTCCAGTCGAGGGTGCCGACGTTCTTGCCGTTGATGAAGAACGTCGGAGTGCCGGTTACGTTGAGGTCGGTCGACTGCTTTTCGGAATCGGCGGCGATCTTGGTCGCGGTCTCTTCCTTCGCGAGGCAGGCCCGTGCCTGGTCACGCGATACGCCGCGCTGGGCGAAGAAGTCGTAGAGGCCGGCAGCGTTGGCGATCCCATCGAAGCGGGCGGCGCCCTGTGCCTGGCTCGCCGCCTGCAGTGCCGCTTCGTTGGCCTGGACCTGCGCGAACATGTTGGCCATGTTCGCCCATCCCTGTTCGGCGAAGGCATGGAACGCTTCAGGTCCGGCGCAGCGGGCGAGGACCGAGAAGGTCAGGTCGATCGGGTCGTGGATCTGGTTGCGGATCTCGTAGCTGACCTTGCCGGTCTCGATGTATTTCGTGCGGAGCGGCTCTGCGGCCTGGGCAGCGAAGTCGGCGCAGTGGCTGCAGGTGTGGCTGGCGTACTCGACCAGCTTGATCGGGGCGTTCGGGTTCCCTTCGACGATCCCGCCCTCGGGCGTGACGGCGGCGACTTCCGACCAGCTCTGTCCGGCAGGCGCGGGGACGGCGGCGACGACGGCGCCTTCGGCGATCTCACCATCGGCCGCTTCCTCCTTCGATCCGCAGGCGGTCAGGGCAAGGACGGTGGCAAGGGCGAGGGGAACGGAACGGAGCATTGTCATCCTTTCGGGTGGTCGTCCAAGGTATACGAGGCAGTTGAGGCGGTGAAGCGCGTGCCCGCGCTTTCCACAGCTATCCGTGGGCCGTCAAAGGCGGGCGTCGAGCTGCGGCTGGAGCAGGTCCCACGAGTAAGTGGCCGCCAACATGCTGCCGTTGATCGCGAAGCTGGGCGTGCCCTTGACGTTCCACTTGGCATCGTCGGCGGCGGACTGGTCGGCCAGACGCTTCGCCAGCACTTCGTCGGACAGGCAGCGGTCGAGAGCCGGGCGGTCGTATCCGCGGGCGATCATGATCGGGTAGAAGCCGAGGTCGCTGGCGATCGCGCGGCGGCGGGCAGGACCGGGGCCATTGAACCAGCGCGCCTTCTGCGCTGCGGTCGCGCGGGTGGTGATCGGTAGCCACTTGTCCTGCGACAGCATCAACGTGTTGTGATTGCGCGGAAACTTGGCGGCGGGGCCGCAGTTGGCGAGCATGGCGGCGGTCATATCGACCGCGTCGCGCACGACATGGCGTACGTCGACCTGCACCTTGCCGCTGGCGACGTACATGTCGATCGCGCCGCCGCCTTCCTTGGCGAAGTGAGCGCAGTGCGGGCAGGTGTAGCTGACGAACTCGGTGAGCTTGACCGGGGCGGCAGGGTTGCCGATCTTGTGGCCGCCGCCGGTCGTATCGACCGTGGTGAGCCAGTTGGGAGCCGCGGCAAGGGCGACCGAGGCGGCCATCGCGATAATGCCGGCGATCGCCAGGCGGGCAAGCTTCACTTCGATTCCTCCTGTTCGCCCAATGTCCGGGCGAGCGATTCCAGCACGGCGCGCAGCTCCGGGTCGCCGATGTCGCGCAGCGATTCGCCCAGCTCGAACGGAACCGGCTTAAGCGAAGGGGGCGCGGCGGGCCGCGCCTTGGCAGCAGGCGGCTGAACCGCGCCTTGCCGCAACTTGACCCGCGCCACCGCCTTGTAGCCGAAGAAGCGGTTCACCCGCTCCATGATCTCGGGAATGACGTGCTGGATCAGCGGAGCGTGCGCCGGCAGCACGACGAGTTGCAGGATGCCGTCGGCCTTCTCGCCGGGCGGAAACCGGATCGCTTCGGGCGTGCACACCTTCGCATGATGCTCGCCGACGATTTCGGGCCAGCGGGTTACGACGCTCGACTGCACGAAGCCGAAACGGCGAAACGCGGTGCGGCCGACTTGTGGGGTCAATTCGGCGATCGACTTCGCCGGCCCTCCGCGAGGCCGTTCGTACTGTTTCGCCTTTGGTTTTGTGTCCCGTTCCATCGTCGGCGAGGCCATGCCATAGGCGCGCCATGAGTGCCAGCGAGGAGAGCGTCGCGAGCAAGTTGCTCGCCTGGTACGACCGCCATGCCCGCTCGCTCCCGTGGCGCAGTCCGCCGGGCAGCCCGGCGCCCCAGCCCTATCGTGTGTGGCTGTCGGAGGTCATGCTCCAGCAAACGACCACCGCAGCCGTCGCGCCCTACTATGCGAAGTTCCTCGCTCGCTGGCCCTCGGTCGAGGCGCTGGCGGCAGCCGAAGATGCCGACGTCATGGCCGCGTGGGCCGGGCTCGGGTATTATTCGCGGGCTCGCAACCTGCTGGCTGCGGCGCGTGCGGTCGTGGAGCGCGGTGCCTTTCCCGATACCGAGCAGGGCCTGCGGGCGTTGCCGGGGGTGGGCGCCTATATCGCCGCCGCGGTGGCCGCGATTGCCTTCGATCGGCGCGCGGTTGTGGTCGATGCGAATGTCGAGCGCGTCGTCAGCCGCCTGTTCGCGATTGCCGAACCGCTACCCGCCGCGCGCAAGGCTATCCGCGCGGCGACCGACACGCTTACGCCGGACAGCCGCGCTGGCGATTTCGCGCAAGCGATGATGGATCTCGGCGCGACGGTCTGCACGCCGCGTGATCCTCGATGCTTTGTGTGCCCGCTGTCGGCCGATTGCGTCGCGCGGGTCGAGGGGGAGCCGTCGGTTTACCCCGTGAAGCCGGCGAAAAAGGCAAAGCCGCTGCGGCGCGGAACCGCGCTGTGGATCGAGCGGGATGGGGCAGTCTGGCTTGTCCGGCGCGAAGGCACCGGGATGTTGGGCGGGATGCGTGCGTTGCCTGACGACGGCTGGTCGGCGCGCGGCGATGGGGATGGGCCGCCGCAGGGCGACTGGCGCGATGCGGGCGTCGTGCGTCACGGCTTGACCCATTTCGACCTCGAGCTTGCCATTCTCGTGTCGAACACGGCGGAGCCGGCTGGCGAAGGCGAGTGGTGGCCGATCGATCGGCTGGACGAAGCGGGGCTTCCGACGCTGTTCACGAAGGCGGCCGCGCGGGCGCGCGCCTAGAAAATCCCGCCGCCGAGGCTCAGGCGGACCACCGCGATCAGCAGCACCACCAGGCAGAAATTACGCCCGGCCTTGCTGGATGAGGATAGCTGGCCCACGATTACGCCGACGACAATCAGCGGCAGCGCCAGCCAATTGGCCCAGCCGAGGAACGGGATGGTCGCCGGGATGACGATCACCAGCGAGACGAGTCCGAGCAGGAATGCGATCAAGTTACCCATGTGTCCTATATGGATAGGACACCACGCGCTTGCAACCCTGATTGACCGCATCCGTCCGATGCCGCACATCCCGATTTGAAACCGATCATGGAGAGGTCGATGGCTTTCAGGGATTTGCAATCGCCGCAGTTTTCGCGGCGGACGGTTCTGCGGGCGTCCGCGTGGGTCGGCGCGGGGGCGATGGTCGGCGGAATGCCGCTTCGGCTGTTTGCACAGGACCTCGCGAGCTGGCCCACCGTGACGAAGCTGATCGATGGTTACGTGACCTCGGGCAAGCTCGCCAACGTGGTCGCGGCATTTGGCTGGGGCCAGCTCGATCCAGAGGTCATCGCGCGCGGAAACCTGGCGGTGGGTGTCGATTCGCCCGCCGGGATCGACAGCCTCTATCGCATCTATTCGATGACCAAGCCGATCACCGGCATGGCGACGATGATGCTGATCGACGAGGGCAAGCTGGGTCTCGACCAGCCTCTCGCCGAGGTGCTCCCGGCCTACGCCAACATGACCGTGCAGAAGACGTACGACGGCTCGATTACCGACGTGGAGCCTGCGGCACGTCCGATCACAATCCGCCACCTGCTCACGCACACCGCTGGCATCGGCTACGGGATCATCCAGAAGGGAGCGATCAAGACCGCCTATGAGGATGGGGGTCTCATCGCCGGTCAGGTGACCAAGGTGCCCTCGCTCGCCGCGATGTTCGGGCGCGGCACACCGGTGCGCAGCCTCGCGGCCTTCGCCGACGGGCTCGCCAAACTGCCGCTCGTCGCGCAGCCGGGCACGCGGTGGCTCTATTCGATGAGCATCGACCTGCTCGGGCGTGTGATCGAGGTCGCCAGCGGGCAGCCCTTCGATGTCTTCCTGAAGCAGCGCATCTTCGATCCTACGGGAATGTCGAGCACTTTCTTCCAGGTTCCCGCGAGCGAATTGGGGCGACTGACGACCAACTACGGTGTGCTGCAGGGTAACCTCGTACCGATCGATCCGGCGCGTGCTTCGGTCTATTCGGATCCCCCGGCGTTTCCCTTCGGCGGGGCGGGGCTCGTGTCCTCCGCACGCGATTACGACCGGTTCCTGCGGATGCTGGTCGGCTTTGGCAAGATCGACGGCAAGCGGGTGATGGGCGAACTCGCGGTGCGTGTCGGCACCTCGAACCTGTTGCCTGAGGGCGTCGACCTCAGCAGCACGCTGGGCGGGGTGCAGGGCTTCGGCGCGGGCGGCCGTGTCGGTGCGGGCGACCAAGCCGGAACCTACGGCTGGGGCGGCGCCGCTGGCACCGTCGGCTTCGTCGACATGCGGCGCGGGCTGCGGGCGACGATGATGACGCAGTACATGCCATCGAACACTTATCCGCTGACCGAGGAGTTCAACAAGGCGGTGGTAGCCGACCTAGCAACGATGGCGGGCAAGCCCGCCGCATGATCGCCTTTGCCCGGTCGCCGCTCGATCGCGCCGACCATGTCCGGACCGATCCCGAGGCGCTGGCCGGGCTTATGAACTGGCGCGCGCGTGTCCTGCGGCTCGACGGTCTGATGCCGGCGCTCGCCGACGACGGGGGACTGCTGTGGGGCTCGCTCGCCGATTGCGCGCCCGATGCGGAACTGGTGTTCCTCGGGCTGCTCGACGGAAAGGCGTGTTTCGCGCCGGTGCCCCCAGCCGGTGAGAACCGACCGGCCTACGCCATACCGCAAGTCTGGCAGATGCTCGCCTCGCTCCCGGCGGGCGACCTCGCGACCTACGGCGGGGCGCGCAGCCTCGTCGACTGGCACGCGCGGCACCGCTTCTGCGCGCAGTGCGGTTCGGGCACCGTGATCGCCAAGGGCGGCTGGCAGCGCGATTGCTCGGCCTGCGGGGCGCAGCACTTCCCGCGCACCGACCCGGTCACGATCATGCTGGTCGAACATGGTGGCCGCTTGTTGCTCGGCCGCCAGCCGCGCTTCCCGCCGCGCCGCTTTTCCGCGCTTGCCGGATTCGTCGAGCCCGGAGAGACGATCGAAGAGGCCGTCGCGCGCGAGGTGCTGGAGGAGGCCGGCGTACGGGTGCGGGACGTGCGCTACATCGCCAGCCAGCCGTGGCCCTTCCCGAGCCAGCTCATGATCGGTTGCCATTCCATGGCCGAAGACGATGCGCTGACGATCGACACGACCGAGATCGACGAAGCGCGCTGGTTCTCCCGTGAGGAGGTCGCCTACGCGCTTGCCGGAAACGACGACGGTGAGTTCATCGCGCCGCCGTCGCAAGCGATCGCACGGCACTTGCTCGAGTGGTGGCTGGAACGCTGATCGCGCTGCGTCAGATCAAACCCAGCTTCGTCAGCCGTCCGGCGAGGCGACCCGGGATGGCGTCGCTCGGCTCCTCGCCGTCCTCGAGGTCGCGCGGGGCGTTCTTCGGCTCGAGATAGCGCCAGCCCTGGTGCGCCCGCTTGTGCTTGGGCTGGACCGGGATCAGCCTGGGCGCGAGGCGGATCGTCCAGTGTCCGTCGGGCCGTTCGTCGAAGCCGAGGATTTCGCTCCGCGCGACGATCGCGTGGTCGAGGATCCAGTAGAGCGATCCGCCGATCATCTCCGCATGGCGCGTCGGGCGATACCGGGTGCGCATGTGCGCTTCCTCGCCCGCTTCCACCCAGGCGCGCAGGTTGTCGATGCTGCCCGAGCGATAGGCGATCTTGGTCATGCTCAGCGGCACGACTGGTCAGCCCGCCAGGCCGCTCGCCACCGCGAGGCCGAGGAATGCGAAGAAGCCCATCGAATCGGTGATCATCGTCACGAAGACGCTCGAAGCGACCGCCGGGTCTTGATCGAGCCGCTCGAAGATCACCGGAACCGCGACGCCGGCAAGGCCCGCGACGAGGATGTTGATGACCATCGCCGCCGCTATCACCGCGCCGAGTTGCGGCGAGAACAGCAGCGAAACTGCGACGCCGATCAGCACCGCGACCGTCGCGCCATTGAGCATGGCCACGCGCATCTCGCGCCAGATCATCCGGCGCGTGTTCGCGCGGGTGAGCTGATTCATCGCGATCGCGCGGACGGTCACCGCCATTGTCTGCGTACCAGCATTGCCGCCGATGCTGGCGACGATCGGCATCAGCACGGCGAGCGCGACGAGCTGCTCGATCGCCGCGCCGAACATCGCGATGATCGTGCTCGCAACGACTGCAGTTCCGAGGTTGGCGACCAGCCAGCGCACGCGCGCGACATAGGCCTCGCGGATCGGTTCGTTGATGTCGCCGTCGCCCGCGCCCGACAGCAGCAGCACGTCCTCGCCCGCTTCCTCGGACACGATGTGGACAACGTCGTCCGCCGTCATCTGGCCGACCAGCCGCCCGTTCTCGTCGACCACTGCGGCCGAGATCAGGGCGTACTTCTGGAACATGTTGCCGACTTCCTCCTGGTCCATCGTAACCGGGATCAGGGTCTGGTCGCGCTTCATCACTTCGGACAGCGGCTTGGTTCGCGGCGCGCGCAATACCCACGACAGGAGGCAGGTGCCGACCGGCTTGTGCGCATGGTCGACGACGAAGACTTCCCAGAATTCGGTCGCCAGGTCGTCAGGGCCGGCGTCGCGCAGATAGTCGATAAGGTCGCCGACCGACAGGTGCTCGGGCACCGCGACGAACTCGCGGCTCATCAGGCGGCCGGCGGTCTCTTCCGGGTAGGCCAGCGCGCTTTCGATCGCCGCGCGATCTTCCGGCTCCATCTCGGCAAGAATGGCGGCCTGGTCTTCGGGCTCGAGATCCTCGAGCAGCTGGACCGCGTCGTCGGTGTCGAGCTGCTCGGCGATCTCGGCGACCGCCTCGGGCGCGAGCGCCTCGATCATGTCCTCGCGGACGAAGTCGTTGAGCTCGGCGATCACCTCGCCGCTCAGGAGATCGGGGATCAGCGCGGCGAGCCGGGGACGCTCGTCGGCATTCAGCAGTTCGAACAGGTCGGCCACGTCGGCCGGATGCAGCGGCTCGACCAGTCCGCGGATCCGCTCCTGGTCGTTGTCCTCCAGCGCGTCCTCGACGCTCCGGACGAATTCGGGCTTGAGACGGTTATCCTCGTCGTGCCGCTCGTCGTCGACGCGGTCGTCCGGGCGGTCGTCGGCCCGTTCGTCCGCCGCCAGCGCGATCGCGTCTTCTTCGAGGATGGTCTCGTCCGCCATGTGCCCGGCCTTAGGCGGGAAGCCGCGAAACGCAAGCGCACGGGTGACTTCGCCGGTGGGGTGCCTATATCGGCGCCGGAATCGAGCGTACGCTCAACACAGGAGAACACGAATGGCCGCCGAAAAACTGACCTTCACCCTCGATACCGGCAACGGGGAAGGCGGCGACGTCGTCATCAAGCTGCGGCCCGACCTTGCGCCGAAACACGTTGAGCGCATCGCCGAACTGGCGAACGAGGGCTTCTACGACGGCGTGGTATTCCACCGCGTCATCCCCGGCTTCATGGCGCAGGGCGGCGACCCGACCGGCACCGGCATGAGCGGCAGCAGCAAGCCGGACCTCAAGCAGGAATTCAGCGCCGAGCCCCACGTGCGCGGCGTGTGCTCGATGGCACGGACCAACAATCCGGACAGCGCCAACAGCCAGTTCTTCGTCTGCTTCGACGATGCGCGGTTCCTCGACCGCCAGTATACCGTCTGGGGCCAGGTCGAGAGCGGCATGGAGCACATCGACGCGCTGCCCAAGGGCGAGCCGCCGCGCCAGCCTGGCAAGATCGTCAAGGCGACCGTTTCCTGATTTGCGAGAAGGCCGGCGCTCAGCCGCCGGCCTTCAACCTGCGTTCCTGGAACGCGAACCGGGCGGCCTTGCTGACGTCCTCCTGAAACGAGCGATTGACCAGCAGGCCGACCGCCGATCCGGCGATGGGTACGACCATTCCGAGACGGCGGCGGAAAGTGGCGAACGCCATCGCGCGGCTGATCCGTTCGACCGCGGCATCGACCATCGGGGTCGCGGCATCGCCGGTAACCGGCTTGAGCGATCCATCCGCGGCAATCGCACTCTCGATGCCCCTGATCCGCTCGGAGCGCAGTTCCGGGTCGTCGATTGCGGCGAGTTCGAGGATCTGCAGGCGGAAGAGCTTTTCCGCCTCGCCGACGCCGTCGTAGCCGTAGGCCCGGCCGGTGTCGCGGACATTGCGCAAGGCAATGCCGATCGAGGCCGGCACGTCGAGCCCGGCCGATACCGCCCCGCCGAAGCCCGCCGCAGCGCCGGTCGCGCCGTTGACCATCTTCGAGGTGCGCTCGACCTTGAACGCGGCCTCGCGGCAGGCGGCGATGTCGGACTTGTCGTGGCGCATCCGGGTCAGGGCGGGGGCGCCGGCGGCAGCGTCGATGCCCTTGACCACGGCCTCCATCGCCTTGTTCGGCACCACGCTGGCAAGTGCCTTGCCGAACGGATTGGTCAGCCGTTCGATGCCCCGGCCCAAGCGCGAAGGTTTGGCGCGGCGGTAGGCGTTCTGTTCCTTGGCAATGTCCACTGTGGTGCTCCCTGTTTCCGGCAAGAGAACACGCGAACGGCGGGCTGCGTTCCTAGAGCGCGGCGGAGACCAGCCAGTCGTGGAACAGGCGGACGGGCCGCTGCTCGAGATCCCGCGGGCGGCAGACGAACCAGTAGGAATACGGGCTGGCCACCTCGATGTCGAAAAGGCGCGCCAGGCGCCCATCCTTCGACCGGGTGAAATGATCGTCGTGCATGATCGCGATGCCCAGGCCCTGAGCGGCGGCTTCGAGAATCAGCTGGCCCGAATCGTAATGATCGATCGCGGCCGGCTCGAATTCGGTCAGACCGAGCGCCTCCCGCCAGGCGGTGAAGCTGTCGGGGAGCTCGTTGTGGACGAGAAACGTCTGCCCAGCCAGTTTGCGCGGGTCGGGCGCATTGCCGATTTCGTCCGCCAGGCCGTGCGAGGCGATCGCATAGACGTTGTTGTGGTCGAGCCGCACCGAATGAAGCGCCTGGTCGGGGTCCTGCGCCAGCACGATCGCCGCATCGAGCGTGTCGCCCACCCGGTCGAGCAGGTGCGGGCCGGTGTCGATGTCGATGTGAAGGCGGGGATGGAGTTTGCGTAGCTCGGGAAGCCGCGGGAACAGCCGCTGGCCGCCGAATAGCGGCAGGACGCCGAGCTTCAGGCGCATCAACCCCACGCGATCGGACTGCGATTCGACCGCCGCGGCCAGTGCCTCGATATGCGGAGCGACCGCGTCGTAGAACGCGCGTCCCTCGTCGGTCAGCTGCATCGCCTGGTGCGCGCGCGTGAACAGCTTCTTTCCGACGAAGTCCTCGAGCGTGCCGATCCGGCGCGAGAGCGCCGAGGGGCTGAGACCGAGTTCGGTCGCGGCGGCGCGGGCCGAACCGAGGCGGACAACACGCAGGAACGCTTCCAGCGCGCGCAGAGGAGGAAGGCGGCGGCTCACGGCGGAGAAGATGGGTTCACGGGCACGGAAAGTCGAGCGGGAAATGTTGCAACTGCGAATAAACCGATGGGAGCTATTCCTTGGGCGGTTCGGGAGGATGCAGTCTCAAACGCTTGACATGGGTGTCGTCGGCATCGGTCACTTCGATGCGCCAGCCACTCGGATGCTCAAGGATCGTCCCGATACCCGGAACCGACTCGGCGAGCACAAAGGCGAGGCCGCCAAGAGTATCGACCGCCTCCTCGACTTCCGCGAGGCGGGGGTCGATCGTCTCGGCCACATCATCGAGCTCGGCGCGTGCATCGGCCTCCCACATTCCGTCGGGGAGCGGAATGATCCACTCGGGTTCCTCGTCGTCGTGCTCGTCCTCGATCTCGCCGACGATTTCCTCGACGAGGTCCTCGATCGTGATGAGGCCATCGGTTCCCGAATATTCGTCGACCACGACCGCGAGATGGATGCGCTGCTGGCGCATGTCGGCGAGCACATCGAGCGCGTTGCGGGCCTGCGGAACGTAGAGCGGCTGGCGCATAAGTGCTGTCCAGTCGGCGGGCGGGGCGGCTCCAGTCGCGATGATCGGGAACACGTCCTTGATGTGCATCATGCCGATCACGGTATCGAGCGTGTCGCGGTAGACGAGCAGGCGCGAATGACCGTGCTCCGCGAAGGCTGCGACCACTTCCTCCCAGGTCGCGCCTGCGCTCAGCGCGATGATGTCGCCGCGCGGGATCGCCACATCGTCGGCATCGTGCTCGCTGAAATGGAGGAGGTTGCGCAGCATCTGCCGCTCAACCTGCGACAGGTCGCCGTTGGCGGGCGTACTTTCGCCGTCCTCGCCCTGCGCCGCATCGTGCTCGTCGATCGCTTCCTCGAGCTGTTCGCGCAAGGAGCGTTCGCCGTCGTCGGTGTCGAAGAACTTGCGGACGGCGGTCCAGAGACCGCGTTTACTGTCCGCTTCTCCCGGTTGGGAATCGCTGTCGGGCATGGCCCTGTCTAATAAGCCCCTGTGATTGAGACGGTCCCGGGTTCAGACGAGCCCGTCCGGGTGCTCCGCATATGGGTCGGGAATGCCCATCGATGCAAGTGCCTTGATTTCCATCGCCTCCATCGCCTCGGCCTCGGCGTCGTCGAGGTGATCGTGCCCGGCGAGGTGGAGGAGGCCGTGGACGATCAGGTGCGCGGCGTGGTTCTCGACCGCGATCGCCTTGTCATCCGCTTCGCGCTGGCAGGTTTCCCACGCGAGGGCGATGTCGCCGAGCATCTCGGGCGGGCCCGATTCGTCGAGTGAAAGGAGTTCGTCCCGCTCAAGCATCGGAAACGAGAGAACGTTCGTCGGCTTGTCCTTGTCGCGCCATTCGCGGTTGAGCGCGTGGACTTCGTCGTCGACGGTGAACAGCACGCTGGCCGAGAGCCGCGCATTGGCGAGTTCGGGAGACGCGCCCTCGGCCGCCGCGCGGGCGCGCTCGGCCATCGCGGCCCAGTCGGTCGGACCGGGCCAGCCATCGATCTCGACGTCGAGCGTCATTGTTCGGCGGTGGGGCCTTCGTATGCCTCGACTATGCGGCCGACGATCGGATGGCGCACGACGTCGGCGGCGGTGAAGCGGCTGACCGCGATGCCCTCGACGCCTTCGAGCTTGTCGACCGCGTCGGCGAGGCCGCTCATGCGGTCGCCGCCGGGAATGTCGATCTGCCGCGGGTCGCCGCAAACGACCATCCGGCTGTTCTGGCCGAAGCGGGTGAGGAACATCTTCATCTGCTCGCGCGTGGTGTTCTGCGCTTCGTCGAGGATGATGAAGCTGTCGGCCAGCGTCCGCCCGCGCATGAAGGCGATCGGCGCGACCTCGATCACCCCGCTCGCGAGGTGCCGCTCGACCTGCTCGGGCGGCAGGCAGTCGTAGAGCGCGTCGTAAAGCGGGCGCAGGTACGGATCGACCTTCTCCTTCATGTCGCCGGGAAGGAAACCGAGCTTTTCCCCGGCCTCGACCGCCGGTCGCGAGAGGATCAGGCGCTGGACGCTGCCGCTGATGAGCTGGCTGACCGCCTGCGCGACCGCGAGGTAGGTCTTGCCGGTTCCCGCCGGTCCCAGCGCGAAGACGATGTCTTCGCTCGCCAGCTGCTTCATGTAGGGAATTTGGCCCGCGCTACGCGGCACGATCGTCTTGCGCCGCGTGCGGATCATGATCGGCGGCGCGTCGACCCCGCCGCGCACGATGCCCTCGAGCGTCGGCTCGACCGACATCGCAATAAGGCCCTCGATCGCTCCCGCATCGAGCTCCTGGCCCATCGCCAGCCGGTCGTACATCGCCTTGAGCGTGTCGCGCGAGCGGGCGACGGCATCTTCGCTACCTTCGATCTGGACGCGGTCTCCCCGGGCCGAGATGAACACGCCGAGTCGGTTCTCGACCTGCACAAGATTGGCGTCGAACTGCCCGAAGAGGGGGCCGAGCAGGCGCTGATCCTCGAACGTAATCTCGCTCCGTGCGCGGCGGTTCGCCACGGCGGGCATCGGAATGGCGCCATCGGCGCGGGCAGGTTTGCGAGCCATGCTCTCCCTTCTTTCGAGCGAGTCGGAAGATGGGTCCAGTGCGTGCGTTAGGCAAGCATCACTGGCACGCGCTGCGGTGGATAAGCGTCAGGCGAAGGCGGGTTGCAGGGCCCTTCCCGCCAGCGAGTTGGGGCCCGCCTCGAGCAGGTCTACCGTGACCATATCGCCGATTGCGTAGTCGCTTTCGAACCAGACCGACTGGAGCCAGGGCGACTTGCCGAGCCACTGGCCCGGCTTCTTCCCCTTGCGCTCCACCAGCACCTCGCAACGCTTGCCGACCGACCGCCGATTAAAAGCGTGCTGATCGCGGTTGAGCGATGCCTGCAGCCGCTGGAGCCGATCGTCCATCACTTCGGGCGCGATCTGGTCGTCGAGCAAGGCGGCCGGCGTGCCGGGACGGGGCGAATACTTGAAGCTGAACGCCTGCGCGTAACCGACGGCGTCGACCAGTCGCAGCGTTTCGGCAAACTCCGCCTCGGTTTCGCCGGGGAAACCGACGATGAAGTCGCCGGACAGGGCGATGTCGGGCCGGGCTTCGCGGAAGCGATCGAGCAGGCGCAGGTATTGGTCCGCGGTGTGGCTGCGATTCATCGCCTTGAGCACGCGGTCCGACCCGCTCTGCACCGGCAGGTGGAGGAACGGCATCAGCTTGTCGATCTCACCATGCGCCGCGATCAGGCCATCTGTCACATCGGCCGGATGGCTGGTCGTATAGCGAATACGGTGCAATTCCGGTAGCTTGGCCAGTTCTCTTGCGAGCCCGTCGAGTCCCACCTGGCAACCTTTGGCGTCCTCTCCAGACCAGGCATTGACGTTCTGGCCCAGAAGGGTGATTTCGCGCGCTCCGGATTCGACCAGTTTCTGGGCTTCGGCGATCAAGTCGCCGAACGGCCGCGATATTTCTGCGCCACGTGTGTACGGCACGACACAATAGGTGCAGAACTTGTCGCAGCCCTCCTGCACCGTGAGGAATGCGCTGGGGCCGATCTTTCGGCGAGCCGGAAGCGCCGCGAACTTGGCGATCGCGGGCATGTCGGTGTCGCTCGCGCGCTCGCCGCGGACGGCCTTGTCGATCATATCGGGAAGGCGGTGATAGGCCTGCGGTCCGACGACCATGCTGACCGCGGGCGCGCGTGTCATGATCTCCTCGCCTTCGGCTTGCGCGACGCAGCCCGCGACAGCGATCATGGGCGCTTTGCCCGCCTTTTCACCCGCCTTCACCAAACGGCCGATGTCGGAGTAAACCTTTTCGGCCGCCTTTTCGCGTATGTGGCAGGTGTTGAGCACCACCAGGTCCGCTTCCTCGCCCTCGGCCGCAGGGGCGATGCCTTGCTCCGCAAGCAATTCGGCCATCCGCTCGCCGTCGTAGACGTTCATCTGGCAGCCGAAGCTTTTGACCCGGTAGGTCCTGGGGGGCGGGGACTGGTGCATGGGGCGGGGCGGTTAGCCGAAAACCGGGCGAGTGGCTAGCGGGTGCGGCCGCTAGCGAGCGAGGGCGGACGCGATTTCGATCCGCGCCGCCGCCGCGATCGCCTTGCGATCATCGAGCGCCTCGCCTGCGAGCGGGGGCAGGAAGTGCAGAGTCAGCCGGATTGGACGCAGACGGGCGAGAATACGCTTGAAATTGTCGAGCCCGTGTTCCTCCCCGACCCAAGCAATCCGAGCCGCATCCTCGTAAGCAAGCAGGACCGGCTGGACCGAGATACCGGCAGGAAGCGGATCGAGCGCAGAGAGCAGGGAGGACTTGAATGGGAGAAGTCCGGTTCCGTCGCTCGTGGTGCCTTCCGGGAACAGCGTCAGGTTGCCGCTTTCCTCCATTGCCGCGCGCACCTGCCGGACCTGCTCGGCGATGCTCGCGCGGTCGTGGCGGGCGATGAACACCGTGTCGTTCATCTCGCACAGCCACTTGAGGAACGGGAACGCCGCAAGGCCGTCGTGTGCGACGAAGGCGCTGCCGGTGGCGTGGGCGAGGGCAGGTATGTCGAGCCAGCTCACGTGGTTCGCCAGCAGGAACGCGCCTTTCGCGGGCATCCCTTCGATCCGCAGGTGCAGTCCGGCGATCATCCCGATCGATGACAGGAACACGCGCGGCCACCAGCGGCCCCCGCCGACGATGCGCCAGAGAAGGTGAAGCGGCGCGCAGAGCACCAGCATCAGCAGCATGAGGGTAAGCCGGAATGCGATCAGGCCCCAGCCGAGCGGGCGGATGTGCGGCGCGGGTAGCGCGTGCGCCATCAGCTTTCGCGGTCGACCCGCACGCCGTAAAGCTCCATCCGGTGGTCGACGAGACGGTAGCCGAGCTTTTCGGCGATCTGTCGCTGGAGCGCCTCTAGTTCCGGATCGACGAACTCGACGACCTTTCCGGTCTCGACGTCGATCAGGTGGTCGTGATGCGCCTCGGGCGCGGCTTCATAGCGCGCGCGTCCGTCGCCGAAATCGTGACGGTCGAGGATGCCGGCCTCTTCGAACAGGCGCACGGTGCGATACACCGTCGCGATCGAGATCTTCGGATCGATCGCCGACGCGCGCTTGTGTAGCTGTTCGACGTCGGGGTGATCTTCGCTGCTCGACAGGACCTGCGCGATGACCCGGCGCTGCTCGGTGATCCGCAGGCCGCGCTCGGCGCATAGCTGTTCGAGGTCGATAGTCTGGTGCAAACCGCGCTCCGAAATGAGGTCTCGTCCCGGAACCTAGGGCCCCGGGACGAGAGTCTCAAGCGTCAGGCTGCAGTCTTCTTCTTGCGGCCGCGCTTCTGGCCCGGTTTGCGGCCCAGGCCGATCTTCACAGCGAGGTCACGGCGGGTTTCCGCGTATTCGGGTGCGACCATCGGATAGTCGGCTGCTAGGCCCCAGCGCTGACGGTATTCGTCCGGCGTCATGCCGTGCTCGGTCATCAGGTGACGCTTGAGCATCTTCATCTTCTTGCCGTCTTCAAGACAAACCAGATGGTCCTTCTTGACTGAAGAGCGGATCGAAACGGCCGGCTCGAGCTTTTCTTCGACGACGGGCGCCGAACCGCCGAGTCCGGCAAGCGCCGAATACACAGTCGTGATCAGCACCGGGACGTCTTCCACGGCGACATTATTATTGCTCACATGCGCTGCGACGATGTCGGACGTGAGCGTGATCAACGTCTCCGCCATGTCGGTTTCCATCATATCCATTTGAACCTCGTGCGATCGAAATTCGCGGATTAAGCCGACCCGTGCCCCCCCGCTGTTCATAGATAGAGCAGCTTTTCCAAGGACAAACAAGCACTGGGCAATCAATCGATTTAACCGTTGCCCGGTTATTATTTGAGAGATTTCACGTGATCGGATAGGCGAATGTAATCGCGTCGATTTTCTCGCCTGTCGCCGATCGATAGTATTCCTTGCGTCGACCGACCGGCGAAAAGCCGATCCGCTCGTAAAGTCGAAGGGCCGGATTGTTGTGGCGGGCTTCGAGAAAGAGGCGCTCGGCGCGTCGTTTCCGCGCATCCTCGATCGCGCAGCGGACCAGGCGATCGCCGAGACCGCGTCCACGCGCCTGCGGGATGACTCCGACCAGCAGGAGCTCCTCCTCCCCCGGCGCGGCCCTGACGAGCGTAAAGCCTGCGGGCGGCGTGTCGGTTGCAGCAGGATCGGCACCATCACGGTCGACCAGCCGATAGTGCGTGTGCGCGAATACCAGCGAATCAGCCACCTGGCGGCGATTCCATGCCTCGCCCCACATGGGATGGAAAGCGGCGTCCATGACCGCCATGATCCGATCAAGATCGTCCGTCATGCAGGCAGCCGCGCGTCGGGACCGCGGCCATATACCGGAGCGATCGTGTCGGTCAGCAGTTCGGGCGCCAGGCGCATGATCTGACGCGCGTCGGGCAATTCTTCGACCACCAGACGCGAGCTGGAAAGCCTCTTAGCCAGTTCGTGCGCCCTCGATCCGGCGATCGTCGGCAGGGCTCCGCGACTGGCGGCGTCGTCCGGTGCAAGCGACGCGAGTTCCGACGCCGGTTGGCCGTTGCCTGCGAAATCCTGCACGAACCACTCCCCGTGGCCGCCGGCCATCGAGACGGTGACCGAACCTTCTGCCGCGACCATTGCGGCGACCAGCGACAGCGTCGGATAGCCTTTCACCTTGGCCCCCCAGGCAATTGCGAGCGATCCCGCCACCGCAATCCCGATGCGAATGCCCGTGAAACTGCCGGGGCCAAGCGAAACGAGTATGCGTTGTGCTTTCCCGCGATCGGGCATCGCCGCGATCATCGGCACAAGGTGTTCGGCATGGCCGCGACCGAGCACGCGAAAGTCACCGGCAAGCAGCGTACCGTCTTCGAACAGGGCGACCGAACAGGCCTCCGTCGCGCATTCGATCGCAAGCGTTCGCATTCAGCGACCCAAGACCATCGCGCCCGCCCGCGCAAGCGCGGACGGTCAGACGATCGTGTTGAACTTGCCGAATTCGGGCCGGGGGCTCCGTCCAAAGATGGTCGATGCGTCGCCATAGCCGATCGAGCAGATCCAGTCGGCCTTCACCTTCGGATCGTCGGCGAAGAATTCGGCGGTGACCTTGTCGAGGTCGATACCCGACATCGGGCCGCAATCGAGCCCCAGCGATCGGGCCGCCAGCATCAGGTACGCGCCCTGCAATGCTGAATTACGCGCGGCCGATTCCTTGCGTAATTCTTCGTTGCCTTCGAACCAGCTCTTGGCGTCGGCATGCGGGAACAGCCAAGGCAGTTCCTCGTGGAAGTCGATGTCATAGCCGATCACCACGCAGACCGGCGCGGTCTGGATCTTTTTCTTGTTCTGGTCGGATGCAAAAGCGGCAAGCCGGTCCTTGGCGTCCTGCGATTTGCACCATACCAGCCGTGCGGGCTGCATGTTGGCTGACGTCGGACCCATCTTCATGAGGTCGTAAATCGCCTCGATCTGCTCGTCGCTGACCGGCTTGTCGAGCCAGCCGTTGTAGCTGCGGGCCTTGCGAAAAACCTGATCGAGCGCGGCGTCCGACAGGACGGTATCGTGGAACTGCTTGGTCATGAATTTCCTCAGGCGGCGCGGACTTCGGTGACTTCGGGGATATAGTGCTTGAGCAGCCCCTCGATCCCGTGCTTGAGCGTGGCGGTCGATGAAGGGCAGCCCGAACAGGCACCCTGCATCTGCAAATGGACCACTCCGTCGCGATAGCCGCGATAGACGATGTCGCCGCCGTCGTTGGCGACCGCCGGGCGGATGCGCGTTTCCAGCAGGTCGTGGATCTGGGCGACGATATCGGCGTCGGCCGGGTCATCCTCGACAACCATTTCCGCTTCGTCCGCCGGAACCGCAAAACCGCTCGCGTCACCCCCGGCAAACAGCGGAGCGCCGCTGACGAAGTGATCCAGCAGCACGGCCACGACCTGCGGCTTCAGCTGCGACCAGTCGGCGCCCGGCGCGGCGGTAACCGATACAAAGTCGGTGCCCAGGAATACGCCGGTCACCTCTCCGGTATCGAACAGTGCCTCGGCAAGCGGGCTCGCCTCGGCGGCCTCTGGCGAGGCGAACTCGCGCGTGCCGGTGGGCATAACCTGCCGACCGGGCAGGAACTTGAGCGTCGCCGGATTGGGCGTCGTTTCGGTCTCGATGAACATGATGGTCCATGTAGGAGCGGCGCGGGGGACCGGCAAGGACGTAGGCCGGGGGAGCGAATCTTGTCGCACATTCACTATCCCTTCACTTGGGGCCGCCCTATAGGCTTGGTGCATGAGCCTTTTCCCGCGTGCCGTCCGGCACCTCGCGCCGCTTCTCCCGCTCACCCTGCTCGCCTCGCCGGTCCCGGCGCAGGACGCTGCCGCCCCCGCGCCGCGTTACGTGCAAGCCGGGACCACGACTCCGTGGATCTACAAAGGCAGCGACGTTCCGCGAGACAAGGAATGGGTGTTCGGCGAGATGCCCAATGGGCTGCGCTATGCCGTTCGCAAGAACGGCGTCCCGCCCGAGCAGGTCTCGATTCGCGTGCGCATCGACGCAGGCTCGATCCACGAGCAGGACAGCGAACAGGGCTTTGCGCACCTGCTCGAACACATGACGTTCCGCGAAAGCAAGTACCTCGCCAACGGGGCCGCGATCGCGACCTTCCAGCGCCTTGGCGCGACCTTCGGCAGCGATACGAATGCCGAGACCACCCCGACGCAGACGGTTTACAAGCTTGACGTGCCCGAGGCGACGCCGGCCAAGCTCGAGGAAGTGTTCAAGCTCCTCTCGGGCATGGTGCGCGAGCCGACGCTGTCGGCCAAGGGCCTGGCCGAAGACCTGCCGATCGTGCTTGCCGAAAAGCGCGAACAGGCCGCCGCCGCCCAGCGTGTGGCTGAGGAAAGCCGCAAGACGATTTTCGCCGGCCAGCGGCTCGCCAATCGACTACCGATCGGCACCGAGGCCACCTTGACCGGCGCCACCCCGCAGAGCGTGCGCGCGTTCCACAATCGCTGGTACCGTCCGGAAAATACCGTGATCGTCGTTGCGGGCGATGCCGATACAGCGACCCTGGCGAGGCTGGTCGAAACCTACTTCGGCGACTGGAAGGGCAAGGGTCCGCACGTCGAGCCGCCCGCATTCGGCGATCCGGTGGCACCCGTCAGCTCCGACCCCGCCAACCCGATCGGCGAGACGCAGGTGCTGGTCGAGCCCGACCTTCCGCGCACGCTTACTTACGCCGTCATGCGTCCGTGGCGTCCGGTAAATGACACGATCGTCTATAATGAAGGCCTGCTGCTCGATTCGCTGGCGCAATCGATCATCAATCGCCGCCTTGAATCCCGCGCGCGGGCCGGAGGATCCTACCTCTACGCGCAGGTCAACCAGGAGGACGTCAGTCGGACGGCCGACGGCACGTTCATCAGCATGGCTCCGCTGACCGACGACTGGCAGGCTGCGCTTGCCGACGTGCGCGGCGTGATCGCCGATGCGGTCGCCAATCCTCCGACGCAGGAAGAAATCGACCGCGAGATGGCTGAATTTGATGTCGCCTTCGCGAGTTCGGTCGAACAGCGCGCGGTGCTCGCCGGGTCGAAACTCGCCGACGACATAGTGCAGGCGGTCGACATCCGCGAGACGGTCGCCGCACCCGAGACTGTGCTGGTCGTGTTCCGCGGCATGAAGGACAAGTTCACCCCGGCGAATGTCCTGAAACATACGAAACAGCTGTTCAGCGGCCCGGTCATACATTCGGTTTACGTCACGCCCAATGCTGCCGAGGCCAATCCGGCTGCCCTGCGTACCGCGCTGCTTGCGCCGGTCCAGGCCGACAGTGGAGCGCGGCTGGCGGCCAAGGCTGTCTCGTTCGGCGACCTTCCGCCGGTCGGCGCGCCCGGTACGGTCACCGAGAACGCGCCGCTCGGCGTGCTCGGGATCGAGCGGGTCAAGTTCGCCAATGGTGTCGGTGCGCTGCTGTGGAGCAACAATGCGGAACCGGGTCGCGTGACCGTCAAGGTGCGCTTCGGATCGGGGCGCCGCGCTTTCGGGCCGGAGGATGCCGCCTATGCCTCGCTCGGCGAAGCGGCGCTTGTCGGCTCGGGCGTCGGCGAACTCGGCCAAGAAGAACTCGACCGCATTTCCACGGGACGCCGGATGGGCTTCGACTTCGCGATCGACGACGGGGTTTTCACCCTTACCGCGCAGACGCGCTCGGCCGACCTTGCCGACCAGCTCTATCTGTTCGCAGCCAAGCTCGGAATGCCGCGCTGGGACCCGAACCCGGTGGTGCGTGCAAAGGCG
Source organism: Tsuneonella sp. HG094 (assembly GCF_053819285.1). Taxonomy (NCBI): domain Bacteria; kingdom Pseudomonadati; phylum Pseudomonadota; class Alphaproteobacteria; order Sphingomonadales; family Erythrobacteraceae; genus Tsuneonella; species Tsuneonella sp. HG094. The sequence continues at coordinate 833,018 of NZ_JBSORA010000001.1, forward strand.
GCGGCCAAGCTCGCCTACGAAAGCTACGCGACCAGTCCCAACGGTGTGCTCGAACGCGATTCCGACTTCGAGCTGTATGGGCGCGATGCGCGCTTCGCTTCGCCCACGCCGGCGCAGCTCGATGCGGCGACGCCCGAGGGCTTCCGCAAGGTCTGGGAACCGTTGCTGAAGCAGGGCCCGGTCGAAGTGCTGATGTTCGGGGAGTTCGACAAGGCCGCGACGCTCGACGCGCTCTCCAAGACGTTCGGCGCACTTCCGGCGCGCGAGCCGATTCCGGCGGCGGCGCTGGCCCGCACGGCCACCGTCTCGACGGCGAGCGCGCCGCGCGTACTCTACCACCGCGGCGACGCAAGCCAGGCCGCGGCCCTGGTTGCGTGGCCGACAGGCGGCGGGGTCGATGGCCTGCGCGAATCGCGCCAGCTCCAGATCCTCAGCGACCTGTTCAACAACCGCCTGCTCGACGAAATGCGCGAGCGGACCGGTGCGAGCTATTCGCCGCAGGTGGTCAACAACTGGCCCGAAGACGTTGCGTCGGGCGGCGCTATCCAGGCGGTCGCCCTGATCCGTCCGCAGGACGTGCCGGCCTATTTCGCCGCCACCGAGGAAATCGTCCGCGACCTGACGACGACGCTCGTGACGCCGGACGAGTTGTCGCGGGTGACCGAGCCGCTCAAGCAGTCGATCAGCCGCGCTTCGACCGGCAACACCTTCTGGCTGTGGCAGCTCGAAGGGGCGACGACCGACCCGCGCCGGGTCACCCTGCTGCGCTCGCTGCTGGTCGATTACACCCAGACCACGCCAGAGGCGATGCAGGCGCTTGCCCGCAAGTACCTCGCCGCGCGCGACCCGTTCCGCCTGGCGGTGATCCCGCAGGGGCAACAGCTTGCCACGACGATCGCTCCGACATCGTCGGCGGCATCGGCGACTGGCGGTCGCTGACCCTCACGTGCGACACACCCGCTTGGGGTGCGCGTAGTTTATCGCGCTTCCCCCGGGCGTGACTTTGCTGTTCGGTCGAGGTGCGCCTATGGGCGTCCCCTTCAGCAACGATCGATCGAAGAAACCGTGGCGAGTAACTGGATACCCGATAGCTGGCAGGCAAGCGAAGCGCGCCACCTGCCGAAATACGAAGACACCGCCGCGTTGGCGGAAGCGGAAGCGACCCTTGCCGGGTATCCGCCGCTCGTCTTCGCGGGCGAGGCGCGCGCGCTGAAGGCCGATCTCGGCAATGTCGCCAACGGCCATGGCTTCCTGCTTCAGGGTGGCGACTGCGCCGAAAGCTTTGCCGAGTTCAGCCCGAACAACATTCGCGACACATTCCGCGTGCTGCTGCAGATGGCGGTCGTGCTGACCTTCGCCAGCAAGCGCCCGGTCGTGAAGGTCGGGCGCATGGCGGGCCAGTTCGCCAAGCCGCGCAGTTCGGATACCGAGACGCAAGGGGCGACCACGCTGCCGAGCTACTTCGGCGACAACGTCAACGGCATCGAGTTCGAAGCCGCGACCCGCCGCAACGATCCGCAGCGCATGGTGCGCGCCTATTCGCAGGCCGCCGCGACGCTCAATCTCGTCCGCGCATTCGCGGGCGGGGGCTATGCCAACCTGCGGCAGGTCCACCGCTGGACGCTCGATTTCATGGGCCGCAGCCCGTGGGCCGACAAGTTCAAGGACGTCGCCGACCGCATCGGCGAAGCGCTCGACTTCATGGAAGCGTGCGGGGTCAATCCCGAAACGCTGCCGCAGCTGGAGCGGACGAGCTTCTACACCAGCCACGAGGCACTGCTGCTGCCATATGAGCAGGCGCTGACCCGTCGCGACAGCCTGACGGGCGATTGGTACGATTGTTCGGCGCACATGGTGTGGATCGGCGACCGCACCCGCTTCCCGGGCAGCGCCCACGTCGAGTTCTGCCGCGGCATCGGCAACCCGCTCGGCATGAAGTGCGGACCCAGCCTCGAGACGGACGACCTGCTGCGACTGCTCGACACGCTCAACCCCGCGCGCGAGGCGGGGCGGATCACGCTCATCAGCCGCTTCGGGCACGACAAGGTCGAGGCGGGACTTCCGCGGCTCGTCCGCGCCGTGCAACGCGAAGGCCATCCGGTGGTCTGGAGCTGCGACCCGATGCACGGCAACGTCATCAAGTCGGACAGCGGCTACAAGACACGGCCGTTCGATCGTATTCTGGCCGAAACGCGCGGCTTCTTCGCGGTACACCGGGCAGAAGGCACGCACGCGGGCGGAATCCATATCGAGATGACCGGGCAGGACGTGACCGAGTGCGTCGGCGGCGCAGTGGCGATCACCGATGCGGCGCTCGGCGACCGGTACCACACGCACTGCGACCCGCGCCTCAACGCCGCGCAGTCGCTCGAACTGGCATTCCTGCTTGCCGAGATGCTCAACCTCGAAGCGGGCAAGCGGCAGGCCGACGCCGCCTGATCAGGGCAGCAGCAAGCTCGATCCGGTGGTCTTGCGGCCTTCGAGGTCGCGATGCGCTTGCGCAGCCTGTTCGAGCGGATAGGTCTGGCCGATGTCGACGGTGAGCTTGCCGTCCTGCACCATGCTCCACAGCTTCTCCGCACCTGCGGCGCGTTCGGCAGGTTCGCGGTAATAGTCGAACAGCGTGGGGCGCGAGACGAAAAGCGAGCCAGCGCCGGCCAGCACGCCGAGGTTCACGCCCGTCACCGGTCCGCTTGCATTGCCGTAGCTCGCGATGATCCCGCGCCTGCCGGTCGCCTTGAGCGACGCATCCCATGTAGCGGCCCCAACCCCGTCGTAGCTGGCGCGCACCCCGGCTCCGCCCGTTGCCTCGCGCACCCGATCGGCGATATCCGGCGCATCGGCAGCGATGGTGAGTTCGGCGCCCAGCCGTTCGGCAACCGCCCGCTTTTCCTTTGTGCTCGCCGTGCCGATCACGCGGACGCCGCGCGCGGTGAGCCACTGGACGAGAAGTTGCCCGACCCCGCCGGCCGCGGCGTGGACGAGCGCCCACTCTCCGGCCGCTAAGGGGGCGACGCGCTCCGCCAGCATCTCGGTCGTCGCTCCCTTTAGAAGGATCGCGGCAGCGGTACGGACGTCGATGCTTTCCGGCAGCACGAACAGTCCGGCCGCGTCGGTCAGTAGTGCATCGGCATAGGCCGCGCGGGTAGGTCCGAAGGTCGCCACGCGATCACCCGGGCGGACGGTATCTACTCCATCCCCGACGGCTTCGACCACGCCCGCCGCCTCCAACCCGAGGGTTCCTGGAAGGTCGATCGGGTAAAGCCCCGAGCGGTGGTAGGTGTCGATGAAGTTGATGCCGACCGCCTCGATCCGCACGATCGCCTTTCCGGGGCCGGGGGCGGGCAGGTCGATCTCGCGAAAGCGGATCACCTCGGGGCCGCCGATCGTTTCGATGTAGGCCTGTCTCGTGCGCATGCTGGAGTTTCCTTTTGAACTTGGGGCAAGGTCGTGCTTGCCGCTTCCCGAGACAAGGGTCTTTTGTTTGCAACGTATTCGGCCCAGCTTCGTTGGTTTACCAGACGAGAGAGGAGTTCGCCGTGCATCGGCCCGAACGATCACCCGAACACGCGATTCCGGAAGATCTGGCCAGCCGCTTCCGGCGCACCCGTGCGCTGAGCGAGGCTCTGGTCGAAACCCTCTCGGATGCAGACGCGACGGTCCAGTCGATGGAGGACGCGAGCCCCGCGAAGTGGCACCTCGCGCACACGACCTGGTTCTGGGAAACCTTCCTCCTGCGCGATCACATGCCGGGCTACACGCTCTGGCGCCAGGATTGGCCGTTCCTGTTCAATTCGTATTACGAGGCGGAGGGCGAACGGCTCGCGCGCACGAGCCGCGGGCTGTTATCCCGTCCGACGCTGGAAGATCTTCTCGAATGGCGCGCGCACGTGACCGAGGCGATGGCTGGACTGGCCGATGATCCCTCGCTTGCCTCGCTGGTCGAACTTGGCATTGCGCACGAGCAGCAGCATCAGGAACTGCTGCTGACCGACATCAAGCATGCGCTGTTTCATAATCCGCTGGGTCCGGCAATGTGGCCTTCCGCAGGCAGCGGCGCTGCTCCCATCGGAGCGGGCGGAGGCTGGCACAACCATCCCGGCGGCATCGCCCGGATCGGACACGGCGGCGACAGTTTCGCGTTCGACAATGAGGGCCCGCAGCACCGTGTCCTGCTCGATCCCTTCGCGCTAGCCGAACGGCTCGTCACCAACTGCGAGTGGCAGGCGTTCATCGATGACGGCGGATACGGGAACGCGGCGCTCTGGCTTTCGGACGGATGGGCATGGGTGCAGAGCGAGGGCATCTCCGCGCCGCTCTACTGGCGCGAGGATGCCCTCTTCACGCACACCGGTTGGGAATCGCGCATTCCGAGCGCCCCGGTCACGCACATCTCGTTCTACGAAGCCGACGCTTTCGCCACGTGGGCCGGTGCCCGGCTCCCGACCGAATTCGAATGGGAGACGGTGGCGCAAGGGGCCGATCCTGCGAGTGGCAACCAGCTAGACCGCGCCGCTCCGCCCGTTCCGCGCGGCGGCGGTGAGCTGTTCGGAGACTGCTGGCAGTTTACCCGCTCGGCCTATCTGCCGTACCCGCGTTTCAGTCCCGCGGAGGGCGCGGTGGGCGAATACAACGGCAAGTTCATGAGCGGGCAGGTCGTCCTGCGAGGCGCGAGCTGCGCCACCGTCCGTGGCCACTCGCGCAGCAGCTACCGCAATTTCTTCTACCCCAACCAGCGTTGGCAATTCACCGGCCTGCGCCTCGCCAAGGACGCCTGATGAACGCGCAGCCCGGATTGATGCTTGTGCCTTACGACGAGAACGGCGTCGCCACCGACTTTCGCGATGACGTTCTGCAGGGACTGTCCGAGCCGCAGAAGGCGATTCCGGCGCGATGGTTCTACGACGATGCAGGCTCTCGACTGTTCGAGGATATCACCCGGCTCCCCGAATACTATCCGACGCGGGCGGAGACGGAAATCCTGCGCGACCATGGCGCGGACTTCCTCGAATTGGTCGGCGAAGAGCGGGTGGTCGTCGAATTCGGATCCGGCAGCTCGGTCAAGACGCCGCTCCTGCTCGACGCCATCGCGCCCGCCGCATACGTGCCGCTCGATATTGCGGGTGATTTCCTGCGCGCTTCGGCTGAAGCCCTCGCGGCCAGCTTCCCCGAAGTGCCGGTCCATCCGGTCGAGGCCGACTTCATGCGAACTGTCGAACTCCCCCACGCTGTCGCTGGCCTGCCCAAGCTCGGGTTCTTTCCGGGCTCGACGATCGGCAACATGGTCGCTCGCACCGCGACGGACTTGCTGCGGACCATGCGTGCAACCCTTGGCGAGGGTAGCCAACTCCTCATAGGGATGGACTTGATCAAGGACCCGGCGGTCCTCGAAGCGGCCTACGACGATGCCGAGGGCGTGACCGCCGCATTCAACCTGAACCTGCTGGAACGGATCAACCGCGAACTCGATGGCACCGTGCCGATCGAGGCATTCCGTCACGTCGCGCGCTGGACTGACGAGTATGCAAGGATCGAGATGCACCTCGAAGCCATGCGGGACGTGACTTTCGCGGTCGCCGGGCAACGCTTTGCCATGCATCGTGGAGAGACCATTCATACCGAGAACAGCCACAAGTTCTCGCGTCGCAGCGCGAACCAGTTGCTGCTGGCGGGCGGCTGGACCCCTCGCGCGCGCTGGCTCGACAGCGAGGAGCGGTTCTCGATGATCCTCGCCGACGCGACGATTCCCCGCAGCGCACCCTGATCCGGTTCTTGGTCATGGTGCGGACAGGCAGTGACGTGTAAGATCGTGCCTGCGATGGATTTCCAGTCTCTCTTCGCCGCCGCGACCGACATCATCCGCGAAATACCCCGGTCGGGTTTGCTGATGTTCACGCTGGCCGCGATCTTCGGCAGCATGCTCGGCAGCGGCATCGCGCGGCGCGGGATCGTTGGCGGACGCTTGCTCGCCGGCGTGAGTACGATTGCGCTCGCCGGTATCCTGGTCGTCGTCGTGTTGCAGGTGTCCCGCTTCGACCCGAGGCTCGATGTGGCCGTCCCGCAACTCGGGCTGCCCGAGCAGATCGTCTCGGGCGGCGAGACGCGGGTCGAGTTGGCGCCCGACGGGCATTTCTGGATTCGCGCCGACGTGAACGGGCACACCGCGCGGTTCCTCGTCGACACCGGCGCGACGCTTACTGCGGTTTCGGTGCCGGTCGCGCGAGTTGCCGGCCTTGAGCCGCGGCAGGGCGGGGTACCGGTCCGTATCTCCACCGCCAACGGCACAGTTTCGGCCGAACTGACGACGATCGACACCCTGCGCTTCGGCAATGTGATGGCGGGCGGTCTCGATGCCGTGATCGCGCCAAATATCGGCGAGACCAACGTGATCGGAATGAACTTCCTCTCGCGCCTCAAGTCGTGGCGGGTGGAGGGCAACACGCTGATCCTTGTCCCGAACAACCCGCAGCCGGTTGCCGACTGACCTCGCGGCTGGCAGGGCGCTCGGCATGAGCGATCCTGCATTTCCGGTCTTCGACGGCATCCACAACTTCCGCGATTACGGAGGCTACCGCGCCAAAGGCGGCACGGTGCGGCGTGGGCTGCTCTATCGCTCGGGCCAGCATGTCGGTGCGAGCGACGCCGACCTTGCCGCACTTGCGACCCTCGATATCCGCACGGTGATCGACCTGCGCGGCGTCAGCGAGCGCACCGCCAATCCCTGCCGCCGCCACGACGGCTGGGCGGGCGAAGTGCTCGCGCACGAGGGCGAAACGGCCTCAAGCCCGCCGCACATGGACGTCGACGAATCTACCACGACAGCCGAATTCGCTCGCCAGCGGATGCTCGCTGTCTACACCCGGATGCCCGCGAACCCGGCCATGCACGCGATGTTCGGACGCTACCTTAATGTCCTGGCCGAGCGTGACGGGGCGAGCCTCGTCCATTGCTTCGCGGGCAAGGACCGGACGGGGATCGCCGCCACGTTGCTGCTGCACATCCTCGGCGCTTCGGAGGAGGACCAGGAGGCGGAGTTTATGCTCACCAATGCGTCACCGACGCTGCACATCCTTGCCGCGCAATCGGTCCCGGGGATCGAGGCGCGGCTCGGTCGCAAGCTCGACGACGAGGCGGTGCGTGCCCTGCTCGAAGTGCACCCCGATTACCTCGCGCGCTTCCGTGAGCGAACGGTCGAGATCAGCGGATCGCTCGACAACTGGCTGACCAAAGTGATCGGCGTCGATGAGCCGCTGCGGGAGCGCTTGCGCGCGAAATTCATCGCCTGACGGGGATAGCGGAAGCGTCCGACTCGATTTTCGCCCGCTCCGCTCCTATCTCGCGCGGCCAGATGGAGGATACGATGGCCACCCACAAGACGCGCATGCTCATCATTGGTTCGGGACCTGCGGGGCTGTCGGCGGCGATCTATGGCGCGCGCGCGATGATGCAGCCGATCGTGGTGCAGGGCCTCCAGCCCGGCGGCCAGCTCACCATCACCACCGACGTCGAGAACTACCCCGGTTTCAAGGATGTGATCCAGGGCCCTTGGCTGATGCAGGAGATGCAGGCCCAGGCTGAGCACGTCGGTACGCGTATGATGTGGGACACGATCACCTCGGTCGACCTGTCGGGCCCCCCGTTCCGCGCCATCGGCGACAGCGGCGATATCTATGAAGGCGACACGCTGGTCATCGCGACCGGCGCGCAGGCCAAGTGGCTCGGCGTTCCGGGCGAAATGGAACTGGGCGGCAAGGGCGTATCGGCCTGCGCCACCTGCGACGGTTTCTTCTATCGCGGCAAGAAGGTCGCGGTGATCGGCGGCGGCAACACTGCGGTCGAGGAAGCGCTCTACCTCACCAACCATTCCGACGACGTGACCCTGATCCACCGCCGCGACGAATTGCGCAGCGAGAAGATCCTGCAGGAGCGGCTGTTCGCCAATCCCAAGATCAAGGTGCTGTGGAACAAGGCGGTCGAGCAGTTTGCGGGCGACCCGCTCGCGGGCGGGCTCAAGCACCTCGAACTGCGCGATACGGCGACCGGCGAGAAGAGCCAGTTCCACTGCGACGGCGCCTTCGTCGCAATCGGCCATGCGCCCTCGACCGAGCTGTTCAAGGACAAGCTACCGGTCGATGCCGGTGGCTACCTGATCGTCGAACCCGGCACACCCAAGACCGCCATCCCGGGCGTGTTCGCGTGCGGCGACGTGATGGACCACACCTATCGCCAGGCGGTCACGGCCGCGGGCACCGGCTGCATGGCCGCGCTCGATGCCGAGCGCTTCCTGTCGGGCCTCAGCATCGACCTCGACGGCCATGCCGAGAAGGTCGCAGCCTCGGTTTAGGAGTTCGGGCCCCTAGCGCAGGGCGAACACCACCATCGCCGTGTGAACCACCAGCGCGAGCAGCGCGATGCTCGACAGCGCGAAGAGCGCGAAGCGCACCATCACCCGGTTGCTGGTCGCCTGCCACAGTGAGTGGATCACGCGCAGGCCGACATAGGCCCACGCGACCGTCAGGCTGATCCCTCCACCCATACCGTAGAACGCCAGCACGATGCACGTCGCGTAGAACACCGTCGGCGCTTCGTGCAGGTGGTTGTAATTGTGCGCGGGCCACTGCGCTTTCGGCGGCAGGGCTCGATCGAGCGTCATGTCGGGATCGTCGACCAGCGAGTCAGGATTGACGCGGGCTTTCTGCATCGCGGGGATGCGGATCGCGTACATCCACGCCCACATGACCATAGTCCAGACAAGCAGCGCAGTGACCGGTTGGAGAATAGCGTAGGCAATCATGATACGACCCCCGGATTGGCGAACAGCGTCAGCATGACCGCATGGATCGTCAGAACGACCAGCGCGAGCGTCGACAGCATGAAGATCAGGAAACGGATGGCGACAACGTTGACAAGCGCCTGCCACAACGAGTGTGCGATGCGCAGCGCGACGTAGATCCACGCGAATAGGACGTCATGCGGGTGCGGTCCGACCACCGCGAGGATCAACGAAACCGCATAGAACAGCGTCGGCTGTTCGACGAGGTGGGCGTAGTTGTGCGACTTCCAGTTGATCCGGTCGTCGATGACGCCTTCGAGGTCCTGTCCGCGCCCGCCGGGCTTCGCGTTCTTGAGGCCGCCGATCTTCTTCAGCGCCGGCAGTCTCGTTCCCGCGGTCCAGACCAGCATCACGAGCGTCCACGCGACCAGCACTGCGGCCGGTGCGAGCATCTGTGCCTGCATCCTGTAATCCCCCTCCTTTCGCCCTCTTTCGGGAGACTGCGCGCACGAATGAAGGTTGTCAAACGGGACTAATCCCCTGCGGCGAGGACCTTCGCGAAGGCAGCCGGATCGGTGTTACCACCGGTGAGTGTGACCACCGTTCCCTCGTCGAGCGGGACCTTGCCGGCCAGAGCCGCCGCCAGCGCCGCCGCGCCGCCCGGCTCGACCACCACGTGCAGGCGCGAGAACGCGAACCGCTGTGCTGCCTCAACCTCATCGTCGGTTACCGCGAGACCCGGCTCTGCGCGGCCGTAGAGGACTGCGAAATTGACCGGCGCCGTGCTCGGCGTCTGGATCGAGTCGCAGACGGTCCTGGGCGGATGGGGACCGACCCGCACGATTTCACCGCGTTTGAGGCTTTCGGCCATGTCGTCCCAGCCGACGGGTTCGACCGGGTGAATGGCGCTGCCGGGGCATGCCAGCGCGAGGCCCGCAGCAAGCCCGCCGCCGCCACAACAGACGACGATGCGCGACGGCTCCCGTCCCAGTTGCGCGGCGATCTCGATCCCCATGCTCCCCTGGCCTTCGATCACCCAAGGATCGGCATAAGCATGGACCAGCACCCGCCCGCGCGCGTCGCACAGCGCGTTGGCGATCGCATCGCGGTCCTCGCCCCCGGGCCGGTCGTAGAGCACCACCTCGGCGCCCATCGCGCGCGTCGCCTCGATTTTCACCTTCGGTGCATCGACCGGCATCACGATCGCGGCCTTGATCCCAAGTCGTCGCGCCGCCCACGCCACGCCCTGCGCGTGATTGCCGCTCGACACCGCGACGACGCCCGCCGCGCGCTCGTCCGGCGTCAGGTCGGTCAGCCGGTGCCACGCTCCGCGAATCTTGAATGCGCCGATCGGCTGTAGGTTGTCGCACTTGGCGTGGATTGTGACCCCGCCGATCTCGACCGGGAGGAGCGGGGAGGGCGGCAGCAGCGCGGCGACCTTCTCGGCTGCGCGCAATACGCCGTCGCGGGTGGGCTCTCTGGGGCTTTCGCGAAACATTCGACCCGACTAGTGCGTTCGGCATTCAGCGCCAATGGGCGCCAACAGTGTTCCCGGAGAAATCATGTCGACAGTCCTGGTAATCGGTGCGGGCGGGGTCAGCTCGGTCTGCGTCCACAAAATGGCGATGAACTCGGAGATCTTCTCCGACATCCATCTCGCCAGCCGCACCAAATCGAAGTGCGATGCGATCGCCGCTTCGGTGAAGGAGCGCACGGGGCGCGACGTGGCGACATATTCGATCGACGCCGAGGAAGTGCCGGCGATGGTCAACCTGATCCGCAAGGTTCAGCCCAGCCTCGTCGTCAACCTCGCGCTGCCGTACCAGGACCTGCCGATCATGGACGCGTGTCTCGAAGCGGGCGTGAACTATCTCGACACCGCAAACTACGAGCCGAAGGATGAGGCCAAGTTCGAATACAAGTGGCAGTGGGCCTACCACGACCGCTTCAAGGCGGCTGGGCTGATGGCGCTGCTGGGTTCGGGCTTCGATCCGGGCGTGACCAGCGTGTTCACGATGTGGCTCAAGAAGCACAAGCTCAAGACCATCCGCCAGCTCGACATTCTCGATTGCAACGGCGGCGACCACGGCCAGCACTTCGCGACCAACTTCAATCCCGAGATCAACATCCGCGAAGTCACCGCGCCCGCCCGCCACTGGGAGAACGGCGAATGGGTCGAAACCCCGGCGATGTCGAGCAAGGTCAACTTCGACTTCGAGGCGGTCGGCCCGAAGAACATGTACCTGATGTACCACGAGGAACTGGAAAGCCTCGCCAGGTTCGTCCCCGAACTGGAGCGCGCGCGGTTCTGGATGACCTTTGGCGATGCCTATATCACGCACCTGACCGTGCTGCAGAACGTGGGCATGACCTCGATCGAGCCGATCCGCTACCAGGGCAAGGAAATCATCCCGCTGCAGTTCCTCGCCGCGGTCCTCCCCAAGCCGGAAACGCTGGGCGAGACGACCAAGGGCAACACCAACATCGGCGTGATCGCCACAGGGGAGGCGCTCGACGGCTCGGGTGAGAAGACGTTCTACATCAAGAACATCTGCAGCCACGAAGCTGCTTACGAGGAAACCGGCAACCAGGCGGTCAGCTACACCACCGGCGTTCCGGCGATGATCGGCAGCGCAATGGTCGTCACCGGCAAATGGTCGGGTGACGGAGTGTTCAACATGGAGGAGATGGACCCCGATCCGTTCATGGGCATGCTGAACAGCGACGGCCTGCCGTGGACGGTCGAGGAGCTGGCCGCGCCGGTCGCCTTCTGATGGACGCGCGGGTGGCGGCGATTGCGCCGATCGGGCTTTTGGCGGTGTCGGCCACTGTGATGAACGTCGCCTGGTACTGGCACCTCAAGACGCCCAGCCGCCCGCTGCTCGCGGCGGTCGCGCTCAGCTGGATCATCGCGCTAGGCGAATATGCGCTGATGGTCCCGGCCAACCGGCTGGGCGCGCAGACCTACTCGCTTGCGCAGCTGAAGACGATCGCCGAGGTGTGCTCGCTGGTCGGTTTCGTTTTCGTGGCCTGGGTTCTGTTCGGCCAGAAGCCCGTGCCCAGCCAGCTTGCCGGATTCGCCCTGATCGCGGCAGGCGCGGTTCTCGTCTTTCGTGGAGCTTCGATCTGATGGAAACCAGAGCCGGCGATCCGGGGGCGTTCTCTCGCTTCGAACTGAATCGTGTCGATTCGCCCGCGTTCGTCGTCGATACCGCGAAGCTGCGAGCGAACCTGTCGATCCTGGCCGACATTCGCGATGCTGCCGACATCAAGGTGCTCGCGGCGCTCAAGGCGTTCTCGATGTGGTCGGTCGCGCCGATCGTCGGCGAATATCTCGACGGCGTATGCACCAGCGGGCTGTGGGAAGCGCGGCTCGCGAGCGAGTTCTACGACGGCGAGATCGCGACCTATTGCGCCGCCTACAAGCCGGACGAGATCGAGGAGGTGTGCCGCCTGTCGGACCACGTGATTTTCAACTCACCCGGTCAGCTAGAGCGCTACCGCCCGATCCTCGACATGGCTCGCGCGCAGGGGCAGGACTTCGACGTCGGGCTGCGGATCAATCCCCTGTGCCCGCAAGGCGAAGTGCCGCGCTATGATCCGTCCTCGCCCGGCAGCCGCCTCGGCTTCCCGATCGACCAGCTCACGACCGAGATCATGGAGCAGGTCGACGGCATCCACTTCCACAACCTGTGCGAACAGGATTTCGAACCACTGAAGGCGACATGGGACGTCGTGTTCGATGCCATCGAACCGTGGTTCGGCGATCTCAAGTGGATCAACATGGGCGGCGGCCACCACGTCACCCGCGCCGATTACCAGCGCGAGGAACTGGTCGAGTTCCTGCGCGATGCGAAGGAAGACACCGGGGCCGAGATCTACCTCGAGCCGGGCGAGGCGGTGGCGCTCGATGCAGGAATCCTCGTCGGCACGATCCTCGATTCGCACTGGAACGGGCAGGACGTGGCGATCGTCGACATCTCCGCCACCTGTCATATGCCCGACGTGATTGAGGCGCCGTACCGGCCCGCGATGTTGCACGAATCGGACGACGGGACCGAGGTCCGCCTCGGCGGTCCGTCGTGCCTCGCGGGCGACGTGATCGGCGATTATCGTCTTCCCGTCCCCAACGAGCCGGGGGAGCGAATCGCCTTCCTCGACCAGGCGCACTATTCGATGGTGAAAACCAACACTTTCAACGGGGTGCAGCTTCCCTCCATCTGGCTGTGGGACAGTGACACCGATGCCCTCGAGCAGATCAAGGCGTTCGGTTACGAGGATTTCCGCGACCGGCTCAGCTGACCGGGCGTCACGCACGGCCCGTCATGCGCAAGGTTGTGTCTTGAGGGAGTCATTTTCACTTGCGGTTCACCGCCGCCGCCTTATAGGCGCACCCCGCAGCCCCAAGGGGACTTCCTTAACCGCAAGGCTGCCTCGTTCAAACTTGTCGTTTGGGGGTCCCTTGAGTTGCACATCCATCCTGACGCTCGGTCTGTAGTTCGCGCCCTCGCGCCGGACGAACCGGTCATCCTCAATCGCCCGCACGCCGCTGCGCGCGCTGCCCGTTTCTTCGTCGAGAAGTTTCCGGGCAAGTCGCTCTATGCGGTAAAGGCGAATCCCTCGCCGGACCTGCTCCAGATCCTGTTCGAAAACGGGGTGACGCACTTCGACGTCGCCTCGATCGCCGAGGTGCGCCTCGCGCGCGAAACGCTGCCGGCCGCCGAACTGTGCTTCATGCACCCGGTCAAGACGGCGCGCGCGATCCGCGAGGCCTATTTCGAGCACGGCGTGAAGACCTTCAGCCTCGACACGATCGAGGAGCTGGAGAAGATCGTCGATGCGACCACCAGCGATGCCGGTGAGCGCGCGGGCGACCTGCGCCTGCTGGTCCGGCTGCGGGTGTCGTCGGAATACTCCGAGCTGAGCCTTGCGGCCAAGTTCGGGGTCGACCTTGCCGATGTCGCCGAACTTCTCCAGACTACGCGCCAGCACTGCGACTGGCTGGGCGTGTGCTTCCATGTCGGCAGCCAGGCGATGACGCCGTTCGCCTATGTCCAGGCGCTCGAGCGCGTCCGTGCCGCCGTGGCCGAGGCATCGGTCGTGATCGACGTCGTCGACGTTGGCGGAGGCTTCCCGAGCGACTATCCCGGCATGGAGCCGCCGCCGCTCGAGGATTTCTTCGCTATCATCCACCGCCATTTCGAAGCGCTGCCGATCGCCTACAACGCTGAGCTGTGGTGCGAGCCCGGCCGCGCGCTGTGTGCCGAGTATTCGAGCGTCATCGTGCGCGTCGAGAAGCGCCGGGGCGAGGAACTCTACATCAACGACGGCGCGTACGGGGCGTTGTTCGATGCAGCGCACATCGACTGGCGTTTCCCGGTCAAGGCACTGGAGGACGACCTCACCCAGCCGCTCGCCGAATTCTCGTTCTACGGGCCGACCTGCGACGATGCCGACTTCATGAAGGGTCCTTTCATGCTGCCGGCCGATATCCAGGCTGGCGACTATATCGAGATCGGTATGCTGGGCGCCTATGGCGCGGCGATGAAGACCGGGTTCAACGGCTTCGGCAATGCGGAGCAGATCGTTGTCGAGGACGAGCCGATGGCCAGCCTCTATCGCGGCGACCGGATCGATCCGCGCGCCAGCGACAACGTCGTCTCGCTGCGCTGATCCGTCCCTGATTGCGGCATGAAAAAGGGCCCCGCGGTGTTCGCCACCGCGGGGCTTCTGCCGGACCAGGTCCGGCTTGCCGACTGCTGCTGCCCGTCCTCGAGGGGGAGGGGACTGGACTGGCAGCAGCAGCCTGTCGAATTGCGCGTTACTTGGGTTTCTTGGCCGCCTTGTCGGTGTGACCGGCGTGGGCGTTCGCGCCGACGGCTGCCGCCGCCTTAGCATGTTCGACTTCGGTCGCCTTGGCACCCATCTCGTCGATGGTTCGCGTCACTGTGTTGGTGGCGCCCGACGGCGTGGTGACGGTCTGCGCGGTGGAAACCTGCGTGTCGACGGTCGCCGATCCATCGGCTTGCGGCGTCGTGGTCGTGGTTGTCGCGGTGGTGCGGGTGACGTCGGCACCGTTTCCGTTTCCGTTTCCGTTGGCGGTCGGGGTCGCAGTCGTCGTGGTGGTCTCGGTCGTCGGGGCCGGGGGCGCGGTCTGCGCGCTCACGCCGGTGCCGAGGGCCAGAAGCGCCGTGCCAGCGCCGATCAATACGGTTTTCATTGCATTTATTCTCCGTCTCCGCGCGCCGCTTCGGGTGAACGGTCGCGTCGGGACAGGCGGTTTGGCCCGCTAAGCTGTCGGCCAGATTAACGGGATGACCGTCCATCCCGGCAACACAACAGGTCGCAGTCGGGCCGTGGCGCGAGCGCCGCAGAGTGCATGGGCCGCAGCCGTCTAATCTTCGCCGAAACCCACGAATCGGGCGGCTTCGGACACCGGTTTGCGGTGCGAGACGACCGCGTTCGCCGGAAAGCTCTCGTCTGGCCAGCCGACCGCGACGGCCTTCATGATCACCTGTCCGTCGGGAATGCGCGCGTATTCGCGCACGACCGGGCTCTGCATGATCCCTTGCGAATTGATCACGCAGCCAAGCCCGCGCGACCACGCCGCGTTGACGAGCGCGGTGGTGACAGCGCCGCAGTCGAACGCCGTATCGTCGCTATCGCCGAGTTCGCGGTCGTAGGTGACGATCACGCAAACCGGTGCATCGAACTGGCGAAATCCGCGCAGGACCCAGTCCTGACGCGCATCCTTGTCGTCGCGCGCGATGCCCATCGCTTCGAACAACTGCTTGGCTACGCCGACCTGCCGTTCGCGGTGCACGCCGCCGAAAGCGCTGCCACGCCGGAACTCCCGGCTGTCCGGCACCCCGGCGAGGATGTTCTCGGTGTTGCCGCGCCGAATGCGATCGAGCGGTTCGCCCGTGATGACGTGGAAGTGCCACGGCTGGGTGTTCATCGACGAAGGGGCGCGAACAGCCAAGGCCAGCACCTCTTCGATAACCTCGCGCGGGACGGGCTTGTCGAGATAGCCGCGGATCGAGCGGCGGCCGAGAACGACCTCGTCGTAGGTCATTTGTCTTCGCAGAGCTTGCCGGTCTTGGCGCAGAACACTTTCGTCGTCTCGCCCATGAAGTCGATCCCGCCGCCTGCGGTCAGGTTCTGCATCGTGGCGGCCATGATCTGCGGCATGGCTGCGCGCTGGGCCAGAGCGGCGTCGCTGCGCGTGAACGTCGCGATGGCGCCGAGTTGGGCGGGGGTGAGACTGCCGAGATAGGCCTGCGCGACGGCCTCGATCGCACGGCCGCGCAATAACGCAGCGGTCTCCCCGGCGATGGCGCGGAACGTTGCTTTCTCGCCTTCGGTCAGGTCGGGGTGGGCGGCGAGCTTGTCCTCGGTTTCCTTGGCAGTCGCCAACTCGCCGACCGTCACGAGCGCGCCGACTTCGGCAATGGCACGGGCATCGGCGATCGCCTGCGCGGAGGGCGCGTCGGCGAGAAAGAAAAGCAGGGCAGACAGCATTGGCAGGCTCCGGTTGCGAAGCGCCGGTTTACCCGGGTTCGCCTGCCAGTAAAGCGTCAGCCGCCGCTACCGACCTGGACCTGCATGAACAGCGGCGCGGTGGTCGGCGCCTGCTGACCGAGCGGCGTCGCCCCGCCGGCCGCGAAAGATGTGAGCGGCATGCCCGCCGCGGCAAGCGCATACGGGCTGACGCGGTGGCGGGTACACAAGCCGCCTGCACCATCGCTGACGAGCTCCTGCTCGAACTCTACGCCGAGCTGCGCGCCTTCCGATCGCTGGACCACGCACACGACGAGTTGGCCGCTGCCGAGGTCGAGCACGAACTGGGTGCCCTTGGGCACGCCGACGAGCCCTTCGATGAACGCGCCGTTCTTGCTGAGGTCGCGAATAACCGCATCATAGCGGTGGTCGCCGTGGATAATGCCGATGCGGCGGAACATCGAACGCCGGTCGGCGCGATGCTTGTCCGGGCCGCTCGGCTCGATCTTGAACTCACCCGAATGGATGTTGGCCAGCACGACGGCCTGCGGCATCGCCTTCGAATAGATCCAGCCCTGCACCAGTTCGGCACCGCGGTTCTTGACCACGTCGAGTTGATCGAACGCCTCGACACCCTCGACCGTCGTTTCCATGCCGAGGGCGCGCGACAGTCCGATGATCGCGGTGATGATCTTCGCGCTGTTCTGGTCCTGCTGTGTGCACGAATCGACGAAGCTCTTGTCGACCTTGAGCTTGTCGAACGGTGCCGAGCGAAGGTAGCTGAGCGACGAATACCCGGTGCCGAAATCGTCGAGCGCCAGGCGCACGCCGATCTTCTTCAGTTCGGTGAAGATCGTTTCGGTGACATCGCTGTCGCCCATGAACACGCTCTCGGTCAGCTCAAGCTCGAGGCGATCAGGATCGAGCCCGCTTTCATGCAGAGCCGAGGCGACCACTTCGACGAAGCCGTTGGAGGTGAACTGGCGCGCGGACACGTTGACCGCGACCCGCACGGTGTTCGGCCATTCCATCGCATCCTTGCACGCGCGATGCAGCGCCCAGTCGCCCAAGGGGCCGATCAGGCTGGAATCCTCGGCGACGGGTATGAAGGTGCCTGGCGGCACCCAGCCGCGCTCCTCGTGCTCCCACCGCATCAGCGCTTCCATGCCCACGACCATGTTGTCGGCGATGCGCACGACAGGCTGATAATGCAGCTGGAGTTCCTCGGCCGCGAGCGCCTCGCGCAGGTCGTCGAGCAGGAGCGAACGCTCTTCCTCTTCGTCCTTGAGATCGGCGGAGTAAAAACGAAACTGGCCCCGCCCGCCGTTCTTGGCGGCATAGAGCGCAAGGTCGGAAGCGCGGATCAGCTCGTCCGCCTCGAGCCCGTCGTAAGGTGCGATGGCGATGCCGACCGAGGTGCCGATGATCGCCCGCTTGTCTTCGATAGGATAGGGCTGGGAGATGATCTGGATGATCTTCTCGGCCATTTCACCCAGTTTTCCGCGGTCGTCGAGGTCGGGCAGGATGACCTGGAATTCGTCGCCGCCCAGGCGGCCGATCTCTCCGCGATCGCCGATGATATTGCGCAGCCGCTCGGCTACCTGCTGCAGCAGGTTGTCGCCGGCCGGGTGGCCCATCGTGTCGTTGACCTGCTTGAACCGGTCGAGATCGAGCATCATCAGCGCGCACACGCGCTTGGCGGCCTTGTAGGCGGCAAGAACGCTTTCGAGCCTGCGGTTCATCCGGTGGCGGTTGTATAGCCCGGTCAGCGAATCGAATTCGGCGAGGCGCTGGTCCTCGATCTTGCGCTGGTATTCGACCGACACGTCCTTGGCCGAGCCGCGATAGCCGTGGAAACGGCCCGCGCTGTCGATCTTGGGCTGACCAGACAGCGACAACCACACCGGGCGGCCGGTGCGCGCCTCGGGCAGGGTGCAACGTACGATCACATCGGAAATGCGGCTGCGAGCCTTGATCTGGAAACCCAGCGGCCGACCCGAACGATTGTCGGGATCGTCGGGGTCGGTTTCGAACAGGGTTGCGACAGACTGGCCCAGAAGAGTGGGCAGGGCGACGTCGAGCGCCTCTGCGGCGGCGGGAGTCAGGTAGTTGAGCGTGCCGTCCGCGTCGGAAGCCCAGATCCAGGCGATACCGGTCTGCTCGAAGTCGTCGAGCACAGACGTGCGGAGGCCATCGCTGGTAATATCCGCCGCGTTGCCCGCGAAACCTTTGAGGAGATTCCTGACCGCCATGTCCGCCTGTTATCTGCTGCAATCCCCGTCGGGAAGGCGCAGATTTCTCTAGGACGGAATGGTTACCACGACCCTAAGCGGAAGTGGAATTCGACGAAGCGACTCGCCCGTCAGGCAGCCTGCGCGAGCGAGAGTTCGAGGCGATCCCAGATCTCGACCAGAGCCTCCGTCAGTTCGCGCATCATCGCCTCGTCGTGCGCCGGTCCGGGGGTGAACCGCAGC
Source organism: Tsuneonella sp. HG094 (assembly GCF_053819285.1). Lineage (NCBI taxonomy): Bacteria > Pseudomonadati > Pseudomonadota > Alphaproteobacteria > Sphingomonadales > Erythrobacteraceae > Tsuneonella > Tsuneonella sp. HG094. The sequence goes on from NZ_JBSORA010000001.1 coordinate 851,765, forward strand.
CGCTCGGTCCCGCGCGGCACGGTCGGGAAATTGATCGGCTGCACATAGACGCCGTACTCGGCGAGCAGGATGTCGCTGATCTTCTTGGCGCGCACCGGATCGCCGACCATCAGCGGGACGATGTGGGTTACGCTATCCATCACGGGCAACCCCGCATCACGAAACATCGCCTTGAGGCTGGCAGCGGCGGCCTGCTGGCCGTCGCGCTCCTCACTCGATTGCTTGAGGTGGCGGACCGAAGCGAGCACGCCAGCGACGAGTACCGGCGAAAGCGAAGTGGTGAAGATGAAGCCCGGCGCGTAGCTGCGGATACAGTCGACGATTTTGCGGTCGGCGGCGATATAGCCGCCCATCACGCCGAATGCCTTGCCCAGCGTGCCCTCGATGATGTCGATCCGGTGTGCCGCCGCATCGCGCTCGGAAATGCCGCCGCCACGATTGCCGTACATGCCGACCGCGTGAACTTCGTCGATGTAGGTGAGCGCGTTGTACTTGTCCGCAAGGTCGCAGATCGCGTGGATCGGAGCGACGTCGCCGTCCATCGAATAGACGCTTTCGAACGCGATCAGCTTCGGCACCGACGGATCCTCGGCGGCGAGCAGTTCCTCGAGGTGCGTGACATCGTTGTGACGGAAAACGCGCTTCTCGGCCCCCGAGTTGCGAATGCCCGCGATCATGCTTGCGTGATTGAGTTCGTCCGAAAAGATCACGCAGCCCGGCAGCAGCTTGGCGAGCGTCGACAGCGTGGCGTCGTTCGAAACGTAGCCGCTGGTGAAGATCAGCGCGGCTTCCGTGCCGTGCAGGTCCGCCAGCTCTTCCTCGAGCTGGATGTGATAGTGTGTGTTGCCGCCGATGTTGCGGGTGCCGCCCGAACCGGCGCCCACGTCGTGCAGCGCCTCTTCCATTGCGGTGATTACCTTGGGGTGCTGGCCCATCGCGAGATAGTCGTTCGAGCACCACACGGTGACCGGCTTCGGGCCGTTGTGGCCGTGGAAGCAGCGCGCATTGGGGAAGGCCCCTTTGTTGCGCAGGATGTCGATGAACACGCGGTAGCGGCCTTCGGCGTGCAGCCGGTCGATCGCCTGGTCGAAAATCTGGTCGTAGTTCACGCGATGGTCCCGTCCGACATCATCGGGGTCCACCTAGTCCCGCAAGCGCAAGAATTCCACCGCGATCTTTGCGAATCGTTCGCGATTAGAGCCGCTCGATACGGTTCAGGCCATAGCTTGCGAGGGCTTCCGCGAAGGGCGGCGAACCATCGGGCTCTGCCGTAAAAACGGCCAAATCCGGTAGGTTACGCGCCATCGGCTGGCCGGCTGTCAGCACCGCGATCCGCCGGGCGATACCGGCCGCACCATCGACGAATTGTACTTTGGGCCCAAACGCCTCGCGAAGCTCGTCCAGCAACAGGGGGAAGTGCGTGCACGCGAGCACCACCGTGTCGATATCGGGCGCCCGTTCGAGCAGGCTGGCGGCGGCGGCACCGACCGCCGCCGAGTCGACTGGTTGGGCGCGCAGTTTCGCCTCCGCGGCGGCAACCAGGCCCGGCGCGGCGTGGCGGACGAGCAGCTTGTTTTTCGCGAATTCGGCTTCGAGACGGTCGACGTAGCCTTGGCGGATCGTCGCTTCCGTGCCGAGCAGCCCGATTGCACCCGTGCGGTTGAGTTCGGCCGCGGGCTTGATCGCAGGCACGGTGCCGACGATCGGGATTTGCAGGACGTCTCGCACCATCCCGAGCGCGATCGTGCTCGCGGTGTTGCAGGCGATGGTCGCCAGCCTTGGCCGGTAGCGTTCGCTTAGCACTCCGAGAAGGCCGGAAACGCGCGCGGCGATCTCCGCTTCGGTCTTCGATCCGTAGGGCAAACCGGCGGTATCGGCGGTGTAGATCACCGGTGCATCGGGGAGGACCTTGCGCAATTCGGCGAGCACGGTCAGCCCGCCGACGCCGGAATCGAACAACAGGATGGGGGCGGAAGGGTCCAAGTCAGATCAATCCCTTGGCCGGGTGCTTGTCGGCGACCGGCTTTTGCTCTTAATCCGCGCTAGATGAATTCGGGGCTGTCCGACAAGGCATCTGCGATTCTTTGAAGGGACGCGAATGGATAACCTTCTGGCCGCATTGGCCGGATACCTGCTCGGCTCGATCCCGTTCGGCCTGCTCCTCGCGAGCGCGGCGGGGCTGGGCGACGTGCGCAAGATTGGCAGTGGCAACATCGGCGCGACGAACGTCCTGCGGACCGGCAACAAGGGCGTGGCCGCGGCAACGCTGCTGCTCGACCTGGCAAAGGGGCTGGGCGCAGTATTGCTGGCGAAATTCCTGTGGCCGGGCAGCGAAGGCATCGCCGCCGTCGCGGCGGTGATCGGGCACTGCTTTCCCGTCTGGCTGAAGTTCAAGGGCGGCAAGGGCGTCGCGACCAATGCCGGGGTAAGCTTCGGCCTCGCATGGCCGATCGGGCTGGCGTACGCGCTGGTGTGGCTCGGCGTGCTGGCGGTGGGGCGGATCAGTTCGGTCGCCGGAATGTGTGCGGTGGTCGGGGCGGCGGTCGCAGCGGCACTGCTGGGCTTCGCAGAGTACGTCGTCCCCCTCGCCATTATCGCGGCTATCGTGATCTGGCTCCACCGCGCCAACATCGGGCGCCTGATGCGCGGCGAGGAACCGCGGGTCGGCGGCAGCAGCAAGGCGGACGGCGAAGCGTGATTCCGCAGGAAGAGGCGTTCGCGCGCATCCGGCTGCTGCGCTCGCCCAACATCGGCCCGGTCAGCTACCGCCAGCTCCTTCGCCGTTTCGGGACCGCAGAGGCTGCGATCGATGCTCTGCCGGATCTTGCGCAGCGCGGCGGGCGGGCCTACGTCGCCGCGCCGCCCGAGCGGATCGCGGAGGAAGTCTCACAGGTCCGCCGCGCCCATGCGAAGTACCTGTTTCACGACCAACCAGACTATCCCGCGTTGCTCGCCGAGACCGACGGTGCACCGCCGATCCTGACCTGGCGCGGCGACCTTTCACTCAAGAACAGGCCGAGCGTGGCAATGGTCGGCGCTCGGAACGCCAGCGCTGCGGCGGTCAAGCTGTCGCGGGAATTCGCTGCTGCTCTGTCCGAGGCGGGGTTCACGGTGGTGTCGGGCCTCGCCCGAGGGATCGACGGCGCGGCGCATCTCGGCGCGCTTCCCGCCACGATCGGCGTCATTGCGAGCGGCATCGACGTGACCTATCCTCCTGAGCATCGCGAGCTACAGGAGCGCGTCGCGAGCGAAGGCCTGCTCATCGCCGAGCAGCCGCCCGGCACCGAACCGCTTGCCCGTCACTTCCCAAGCCGCAATCGCATCATTGCCGGTCTCGCCAGCGGCACGTTGGTGGTCGAGGCCGCTCCGAAGTCGGGTTCGCTTATTACTGCGCGTCTTGCGGGCGAGGCGGGCCGCGAGGTCATGGCGATCCCCGGCAGCCCGCTCGACGGGCGCGCGACCGGATGCAACCAGCTCATTCGCGACGGGGCGGTGTTGGTGCAATCGCCCGAGGATGTCATCGAACTGCTGAGCGGCTTCGACGGCACCCCGCGCTCGACCTTCCGCGAGGCGGCTTCGGCCTACGTCTTCGCCGATGACGAGCTTGGCGACGATGCGCCGGCAGACGTCACGGCACTGCTAACCATGGCACCTGTCCCGGTGGACGAACTGGTGCGGCAATCCGGTTCGAGTCCGGCGGCCGTGCAGATGGCGCTGCTCGAACTGGAGATCGCCGGGCGGCTGATGCGGCACGCGGGCGGCAAGGTCTCGCTCACGGCTTGACGGCCCGGCGAAACCCCCGCCACCCTCGCGCGTACGTATACGCGTAGGGGCTGACTGAAACTTACATGCAACTTGTCATCGTCGAATCGCCGGCCAAGGCGAAAACCATCGAGAAATATCTGGGCGCGGACTTCAAGGTCCTCGCCAGCTACGGTCACGTGCGCGACCTGCCGCCCAAGGACGGCAGCGTGCGGCCAGACGAGGACTTCGCGATGGACTGGGAGGTCTACCGCGACAAGCAGGGTCGGGTGAAGGACATCGCCGACCTCGCCAAGAAGGCCGACCGCCTGATCCTCGCCACCGACCCCGATCGCGAGGGCGAGGCGATCTCGTGGCACGTGCGCGACCTGCTCGCGAAGAAGAAGGCGCTGCCGGACAACGTCCAGCGGGTCACCTTCAATGCGATTACCAAGCAGGCCGTTACCGACGCGATGAAGGCCCCGCGCGAGCTCGATCAGCCGCTGATCGACGCCTACCTCGCGCGCCGCGCGCTCGACTACCTCTACGGCTTCACGCTCTCGCCGGTGCTCTGGCGCCGCCTGCCGGGCGCGAAAAGCGCGGGCCGCGTGCAATCGGTGGCGCTGCGCCTGATCGTCGAGCGCGAGCGCGAAATCGAGGCTTTCGTAGCGCAGGAATACTGGTCGGTTGTCGCGCACATGCAGCACGACGGCACCGCGTTCGATGCGCGCCTCGTCACCTATGACGGCAAGAAGCTCGATCGGCTGTCAATCGGCGACCACGGCACCGCCGAGGCCGCGAAGAAGGCGGTCGAGGAAGCGCGCTTCACGGTCGAGGACGTCGAGACCAAGCCGCTCAAGCGCAACCCTGCTCCGCCGTTCACGACTTCGACCCTGCAGCAAGAGGCTGCGCGCAAGCTCGGCTATTCGGCCAGCCACACGATGCGGCTCGCCCAGACGCTCTACGAGCAGGGCGCGATCACCTACATGCGGACCGACGGCGTGCAGATGGACGGCAGCGCGATCTCGGCATGCCGCAAGGCGATCAGCGACCGGTTCAGCGGGCACTACATCCCCGAAAAGCCGCGGATCTACCAGACCAAGGCCAAGAACGCGCAGGAAGCGCACGAGGCGATTCGTCCGACCGACTTCGGCCGCGAGAAGGCGGGGCAGGGCGACGAGGCGCGGCTCTACGACCTCATCTTCAAGCGCGCGATGGCGAGCCAGATGGCTGCCGCCTCGCTGGAGCGCACCACCGTTACGTTTCGCGATCCGACGGGCCGGCACGAGCTGCGCGCGACCGGCCAGGTGGTGAAGTTCCCCGGCTTCCTCGCGGTCTACGAAGAGAGCTTCGACCAGAAGGGCGAGGATGACGACGAGAACCTGCTGCCGCTGATGCGCAAGGGGGACACGCCAGCCAAGACCGGTGTCGACGCCACGCAGCACTTCACCCAGCCGCCGCCGCGTTTCTCCGAAGCCAGCCTCGTCAAGCGGCTCGAGGAGCTCGGCATCGGCCGCCCCTCGACCTACGCCTCGACCATCCAGACCCTGCGCGACCGCGAATACGTGCGGATGGAGAAGAACCGCTTCTTCGCCGAAGAGAGCGGGCGGCTGCTGACCGCGTTCCTCGAACGGTTTTTCGAACGCTACGTCGCCTACGACTTCACCGCCGGGATGGAGGATGAGCTCGACATCGTCTCGGACGGCAAGGAGGACTGGAAGAAGCTGCTCCGCCAGTTCTGGCTCGACTTCAAGCCGAAGACCGAGGACGTGATGGAGAAGAAGCCCTCGGAAGTGACCGAGGCGCTCGACGAATACCTTGGCGACTACCTCTTCCCGCCGCGCGCCGACGGACACGATCCGCGCGAATGCCAGACCTGCGTGGCCGAGGGTCGCAGCGGCGGCCGCCTGTCCCTGCGCGGCGGCAAGTTCGGCGCGTTCATCGCCTGCTCGAACTATCCCGAATGCAAGTTCACCCGCCAGTTCGCGTCTCCCGGTGGAGCGGGCGACGGCGGCGAGGACCGCGCGATGGGCAAGGACCCGGACACCGGCCTCGAAGTCATGCGCAAGGCGGGGCGTTTCGGCCCCTACGTCCAGCTGGGCGAGGGCAAGGATGCGAAGCGTGCGAGCATTCCCAAGGATCTCGACGATTTCGACCTCGAGTGGGCGCTCAAGCTCCTGTCGCTGCCCCGCATCGTCGGCGAGCATCCCGAGACGGGCAAGGAGATCGAGGCCAACATCGGTCGCTACGGCCCCTATCTTCGCCACGACGGCAAGTACGGGAAGCTCGCGAACACGCGTGAGGTGTTCGACGTCGGGATGAACCGCGCGGTCGATCTGCTGGCGCAGGCGGCCAATCGCGGTGCGGGCGGCGGTCGGGCCGCGGCCGAGCCGATCAAGTCGCTCGGCGCGCATCCGACCAGCGGCGGGGAGATGAAGGTCATGCCGGGCCGGTACGGTCCCTACGTCACCGACGGCACGACCAACGCCACTCTCCCGCGCGACATGAAGCCCGAGGACGTGACCGAACCGCAGGCGATCGAACTGATCGATGCCCGCGCAGCAAAGGGTCCGGCAAAGAAGAAGGGCCGCAAGGCTCCGGCCAAGAAAGCGGCACCGAAAAAGAAGGCTGCGGCGAAGAAGGCCAAGTGAACCTGCAAAGGTTACACGAAGTATACACCGAAACAGCTGCGAGGCGCGGCACGGTCATATGCGGACGGCATGATCGGTCGCCTCTGGATCAATAACACTGGGAAAGAGCGACAGGCAGCCTGTCACGCTGCCGTCGTGTAGGAAAACGGATTCTTCGAGGAGCGGGCGAAAGACATGGGCAAGGACGTATTCGAGCGGCACAAGCAGCCGTGGAAGTCGGATGAGGCGGGCACGCTGCGCACGCTGGCGGGTAAGGGCAAGGGGCTGAAGGAAATCGCCAAGGCCATCAACCGCAGCGAGGAATCGGTGAAGGACTTCGCCAAGAAGAACGGGATCGAGATCCTCAAGAAGCGGTAGGCTCGATCACGACACTTCGGGCTTTCGCCGCTTCCGGAATTCGGCTCAGCAGGGCGCTGGCGAAGGCATCGGCCTCGACAGGCGAGGCGAACGCGGTATCGGGAATGCACAGCGTCAACGTGTCGCATCCCGCGATCCAGTAGCCATGCTCGTGCAGCACCTGGTGGATGCTGGCATAGACCGCCTCTCCCTCGAAACGCGCGGTGCGATAGGCAAGGCCGGTATTGGTGAGCGCCCACTGCGCCTCGATCTGTTCGGGCACCCCGCGCGCTGCGAGACCGTGACGCCACGCCAGGTCGAGCACGACGGCGAGCCGCCGGTTGCCGATCGCCAGTCCGATCGCGCCGCCGAGCAAGGGCACCGTCAGGCCCATGCTCATGGCGAGCAGCGGGAACCGCCAGACCGTCTCAGGCGGCAGGACGAATGCGATCACGCCGATGATCAGCGATCCGGTGACCATTCCCGAAACCGCGCTGACGAACGGATAGGCCCAGCCGTGGAACCCGGTCTTTGCGATCTTGCGGTAAATCACTGAGGCGGCCCAGCCGGCCTGTTCCTGTGTCAGCCAGCCGGTCGCAACGGGCGTGCCATGCAGCGGCGTCGCGACGTCCTCCGGCGCGCTGGCCACCCACGGAGAATCCGTTCGCGCGAAATCCTGCGGCCGCTCCGGCGCGACCTCGGCGAATTCGACCGCGTCGCGGCTCCGCGCCCGCGCTTCCGGCGTCATGCGCGAGGTGATCGCGGCGAGCAGCGGACGCTGGGCATCGACGCTCGCAAAGTCGGCGAAGGGGATCAGGAAATGGAGCTGGTCGGCGCTGATGACCCATCCGGCATCGCCCTTTTCGACGGTATCGATCGCGACCCAGCGCGGCGCGACCACGACGCGTTCGGTCGTAAGCACCAGCGCTTCGTCGGTTACCTCATACACGCCCTCCCGCTCCAGCGGAGCGCCGATCGCGGCGAGCGCGCGTAGGTAGGCCCGGCTGGCGCGACGGTTCTCGATGTCGAGCGCGATCTTGACCGCGACCAAGGCAAAGACGGCGGGAATGACGAACGAGAGGTATGTCCCGAGCGCGAACATGACGGCGAACGGCAGCTGCTGGACGAACCAGAACGTGAAGATGTGCCCCAGCCAGATCGCCGCACACAGCAGCAGGAACAGCGTCAGGCCGAGCCAGATGCTCGCGCCGCGAATGCGCGAGTTCGAAGCGATCGCCGCGCCCATGACCTCCTGGTGACGCAGGATCACTTTCTGCGGCGGCGGAAACGCTTCTGAGGTGTCATCGGTCATGGCCGAAAGCGTAGCGAACCTCCGGTAAAGAAAGCCGAAATGTCAGCGCACCCAGTCTAGTCCGATTTCCTCGAAGATCTCGCGGCTCTCGGCCCAGTTCTCGTCAACCTTCACGTGGAGGAACAGGTGGACCTTCTGACCGAGCAGGTCGGACAGCTCCTTGCGCGCCGCCTCGCCGATCGCCTTGATCCGGCTGCCGCCCTTGCCGAGCACGATCGCGCGCTGGTTGTCGCGGCCGACGACGATCTGCTGGTGGATTTCCACGCTGCCGTCCTTGCGCTCGATGTACTGCTCGGGCCGCACCGCGCTGTCGTAGGGCAGTTCCTCGTGGAGCTGCTTGTAGAGCTGCTCACGGGTGATCTCGCACGCGAGCAGGCGTTCGCTGGCATCGCTCACCTGGTCTTCGGGATAGACCCATTCGCCCTGGGGCATCAGCCCGGCGAGCGCGGCCTTCAGTTCGGCCACCCCGTCTCCGGTCTGCGCCGAAACGAAGTAGATCTCGGCGAAGTCGACCTTGCCGCCCAGCTCCTGCGCAAGCGCGAGCAGCGGTTCCTTCTTGGCGATATCGACCTTGTTGAGCACGAGGATCTTGCGCTCGGGCCGGTGCGCCAGTGCCTCGAGCAGCGGCTCGAGCTCGTGCCGCCGCTGCTTGATCGGATCGATCACCAGCAGCACCGCGTCGGCCGCCGTGGTGCCTTCCCACGCGGCGCTGACCATGGCGCGGTCGAGCCGCCGCTTGGGCGCGAAGATGCCGGGGGTGTCGACCAGCACCATCTGCGTCTCACCTTCCAGCGCAATGCCCATCAGGCGGGCACGCGTGGTTTGCGCCTTGGCCGAAACGATCGCGACCTTCTGGCCGACGAGCGCGTTGACGAGTGTCGACTTGCCCGCGTTGGGCGCGCCGATCACCGCGACGAAGCCGCAGTGCTGGTCTGGCGGCTGGGTCATCCGTATTGCTCCATGAAAGCCTTGGCGGCGGCCGTTTCCGCCGCCTGCTTGCTCGATCCCGAGGCTTCGACCTGGCCGACGTTCAGGACGCTGACGCGAACCGTGAAATGGGCGTTGTGGTCGGGGCCCGAGCGGTCGAGCACTTCGTATTCGGGCGGTTTGCGGCGGTTGCCTGCGGCCCATTCCTGCAGCGCCGACTTCGGGTGCTTGGACCGTCCGCGCCGCCCCTCGACCGCCTCGGCCCACAGGATGCGGACGAGGTCGCGGGTGGCATCGAACCCGGCGTCGAGGAAGTTCGCGCCGATCAGCGCTTCCATCACGTCGCCGAGCACGTTGTCGCTGTCGTGCGCGCCGTCGTCGCGCGCCTGCTTGCCGAGACGGACGTACTGCGGAACGCCGACATCGCGCGCGGTGCAGGCGCAGGTATCGCGGCTGACGAGCGCGTTGAGGCGCTGGGCGAGCTGGCCTTCGGGATCGCTCGACCGCTCGAACAGCCATTCCGAGACCGACAGGCCGAGCACCCGGTCGCCGAGCCATTCGAGCCGCTCGTAGTTGACCGGCTCGCCCGTGCTGCCGTGGGTCAGCGCCGCCTTCCACATCGCCTCGTCCCGCACGGTGAAGCCGGTACGGTCGAGCCACTCGCGGGTCGCGGGTTCGAGCACGCTCAAATGCCGCGCCCCATGCGCGACCAGCGCGCGGCGGTGAACCACGACACGGGGTTGATCCAGCTCGCCGAACCGTCGGTCGACCAGACCATCACGCTGGCCCGCGCGACGAGCAGTTCGGTCGGCACCAGGCCGACGCCGCCGCCGGGCATGGCGGGAAAGCGGCTGTCCTGCGAGTTATCGCGATTGTCGCCCATCGCGAAGACCGATCCTTCGGGCACGATGACCGGTCCGAAATCGTCCTGCGGCGTCCGCCCGAAGTCGAGCGTGTCGTAGCTGATGCCCGAGGGCAGGGTCTCGCGGAAGCGGGCATAGGTACAGGTCTCGCCGTCCGACTTTCCGCCCCAGGCGCAGGCGGTGTTGGGCGATTGCGGGATGGCGAAGTCCGCGACCCGCTGCCGGGCGACCGGCTCGCCGTTGAGGATAAGCTGGCCGCCCTGCATCGCCACGCTGTCTCCCGGCAGCGCGATCACGCGCTTGATGTAGTCGACCTTGTCGACGGGGTGCTTGAACACGACCACGTCGCCGCGCTGGGGCAGGCTGGCGAAGACCTGGCCCGGGATCAGCGGCAGGTTGAACGGCAGCGACCAGCGCGAATAGCCGTATGGCCATTTGGCGGCGATGAAGTAGTCGCCGTTCCACAGCCGCGGCAGCATCGATTCGCTGGGGATCGTGTAGAACGAGAAGAAGAAACTGCGGAACACGAACACCGCCAGCGCCAGCTTCAGCACGAAGACCGAGAAGCTGCCCCAAGTCTCCTTTTCCGGGTCTGCTGCGGCGGTCGAGCCTGCGGTCGTCTCGGCGGTCATCGGGCACGCTCCGCCGAGGGCATGTCACACGTGTCACAGTGTCCATGGGACGAAATACCGCACTGCGGCACATTGGACTTTCGCTGGAGCGCCAATGGCCGCATGGCGAGGTGGAAACTATCGATCATCGCCGCATCCCCTAGTCGCGCTCGCCGCAGGTAGGAAAGGAATTTCATGGGTACCGACGCCGTCTCCGCCGCATGGCAGCGCATTGCGGGCCATCCGCGCGCGACATTGCTCGACCTGTTCGCCGCCGACGCAGGCCGGGTTGCCAAGCTGTCCACCCGGCTTGCGTGGGACGAAGGCGGGGCATTGTTCGACTGGTCGAAGACCCACCTCGACGAAGACCTGCTGTCGGCGTTCGAGGCGCTGGCCGAGGCGCGGGACTTTGCCGGCAAACGGGCGGCGTTGCTCTCCGGTGCGGTCGTCAACGTCACCGAAGGCCGCGCGGCCGAGCACACCGCCCAGCGCGGGATCGGCTCGCCCGATGCGGTGGAAGAGGCGGCGCAGTTCCACCACCGGATGCACCTGCTGGTCGATGCGATCCACCGCGGCGCGATGGGCGAGGTCCGCCACCTGATCCACATCGGCATCGGCGGTTCGGCACTCGGACCCAGGCTCGCGATCGATTGCCTTGCGCGGGACAGCGAGGGCGGCGACGGGGCGCTGGTCGACGTCCACGTCGTTTCCAACATCGACGGTCTCGCGCTGGAGGCGGCGTTCGCGACGTGCGACCCGGCGACCACGCTCGTTGCAGTGGCGAGCAAGACCTTCACCACCATCGAGACGATGACCAACGCCGAAAGCGCGCTCGACTGGCTGCGGCAGAACGGAGTCGATGATCCCTATGGGCGTGTCGTCGCGCTCACCGCCGCGCCCGACAAGGCGATCGAGTGGGGCGTCGATGAGCTGCGCATCCTGCCGTTCGCCGAGAGCGTGGGCGGGCGGTACTCGCTGTGGTCGTCGATCGGCTTCCCGATCGCGCTCGGCCTCGGCTGGGACGCGTTCGACGCGATGCTCGGCGGCGCGCACGCGGTCGACGCGCACTTCCGCGATGCCGAGGGGCGGGCGAACCTCCCTCTGCGCGCCGCATTCGCCGACCAGCTCTACACTCGCGTTCGCGGATGCCAGACGCGCGCTCTGTTCGCCTATGACGAGCGGCTGGCGCTGCTGCCCGCCTATCTCCAGCAGCTCGAGATGGAATCGAACGGCAAGTCGGTGACGGCAGAGGGCGAGCCGGTCGACGGCCCGACCGCGCCCATCACGTGGGGCGGGGTGGGCACCGACGGCCAGCACGCGGTGTTCCAGCTCCTCCACCAGGGCACTGTCGAGGTGCCGGTCGACTTCATCGCCAGCATCGCGCCGGGCGACGCGCTCGATCCCGCGCACCACGAGATCCTCCTCACCAACTGCTTCGCGCAAGGCGCCGCGCTGATGAGGGGCGGGAACATGGCCGCAGACGGCAATGATCCGGCGCGCGCCTTTCCCGGCAACCGCCCGAGCGCGACGATCCTGTGCGACGCCATCGACGCCGCCACCCTCGGCGCGCTGATCGCCTTCCACGAACACCGTACTTTCGCAGGCGCCGTGCTGATGGGCATCAACCCGTTCGACCAGTTCGGCGTCGAACTCGGCAAGAAGATGGCCCGCGACATCGAGGAAGGCGAGGGCGACTTCGACGCGAGTACCGCGGCGCTGCTGGAGGCGGCGGGTCTCGCATGATTATTCCGCGCTGCGGCAATTTTCTTGACTTTTCGCGCCGAAGCGACCATCTGCCCGCCATCGAAGCGCGCTAGCCAGCGTGAAGCGGTGATTGCTGAGACAGGCGATCACCCCGGCCGCGCCTCGGTCCATTTTTCCTGACTACCCTTTTCACGCGGGTCGTTGATGGAGCCGAAAGGCTCCGACCACCCCGCGAACGCGCGCAGCTCAAGCTGCTGCGCGCTGTCGCTCGCATACGAGTAAACCTATCATGTCATTCGAAAACCTCGGCCTGTCGCAGCCGCTCCTCCAGGCGCTGGACAGCAAGAACTACACCGTCGCCACCCCCATCCAGCAGCAGGCGATCCCGCTCGTGCTGGAGGGGCGCGACCTCCTCGGCATCGCGCAGACGGGCACCGGCAAGACCGCGGCGTTCATGCTGCCGAGCATCGACAACCTGCGCGCGGCGGAGCGGCAGACGCCGTTCAAGTCGTGCCGCATGCTCGTCCTCGCGCCGACGCGTGAGCTGGCCGGTCAGATCGCAAAGTCGGCAATCGACTATGGTGCCTACACCGGAATCAAGGTCGCCTCGATCGTCGGCGGCACATCGGTCGGCAAGGATCGGAACAAGCTGCACCGCGGCGTCGACGTGCTCGTCGCCACGCCGGGCCGCCTGCTCGACCTGATCGACCAGAAGGCGTTCCGCCTCGACGGCGTAGAGATCCTCGTCCTCGACGAGGCCGACCAGATGCTCGACCTGGGCTTCATCCACGCGCTCAAGCGCATAGTCCAGTTGCTCCCCAAGGAGCGGCAGACGCTCCTGTTCAGCGCCACGATGCCGAACACCATCCGCCAGCTCGGCGAGCAGTACCTGCGCAACCCGGCGCAGGTCGCGGTCGCTCCGCAGGCGACCACCGCGGAACGCGTCGACCAGTACGTCGTCCGCGTGAACCATGACGAGAAGCAGGCAATGCTCGGCCTGATCCTCAAGGGCAAGTACGCCAAGACCGAAGGCATGGACCGCGTGCTCGTGTTCACTCGCACCAAGCACGGCGCCGACCGCGTCGTGAAGCGGCTGGCCCACGACGGTATCACCTCGAACGCCATTCACGGCGACAAGAGCCAGCCGCAGCGCGAGCGTGCGCTCGCCGAGTTCCGCTCGGGCCGCACGCCGGTGCTCATCGCGACCGACGTGGCCGCGCGCGGGATCGACATTCCGGGCGTGAGCCACGTCGTGAACTTCGAGCTTCCCAACGTGGCCGAACAGTACGTCCACCGCATCGGCCGCACCGCGCGCGCGGGTGCCGACGGCGTGGCGATCAGCCTGTGCTGCGACGACGAGCGCGCCTACCTCAAGGACATCCAGAAGCTTACCGGCGTGACGCTCGAGCGGCTGCCGCTGCCCGAGTTCTTCCGCGAAGTGGTGGAAGATTCGCCGATCATCCGGCCCAAGGGCAACCCCGGTCAGGTCCAGAACCAGCCGCGCGCCCAGAAGGTGCAGGCGCGCCCGGTCGGCGATCGCCAGGGCGGCCAGCGCCACGGCGGCCAACGTGGCGGCCAGGCCGACCAGCGTCCGCGCCGCGAAGGCGAACCGCGTCGTGACGGCCAGCGCCAGGGCGGTCAGCGTCACGAGGGCCAGCGTCACGAGGGCCAGCGCAGCGAAGGCCAGCGTAGCGAACAGCGCCGTCGTCCCGAGGGAGAGCGCCAAGGCAGTGCCCACGGTGGCGGCCAGCGCCAAGGCGAGCGCCATGGCAATTCACAGGGCGGCGGCCAGGGGCAGCGCTCCGTCGGCACGTCGCAGGGCAAGCCCGGCGGCGGCAAGCGGTATCGTCGTCGCTCGGGTGGGGGCGGCAGCGCGCGCTGATCGCTGAACCCTATCGCCCGGTGGTTGGCATAAACCGCCGGGCAGCCCATATGCGCCCCCGCACAGGAGGGCACGCATGGCGGGCAAGAAGAAGACGGCCGAATTCGACTACGACCTGTTCGTGATCGGCGCTGGATCGGGCGGCGTGCGCGCCAGCCGGATCGCGGCGAGCCACGGCGCTCGGGTCGCCGTCGCCGAGGAATACCGCGTCGGCGGCACCTGCGTGATCCGCGGCTGCGTGCCCAAGAAGATGCTCGTCTACGGCGCGCACTTTGCCGAGGACCTCGAAGACGCCGCCGCCTTCGGCTGGACCGTCGGCAAGCCCAAGTTCGACTGGATCAAGCTGCGCGACAACGTGCTCGGCGATGTCGACCGGCTGGAAGGGCTCTACGGCCAGACGCTCGAGAGCAACAAGGTCGAGGTCTTCCGCGAACGCGCCGAGCTGACAGGCCCGCACGACATCAAGCTCGCCAGCGGCAAGGCGGTGACCGCGAAGGTCATCCTGATCGCCACCGGCGCGCGGCCGCACATTCCCGATTTTCAGGGTAACAATCTCGGCATCACCAGCAACGAAGCATTCCATCTCGACGCGGTGCCCAAGCGCATCCTGATCGCCGGCGGCGGCTACATCGCCAACGAATTCGCCGGCATCTTCAACGAGTTCGGCAGCAAGGTGACGATCGTCAATCGCACCGACCAGCTCTTGCGCGGCTACGACCATTCGGTGCGCGACCGGCTGCTGCAGATCAGCGTGATGAAGGGTATCGAGTTCAAGTTCCACGCCGAGTTCAAGTCGATCAAGAAAACCGGCAAGGCGCTCAAGGTCTCGTTCAAGGGCGGCCATGACGACATGACCGTCGACTGCGTGATGTTCGCGACCGGACGTGTGCCCAACACCGAAGGCCTTGGACTCGACAAGGCCGGGGTCACGCTAGGCGAGAAGGGCGAGATCGTCGTCGATCGCTTCAGCAAGACCAACGTCGATCATATCTATGCCGTCGGCGACGTGACCGATCGCGTGCAGCTGACCCCGGTGGCGATCCGCGAGGGGCATGCCTTTGCCGACACCGTGTTCGGCAACAACCCGCGCGCGGTCGATCATTCGTGCATCCCGAGCGCGGTGTTCAGCCACCCACCCATCGCCGCGGTCGGACTGACCGAAAGCGAGGCCCGCAACCAGCACGGCTCGGTCAAGATCTACGAAAGCGACTTCCGGCCGATGAAGAACGTGCTCGCAGGGCGAAACGAGCGCAGCTTGTACAAGATGGTCTGCGACGAGGGCACGGGCCGCATCCTGGGCATCCACATGATCGGACCCGAAGCGGCCGAGATCATGCAGGCCGCCGCGGTCGCGGTGAAGGCGGGCCTGACCAAGGACCAGTTCGACGCCACCACCGCGATCCACCCGACGATGGCCGAGGAACTCGTCCTGCTGCGTTAACCTATGCGGTAAGGCACCACGCCGCGCCGGTCGGGGTCGACGGCGATCGGGCGGTCGCTGGGCGGGAACGCGCGCTGGTCGCAATCGTCGCGGGGGCAGATGCGGCACGACACGCCGATGGGCGTCGCCGCGCTGCCGGTGCGCAGGTCGAGCCCGTCGGCATAGATGAACTCGCCCGCGTGAGCCGTCTCGCAGCCGAGCGCGACGGCATAGCGGCGCGGCGCGCGGGTAAAGCTGCCCGAGGGTTTCACCAGTCCCTTCGCCATCGAAACGTACCGCACCCCGTCGGGCGTTTCGGCGAGCTGGACGAGGATCCGGTCGGGAATCGCCACCGCCTCGTGGACGATCCACAGCGGACACGCGCCGCCGAAGCGCGCGAACTGCAGCCGAGTCGCGCTGTGCCGCTTGGTGATGTTGCCCGCCATGTCGACCCGGCAGAAGAAGAACGGCACCCCGCGTGCGCCTTCGCGCTGGAGCGTCGAGAGGCGGTGGCAGGTCTGTTCGAAGCTCGTGCCGAATGCCTGCGCCAGCCTATCGATGTCGTGCCGCGCTGCGCGGGCGGCGGCGCGGAACGCTTCGTAGGGCATCAGCAGCGCGCCCGCGGCGTAGTTCGACAGGCCGACGAACAGCAGTTGCCGCGCCGCGGCGGTACGCAGGTGCGCGCCTTTGACCACCGCCGCGATCTCGTCGCGCAGTGCCAACGCGGCGAGCTGGTGGGCAAGCTGGAAGCGGCGGGTCTCGGCGGGCTGGCCAGGGTCGATGGTCAGGTGGCCCATCTCGGCATCGTACGACCGCAGCCCCGCCTGGCCTGTGTATACCAGCGATACCGACAGCGCCTGCCGCAGGTGCTGCTCGATCGCTTCGATGGTGGGGCTTCCGAGCTTGTTCGCCAGCCTCTCCGCCGCGCGGTCGACCGGGTCGATGTAGTTGTTGGCGAGGTGGAACCAGTCGCGCACTTCCTCCCACGGCAGCCGCGCGCCGCCGGCGTCGCTGGCGAGCGCCTCGTCGATGATCTGCAGCCGCTGGCCCGATCGGCGATAGGCGGCGTGGAGATCGACGAAGGCCTGCGCGAAATGCGGCTGCTGTTCGGCGAGGCGGGCGGTTTCCTCAACCGCGAAGGTATCGGCGAACAGCGGATCGGCGGCGGCTTCGCGCAGCGCGGCGGCGAGCGAGCCGCGCCTGTCTGTGTCCGGCTCGCGCCAGTCCAGCGGGAAGGCACGCGCCAGCCGTTCGAGCAGCTGCGGAGTAAGCGGTCGGTCGCCGTTCTCGAGCTGCGACAGGTAAGAGGCGCTGATGCCGAGCCGCTCCGCCACCTCGGACTGAAGCAGGGCAGTTCGTGCGCGCAAGTCGCGCAGGGCGGGGCCGGCGAACAGGCGGGCGGTGACCATTCCATCAAGCTACTTTGCAAAGTCGGACTTCGCAAGTTTGCAACTTAACATTGGACAGGCGGGCTAGCGGCTTTCATGGCAGGCTCACGATCGAGTCCGGAGAATTCATGTCCGCCAATATCGCCGAAATGGAACGCCGCCGCGCCGCAGCCCGCATGGGCGGTGGTGAAAAGCGCATCTCCGCGCAGCACGCCAAGGGCAAACTGACCGCGCGCGAACGGCTCGACGTGCTGCTCGACGAAAACAGCTTCGAGGAGCTCGACGCCTATGTCGAGCACGACTGCACCGACTTTGGGATGGAGAGCCAGAAGATCCCCGGCGACGGCGTCGTCACCGGCAGCGGCACGATCAACGGCCGGCTGGTGTTCGTGTTCAGCCAGGATTTCACCGTGTTCGGCGGCTCGCTGTCGAAGCGCCACGCGGAGAAGATCTGCAAGGTGATGGACATGGCGCTGAAGGTCGGCGCGCCCGTCATCGGCCTCAACGACAGCGGCGGCGCGCGTATTCAGGAAGGCGTCGCCAGCCTTGGCGGCTATGCCGAGGTGTTCCAGCGCAACGTGCTCGCGAGCGGGGTGGTGCCGCAGATCAGCCTCATCATGGGCCCCTGCGCGGGTGGGGCGGTGTACAGTCCGGCGATGACCGACTTCATCTTCATGGTGAAGGATTCGTCCTACATGTTCGTGACCGGCCCCGACGTGGTGAAGACCGTCACCAACGAGGTCGTGACGCAAGAGGAACTGGGCGGGGCGGTCACGCATACGACCAAGACCAGCGTGGCCGACAACGCGTTCGAGAACGACATCGAGACGCTGCTCGCCACCCGCGACTTCTTCGACTTCCTGCCGCTGTCGAACCGAGAGGACGTGCCCGAGCGGCCGACCAGCGACCCGTGGGACCGGCGCGACGACAGCCTCGACACGCTGATCCCGGCGAACGCCAACCAGCCCTACGACATGCACGAGGTGATCCGTAAGGTCCTCGACGAGGGCGACTTCTTCGAAATCCAGCCGAAGCATGCGGGCAACATCCTGTGCGGGTTCGGCCGGATCGAGGGGCGCACGGTGGGCGTGGTCGCCAACCAGCCGATGGTGCTGGCGGGCGTGCTCGACATCAACTCATCGAAGAAGGCCGCGCGCTTCGTGCGCTTCTGCGATGCATTCGAGATTCCGATCGTGACCTTCGTCGACGTGCCCGGCTTCCTTCCCGGCACGGCGCAGGAACACAACGGCATCATCAAGCACGGCGCCAAGCTGCTGTTCGCCTATGCCGAGGCGACCGTGCCCAAGATCACCGTGATCACCCGCAAGGCCTATGGCGGGGCCTACGACGTCATGGCGTCCAAGCACCTGCGCGGCGATCTCAACTACGCCTGGCCCACTGCCGAGATCGCGGTGATGGGCGCGAAGGGCGCGGTGGAGATCATCTTCCGCTCCGACATCGGCGACCCCGACAAGATCGCCGAACGCACGAAGGAGTACGAGGACCGCTTCGCCAATCCCTTCGTCGCCGCGCAGCGAGGGTATATCGATGAGGTGATCTATCCGCACTCGACCCGGCGGCGGATCGCGCTGGGGCTGCGGAAGCTACGCGGGAAAGTGCTCGAGAACCCGTGGAAGAAGCATGACAATATTCCGTTGTGAGTGAATGATGGAATGGGTCTGGGCCTTTTTCGCTGCTCTTTGGACGCTAAGTGTCGCCGCGCTTGCGAAGTGGGCGTGGCGCGCGCCCCCACGTTGGCGGGCGCAAGGCTTTGTTGAAAACGGTTTGGGCACCCGAATTGCATTGCGCCAACGCCCGCGATCTTTTTCATTGATGCTTCTGGGCATTCGCTTGTTCGCCTTGCTTGGAGCTTTGTTCGCTTTGTTTGGCGCGGCAATCACTCTCGGTTGGATTTGGAAGGCAATATGAAACTCGGCCGTCTCAACCATATCGGCGTCGCGACGCCTTCGATCGCGGACAGCGTGGCCTATTACCGCGAGGTGATGGGGGCTACTTCGATCACCGACCCGTTCGACCTGCCCGAGCAGGGGGTGAAGGTCTGCTTCGTCGACACTCCAGGCGAGAATGGCACGCACGGCACCCAGATCGAGCTGATCGAGCCGCTGGGGCCGGGCAGCACGCTCACCGGCTTTCTCGCCAAGAACCCGGCGGGCGGACAGCATCACCTGTGCTACGAAGTGCCCGACATCGCCGAGGCGCGCAGCTGGTTCGAGGGGCTGGGCAAGCGCATCCTCGGCCCCACGCGCATCGGCGCGCACGGCACGCCGATCTTCTTCCTCCACCCCAGGGACATGATGGGGCAGCTGACCGAGATCATGGAAACCCCGCGAGAGGGCGCGCACTGATGGCAACGTACGAAACGATCCTGACCGAGCGCGTGGGCAATGTGCTCAAGATCACGCTCAACCGGCCGGAGCGGCTTAACGCCGCCTCGATCGGGCTAGCGGAAGACCTGACCGCGGCGTTCTATGACCTCGGCGATGCGCGCGCGGTTCTGATTACCGGCGCAGGCAAGGGCTTCTGCTCGGGCGCCGACCTCGCCGCGCGCGGTGAGCGGAGTGCGCTGCAGATGAACGGCGGCAGACACATGGCGCTGCAGAACCATTACAACCCGCTCGTCAGCCAGATCATCCGGTGCCCGGTGCCAGTGGTGACTGCGGTAAACGGCGCGGCGGCGGGCGTGGGCTGCTCGATCGCGCTCGCGGGCGACTTCGTGCTGGCGGGGCAGAGCGCTTATTTCCTGCAGGCCTTCGTCAACATCGGGCTGGTGCCCGATGGCGGATCGACCTGGCTGCTCGCCCGCGCGATCGGCCGTGCGCGCGCCACCCGCATGATGATGCTGGGCGAGAAGATCGGTGCCGCGCAGGCCGAGGAGTGGGGGCTGATCTACAAGGCCTGCGACGATGCGACGCTGATGGACGAGGCGATGGCGCTCGCCACGCGCCTGTCCGAAGGACCGACCGTCTCGTATCGCACGATGAAGGCGAACATCATGACCGCGCTCGACGGTACCTATCCGCAGGTCCTCCTCGCCGAGGCGGAGGGCCAGCGCACCGCGGGCGCCAGCGCCGACGCGACGGAGGGCGGGCTGGCCTTTCTCGAAAAGCGGAAGGCCGCGTTCAGGGGCGAATGACATGAGCGACAAGACCAAGGCAGACTGGCAGGCGGCCGCCGACAAGGAGGTCAAGGGCAAGGATCTGACGTGGCAGACGCCCGAAGGGTTCGCGATCCAGCCGCTTTACACGGCAGATGACGCGCGCGCGTCTGACGGTTCTGGCCCGGGCCTGCCCGGCTTTGCGCCGTTCACGCGCGGGGTGAAGGCGTCGATGTACGCGGGTCGCCCGTGGACCATCCGCCAGTACGCCGGTTTCTCGACCGCCGAGGAATCGAACGCGTTCTACCGCCGCAACCTGGCGATGGGGCAGAAGGGACTGTCGGTCGCCTTCGACCTCGCCACCCACCGCGGCTACGACAGCGACCATGCGCGCGTGGTCGGCGATGTCGGCAAGGCGGGCGTGGCGATCGACACCGTGCGCGACATGGAAATCCTGTTCGACGGCATTCCGCTCGACCAGATGTCGGTCAGCATGACCATGAACGGCGCGGTGATCCCGGTGCTGGCGTTCTTCATCGTCGCGGCGGAGCGTCAGGGCGTGTCGCGCGAAAAGCTCGACGGGACCATCCAGAACGACATCCTGAAGGAGTTCATGGTCCGCAACACGTATATCTATCCGCCCGAACCATCGATGCGGATCGTGTCGGACATCATCGCCTACACCAGTGCCGAGATGCCGAAGTTCAACAGCATCTCGATCAGCGGCTACCACATGCACGAGGCGGGGGCGACCGCGGTGCAGGAACTCGCCTTCACCATCGCCGACGGCAAGGAATACGCCACCCGCGCGATGGCTGCGGGCCTCGACATCGATGCCTTCGCGGGGCGCCTGTCGTTCTTCTTCGGCATCGGCATGAACTTCTTCATGGAGGTCGCCAAGCTACGCGCCGCACGCACGCTGTGGTGGCGCACGATGGACGGGCTGGGCGCGAAGTCGGAGCGGTCGAAGATGCTCCGCACCCACTGCCAGACCAGTGGGGTTTCGCTGCAGGAGCAGGACCCCTACAACAACGTCATCCGCACCACGATCGAGGCGATGGCATCGGTGCTCGGCGGCACGCAAAGCCTCCACACCAACGCGCTCGACGAAGCGATCGCGCTGCCGACCGATTTCTCCGCCCGCATCGCGCGCAACACGCAGCTCGTGCTGCAAGAGGAAAGCGGCATCTGCAACGTCGTCGATCCGCTGGGCGGCTCGTACTACGTCGAGGCGCTGACGAGCACGCTGGTCGACGAAGCCGAAAAGCTGATCGCCGAGGTCGACGCGGCGGGCGGGATGACCGCCTATGTCGCCAGCGGCAAGCCCAAAGCCGCAATCGAGAGCGCGGCGGCGGCAAAGCAGGCCAGCGTCGACCGGGGCGAGACGGTGATCGTCGGCGTCAACAAGTACCGCAAGGAGGTCGAGGACCACCTCGATACGCTCGACATCGACAACCACGCGGTGCGCGAAGGGCAGATCGCGCGGCTGAAGGCGGTGCGGGCCGGGCGCGACGAGGCGGCGTGCCGCGAGGCACTCAAGGGGCTGACCGCAGGCTGCACCGCTGGCGGCAACCTACTTGCCCTCGCGGTCGAGGCGGCGCGCCACAATGCCACGCTGGGCGAAATCTCCGCCGCGATGGAAGATGCGTTCGGGCGCTACGGCACCAACCCGACGCCGGTATCGGGCATCTACTCCGCCGCCTACGAAGGCGACAGCCGTTACGCGCAGGTCGTCGACGGGGTGCAGGCGGTGGCCCGGCGGCTCGGCCGCGCGCCCAAGGTGATGGTCGCCAAGATGGGCCAGGACGGCCACGACCGCGGCGCCAACGTGATCGCATCCGCCTTTGCCGACATGGGCTTCGACGTGGTGAGCGGCCCGCTGTTCCAGACCCCGGCCGAGACGCGCGACATGGCGCTGGCCGAGAATGTCGACGCAATCGGCGCGAGCAGCCTCGCCGCCGGGCACAAGACGCTGATCCCCGAGCTTATCCAGCTTTTGCGCGAAGCGGGGCGCCCCGACATCAAGGTGGTCGCGGGCGGAGTCATCCCGCCGCAGGATTACGACTACCTGCGCGAGGCGGGGGTGCAGGGCATCTACGGCCCCGGCTCGAACGTGGTCGAATGCGCGGCCGACATGCTGCGCCTGCTCGGCCACAACATGCCACCGGTCGGTGAGCAACTGGAGGCGGCGGAGTGAACAGCTCGCAGTCAGCCTTCCTCCCGATCGCGGCGATGATGTTCGCGGCGGGCATCGGCATTCCGATTTTCGCTGCGCTCAATTCGGCGCTCGGGCAGCAGCTTGGCGGGCCGCTGGCGGCGACGGCGGTGACCTTCGCGATCGGCCTCGTCATCGCGCTGGCGCTGCTGCTGGTGGCCGGGCTGCCGAGCGCTTCGGCGTTCACGTTCGAACGGCCGCACATCTGGTTCGGCGCGATCTTCATGCTGTTCTATGGCACATCCGTGGCCTTCGCGGCGCCGCGCATCGGGCTGGGCAATGCGATCTTTTTCGTGTTGCTCGGCCAGATCGTGGCCGCGGCGGCGATCGACCATTTCGGCTGGCTCGGTGCGATCCAGAGTGCGCTCACGCCCAAGCGTCTGCTTGGTATCGCGATCATGGCGCTCGGCCTCTATCTCGCAAGGAAACCCGCATGACCCCTGTTCGCACCGACTGGACGCGCGAGGAAATCGCCGCGCTGTTCGACCTGCCATTCACCGAGCTGCTGTTCCAGGCCGCGACCGCCCACCGCGCCCATCACATGCCGGACGAGGTGCAGCTCTGCACGCTGCTCAGCATCAAGACCGGCGGTTGCCCGGAGGATTGCGGTTATTGCAGCCAGTCCGTGAAGGCCGACAGCGGCGTCGAGGCCTCGAAGCTGATGGACGTGCGCAACGTTCTGCAATCCGCCGCGCAGGCCAAGGACAACGGCAGCCAGCGCTTCTGCATGGGCGCTGCGTGGCGCAACCCGAAGGACCGCGACATGCCCGCGATCGTCGAGATCGTGAAGGGTGTCTCCGCGATGGGGCTGGAGACCTGCATGACGCTGGGGATGCTGACGCCGAAACAGGCCGACATGCTCGCCGAGGCGGGGCTCGATTACTACAATCACAACATCGACAGCAGCCCCGAGTATTACGAGCGCGTCATCACCACGCGCACGATGGCCGACCGGCTCGACACATTGAGCAACGTGCGCGCGGCGGGGATCAACGTGTGCTCGGGCGGGATCGTCGGCATGGGCGAGACGCGCGCGGACCGCGTGGGCTTCGTCCACACGCTCGCCACGCTGCCGCAGCATCCCGAATCTGTGCCGGTCAACGCGCTGGTGCCGGTCAAGGGCACGGTGCTGGGCGACATGCTGGCCGATACCCCGCTCGCCAAGATCGACGACATCGAATTCGTCCGCACCGTAGCGGTCGCGCGGATCACCATGCCGCTCTCAATGGTCCGCCTCTCCGCCGGGCGCGAGAGCATGAGCGAGGCGACCCAGGCGCTGTGCTTCCTCGCCGGCGCGAACTCGATCTTCACCGGCGACAAGCTGCTCACCGCGCCGAACGTTGGCGACGACAGCGACGCCGCGCTGTTCGCGAAGCTGGGGCTGACGGTGCTCAAAGGCGAGGAGCCAATGCGGGCGTGCAGAGTAGCGGAGGCGGCGGTGTGACCTTCCTGATCCTCACCTTAAGCGCCGTAGTGCTTTACCTTGGAGCGGGGCCTTATTTCATTTTTAGAGGTCGTATTTTCTTGGGTTGTCTTGTGATGGCGCTAGCATCGATCACACCCGTTGCTGCGGAAGTCTGGTTTACGGACTCTGAAATCCCGGGTCCCGCGCTACTCGCAGTCGTTCTGCTGCCTTTTCCAGTTTTGATCGCCATTGGCCGTACAATCTATCTTCTTTTCGGACTGGCTCGCTCAGCGGCGGTTCGGAACAAAGGGCTCAATTGATGTTCTCCAAAATCCTCATCGCCAACCGGGGCGAGATCGCTTGCCGGGTCATCAAGACCGCGCGCCGGATGGGTATCGCGACGGTCGCCGTCTACTCGGATGCCGATGCGCGCGCGCCGTTCGTGCGGATGGCTGACGAGGCGGTGCATATCGGGCCGGCGCCCGCGGCGGAGAGTTACCTGATCGCGGACAAGATCATTGCCGCATGCAAGCAGACTGGCGCGGAGGCGGTGCATCCGGGCTACGGCTTCCTCTCCGAACGCACCAGCTTTGCCGAGGCGCTGGCCAAGGAGAACATCGCCTTCATCGGCCCGCCGGTGGGTGCGATCGCGGCGATGGGGGACAAGATCGAATCCAAGAAGCTCGCGAAGGAAGCGGGGGTCAACGTCGTCCCCGGCTTCGTCGGCGAGATCGAGGACACCGAGCACGCGGTGCGCATCTCGAACGAGATCGGCTATCCGGTGATGATGAAGGCCAGCGCCGGCGGCGGCGGCAAGGGGATGCGGCTCGCCTATACCGAGACCGACGTGCGCGAGGGCTTCGAAAGTGTGAAGCGCGAGGGGCTGAACAGCTTCGGCGACGACCGCGTGTTCATCGAGAAGTTCATCCTCAATCCCCGCCACATCGAGATCCAGATCCTCGGCGACCAGCACGGCAACATCGTGTACCTCAACGAGCGCGAATGCAGTATCCAGCGCCGCCACCAGAAGGTGGTCGAGGAAGCGCCGTCGCCCTTCGTCACCCCTGCCATGCGTAAGGCGATGGGCGAGCAGTGCGTCGCGCTCAGCCGCGCGGTCGGATATTACAGCGCGGGAACGGTCGAGCTGATCGTCAGCGGCGCGGACCCGAGCGGCGAGAGCTTCTACTTCCTCGAAATGAACACCCGTCTGCAGGTCGAGCATCCGGTGACCGAGGCGATCACCGGCATCGACCTCGTCGAGCAGATGATCCGCGTGGCGGCGGGCGAGAAGTTGTCGTTCACGCAAACCGACATCGGCATCGACGGTTGGTCGATCGAGAACCGCGTCTATGCCGAGGACCCCTATCGCGGCTTCCTGCCGAGCACCGGGCGGCTGGTCAAATACCGCCCGCCGGTCGAGGGCTGGATCGATGATGGCGCGGCGAACGGCCGCCGCGGCGTGGACGGCGTGCGCGTCGATGACGGCGTGTACGAAGGTGGCGAGGTGTCGATGTTCTACGACCCGATGATCGCCAAGCTCGTCACCTGGGCACCCACCCGCGACGAGGCGGCGGACCTGCAGGTTCAGGCGCTCGACAACTTCGTTATCGAGGGGCTGGGCCACAACGTCGATTTCGTCAGCGCGATCATGCAGCACCCGCGCTTCCGCTCGGGCGAGTTGACGACGGGCTTCATCGCCGAGGAATATCCCGACGGCTTCCACGGCGCGGCGACCGATGACGCGCTCACCCGCACGCTGGCGGCAATCGCCGGGGCCATCGCCACCGCCGATGCCGATCGCGCGCAGGGGATCGACGGGCAACTGAACGGGATGGAAGACGTCAACGGCGACTGGGTCGTGCGCATCGGCGACACCGACCACGCGGTCAGCCTGGAAGACGACGCGATTACCGTCGATGGCGAGGCGGTCGCGATCGCGCTGGAATACACGCCCGGGGACCGGCTGGTCGAGGTCGAGCTCTACGGCGACGATGCCGACGACGACGATGCCGTGCCGGTCGCGACCTACGGCGTGCAGCTCGACAAGACCCGCACCGGCTATCGCATGACCACGCGCGGCGCGAAGCACGTCGTCCGCGTGCTGCCCGCGCACATCGCCCCGCTCGCCGCGCACATGATCGAGAAGGTCCCGCCTGACCTGTCGAAGTTCCTCATCTGCCCGATGCCCGGCCTGCTGGTCTCGCTCCACGTCAAGGAAGGCGACACGGTCCAGCCCGGTCAGCCGCTCGCGACGGTCGAGGCGATGAAGATGGAGAACATCCTGCGTGCCGAGAAGGCGGGCACGGTCGCCAAGGTCAATGCCGAGCAGGGCGCGAGCCTGGCGGTCGACGAGATCATCCTCGAGCTGGACTGATGCACCTCGACCACGATCCCGCCTCGCCGCCTGCACCGGAGATCGACTTCGCCGATTTCCTGAAGGCGGACATTCGCGTGGGCACGATCGTGGCGGCGGAGGACTTTCCCGAAGCGCGGAAGCCGAGCCTGAAGCTGCGGATCGATTTCGGGCCCGGCGTGGGTGAGAAGAAGAGCTGCGCCCAGATCGCGGCGAACTACGCCGCGGGCGATCTCGTGGGGCGACAGGTGGCCGCGGTCGTCAACTTTCCCCCGCGCCAGATCGGCAAGGCGCTGTCCGAGGTCCTGACGCTCGGATTCGCCGACACGGACGGCGCGGTGGTCCTGTTCGCGCCCGACAAGCCCGTTCCGAACGGTTCGCGCCTGTTCTGAATCGTCCCGCGAATCCCGCCGTGGGGCGGGCGAGGCAGGGATTATCTCGTTTTCCGTGCCGCTACGGTACGGACGGGCGCGTTAAGCACGAAACAAGGTAAATCCGCTGGTCATGATGGCCGTCGAGGCAGACTCTTGCGGTGTCCGGGCAACATTCCCGGCATCAGTGGAGAACGACGATGGCTCATAAGGGTATCGGTTTCTTCGACGGACGCGGGCATTTCTTCAAGACGCCCGACGAAGCGACCATCAGCGACCTGTCGGCCCTGCTCGGCCGGATCGGCGACGGCGAGAGCCTTGCCCCCGGTATCGCGCAGACGCTGCTCGGGCGCCGCGACGACCTCGATCGACTGTTTCGCGAACACGACGAGATGGTGAAGGGCGCCGCTGCCAACGTCGCCCGGCTACCCGCGCGCGACCGTCCCGCAGCCTAGCGGTTCAATTCGGCATCGAGGAAGGCGGCGACGTCCGCCAGCTCGACGTCGCGGGCGAGGAACGCCTCGCCCACGCCGCGCAGCAGTACGAAGGGCAGGGTGCCCGCGTCCATCTTCTTGTCGTGGAGCATGTGATCGGCGAGCTGCTGCCCGTCGCAGTCAAGGCCGAGCGCAGTCATCTCTGCCGGGAGGCCCGCCGCCGAGACGGCCTGCGCGACCGCCTCCGCGTCGTCCGCCGCCATCAGCCCGACGCGCGCCGAGTAACGCGCCGCCAGCACCATCCCCAGCGCCACCGCTTCGCCGTGCAGCAGGCGGTTGGAGAATCCCGTCTCGGCCTCAAGCGCATGGCCGAACGTGTGGCCGAGGTTGAGCAGTGCACGGCGTCCGCTCGTCTCGCGTTCGTCATCCGCCACGATGGCCGCCTTCATCGCCACGCTGGTCGCGACCGAGTGTTCGAGCGAGGTTTCGCGCAATGCGAGCACGTCCGCGCCGTGCTCCCCGAGCCAGTCGAAGAACGCTCGGTCCCCGAGCACGCCGTACTTGAGCACTTCGGCGTATCCGGCGCGCAGTTCGCGCGGCGGAAGCGTGTCGAGCGCCGCGAGGTCTGCCAGCACCAGCGAGGGCTGGTGGAACGCGCCGACGAGGTTCTTGCCCGCCCGGGTGTTGATCGCGGTCTTCCCGCCGACCGAGCTGTCGACTTGCGCGAGTAGCGTCGTCGGGACCTGCACGAAGCCGCAGCCGCGCTTGAGGATCGCACAGGCGAAACCCGTCAGGTCGCCAACCACGCCGCCGCCGACCGCCAACACGTTGTCGTTTCGCTCGATGCCTTGCTCGAGCAGCCAGTCGACCAGAGTGGCGAGACTGTCCCAGCTTTTCGAACCTTCGCCCGGCGCGACTTCGAAGACCGCCAGCGTCTTGCCTCCAGCGAAAAGCGATGCCTCGATCCGTCGTCCGTGCGCGGCCCACGCATTGGCATCGGCGACGACCGCCACCTGCTCCTTGCGCAGGAACGGGCCGGCGAGCTCGCCGATCCGCTCGAGAAGTCCGCGCGCGACGTGGACGTCGTAGGCGCGCCCGGCGAGCGCGACGGGAATTACAGCCATTGGTCGATTGCCTCGATGATCTGGAGCGCGGTGTCGTGATGGGGGCCGTCGTTGCTCGTCACGTGGATCGGCGCCTCGGCATAGAACGGCGCGCGCGCCCGGTGGAGCTCGCGGAGGATCTCGGCCGGGTCGCCGCCCTGCAGCAACGGCCGGTCCTTGCGGCGGCCGGTGCGCTCGACCAGCGTCTCGATCGGGCTGTCGATCCACACTGCGACGCCCTTGTCGAGCACCAGCGCGCGTGTTTCCGAGTTGACGAAGGCCCCGCCGCCGGTGGCGATCACGCCGTGCCCCGCACCAATCAGGCGGGCGATCACGCGTCGCTCGCCGTCGCGGAAATAGGGCTCTCCGAACTGGGCGAAGATTTCGCTCACGCTCATCGCCGCGGCGTTCTCGATCGCCTCATCCGCGTCGACGAAATCGGTGCGCAACAGGCCCGCCAGCTTGCGCCCGACGGTCGACTTCCCCACGCCCATCAGTCCCACGAGCACGATCGGCCGGTCGAGCCGTGCGGCAAGCGCGGCGATCGCGGCATCGCTGGGGCGAGGGCTGGCGGAGTGCATTGCCGCATCGCCTATAGATGGGCTAGGGCGCAAGCAACCAACCACGCCTTGCGGTGAGGGCAGTCAGACTTGGCAATACGAATTGGGCAGTGATGAGGTCGCGCGTGAAGTGGATTGTCGCAGGACTGGCGGTACTGGTGCTGGCCTACGCCTGGTTCGACGGCGGGGAGGAGCCGATCGTGCCGATGTCCCACGAAATCGAAGTGCCGGAGAACGCCGGATGAGGCGCCTTGTCCTGACCGGCGGCACCGCCGCGCTCGCGCTGCTGTCGGGCCTTGCGATGGCGCAGTCTGCGCCGGAATCGATCCTGCCGCCGGGTTTCGACGATCCCGCGCCCGCACCGAGCCCGACGCCCCGCGCAAGCACGCCCGCGCCGTCCTCGCAGCAGCCCGCTGCGCCATCGGGCGGCGGTTCGACCTCAATCCCGGTCATCCAGCCGATCCCAGGCGGCGCTTCGTCCGCGCCCGCAATCAGCGGCCTGCCCAGCCTCGGCGGCAAGCTGCCGACGCTGGAACAACTCGAGAAGATGTCGACCGACGAACTCGACGAACTGCTCGGACTGAAGCCCAAGGTCGATATTCCGCCCGCCGCGCGCAGGTCGCTCGCGCAGGTGGGGGTTATCGGGCCGAGCGAGGGCGGCCTCCCGGTCTATTCGCTGGTCAGGCAACCCGCGTCGCTGGTGCGCGCCGCGCTCAAGGGGACGACCCAGCCGATGGTTTCGCGCTGGGGGCACATCATGCTGCGCCGCGCGCTCGCAAGCCGGCTCGATGCGCCCGAGGAGATGGACCCGGTCGAGTTCGCTGCGCTGCGGGTCGCCACACTCAACGCGATGGGCGAGTTCGCCGCTGGCCGCGCCGTCGCGCAGGATGTCGATACGGCGGAATGGAAGCCGCAGCTCACCGCCGCGGCGATCGACGCTTACGTCGGAACCGCCGATCTCGTCGGCGCCTGTCCCGCCGTGCGCCTTCAGGGCAACGTGCGCGAGGACGGCACGTGGCGGCTCCTGCAGGGGATCTGCAACGCTTATGCGGGTGAGGCCGCGCGGGCCAAGACGGACATCGAGCGCGTGCGCTATCGTGGCGAGGCGGCGAACATCGACGCGTTGCTTGCACAGCGATACGCGGGAGCGGCGGGGCAAGGTCGTGGCGCGGTGACGATCGAGTGGAAGGGCGTCGAGGAAATCACCCCGCTGCGCTTCGCGTTGGCGCGCGCGGTCGGCGAGCCGGTGCCCGATAACCTTCTCGAAAACGCCGAACCCTATTTCGCCCGTGCCGCGGCGACCGCGCCGATGCTGGCGCTGCCCGGCCGGATCGCTGCCGCCGACGTCGCGGCGCGCGAGGGTATCCTGTCCTCGCAGGCGATGATCGACCTCTACTCTCAGTTCTATGCCGAGGACGAGGCGGGCGAGGGACCCGTGGCGGCGCTCGCCGGAAACCTGCGGCTGGCCTACGTCGGGGCTGACGCCGCCGCGCGCATGGCCGCCATTCGCGACATTTGGACCACCGGCAGCCCCGGCGGCGGCGTCATCGACTATGCGCGACTGGTCCTGACCGCCTTCGCCGCAGCGCGCGTGGAGCCGAGCGAAGACTTCGAGGACGACGCGGCGACGCTGGTGGCGGCGATGCTCACCGCCGGGCTTGAGCGCGACGCGCTCCGCTGGGCCTCGCTGGTGCCCGAGGGCAGCCCCGCATGGGCGCAACTGGCGTTCGCTGCGCCGAGCCGCGAGCCCGTGTCCTCGGGCGCGATCGATGACTTCATCGGCGACGATTCGAGCCTGGAACAGCGCAAGTCGCAGTTCCTCGTCGCCGGTCTCGCGGGCCTCGGCCGGATGGATCAGGGCGACGTCGGGGAATACTCTACCGATCTCGGCATGAATCTCGGCGGCCAGACGCGCTGGACGCGTGCGATCGATGCGGCGGCCAAGGTCGACAACCAGGCGCTCGTGGCGCTCCTCGCCGGGCTCGGGATGCAGGGCGACGGATGGGACAAGATGACCGCGCGGCACCTCTACCACATCGTCTCCGCACTCAACCGCGTGGGGATGACGGCCGAAGCCCGGATGATCGCCGCGGAGGCGGTCGCGCGCGCGTGACGCCCGTCTTTCACTGATGCGGAGTCCGCGATGAGCGCGGTCGAGGATTTTCTCGCCATGCTCGCGGCCGAGCGGGGGGCGGCGCCCAATACGCTCGCCGCCTATCGCCGCGACTTGGAGGGTGCGACGGACATCGTCGGCGACCTTGCCGCCGCGGACGGCACCGCGCTTGCCAAGCTGGGCACGGCCTGGTCGTCGCTCGCCCCCGCAAGCGTCTCACGGAAATCTTCCGCCTTGCGCCAGTTCTACGGCTTCCTGGTCGACGAGGGCGTTCGGGTCGACGACCCCTCTGCCGCGCTCCCGCGCCCTCCCGCGCGTCGCCCGCTGCCCAAGGTTCTCGGGCACGGCGAAGTCGACGCGCTCTTTCGTCGCGCGGAAGAAGATGCGCTCACCGACGATCCCGCGGCGGTGCGGCTGCTGGTGCTGGTCGAGATGCTTTACGGCTCCGGCCTGCGCGCTACCGAGCTGGTCGGCTTGCCGCTTGCCGCAGCTCCGCGCGATGCGCCGTTCGTGACCGTGACCGGCAAGGGCGGGCAGGCGCGCATGGTGCCCGTCGGAGGAAGGGCGCAGGCGGCGCTGTCGCGCTGGCTGGCGTTGCGACCGGAGGGCAAGTTCCTGTTCCCTTCGCGTAACGGCAAGCACCTGACCCGCGTGCGGCTGTTCCAGCTCGTCAAGGAGCTGGCCATCCGCGCCGGAATCGCGCCCGAAAGGGTCAGCCCGCACGTCCTGCGCCATGCCTTCGCCACGCACCTGCTGGAGGGC
This sequence comes from Tsuneonella sp. HG094, assembly GCF_053819285.1. NCBI lineage: Bacteria > Pseudomonadati > Pseudomonadota > Alphaproteobacteria > Sphingomonadales > Erythrobacteraceae > Tsuneonella > Tsuneonella sp. HG094. The sequence continues at coordinate 883,031 of NZ_JBSORA010000001.1, forward strand.
GGAGCGGACCTGCGCGTGCTCCAGACGCTGCTCGGCCACGCGGATATCGCCACCACGCAGATTTACACCCACGTCGATTCGGCACGGCTCGTGGCACTGGTGAATGAGCGGCACCCGCTTGCGCGCGGGCACAAGCGCGACTAGCTGCCTGCCGATGCAATCCTATCTCGAATTCGAGAAGCCCGTCGCGCAGCTCGACCGGCGCATCGCCGAACTTCGCTCCGCCGCCGAAGGCGACGAAGTCGACATTTCGGCCGAGCTTGCCCGGCTGGAAGCGAAAAGCGCCGAGCTCCTCGCGACGACCTATGCCAACCTGACCGCGTGGCAGAAGACGCAGGTCGCCCGCCATCCCGCGCGGCCGCATTTCCGCGATTACGTGGAAATGGCGTTCGAGGAATTCGTGCCGCTGGGCGGTGACCGGCTCTACGGCGACGACCAGGCGATCATGGGCGGCCTCGCCACGCTCGACGGCCGCAAGGTCGTTTTGATCGGACACGAGAAGGGCAACGACACCGAAAGCCGCATTCGCCACAATTTCGGCATGGGTAAGCCCGAAGGCTACCGCAAGGCGATCCGCCTGATGGAGCTGGCGGGGCGGTTCGGGCTGCCGGTGGTGACGCTGGTCGATACCTCGGGCGCGTTTCCCGGCATTGAGGCCGAAGAGCGTGGACAAGCCGAGGCGATAGCCCGCTCCACCGAGGCGTGCCTCGCCCTCCCGGTGCCGATGGTCTCGGTGATCGTAGGCGAGGGCGGTTCGGGCGGAGCGGTAGCGCTCGCGAGCGCTGAGCGCGTACTGATGATGGAGCACGCGGTCTACTCGGTGATCAGCCCCGAAGGTTGTGCCTCGATCCTGTGGCGCACTGCAGAAAAGGCGCCCGAGGCCGCGGAGGCGATGAAGGTCACCGCGCAGAACCTCGAGAAGCTGGGCGTGATCGACCGCATCGTGCCCGAGCCGATGGGCGGGGCGCATCGCGACCCGGAGGCCGCCGCAAAGGCGCTCGGAAAGGCGATCGGCGAGGAACTTGACCGGCTGGCCGGCAAGTCTCCCGAGGACCTGCGGCGCCTGCGCGAAGAGCGATTCCTGACCATCGGCGCCGACTGATCGCAATCCCGCCGGGGAACCAAGCCCGCCCGCAGCGGGTTTCCAAGGCCGTATTCTCAATCCGCGGCGCGGGTGGACGCCGCATGTGCCCTTGGAGATCATAACGATGACTCGACATCGCGACACGTCGCGCACTCTTGCGCTTTCGCTCGGCGCGGCAGCGCTGGCCTTGTCTGCAACCAGCGTGCAGGCGCAAAGCACGCAGATCACGCAGGCCGAAGCCAAGCAGGGCGCTGAAGCGCATCCGCAACTGCTCCAGGAATTCGGCGGCGCGATGACCGGTCCGCAGGCGCAGTACGTCGAGCAGGTCGGCAAGAACATCGCCGTCCGCTCGAGCCTGTCGAACGCGCGTGACGCGTTCACCGTTTCGCTACTCAACAGCTCGGTAAATAATGCCTTCGCGATCCCCGGTGGCTACGTTTACACCACGCGCCAGCTCGTCGCGCTCATGAACAACGAGGCGGAACTCGCCGGCGTGCTCGGCCACGAGGTCGGCCACGTCGCGGCGCGGCACTCGCAGCGGCGCCAGCAGGCGGCGACCCGCAACTCGATCCTCGGCGTGCTCGGCCAGGTCCTCGCGGGGGCGGTGCTCGGTAACAGCCAGATCGGCCAAGTCCTGGGCCGCGGAATCGCGCAGACCAGCCAGATGCTGACGCTCAAGTTCTCGCGCAGCCAGGAAATCGAGGCCGACAAGCTGGGCATCCAGTACCTGCGCAGCGCGGGCTATGATCCCAAGGCGATGGCGACGGTGCTGCAGAGCCTGGCGATGCAGAACGCGCTCGATGCCTCGCTGCAAGGCCGAAGCAATGCGACCGTCCCCCAGTGGGCCTCGACCCACCCCGATCCGGCGAGCCGTGTCCGCAATGCCCTTACACTTGCCGCGAACGGCACCGGGATGACCAATCGCGACACGTTCCTGACTCGGATCGACGGTATAACCTATGGTGACGACCCCGCTCAGGGCGTGATCGAGGGCAGCCAGTTCATCCACCCTGAACTGCGTCTGGCGTTCACCGCACCCAACGGCTTCTACATGATCAACGGAACCCGCGCCGTCTCGATCAACGGTCAGAGCGGGCAAGCACAGATGACCACCGCTGCCTACAACGGGAATCTGGAAACATATGTTCGGCAGGCGTTCGCCGGCTTGAGCCAGCAGCAGCAGATTCAGCCGCAGACGCTCCAGCGCACGACGGTGAACGGCCTGCCCGCCATGTACGGCACGGCGCGCGTCAATTCGGGCAATGGCCAGGTCGACGTCGTGGTGTTCGCCTACGAGTTCTCGAACAGCCAGGCATTCCACTTCGTCGGAATCACGCAGGCAGGCCGCTCGAACGTGTTTTCGCCGATGTTCAATTCGATGCGGCGGATCAGCGCGAACGAGGCGTCGCAGGTGATTCCGCGCGTGATCGATGTCGTGACCGTGGGTTCGCGGGATACAGTGCAGTCACTTGCCGCGCGGATGGCCTACACTAGCGCACAGGAGCAGCGTTTTCGCGTGCTGAACGGGCTTGCTTCGGGCCAGGTGGTGACGCCGGGGCAGAAGGTAAAGATCGTCGTCCGCGGACGCTAGTCGTTACGAATGGCGCAAAAGGAAAGGGCGGCGGGATTTCTCCCGCCGCCCTCGTATTTTCTTTCGGAAGCTGGGCTTCCTGAAGAATTTACGCGTCCATCGCACCCGAAACTTCGGTGAACGTGGCGCTCAGCGAGTTGCCGAGGCTCTGCATCGCAACGATCGCGGCGACCGCGATAAGAGCGGCGATCAGGCCGTATTCGATGGCGGTGGCGCCCGCTTCGTCGCGGACGAGCTTTTTGATGAACTGCATGTGACGTCTCCTGATTCAGTCTTCGCTACCCGGCCCTGGCCGCACCCAATTCACGGCTTCGGGCTGACATTCGAGATACGGCTGGAGAGTTTAGAATTCCCTAACCGCACCATTTTTATCCGGTCGCCTGAGTGATCCTCTGATCGACGTCGTTCCACATTCCGATGGTGACGCTTCCGAAGTTCTGGACGGCAACCAGCATGGCGAGAAAGATCAGCGCCAAGATCAGGCCGTATTCGACGGCGGTGGCCCCCGAGATGTCGCTGGCAATCGCCTTGAGGAGCTTGCGCATCGGCATTGGTTCTTGTCCGTCGAATACTGCCTGACAGACTGCTATCTGCGCCCGCCGGGTTAAGAAAAAGTTGAGAAGGACGCCGCTGTTGGCAAGAAAACCGACATGGATCGCCGTCGTTGCCGCCGCGATGCGCGATGACGAGGGGCGATTTCTCCTGCAGCGCCGCCCGCTCGACAAGGAGCATGGCGGGCTGTGGGAGTTCCCCGGCGGCAAAGTCGAGGGCGGCGAATCCCCGCGAAATGGGCTGGTTCGCGAGCTTAACGAGGAATTGAGCATAATGGCCGACGACGCCTCCGCCACGCCGCTCGCCTTTGCCGAAAGCGAGCCGAGCGGGAGCCGCCCCGGCATTGTCATACTCCTTTACGAAGTGACGGCCTGGAGTGGCGAACCTGTGCCCGAACCCGGGAGCGATCTTGGCTGGTTTGCCCCCGAATCGATCGATGAGCTGCCGTTGCCGCCCCTCGATTCCGCATTGCTCGCAGCGATTCTCGGGCGTGCGCAATAGGTGTTGCCAAGGTGGGCGGGTATCCCTATGTGCCGCCCTCCAATGCGCGCCCGTAGCTCAGCTGGATAGAGCATCAGACTACGAATCTGAGGGTCGGACGTTCGAATCGTTCCGGGCGCGCCAACAATTCAGGCCACCTCCGCAAGGGGTGGCCTGAATTGTCTGTGGGTCCGACGAATGTGCCGAACCCGTTCGGAATCGGAGCCGCCAACGGCGGCGGAGATGGCGAAGCGGCGTTGCCGCAGAGCAATCGTACCGGGCAATCTATCAGCCACGGCCCTTGCGCGGAACACCGCGAGCATTCACCTGTTATCCGTTCAGGTAGCCGCAAAGGGCCCAGGGGGTTTTGACAGAACAGCCGACCGAGAAAGGCGATTTCGCGTTCGATGACGCTTCGGTGGAGCCGGGCGTCTGGCGCTACGCTCGCGTCGAGCGGGCGAGCGTCATCGTCGATGCGGAGGACTATTTCGCGCTCATGCAGAAGGCGATGCTTCAGGCGAAGCACCGCATCATGCTGGTAGGGTGGGACTTCGACACCCGCATCCATCTTGCCCTGGGCCGCCGCTGGTACAGCCGCATCTTCCGCCGCGAGCACCCTCGGCGGCTCGGCAGTTTCCTTGTCTGGCTGGCGCGCCACCGCAAGGGGCTGGACATCGACATCCTCAAGTGGGGCCTGGGCGTCTTCCAGTTCCTCACGCGCGGCTACATGATCGTCGATGTGCTGCGGATGGCGCGCAAGAAGGGCATCACCTTCAACTTCGACGGGCACCACCCGGTCGGGTGTTCGCACCACCAGAAGATCGCCGTGCTCGACGACAAGCTGGCTGTCTGCGGCGGGATCGACATGACCCAGGACCGCTGGGATACGCGCGAGCACCTCGAAAAGGACCGCCGCCGCCGCCGCCCGCATGGGCGCAAGTACGGCCCGTGGCATGACGCGACCATGATGATGGAAGGCGAGGCCGCCCGGCAACTCGGCGTCCTCAGCCGCGAGCGCTGGGTCCGCGCGGGCGGCGAGAAGCTGGTCGAAGTACCTGTCCCCGATGATAGCCTGTGGCCCGAAGACCTGCCGGTCCAGTTCGAGAATGTCGAAATCGGCATCGCCAGGACCAGCGCGGAATATGATGGCTTCCCCGAAATCCGCGAGATCGAGCAGCTCTTGATCGACCAGATCGGCAAGGCGAAGAAGTTCATCTATTCGGAGAATCAGTACTTCACCTCGCCCAAGGTGGCCGAAGCGATCAGCAACCGCCTGCGCGAAACGGATCCGCCTGAAATCGTGATGGTCCAGCCCGATGCGGCCGACGGCTGGCTCGAACAGCAGGCGATGGATCACGCTCGCAACTGTCTGCTGCATTCGATCGAGGAGATCGATCACAAGAAGCGATTCGGCCTGTTCGTTCCCTATACCGGCGAGACCAAGATCTACGTCCACGCCAAGCTGACGGTCTTCGACGACACGATCCTGCGAATCGGCTCGGCCAACTGGAACAACCGGTCGATGGGCCTCGACAGCGAGTGCGACGTATTCATCGACTGCGCACGCCCCGGCAACGCGCATGCTTGCGACAGCATAGGTGCCTTGCGCCGTTCCCTGCTCGCCGAGCACTGCGGAATGGAAGAGGCCGACGTCGAGCGCGAACTCGAGGCAAACGGATCGATGCTGGCGTTCATCGAAAAGCACGGTCGCCGCAACGCGCGCCAGTTGCGGCGGTTCGTCCCGCCCGAGGTCGGCGAGATCGAGGAGACGCTCGCCGGTTCGCAGATCCTCGACCCGGAACACCCGCAGGACATGTTCGAACCGTTTGCCAAGGGCGGATTGATGAAGCAGGGCAGCCTCGTGAGCCGCGCATGGAAGCGGCTGCGGTGGCGGAGGAAGACGCAAGCATGAGCAGTCTGGTAGGCCCTGACGAAGACGATCCGCGCGGCAAGCCGCCGGTGCCGGAGCATGTCCAGGCTGCAATCCGCACACTGATCGAATGGACGGGCGACGATCCGACGCGTGAAGGTCTGCTGGATACTCCCTCGCGCGTCGCGCGGGCGTGGAAGGAATACTGTGTCGGTTACGACGAGGATCCATCGGTCCACCTCTCGCGCGTGTTCGAGGAGGTCGGCGGCTACAACGAAATCGTCCTGCTGAAGGACATTCCCTTCCAGAGCCACTGCGAACACCACATGGCGCCGATCATCGGCAAGGCGGCGATCGCCTACCTGCCGACCGACCGCGTGGTCGGGATCAGCAAGCTTGCTCGCGTGCTCCACGGCTTTGCGCGGCGGCTCCAGGTGCAGGAGCGCCTGACCGCCGAGGTCGCGGATTGCATCTGGGAGCATCTTCGCCCGCAGGGCGTGGCGGTGGTGATTGAGGCGTCGCATTCCTGCATGACTGCGCGGGGCGTTCGCACACCGGGTGTCCGCATGATCACCAGCCGGATGATGGGCACCTTCCTCGACGATCCGCGCAGCCGCGAGGAAGTGCTCAAGCTGATGGGGTATTGATCCGCCGCACAACCCACGCGCACCCCGCCCAGATCGCAAAGCCCGCGACAAGGTCGGTCACGTAATGGCCGCCGATCGGAATTGTCGAGACGATCACTCCGGCAGCCCACGCCACGCCCACCCAACGCAGGCGCGACGCCGCCAGGGCCTGCAAAGCCATCAAACCGAGCACCGTGTGGAACGAAGGAAAGGTCACGAGGCCGGACATTTCCGACAGGCGCAGGGTCTCTGCGCTGCCGGAATGGAATCGAGCAAAGGCCTCCAGATGATAAACGCCTGCACCTCGCGGCAGGCCGTGACCCTGTAGATCGAGCATATCGAAATGCGTCATCGCGCCGATCGCCGGCCCCATGATCGATAGCGCCGCGACCACCTGCATGGCGATCACGACCGTCGCCACGAGTTCCCATGCGAGCGCGCGGCGACCCGCGGCCAGGATGATGGCGATCAACCCGACCACGACCGCACCCGAAATGTTGTAGACCGCCGAAAGAACGGCCGTCGTTGCGGGATGCGCGGCAAAGGCGCGGACCACACGCTCCACGTCGATTCCTGCTGCTGCATCTATGGCGGCCAGCGACTCGTCGATCGGCGAGGCTCCGAGACGAAGGCCGGCATTGGAGATGATCCCGCACGCCATCAGCGCGATTATCCCGGTCCCGACAATCAGCGCGCCATCGCCCAAGCGCGCGTCCATTGCGCGATGAAGGGTCCAGGCCCGCAAACCGGCAAGGGCAAGGGCCAGCACGGCAAAGCGGCCGAAACCGGCGATGTCGATTCCCATGCCTGCGATAACGACGACTGCACCTGCGAAAACCGTCGCAACAGCTAGAACCAATCCAATCAGCCGCCCAACCGGTGACACTCTTGGTAAGCGCCAGCGTAGCATACCGTCGGCGGGCACGAAAAAGGCGGCGGGTGTCTCCACTCCGCCGCCCTAGAGGAACTATGGTTGCTATATCGTTGTCAGAGCTGCTCGAGCAGGTGTTCCGCGCTCGACACCGAGAAATCGCCCGGTGCCTCGACGTTGAGTTCCTTGACCACGCCGTCCTCGACGATGGCCGACCAGCGCTGGCCGCGCTTGCCGAGGCCGAAGGCGCTGCCGTCCATCGTCAGGCCCATCGCTTCGGCGAAATCGCCGTTTCCGTCGGCGAGCATGGTGATGTCGTCCGAACCCGAGGCCTTGTTCCACGCGCCCATGACGAACGGATCGTTGACCGCGGTGGCCACGATCTCGTCGACGCCCTTGGCCTTGAGGTCTTCGGCCTTGTCGACATAGCCGGGCAGGTGGCGGGCCGAACAGGTCGGGGTGAATGCTCCGGGGACCGAGAAGATCGCGACTTTCTTGCCCGCGAAATAATCGCCGCTCTGCACAGCTTCGGGGCCGGCTTCGGTCGCCTTGACCAGCTTCACGTCGGGCAGCTTGTCGCCCACCTTGATCGTCATGTCGGAAAATCCTTTCGCTATCCCGTCTAACCGCCGCCGAGATAGCGTGCGGACCCTCAGGCGCAAGGAGAAGCGCCTTCGGGCATGGTAAATTTCGCTTCACCGTTGGCGTTTAAGAAGAAGTAAAACGGTCGGGAGCAGTCTCCTCACCAGGCGGGCTAGGGGGTCCGCCGTTCAACAGGTCGGGGTGGGCCTGTCATGGGGAGTTCGGGGTCATGCATTTCATTGCCAAGTTCGCGGCAGTCGCCGCCGCTGTTTCGTCGCTTGCCGTGTTTCCGCAGCCGGCGCTGGCCGGTTCTACCGACGATGCCGCGCACCTGCGCCGCCTCGACATCATGCTGATGGTCAGTTCGCTGCGCTGCCGTTTCGGAGCGGACAACTTCCAGTCCGATTATGCGCGGTTCTCGACCAACCAGAACCCGGTCATGCAGGACGCGTTCCACACACTGAACGCGGATTACACCGCGCGGATGGGTCCCCAGCGGGCCAAAAAAGCGCTGGACACGCTGAGCGTCAGCATGGCGAACCAGTACGGCGTCGGCCACCCGTGGCTGGGCTGCAGCGAGCTCAAGGCGATGACCAAGGACCTCGCCGCCACGAGGGATCGCGCGCAGCTCGTCCGGGTCGCACACGAGGTGCTGGCGGATCGCCCGACGCAAGTCGCAACGCGCCGCTGATCGCACTTTCGACGGGGAAGCGGGCGGCATCGCGAGATGTCCGCCCGTTTTCCGTATTGGGCTCCGTGTTGGGCGATCTCACATATAAAGACATCTTTATATTTGCCTTGAAGCCCTCCGGCGGCTAGGGCGCGCGGCATTCCCCAACTGGAGTTTGCCTGCCGTGGCCACTACCGCCGATACCCTGACCCGCGATTACGTCATCAAGGACATTGCGCTCGCCGAATACGGGCGCGACGAGATCGCGATCGCCGAAACCGAAATGCCAGGGCTGATGGCCCTGCGCGCCGAATACGGCGCCGCGCAGCCGCTCAAGGGCGCGCGCATCACCGGTTCGCTGCACATGACGATCCAGACCGCCGTGCTGATCGAGACGCTCGTCGCGCTCGGCGCAGAGGTCCGCTGGGCCACTTGCAACATCTACTCGACGCAGGACCACGCCGCCGCTGCGATCGCCGCCGCGGGCATCCCCGTTTTCGCGATCAAGGGCGAAAGCCTGGCCGAATACTGGGACTACGTCGGCCGCATCTTCGACTGGACCAGCGAAGCCGACCAGGACCTCACCGCCAACATGATCCTCGACGATGGCGGCGACGCCACGATGTTCGCCCTGTGGGGCGCGCGGGTCGAGGCGGGTGAAGACCTGTTCGAACCCTCGAACGCCGAGGAAATCGAATTCGTCCGCGCTCTCAAGGCGTTCCTGAAGGCGAAGCCGGGGTACCTCACCGCCAGCGTCAAGGCGATCAAGGGCGTCTCGGAAGAGACCACCACGGGCGTCCACCGCCTCTACCACCTCGCCAAGCAGGGCAAGCTGCCGTTCCCCGCGATCAACGTGAACGACAGCGTGACCAAGTCGAAGTTCGACAACCTCTACGGATGCAAGGAATCGCTGGTTGATGCGATCCGCCGCGCGACCGACGTGATGCTCGCCGGCAAGGTCGCCTGCGTCGCCGGCTTCGGCGATGTCGGCAAGGGCAGCGCCGATTCGCTCCGCAACGGCGGCGCGCGCGTGATGGTGACCGAAATCGACCCGATCTGCGCGCTGCAGGCGGCGATGGAAGGCTACGAGGTCGTGACGATGGAAGAGGCGGTGAAGCGCGCCGACATCTTCGTCACCGCCACCGGCAACGAGGACGTCATCACCGCCGAGCACATGAAGGCGATGAAGAACATGGCCATCGTGTGCAACATCGGCCACTTCGACAGCGAGATCCAGATCAGCGCGCTCGACAACTACGACTGGAAGGAAATCAAGGCGGGCACCGACCTCGTTACCTTTCCCGACGGCAAGCAGATCCTGATCCTCGCAAAGGGCCGCCTGGTGAACCTCGGCTGCGCAACCGGCCACCCGAGCTTCGTGATGAGCGCGAGCTTCACCAACCAGACCCTCGCGCAGATCGAGCTGTTCACGAACCCGGCGCAGTACGAGAACCACGTCTACGTCCTGCCCAAGCACCTCGACGAAAAGGTCGCGGCGCTGCACCTCGACAAGCTGGGCGTGATGCTCACCCAGCTCAGCAAGAAGCAGGCGGATTACATCGGCGTTCCGGTCGAAGGGCCCTACAAGCCGGACCATTACCGCTACTGATCGGCCCAAACACGTTGCATAGCGCGGTCGGCCCGCATAGCTGACCGCGCATGCAACTGTCCGCCACCGCCCTCGCGCTCCTCGGCCTCGTGCTGGCCGGCTGGGTCGCCGGCGCCGCGTGGCTGATGATCGCGGCGGGCACGAAGGCCCGCAAGGCGGAAGCGAGCCGCAAAGCTGCCCGCCGCATGGTTCGCATGATCGACGAATCGCCGGCGATCCCGCTGATCGTGCGGGTCGACGGCCGGATCGAGGCAAGCGAGCGGCTGGCCGGTTGGCTCGGCCTGCCAAAGCTGCCGCAATACCTCAGTGAACTGGCGGGCGGGCCGCGCGGCAAGCCCGGCGACCAGAATGCCCCGCGTGGGCTTTCACCCGAGCAACTCACCGAACTGAGCGCCCACGTCTCGCGCACGCAGAAGACCGCCGCTCCGTTTCGCATGGCGCTGACCCCGCCGGGATCGCAGCGGAGCCTTGCGGTGCGCGGCGTGCTCGCCGATCCCCAGGTGTCTCCCGGCGGCGCGGCGCTGCTGTGGATCTTCGACTTTTCCGAAAGCGAGAGCGAACTTGCGCGCCTCAGGTCGGAAGCCGCGCGCGCGAAGGGCGATTTCGCGGCGCTCGTCGGCCTGATCGAGGCGGCGCCGCTGCCGATGTGGTTCCGCGGACCCGACGCGCGGCTTAAGCTGGTCAACCGCGCCTACGTCGCCGCGGTCGGTGCCGAGAGCGCGGAGGCCGCGGTAGAGGCGCAGGCCGAACTTGTCGAGCCGGTCGACGGACTTACCGCGGCGCAGATTGCTACGCAGGCGGCGCAGCGCAAGGCGCCGGTCGAGCGCATCGTCGCCGCGACTATCGGCGGCCAGCGCCGTAGCTTGCGGGTGAGCGACTTGCCGCTTGGCGACGAGGGTGTCGCCGGGTACGCGGTCGACATCGAGGAGATGGAGGAGCAGGCGCGCAACTTCCGCGCGTTCCGTGACGCCCAGCGCCAGATGCTTGACCAGCTTTCGGTTGGCGTCGCGCAGTTCTCGCCCGAACGGAAGCTTGTCTCCGCGAACCAGCCTTTCCGCCGAATCTTCGCGATGCGCCCGGGCGCGCAGGAGGACCTCGAATTCGAACGCTTCCTGCGCGAGGCGCGCGAGGCGGGCCGCACACCCGAAGTGCGCGACTTCCCGACGTGGCGCACCGAGCGTGGCGAATGGTTCACCGCCGACGACGCGGTCGAGGAAGCCTGGGCGCTAAGCGACAGCACACACCTTCGCGTAGTCGCCCAGCCGATGCCAGACGGCGGGCTGGTCCTGATCGCGGAGGATCGTACAGAAAGCCTCGCGCTTTCGGCGACGCGGGACACGCTGCTGCGCACGCGCACAGCCACGTTCGATAGCCTGTTCGAGGCGCTCGCGGTGTTCGCTCCCAACGGCCACATGCAGCTGTGGAACCGCCGCTTCGCTGCCGCCTGGGGTCTTGCCCCGAGCGAGGTCGATGGGCATCCGTCTGCCGACGAACTCCTCGCGCGCATCACACCGCAACTCGGCAACCCGAAGCAAGTCAAGGCGATCGGCGACGTCATTCGCGGCGCGACGCTCGATCGCAAGCAGACCGGCGGGCGGGTGACTCTCGCCGATGGGCGGACGCTGGAGATCGCTGGCGTTCCGCTGCCCGACGGCAACGGCCTGCTGACGGTGCTCGACATCACCGACTCGCAGAACGCGGAGGATGCGTTGCGCGAGCGGGCGCAGGCGCTCGAGGCTGCGGACGAGGTGAAGACCCGCTTCCTCGCCAACATGAGCTACGAATTTCGCGTGCCGCTTACCTCGATCAGCGGGTTCGCCGAACTGCTCGATGCGGGCGTTGCGGGCGAGCTATCAGAGCAGGGCAAGGAATACGTCGCCGCGATCCTGGAATCGGTGAACCGCCTCACCGATCAGGTCGAGAACGTGCTCGACCTGTCGCAGAGCGAGGCGGGGCTGCTGCCGCTGGCGAAGGAAAAGGTCGAGCTCCTACCCTTCGTTACGAAAATCGTTCGGGAGCGCGAGGCGGCGATCGTCGCTGGGGGGCTCAGCCTCGACCTGCGCGGCGGTGGTACGGCCAAGGTCGACGCCGATCCGCGCCAGCTCGGCCGCGCGGTCGGGCACCTGCTCGACAATGCGATCACCGCGACGGGCAAGGGCGGCAAGATCCTTGTCGACCTGTCGCGCAAGAAGGACGGCGTGCGGATCGTGGTATCCGACAACGGTCGCGGCATGAGCGAGACCGAGCTTCGCCGGGCGCTCGAAGGCCTGCGCACCGGACCGGACGGCAAGCCCGAACGACGACAGGGCCTCGGCATCCCGCTCGTGCGCCAGCTCATCGAGGCGCATGGCGGCACGCTCGAACTGGTCTCGCAGCCGGGTGAGGGGACTTTCGCGACGATTCACCTGCCGTGACGGTCGACTTGCCCGACCTGGCCGCGATGGACGCGTTCGGCGAGCGAATCGCGGCGGTCGTGCGCGCAGGCGACGTAGTCGCGCTGTCGGGCGGGCTGGGCGCGGGGAAGACCACGCTGGCCCGCGCGGTCATCGCTTCGTTGGGGCATACCGGGGAAGTGCCGTCGCCGACGTTCACGATCCTCGAGACCTACGACAACCTCGCCCCGCCGCTGGTCCATGCCGATTTCTACCGCCTCGACGATCCGTCGGAGGCGATTGAGCTCGGCCTCGACGATTACCGCGAGGGGGCGGTCCTGCTCGCCGAATGGCCCGACCAAGCCGGCGGCTTCGCGCATGAGGCGCAATGCCTCTCAATTGCGTTGGAAACTCGCGGGAACGGTCGCGTGGCGATTGTCGAGCCGGGGGCGGATTGGCTAGGGCGCCTGCCATGAGCGAACTGCCCGCAGGCCTTATCGACTTCCTCGACCGCGCAGGCTGGGGCGGGGCGGCGATCGACCCAATCCCCGGCGATGCCTCGTTCCGGCGCTACTTCCGGGTGTCACATGCGGGGCGCAAGGCGATGCTCATGCATGCTCCCCCGCCGCACGAAGACCCGAATCCGTTCATTCACGTCGGCGACTGGCTGATCGACAACGGAATGCGAGGGCCGGAAATCTACGCCGCCGAACCCGACGCAGGCTGGGTGCTGATCGAGGACTTCGGCGACGACCGGATGCGCGACTGGCTTGACGCGAATCCTGATGGCGAGACGGCGGCCTATAAAGCGGCGATCGATGCGCTCGTGGCGCTCCATGCGCTGCCGCCGGGCCCGTTCGAGCCCTACGACATGGTGGTATACCAGCGCGAGGTGGCCCTGCTGCCCGAATGGTACGCGCCTGCGGTCGGCCTGGAAGTCGATGTCGCGGGGTATGCGACGGCGTGGGACGAGGCGCTCACGCCCATGCTCGCGCGCCAGCAGCCTGGCGTGACGGTGCTGCGCGATTACCATGCCGAGAACATCATGCTGCTCGACGGCGGGGCGCAGGGTCTGATCGATTTCCAGGACGCGCTAGTCGGCCACCCGGCCTACGACCTCGTCAGCCTGCTGCAGGACGCGCGCCGCGATGTGTCGCCGGAACTGGAGCGGGTTATGCTCGACCGCTATCAGGGCGCGGTCGATGCCGGGCCCGAGTTCGAGGCGGACTACGCCCGGCTCGGTGCCCAGCGGAACGCCAAGATCGTCGGGATATTCGCGCGGCTCTGGAAGCGCGACGGCAAGCCACGTTACCTCGGCATGATCCCGCGCGTGTGGTCGGCGATGGAGCGCGATCTTGCGCATCCCGCGCTCGTCCCGGTGGCGGCGTGGTTCGACGCCAACATCCCGCGGCACCTGCGCGACGAATTGGGCGGACGCATCGCATGAAGGGCCTCGCCAGCGACACCGCGATGGTCATGGCGGCAGGGCTCGGCAAGCGGATGCGCCCGCTCACCGCCACCCAATCGAAGCCGATGGTGCGGGTCGCGGGCAAGCCGCTGATCGACCACGCGCTCGACCGCCTGGCAGAGGGCGGGGTGGCAAAGGCGGTGGTCAACGTCCACTACCTCGCCGATCCGCTGGAGGCGCACGTCCTCGATCGCGCCACCCCGAACGTCGCCGTGTCCGACGAGCGGAGCCAGCTGCTCGAAACCGGTGGCGGCATGATCAAGGCCGACCGGGCGGGCCTGTTGCCCGACCCGTTCTTCTGCCTCAACGCAGACAACATCTGGCTCGACGGGCCGCGCGATGCGTTCGCCGATCTCTCGGCGCGGTGGGACCCTGATCGGATGGACGCATTGTTGCTGGTCGTCAGCCACGCGCGCGCGATGAACTTTCGTGGGCCGGGCGATTTCCACATGGATGCCGAAGGTCGCCTCAGCCGCCGCAAGCCGGGGCGGATCGCGCCGTTCATCTACACCGGTATCCAGATCGTCTCGCGCCGCCTGTTGCGCGACGCGCCCGACGGGCCGTTCAGCACGAATGTGCTGTGGGAACGTGCGCGCGAGGAAGGGCGGCTCTTCGGCCTCAGTTTCACCGGTCTGTGGTTCGAAGTCGGCACGCCCGATGCGATCAAGCCGACCGAGGAGGCGCTGACGGGTGCCTGAACCTGTCGTGCCGCAAGTCTATTCGATCGCCGCGCACCGGGGCTTCGCCGACGCGCTCGTAGCGGGGCTGATCCCGCGCTATTCCGAACCCGACGTTGGGCTTGCCCGGCTCACGCTGCTGCTCCCCTCGACCCGCGCGGCGCGCACCGTGCAGGAAGCGTTCGTTCGCGCGTCGGGTGGAGGCTTGCTGATGCCGCGCATGGCGGTCGTCGGCGATCTCGACCTCGATGAGACGCTCGGGGCGCTTCTCGATCCGCTCGGCAGCGCGGACATTCCCCCGGCGGTCGAGCCCACGCGGCGCTGGCTGCGCCTCGCCGCGATCATTCCGGAAGCGATGCGCGCGCTAGGCCGGCAGCCGCCTCGCGGGGCCGCGTTGCTCAAGCTGGCTCAGCAGTTTGCCGCGACGATGGACCGCCTGCTGGTCGAAGACATCGCGCCCGAAGAGCTGTGGCAGCCCCGCGTGGTCGATGCCATGCTTGACCAGTCGCAGCACTGGATCGAGGCGTCGAAGCTGTTCGCGGCGGTGCAGGCCCTTTGGCGGGCCGAACTGGAGGCGACAGGCACACTCGACGCCGCGTCGCGCCGCAACCGGCTGTTCGAATACGCGGCCCGCCGCTGGCGCGCTGCGCCGCCTGCGACCCCGGTAGTGGCGGCGGGCGTCACCTCGGCCGCGCCTGCGCTCGCGAACCTGTTGCGGGTGGTCAGCGAATCGTCCCGCGGTGCGGTGATCCTGCCCGATCTCGACCTATCGATGACCGACGAGGTCTGGAGCGAACTCGGCGCGGCGGGTGCGGGGGCCAACCCCGGTGATCCGCCCTTCGCGCCGGGCGATGCGGTCACGCACCCGCAGTATCACCTGAAGCTGCTGCTCAACCGCATGGGCGTGAACCGGGCGGAAGTGCAGCCGTGGCATCGGCGCGGCCTCGCCGCCGCCGCGCCCGAGCGCAGCCACGCGATCTCTGCGCTGTTCCTGCCCCCCCAAGCGAGCCGCGCCTGGATCGACCTGCCTCCCGAAAAGCGCCGCCTGGCAGGCGTGCGAGTGATGGAAAGCGCGCATCCCGAAGCCGAGGCGCAGGCGATTGCGCTTTTGATCCGCGAGGCGGTTTCGGTGCCCGAAAAGCGTGTCGCGCTCGTTACCCCCGATCGCGGGCTGGCACGGCGGGTGGTGCAGCACCTCGCCCGCTGGAACCTTGCCGCCGACGATTCCGCCGGAAGACCGCTATCGGACACGACGCCCGGGCGCCTCCTGCTCGAGCTCGCCGAAGTGGCGGGGCAGGACGCCGCGCCCGTGGCGTTGATCGCCGCGCTTGCCAATCCGCTGGTGCGGTATGAGGATGGCCGCGGGGATTGGCTCGATGCATTGCGGCGGTTCGACCTGGAACTGCGCGGGCCGCGTCCCGAACCGGGGCTGGCGCCTCTGGGGCCGATCGCGGCGGAGGCCAAGGTCGCCGATTGGTGGCGCGATGTGGAAGCGGTCCTCGCACCCTTGCTCGCCGAACGCCTCGTGCCGCTCGCCGACTGGCTCGATCGGCTCGCTGCGGCAGGCGAGGCGCTTGCCGGAACGCACCTGTGGACGCGCGAGGATGGCCGCGCGCTGGCCGCGTTCGTCGAAGACCTGCGTCTGCACGCGCGAGAGGCCGGCACCCTCTTGGAGGCCGAGGAACTCCACGCCGCGCTGCGCGACGCGATGGAGGGCATCGCGGTCCGCCCGCCGTTCGGCGGCCACCCGCGCGTCGCGATCTACGGCCTCATCGAATCGCGCATGGCCCGCGCCGACCTCGTCATCGCGGCGGGGCTGAACGAGGGAACCTGGCCCGCGCGCCCGGCGACCGACCCACTCCTCGCACCTGCCGTTTTGCGCGCACTGGGCGTGCCAGGGGCGGACTTCCGCATCGGGCTTTCGGCGCACGATCTCGCAGCCGTGCTGGGTGCGCCCGAGGTGGTTCTCAGTCGCGCGCGGCGTGATGCGGCGGGCCCTGCGATCGCCTCGCGCTTCCTGCTGCGCGTGCAGGCGCTGCTCGGGGAACTGGGCGATGCGCACCGGGAGGATGCCGCGCCCCGTCTCGCCGCGGCGATCGACAGGGCCGAGCCCGCAGAGGCCTATGCGAAGCCTCAGCCCATGCCCTCTGCCGAGCAGCGCAACGTCGGCCTGTCGGTCACCAGCCTCGATCGGCTGCGCGCCGATCCGTACCAGTTCTACGCCTCCAGCATCCTGCGCCTCGGCGAGATCGACGGGCTAAATGCCGAACCCTCGCCCGCGTGGCAGGGCGAGGTCGCGCACAAGATCCTCGAAATCTGGCACGACACCGGGCGTCCTCTGCCCGAGATTGCGGCCGAGGAACTGCGCGCGATGAACGCGCACCCGCTGGTTCGCGCGCTGTGGCGCCCGCGGCTGCTGAAGGCGCTAGAATGGATCGAAGCGCAGATCGCTGCCGACTCCGATCGCAAGCCGGTGCTGTGGGAAGAACGCGGCAAGCTCGACTGGCGCGGCGTCACGATCAAGGGGCGGATCGACCGGCTCGACCGGATGGCGGACGGCAGCTTCGCGGTGGTCGACTACAAGACCGGGAAGCCTCCGAGCGGCGCTCAGGTCCAGCGCGGCTATGCACTGCAGCTCGGCACGCTTGGCGTGATGGTCGAGGAGGGCGCCTTCCCGGGTGCCGAGGGCGAGGCGACCGCGTTCGAATACTGGTCGCTCGGCCGCAGCGACAAGAGCGACACCGGCTTCGGCTACAAGGATACGCCGATCCTCGACGGCACCCGCAAGCGGCACGGGCTTTCGCTGGCGGAATTCCTGCCGACCGCGCGCAAGTTCCTCGACGAGGCGCTCGACAACTGGATACTCGGAGCCGAGCCGTTCACCGCGCGGCTGAACCCCGATGCCGACGTCTACTCGACCTACGACCAGTTGATGCGCCTCGACGAATGGATCCGGCTCGAGGACAGCGAAGCATGAGCGGCAAGGTCTTCCCGCTGAAGGACAATCAGGCGCACGCCGTCGTGCCCGAACGCAGCGTCTGGCTATCGGCCTCGGCCGGCACAGGCAAGACGCAGGTGCTGTCAGCGCGGGTGCTCCGCCTGCTGCTGCGACCGGGCGTCGCGCCGGGCCAGATCCTGTGCCTGACCTTCACCAAGGCGGGCGCGGCGGAGATGGCCGAGCGGGTGAACTCGGTGCTGGCGAGCTGGGTGCGGATGCCCGACACTCGGCTCGCGCAGGACTTGATTGCAATCGGCGCGAACCACGATCCCGACAGCATTGCCCGCGCGCGCACACTGTTCGCCAGTGTGCTCGACTGTCCGGGCGGCGGGCTGCGCATCGATACGATCCATGCGTTCTCTCAGTGGCTCCTTGCGGCGTTTCCCGACGAGGCGGACCTCATCCCCGGGACGCGCCCGATGGAGGACCGCGACCGCGACCTGCTCGCCCACCGCGTCCTCGCGGCAATGGTGGCTGAGGCGGAAGAAGCGGGCGACGCCGCCGTGCTCGGCCCGCTGGGCATGCTGAGCGAGCGGATGGGGCCGGGGGATGTGCCCGGCTGGCTGATGCGCTGCGCGCAGGCGCGCGAGTTGTGGTTCGGCCCCGGAAGCTGGCAGCCGCCAATGCGCGAGCGGGTGCTCGGCCTGTTCGGGTTGCCGAGCGATGCGGGCGAGGAGAGCCTTGCCGAACTGTGCAGCGACGGCGTGTTCGATTGCGCCGCTCTCGACCGGGTGCGTGCGGCGAACGCAGCGTGGGGGACGGCAAGCGCGCTGAAGTCGCTGGAGACCATCGGTGATTTTCTCGGCGCGAGCGGGCTGGGCCGTGTCTCGGCCGCCGAGCCGCTGGAGGCCGCGCTGTTCACCCAGAAAGGCGAGTCGCGTTCGCTCAAGAGCCTCGAGAAGCACGATCCCGATTACGCGCTGCATGCCGAGGCGGTGGCCACATCGCTGGGCGCGCTGCGCGAGCGGCGTTCGCTGCTCGGGCTGGTCGAATTGGTCGCGCCCGCGCTCGAGATCGGGCGGCGTTTCGCGCTCGCGTGGGAAGAAGCGAAGGCCCGCGAGGGCCTGATCGATTTCGACGACCAGATCCGCCGCGCTGCCGCGCTGCTCTCCAACTCCGATATCGCCGGGTGGATCCGGTACAAGCTCGACCGCCGGTTCGATCACCTGCTCGTCGACGAGGCGCAGGATACCAATGCCGAACAGTGGGCGATCGTCCGCGCGCTGACCGACGATTTCTTCTCGGGAGAGGGCCAGCGCGACGGGGTGCAGCGCACGCTGTTCGTCGTCGGCGATTACAAGCAGGCGATCTTCGGTTTCCAGGGCACCAGCCCGGAGAACTTCGCCGCCGCACGCCGCTATTACGAGGAACTGATCGACCGGCTTGCCGCCAATGATCCGGGCGTGGAGCGACTGCTTCCGCTCGGCCTCGGGCGGTCGTATCGCACCTCGCAGCCGGTACTCGACTTCGTCGATGCCGCGATCGGGGCGATCGGGCAGGAGTCGTTCGGGATTGCCGCAGACGAGGTGGTCGGGCAGCACATCGGATATGAGCGTCCGGGCCTCGTCACGCTCTGGCATCCCGTCGCCGACCGCGCGGACGAGGACGAGGACGGCCCCGAGGACTGGCTGTCCGAGCCCGAACGGGCGATGGCCAATCGGATTGCCGAACAGGTATCGCGCTGGCTGCGCGACGGCTTTCCGCTCACCAGGGACGGGGGGCGCAACGCGGGACCTGGCGACGTGATGATCCTCGTACGCAAGCGGCGCGAGCTCGCCGGCCTGATCGTCGCGCGACTGCATGCGGCGGGCGTGCCGGTGGCGGGGGTTGACCGTCTGCGACTCGGCGCGCCGCTCGGGGTCAGGGACCTGATGGCGGCGCTGCGCTTTGCCGCGCAGCCGCTCGACGACTTGAGCTTGGCGAACCTGCTCGTCAGCCCGCTGATCGGGTGGAGCCAGGAAGACCTGCTGGAGCACGGCTGGCGCCTGCGAGGACGGCTGTGGGATCATATCCGTCAGGGCGAAACACCGCTCCAGATGGCGACCGCCGAGAAGTTGCGCGATCTGCTCCGCATTGCCGACTTCGAGCCGCCGCAGGCGATGCTGCGCTGGATGCTCGTCGGGCCGTGGCAGGGGCGCAAGGCTCTCGTGGCCCGGCTCGGGTCAGAGGTGAACGACCCGGTCGACGAACTTCTCAACGCCGCCGCCGCCTACGCAGCGAACGAAACCGCGAGCCTTGCCGGGTTCATCGCGTGGTTCGACGCAGGCGACGGGGAATTGAAGCGCGAGAGCGAAGGTGGCGGCGCGCTGGTGCGGGTGATGACCGTCCACGGCTCGAAGGGACTGCAGGCACCCATCGTGATCCTCGCCGACGCGGTGGGCGATCCCGATGCTTCGCGCACTCGCGGCCTATCGCTCACCGACACGCCGCTGATCGGCGACCCGCGCAAGGTCCCGCTGCCCGCCCTCCGCAAGGAAGAGAAGGCGGGTCCGATCCGCGATGCCGAAACCGCTGCGAAGTCCGCCGAGCGGGAGGAGCACTGGCGCCTGCTCTACGTCGCGATGACGCGTGCGGAAGAAGCGCTGTTCGTCGGCGGCGCGCTCGGCAAGCGCAAGACCGAGCCGCCGCCCGATTCGTGGTACGCCCGGCTCGCACCGCTGATGCCGGGCGAGGAGCTGGCGGACGACATCTGGGGTATGCGGCAGGAATGGGGAGCGCTGCCGTCGCGGATTCCCGCTACGAAGGCCTCGAAGGGCAAGTTCCAACCGATCGAGCTGCCCGATTGGGCGCTCACTCCGATCGGTCCCGAGCCGCGCCCGCCGCGTCCGCTCGCGCCGTCTGCGGCGGGCTCCGAACAGGGCGCCGATCCGCCGCTGCCGCCCGAGGCCCTGCGTATCGCTGCCCGCCGCGGCGTGTTGGTCCACCGCCTGCTGGAACGGCTCCCCGACGTTGCTCCTGCCGAGCGCGAGGCCGCGGCGCGCGCATGGCTGGACCGACAGGCTGCCGACCTTTCCCCTGTGGATCGGGCCGAGATGCTCGCCAGTGCGCTGGCGGTGCTGGGCGAGCCGGGCTTCGCCGAAGTATTTTCACCCGGTGCGCTGGCGGAGGTCCCGCTCGCGGCGACAGTCGACGGTCAGGTGATCGCAGGGACCGCTGACCGGTTACTGGTCGAGCCGGGCAAGGTGACCGTGGTCGACTTCAAGACCGCGCGCCGGCCGCCTGGCTCGCTGGAGGAGGTGCCCGAGAGCACGCTGCGCCAAATGGCGGCCTACGCCGCCGCGCTATCCAAGATTTACCCGGGTCGCGAGATCTGCGCCGCGCTGCTCTACACGCAGACCCCGCGCCTGATCGCGGTGCCCGCCGCCATGCTGGCCGAGCGCAAGTCGCTCTTGTCCACAGAATCGGAAAGCTTTGCGCTCCCCGGCGTTGAGTGAGCGCGTTCGATGCCTAGATTGGCGTCCGACAACAGGAGATTCCCCATGCCGACGATCGCCGTCACCGATGCCAGCTTCCAGTCCGACGTGCTCGACAGCGACAAGCCCGTGCTGGTCGACTTCTGGGCCGAATGGTGCGGCCCGTGCAAGATGATCGGCCCTTCGCTCGAGGAAATCGCCGACGAGCTGTCCGACAAGGTGACCATCGCCAAGATGGACATCATGGAGAACACTGGCGTGCCCGGCCAGATCGGCGTCCAGTCGATCCCGCTGATGGTGCTGTTCAAGGACGGCAAGCCGGTCGCCCAGAAGCTGGGCGCCGCGCCCAAGAGCCAGCTCAAGGGATGGCTCGAGAGCGAACTCTAGATTTTCGCGTAGAGCGTTGCGAGCCCGTCCCACAGCGCGGGGCTCGCGGCGCCGATCATGCCGGTGCGGCCGGTCTGGTCGACCCGATAGGGCGACCCGTCCGGCCGACATACTTTCCCGCCTGCCTCGTTGAGCCACAGCACGCCGGCCGCGTGATCCCATGCAAGCGTGCGTTCGAACACCGACACGTCGTTCTCGCCCAGCGCGAGGCGCGGATATTGCTCGGCGGCGCAGCGCGGGATGTCGACTAACCGGTAGTGCGGCGCGATGTGCTCGCAGACCGCTTCACGTCGGGCAGGGTCAAGGAAGATCAGGGAGATGGCGGCGAGTGGCGGGGCTTCGCCCGTACCTGACGCCGTCACCCGCTCGCCATCGACGAACGCGCCTTCGCCGCGCCGCGCGTGACACATGCGGTCGCGCAGAGGGTCGTAGATCCACCCGGCAATCGTCTCGCCGCCATCGGCGAGAGCGATCATCGTGCCGAACGGCGTGGTGC
The DNA here is from genome assembly GCF_053819285.1 of Tsuneonella sp. HG094. Lineage (NCBI taxonomy): Bacteria > Pseudomonadati > Pseudomonadota > Alphaproteobacteria > Sphingomonadales > Erythrobacteraceae > Tsuneonella > Tsuneonella sp. HG094. Next base: position 904,777 of record NZ_JBSORA010000001.1, read on the forward strand.
CATGCGCGTAGTTATGCGTCCCGTCGATCGGGTCGACGATCCAGCACGGTCCGTCGAGGCGGTCGAGTACGGTGGGATCGGCGTGCGCGGCTTCCTCGCCCACGATCGGGACGCCGGGCGCGAGCTTGGTAAGCGCCTCGGCAAGGAACGCCTCCGCCTCCCGGTCGGCAACGGTGACGAGGTCGTCGTGCGCCTTTTCGATCACGTCGCCTTCGGCCAGGTTGCGCCAGCGCGGCAGGATCGTTCGCTCGGACACGAAACGAAGCAGCGCGCGCATCTCGTCGTCGAGCGCGCTCACGTCAGCTCCGGTAGTCGGCGTTGATCGAGATGTAGCCGTGCGTCAGGTCGCAGGTCCACACGGTCGCGCGGCCGTCGCCCAGCCCGAGGTCGACCGCGATGTCGATTTCACGACCCTTGAGATGCGCGGCGACCGGCGCTTCGTCGTAATCGGCGAGCGGCAGGCCCTCGCGCGCCGCCCAGGTGCCGCCGAAACCGATCGAGAGCTTGTCGCGGTCGGCCGGCTCGCCTGCCTTGCCGACGGCCATGACCACGCGGCCCCAGTTCGCGTCCTCTCCCGCGATCGCGGTTTTCACCAGCGGCGAGTTCGCAACCGCGAGGCCAACCTTGCGGGCACTCTCGTCGCTCACTGCGCCGGTGACGGAAACCTCGATGAACTTCTGCGCCCCCTCTCCGTCGCACACGACGAGGTGGGCGAGCTGGCGGCAGACGTCGTGCAGGGCGGCGGCGAAGGCATCGGCTCCGGCGTCGTCGGACGAGACGAGGGGAACATTGCCCGCCGCGCCGGTCGCGAAGGCGAGGACGGTGTCGCTGGTCGAGGTGTCGCTGTCGACAGTGATGCAATTGAACGTCGCATCGCTCGCAGCGGAGACTATCGCCTGCAGGAAGGCAGGCTCGACCGCAGCGTCGGTGAACACATAGCCGAGCATCGTCGCCATGTCGGGCGCGATCATGCCGCTGCCCTTGACGATCCCCACGAGCGTGACTTTAGTTTCGCCGAGCATCGCGGTCGCGACCGCGCCCTTGGAAAAAGTGTCGGTCGTGCCGATGGTTGCGGCGGCTTCTTCCCACGAACACGCAGGAGCCTCGAACACCGCTTCGAGGCCCGCGCGCGCCTTGTCCTTGGGCAGTGGCACGCCGATCACGCCGGTCGAGGAGACGAACACGTCGCTGGGATTGCAGCCGAGATGCGCGGCAACCTGGCCCATGATCGCCTCCACCGCCTCGCGCCCGCGATAGCCGGTGAAAGCGTTGGAATTGCCCGCGTTGACCACCAGCGCCCGCGCCTTGCCGAGCACGACCTGTTCGCGCCCCAATTCGACCTCGCTCGAACAGCAGACGTTGCGGGTAAATACGCCGGCGACGCTCGTACCCTCCGCAAGCTCGACGTAGGTGAGGTCGCAGCGGCCCCAATCCTTGTACCCGGCGCGGGCGACGCGCGGGGTGGCTCCGGCGATGGCGGGAGCAGCGGGAAACGGACGGGCGAGGGGCGAGCGTTCAATATCCATTCAGGGCCACGTAGGAACTACCGTCACGCAGGTAAATGCGCTTTCGCCGGGGGTGGACGAGATGCACGTCAAAGCCTATCTACGTACCATCATGTTGCGTCGCATTCTTGCCTGTTTTGCGCTGATTACCGGTCTGGCCGCCGTCGGTAGCCCGGCCGAAGCACGCATGATGCCGGTGCTGGCGCAGGCCGTGGTCGAGGGATCGCAGCCCCAGCAGTCATCGCAGCAGTCCGTTTGCGAGGCGTCGCAGCCGCGTGCCAACCTGCGCGGGAAAGTGCAGGTCCCGGCCAATTGCCGTCCGCGCAAGCCGGTCGTCATCATCATCCCGACGATCCAGCTCGGATCCGACCGCGCGCTCGAATAGCGCGACGACCCAATCCGACCACCGTTCCACACCGCCCGGGCGCAGCTGCCCCGGCGGTCGTTTTCCTATAGATTCCAGCCTTCAGGGGCCTTCATGATCAACAACTTCGCCAAGGCCCTGTTCGGGTCCTCGAACGACCGTTACGTCAAGTCGCTCGACAAGATCGTTCGCCAGATCAACGCGCTCGAGCCGCAGATTCAGTCGTTCACCGACGAGGAACTTTCCGCCCAGACCGCCAAGTTCCGCGACCAGCTCGCGGGCGGCAAGACGCTCGACGACATCCTGCCCGAAGCGTTCGCCACGGTGCGCGAAGCCGGCGTCCGCGTGCTCGGGATGCGACACTTCGACGTGCAGATGGTCGGCGGCATCGTGCTGCATCGGGGCGAGATTTCCGAGATGCGTACGGGCGAGGGCAAGACCCTCGTCGCCACGCTGGCGACCTACCTCAACGCGATCGAGGGCAAGGGCGTCCACGTCGTCACCGTGAACGACTACCTCGCCCGCCGCGACGCCGACTGGATGGGCCGCATCCACAAGTTCCTCGGCCTGACGGTCGGGGTGATCGTGCCCAACCTCAACGAGTACGAGCGTCGCGAGGCCTATGGCTCGGACATCACCTACGGCACGAACAACGAATTCGGCTTCGACTACTTGCGCGACAACATGAAGCACGAGCGCAGCCAGATGGTGCAGCGCCCCTTCAACTTCGCGATCGTCGACGAGGTCGACTCGATCCTCATCGACGAAGCGCGTACGCCGCTGATCATTTCGGGCCCGACCGACGACAAGAGCGACATGTATGTCCAGATCGATGCGATCGTGAAGGACATCGACGAGAGCTTCTACGAAGCGGACGAGAAGACCAAGAACATCACCTGGACCGAGGAGGGAGCCGAGCGGATCGAGGCGATGCTCGCCGATACCGGGCTGCTGGTCACGCCCAACCTCTACGACGTCGAGAACACGCAGGTCGTCCACCACCTCGACCAGGCGCTGCGCGCGATCAAGATGTTCAAGCGCGACATCGATTACATCGTGAAGGACGAGAAAGTCGTCATCATCGACGAGTTCACCGGCCGCATGATGGATGGCCGCCGCTGGTCGAACGGCCTGCACCAGGCGGTCGAGGCCAAGGAGGGCGTGAAGATCGAGCCCGAAAACCAGACGATGGCCTCGATCACCTTCCAGAACTACTTCCGCATGTATCCCAAGCTGTCGGGCATGACCGGTACCGCCGCCACCGAGGCGAGCGAGTTCTGGGACATCTACAAGATGAACGTGGTCGAGATCCCGACCAACGTGCCGGTGCAGCGGATCGATGAAGAGGACGAGTTCTACAAGAACACGACCGACAAGTTCCAGGCCATTGCCAAGTCGATCGCCGAGAAGGCGCAGATCGGCCAGCCGGTGCTCGTCGGCACCGTTTCGATCGAGAAGAGTGAACTGCTCAGCGAATTCCTCGAGAAGGAAGGCGTCAAGCACTCGGTCCTCAACGCCCGTTTCCACGAGATGGAAGCGCATATCGTGGCGCAGGCCGGCCGGCTGGGCGCCGTGACCATCGCCACCAACATGGCCGGCCGCGGCACCGACATCCAGCTCGGCGGCAACGTCGAGTTCCGGATCGAGGACGAGCTCAAGGACATGGCCGAGGGGCCCGAGCGCGACGCCGCGATCGCGAAGATCAAGGAAGAGGTCGCCGCCGAACGCCAGCAGGTGCTCGACGCAGGTGGCCTGTTCGTGCTCGGCACCGAGCGGCACGAAAGCCGCCGCATCGACAACCAGTTGCGCGGCCGTGCCGGGCGCCAGGGCGACCCCGGCCTCAGCCGGTTTTACCTTTGCCTTGAAGACGATCTCCTGCGCATCTTCGGGCCGGACACGCTGTTCGCCCGGATGATGAACTCCAACCTCGCCGATGGCGAGGCGATCGGTTCCAAGTGGCTATCGAAGGCCATCGAGACCGCGCAGAAGAAGGTCGAGGCGCGCAACTACGATATCCGCAAGCAGGTCGTCGAATACGACGACGTGATGAACGACCAGCGCAAGGTGATCTACGAGCAGCGCGCCGAGATCATGGACAGCGAAGCGGTCGACGACGTCGTCGTCGATATGCGCCGGGACACCGTGAACACGCTCGTCGGCGAAGCCTGCCCTCCAGGCTCGTACCCGGAGCAGTGGGACATCGCCGGTCTCAAGGAGCGGATCGTCAACGTCCTCGGCGTGGAAGCGCCGGTCGACGATTGGCTGCAGGAAGAGGCGGTCGAGCCGGAACTGCTCGAGGAACGCCTTTCTGCGCTCACCGACGAGATCATGGACGCCAAGATTGCCGAAGCCGATCCCGATATGTGGAAGCGGCTCGAAAAGCAGATCCTGCTCGAACGGCTCGACCACCATTGGAAGGAGCACCTCGCCACGCTCGACGCGCTGCGCCAGGTCATCTTCCTGCGCGCCTATGCGCAGAAGCAGCCGATCAACGAATACAAGCGCGAGGCGTTCGTGCTGTTCGAACGGATGCTCGACACTCTGCGCGAGGACGTGACCAGCATCCTGTTGCGCGCCCAGTTCCAGTTCGCCCCGCAGACGCAGGCGCTCTCACTGCCCGACCTCCCGGATTTCCTGACCGGGCACATCGACCCGCTCCTCGGGATCGAGGATTCGAACGACGGTGACGGTTCGCGTCCGCTGGCCGAACTGTTCGGCTCGCTTGCCGGATCGCCGCGCGCCGAGGCCAGCTCGGGCGGGGTGTCGGACAATCCGTGGGCGGGCGAGGAAATCAGCCGCAACGCCCCCTGTCCCTGCGGCTCGGGCAACAAGTACAAGCACTGCCATGGTGCGGTGGGCGCGAAGTCTTCCGGTGCGTCGGCATAATTGGTCGGGGGCGGGCTGAGTGGGCCTCCCGCTCCTCGCCATTGCCTTCGGGCTGACCGCTCTCCTGTACGCTGCGGTCGGTTTCGGCGGCGGTTCGACCTACAGCGCGCTGCTGGCGCTGGCGGGCGTGGATTTCCGCCTGCTCCCGGTCATCTCGCTGCTGTGCAACGTGGTTGTCGTGGCGGGCAGCACCGTGCGGTTCGCGCGTGCAGGGATCACACCGTGGAAGGGCGCGGCACTACTGACCGCGATCGCCGCACCGGCGGCCTTTCTCGGCGGGTTGACCCCGATCAAGGAAGCGACCTTCCTGACGCTGCTCGGCGGCAGCCTGATGCTCACGGGCCTGACGCTGCTGATTCCGCAGACCTCGACGCAGGAAGGTGAGCCCACGCGCGCCGCGCGGTGGATGCCGCTGCTTGCCGCGCCGATCGGCTACCTCGCGGGTCTTGTGGGCATTGGCGGCGGAATTTTCCTCGCGCCGTTCCTTCATCTCGCGCGGTGGAACGGCGCCCGGCAGGTCGCTGCGACCGCAGCGCTGTTCATCCTCGTCAATTCGGTGTTCGGCCTCGCCGGACAACTGCTCAAGAATGGGCCGGACCTAATGGGGGCGGCTGTCTCGTTCGGCTTGCCGCTGCTGATCGCCGTGGCGATCGGCGGGCAGATCGGCAGCATGTTGGCGGTGAAGTTCCTGCCCCAAGCGGCGATCCGCTGGCTGACCGCCGCGCTGACCATCTGGGTCGGCGCGCGGCTATTGCTAGGCAGTTAGCGGCCAAGAAGGCGGAAGAATGTGGCTCCCCGAGTTGGATTCGAACCAACGACCAAGTGATTAACAGTCACCTACTCTACCGCTGAGCTATCGGGGAGCAGCCGGATCGGCAGGAGCGCGCCTATATGGGCGACGTTCGGGCTTGGCAACCCTATACCGCGAATTGCTCTGCAACGATCCGTTCGTCGAGCGCGTGGCCGGGGTCGAACAGCAGCGTGAGCTGGTTTTCGCGGGCGATTTCAAGGTGCACTTCGGCGACGTCGCGGAATTCCTTCTGGTCCGCGACGACCGAGACGGGGCGTTTGGCAGGTTCGTTGACGCGGAACGTCACGCGGCTGCGCTCGGGCAGGATCGCGCCCGACCAGCGGCGCGGCCGGAACGGGCTGATCGGAGTGAGCGCGAGGAGTTGCGAATCGAGCGGCAGGATCGGGCCGTTGGCAGACAGGTTGTAGGCCGTGGAGCCGGCGGGCGTCGCGACCAGCACCCCGTCGCAGACAAGCTCCTTGAGGCGCGTCTTACCGTTGAGTTCGATCTCGATCTTTGCGGTCTGCCGGGTTTCGCGCAGCAGCGAGACTTCGTTGATGGCGCAGGCGACGTGTCGCTCGCCATCCTGCGTGATCGCTTCCATCCGCAGCGGTGCGATGGCGAAATCGCGCGCCTTGGCGAGGCGCTCGGCCAGTTTTCCGGGGCTGCGGAAGCGGTTCATCAGGAATCCGACGGTGCCGCAGTTCATACCGTAGGCTGGAATCACCCGGCCCGCATCGAGCATCGAGTGGAGCGTGTGGAGCATGAAGCCGTCGCCGCCAAGGACCACCGCGATCTGCGCTTCCTCAAGCGGCACGAAAGAATGCAGCGCGCGAAGTTCGTCCGCGGCATCCTGCGCGCGTTCGGTATCGGAAGCGAGCAGCGCCAGTCGCTTGCCGTCGAACTCAGCGCTCAATCGTGCCTCCTGCCCTGCGACATCGCGGGTTTCCAACGCTAGTTGCCGCTGTCCCATTTGGCAACGCGCCCAGCATCGACCGCGCGCCGATCCGATCGCACCGCTAGGAGCAGGCGATGGCAAGTGAGTCCCTGTATGCCGAAGCCGAACGCGATCGGCTGACGGGCCTGCCCGACGAGCGCGCGCTGTTCGCGCGGTTCGATTCCTGGCGGGCCGAATGTGACGAGGGCAGTCCGTCGCCGGTGCACGCTCTCCTGCTTGGTCTCGGGCGGTTCGACACGGTCAACTTGGCTTATGGCGCGGCCGCAGGCGATGGTGCGCTGGTCGAAGTGGCGCGGCGCATCCAGCACCTCGCCGCCGACGAACTCCTCGAAGGAGACTGGATCGCCGCGCGCCTGAGTGGCGGTACATTCGCCCTGTTCGCGCGCGACACGATCAGCCGCGAGCGCTGGCAGTGGCTGGGCGAGGCCGTGGCCGAGGCCGTCGCAGCGCCGATTTCCGCGATTGAGGGGGCGGGTGTGGTCCGCCTCTGGCCCCGCATCGCGCTCATGCGTGTGCTGCCGGGCGAGACTGGCGCGCACGTGCTCGATCGACTGGCCGCCACGCTCGGCCGCGCGCGAGACCGGGCCGGCGCGCGTGTGCTGTGGGCGGACCACTTGCACACGCCCGCAGGAATTCGCGCCGCCGAGTTGGAGGCGGACCTGCTCGTCGCGCTCGACCGGGGAGAGATCGAGGTTGCTTTCCAGCCGCAATATTCGCTCGCCGACAACAGGCTTGTGGGGGCCGAAGCCCTCGCTCGCTGGCGTCATCCGCGTGTCGGGCTGATCGGCGCGGGAGCACTGTTCACCATCGCCGAGCGGGCCGATCACGTCGCCCAGCTCTCGCGCCATGTCGCCGAAGTGGCGCTCGCCGCCGCTGCCGACTGGCCGGATGATTTGCAAATGTCGCTCAACGTGACGCCGGTGGATCTGGCCGACCGAAGTTTCGCGCGCGATTTCGCCTCTCTGGTTGCCGCGTCGGGCTTCCCCGCCGATCGGTTGACGGTCGAGATCACCGAACAGGCGTTGCTGGCCGACCTCGAGGTGGTTGCGCCGACACTGAGCGCCTTGCGTGCAACCGGAATGCGAATCGCACTGGACGACTTCGGCGGCGGCTTTTGCAATTTCCGCTATTTGAAGCTGCTGGCGCTCGACACGCTGAAGCTCGATCGCTCGATGATTGAGGGCATCGACAGCGACCCGCGCGACCGGGCAGTGTTGCGCGCGATTGTCGCGCTTGCGCGCGCGCTCGACCTGTCGGTCATTGCGGAAGGCATCGAGACTCAGGAGCAGCGCGCGGTCGCGGCCGAAGAGGGTTGCGCGATATTCCAGGGTTTCCTTGGCGCCAAGCCTCTATCGCCAGCGGATTTCCTCGCGCTCGCGTGCTGAGCCTTGTTGGCAAGGCGTGTCCGCGCGGGTGACGCGCGCGACGGCTTGGTCTAGAGACTCGGCCGAGCCATGCTGACGCGCCTCACCATCCGCAATATCGTGCTGATCGAGGCGCTCGACCTCGAATTCCGCGCGGGCCTCGGCGTCCTGACCGGTGAGACCGGGGCGGGCAAGTCGATCCTGCTCGATGCGCTCGGCCTCGTGCTCGGCAATCGCGCCGAAAGCGGCCTCGTCCGCGCGGGCGAGGACCGGGCCAGCGTGACCGCCACCTTCGAATTCGCCGCGCTTCCGACGCCCTTGCGCGCGGCGTTCGACGACGCCGATATCGAGATGGAGCCGGGCGAGCCGCTGATCCTCAAGCGCACGCTGAAGGCCGACGGCGGCAGCAAAGCGTTCGTCAATGATCAGCCCGTGGGTGTCGCCCTGCTGCGCGAAATCGCGGGTGCGCTGGTCGAACTGCACGGCCAGCACGACGACCGCGGCCTCGTCAATCAGCGCGGCCACCGCGCCTTGCTCGACCGGTTCGCCGGGGGTGAGGTGGACGGGGTCATGCGCGCCTGGGCCGAATGGCGTTCGGCAGAGGACCGGTTCGCCGCCGCGCGCGAGCGGGTCGAGACCGCGCAGGCCGATCAGGACCTGCTGTTCGCGCACCTTGCCGAATTGACCGCGCTCGAACCGCAGGCGGGGGAGGAGGCGCGGCTCGCCGAGACGCGCGCCTCGATGCAGAAGGGCGAGCGCCTTTCGGGCGACCTCGAAGAGCTACGGCACATCTGGGATGGCTCGGATTCGCCGCTGGCATCGCTGCGTATCGCCGCACGGCGCCTCGACCGGATCGCCGCCGAGCACCCTCTGCTTGCCGAGGCGCTGGCGGCGCTCGACCGCGCGGTGATCGAGGCGGGCGAGGCGGAAGACAGGCTCTCCGCCGCCGCCGAAGCGCTGTTCCACGATCCGATGGCGCTCGAACGCGCCGAGACCCGCCTGTTCGATTTGCGCGCGATCGCCCGCAAGCACCGCTGCGAGGTCGACGAACTGCCCGAAAAGATGCGCGAGTTTCGCAGCCAGCTCGATGCGATCGAGGGCGGCGAGGCCGAACTCGACGCATTGGCGCTGGCGGCGAAAGCGGCTGGGCAGACCTATCGCGACCGCGCGCGAGCCTTGCACGACTTGCGAAAGGGCGCGGCGCTGCGCCTCGATGGCGCGGTCGCGGGTGAGCTTGCCCCGCTCAAGCTCGATGCGGCGCGATTCCAGACGGCGGTCACCGAGCAGCCCGAGGAACGCTGGGGCCCGCAAGGGATCGACGCGGTCGAGTTCCTTATCGCGACCAACCCGGGCGCGGATTTCGCGCCGCTCAACAAGATCGCGAGCGGCGGCGAGCTGTCGCGATTCATCCTCGCGCTCAAGGTCGCACTGGCGGAAGAGGGTGGGGCGGCTACGATGATCTTCGACGAGATCGACCGCGGCGTCGGCGGTGCGGTGGCGAGCGCGATCGGCGACCGGCTTGCGCGCCTTGCTGACGGCGGTCAGGTGCTCGTCGTCACGCACAGCCCGCAGGTCGCCGCGCGCGGGCGGACGCACTACTCGATCCACAAGTCGAGCGAGGGCACCGTTACGCGCACCTCGGTCAGCCTGCTCGACACGGCCGCGCGGCAGGAAGAGATCGCCCGGATGCTGTCGGGCGCGGAGATTACGCCCGAGGCGCGCGCGCAGGCCGACCGTCTGCTCGAGGGCGCGTGACCGGCCATCCGCTCGATCGCCCGGTGTGGCACTGCCTGACCGGTCCGCAAGCGCATTTCGCGCAAGCGCGTGGCGACGCGGTGCGGATCGATCCCGCGATCGGTCCGTTCGCCGCGACCGCTGACGGCTCTGCACGAGGGCTCGCGGGCTTTGGCGAAATTTGGTGGCTGGTCGAAACGTCAGAGGTCGCGGCACTGCCCGGGCTGGCGGTCGTTCGTTCCGCGCGGCTCTCGCAGATGGTGGCCGACCGTCCGGTCGTCGAGGAGGACTGGGGGAAGGATATCGTAGCCCTGACCGATGCCGACGCGGCGGACATGGCCCGGCTGGCGCGCGCCACCGAGCCGGGGCCGTGGGCCGACGCAACCCACCGCTATGGCGGATACTACGGCGTTCGAGACGGCGATCGACTGGTCGCCATGGCGGGAACGCGAATGCGGCCGACGCGCGACCTTGCGGAAGTCAGCGGGGTGTGCACCGATCCCTCGGCGCGGGGCAGGGGCTACGCTCGGCGGTTGATGCTGCGCGTCATGGCGGACATGGTCGCGCGCGGCGAGACGCCGTTCCTGCACAGCTACAGCGCCAACGAAGGCGCCAACCGGATCTATCGCTCGCTCGGGTTCGTCGAGCGCAGGGAGATGATCGTGACCATCATGGCAGCCGCGTGAGATGCGCGCACTTCTACCTCTCCTGCTGCTCGGCTGCGGTGCCTGCTCCGTGAACGACGCCGAACCCAGACCCGCGCGCGAGCCGCTCGGCATGTACGGCACCGACGTGCAACTCACCGCGTCGCGGCCCGATGCGGTGCTGCGCTACGCCGACCATCCGCGCGGCACTGCCGAATTGCGGATGCCTGCGGGCAAAGGCCCGTTCCCGCTCGCGGTGATCTACCACGGCGGCTGCTTCAAGACCGGGATCGCCGACCAGAACTACATGGCACCGCTGGCGACGCGGTGGCAGCAGCAGGGTGTCGCGACGCTCAACGTCGATTACCGCGAGGTCGGTGACGGGGGCGGTTGGCCGGGTTCGCTCGACGACTGGCGCGAAAGCGCGAACCTGATCGCGCAGGTCGTGGCCAAGCAGGCGATCGATCCGACGCGGATCACGCTGGTCGGCCACTCGGCTGGCGCGCTTCCGGCCCTGTGGCTGACCGGGCCTGAGGGAGCAAGGGGACTGACAGCTCGCTCTGCGATCGTGCTCGACGGGCCGGGCGATCTTGGCCGTGAAGCGCAGGCGTTCGATACCCTGTGCCAGTTCTCATCCGTCGCGCCGTTCGTGGGTGAGCCCGCCGCGCCGCGCTTCGCCGCGCTGGCACCTGCTCCGGCGCTGGACGAGGTACTGTTCGTCCAGGCGAAGCTTCCCGCGCCGCCATCCGGCTCGCTATCGGCCGTCGGAAGCAAGGGTGCCCGCGTGACGGTGCGCGAAAATCCGGGCGCGAGTCATTTTGCGGTCATCACTCCTGGCGATCCCGCCTATGCGGCCAATGAACCGGCGATGCTGGCCATCCTGAAGGGCGAATGAGCGACGTGACCGAGGCCGACGCTGCGAACGAACTGATGCGGCTGGCGCGCGCGATCGCGCGGCACAACCGGCTTTACCACGCCGAGGATTCGCCCGAGATCTCGGACGCCGAATACGATGCGCTGGTCCGCCGCAATGCCGAGCTCGAGGAGGCGTTTCCGCACCTCGTCCGTCCGGACTCGCCATCGCAAGTGGTCGGGCACGAGATCGCTGCCTCGCCGCTGAGCAAGGTCCGGCACGAGGTTCGCATGATGAGCCTCGACAATGCATTTTCCGACGAAGAAGTCGCCGAGTTTGTCACGCGTGTGCGTCGCTTCCTCAACCTCGGACCGGACGCGCCGCTGGTGTTCACCGCCGAGGACAAGATCGACGGCCTCTCGTGCTCGCTTCGCTACGAGGACGGCAAGCTCGTGCGGGCCGCGACGCGCGGCGACGGCGAAGTCGGCGAGGACGTCACAGCCAACGTCACGTATGTGGCCGACGTGCCAAAAATGTTGCGCGGAAAAGTGCCCGCGGTGTTTGAAGTGCGCGGCGAAATATACATGGCGAAACAGGACTTTGCTGCGCTCAATGCCGCGCAGCAGAAAAGCGGTGGCAAGGTCTTCGCGAACCCGCGCAATGCTGCAGCCGGATCGCTTCGACAGAAGGACGCTTCGATCACCGCGCGGCGGCCTTTGCGGTTCTGGGCGCACGGTTGGGGCGCGGCAAGCGACGTGCCCGAGGTAAGCCAGTTCGCGATGATGCAGCAGCTTGCCGATTGGGGCCTGCCAGTCAGCCCTGACCTCAAGCTGTGCCGTTCGGTCGAGGAATTGCTGCAGCACTATCGCAGCATCGGCGAGCGGCGCGGGGGGCTGCCGTACGATATCGATGGGGTCGTCTACAAAGTCGACGACCTCGGCTTGCAGGCGCGGCTCGGCTTTGTCGCCAAGGCCCCGCGCTGGGCGCTGGCGCACAAGTTTCCCGCCGAACGTGCCGAGACCGTGCTCGAGGCCATCGACATCCAAGTCGGCCGCACCGGCAAGCTGACCCCGGTCGGGCGGCTCGCTCCGGTGCTTGTCGGCGGGGTGACGGTGACCAACGTCACGCTCCACAACCGCGACGAGATCGCGCGGCTCGGGGTGCGGCCCGGAGACCGGGTCGTGATCCAGCGCGCCGGCGATGTGATCCCGCAGGTGGTCGACAACCTGACCCGGGGAGAACCGCGCGAGGCATTTACGTTCCCCGATCACTGCCCGGTCTGCGGCAGCGAGGCGGTCGCCGAAGAGGCCGAAGTGGATGTGCGCTGCACCGGGGGGCTCGTCTGCCGCGCGCAGCAGTTCGAGCGGCTGCGCCATTTCGTCAGCCGCGCCGCCCTCGATATCGAAGGGCTCGGCGAAAAGACCATCGCCGAATTCATGGATCTCGGCTGGCTCGCGAAGGGGCCCGCCGACATCTTCCGTCTGCGCCAGCACCGCAATGACCTCGTCGGACGCGAGGGTTGGCAGGACAAGTCGGTGGACAACCTGTTGGCGGCAATCGAGGCCAAGCGCACGCCCGATGCGGCGCGACTGCTGTTCGGCCTCGGTATCCGCCACGTCGGCGCGGTCACTGCGCGCGACCTTATGAAGCGGTTCCACGAACTGCCCGCGCTCCGCACCGCTGCCGAACGTGCGCACGAAGGCGATGCGGAGGCGCTCGCCGAATTGACCGCGATCGACGGCGTCGGTCCTGTCGTGGTCGAGGCGCTTGGCGACTTCTTCCATGAGGATCACAACAAGGCCGTGTGGGATGACCTGCTGTCGGAGGTTTCGCCGCCGCGCTTCGAAGTGCAGACAACCGCCAGCGCGGTCAGCGGCAAGACCGTGGTATTCACCGGCAAGCTCGAAACGATGAGCCGCGACGAAGCGAAGGCGCAGGCCGAACGGCTCGGCGCAAAGGCGGCCGGGGCGGTAAGCCCCAAGACCGATCTCGTCGTCGCGGGACCGGGTGCGGGCAGCAAGCTCAAGAAGGCGGCCGACCTCGGTATCGCGGTGATCGACGAGGCAGCCTGGGCGGAGATCGTCGCCAAAGCGGGTTGACGTTAACCTTCGGGAACCCGGCGAGGCACAGAGCGTAATCTTGCTATAAGCCAGCCCCGAAGGGTCGCACTCCATGACTGCCGAATTGTCCAGCTTGCTGGCGCACCTGCTGCGCGCGGGCGGGGCCCTGCTCATCCTCAATGAAATACGCGGGCTGGTGATGGCCGGACCGGTATTGTGGGCGCTGGTGCAGGCAGGCGGGACGTTGGCGGCGATCTATGCTGCGGTCTGTTCTCTGCTGGGCATAGCGGTATCGGTGATCGTTCCGCTACTCGGGCTTCGCAAGTTGGAGCGAATGCGTCAGCGGGCGACCGCCGCGGGTTGACCGAACCACTTCATCACGCCGCCAGCGAAAGGCGTCCACAAACCGACCTTGACCCCCGCCGCAGCCAGCGTGTCGCTGGTCCACTGGTTGCACGTGTTGCCGAGATGGTAAGTCCCAGGGGCAGCGTAGAATATGTCCCAGTCCTCATATCCGGGATAGGTCGTTCGGTGCGTCGCTGGCTTCACTTGGCGCTCGATCGAGGCAACGAGCGACGCGTATTCGGTCGGGCGTAGGAGAACGACTCGCGCGGTCTCACTCGGCGCCGGCCGGACGTAATGCGCGACATGGAGCAGGCCCTCGCTACCGATCGCGGCGCGTACCGCGGCCAAGGGTGACAAATCCGCCCATGTCGGGGTCTCGAGGAACACGCTCCGCTCGCCCCAACTGATCGAAACGTGCGTATACCCCCGATCGGGTCCCGCAAGGTCAGCCACGGGAAAGTCGACCCGCCAATCCTTCTGCGGAGTGACCAGCGGCACGACGATCGCGGTGTGGATGCCGTTGGTCTCGATCATGATCGAGATGCCGTCCGCGGGCTCCGTCCAGCTCGAATTGCGCGGGATCATGCTGCCGACCCAACCGGCGAGCATGAACAGGCCGATGGCGAGCGCCAGCCACGCCAGCGCGCGGCGGGCGAAGGTCAGCGTGCGGCGCGCCGTCGGAGCCACAGGATCGACCAGTCGCCGTTGACTCGCCGGGCGGCGAGGCGAAATCCGGCGCGAATGTAGGCGCGCCGCACTTCAGGTTCCTGCGTCTCGAGCAAGCCTGCGAGAAGAAGGCTGCCGCCTGCCTCCACCGCTGCGGCGAAGTCCGGCGCCAGTTCCACGAGCGGTCCGGCCAGAATGTTGGCGATCAGCAAGTCGTAGGGTCCGCGCGCTTGCAGCAGTTGATCCGCCATGCCGTCGGCGATCACCATCGTCACCGCGCCGCGCCCTGCGCCGAGCGGCACGCCGTTGGTGCGGGCGTTGTCGCCGACCACGCCGCCGCAGACCGGGTCGATATCACTCGCGGTCGCAAAGGCGCCGGGCCAGAGCGCGAGCGCGGCGAACGCGAGGAGTCCCGTCCCGGTGCCGATATCGGCGAGGTTGCGCACGACCGTTCCGCGTGCCTTCATCGCCGCGAGCATGGTAAGGCAGGCCTCGGTCGTCGCGTGGTGCCCGGTCCCGAACGCTTGGCTCGCGGGCACGACGAAGTCGATCGTGCCGGGTTCGGGAGCGAACTCGGGCGTGCGGACACGGAACGGGCCCGCGACGATCGGTTCCAGTCCCGACTGGCTGAGCGTGACCCAGTCCCGTGCTGAAACTTTTGCTGTTGTCAGCTTCGGTGGCGTACCTGAGAAAAGCCCTGCGACCATGCGCTTGTCGGCGGCGGTCGGCTTCATGGGCAGGTAGGCTTCGACGAACCAGTCCTCGGGCCGGTCGTCGGCCAGTTCCATGCCGACGAGCACCCATTCGGGCGGCCACTCCCCGGCCTCCTCGTGCGCGAGCAGCGCGGCGCGCGCGACCTCGCGTGGCACCTCGGCGCGGATAGTCCAGCTGTCAGCCACGCGGCTTCGCTTCGTCCGCGAGTCGCTTGTCGAGGCGTTGGGTGACGGTCTCCGCGAAGGCCTTGCAGCCGTTCGGGTCGAAAAGCCGCTTCGTGCCGAGCAGCCGGTCGCGCCAGGCGACGGCGACCGGGTGCGGGGCGATCACGATGTCGCAGGGGCTGGCGGCTACCTTCGCGATCCCGGCGCGGAGTCCGGCGACCAGTTCCGGGTGGTCCGAGAAACGGTAATCGTCGGCGCTGATCGGGTTCATGCTGTCGACGTAAACGAAGGACTTGCAGTCCGCGCCCTCGCAATTCGTCCAGCGCCAGCTCGTCGCGCCGAGGGTGTGGCCGGGGGTGAACATCGGCTGCATCGAGACGCCGCCCGCAGGCTGCGGGCGCTCCACGGACATCGCGACGATCTTGCCCGTAACGGGGGGAAAGGCGGGATGGTCCGACTTGGCTTGCGGATCTGCGGGATCGGTCGCGCCGCTTCGAAGGACCTTGGCGGCGGCGGCTGTGGTCACGATCGTAGCGCCGGTCGCCGCCTGCAGCCGCGCCATGCCGCCGACGTGGTCGAAGTGTTCGTGGCTCATCAATAGCGTCTTCACGTCGCGAGGGTCGAAGCCCAGTGCGCGAATGTTGGCCAGCACGATCTCGGCGCCCTTGTCGGTGCCGCTGTCGATCACGACGAGACCTTCGGGCCCGTCCACCAGCAAAGCGGTGATGCCGCAGGTGCCGACGTAATAGGTGTTGCCGTGGATGCGGAAAGGCGGGCCGGGCTTGTCCCAGTCGTCCTGGTCGCCGCACGCCTCGGTCCAGGCCTTCTGGCCCGCCGCCTTGTCTGCGAGCGGCGGCGCAGCGACCAGCGCGGTCGCGCAGCCACCCAGCACAAGCGCGGCGAGGGCGGCGAATCTAGCGGACATAACTGGCTCCGTTGGCGTCGAGGGTTGCGCCCGTCATGCTGGGCGGCGCGTCGAGCGCGCAGAAAACGATCATGGCCGCGATCTCTTCGGGTGTCGCCACCCGGCCGAGCGGGATATCCGCCAGCAGCCCCGGTCCGCCGCGACTGGCGAGATAGTCGCCCGCCATGTCGGTGTTCGTGAAGCCGGGCGCGATCGCATAGCTGAGCACCCCTTCGCCCGCGTACTGCCGCGCGATCGTCTTGTGGAGCGCCAGCATCCCTCCCTTGGCGGCGGCATAATGCCAGTGCGCCGGCGAGTCGCCTCGATGTCCGGAGCGGCTGGCGACGTGGACGATCCGCCCGCCGCGACCCGCCGCCTGCCACTGCCGCACCGCGAAGCGCGATAGCTGCGCCGCGCTGGTGAGGTTGATCCGCAGGGTGTCTTCCCACCCGTCGAGCCACGCGATGTCGGAGGTATCGAGCGGATTGGCAGAGAACAGCCCGGCGTTGTTGACCAGCACGTCGATCGTGCCGCCGGCTTCTTCCAGAGCTGCTTCCCACAGCGTCTGCGGAGCGAGCGGGTCGGCGAAATCGGCGGCGAGCAGGCCGGGGGCGGGGCGGGTCGCCTGGCCGATGACCCGGCATCCGCGCGCTTCCAGCGCCACGCGGGCGGCGGCACCGATGCCGCGCGATGCACCGGTGAGAAGGATGGTCGTCATCCATTCCCTTTCCTTCATCAAACGTTGCGTGTCGAGCGCTTGCGCCATGCGGCCAAGGCGTTAAGGGGAGGGCGCAAATCGCATCCGGGGTTTTTCGATGGCCAACCGCCCGCTTTCGCCGCACCTGCAGATATGGAAGTGGGGACCGCATATGGCGGTCTCGATCCTCCACCGCGTGACCGGCGACGGTCTGGCGCTTGTCGGTCTCGGCGTGCTGGTCTGGTGGCTGGGCGCGCTGGCGAGCGGGCCGGAAGCGTACCTCGAATTCACCCGCCTCGCCGGGTCGCCGATCGGGATGATCGTGCTGGTCGGCCTGTCGTGGGCGTTTTTCACCCACATGAGCAGCGGCATCCGCCACTTCGTGCTCGACATCGGCGCAGGCTACGAACTGACCACGAACAAGACGTGGTCGATCCTCAGCCCGCTGATCGGCATCGTCCTCACCGCGGCCTTCTGGGCCCTGATCCTGCTGCGCTGAAGGGGGCGACAATGGGTAACGGAACTTCCATCGGCAAGGTGCGCGGGCTCGGTTCCGCGCACGAAGGGCCGCATCACTGGCTGCTGCAACGCTTCACCGCGATCGGCAACCTCGTCCTCGGCCTGTTCCTCGCGTTCAGCCTTGCGATGCTGCCATCGTACGATCATGCGGCGGTCAAGGAATGGATCGCGCAGCCGCTGCCAGCAACCGCGGTGGCGTTGTTCGTGATCAGCGCGTTCTGGCACGCCCGGCTGGGCCTGCAGGTCCTGATCGAGGATTACGTCCACACCCCGGGCAACAAGTTCGCCGCGATCGCCGCGCTCAACCTCGTGGCGGTCGGCGCAGGCGCCTTCGCGCTGTTAAGCATTGTCCGCCTCGCCCTCGGAGGAGCCGCCTGATGGCGACCGAAGCATACAAGATCATCGACCACACTTACGACGTGGTGGTCGTCGGCGCGGGCGGATCGGGCCTGCGCGCCACGATGGGCGCCGCCGAAAGCGGCCTGCGCACGGCTAACATCACCAAAGTGTTCCCGACGCGCAGCCATACCGTGGCGGCGCAAGGCGGCATCGCGGCCAGCCTCGGGAACAACAGCCCGGACCACTGGACCTGGCACATGTACGACACTGTCAAGGGGTCGGACTGGCTCGGCGACCAGGACGCGATCGAATACATGGTGCGCGAAGCGCCCGCCGCGGTCTACGAGCTCGAGCACGCGGGTGTGCCCTTCAGCCGGAATGCGAACGGCACCATCTACCAGCGCCCCTTCGGTGGTCACATGCAGAATATGGGCGAAGGGCCGCCGGTGCAGCGCACCGCCGCTGCGGCGGACCGCACCGGCCACGCGATGCTCCATGCGCTCTACCAGCAGAGCCTGAAGTACGACGCCGACTTCTTCATCGAATACTTCGCGATCGACCTGATCATGGAAAGCGGCGCGTGTCGCGGGGTGATCGCGATGTGCCTCGACGACGGCAGCATTCATCGCTTCCGCGCCAAGGCCGTGGTGCTGGCAACGGGCGGCTATGGCCGCTGCTACTATACCGCGACCAGCGCGCACACCTGCACCGGCGACGGCGGCGGCATGGTCCTGCGCGCAGGACTTCCGCTGCAGGACATGGAATTCGTGCAGTTCCACCCGACCGGCATCTACGGCGCGGGCGTGCTCATCACCGAAGGCGCACGTGGCGAGGGCGGCTACCTCACCAATTCCGAGGGCGAGCGGTTCATGGAACGCTATGCCCCGTCGGCAAAGGACCTCGCCAGCCGCGACGTCGTGTCGCGCTCGATGGCGCTGGAAATCCGCGAGGGGCGCGGCGTGGGTCCGAACAAGGACCACATCTATCTCCACCTCGATCACATCGACCCCAAGGTGCTCGGCGAGCGGCTTCCCGGCATTACCGAAAGCGGCAAGATCTTCGCGGGCGTCGACCTGACCCGCCAGCCGCTGCCGGTGGTCCCGACGGTTCACTACAACATGGGCGGCATTCCCTGTAACTACCACGGCGAGGTCGTGACCATCGGTGCAGACGGCAATGCCGATACGGTCGTCCCCGGCCTGTTCGCGGTGGGCGAGGCGGCGTGCGTTTCGGTCCACGGGGCCAACCGCCTCGGCTCGAACTCGCTGATCGACCTCGTGGTGTTCGGCCGCGCGACCGGGCACCGGCTCAAAGAGCTGTTCAAGGTCGGCGAGAAGCAGGCCGAACTGCCCAAGGACAGCGCCGACCTCGCGCTCGGCCGCCTCGATCATTTCCGCAACGCCAAGGGCGGTTCGCCGACGGCTGCGATCCGCCTCGATATGCAGCGCGCGATGAGCAAGCACGCCGCAGTGTTCCGCACCGACGAGCTGATGAAGGAAGGCGTCGACGAGCTATCGAAGACCTATCAGCGGATGAATGACGTTTCCGTCGCCGACCGTTCGCTGATCTGGAACAGTGACCTCATAGAGACGTTGGAACTCGATAATTTGATCGCGCAGGCGAGCGTGACCATGGCCAGTGCCTACAACCGCAAGGAAAGCCGCGGCGCCCACGCGCACGAGGACTTCCCGGATCGGGACGATGCAAACTGGATGAAGCACACCGCCGCGTGGTTCGATGGCTGGGGTGGAAAGGGAGGATCGGTGAAGATCGATTACCGGCCGGTCCACGAATACACGCTGACCGACGATGTCGAATACATCAAGCCCAAGAAGCGGGTCTACTAAGGGCGCTTTCGCGGGGAGATTGGAGAGAAACGATCAACCGCGAGACGCAGCAGACATCGCGAGGTGCCGAATCTATCCTCTCCATGGAGGAACGCGAGCAACTGTATGACCAGTTGTTCGAGTCCATGGAGGACGGGTACTGCGTCATCGAGTTCTTCGATGGCCCGCATGGACCGCTGAGCGACTACGTCCACGTCCTCGCCAACGCGGGGTACGAGCGACATGCGGGTATTGCCCACGTCGTCGGCCAGAAGCTGCGCGAAATGGTGGCTCCAGACGCGGCCGACGAATGGGTCGCGCACTATCGCGGTGTGTTGCAAACGGGCCGATCGATCCGGTTCGAACGCATGCTCGAAGAAACCGGACGCATGCTCTCACTCTCGGCTTTCCGAATCGAGCCGCCAGAGCTTAAGCGGGTCGCCGTGATGTTCCAGGACGTCACGGCGCGCCGCCAGGCGGAGCAGGCCCTGCGCGAAGTCAACCAAAGCCTCGAAGTACGCGTGGCCGAGGCGATCGCCGAGCGGCGGGTCTGGGCGGACATCCTCGAAGGCACCGACGCCTTCGTGCAGGTTGCCGATCTTGAGGGGACATGGCTGGCAATCAACGGCGCTTCCGCGCGCGAATTCGAACGTATCTACGGCGTCTATCCACGGGTCGGCGACAACATGTTCGCCTTGCTCGCCGACCAGCCCGAGGCCCAGGATGACGTGCGCACGATCTGGCAGCGGGCTCTGACCGGTGAGGAGTTCACCGAGGTCGGCGAGTTCGGTTCGAGTGAACGCGATCGTCGCTATTATGAGATGCGCTTCAGCGCGCTGCGCGACGTGTCGGGTAAACAGATCGGGGCTTATCAGTTCGTCTACGACGTGACCGACCGCATCGCGGAAGAAACGCGGGTCGCCGAAATGGAAAGCGTGCTGCGCCAGTCGCAGAAGATGGAGGCTGTCGGCCAGCTCACCGGTGGCCTCGCGCACGATTTCAACAACCTGCTGGCGGGCATACAGGGTTCGCTGGAAATGATCGGTACGCGCCTCGCGCAGGGGCGTAGCAGCGAGGCTGAAAAGTATCTTTCCGCCGCGCAGGGAGCGACGCGCCGCGCTGCCGCCTTGACGCACCGCCTGCTGGCGTTCGCCCGGCGCCAGACGCTCGATCCCAAGCCTTTGGTCATCAACGACCTGCTGCCCGACATGGTCGAATTGATCTCGCGCACCGTAGGACCACAGATCCGCGTCGAATCGATCGCCGCTGCCGGGTTGTGGGCGACGATGGTCGATGCCAATCAGCTTGAGAACGCGATCCTCAACCTCGCGATCAACGGGCGCGACGCCATGCCCGACGGCGGGCAACTGACCATCGAAACGGCCAACAAGTGGATCGATGCGTCGACCGCCGCACAGCGAGACTTGGAAGAAGGACAGTACGTCACCGTCTGTGTGAGCGATACCGGTTCGGGGATTGCGGCCGACGTAATCGACAAGGTGTTCGATCCGTTCTTCACCACCAAGCCGATCGGAGAAGGGACCGGCCTGGGCCTGTCGATGGTCTATGGATTTGCTCGCCAGAGCAACGGTCAGGTGCGGATCTACTCCGAGGTCGACCAGGGCACGATGGTCTGCCTTTACCTGCCGCGCCATCATGGAGCGGCAGAGGTTCCGGTGTCCCAATCGGTGGACGCCTCTTCGGCCGAGACGCGCAGCGACGGTCGCCGCATCCTCGTTATCGACGACGAAGTGCTGATCCGCATGCTGGTGGTCGATGCACTCGACGATATGGGCGTCGCGACGGCCGAGGCGGGTTCTGGTCCGGAGGGCCTTGCCGTGCTCGAGCAGATGGACCGGATCGACTTGCTGATCACCGACGTCGGGCTGCCGGGCGGGCTCAACGGTCGCCAAGTCGCGGATCGTGCGCGCGAATTGCGACCCGGGCTCAAGGTGCTTTTCATCACTGGCTATGCCGAGAACGCGGCGCTCAATCATGGTCATATCGGCCCCGGCACGCGGGTGCTGACCAAGCCGTTTTCGGTGCGCGATCTCGTCGCCAAGGTCGAAAGCCTGCTCGACTGACGGCTGCGAGGGCAGTTCGAGCCGCAGGTCGCCATCGGTGCGTCGGCGCAAGCATGGTTGCGGACGCTGGATGGGCGCGCCAGGCAGGTCGGTGTGCCGGTCGGGCGACCCGCGCTCGCTAGCGGCGGAGAATGAGCGGTTCAGCTTTGCCAGGGTAGCGGGACGCGATGCACCTGCGATCGATCGCCCTCCCGGTCCTGTTGGCCGCAACCGCCGCGTCGGCGCGGGTGCCGCTCGATCCCTTCTACACGCAGCGCGTCGATGGGGCGGGGATCGCGATCGTCGCCTCCGATGCTCCGCCGCCAGCCGCGCTGGAGACCGCGCGGTCGCTCGTCGAGCAGATGCTCGCCCATCGGCCCGATCTCGCTCGCTGGCTGTCGGAGAATGGCTATCGCGTCGCGATCATGGCGGAGAGCGAGGCAACGACCGACCTGCCCGAGCAGGCCCACTGGATGCGTCCCGCGCGTGACGACCCGCGTCTTACCCGCTGCGAGCGCAAGCACTACGACGCGCGGATCGGAGCGATGACCGACCGCGACTACTGGAACGCCCGCGCGCGGGGCATGGCGGGGCCGCTTACGAGCGGCGCGGCGGAAGACCTGCTCGGCCTGCGATCGAGCCGCTATTGGGGCGAGACGATCTTCGTCCACGAATTCGGTCACAACGTGCTGGCCGCGATCCGGGCGGTCGATCCGCGGCTCGCGGCTCAGGTCGACGCGGCCTATGCCAATGCGCGGGCCAAGGGGCTCTGGAAGGACGAATACGCCTCGACCAGCGTCGACGAGTACTGGGCCGAAGGTTCGCAGTTCTGGTTCGATTCGAACCGTCTGGCGGCGTTCGACGGGCGCCGGATTCTCGATCACGGCGACCTCGCGAAATACGATGCGAAGCTCTACGCCGCCCTCGGCAGGGCCTACGGACCACGCCACCGGCTTGCGGGCGACCCGTTCTGGCAGTCGCCCGCCCGCGTGCCGCCCGGTCCTCCGCCGAAGAACACCGCCGAAGTCTGCTAGGCAGCGATCTCGCGCTCGATAGCGGCCCTGCCGAACAGTTGCGCTGCGACCAGCCACAGGCCAACGAAGAAGCCATCGATAAGCGGTGTCGGCGTTCCGTTTATCCAGTGGATCACCGAGAACAAGACTTGCGCGCCCGCTGCCGCGAACATCGTCCGGCGAAGGGCCCGCGGATTGCCGAGCGCAACGATCGCTCCCGCTGCAGCCATGAACACGACGGCGAAATAGGTCCAGTTGGCCGAATTGTCTTCGTTGCCGATAATCCCGACCGCAAGGGTGATCCAGATTTGCAGGAACCCACAGGCGACTGCCGCGACGGTTGCGATGCGATAGGCGAGGTTGGTGCTGGCGCGGGCAGCGAGTTCGAACAGTCCCCCGACGATGGCGAAAGCGACACCTGCAAAGACGAAGTCGCTTCCGGTCCAGTTCACCCCCTCGGCGCCTAGCTGCATCGCGGCGGCTGGTGTTAGCAGCAGAAGCACGGCTCCGCTCCATCCGGCTAAACGGAGGAAATGCGTGGTACGGGCGCTCATGTCGTGAGTGTTAGCAGTCACTGGACGATCTCCTTCAAACGAGATCGAGCCATCGCCTGCCGCTCGGTGAGCGTCATGAGCCACGGGTGATAGTTCGCTGAAATCCGCCGCTCAGCGTGCAGAGCGCAGGCGCCGGGCGACCGTCATCGCGACAACGACACCGCCCGTGAACAACGCGCACTCGGCTGCCGTGGCGACGGTCAGGGCGATGGGGCCGAATTCGCTCTCGCCGAACAGCGCGCCGCCGACTTCGAGATTGGAGCCGGGAAAGCGCGCCGCGAGTTCGGCGAGGCTGCCCGCCATCAGCCGACCGCCTGTCAGCGCGATGCCCGCACCGGCTATTCCGCCGAGGACAAATCCCGGGAGCAGCCGCCGGGCGGGTGAGCGTCCTTCCGCCGTGAGCGCGAGAGCGAATGCGAGCCCTGTCGCTGCACCCACCACGAGGCCCTCGAAGGCTCCGGTGATTGCACCGGGTGCCTGACCGAACAGCAGAGCGAACAGGTCGTGACCGACCATCCGCCCGATTGCTCCGACCAGGACACCGCCCGCCGCGCCGCCCAGCGCAAGGCGCCAGAGGCCGCCCCCGAACCGACCGGCGAGGGCAATGCCGCCGCCGACCGCCGCGCCGCCGGCGGCGCCCAGCAGCAGGTTGATCGTGACGAGAACCATCAGCGTCGATGCGGTGCCGATCGCCGGTGTCACCAAACCCAGCGCGATCAATCCGAGCGCGCCGACGACGCCCGCCATTCCTCCGCCGAGCGCCGCCGCCAGCGTATCGAGCAAGCCGGGCAGAATGATTGAGGCGGGTCGGGGTGGGATCGACTGGCGCGTGGACGCATCTCCCAAGGGTGCGATCAGCCGGTATCCATGCCGCGGAACGGTTTCGATGTAGCGCGGGCTCGCGGCATCGTCGTCGAGCGCGCGGCGAAGCGAACGGATGCACTGGGTCAGCGCCTCATCGGTAACCGGCACGCCGCGCCAGACCTCGTCCATGAAGCGGTCCTTGGTGACCAGCCGCCCGCCTTCTGCCGCGAGCAGGATCAGCGCATCGAGATAGCGCGCGCTGACCTCGATCGGCGCGCCGTCGCGGGTCAGCCGCCGGTCGGCCGGGTCCAGATGGAACGGCCCGAAGGTGTAGGCGCCCGCATTCATTGCGCTATTCCTACCGGAATTTCCGCCGCTAGCCAGCCTGCGCGCGCATTAGCGATGGCGCAGCATGTCCCGGTCGAGCTCGGCGATCGAGTGGACGCCCATCAGTCGCATCCCGCGCTCGATCTCGGCGCGCAGCAGCGAAACTGCCCGCTCGACACCGGCCTCGCCCGCGGCGGCGAGCGCATAGAGGTAGAGCCTTCCGCCCGAAGCTGCCGTCGCGCCCGTCGCGAGCGCCTTCAGCACATGCGTTCCGCGCCGTACGCCGCCGTCGCAGATGACTTCGATCCGGTCGCCGACCGCGTCGACTATCTCGGTAAGCTGGTCGAACGGCGCGCGGCTGCCGTCGAGTTGGCGGCCGCCGTGGTTTGAGACCATGATCGCGTCGCAGCCGATGTCCGCCGCGCGCCGCGCATCGCCCACGCTCATGACGCCCTTGAGGCAAAACGTGCCTCCCCAGTCGTTGCGCAGCTTCTCGACCGCGGCCCAGTCCATGTCGGTGTCGAGCATCCCGTTGAAGTAGTCCTGGATCGAAATCGAACTCCTGCTGCCTTCGGCGACGTGGGTATCGAGGTTCGGCAGGCTGAACCGCTCCCGGAAGAGGTAATTCAATGCCCACGCCGGCTTCGTGGCGTAGGACAGGAAGCTGGCGGGGGTAAAGCGAGGCGGGGTGGTGAAACCGGTGCGCTTGCACCGCTCGCGGTTGCCCGAAACGATCGTGTCGACGGTCAGCGCGATGGCGTCGAACTTCGCCGCCTTCGCGCGTTCGACCAGCGCGGCGTTGAGACCGCGATCCTTGTGAAAGTAATACTGCAGCATCTTGGGTCCGGCATAGTTCGCCCCGATCTCCTCGATGCTGACGCTCGACAGGCTCGAGATGCCGAACCACAGGTTGTGCCGCTCCGCCACGCGGGCGACCGCGCGTTCGCCTTGCCAGTGAAACAGCCGCTGTAGCGCGGTGGGACTGAGAACCAGTGGCAGTCCGGTCTCGCGGCCCATGATCGTCGCTGTCGTGTCGATCGTGCCGACCCCGGCGAGCACGTTCGGCACAAGGTCGACCTCGTCGAACGCGGCGGTGTTGCGGTTGCGGGTCACTTCGTCGTCGGCCGCCCCGTCGATGTAGTTGAACACGGGGTAGGGCAGGCGCCGGTGCGCGAGCACCCGGAAATCCATGATGTTCTGGCAATCCTCGGCCTGCCGGATGCTGGATGGGAATGGGAAGTGTCGCTCCATACCGGGCGATCTACTCCCGCATTTGGCAGATGAACAGCGGTTCATCTCGGCTTCATGTTTACAAGCGTAGTCGATACGGCTACAGGCGTAATCGTCAGCGCTCGGGGAGGGCGTAAAGTGGCCGAAGAAATCGAACTTCCAGCAGAGCGCATCAGCGAAGCGGAGCACGCCGTGATGGAGGCTCTGTGGGCCGAAAGCCCGATGGCCGCCGCCGACGTGTGCGAGCGGGTCTGTGCAGAGCGGGACTGGACGATGCCGACGGTCAAGACGTTGCTCAGCCGCCTCGTGGCCAAGGGAGCGGTCGCGACCGAACCCGACGGGCGCCGGTTCCTCTACACCCCGCTGGTCGAACGCGCGGACTACGTCGGCAGCGAATCGAAGCGACTGGTCGAGCGCCTGTTCGGCGGCCGCGCGGCTCCGCTATTTGCGCAGCTGGCCGAAAGCGAGGCTCTGACCGACGACGATCTCACGGAAATCGAAGCGATGCTGAAGGAGTTGCGGCGATGACCTGGCTTCTTGATACGCTCGTCTGGACCGGCGCGCTGATCGCGCTGGTGCTCGTCCTTCGTCGCCCCGTCGCGCGCCACTTCGGCCCACGCACCGCTTATGCGCTCTGGATACTGCCGCTGCTGCGGTTGATCCTGCCCCCGCTCGTGCTGCCCGCTCCGGCGGTGGAAGCGATACCCGCGGCGCCGGTCGCAGCGGGCGGAGGACAGGTCGAGGTCTCCATCGAATACGTTGCGGCTGCTCCTGCCGACCCATCCCCCGTCGCTTCGGCGATCGACTGGCTCGCCTACGCCGAGACGGCGCTGATCGCTCTCTGGGCTGCGGGTGCTGTCGTTTACGTCGTGTTGCGTCTCGTCGCATACGCCCGCTTGCGGGACGAACTGCTCGCCGATGCCCGTTCGGTTGGCGAAGCGGGCAGGATCCGCCTGCTCGAGACCCCTGGTACACGCTCACCGCTGGCGTTCGGCGTCCTTGACAAGGTCGTCGCCCTGCCGCCGGGCTTCATGGCTCAGGAGGACCGCACCGCGCGCGATCTCGCGCTCGAGCATGAACTCGCGCATCACCGGGCGCACGATCTCGCAGCCAACTTCGCCGCGCTGCCGCTGTTCGCGCTGCACTGGTTCAACCCGCTGTCGTGGCTCGGCTGGCACGCGATGCGACGCGACCAGGAAGCCGCCTGCGACGCTCGCGTCATCGCGGGCAGGGATCGCGGCGAGCGGGCTCGCTACGCCGAACTAATCGCCGGGGCGGCTGCCGCTCCCCGCGCCGCGCTCGCCGCGCCGATGGCGTGCCCGGTGCTCGGCGACAAATCGATCATCCAACGCCTGAGGAACCTGACCATGACTGACGTTTCCGAGCGCCGTCGCCGCGTGGGCGGCCTGCTCGTCGGCCTGGGCGCGCTCGCGCTGCCGCTGACTGCTTCGATTACCTACGCCCAGGGTTCCGAACCCGAGCCCCCGGCACCGCCGCCGCCGCTCGCAGCGGTCGAGGCACCTGCCGCACCGATCGCTCCAGACGCGCCCGACGCTCCGCCGGCCCCGCCTGCACCGGTCGTCCATGTCGAGCGCATCGTGCTCGACGGCAAGCCGGGCGAGAATGGTGAGCGCCACGTGATGATCGTCCGGAAGGACGACGGTAAGCCCGGCGAGCACGTCGTTCATGAGCGCCGGATCATCATGAAGGACAAGGACGGCAAGCTGCTCGGTCCCGACAGCCCGGAGTTCGAAGCGCACATGAAGAAGCTCGAAGAACGCCTGGGCAAGCTCGACGAGATGCATCCCGTCATGAAGTTCGACGAAAAGGAAATCTCTCGCATCCGCGAACACGCCACCTTGGCCGCGCGCGACGGAATGAGAGTGGCGATGCTCGCCCCCCGCGTCGAGATGAACTGCGATGGGCCGGACGAGTTGAGCGAGACCAAGTCCGATGACGGCCGCCGGGTGATCCGCATCTGCCGGACCAAGATGATGGGCGGCGCGCTAGTCGGTCTCCGCTCTGCCCGCGCGGCAATCGCCGGCAATACCGACATGAGCGCCGATACGCGCAAGGACGTGCTGGAAAAGCTCGACGGCGAGATCGCGCGCCTCGAAGCGAAGAACGACTAGTCAGGGATCGAGGGCCGGGAGGCTCCGAGCGACCGGTCCCACTGTCCCCGGGTCCGGCGAGCGGCGGGGGCGGCATGGCCGCCCCCGTTTCGCGTTCAGCGGCGCTGTGCGGCGGACGGCCTTGCCGCTGGAGCGTCCTGGACGATGGGCTCGGAAACATATGCCAGTTGCTCACCGGAAGGCGCGGGCTTGGCGCCTTTCACCGAAACCGGGACCGATACGCGCGCAAATGCGGGGCGGGCGGGGTACGCGCACTTCATCGTTTGACCCAGGCCCTTGAGGTAGCCGCGCCGGACGGACCCGGCATAGATCGCCGCCTGGAAATCGCGCTGGTGGTCCGCAGCCCCGGTCAGTTCGCGGATGATGCCGCGAAACGGGATGAAGGACGCGACGACACTCTTTGCAACCTGGCCCGCGCTTATCCGCTCGTCGTTGGTTTCCGCAACGTCCATGTCCGGCCCGAGCACCGCATCGAGCGGCGCGATCGCTGCCGACACGTCGGCGCATGACTTGATCCCGGTGCTGGCATAGGGATCTTGGGTCGCGGCGAGCAGGATCGGCGGGATCGGGTCCTTGGCGAGGTTGAGGTCGCGCAGGGGCGTCATCGCCACGTCCTTGGCATCGGGTGTCATGCCCGCCACGGGCTCGTCGGGAACCTCGTCCTGTGCCGCCAGGGCCGGCGAAGCGGCGAGGGCAAACGCGACCACCGCCGTGCGAGCGATATCAGCGCATTTGGACGTAACGGTCGCAGACTGTGTCATTGCCAGACTCCATGCCGGCCCGGAGCGCTTCGGAACGTTGCGCGCTGGTACCGTGAGTAAAGTTATCCGCGCTGACGCGGCCGCCCGTGAGTTTGTCGTCACCGATCGCACTGGCGGCGGTCATGCCCTCTTCGAAATCGCCCGGTTCGATAAGGTTCCGGTTCTTGCCTGCCCACACCCCGGCATAGCAGTCGGCCTGCAGTTCCATCCGCACCTGAAGTTGGTTGGCGCTTTGCGGGTTCTGGCTCTGCGCGCTGCGGATCGCATCGGCGACCCCGGTCAGCTTCTGGATGTGATGCCCATACTCGTGCGCCATCACGTAATAGCGTGCGAAATCGCCGCCCGCGCCGAGCTGCTGCGCCATCTGGTCGTAAAAACCGGTGTCGATGTAGATGCCTTCGTCCGAGGGGCAATAGAACGGCCCCATCGCGGACGATGCGCTGCCGCAGCCCGAATTCGTACCGCCCTGATAGAACACCAGTGTCGGTTGTTTGAACTCGATCCCCGCGCGCTGGAATTCCGGTGCCCAGGTCTGGTCGAGCGACTGGAGCGCGTTGCACGCCTCGGTCGCATATTCGTTCTGGGTGCAAAGCTGCTCGGTCGATTGGGACGAACCGTCGCCTTGCTGCGTGGCGGACGGGCCACCCTGCTGCACCCCTCCGAGCATCGATGTCGGATCTACCCCAAAGACGAGGGCCGCGATCAAGGCAATGACGAGCGTGCCGCAGCCGATCCCGCCGCCCGCTCCGCCCGGGAAGCCGCCGCCTCCACCGCCTCGGACATTGATGCTCGACGGATCGAAGCGATTGAGCCGCATGCGTAACACCCCCATGTTTTCTGCGCGGCCCTGCCGCAAGACACTGGACAGTCGCGCCGCGGGTAGCAAGAGCGCTTCTGCAGCCGGTATCGGCCATTCAATTCGCGAAGGAGGCCAAATGTTCCTGTCCGGCAAACGCGCACTCGTCACCGGCTCGACGTCCGGCATCGGTCTCGCAATCGCGCGCTGCCTTCACGCCGAGGGTGCCGAGGTGATCCTGAGCGGCTTCGGCGATCCCGACGAGATCGCGGAGTTGTGCGAGGAATTGTCGGCCAAGCACATCGCATCGGACCTGACGACGCAGGCCGGCTGCGAAGAACTGATGCGCGAAGCAGGGCCGGTCGACGTGCTCGTCAACAACGCGGGCCTTCAGCACGTGAGCCCGATCGAGGATTTTCCGCCTGCGAAGTGGGACCTGATCATCGGTCTCAACCTGTCCTCCGCATTCCACACCATCCGCCTCGCGGTTCCGCACATGAAGGCGCAGGGCTGGGGCCGGATCATCAACACGGCAAGCGCGCACTCTAAGGTCGCCTCGCCGTTCAAGGCGGCCTACAATGCCGCCAAGCACGGCCTCGACGGGTTGACCAAGACCGTCGCGCTCGAAGTGGCGGCCGACGGGATCACCTGCAACTGCATCAGTCCGGGCTATGTCTGGACGCCGTTGGTCGAAAACCAGATACCGGACACCATGAAGGCGCGCGGGATGACCCGCGAGCAGGTCGTCAACGATGTGCTGCTGGTGAAGCAGGCGACTCGCAAGTTCGTGCAGCCGTCCGAAATCGGCGCGCTCGCGGTCTTTCTCTGCCGCGACGAGGCGCAGAACGTGACCGGTGCGAACTGGAGCGTGGACGGCGGTTGGACCGCCGAGTAACACCGGCGCGAAGGGAGTTTCGGGGGCAGGCAATGCGGGTCGCATGGTTCCTTGTCCTGGCGTTGCTGGCGGGCTGCGTGTCTGCGCCGCCCGCTGCTGTCACGCCCCGTGACAATGCGGCTCTGCGGGCGACGCTGACCCGGCATATCCAGACCCTGGCCGGCGACGAATTCGGCGGGCGCCGACCGGGTACCGACGGCGAAGCAAAGACGCTGCGCTACCTCGCGCGCGAATGGCAGGCCGCGGGGCTCGTTTCGGGCACCAACGATCCGGCCAATCCGTGGTTCGCCCCGGTCGAACTCGTCAGCGCCGTACCCGAGACGAGCCTTGTGCGGTTCATCCAGGGTGGCCGCGCTGTCCCGTTGCCCGAGGGCGCTGCGATGGTCTTCGCGAGCGGTCGGCGGGGCCTGGTCGAGCGCGCGCCGGTCCTGTTCGTCGGCGAGGCAGGCGCGAAGCTCGACAGCGCCGAGCTGGCAGGCCGCGTCATCCTGATGCTGTGGGATCATCCGGGCCAGTCGGAGCAGCGCGAGGCATTGCTGCGCGGCGGCGCGGCGGCGGTGATCGCGATCGTCGCGGACCAGGACGAGCTCGACCACCTCGCCGAGACGCGCCGCCAAGGCAGTTATCGCCTCGCTTCGAACGACGGGATGGACACCATCGACGGCTTCATGTCTCGCACGGGTGTCGAGCGCCTGCTGGGTGCCGCAGCCTCGACGAAGCTGCTCGCCAGCGCACGCGAAGCCGAGTTCCGCCCGGTTCCGCTCGACATGACCGCCACTCTGGAGGCGACCTCCACCCCGGGCTCGGTGCGCACTTACAACCTCATCGGACGTATCCCGGGAAAGCGACCGGAGGCGGGCGCGGTCATTCTGATGGCGCACTGGGACCATTTCGGAACCTGCGGCGATCCGGCCGGGAACGACACGATCTGCAACGGCGCGGTCGACAACGCGAGCGGCCTGGCGGTGCTGACAGAGCTCGCCCGGCGCCTCGCGATGGGGCCGCGGTTGGAGCGCGACGTTTTCCTCGTCGCCACCACCGCTGAGGAATGGGGCCTGCTCGGTGCGCAGGCGTTTACCGAAAACCCGCCGGTTCCGCTCGAATCGATCGTGGCCGCTTTCAATCTCGATAGTGTCGCGGTCGCGCCAGGGGGCGGACCGGTTGCGATCGTGGGGAAGGGGCTGACTCCGCTCGATCAGGGAATCCTGACGGTCATGAAGCAACTCGGCCGAACCGAAAGCAATGCCGGGCTCGCTGAGGGTTACGTCCGGCGGCAGGACGGGTGGGCGCTGCTGCGGCGTGACGTACCGGCGGTCTCGGTAACCAGCGCATTCGGCACGGCATCAGCGCTCGATCGGTTCATAGCCCAGCGCTACCACCTGCCCACCGACGATGCTGCATCGGTGGAACTGGGCGGGGCGATCGACGACCTCGTCCTCACCCAGGCTTTGGTCCGCTATTTCGCCGATCCGGCGCGCTGGTCGGCCACGGCGGGAAAAAGCGCCGACCCCCTCTAGCCGCTGCCCCATACCCTCGTTAGATGGGCCGCCACGAATCTCCCGGCGGAAAGCGCGACCTGTGGCAACTGACGATATCCCCCTTGGCCTGACTTTCGACGACGTGCTGCTGCGTCCGGCCGAAAGCGACATCCTGCCCAGCATGGCGGATACCCGCACCCGGCTGACGCGCGGCATAGCGCTCAACATCCCGGTGCTTTCGGCGGCGATGGACACCGTGACCGAGGCCGACATGGCCATCGTCATGGCGCAGCTTGGCGGGATCGGCGTTCTCCATCGCAACATGGAGCTCGACGAACAGTGCGCCGCAGTGCGCGCGGTGAAGCGCTTCGAAAGCGGAATGGTGGTAAACCCGATCACCATCGGGCCCGACGCGACGCTGGGCGAAGCGCAGGCGCTGATGACCGCGAACCGCATCAGCGGCATCCCGGTAACCGACGCCAGCGGCAAGCTCTGCGGAATCCTTACCAACCGCGACGTCCGCTTCGCCGAGAACCCGCTCCAGCCGGTGCGCGAACTGATGACGCACGACAACCTCGCCACGGTGCGGCTCGGCACCAACCAGGAAGATGCGCGGCGCTTGCTGCACCAGCGTCGGATCGAGAAGCTGCTGGTGGTCGACGACGACTACCGCTGCGTCGGCCTGATTACGGTCAAGGATATCGAAAAGGCCGTCACCTATCCTAACGCCACCAAGGACGAGAGCGGCCGCCTGCGCGTCGCCGCGGCGTCCACCGTTGGCGACAAAGGCTTCGCGCGCACGCAGGCGCTGATCGAGGCCGAAGTCGATGTCGTGATCATCGACACCGCGCACGGCCACAACATGGATGTCAGCCGCGCGGTCGAGGCGGCGAAGAAGCTGTCGAACTCGGTCCAGATCATCGCCGGCAACGTCGCCACCGCGGAAGCGACCCGCGCGCTGATCAATGCCGGTGCGGATGCGGTGAAGGTCGGCATCGGCCCGGGCTCAATCTGCACCACGCGCGTCGTCGCGGGCGTCGGCGTGCCGCAGCTGACCGCTGTCATGGAATGCGCCGAGGAAGCCGCCAAGTCCGGCGTGCCGATTATCGCCGACGGCGGCCTTCGCACGTCGGGCGATGCGGCCAAGGCCCTGGCGGCAGGTGCCTCGAGCGTGATGATCGGCTCGATGCTCGCGGGCACGGCCGAAAGCCCTGGCGAGACGTTCCTGTTCCAGGGCCGCAGCTACAAGGCCTATCGCGGAATGGGCAGCGTGGGCGCGATGGCGCGCGGGTCGGCCGACCGGTACTTCCAGCAGGACGTTTCGGCGTTGAAGCTCGTGCCCGAGGGTATCGAAGGACAGGTACCCTACAAGGGTCCGGCGAAGGACGTGATCCACCAGCTCGTCGGCGGCATCAAGGCGGCGATGGGCTACACCGGTTCGGCGACGCTGGACGACCTGCGCAAGCGCGGCAAATTCGTGCGCATCACCAACGCCGGGCTCGCGGAAAGCCACGTCCACGACGTCGCGATCACCCGCGAGGCACCGAACTACCCCACGCGATGACCGCTCGATGACCCCCTCCGCGCGGGTCCAAGCCGCGATCGAACTGCTCGATGCGATCATCACTGCCGCGCGCGGAGGCGGGGCGCCGGCCGACCGCCTGATCGGCGAATACTTCCGTGCGCGCCGATATGCCGGGTCCAAGGACCGCCGCGCGGTGCGCGAGCTGACCTACGCCGCGATCCGGGCCTGCGGGCCGATCCCCTCAAGCGGGCGCGCCGCGATGCTGCGGCTGGCGGATATCGATTCCGCCATCGCGCCGCTGTTCGATGGGTCTTCGCATGGTCCCAAGCCGGTCGGGCCGGGCGAGCATGCTGCCGACGGTGGGAACGCGCCCGACTGGTTGGTGGAGGCACTCTCCGAATCAGGCATCTCCGGCGCTGAGGCAGAGGCACTGCTCGATCGCGCTCCTCTCGATCTACGCGTCAACACGCTCAAGGCCGATCGGGCAAGGATCGAACTGCCCCTTCCAGCGCAGCCGACCGATGCGCCGCAAGGGCTTCGGATCGAACCGGGGGCTTCGGTCGAAAGCTGGGACGCGTTTAGGAACGGCCTCATCGAAGTTCAGGATAAGGGGTCGCAGCTCGCCTGCCTTGCGGTGGGGGCTGCTCCGGGCGAGACCGTGATCGACCTGTGCGCGGGTGCGGGCGGCAAGACGCTCGCGCTGGCGGCATCGATGGACAATCGCGGCACGCTGATCGCTTCGGACACCGATCGGCAGCGCCTCTCGCGTCTTTCGCCGCGCGCCGAACGAGCGGGGGCGGGCATGATCGAGACGCGCCTTCTCGATCCGGGCCGCGAGATGGAGGCGTTGGGCGACCTCGCGGGAGCGGCGGACGCGGTACTGGTCGATGCGCCGTGCTCGGGCACCGGCACCTGGCGGCGCAATCCCGAGGCGCGCTGGCGACTGACGCCCAACCGTCTCGCCCGCTACGGCTCGATGCAGGCGCAGCTGCTCGGCCTTGCCGCCGGACTAGTGAAGCCGGGCGGACGACTCGTATTCGTTACCTGCTCGCTGCTCGACGCCGAGGGGCGCGACCAGGTCGATCGTTTCCTCGGCGCCAACCCGGACTGGGCCGCCGATCGGCTCGAATTGCCGCTCGGCCGCGAGCACGGGAAAGGATCGCGCCTTTCGCCGTTCCATGATGGTACCGACGGATTTTTCATCGCACGTCTATCTCGCGCGTGTTAACCGCTGCGGATATGCCCGTGCCAGAAACCGCCCGGACGCAGACCGGTCGTCCGACCGCGAAGGAGTTGCTGATGCGTTTTGCCGCCCCCGCTGCCGCCCTTGCCGTCGTACTTGCGATGACCGCCAGCGTAGGGCAGGGCGCCGACCACGTGACCGATCCGCGGGCCGCGGCGCTGGTTGCCGAGGGGCGTGCAGCATTGAACGCGGGCGAGAGCGACAAGGCGGTCGATGCGTTCGAAGCGGCGCTTACCGTCGACCCCGCAGCCACTTCGATCCTACTAGACCTTGCCGATGCCGCGCGTCGGAACGGCCTTCAGGGCAAGGCGATCAGCTATTACCGCGAAGCGCTGACGCGCGATCCCGACAATCTCGCCGCACTGTCAGGCGAGGGCGCCGCGCTGGTGGAGAAGGGCGCGGTCGACAAGGCTCGCCGGAACCTGGCCCGCCTGCAATCGATGTGCGGCGCGAGGTGCGCCGAGACCCGCGCGCTCGAAACTGCCATCGCTCGTGGCCCGCAGGCACGCGTGTTGACCGCCGAGGCAGTCATGCCCGATGCTGTGGTGACCCAGCAGAACTGAGACGCTGCGCCTCGCTCAGATGAGCGAGCGAAATCCATCCACGACAGAGCGATAAACCCGTTTCTTGAACGGGACTATCAACTCGGGCAGTTCGTCGGGGGCGACCCAGCGGTATTCGCAGAACTCGGGCGGATCGTGCGCTTCGAGGTCGATATCGGCTTCGGTTCCCCCGAACCGGGCGAGGAACCAGGTCTGCTCCTGCCCCCGGTACCTGCCGCCCCACAGCTTGCCGAGGAGCTCCTCGGGCAGGTCGTAGCGCATCGGTTCCTCGATGCGGCCGATCAGCGAGACGTGATCGCCGGTGACGCCGGTTTCCTCGTGTAATTCGCGGAGGACCGCTACTTCTAGGTCCTCCCCCGGGTCGACGCCACCCTGCGGCATCTGCCACCAGTCGCCTTCCTTGTTGTCGATCCGACGGCCCACGAAGACGAGGCCGTCGGCATTGACCAGCATCACGCCGACGCAGGGACGGTACCCGGGTTCCTTCACGAATGGCGCTCCAGCATCAGGCGGACCGCATCGATCAGCGCGGCGACGTCGGCCTGCGCGCTGGGAATCGCCTTGCGTAGGTTGATGAACCCGTGGATCGATCCGCGCGCTTCGAGATACACCACCTCGACCCCGCTCTTGATGAGATGCGCCGCATAGTCGCGCCCCGAATCGCGTAAGGGATCAAGCGAGGCCGTGATCAATACTGTCGGCGGGCTCGTGTCGGGGGCATGGTGCAAAATCGGGTAGCGCCGCTTGTCGCTTTCGTCGGGCTTGTAGCTGGCGTCGAAGAATTCGATCGAGCGATGGGTCAGCAGGAAGCCCTCGCCATAGCTCTTGTAACTCGCGGTATCCTCGATCGGGCTCGCGATCGGATAGATCGGCGCCTGCACCACGACGGGCACCGCAGCGGGCGTGTCGGTGAGCGCCTGGGTCACGACGATCGTCAAATTGCCGCCCGCGCTGTCGCCGGTGGTGACGAGGCCGGTGATCTGTCGTTCGAGCTCCGCCGGGCTGGCGGCGACCCAGCGGCTCGCGGCCTCGCAATCGTCGGGCGCGGCGGGGAAGGGCGCTTCGGGCGCAAGGCGATAGTGGACCGCGATCACCGGCAGGTCGAGCCCGTGGGCCAACTCGGTGCAAAAGGCGTGATGCGTATCGAGATCGCCGATCACGAAACCGCCGCCGTGGAAGAACATCACCGCCGGTCCGGCCTCGCGCTTGTCGCGCGCGTCGTAGAGCCGGAGCGGGATGTCGCCCGCAGGGCCGGGACAGGTGAGGTCGCGCACTACCGCGAGTTCGCGCGGCTCGCTTTCGGCAAGCTGCCCCATCGTCACGAACGAACTGCGTGCCTCGTCGAGCGACAGTTCGTCGAGCGGTGGACGACCGACGGCGGCCAGCATGTCGAGAAAGCCGCGAACGTCGGCGCGGACGAAATCGTCGGTGTCACTCATGGCAGGTCCCTCGGGTCAGTCCGCATCAAATCGCTGCCTAGGCAAGCCGCGCGTGCTTTTCCACTCGACATTTTCGCGTTCGAGGAGAAAAACTTGATTGTGGAGGGGATGAGCGCCGCATACCTGCGCCCACCCGATGAAAGCGCCGCTCAGGCGCGCGACAAGGATATCCGATGGCGACCATAGCCGCCGACAAGACCGCCCCCATAGCCGATTCCGTCAGTCCCGAAGCCGTCGTCGTACGCTTCGCCGGGGATTCGGGTGACGGGATGCAGCTCACAGGCGGGCAGTTCACGCTGTCGACCGCGCTGGCTGGCAACGACCTGGCGACCTTCCCGGACTTCCCGGCCGAAATCCGCGCGCCGCAAGGGACGCTGTTCGGCGTCAGCGCGTTCCAGATCAACTTCGGCTCGACCGCGATCGACACCGCGGGCGACGCGCCCGACGTACTCGTGGCGATGAACCCGGCGGCGCTGAAGACCAACATCGACGCCGTGAAGCCCGGCGGGCTGATTATCGCCGACACCGGAGAGTTCACGAAACGGAACCTCGAAAAGGCCAAGTATGCCGCGAGCCCGCTGGAGGACGGCAGTCTCGCCAAGTGGCAGGTGCTCGCGTTCGACATCAGTGCGCAGACCGTCGAGGCGGTGAAGCCCTTCGGCCTCGGCAACAAGGATGCGCTGCGCTGCAAGAACATGTGGACGCTGGGCCTTGCGCTGTGGATGTTCGACCGTCCGCGCGGGCCGATCCACGACTGGCTCAAGGCCAAGTTCAAGACCAAGCCCGAACTCACCGATGCGAACATCGCCGCGCTCGACGCGGGCCATGCCTATGGCGAGACGGCGGAGCTCGCCGGGCCGTTGCGCCAGGTCCATGTCGATGCCGTGCCGAGTGCGCCTGGCCTCTACCGCACAATCACCGGTGCCGAAGCCGTAGCGCTGGGCCTCGTCGCGGGTGCGCAGCTGCTCAAACTGCCGCTGTTCTTCGGTGGCTACCCGATCACGCCGGCCTCGGCGATCCTGCACCACCTCGCGCGGCTCAAGGAATTCGGCGTCACGACCTTCCAGGCGGAAGACGAGATCGCCGCGATCTGCGCCGCGATCGGGGCGAGTTATGCCGGGCAACTCGGCGTCACCTCGTCGTCCGGCCCGGGCATTGCCCTCAAGGGCGAAGCGATGGGCCTCGGAATCATGACCGAGCTTCCGCTGGTGATCGTCAACTCGCAGCGCGGCGGCCCCTCGACCGGCCTGCCAACCAAGACCGAGCAGAGCGATCTCTACCAGGCGGTATATGGCCGCAACGGCGATGCGCCGATGCCGGTGATCGCCGCGCGCAGCCCGGCCGACGTGTTCGAATGCGCGATCGAGGCATGCCGCATCGCGGTTCAGTACATGACTCCCGTCATGCTGCTGACCGACGGCTATATCGCAAACGCCGCCGAGCCATGGAAGATTCCCGACCCGTCGACCTATGCGCCGATGCCTGCCAAGTTTCTCGCCGAGAAGAACGCTGGTGACGCGCTCCTGCCGTACAAGCGCGACGCGAAGGGCGCGCGGCCGTGGATCAAGCCCGGCACGCCTGGCCTGATGCATCGTATCGGCGGCATCGAAAAGGCGATCGACACCGGCCACATCGACTACTCGCCGGGCAACCACCAGGCGATGACCGACGCGCGTCAGAACAAGGTACTCGGTGTCGATGTGGCCGATCAGGCCGTCGAAGTCGGCGAAACGAGCGGCAAGCTCGCGGTCGTCGGTTGGGGCAGCACATACGGCCCGATCCACCAGGCCGTTAAGCGCAGCCGCAGGAAGGGCATGGACGTGAGCCACATCCACGTCCGCCACATCTGGCCGCTGCCCGGCAACCTCGGCGAGTTGCTGCGGGGCTACGACAAGGTGCTCGTGCCCGAGATGAACACCGGCCAGTTCAAGACCGTGCTGCGCGACCAGTTCCTCGTCGATGCGCAGCCGCTGACCAAGACCAGCGGCCAGCCGTTCCAGATCGCCGAACTCGAAGCGGCCATCGCGACCTATTTCGACGGCGTTCCCGGCGATGCCGGCGGTGACGAAGTGCCGCCCAACGACCAGCAGCTTCCCAGCGTGAAGGCGGTGAACCCATGAACGACATGACCCCCATCACCACCACGCTGAAGGACTGGGAAACCGACCAGGAGGTCCGCTGGTGCCCGGGTTGCGGCGACTACGCGATCCTCAAGGCGGTGCAGCGCACGCTGCCGCAGCTCGGCGCGGACCCGGCGAATACCGTGTTCATCAGCGGCATCGGCTGTTCGAGCCGGTTCCCCTATTACATCGAAAGCTACGGCTTCCACACGATCCACGGCCGCGCGCCGGCGATCGCGACGGGGGTGAAGCTCGCCAATCCTGACCTCGATGTGTGGTTGGTGACCGGCGACGGCGACGGACTGTCCATCGGCGGCAACCACCTGATGCACGTCCTGCGCCGCAACGTGAACATGCAGATCATGCTGTTCAACAACGAGATCTACGGCCTCACCAAGGGGCAGGCATCGCCCACCAGCCGTGAGGGCACGCGCAGCCCGTCGACGCCGTACGGCTCGGTCGACCATCCGGCGCGGCCCGCGGCCTTTGCGCTGGGTGCTGGAGCGCGCTTCGTGGGGCGCGGGTTCGACGTCTCGAAGAAGCTGCCAGAGGTTCTGACCGCCGCGCACGCCCACCAGGGCGCGGCTTTCGTCGAAATCTTCCAGAACTGCGTCGTCTACAACAAGGACGTGTTCGATGCCTTCGCCCAGCCCAAGGGCGCGGAGGATCGCCAGCTCTGGCTCGAGGACGGACAGCCGATGCTGTTCGCTGGCGGGACGCAGGGCATCGCGCTCGATCGCGAAGCGCTGCGCCTCAAGGTAGTCGAGGTCATCAACGGCGATTGGCAGGCGGCGGACGTGATCGTCCATGACGTGAAGAATCGCTCGGTCGCGCACATGCTGGTCGAGATGCCGTTCGGTCCGTTCCCGATGGCGCTGGGCGTGCTCTACGACGATCCGCGCCCGACGTTCGAGGCGTCGGTCGCTGCCGAGCGCGAAAAGGCCACCGCAGGCAAGGAAGCAAACCTCGCCAAGCTGCTCGCGACCGGCCAGACCTGGACCGTGGGAGATATGGCCGCCGATCCCGTCAGCAGCCGTCCGGCGGGGCAAGGCGGTCCCAACGCCAGCGAGCCGATGCTTTAGCGTTTTCCTACACCTCGCCGCCGCGCTAGCGGTGGGGGATGGATAACCTCACGCACAGTCTTGTCGGCGCGCTGATCGGGCAGGCTGGTCTCAAGCGGAAGACGGGCCTCGCCATGCCCGCGCTGATCATCGGTGCGAACGTGCCCGATATCGATGCGGCGTGCTTCCTCTGGCTCGACGGGGTGCAGCACCTCGCGTTCCGCCGCGGGATCACCCACGGGCCGATCGCGTGGGTGCTGCTGCCGCTGCTGGTCGCGGGTGGGCTGTGGTGGTTCGACCGCTGGCAGACGCGGCGCGGGACGCGGCCAACGGCGCGTTTGGGTGTCAACTTCGTGTCACTTTTCGCGCTCGCCTTTATTGCCACGCTGACCCATCCGGCGCTCGACTGGCTCAATGTCTACGGCGTGCGCCTGCTGGAACCGTTCTCGCACCGCTGGTTCTACGGCGACGTTCTGTTCATCATCGACGTCTGGCTCTGGGCCCTGATGGGTTTCGCGACGTGGTTCTCGCTGCGGCGGGAGAGGCGGGGCGGGGACTGGATGAAGCCCGCGCGGATCGCGATCGCGGTGGCACTGGGGTATATTGGGATGAATGCTGGGATCACGCATTCAGGCGTTGGTTTCACGAGTGACGTTCGACCTCAGATGGTCATTCTAAGTCCGGTGCCTTTTACGTTCTGGAAGCGGGAGACAATTATTGGCTGGCCTGAAAGAACCGGGGAGCCTTGGACAATCCATCCGCCGAACCAAGTGCCAGATCGAAATCCGGAATTTTGCAAACTTCGGTTGGAGCGGCTTAAGGGTTTGCCCAATCCGGAGCTGCGAGCCTTCCTCTACTGGTCCCGCGCTCCTTTCGCCGAGCGCGCGCCCGATGGCTCAGTGCTCCTCCGCGACGCTCGCTACTACGATCCGCGCGCCCGCGACCGGTTCACCGTCGCCCTGCCGGATGTCCGGTGTGAGCCGGTTGAGTAGGGTCAAGCGCATCGCCCACCCCGCTGTCCGCCGCCGCCCGCGCGGGCTTGTAGAGCAGCGCCGCGGCGAGGAACGCCCAGCCGGCGCCGCCCAACCAACCCGCGGTCACGTCGCTGGGGAAGTGGACGCCCAGCATCACCCGACTCCACGCGATCATCGCCGACAGGACCATCGCCGCGCCGACCATCGTGTAGCGGACCGAATGGCGCGAACTCATCGAGGCGAAGGCGAGCGCCATGGCGATGTATACCACGGCGGAGTTGAAGCTGTGCCCGCTCGGGAAACTCTCGCCGCCAGCCTCCATCAGGTGGGGCACGATCTGCGGTCGCTCGCGCCCGACGATGCCCTTGAGCAGGCTGTTGGCAATCCAGCCGCAGGCCACCGTCATCGCGAACAGCACCGCCTCGCGCCGCAGCTTGAGGAACAGCAGCGCCACAACCGCACCGACAGCGAACAGGTTCCGCAGCAGCACGCCGCCCATCGCGGTCATGTCGCGCACGCCTTCGAGCATCTTGGACGATCCGGCGAAAGCGTGATCGCCTTCACGGCGCGCGGAGAGGAGGCCGAACTGGTCGAATTCGTGCGTGTGTCCGTTTGCCACCGCCCAGACCACGATTGCGAACCCTGTCCACAACACGCCTGCTGCGATCAGCGCTTTGCGGCGGTCGATCGTGAAACCACGGCTGGGCAGAGTAACCGCTTCGGCGGGAAGGTGATGCGGGTCTCGGATCCGGTCGTCCATCATCGGGGAACCTGCACCGGGCGCATCGGGTTCCGCAAGCAATGACCGCTCCCCAGATCGTCTGGCTCCGCCGCGACCTTCGCTTGGCCGACCAGCCCGCCGTCCACGCCGCAGCCGAAGCAGGATCGGTGATTCCGGTTTATGTGCTCGACGATGCGGCGGCGGGGGACCATGCGATCGGCGGAGCGGGGCGCTGGTGGTTGCACAAGTCGCTCAAAAGGCTCAGCAAGGACCTCGGCAAGCACCACTCGCGGATTGTGCTGCGCAAGGGCGACGCGGCGCGCGAGATCGCGAAGATCGCCAAGGAGACCGGCGCGGAGCGGGTGCACGCCGTAGCGCACTACGAACCGTGGTGGCGCAAGGCGGAAGAGACGCTGGCGAAATCGGTCAACCTTGCGCTCTACGACGGCAATTACCTGATGCCGCCGGGCAGCGTGCGAACCGGTTCGGGCGATCCGTACAAGATCTACACGCCGTTCTCGAAGGCGCTGCTGGAGCAGATGCCGCCGCGCGATCCGCTGGCTGCTCCCAAGTCGATCGCTTCGCCGGACAAGTGGCCGGAGAGCGACGATCTCGCCGACTGGAAGTTGCTTCCCACGCGGCCCGATTGGTCGAAGGGCATCGACGCGTTCTGGGCCGTCGGTGAGGCCGCTGCCCACGAACGCCTTGAGGACTGGGCCGAGGATGTCGCTCAGTATGAGAAAGGCCGCAACTTGCCCTCGATCGACGGCTCCTCGCGCCTGTCGCCGCACCTCCACTGGGGCGAAATGTCGGCCGCGCAGGTCTGGCACCGGCTGCAAAGGCGGCGCGGGCAGGGTTGGGCGACATTTGCGAAAGAAGTCATCTGGCGCGACTACGCACAAAACGTGATCGCGCAGTACCCGGACTACGCCACCAAGAGCTACCGCGAGGGTTATTCGGGTCTCTGGCGCAGCGGCAAGGCCGCCGATGCCGACCTTGCCGCGTGGCAGAGGGGAATGACCGGCTACCCGATCGTCGATGCCGGGATGCGCCAGCTTTGGCGAACCGGCTGGATGCACAACCGCGTGCGGATGATCAC
Organism: Tsuneonella sp. HG094; assembly: GCF_053819285.1. Classification (NCBI taxonomy): domain Bacteria; kingdom Pseudomonadati; phylum Pseudomonadota; class Alphaproteobacteria; order Sphingomonadales; family Erythrobacteraceae; genus Tsuneonella; species Tsuneonella sp. HG094. Next base: position 946,907 of record NZ_JBSORA010000001.1, read on the forward strand.
CGCGAGCTTTCTCGTGAAGCACTTGCTGGTCGATTGGCGGCGGGGCGAGCAGTGGTTCTGGGACTGCCTCGTCGATGCCGACTACGGCAACAACGCGGTCAACTGGCAGTGGATCTCGGGCACTGGGGTCGACAGCAACATGTTCGTGCGAATCATGGCGCCGCTGACGCAGAGCGAGAAGTTCGACGCCGCTGATTATATCCGCGAATACGTGCCCGAATTGGCCGATCTTTCGGACAGCGACATCCACGATCCGCCGGATGAGAAGCGCGGCGATTATCCCGTCAGGATGATCGGTCACCGCGAAGGGCGCGAGCGGGCGCTTTCCGCGTACCGAAGCGCGCGCGGGTAGTTGCGAGAGCAATCGCTCCGGTTCATAGGGCGCGCATGAGAGCAGAGGGGCTAGGTAGGGGAGGCTCCCTTCTATCGGCGGGCGCGCGGTTCGAACGCAGCCCGGGAATAGTCGCACGCCTGTTCGGGCCCGGATTTCACAAGGTGCTCGACCGGATCGACTCGGGGCTCGAAAGCGGATCGATCCTTGGCCACCTGCCCGACGGTTCAACGCGGCTGCTCGGCGGTCGCAATCCGGGGTTCGAAGCGGAAGTCCACTTGCGCGACTGGCGCGCGCTGCTGCGTCTCGCCACCAACGGATCGATCGGATGGTACCAGGCGTGGGAGGCGGGCGAGTGGGACAGCCCCGATCCGGTGCCAGTCTTCGCCCTGTTCATGGCCAACGGCGAAACGCTCGGCGATACCGGCAGAGCCAGCGGCCCCTTCCGACTAGCGGCGCGCTTTGCCCACTGGCTCAACCGCAACACGCACGCCGGCGCCGAGCGGAACATCCACGCGCATTACGACCTCGGCAACGACTTCTACGCAGCGTGGCTCGGCCAATCGATGTGCTATTCGAGCGCGATCTTCGAGGACCTGGGCGGGCCGTCGAAGTTCCAGCAGTTCGTGACGCCGCTGGACTATGGGCAACTCGCCAAGGCGACCGCGATGCTCAACAGGGTTCATGCGCACGACGCGGACAGCCTGCTCGAGATCGGCTGCGGGTGGGGTATGCTGGCCCACGCGGCGCGGCAGGACGGGCGCACGCAGGTCGATGCGATCAGCCTGTCGGACGCGCAGCTCGCATTCTGCCGCGCGAAGCGCAGCGACCCGGTCAACCCGCGTTTCCTCAAGCAGGACTACCGCGACACGCACGGTTCGTACGACGCGATCGTCAGCGTGGAGATGGTCGAGGCGCTCGGCCGGGAATACTGGCCGACGTTCATGGACTGCATCGCCCGCAACCTGCGGCCGGGCGGCCGGGCGGCGATCCAGTTCATCTCGATGAAGGAATCGCTGTTCGAAAGCTACGCTCGGAGCGCCGACTTCATCCAGGCCTACGTCTTTCCGGGCGGCCTGCTGATCAAGACAAGCGAGTTCCGCGCACTTGCCGAGGCGCGCGGCCTCGTCTGGACCGATCAGGCAGACTTCGGCGAACACTATGCCGAGACGCTCAAGATCTGGCGCGAGAACTTCGACGCGGCAGTGGAGGAAGGCCGCCTGCCCGAGGGCTTCGACCAGCGCTTCATCCAGCTGTGGCGCTATTACCTGATGTATTGCGAGGGCGGGTTCCGCGGCGGCGGGATCGATGTCCACCAGGTCACGCTGATCAAGGAACCCACATGAAGAAGCTTTTGGCGATCGCTGCGCTCACTCTGTCCGCGTGCACGGCGGCACCCGAAGTGGCGTCGGTTCGTTCGACCCAGCCCGCGCAGGTCGTTCCGCTAGCCGACCAGCAGGTGCTGTTCTGGAACGATGCGACCCGGTCCGACCGCTTCCGGCGGATGGAGGACTTTTTCGCCGGTCAGGACACCACGCCCGCGCCGAAGGTGCGGTCGCTTACAGCCGGCGCTCCGCTCAATCCGGCGACCGTCGCCACGCTCGATGCCTATCTCGCGCGGCAGGGCGCTGCCGGGATCATGGTGCTACAGGACGGACGGGTGCGGTACGAGAAATACGGTCTCGGTTTCGGTCCAACCGGGCGTTGGACCAGCTTTTCGGTCGCCAAGAGCTTCACTGCCACCCTGCTCGGCGCGGCGGTGAAGGATGGCTTCATTGCGAGTCTATCCGATCCCGTCACCAAGTACCTGCCGCAGCTGACCGGCTCCGCCTATGAAGGCGTGACGGTCGAGCAGCTCGCTACCATGACCTCGGGGGTCAAGTGGAACGAGGACTACACCGATCCCAAGAGCGACGTCGCGCGCATGCTGCAAGTGGCGCCGGTCGCGGGCGAACCGCAGGCAGTAACCTATGCCCGCAGCCTCTCGCGCGAGGCGCCTGCGGGCAATAAGTGGGTCTACAAGACGCTCGAGACCAATCTGCTGGGCGATCTCGTCGCGGCCGCGACGGGCAAGTCGCTGGCGGTCTATGCCAAGGACGAGATCGTCGATCCCGCGGGCTTTTCGGACGGACTGTTCTGGATGACCGATCTCAGCGGCCGCAACATCGCTGGCTGCTGTATCTCGCTGCGCCTGTCGGATTATGCACGCATGGGGCAGTTCGCGCTCGAGGGTGGGCAGCCCTCGGTCCCGGCTGGCTGGTTCAGCCGCGCTGGGGCGCCGCAAGTCGATTTCGGCAATGGTAATGGATACGGCTATCAGTGGTGGACCTATCCGAACGCCAGCTTCGGCGCGCAAGGCATCTTCGGCCAGTCGATCACCGTGGTGCCGGAGCAGCGACTGGTGATCGCGGTCGTCTCGAACTGGCCGACCGCGACCGGCAGCGGGCTATCGAAAACGCGCCGCGAAATGCTCGATGCGGTAATCGCGGCCAGCAACCGTTAGGTTACGCGACGGGGCGGTACACCGTGCCGCCGCCCGTGTAGCGGGCGAGGATGTTGTCGTGCACGATCGGGCTCAGCAGCTCCGAAAAGGCACAACCGGCGACGCAGTTGTCCCACCAGATCACCTCGGCCTGCAGCGATTCGAGGCCGGGCAGGGTCAGCCAGCAGAATTGGCCGACATGCATCCGGTTGATCGCCGCGGCCGAGAAGCCGGAGATCGACAGGTCGTGCACCACGGTGCGGAACGGGCGTCCGCCCGATGCACGTAATTGCGCGGGAATGCTGATCTTCGTGCGCGGCGAACAGCGATCTTCCTGAGCGGCCAGCGCGTAGCGGTCCTGCATGTTGATCATCGCGATACTTGCCCTTCTTCACGTCCCGGTTGGGTTCGTCCAACCGGGGCCACCGACCAGACTTTGCGAAGGGTGCCGCAAGCTGCTTTCCGACCCGTGACCGATAAAGGTTAAGCGCTCGCTAAGGACGAAAGCGGTGCCGCGTCGGGAAATCCTGTTGCAGCAGAGCAACCAGGTGCTTTGCCACCTCTTCGGGCGGCTTTACGCTCGCGGGGTCCTCGCCGGGATAGGCCTTGGCGCGCATCGCAGTGCGCGTCGCACCGGGATCTACGACGGCTACGCGGGTGTCGCCGAGTTTCTCGATCTCCATCGCATAGGAGTCCAGGATCGACTCGAATGCGGCCTTGCTTGCAGCGTAGGCCGACCAGAACGCGCGCGGTGCGGTGCCGACCGAACTCGTCAGGCCGACAACGCGCGCATGTCCGGCGCGCTTGAGCAGCGGATCGAACGCGGCGAGCATCGCCTGCGTGGCCAGCACGTTGACTGTCATCGCCTGGCCGATCTGCTTTGGATCGACCTGCGTGACCGGGGTGAGCGTCGGCAGGTAGGCTGCGCTCAGGACCAGCACGTCGAGCTTGTCCCACCGCTGCGCGATCGCGGCGGCGAGGCGCGGGATGCCATCGGGTTCCGACAGGTCGAGCGGGGCGATCGTCGCACTACCGCCGGTCTCGTGGATCGAGTCCTCGACCGTCTCCAGCGCCTTTACGTCGCGGCCGGTCAGGATAACGTGCGCGCCCTCGGCGGCAAGCGCCCTGGCGGTCGCGGCACCGATGCCCTTGCTGGACCCGGTCACGAGCGCGACACGGCCGTCAAACGGCTTGCTGTCAGTCACTCAGGCGACCTTGTTGACGGGGAAGGAAAGCTGCGCATCCCGATTCTCGCGACCGGCCAGGTCGGTCAGCGACGTGGGATAGTCGCCGGTGAAGCAGGCATCGCAATACTGCGGCCGGGCGGCATTGCGCGACGTCTCGCCCACGGCGCGATACAGCCCGTCGATAGACACGAACGCAAGACTGTCCGCCTTGATGAATTCGCGCATCGGTTCGATGTCCATGCGCGCGGCGAGCAGTTTGGACCGCTCGGGCGTGTCGACGCCGTAAAAGCACGAGTGCGCGGTCGGCGGACTGGCGACGCGGAAGTGGACCTCGGTCGCGCCGGCATCGCGCATCATCTCGACGATCTTCATGGACGTGGTGCCGCGCACGATCGAATCGTCGATCAGGACGATGCGCTTGCCCTCGACAAGGCCGCGATTGGCGTTGTGCTTGCGCTTGACGCTCGAATGGCGCGCGCTGTCGCCGGGCTGGATGAACGTCCGCCCGACATAGTGCGAGCGGATGATGCCGAGTTCGAACGGAACGCCGGATGCCTGCGCGTAGCCGATCGCTGCGGGCACGCCGCTGTCGGGCACCGCTACGACGAGATCGACGTCGGCGGGGCTCTCGAGAGCGAGTTGCTGCCCGATCGCCTTGCGCGCCTCGTAGACCGAACGGCCGTCGAAGATCGAATCGGGGCGACTAAAATAGACGTGCTCGAAGATGCACGGGCGCGGATGGTGCGAGCCGAAGGGGCGCAACGAGGTGACGTTGCCGTCGAAGTCGACACGAACGATCTCGCCCGGATCGATCTGGCGCACGAAATCGGCGCCGACGACGTCGAGCGCGACGGTCTCGCTCGCGAACACGGTCGTATCACCGAGCTTGCCCATGACCAGCGGCCGGATGCCTAGCGGGTCGCGGCACGCGATCATCCCGCGCTTGGTCATCACGATCAGCGAATAGGCGCCTTCGACCATGCGCAGGGCATCGATCAAGCGGTCGATGGTCGTAGCGTAGCGGCTCGTCGCGACGAGGTGGATGATGACTTCGGTGTCGCTGGTCGACTGGAAGATCGCACCCTTGCGCACGAGGTCCGCCCGCAGCGCCATCGCGTTCGAGATGTTGCCGTTGTGCGCGATCGCGAAGCCGGTTGTCGCGAGATCGGCATAGAGCGGTTGCACGTTCCGCACGCCCGATCCACCCGTGGTCGAATAGCGCACGTGGCCCGAGGCCATGATGCCGGGCAGTTCGGCAAGGGATTCGGCGCTCGAGAAATTCTCCGCGACGTGTCCGAGGCCCTTGCGCGAATAGAATTCCTGCCCGTCGTAGCTGGTGATGCCCGCCGCTTCCTGGCCGCGGTGCTGCAGGGCATGGAGGCCTAACGCGGTGATGGCGGACGCGTCCGGCGCGCCAATCGCACCGAATACGCCGCACTCCTCGCGCAGCTTGTCGCCATCTGCGGTTTCAAACGGATGCTGGAATTTCATGGGGCTTTCGGGGCCTCGCTGCTCGCGCGCCGCTCAATGGCGATGTTGGGGGCGTAATACAAGGCCCGCGGCCCGCCCTCGGCCATTAGCCCATCGACCATTGCCACTGGCGCACGGCATCCCTACACCGCGCCGCGAAACGCTTTCTGAACGAGTTCTCCCGACCCTTGCTCCTCTCCCCTTTCGAATGGACGATCGCCAAGCGCTACATGCTGCCTGGCAAGGGCGAAGGCTTTATCGCACTCGTCGCCGGGATCAGCGTGGGTGTGGTCATGCTGTCGGTCGCGCTGCTCGTCGTCGTCATGAGCGTGATGAACGGCTTCCGCGCCGAACTGCTCGACAAGATCGTGGGTCTGAACGGTCACGCGATCGTGCAGGCCTACGGAGGGCGGCTCGATAACTGGCAGGGCATCCTCCAGGAAATCCGCCAGACGCCCGGTGTGACCAAGGCGAGCCCGCTGATCGAGCAGCCGCTGCTCGTCACGTTCAACGGCCGGGTCGAAGCGGTGCTGGTGCGCGGCAACACGGCCGAGAATATTCGCGAACTGCAGGAAAAGGTCGTGGCGGGCAGCCTCGATCCGCTGAAGCCAGACGCGAGCCAAGTCGCGATCGGCGCCCGCCTCGCCGAGAACATCGGCGCGCAGGTCGGCGATACGATCACGATCATCAATCCCGCTGGCCGCTCCACGCCGTTCGGCACGGTGCCGCGCCAGGTCGGCTACCAGGTCGCGGCGATCTTCGAGATCGGCGTGTACGACTACGACCAGTCGTTCGTGGTCATGCCGATCGCCGATGCGCAGACCCTCATGCTCATCGGCGACACGATCGGCATGATCGAGGTGACGACCGACGATGCAGACAAGGCCGCGGAATACCTCGCCCCGATCGCCAAGCAGTTGGCGGGCCGGGCCGTGGTCAACGACTGGAAGACCATCAACTCGTCGCTGTTCGAAGCGCTCGAGGTGGAGCGGGTGGCGATGTTCTTCGCGCTGTCGATGATCGTGCTTGTGGCGGCATTCAACATTCTCTCGAGCCTCGTGATGCTGGTGCGCGCGAAGACCCGCGACATCGCGATCATGCGCACCATGGGGGCGACGCGGCGTTCGCTGCTCAAGATTTTCGTCACCGCCGGGTTCGTTGTCGGTGCGGTGGGGACGGGCACCGGACTGCTGCTCGGATTCCTCATTCTCACGTTCCGGCAAGGCATCGTGAACGTGATCCAGGTCGTGACCGGCCAGAACCTGTGGGATCCCTCGGTTCGCTTCCTGACGACCCTTCCGTCGCGACCTGATCCGGTCGAAATCGTCGGGATCGCGCTGCTCGCGCTCGTCTTGAGCTTTCTCGCTACGCTCTACCCGGCCTTCAAGGCGGCGAGCACCGATCCGGTGCAGGTGCTCCGCTATGAGTAACGGCCCCGTCGTCCGCCTGACAGACCTTGCCCGCTCGTTCGAGCAGGGCGGGGTGCGTATCGACGTCCTGCGCGGCGTGAACCTGGAAATCGCGCCCGGAGAGATCGTCGCGCTGCTCGGCCCATCGGGTTCGGGCAAGTCCACCATGCTGCAGGCGGTCGGCCTGCTCGAGGGTGGTTTTCGCGGCAAAATCGAGATCGCGGGCACCGATGCCAGCGCGCTGCCGCCCGAAGGCCGCACCAAGCTACGTCGCGAGCACCTTGGCTTCGTCTATCAGTTCCATCACCTGCTGCCCGATTTCAACGCGATCGAGAACGTGGTCATTCCGCAGCTCGTCTCTGGCCGGGTCAAGGCCGAGGCGGAGGAGAGGGCGCAGGCCATCCTGACTTCGCTCGGTCTCGGTCACCGGCTGCACCACCGGCCGAGCCAGCTCTCGGGCGGCGAACAGCAGCGCGTGGCCGTCGGCCGGGCGCTTGCGAACAGGCCGCAGCTCGTCCTGGCCGACGAACCCACGGGCAATCTGGACGAAAAGACGGCAGACGTCGTTCTGGAGCAGTTCCTTGCTCTCGTGCGCGGCGAAGGCAGCGCCGCATTGGTCGCGACCCACAACGAACGTCTGGCGCTTCGGATGGACCGCGTGGTGCGCCTCCACGAAGGCCTGCTCGAATAGCCGCAGGCTTGGCAGCGTGAGTCACGCGTGGTCTATTCGCTCAAAGGGAGAACCGCGATGACCACGATATCCGATTTCACCGTCGAGAACGCCGACGGAAGCAAGCTCGATCTTGGTGACAAGCTGGGCAAGGTACTGCTGGTGGTGAACGTGGCCAGCAAGTGCGGGTTTACGCCGCAGTACGAAGGTCTCGAGGAACTCCAGCGCAAGTTCGGCGACCAAGGATTCGAGGTGCTCGGTTTTCCCTGCAACCAGTTCGGCACGCAGGAGCCCGGCAACGCCGAGGAAATCGCGACGTTCTGCAAGCTGACTTACGACGTAACGTTCCCGGTTCTCAAGAAGGTCGAGGTGAACGGCGACGGAGCCTCTCCGCTCTATGACTGGATGAAGGGCGAGGCACCGGGCATCCTCGGCAGCAAGGCGATCAAGTGGAACTTCACGAAGTTCCTGATCGATCGCAGCGGCAAGGTGGTGAAGCGCTATGCCCCCAACGATGCCCCGCGCAGCATCGAGAAGGATATCGCCCGACTGCTCTGATCCTGTGGACAAATCGCGCCCGCGACCCCTTCCGAATCGCGGCGCGGAGCATCATCTTCGCCCCATGGCTTTCGCTCCGTTCGTCCCCTTGCGCGTCATGTCGAGCTACTCGATGCTCGAAGGGGCGATCGACCCCAAGGCGATCGCGCGGCTTGCCAAGGATCGGGGCTTTCCGGCCATCGCGATCTGCGACCGGAACGGCCTGTACGGTGTGGTTGCCTTCGCCAAGGCGTGTTTCGATCTCGGCATCCAGCCCATTGTCGGCACGCTGCTCGGCATCGCGCGCGGGGACTCGGGGGAGACGATCGATTACCTGCCGCTCTTCGCGCAGGACGAGACCGGGTATCACAACCTGTGTCACCTCGTCAGCCAGGCGCACCTCGATCGGCCGATGGAGCTTCCGGCGCACGTCAAGCTCGCCGATCTGGAGGGCAGGACTGAAGGTCTTATCGCTCTGACCGGTGCGGGCGAGGGCGCACTGACACGCCTCCTTGCCGACGGCCGTAAGGACGAGGCCGAAGCGTTGTGCGAAAAGCTGGAAGGCTTGTTTCCGGGCCGCCTCTATATCGAACTGGCTCGCAGCAGTTCGGCCGTGTGCGATACGGCCGAGGACACACTCATCGACCTCGCCTACGCGCGAAACGTGCCGTTGGTGGCAACCAACCCGGCGAACTTCGCCGACCCGCACTTCCACCCGGCGCACGACGCCATGTTGTGTATCGCGCACTCGACCCACATCGATGCTGCCGAGCGTCCGCGCTCCAATCCCGAGGCGTTCGTAAAGTCGGCGCCGATGATGGAGGAACTGTTCGCCGACCTGCCCGAGGCGACTTCCAACACCCTCGTCGTGGCACAGCGGTGTGCCTACGCGCCCCCCAACCGCGCGCCGATCCTGCCGAGCCTGGCCGGCGACCTCGAGGGCGAGGCGAGGATGCTGGCAGAGGATTCGCGGCGCGGTCTCGCGGCCCGGCTCGAGAAGTATGGCGAACTCCCTGACGACGAACTGCAGGTTTACGTCGATCGGCTGGAGTTCGAGATCGACATCATCAACCAGATGGGGTTTCCGGGCTACTTCCTGATCGTCGCGGACTTCATCAAGTGGGCGAAGGACAACGGCATCCCGGTGGGCCCGGGACGTGGTTCGGGCGCCGGGTCGCTCGTCGCTTGGGCGCTGACGATCACCGACCTCGACCCGATCAAGCTGGGCCTGCTCTTCGAACGCTTCCTCAATCCGGAACGCGTGTCGATGCCGGACTTCGACATCGACTTCTGCGAAACGCGCCGCGGCGAGGTGATCCGCTATGTCCAGGCGAAGTATGGCGGCGACCACGTCGCGCAGATCATCACTTTCGGTAAACTGAAGGCGCGCGCAGTGCTGCGCGACGCCGGGCGCATCCTGCAGATGAGCTACGGCCACGTCGATCGGCTGTGCAAGATGGTCCCGAACCATCCGACCGATCCGTGGACCCTGCCACGCACCCTCAACGGGGTGAGCGAGTTCAAGCGCGAATACGACAACGACGACGATGTTCGGCGTTTGATCGACCTGTCGATGCAGCTCGAAGGGTATCCGCGCAACAGCTCGACCCACGCGGCCGGTGTGGTGATCGGCGACCGGCCCTTGGCGCAACTCGTCCCGCTTTATCGCGACCCGCGTTCGGACATGCCGGTCACCCAGTTCGACATGAAGCACGTCGAAAGCGCGGGACTGGTAAAATTCGACTTTCTAGGCCTCAAGACCCTGTCGGTCCTGCAGAAGGCGATCGAGCTGCTGGCGAAGCGCGGCGTAACGATCGATCTCAGCGCGCTGCCGCTCGACGACGCGCAAGTCTATGAATTGATGAAGAGTGGCAACACGGTCGGGGTGTTCCAGCTGGAATCCGAAGGCATGCGCCGCACGCTGACGGCGGTGAAGCCGACCAATTTCGGCGACATCATCGCGCTGGTCTCGCTGTACCGCCCGGGTCCGATGGACAACATCCCCCTGTTCGGCAAGCGCAAGGCGGGCGAGGTGCCGATCGAATACCCGCACCCCAAGCTCGAAGGCATCCTGGCCGAAACCTACGGGATTTTCGTCTACCAGGAACAGGTCATGCAGGCGGCGCAGATCCTCGCCGGATATTCGCTGGGCGATGCCGACCTGCTGCGCCGTGCGATGGGCAAGAAGGTCCAGGCCGAGATGGACGCGCAACGCCAGCGCTTCGTCGACGGTTGTGCCGAAGTATCCCAGATCCCCGCCAAACGTGCGAACGAGTTGTTCGATTTGATCGACAAGTTTGCCGGCTATGGCTTCAACAAGTCGCACGCCGCCGCTTACGCGCTGCTTGCCTATCAGACCGGATGGCTGAAGGCGCATTACCCCGAGGAGTTCTACGCCGCCTCGATGTGCTTCGACATGCACCAGTCGGAAAAGCTGGCGGTGTTCGTCGACGATGCGCGCCGAGCGGGGATCGAGATCGCGCCGCCGGACGTGAACCGGTCGGAAGCCGAATTCACCGTCGAGCGGACCGACGAGGGCTACGCGGTTCGCTATGCCCTGGCGGGCATCAAGAACGTCGGCGAGAAGGCGATGGAAGCTCTCGTCGAGGAGCGCGAGGCGCATGGCTGGTTCGAGACGGTGCAGGAACTTTTCGAGCGGCTGCCCAAGGGCTCGATGAACTCGCGCCAGCTCGAAGGTCTCGTTGCCGCCGGTGCGCTGGATGCGCTGGAACCCGACCGGGCCAAGCTATTCGCCAACGTCGACCTGCTGCTCGCGGTGAGCGACGCGGCCAATCGCGAGCGGGAAAGCGGGCAGGCGGCGTTGTTCGGCGGCGAGGCGCAGGCGGACACCGCGCTGCGGCTCAAGGACGCAGAGCCGTGGTCCCGCTCCGACCGCATGGCGCGCGAACGCGACAACTTCGGGTTCTATTTCTCCGCCCATCCGGTCGGGCAGTACCGGGCGATCGCTTCGGCCAATGGCGCGCGCAGCTTCGCCTCGTTGATGGGTAGTGGTGCGCCAGCGGGCGGACGCGCGCCCGCGGTAATTGCGGCGATGGTTGAGAAAGTAAACAAGGGCCGCACCCGCAAGGGTAAGGATTTCGTACGGGCCGATTTCTCCGACAGTTCGGGCCAGTTCTCGGCCGCCTGCTTCGAGGAATCGCTCGTCGCCAACTTCGTGAAATGGGCGGACGAGGGCACTTGCGTACTCCTCAACGTGGAACTCGACAGCCCGAGCCCCGACGAGCCGCCGCGGGTGACCGTGCGCGGCGCGCGACCTCTGCGTGACGTCAAGGCGGCCGCTCGCATGGTGCTGACGCTCGATGTCGAACTGCCCGAGGCGATCGGATCGCTGAAGGATGAACTGATACAGGGCGCCGAAGGGCGTGGTGAGGTTCGCGTGCGGCTGCGCACCGGCGGCACCGAGGAACCGCTGGTTCGGCTCGGCGGAGATTTCCAGATCGACGGCGAACTCGCCGAACGCTTGGCAAGCATCGAAGGGCTTGCCAATGTGCAACTCACAACCCAGCGCGGACCGAACCTGCGACTGGTGGCCTGATCCGGCTCCTCTGCCGGTAAGCGGCCGGGAACGAGGAGCGAGGAATGCTGGGAGCGATGCAAGACTGGGATCTGGTGGTGACTCACCTGATCGACCATGCGGCGCGCGAATACGGACTTCGGGAGCACGTCACCCACTGGGCCGACGGCAGCGAAACACGCACGACGTGGGCCGGGGTTCGCCACGATGCATTGCGGATGACGCAGGCTTTGCGGGCAGCGGGAGTGCGCAAGGGCGACCGCATCGCGACGCTCGCGATGAACCACAGCCGTCATTTGGTCACTTGGTACGGTGCGGTCGGTGTCGGCGGTGTGCTCCACACCATCAACCCCCGGTTGTTCGACGACCAGCTCGAATACATCGTTACCCACGCCGAAGACAAAGTCATGCTCTACGATGCGGCGTTCCAACCGATCATCGACCGGATGCGCGACAAGTGGCCGTGCGTGGAAACATACGTCTGTTTCGATTCCGGCGAGAATAGCATCGCGTTCGAGGATTGGATTGCCGCGCACGACGGCCAAACGTCATGGGAGCCGGTGGCCGAGCGCGATCCCTGCATGCTCTGCTACACCAGTGGCACGACGGGCAATCCCAAGGGCGTGCTCTACGAACACCGCTCGACCGTGCTCCACGCGATGGCAGGCGTGCAGCCAAACCTGTTCGACTTCGATTCCCGCTCGGTCATGCTGCCGATCGTGCCGATGTTCCATGCGGCGAGTTGGGGGTTGCCGTGGGCCGGGACGATTCCGGGCATCAAATTCGTCTATTCCGCGGTCAACGATCCGCAAGTTCTGTGCAATCTGATGGAGCGCGAGCAGGTCACTCACTCGGCCGGCGTCCCGACGGTGTGGCTGGCGATGTTCGGTTATCTCGACTCGACCGGTCAGGACGTGCGCGATGTCGGAAGGTTGCAGCGTGCGATCATCGGTGGATCGGCCGCTCCGCGGTTCATGATCGAGCGATTGATGCGCAACGGTATCAGCGTCGCGCATGCGTGGGGCATGACCGAAACAAGCCCGATCGGAACGGTGGGGGCCCCGCCGGCCAATTGGGATTCGCTCGATTTCGAACAGCAGCTCGATCTTGTCCAGAAGCAAGGACGGCCAGCCTTCGGAGTGGAGCTGCGCTGTGTCGACCTCGACGATCCGGCCAAAGTGCTTCCGCGCGACGGTGCGGCGTCGGGCGCGCTCCAGGTGCGCGGACCGTGGGTCATTAAGCGCTACTTCAAGGCCGAGGCCGACGCGGTCGATGCCGACCAGTGGTTCGATACGGGTGATGTCGCGGTTATCTGGCCCGATGGCACGCTGCAGCTCACCGATCGGACCAAGGACGTCATCAAGTCGGGCGGAGAGTGGATCAGTTCGGTCGAGCTTGAAAATGCGGCGGTCGGTCACCCGGCGATTGCCGAGGCAGCGGCGATCGGCATACCTCATCCGCGGTGGGACGAACGGCCCATCCTGGTCTGTGTGGCCAAGCCCGGAATGGCGGTGACGCCGGACGATGTGCTCGATCACTTGCGGGACAAGATCGCCAAATGGTGGCTGCCCGATGCGATCGAATTCGTCGACGACATACCCCACACGGGCACCGGCAAGATCAGCAAAAAGGATCTGCGGGAGCAATTCCGCGATTACCGGCTGGAGGATGCCGCATGAAAGAAACGTTTCGGGTCGCGATCGCCATTACCATCGGCCTCATGACGCTGCTCGGCGGGCAATTGGCGATCGAAACCGTGGCCTGGTGGTGGACCGCCGACACCACGACGTTTGACGCACCGCTGCTGAGTGCGATGAAGTTCGCCGTGGCCGGCGCTGCTGCCCTCGGAGTGGGACTGTCGATCGCGCTGCCGTCCGTCCGGCGCAGGCGTATCGCCGTTCGGGCCTAGGCGAACACCTCGTCGAACAGCGACAACATTGCCGCCCAGCTCTGGCGGTCGGCGCTGGGATCGAATGACGGCGGTCCTCCCGCTGGCGGCGGGTTGGGATTGGTGAACCCGTGGACTACTCCGCTGTAAGAGTGGAAATGCCAGTTCGCACCGGCACGGTCCATTTCCTCCCAGAAAACCAGCACTTGCGAGCGTGGAACGAGCGCGTCGGCATCGCCGTGGCACACAAGGATGCGGGCCGAGACCGCTCCCGGATCCGCCGGCAGCCTGGTATCGAGCAGGCCATGAAAACTTGCGACCGCCCCTAGCGTGGTCCCCGCGCGCGCCAGTTCAAGAACCGCTTGTCCGCCCATGCAGAACCCGATCGCACCATGCGGCATACCCGGGGCGATGGCGGACATTCGTCCGATGCCAGCCAGCAATCGCCGTCGATAAGCGGCCGGGTCCGCGCGCAAGGCCGTTGCGAGCTCAACCGACGCAGCAAAATTGTCGGGCGTCTCGCCGTAGAAGTCGCAAAGAAATGCGAGATAACCCGCATCCGCCAGCGCACGCGCCTTGGCCTCGACCGCGGGCGTCGGGTTCATGATCGTCGGGAATACCGCGATCGCGGCCCGGGGTGCGGTCGCGGGCCGGAAGACCGCGCCTTTAAGCTCGGTCTCGCCGTCCCGGTAGGCGACCGGTTCTCCCGTCATGCCTCGGGCAGGAAGTCGGGCACCGACAGATACCGTTCGCCGGTGTCGTAGTTGAACCCGAGTATGCGGCTGCCCGGAGCGAGTTCGCCCAGTTTCTGCGCGATGGCCGCAAGGGTGGCGCCGCTCGAAATGCCGACAAGCAGGCCTTCTTCGACCGCACAGCGTCGGGCCATTTCCTTCGCCGCATCGGCATCGACCTGAATCGCACCATCGATCGCACGCGTATGGAGATTTCCCGGGATGAACCCGGCGCCGATACCCTGGATCGGGTGCGGCCCCGGCTGTCCGCCAGAGATGACGGGAGAAAGCGCGGGCTCTACGGCATAGGCCTTCATGGATGGCCACTCGCCCTTCAGTACTTCCGCACAACCGGTCAGGTGACCGCCGGTGCCGACCCCAGTAACGAGTACATCGACCGGTTTGTCTGCGAAATCGGCGATGATCTCCCGCGCGGTTGTGCGGGCGTGGACCGCGACGTTAGCCGGATTTTCGAACTGCTGCGGCATCCACGCACCCGGCGTTGCGGCGACCAACTCGGTCGCCCGCTCAAGTGCACCCTTCATTCCCTTTTCCCGCGGAGTCAGGTCGAAGCTTGCGCCATACGCTAGCATCAGGCGGCGCCGCTCCAGGCTCATGCTTTCGGGCATGACGAGGACGAGCTTGTACCCTTTGACCGCCGCCACCATCGCAAGGCCGATTCCGGTATTGCCGCTGGTCGGCTCGATGATCGTTCCGCCGGGGCTCAACGCGCCGGATTTCTCGGCGTCCTCGACCATGGCGAGCGCGATGCGGTCCTTGATCGATCCGCCGGGGTTGGTCCGCTCGCTCTTCACCCAGACGTCATGATCGGGGAACAGGCGACTGAGGCGGATGTGCGGCGTGTTGCCGATGGTTTCGAGAACACTTGCGGCTTTCATGTCATGCCTCCTTGGGGGCTGGTCCGGTTTCCGGTTGTGGCGGCGGATCAAAGGTCTTGGCAAGCCTAAGTTCCGGGAACAGGCGCGCCCACGCGATCGTGATACCGATTGCCGCGACCGCTCCGAACACGACTGCGCCGACCGGACCGATCAGCGCGGCGACAAGACCCGATTCGGCCTCGCCTAGTTCGTTCGAAGCGGAGATCGTCAACGCGGACACCGCGCCGACACGCCCCCGCATTTCGTCGGGAGTGTGCAGCTGGATCAGAGATTGCCGGACATAGACCGACACCATGTCGGCGGCACCCGCGACTGTCAGCGCACCGAAGCTCACCCAGAACCATTTAGAGAGACCGAAGACGAGCAACGCGCCTGCGAACAGGACCACTGCTCCCAGCATCTTCATGCCGACGTTTGTCTTCATCGGCCTGACCGAAAACCAGATGGATGCGGCCGTAGCGCCGATACCCATGGCCGCTGCGAGGACGCCGAAGCCATCGGCTCCTACATGGAGAATGTCGCGAGCGAAAACCGGCAGCAGCGCGGTCGCACCCGCCAGCAGCACCACGAACAGGTCGAGCGTGATCGTCGCCAGTACGAGCCGGTTGTTACGCACATAGGCGAACCCGTCGGCGACTCTGTGCAGCGGGTGGCGATCGGTCTGGACCGCAGGCTGTGGTACTTTCCTGATCAGGAACAGCAGGCCGAGCCCTACCGTGAGAAGCGTGGCGATCGTGCCGTAGGCTACGTCCGGATGGATAGCGTAGAGAACACCCCCGACGCTGGGCCCGGCAATCGTGCCAACCTGCCACGCGATCGAACTTACCGCGATCGCTGCAGGCAGGACCTCACGTGGTACCAGGTTCGGCGCGAGGGCCGAGAAGGCCGGCCCGGAAAACGCGCGACACAGTCCAACGACTACGGCAGCAAGAAAAAGGTAGGGGAGGGTAAGCGACCCCGACCACGTCAGCAGACCAAGCATCGCCGCATTGGCGACCATTGCCGCCATCGTGAAGCGGGCAATCCAGCGGCGATCGAATGTGTCCGCTACCAGGCCGACGACTGGTGTGAGAAGGAACAGGGGGACGAACTGGACCAGCCCGATCATGCCAAGCAGGAAGGCCGAATCCCTGATTCCCATGCTCTCGCGAGCGAGCGAGTAGACCTGCCAGCCGATGATCATCGCCTGAGCGCTGATGGCGATGGTCGACGCAAGCCTGGCAAGGAAATAGGCGCGAAAATTCGCGATCGACAGGGGATGCGGCGCGGCGCTCACGCTTGGCCGCATGGCACCGGTCGCAGTCCTTGCCAAGCAAGCGCTGCGAAATGTCGGCTAATGAATTCTTGGCGGTCTAGCGCGCGCGGCGCAGGCGCGGGTTCGGTTGCAACGCTTCGATCACGTGAATGAAATCGTCTAAGCGGATAATCCGCTCGAACTGGAAGCCCGCCCGTTCGTCGCGCGTCCAAATGACATAGGCTTCGATCCGGCCAATTTCAGGCAGGCGAATGATGACCCGGTCCCCGCGCTCGAGGCCCTTGGCGTCGTCGACCATGAAGCCGTGTGCCGAGATATTCGACACGTGCAACTTGAGGTCACCGCGCAGCTGGTGCTCCGCGATAACCGGATAGTCGACCGGGTGTCGCGCAGCGCGACGCAGGTCGGTTACCGAAAGCTGTGCTCCAACAGACACTCCACTGGCCTCCCGTTCGTGTGGCGAGACCGTGGTGCCCGAAAATCGCTGATATTGGGTTAAGGTCGGCTCCTAAACGAGCAGGCCGTGACGTTTCTTGCCAAGACTTATGCGACCGGCTCGGGCGGGGGCGGCAGGGTCGGAGATCAGCTCGCCATCGAGCTTCACGGCACCTTCAGCGACCTTGCGCTTCGCCTCTCCGTTGGAAACGGTGAAGCCGATCGCAGTGAGCGCTGAAACGATCGTCATACCGTCCTCGAGAGCGAGCGAGGGCAGGTCTTCGCCCGCGCCGCCGGCAAACGTAGTGTTGGCGGTCGCTTCCGATGAGTGCGCCGCATCGGTCCCGCGCACGAGGGCTGTCACTTCGTTGGCGAGCACGACCTTGGCGCTGTTGATTTCGGCTCCGGACAGCGCTTCGAGTCGGGCGATTTCATCGAGCGGCAGGTCGGTGAAAAGGCGCAGGAAGCGGCCCACGTCCCGGTCGTCGACATTGCGCCAGTACTGCCAGAAATCGTACGCCGGAAGCTGCGCCTCATTGAGCCAAACCGCACCAGCAGCGGTCTTTCCCATCTTCGCGCCGTCGGCGGTGGTCAGCAGCGGGGTCGTCACGCCGAACAGCTCGGCTCCGTCCATGCGGCGGCCGAGTTCCACGCCGTTGACGATATTGCCCCACTGGTCGCTTCCGCCCATCTGCAGCCGCACGCCCATGTCGCGCGACAAGTGGCGGAAGTCATAGCCCTGCAGGATCATGTAGTTGAATTCGAGGAACGTCATCGGCTGTTCGCGGTCGAGCCGCAACCGCACCGAATCGAACGTAAGCATACGATTAATAGTGAAATGTGTGCCGACTTCCTGCAAAAGCTCGATGTAGCCGAGTTGCCCCAGCCAGTCGTGGTTGTTGACCATCACCGCATCGGTCGGCCCGTCGCCGAACGTGAGCAATTTCTCGAACACCGTGCGGATCCCGGCGATGTTGTCTTCTATCGCCGCGTCCGTCAGCATCTTGCGGCTTTCGTCGCGCCCCGTGGGGTCGCCGATCCGGGTCGTGCCACCGCCCATGACGACGATCGGTTTGTGCCCGGTCTGCTGAAGGCGACGCAGCATCATGATCTGCACGAGGCTGCCAATGTGCAGCGAGGGCGCAGTCGCGTCGAACCCGATGTACCCGGGCACGATTTGCCGCGCGGCGAGGGCGTCCAGACCCGCCGCGTCGGTCATCTGGTGGACATAGCCGCGCTGGTCGAGCAGGCGCAGGAGATCGGATTTGTAGTCGCTCATGGCGGGCGCGCGGTTAGCACGGGGGCGAGAACATGCAAACGCATCGATTGGTGGCGCACCCGGCGCACCCTCCGCGCGGGGTGACGGCGGTCGAATCGAAAGTGATCGGCTTCGACGACGCCTGGCTGCGGGTTCGCTGGCGCGTTGATGGCGCTCAGGATCTTGTCGTACCCGCGTTTGCCGGTCGCGGCCGTGCCGACGATTTGTGGCTGACGACCTGCTTCGAGCTTTTCCTCAAACCCATCGGCGACGACGGCTACGTCGAGTTCAACCTGTCGCCTTCGGAGCGCTGGGCCGTATACGACTTTGGCGGGTATCGTGCCGGAATGAGCGAACGTCCTGCGTCGCGCGAACCCGACTGCACGATCCGCATCGGCAGTTCCTTTGCGATTTTCGATGCCGCGATCCCGCGCGACGTCCTGCCCACACTTCCCGCCGACGCCAACTTCGCGGCCGTGATCGAGGAGATCGGCGGGGTGAAGAGCTTCTGGTCGCTCGCGCATCCCGCAGCGAAGCCCGATTTCCACGACCCGGCTTGCTTCGCGGCCACGCTTGAGCCACCGCGTCGGGCATGAAATTCGGTATCGACCGGCTGCTCAGCGAGCCGGAACTCCTTCGCGACTTGTCCGGCCGGCGGGTCGCATTGGTGGCGCACCCGGCCTCGGTCACCGTTGACCTCACGCACAGTCTGGATGCCCTGATCGCGGCAGGGGTCAATGTGACCAGCGCATTCGGGCCACAGCACGGTCTGAAGGGCGACAAGCAGGACAACATGGTCGAAACGGCGGACGAAACCGATCCCGCCTACGGCATACCGATCTTCAGCCTTTACGGCGAAGTACGACGGCCCTCTGGCCAGATGATGAGCACCGCCGACGTGTTCCTGTTCGACCTGCAGGACCTCGGCTGCCGTATCTACACGTTCGTGACCACGCTGCTCTATCTGCTTGAGGCCGCGGCGGCGCACGGCAAGGAAGTCTGGGTGCTCGACCGACCCAATCCGGCGGGCCGCCCGGTCGAAGGCACACTGCTCGTCACCGGACAGGAAAGTTTCGTCGGTGCGGCCGAGATGCCGATGCGGCACGGGCTGACGATGGGTGAGATGGGTCACTGGTTCATCAAGCGGTTCAACCTCAATGTCGCATACCGGGTTATCGAGATGCACCACTGGTTGCCTGAGGCCGGACCCGGGTTTGGCTGGCCCACGGACCGGATATGGATCAATCCGAGCCCGAACGCGGCAAGCCTCAACATGGCGCGCGCCTATGCCGGGACCGTTATGCTGGAGGGCACCAACCTCAGCGAGGGTCGCGGGACGACCCGGCCGCTCGAGGTGCTGTTCGGCGCACCCGATGTAGATGCGGCGGCGGTCCTGGCAGAGATGCAGCGTATCGCCCCCGACTGGCTTTCGGGATGCCATATCCGTCCGTGCTGGTTCGAGCCGACATTCCATAAGCATGCCGGGGAGCTGTGCAGCGGGCTGATGATCCACGCCGAGCACCGCTTCTACGAACACGAAGCCTTCCGACCGTGGCGGCTGCAGGCCCTGGCGTTCAAGGCGATCCGCAAACTGAATCCGGATTATGCGCTCTGGCGCGACTTTCCCTACGAGTACGAACTCGACCGGCTCGCGATCGATGTGATCAATGGGGGCGGCGCCTTGCGCCAATGGGTCGACGACGCGGCAACCGAATCGGGCGATCTTGAACAACTGGCCGCAGGCGATGAAGCGAGCTGGCGCGCAGACGTGGACCCGCATCTGCTCTACTGAGCGGCAATTCCGCCGCTTTTGCCTTGACCTAAACGTAAGCCTGCCCGAGCGTGTCGCCAGACAGCGATACGCTGCGGAGAGGACATACAGATGGCCAGTGCGCCGACGCATACCGACGCCCCGGCGCAGCGGGGCCTGAAGGTCACGCTTTGGATCCTCTTGGTCGTTTACATCTTCAATTTCATCGACCGCCAGATCGTCAATATCCTGGCTGAGCCGATCGCGCGCGATCTGGAACTCAGCGACACGCAGATCGGTCTGATGACGGGACTTGCGTTCGCATTGTTCTACACGCTGCTTGGCCTGCCGATCGCTCGCTACGCCGATCGCCCATCGACGCACCGGCCGAAGCTGATCGCCATAGCGCTGGCGACCTGGTCGGCAATGACCGCACTGTGCGGTCTGGCGCAGAATTTCGTCCAGCTTTTGGTCGCCCGGATCGGCGTGGGAGTCGGGGAGGCCGGTTGTACGCCTGCGGCTCACTCGCTGATCAGCGACATGGTGCCGAAGGAACGGCGTGCTTCGGCCTTGGCATTCTATGCTCTCGGGATTCCGATCGGCACATTGCTCGGGATGATCATTGGCGGCCTTTTGGCCGATGCAGTTGGGTGGCGTAACGCCTTCGTCGTGGTCGGCTTGCCCGGTGTCTTGCTTGCCGTCGTCGTCGTGATGTTGCTCAAAGAGCCTCGACACCACGCCGAGGCGTCGCTGGACACTTCGCCAGCCAGTTCCAACGCCGATGTGCTAAGGTCGATCTTCCGTTCAAAGGCGATGATTTTCCTATTGATCGCCGCATCGAGCGCTGCCTTTCTCAGCTATGGCAAGACGACTTGGGCGACGATTTTCTTCCAGCGAACCCACGGTCTCAGCCCCGGCGAGGTTGGACTCTATTTCGGCGTGATCAACGGTGTCGCCGGCATCTTGGGAACGTGGCTCGGCGGCAAGATCGCCGACCGATGGGGGGCGACAAACCGGCGCCATGTGCTGACCGCGCCCGCGGTCGGCATGGCGCTTGCGATCCCGCTTGCCTATGCTGGTTATGCCGCAGGCGAATGGCGCATGGCGCTGGTCCTCCTGTTTATCCCGACCTTGCTCAATTCACTCTATTATGGGCCGGTTTATTCGAGCGTGCAGGGACTGGTCCCGATCCGATCGCGCGCCATGGCCGCCGCAGTCCTGCTGTTCTTCCAGAACCTGATTGGCCTGGGGTTCGGGCCGCTGCTGTTCGGCATGTTGTCCGACTGGATCAAGCCGAGTTTCGGCGAAAATAGTGTGCAGGTCGTGCTGTACACAGCCACGTTCATGGGTCTGATCCCCGCGTTCTTCTTCTGGCGCTGCAGCTTGCGGCTCAACGACGAGCTCGATCGCCAGACCTGAAATCCCGCGGAATTAGCCTTGTTTGCGGCTTAGCTCGCGCATCGCATCGTCGAGCCCGTCGAGGGTCAGCGGATACATCCTGTCATTAACCAGGTGTTTGATCACCTTCGTCGACTGGGAATAACCCCATTGCTGCTCGGGCACGGGGTTGAGCCAGACGGTCGCGGGATAGGTGTTTACCACGCGTTGCATCCAGGTGGCGCCGGCTTCCTCGTTCATGTGCTCGACGCTGCCACCTGGATGGGTGATTTCGTATGGACTCATCGCCGCGTCGCCGACGAACACGATCTTGTAGTCGTGGCCGTACTTGTGGAGCACGTCCCACGTCTTGGTGCGCTCTGCCCAGCGTCGGCGATTGTCCTTCCACACGCCCTCATAGAGGCAATTATGGAAGTAGAAGAATTCGAGGTTCTTGAACTCGGCCGTGGCGGCGCTGAACAGTTCCTCGACCAGCTTGATGAACGGGTCCATCGATCCGCCCACGTCGAGGAACAGGAGCAGTTTCACTGCATTTCGACGCTCGGGTCGCATATGAATGTCGAGCCAGCCTTGCTTGGCCGTCCCTTCGATCGTGGCGTCGAGGTCGAGTTGCTCCGCCGCTCCTTCACGTGCAAATCGGCGCAGGCGTCGCAGCGCCATCTTGATGTTGCGGGTGCCGAGTTCGCGGGTGTTGTCGAGGTTCTTGAACTCGCGCTTTTCCCAAACCTTGAGCGCGCGCTTGTGCTTGCTCTCGCCGCCGATGCGGACGCCCTCGGGATTGTACCCACCGTTGCCGAAGGGCGAGGTGCCGCCTGTACCGATCCACTTGTTGCCGCTCTGGTGCCGCTTTTCCTGCTCCTCGAGCCGCTTCTTGAGCGTCTCCATGATCTCGTCCCACGATCCGAGCGACTTGATTGCCTCCATTTCCTCGGGTGTCAGAAACTTCTCGGCGACCGCCTTCAGCCACTCCTCGGGAATATCGACCGCCTGCTGCCCGTAATCGGTGAGGATGCCCTTGAATACTTTTTGAAAAACCTGGTCGAAGCGATCGATCAGCCCTTCGTCCTTCACGAACGTTGCCCGGCTCAGGTAATAGAAAGCCTCGGGAGTCTGCTCGATCACGTCCTTGTCGAGCGCTTCGAGAAGGGTGAGATGCTCCTTGAAGCTGGCGGGGATTCCGGCGGCGCGGAGCTCGTCGACGAAGTTGAAGAACATGGTGCGGACCTTAATGGCCACAGGGGAGTCGCGCCAGCGCGATCGGCCGACAAATTCCCCGGACCTTTAAACCTTCGCTAACCACGTGCGCCCTATGCCGGCGTGCAGATTACGGGGCGCGAAGGGGCTTATGGAAAACACCGCTATCGACATGGCCGCCGGCCATAGCATCGACCGAATCTCGGCGAGCTGCGGCGAGGTCACGGTCGGCTGTACCGACGTTGCGGGCATCATCGAGGCGGTGATGGTCTCTTCCGAGCGGCTACGTTCCGAACATTCAGCACTTCAGGAAACCGTTGCAGCGCTCGAAACCGATCAGGTGCTGGTCGCGCAGGCGAGCGATGAAGCGCGGCTGCTGTCCGAACGCGCCATCGAGCGACTGGGCGAGGGATCCTCGCTGATCCAGTCCTCGCTCGACCAGATCACCGAGCTGCTCGAACTCGTCGAGACGCTGACCCAGCACGTCACAGGCTTTGCCGCCGCGATGGCCCAGGTGCGCTCGAGCGCGCACGAGATCGACCAGATTGCCGAGACGACAAACATACTCGCGCTGAATGCCACGATCGAGGCGATGCGCGCTGGCGATGCCGGACGCACTTTTGCCGTTGTCGCCAACGAGGTGAAGAGCCTGGCCAGCGAAACACGCAGGGCCACCGAGGAAATCGGTCGGACGATCGACACCCTGGGCAAGGAAGCCGACGAGGTGATCGCAAAGATCGAGCGCGGCGGCAAGGCGAGCGGCGAGGCCAAGATTTCGGTCGGACAGATCCAGCACACGATGCGCTCGGTCAACGAACTGATCGTCGAGGTCGATGGCCAGAACGACCAGATCACGCGCGCGACGGCCACCATCAGCAATCATGTTCACGCAGTGCAGGAAGTGCTGGAATCGTTCGACCACGCCGCGATCGACAACGAGCACAAGCTGGCGGGTGCGCATTCGCGGATCGAGGAGCTCGAGCTCACGGCCAGCTCGATGTTCGACGAACTGGTCAAGGCGGGGCTCTCGCCGCAGGATAGCCTGATGGTCGAAAAGGCGCGCAGCTACGCCGCCGAAATCGTCGCACAGGCCGAGTGTGGCATCGCATCGGGCGCGCTAACCGCCGGTGCGTTGTTCGATTACGATTATCGCGAAGTTCCGGGCAGCAACCCAACGCTCTATCGCACCGCGATGAGCGACTGGGCCGATGCGTACTGGCGCCCGGTCAATGACCGGGTCGTTGCCGAAGGCGGGCCGATAAAGATGTGCAGCCAGGCCAACATGCAGGGCTTCTTGCCTACTCACGTTTCCGAACGGTCCCGTCGTCCGACGGGGGATCTGGCACATGACACCAAGTACTGCCGCAACGGGCGGATTCTGTTCGACCCGATCGACCGGAAGGCCAAGGCGAGCAATGCGCCCTACATGATGGCCGTCTATCGCCAGGAAGGCGACGGCACGACCTACGAGATCGTCCGCAACGTCTATGTGCCAATCGTCATCAACGGTAGGCGCTGGGGGGATTTCGAGCTCGCTTACGTCCTCTGATTGGCGAGCCGAATTCGAATGTGGTCGAACGTCGGGCCATATAGGCGGTGCGAGAATTCTACACCGACATAGCCGTCTTCCTGCCAGCGGACGGTCGCGGGGAAGGGGCCAAGAGTTTCGATCCGTAATCGGATCTCAGCGCCTGGCAACAAACTCGAAAACTTGTCGAAGAACTTGCAACCGTGCTCCGACAAATCCTTGATCGGAACATCCCGCCGCCCGCCGGCAGGCGTCCTGTAAAACCCCCACACCTCTAGCGGATGGCGATCGTTCTGGCGCTCGTCGGTCATCGCTTTTGCATTATCCTCACAAAGACAGACCCGTCCCAAGCGTATCGGCCTACGCCGGATACGCAAGGATTTGGAATTAGGTAGTCGCCCTCAATGGACGCACCGCGCGCCAGATTGCCCAGCCGAGCATGGCAGCCCAGCAAAGGGCAATCGTGCTGGCCGCCGATTGACCGTATCGCATCGGCTCGGCCGCACCCCACCAGATTGCTAACGGCGCAGGCACGCAGGCGACCGCAAGCGGCCAGGCGCGCATTCGGATAAAGGCAAATGCAGTTGCTGCACTTGCTGCCGCCAGCAGTACGAACTTCGTCCATACCGGAAACGGCAAGAACCCGAGTTCGGGCCAAGGGTTGGTCATGGCGGTCCCGATCGACAGAAGCAGACCGTTCTCGATGCCGTCGGCGCAGCCTGCGATCGGTCCCAGCCAACCGATGCGCAACCATCGGCGGTCCCCCGTCTCGGTTGCGGTCGCGGCGAAGAACGCAAACAGGAATGAGCCGTAAACCAGCATAAACAGGTAATCGAGAAGGTTGCCCCGGTTCATCCCGGCGATGCGGACCGCACGCTGCGGGTCGCCGACGGTACCGAAAATCGCATCGAGATCGGACGGGGAGCGGGCAAATTCGAACGCGAGAACCGGATTGTCGATGTTCGCCCCCGGTATCGGATGGGCGAGGGCGGCGGGCATGACCAGCGCGAAGGATTGCGAGACGGCAAGCGTTGCCAGCCCCCAGCAGAGGCAGGCGCGCCAGCTGGTAAAGCCGGCGCGCACCATGGCGATCAGGCGCCTTGGCGGCGCGACATGAAGGCGAGCCGCTCAAATAGCATCACGTCCTGCTCGTTCTTGAGCAGCGCGCCGTGGAGCGGCGGGATCGCCTTCGACGGGTCTTTAGACTGAAGCACATCGAGCGGCATGTCCTCGTGGAGCAGCAGCTTCAGCCAGTCGAGCAGTTCGCTGGTCGATGGTTTCTTTTTGAGGCCGGGCACTTCGCGGATGTCGTAGAATACATCCATCGCCTTGGTCACAAGGATCTTCTGGATGCCCGGATAATGGACCTCGATAATCTCGCGCATCGTGTCGCGATCGGGGAACTTGATGTAGTGGAAGAAGCAGCGGCGCAGGAACGCGTCGGGCAGTTCTTTCTCGTTGTTCGAAGTGATGACGACGATCGGCCTTTCCTTCGCCGCGATCGTCTCCTGCGTCTCGTAAACGTCGAAGCTCATGCGATCGAGTTCCTGCAGCAGGTCGTTGGGGAACTCGATATCGGCCTTGTCGATCTCGTCGATCAGCAGCACCGGCAGTTCCTCGCTGGTGAAAGCCTCCCAAAGCTTGCCGCGCTTGATGTAATTGCGGATGTCATGGACCCGCTCTTCACCGAGCTGACCGTCGCGCAGGCGCGCTACCGCGTCGTATTCGTATAGGCCCTGATGCGCCTTGGTCGTGGACTTGATATTCCATTCGATCAGGGGAGCCCCAATGGCCTTGGCAACTTCGCAGGCCAGCACGGTCTTGCCCGTGCCCGGTTCGCCCTTCACGAGCAACGGACGGCGCAGGGTGGCCGCCGCATTGACCGCTACTTTGAGGTCCTCGGTCGCAATGTAGCTGCTGGTGCCTTCGAAGCGCTCGACCATACCCGTTCCTCTAGAAGCTTTACGTAAGCGGTAAGCGGCAATCGTCCGCTCCGCAAGAAGCTTCCGTTGGCGATCAGGTCAGGCGGAAACCGAAATCTCGAACGCGCTGCCGCGAGTTTGCGGAACCGTCTCGATCTTGCTCCCTAGCCCGGCGGCGACAGCAGCCATGATCCGAGATCCAAGACCAGTGCCGACGGGCTTCGAGTCCGATACAATGCCTACACCGTCATCTGCGACCCGGACGGCAAAACCATTCGCTCCTACGGCGCGCAAGCTCACTTCAATGGACCCGCCGACTTCTGGCCCGAAGGCATATTTTGCGGCGTTTGACACCAGTTCGTTGACGATGATGCCGACACTCACCGCGACGTCGGTGGCAACCACGATCGGCTCACTTGTGAGGGTCACGCGCACCTGGTCAGGGCTGGGCAATCCCTGCTGCAGTCCGATAACGAGATTTTCAAGATAAGCATCGAGATCGATCGTGGTCAGGTCCTCGCGCGTGTAAAGCCGCTGATGGACCTTGCTGATCGCCGCAATCCGATTCTGCGCGTCCTCTAGGGCACTGCGCACCGCAGGATTGTCTGACCGATTTGCCTGCATGCCGACGAAGCTCGTCACCATTTGCAGGCTGTTCGAGACGCGGTGGTGGACTTCGCGCACCTGCAATTCGAGAAGTTCGTTGGCCGCGCGTAGTTCGGCCTCTGCCCGCCGCTTGGAACTTTCGAGATCGGCCCGGGTCAGGGCTTGGCGAAACCGCCCGTCGAGGAGATCGAAGAAGCTGTCGCCAACGGTTTTCACAACGAAATCGAGGGCACCTGCATGAAGGGCGTCGACCGCGATCGAAGTGTCGTCGTTGCCGGTGACGAACACAACCGGCGGGTGGCTGTCCAGCGCAACGATCTCGTCCAGCATCTGGCGACCATTCTTGCCGGGCATATGGTGATCGATGGCGACGAGGTCGAACTGCTCTGATTGCAGCCGCGCAAGACCTTCATCCGCACTCGCAGCCGTTTCAACGACGAATCCTCGTCGATCGAGGGCGCGCGAGGTCAAACGGCGCAGGCCGTCGTCATCGTCCACATAGAGAATACGCGGGTCCGCGATGGTCAGTCCGCCTCGGGCACCTGGATCACGGCCAGGAACAGCCCAAGCTGGCGGATCGCGTCAGCGAAGCTTTCGTAGTTCACCGGCTTGGTGATGTAGACGTTGCAGCCGAGATCGTAGCAACGCTGGATTTCGATCTTGTCGTCGGTCGTGGTCAGCACGACCACCGGGGTGCGATGCAGGCGCTGGTCCTGCTTGATCTTCTCGAGAATCTGCGTCCCGCTCATGTCGGGCAGGTTGAGATCGAGCAGCACCATGCACGGGCCGTTCAGCGCAGGCCCGTCGGGCGCGTTGAACAAGTAGTCGAGCGCAGTCGTACCGTCGGTGAAATGGCGAATGTCGTTCGAAATACCGGCGCGTCGGATGTTCTTCTCGATCAGCCGGGCATGGCCCTCGTCGTCCTCGATCATGACGATGTTGACGGGGTGGTGCGCGTTCATGTGGTGACTTCCGTTGGAGAGAAAGTGAGTGGCAAGGCCAAGGTGAAAGTCGAGCCTTCACCGAGGATGGATTCAAGTTCGATCCGTCCGCCAAGGCGATAGGCCAAGGCCCGGACATTGGCGAGTCCGATCCCCTCACCGGGGCGGTCCTGTGTGCCGGCGCGCCTGAACAATTCGAAAACGCGCTCCAGATCTGCCTCGGCGATGCCGCGGCCATTGTCCGCGACGGCAATCTCGACCATTCCGTTTCGCGTGGTTCCGCTGACCACCACGCGGCCCGGCCGCTGGGGATCGAGATACTTGAGTGCGTTCTCGACGAGGTTGGAGAGGATTTGTTCGACTGCCAGTCGGTCGCTGGTCAAGGCAGGGATCGGCTCGACGACGACGGTCGCACCTGAACTCTCAGCCAACTGATGGAGCGAACTTGCGACACCGTCAGCCAATTCATTCATATCGAGCTGTTCAGGGCTCAGGGTTCGGCGACCCTGTCGTGATAATTCGAGGATGGAATTGATCAGGCGGTCCATCTTCTCGGTCGAAGAACGGATAAAACGAAGGGCTTCCGGCAGTTCGTCCTCCACCGCGAGCCAGACGGTCTCGTCTCGAAGCGCGGGATGCCGCTCGAACAATCGCTCCAGGAATGTCCTGATGATCTTGCGCGCTTCGTCGAGTTCCGAGGTGAAGCCAAGCACATTGACCAGCGGTGAGCGCAGATCATGGCTGACGATATAGGCAAAGCGTTGGATTTCCTGATTCGCGCGGGACAGTTCGGCCGTTCGGTCGGCAACTGCGATTTCCAACCCCTCGTTACTTCGCCGGAGCTGCGCCTGCGCCCGGTTCAGTTCGCCGTTGTAACGCAAGACCAGCACGATCGAGGCCAGCAGAAACGTGACCAGCATGACCGTCGCTGCGCCGCCGATCAGGTAGAATTGCCGTGTCGAGCGCGATTGTTCTGTCGATCGAACGACCAACAGCTCGGCCTCGTCTTCGATCATCGTCCGCGCTATCGCCCTTATACGCCGGGCGATCTGGACCCCGCGGTCCTGGTCGAGGCCCTTCTCCTGGACGGCTGCGGCAGCGCCCGCGGGGAAAAGGATCAAGTCGGACAGCAACGGAGCTCGCTCCTTGCTCAACGATTGAACCTCCGAGACGCGCTGAGCCTGCAATTCGTTGTCGGACGTAAGGTATCCGATTGAGTTCAGTTCCGCCGTAAAGTCGGCCTGTGTATTCTGAAGGATGTTTGCAAAAGTATTGCTCGGCGAAAGCAACTGACCGCGCCGTGCCGTTTCGATCTGCTCGTTGAGCGCCGCGAGCCGGTTGATCGCCGATTCGACGCGTAACGTATGTTCGACCCGCTCGGTGCTTTTCCCGACTTCAGCGATCGCGAAGTAGGCGGCGGTGATCGCGACCAGAAGCAGGATGCAGCTCAGCGTAAGAAGCAGGGTGACAAGCCGGTTCGATCCGGCGCCGATGAAAAGTCCGGCGATCGGCCGGCGGCGATCAGGCATCGATCAGGTCGCGATCGAGGTCGCTGGCGTGGTTCTGGATGAAGTTGAAGCGGTGTTCCGGATTCCGACCCATGAGCTGGTCGACCAGTTCCTTGATCGCATGACGCTGTTCGTGCTCCGGCGGCAGCGTGATGCGCACCATGCTGCGGCTCAATGGGCTCATCGTCGTTTCCCGGAGCTGCTGCGGGTTCATCTCGCCGAGGCCCTTGAACCGCGACACTTCCACCTTGCGCCCCTTGAACAGCGTCGCCTCAAGCTCGGCGCGATGGGCGTCGTCGCGGGCATAGGCGCTCTCCTTGCCCGCCGTCAGGCGGTAGAGTGGGGGCTGGGCAAGGAACAGGTGTCCGCGGCGGACGATGTCGGGCATTTCCTGGAAGAAGAAGGTCATCAGCAACGTGGCGATGTGCGCACCGTCGACGTCCGCGTCGGTCATGATCACGACCCGGTCGTAGCGAAGCTGGTCCGCGTTACAGTCCTTGCGGGTGCCACAGCCGAGCGCAAGCGAGAGGTCTGCGATTTCGCTGTTGGCGCGAATCTTGTCGGCGCTGGCGCTCGCGACGTTGAGGATCTTGCCGCGGATCGGCAATATTGCCTGCGTCTTGCGGTCGCGTGCCTGCTTCGCGCTTCCTCCTGCACTGTCGCCTTCGACGATGAACAGTTCGGTTTCGCCGTCGCCTTCGCCGGTGCAGTCGGTCAGCTTGCCGGGCAGGCGCACCTTCTTGGCATTCGTGGCAGTCTTGCGCTTGATTTCGCGTTCGGCCTTGCGCTTCAGCCGCTCGTCCATCCGTTCGAGGATCGAGCCAAGCAACGCACGGCCGCGCTCCATGTTGTCGGTCAGGAAGTGGTCGAAGTGGTCGCGAACAGCATTCTCGACCAGTCGCGCCGCTTCGGGAGAGGTGAGACGGTCCTTGGTCTGGCTCTGGAACTGCGGGTCGCGGATAAACACGCTGAGCATGACCTCCGAGCCGGTCATGACGTCGTCGGCCGAGATGTCCCTGGCCTTCTTCTGGCCGACCAGTTCACCGAAAGAGCGCACGCTCTTGGTCAGGGCCGCCCGCAATCCCTGCTCGTGGGTGCCGCCGTCGGGGGTAGGTACAGTGTTGCAGTACCAGCTGAATGCGCCGTCTGACCAAAGCGGCCAGGCGATAGCCCATTCGACACGGCCGTGCTCGTCGGCAAAATCCTGTCGTCCGGCGAAGGGCCGGGCGGTCACACATTCGCGCCCGCCGACTTGCTCAGCGAGATGGTCGGCCAAGCCGCCGGGAAACTGGAATATCGCTTCCGCGGGCACGTCGTCGCTCGACAGCGATACCGCGCACTTCCAGCGGATTTCGACCCCGGCGTAGAGATAGGCCTTCGAACGAGCGAGCTTGAACAACCGCTTCGCGCTGAACTGGCGGTCGCCGAAGATTTCCGGGTCCGGGTGAAAGGTGACCGTCGTGCCGCGCCGGTTGGGCGTGGGCCCAAGCTTGCGGATCGGTCCGGTCGGGTTGCCCTTGCTGAACTCCTGCGCGAACAATTCGCGGTTTCGGGCCACCTCGACCCGGGTCATGTCGCTGAGCGCGTTGACGACCGAGACGCCGACGCCGTGCAAGCCGCCGCTGGTGGCGTAGGCCTTGCCCGAAAACTTGCCGCCGGAGTGCAAAGTGGTGAGGATCACCTCGAGGGTCGACTTGCCGGGAAATTTGGGATGCTCGTCCACCGGTATGCCGCGTCCGTTGTCGCTGATTGACAGGACATTGTCTTCGCCAAGCTCGACCTCAATCCGGTTCGCATGTCCGGCGACCGCTTCGTCCATCGAGTTATCGAGGACTTCGGCGGCGAGGTGATGGAGCGCGCGGTCGTCGGTCCCGCCGATGTACATGCCCGGCCGCCGGCGCACGGGCTCCAGACCCTCGAGCACCTCGATCGACGAAGCGTCGTAATCACCGCTGGTCGCGGTCGTTGCTGCAAACAGGTCTTCGGACATGGCGAAGGCTATAGGACGGCGATTCGCCGCCCTTCAAGCTGACCAGCGAGTTATCGTCAGCCGCCGAACTTGGCGGGCGCGGCATCGATGATCGAAACGGACCCGTCGCGGACCTCGCGCACTTCCATCGCCCGTTCGGCGACGCCTGAGCGTTCGAACCGGAATGCGCCGTCGAGGCCGAGGAAGCCGCCCGCGTCGCGGAGGCGCGAGTTAGGGAACGTCCGTCCCGGCCGCCAGTCGCGGGCAACGCGCAAGGCCAGCAGGACACCGTCATAACCCAGTGTCGAGACGCGGTGAGGCTGACCGCCGAAACGTGCTTTGTAGCTTTCGGAATAGCGGCGGAACCGCGCATCGGAGACGGCTGAGAACCACGCTCCGCGCAATGAAGCCGTGCGGGTCACGTCGCTTTCGCCGCTCCACAACTCGGTGCCGAGGATCTTGGTGGCACCCGCGCCGCGTGGCCGCAGCACCGCTGCCGCCTGCCCGGCGAGGCGCGAGCCGTCGGCGATCAGTACGGTGTCGTAGCCGCCTTTCTGGACGAGCCTGGTGGCCGAACTGACGATCGAGGTATTTCCGCGCGCATACGTCTCGATGCCCGCAAGCGTGCCGCCAGAATTGGCGACGGCGGTGCGGAAAGCGGCGGCGGCGCGCTGGCCGTACTCGCCTTCCGGGATGATCGCGGCAAACCGCGATGACCCGTGCCCGCGGGCATAGGAGACGGTCCGCTCGACCGACTGCTCGGGCGCGAGACCCATGACGAACACGTCTGGGCCGGCAACCTTGGTGTCATTCGAAAACGTAATGAGCGGCACATTGGCGGGCCGCGCAGCGGCCAGGACCTGCGCCACGTCGTCCGACAGCAGCGGGCCCAGTATCAGCTTGTTGCCGTCCGCCACCGCGCGCTGCGCGGCGCCGCGAGCGCCACCAGCGGTGTCGTATGTCGTGATGCGAAGGTTGTCCGCGTTCGTGTCGAGAAGCGCCATCGTGGTCGCGTTGGCGATGGATTGGCCAACCGCTCCATTCGCGCCGGACATCGGCACCAGCAGTGCAATGCGGTGACGAGTCTCGTCGCTGGGCAGGCCGGTCGCACTTGGCGTCGGGGTCGGGCTGGGAGCGGGCAGTGGAGCTGTTCCGCCACCGGGGATCACCTTACAGCCCGCCAGCAGCACCGCTGCGCTCGCGACCATCAGCTTGCGCCGGTCGAGTTTCACAATGTTCATGCTTGCCGCTCCCCGCGTCGCTGGTCCATGAGGCGCACCGTGTCCCACCAAGCGACTGCGACCCTTTCCCCCGGCCTCTACATCGTTGCGACGCCGATAGGCAACCTCGGCGACATCACTATGCGCGCCGCTGACACGCTGCGGGCGTGCGACGGGGTGGCCTG
This sequence comes from Tsuneonella sp. HG094, assembly GCF_053819285.1. Classification (NCBI taxonomy): domain Bacteria; kingdom Pseudomonadati; phylum Pseudomonadota; class Alphaproteobacteria; order Sphingomonadales; family Erythrobacteraceae; genus Tsuneonella; species Tsuneonella sp. HG094. Next base: position 979,215 of record NZ_JBSORA010000001.1, read on the forward strand.
CGAGGATACGCGCGTCACCGGCAAGCTCATGAAACATCTCGGCATATCGAAACCGCTGTGGCGTTACGACGATCACGCGGGTGAACGCGACCGCGAGCGGTTGATCGATTCGATGCGTAGCCGGGCGGTCGCTCTCGTGAGCGATGCGGGGACGCCGCTGGTGTCCGATCCGGGCTTTCGATTGGTTCGCGAAGCGCGCGAGGCGGGGATCGCGATCACAGCTCTGCCGGGGCCGTGCGCAGCTATCGCGGGAGTGACCCTTTCCGGCCTTCCGAACGACCGCTTCCTGTTCGCCGGGTTCCTGCCATCGAAGGAGAAGGCCCGATCGGATGTGCTGACCGAGCTTGCAGCGGTTCCCGCAACGCTCGTGTTCTATGAAACCGCGCCGCGACTGGTGAAGTCGCTCGAGGCCATTGCGCAGGTGCTGCCCGGTCGCGAAATTGCGGTCGCGCGGGAAATCACGAAATTGCACGAGGAGTGTCGCACAGGGTTCGCTCAGGAACTGATCGCGCATTACGAGGCGCACCCCCCCAAAGGTGAGATCGTCCTGCTATTGGGGCCTCCGTGCGTCGCTGAAGTCGGGGCGAATGACGCGGACGAAATGCTGCGCGATGCGCTCGCGTCGATGAAGACTTCGCAGGCCGCCGCGCATGTAGCCAGAGCGACCGGAATCGACCGCAAGACATTGTACGAGCGCGCGTTGGCGATGCGCGCGGAATGAAGCGACAGGTCGCCGAAGCCTCGGGTCGCAAGGGCGAACTCGCGGCCGAACTCTACCTGCGCGCCAAGGGATGGGCGATACTGGCCAAGCGGCGCAAGACTCCGGTGGGAGAGATCGACATCGTCGCGCGGCGATCCGGTACGATAGCGTTCGTCGAGGTCAAATGGCGCCGCAAATCGGACGACCTTGCGCTGGCGATCGACGAGTATCGCTTGCGCCGCGTCGCAGCCGCCGCCGAAGCGGTTGCCCACGAGTACGCAACGAATGGCGAAGACCTGCGCGTGGACGTGATCCTGCTTGCGCCGGGGCGCCTGCCGCAGCACATCGTCAACGCCTGGCAACCCTGAGGAACAACGAATGACCCTGCGTGTCGCGGTCCAGATGGATCCGCTTGAAACGATCAAGATCGGCGGGGATTCGAGTTTTGCCCTGATGCTGAGTGCGCAGGCGCGCGGGCACGAGATGTTCCATTATGACGTAGGCGACCTGTCGCTCGATGCCGACGATCGGTTGATCGCGCACGCGCGGCCGGTGAAAGTCCAGCGCGTCGAGGGCGACCACTTTTCGGTAGGCGACGTGCGGCGGCTTGATCTCGCGCGCGACGTCGACGTGGTGCTCATGCGGCAGGATCCGCCGTTCCACATGGGTTACATAACCGCGACCCACCTGCTCGAGCGGATCGAGGGGGAGACGCTGGTCGTGAACAATCCCCGCTCGGTCCGCAATGCGCCCGAAAAGGTGATGGTGCTCGACTACCGCGAGTTCATGCCGCCGACGCTGGTCACGCGTTCGGTCGAGGAAGTCCGCGCCTTCCAGCGCCAGCATGGCGCGGTGGTGGTGAAGCCTATCCACGGTAACGGCGGCAAGGCGATATTCCGGGTGCCTGCGGAAGGCGACAACCTGTCCGCGCTGTTCGAAGTGTTCAACCAGACCTGGCCCGAACCGCACATGGTGCAGCCGTTCCTCCCCGAGGTGGCCGAAGGCGACAAGCGCATCGTGCTGATCGATGGCGAAGTGACGGGTGCCATCAACCGCAAGCCGGGCGAGGGTGAGTTTCGCTCCAACCTCGCCGTTGGCGGCAGCGCGGAGGCAACGACATTGAGCCCGCGCGAACAGGAAATCTGCGACGCGATGGGGCCTCGATTGAAGGAACTGGGCCTCATCTTCGTCGGCATCGACGTGATCGGCGGCCAGTGGCTGACCGAGATCAATGTCACGAGCCCGACCGGCATCGTGGCCATCGACCGCTTCAACGGCACCGATACGCCGGGGCGCATCTGGGATGCGATCGAAGCGCGCCTGGCGAAATAGGAGATCACGATGCGGCTTGCTTCGACCTTTGCGATCGCGGCGTCGCTCGCCATCGTCGCTCCGGCCGCTGGTCAGACCACGATCGATAGCCAGCTTGGTGAACTGCACGCCTTGTTCGAGGCCGATCGCGTGGCGGGCCACGTGCCGGGAACGGTCTATGGCGTGGTCAAGGATGGCAAGCTCGTCTTCGTCGAAGGGCTGGGCACGCGCGACCCCAAGACCGGAGTTCCGGTCGATGCCAACACCCGCTTCCGCATCGCCTCAATGTCCAAGGCCTTCACCGCGCTCGCGATCCTGCACTTGCGCGACGAGGGGAAGTTGTCGCTCGATGCTCCGGTGTCGCGCTACGTTCCCGAAGTCGCGAACTGGCGCCTGCCGACGCGCGATTCGCGGCTTATTCTGGTGTCCGACCTGCTCCACCACACCGCCGGATTCGTCGAGGATAACCCATGGGGCGATCGCCAGCAGGTGCTGACCGAGCCCGAGTTTTCGGCGCTCATGCAATCCGGCATGAACTTCGCCACCGCGCCGGGCACGGCGATGGAATACTCGAATTACGGTTATGCGTTGCTTGGCCGGATCGTATCGAACGTCAGCGGCAAGCGGTATCAGGACTACATCCGCGACACGATCATGCTGCCTCTCGGCATGACGTCGACGGGCTTTGAGGTGATGACCAGCCCGGTCGCGGAGCGCGCACTCGGCTATCGCTGGCAGGACGACCAATGGGTCCGCGAGCCCGACATGCGCGACGGGGCATTCGGGGCCATGGGAGGGGTCGAAACGACTGCCAACGATTACGCAAGATGGATGGCATTCCTGCTATCCGCCTGGCCGGCGAGCGATGCGCCGGAGACTGGTCCGGTGCGCCGATCGACGGTGCGCGATCTCGTTTCTGCGGTGAGTATGTTGCCTGCCGTAGAGCGATCGGCGGCGCTCGGACCGCCTTGCCGCCAGTCGGTCGGCTACGGCGCGGGAATGCGCGTGATAGGCGACTGCGAGCTTGGCCGCGTGCTGACGCATTCGGGCGGTTATCCCGGTTACGGATCGCACATGGTGCTGCTACCCGAGGCGGGGGTGGGAACCTTCGTGTTCAACAACGCCACCTACACCTCGCTCGCGCAGACGAACTACAAGGCGCTGCTTGCCCTGCGCCGCGCAGGCGCAATCCCCGATCGCGCGACACCGGTGTCGGATGGTCTGGCGGCTGCCTATGACCTAGCACGCAAGGCCTGGGGCGCCGGGACCGTGGACGGCCTTCCGCTCGCCAACAACGTCTTATTGGACAGCGACCTTGCCCGGCGCGCCCGCACGATCTCCACGATCAAGGCGGCGGTCGGCACCTGCGACACCGCGTCCCTCATCACGCCGATATCGGCGATGGAGGGACGGTTCGAATGGAACTGCGCCACCGGCAAGGTCGCCGGCCGAGTCCAGCGTGCTCCAACCGCCGAGATGCAGTTGCAGGTGATCGACTACCGGCAGGTCCCGACGAATTGACGCGCAAACAAAAGGGGCGCCGGTCGCCCGACGCCCCTTTAATTGTCGCTGGTAAGCGGTTCAGCCTTCGTTTGCGGCTTCAGCGCGCTCTTCCATCAGGTCGGCCGGGATTTCACCGGGCTCGAGCGAGGTGTCGACCGCTTCGGTGAAGCCTTCGCTCACCGAACGCTCGTCCTCGGCCATCGCGCCGATGACATCGACGCCCTGGCGCTGCAGCTCGGCTTCGTCGTCCGAGCGGGCGACGTTGGCCTTGACCGTGACGTGCACTTCGGGGTGCAGCGCGATTGTGACATCGTGGATGCCGAGCGTCTTGATCGGGTGACCCATGACGACCTGGCGCTTGTCGACCTTGTGGCCGGCAGCCTCGAGGCCGCTGACGACGTCGCGCACGTTGACCGAACCGTAGAGCTGGCCCGCGTTCGACGAGGACCGGATCAGCACGATCTCGGTCCCGTCGAGCTCGCCGCCAGACTTCTCGGCGTCGGTCCGGCGCTCCGCGTTTTCCTTTTCCAGGCGTTCGCGGTTGGATTCGTAGACCTTGCGGTTGGCGTCATTGGCGCGAAGGGCCTTCTTCTGCGGGAGCAGGAAGTTGCGCGCGTAGCCGTCCTTGACGGTCACGACATCGCCCATGGCGCCGAGATTGGCGACGCGTTCGAGCAGGATGATATCCATGAGGTTTCCTCCTACTTCACGATGTACGGCAGAAGGCCGATCTGGCGCGAGCGCTTGATAGCGGTCGCCAGTTCACGCTGCTTCTTGGCCGAAACGGCGGTGATGCGGCTCGGCACGATCTTGCCACGCTCGGACATGAAGCCCTGCAGCAGGCGCACGTCCTTGTAGTCGATCTTCGGCGCGTTCTTGCCCGAGAACGGGCAGGACTTGCGGCGGCGGAAAAACGGGCGGGCCATCAGTCACGCTCCCCTTCACGGTCGCGACGCGGCTTGCGGTCGCGGTCGCCCTTGCGCATCATCACGCTCGGGCCGCTTTCGTGTTCGTCAACGCGCACGGTCAGGTAACGGATCACGTCTTCGTTGATCCGGGTCTGGCGCTCGAGCTCGGCAACGACGGCACCGGGGCCTTCGATGTTGAGCAGCACGTAGTGCGCCTTGCGGTTGCGGTCGATCTTGTAGGCGAGGTTCTTGAGACCCCAGGTCTCGGTCTTGGTCACCTTGCCGTCGAGCGATTCGACGATTTCGGTGGCCGTCGCGGCCAGTGCATCGACCTGAGCCTGGCTCAGATCCTGACGCGCGAGGAAAATGTGCTCGTAGAGAGCCATATCTCACGTCCTTCGTTGATGCCGATCGCTGGCTTATCCGTCCGGATGACGGGGCCCCTCCGGCTTTCTTCTTTCCGCAAGTCTCCCTGAGGAAGCGGGCCACATAGCGCCATCGGGCACAAAAGCAAGTCTTGTGCGTCTGCGAACGGACGGGCACTGCGCCCTTGAAACAGGGGACACAAGCGAATGCCCGGCGGCCTCGTAGCACTGCTCGACGATATTTCCGTGATCGCCAAGGTTGCGGCCGCCTCGATCGACGATGTCGGCGCGGCGGTCGGCAAGGCGGGCAGCAAGGCGGCGGGAGTCGTCATCGATGATGCGGCGGTCACGCCGTCCTACGTCACCGGCCTCGATCCGTCTCGCGAGCTCCCGATCATCGGCAAGATCGCTAAGGGCAGCCTGAAGAACAAGCTGATCTTCCTGCTGCCCGGCGCGCTTCTGCTGAGCTGGCTGCTGCCGCAGGCGATCACCTACATCCTGATCCTGGGCGGGACGTACCTTGCCTACGAAGGTGCCGAGAAGGTTCTCGAAAAGCTCGGGGGAGAGAAACACGGCAAGACCCTGGACGACGTGATCGAGGATCCGGCGAAATTCGAGCAGGAGCGGATTGCCGGAGCCGTGCGAACCGACCTGATCCTGTCGGCGGAGATCATGGCGATCGCGCTCAACGAGGTCGCGGCACAGACCGAAAGCTTCTGGATGCGCGCGATCGCGCTGGCCGCGGTCGGGATCGCAATCACGGTGATCGTCTACGGAGCCGTGGCACTGATCGTGAAGATGGACGACGTAGGCCTGCACCTCGCACAGCGCAGTTCAGCCGTAGCCCGGGGCGTCGGGCGTTCGCTGGTCCATGCCATGCCCGTGCTCCTTGTCGCGCTGTCGCTGATCGGTACCGTCGCAATGCTGTGGGTTGGCGGCGGAATCGTGATCCACAGCCTGCATGAACTTGGAATTCACGGCCCTTCTGACTGGGCGCATGGCGTCCAGCACGATGTCGAGGCGAGCACGGGCGCGTTGGCGGGAGTTGCCGGTTGGCTGACCTATGCGTCGATTTCTGCAGTCGTGGGCCTGGCGATCGGGATGATCGTGGTATTCGTCCTACACAAGGTATTGAAAGTAGGCCACGTCGCGGAGGAGCACGCCGAAGCGCACTAGGGCAGGCGGGCGAGCAGTTCCTTCGCGAACTCGGTCAACGTATCATCGCGGGCGCCCATGACTGCGATGCGGTCGCCTGGGCGGGCCAAGGCGACGATCCGGTCGGCAATCTCTCCGCGCGTCGGGACGTACTCGGCCCGACCTCCGGCGTCGGTGATCAGCGCGATGATCCGCTCAGCTCCTTCGCTGCGGTCGGCGGTGCCGCCGAAATAAACCGGATCGCACATCAGGGTTAGGTCGTCCGGCCCCAGTTCGCGGGCGAATGTCTCTGCCAATTCGTGGCCCATTTGGCGCAAGGGTCCGTAGCCGTGGGGCTGGAAAAAGGCGATTACTCGCCCCGGATGTTGCTTGAGCGTCCGCAGGGTAGCGGCGCATTTTTCCGGGTTGTGCCCAAAGTCGTCGATGACGGTGATGCCCGAAGATGAGGTGCCGATGACGTCGAACCGACGTGCGAGACCGGCGAAACCTGCCAAGGCACGGGAGGCATCGGCGACCGAGACCCCCGCGGCATTCGCCCCGGCGATGGCGGCCAGCGCATTCGACAGATTGTGCCGACCCGGCATGGCGACGCTGAGCGGGTGACGCGATCCGTCGCGCCTGTCGAGAACGGTAGCGGCGATCGAGGTCGGCGCGTCGGTTACGCTTCCCGGGACAACGGAAATCGCAGCGTCCTCGCTCCCCACGCCGAAGGTGACTGCGTCCGATGCGCGGTCAGCCAGCGCGAGCGCCTCTGGGTCGTCGGCATTGATCGCACACCGCGCAGACGCAGCCAGATAGTCGCCGAACAATATCCGCAGTTCGTCCATGCTCTTGTGGTCGAGACTGACATTGAGGAGCACACCCACCTCGGGGCGGTAGAGCGCGATCGATCCGTCGCTCTCGTCCACTTCGCTCACGTAAAGATCGCTTCCGCCCACCTGCGCGCTTGCGAACGGATTTTCGGATGAGACGAAATTCTTCATCACCGCCCCGTTCATGATGGTCGGAGCGCGACCAGCCGAGTCCAGAATCCAACCGAGCATCGCAGTCACAGTCGACTTGCCGCTGGTGCCCGCGATCGCGATGCCGCTTGTAGCCGCGTTGAACAGCGCGGAATTGAGGTCGGCGCGGGTCATCCGGGGGCAGCCGAGGTCCTTCGCCCGCACGATTTCCGGCACGGTATCTTCGACCGCGGCGCTTGCGACAACAATTTGTTCTGCGGTGCGGATGCCGCTGCCGTCCTGCGGGAACAGCGTGAAGCCGTGATCCTTCAGCCAGTCGAATTTCTCTACCGTTCGGCCCTGGTCGTGACTGCGATCCGATCCCGCGACCGTCCCGCCGAGGCCGTGGACGATCTGCGCGAGCGGCAACATGCCTGATCCGCCGATACCGCAGAAGAACCAGGGCTGGGCGGCGGGATCGAGCGTGTTGTCCATAAGTCGGCGATGACTAGGCGGGGATGCACAGGATGTGAAGTCGCTGCTAGGAGGGCTCCCATGCCCCGCATCGCAATCTGCGCACCGGCCACCCCGATCACCCGCGACGTTGCGGAGCGCGTCACCGCTTTGGCGGCGGCGGAGTTTTCCGCGCTCAATCTAGTCTTCCACGACCAGTGCTTCGCGCACGAAGGCCATTTTGCCGGACCGGATTCGCTGCGCCTGGACGCATTCCTCGATTGCGCCAACGACCCTGGCACCCATGCAGTCTGGTTCGCCAAGGGCGGCTACGGCTCCAATCGCATAGCGTCCGCGGCGTTGGGCCGGTTGGGGAGTGCGGCGCGGGACAAGACGTATCTCGGTTATTCCGATGGCGGTTACCTGCTCGCGGTGCTTTACCGCGAACGCATCGGACAGCCCGTCCACGGACCCATGCCGCTCGACATCCTGCGAGAGGGCGGAGAGGCGGCCGTTCGGCGTTCGCTGGCGTGGTTTTGCGGGAAGTCATCTGGCCTTGAGCCAGGGTTGGAAGATCGGCCACACGTCGCATTCAACCTGATGACGCTGGCGACCCTGTCAGGCACATCGCTCATGCCCGACCTGACCGGGCACGTCGTCATCGTCGAGGAAGTGGCGGAGCATCTTTACGCGATCGATCGTCTGTTCTTCGGCCTGACCGCGCAACTGCACGGCATCGTCGGGCTCAAGCTCGGTGCTGTGACTGCTGTGCCCGAGAACGACCGTCCCTTCGGCTTCGACGCCGAGCAGATCGCGCGCCACTGGTGCGCGGCGAACGGCATCCCGTATCTGGGCCGCGCAAGGATCGGTCACGACAGCGACAACCATATCGTGCCCTTCGGGGTTGCCCGCGCCGCGCCGGAAGAATAGGCGCTGCCGCTCACAGTGAGAGGCATTGCATGAGAGCGTTCGTTTTCCCGGGTCAGGGCAGCCAGAAGGTCGGCATGGGCGTCGAACTCGCCGCGGCAAGTACCGCCGCGCGAGAGGTGTTCGAAGAGGTCGACGACGCGCTGGGCCAGAAGCTGTTCGCGATCATGGGCGAAGGACCGGACGACCAGCTGACGCTGACCGAGAATGCCCAGCCGGCGATCATGACGCACGCCATCGCGGTCCTGCGCGTTCTGGAAAAAGAGGGCGGACTGAATTTGTCCGGCGTCGCCGATTGCGTAGCGGGACACAGCCTTGGTGAGTACACGGCGCTCTGCGCTGCGGGTGCGTTTTCGCTTGCGGACACCGCGCGGCTTCTCAAGCTGCGCGGACAGGCGATGCAGGCAGCCGTACCAGTCGGGGTCGGAGCGATGTGCGCGCTGCTTGGCGCCGATCTCGAAAAGGCGCAGGCGCTTGCCGATGCGGCGGCCGAGGGACAAGTCTGCCAGGTCGCCAACGACAACGATCCCACGCAAGTCGTGCTCTCGGGCCACCGTGAGGCGATCGAGCGCGCGGTTGCGCTGGTCAAGGATCACGGCATCAAGCGCGGAGTGCTGCTGCCGGTCTCAGCCCCCTTCCATTGCGACCTCATGAAACCCGCTGCCGACGCAATGGCCGAGGCGCTGGGCAGGACACCACCGCAGGCCTTCCGCGTGCCGATCTATGCCAATGTCACCGCCGCTGCGGTGTCCGACCCGGCGGAAGAGCAACGTCTGCTAGTCGAGCAGGTCTGCGGTCGAGTGCGCTGGCGCGAAAGCGTGCTGGCCATGCGTGCGGCCGGTGTCGAGCGGTTCGTCGAACTCGGCGGCAAAGTGCTCGCTCCGATGATCGGTCGGATTGACGGTGATGCGCAGGTGACGAGTGTTGTAACGATGGCCGATATCGAGGCCCTGGCGAAGGAGATCGGCTGATGTTCAACCTCGAAGGGATGACTGCGCTGGTCACCGGCGCGAGCGGCGGGATCGGCTCGGCGATTGCCTATTCGCTCGCCCGGCAGGGCGCGCGGCTCGCGCTGTCCGGCTCGAACGGCGATAAGCTGCGGATTTTCCGCGAGCAACTCAACCGCGAGATCGGCGGCGATCACGTCGAGATAACCTGCGACCTCGGCAACACCGCGCAGGTCGAGGAACTCGTCCCGGCCGCGATCGACACGTTCGGGAAGCTCGATATCCTCGTGAACAACGCCGGCATCACGCGCGACAATCTCGCGATGCGGATGAAGGACGAGGAGTGGGACGCGGTTATCCGTATCAACCTCGAAGCCGCGTTCCGCCTGATGCGCGCGGCGTCCAAGCCGATGATGAAGGCGCGGTTCGGCCGGATCGTGACCATCACCAGCGTCGTCGGCGCGACGGGCAATCCGGGACAGGCGAACTATGCCGCTGCGAAGGGTGGGCTGACTGCCATGTCCAAGGCATTGGCACAGGAGCTCGCCACCCGGGGGATCACCGTCAACTGCGTTGCGCCGGGCTTCATCCGCACCGCTATGACCGACACCCTGCCGGACGCGCAGAAGGACGCGCTGAATGCGCGCATCCCGATGGGCCGGATGGGCGAAGGCGACGATATCGGCGCGGCAGTCGCCTACCTCGCCTCGAAGGAGGCGGGATACGTCACGGGACAGACCCTGCACGTCAACGGCGGCATGGCGATGATGTCGTAAACGTCGTTATCCCCAAGGAATCTGCGCCCTGCTGCCTTGGTTCTTGCCCCCGGACGCCTCGCGGCTAAGGATAATTCGACGTATTTCCGGCGCTGGGGGGCGATTCCGGCCCCCTTGGTGCCCCTTGAGGGACCCGTTAGACCGATGAAGGCCACCATCGAACGCGCGACGCTGCTGCGCTGCCTGTCCCACGTGCAGTCGGTCGTCGAGCGCCGCAACACGATCCCTATCCTGTCGAACGTCTTGATCGATGCCTCGGACGGCGGCAGTTTGAAAGTAATGGCGACCGACCTCGACCTGCAGGTCGTGGAGCAGATGGCCGCCGCTTCGGTCGAAAGCCCGGGTGCGATCACCGTTTCGGCGCACCTCTTGTTCGATATCGCGCGCAAGTTGCCCGAAGGGAGCCAGGTCAGCCTTGAAACCGCGGACAACCGCATGACGGTGAAGGCTGGCCGCAGCCGCTTCTCGCTGCCGACGCTGCCGCGCGACGATTTCCCGGTGATCGTGGAAGGCGACTTGCCGACCAGCTTCGAAGTGCCGGCTAAGACGCTTGCAGAACTGATCGACCGGACGCGCTTCGCGATCTCGACCGAAGAGACGCGGTACTACCTAAATGGCATCTTCCTCCATGTCTCGGACGAGGACCAGCCGGTGCTCAAGGCCGCCGCGACCGACGGACACCGTCTCGCCCGCTTCACCATCGCACGCCCCGAGGGCGCCGAGGGCATGCCCGACGTGATCGTGCCAAGAAAGGCCGTGTCCGAATTGCGCAAGCTGCTCGAGGAATCGCTCGACGCCAATGTGCAGATCGACCTGTCGGCCAGCAAAGTGCGCTTTACGCTTGGCGGCGAGGGCGGGGTGATCCTGACGAGCAAGCTGATCGACGGCACCTTTCCGGACTATTCGCGCGTCATTCCGACCGGCAACGACAAACTGCTCAGGCTCGATCCGAAGTCGTTCTACGAAGGCGTGGACCGCGTCGCCACGATCGCCACGGAGAAGACCCGCGCAGTCAAGATGGGCATCGAGAACGACAAGGTCACCCTGTCGGTCACTTCGCCCGACAATGGCACCGCGGCAGAAGAAGTGCCCGCCGATTATCGGTCCGACGGGATGGAGATTGGCTTCAACGCCAATTACCTGAAGGATATCCTTCATCAGATCGACGGTGATACGGTTGAACTGCACCTGGCCGATCCCGGTGCACCGACGCTGATCCGGCAGGATGAAAAGAGCCCCGCGCTCTACGTCCTGATGCCGATGCGGGTGTAGTAGTCGATTAAGTCGGCCCTGCGGGGTGTTGCCGGTGCACGCGGCTACCCGCGCGCGCGGATCATGCTTTCGATGTCGACGAACTTTTCCCGGGGGGCGCCGTCGCGGGCGGCTTTCGCCTCGGCTTCCTCGATCTTCTTCCAATCGCGGAACGTGATGACGTCGAGGCCGCGCTCAGCCGCCAGCCGGTCGAATCCTGCACGGCCTTCGCGGGGAGAGCCGCCGATCGATCCGCTGGCGATGTCTTCCACGATCCGCTCGACAACGCCAAAGCCGTCCGGTCGGTTCGTGCCGATGGTCCCGGTCGGACCGCGCCGCGCCCAGCCGACCGCGTAAAGGCCGGGCACGATCCGTCCCTCGTCGTTGGCGAACCGGCCCAGTCGATCGTCGAACGGGACGCCGGGGATTGGCGAGCTTCGATAGCCGATGCACGCGACCACGAGATCGGCGGGTATCACATATGTCTCGCCGGTTCCGACCGCGCGTCCGGCCTCGACCGCTGTCCGCTCGACTTCGACGCCGGTCACCTTGCCGCCCTCACCGAGAAGGCGGATAGGGGAGGCGAACATATCGAAGTCGATCTCGATCGCCTTGTCGGCGCGCGCACTCTCGGGAATCGCGGCAAATGCGCGCAGATGCGTAACCGATTTGCGCAGACCAGGTTCGAGGAAGGCGTCCTCCGCCACATCGGGCAGGTCAGCGGGATCGACGCGGGGGCTCGCTCGCTCGAGGTGCATGAGTTCGCCCAATTCCTTGGGTGTCATCATGATCTGATGCGGCCCGCGCCGACCGACGATCGTCACGGTGGAGATGGTCGACCCCCGAAGCGCCTGGAGCGCATGCCCGACGATGTCGCTTCCAGCGAATTCCGCTTCTGTCTTGGAAAGGATGCGCGCCACATCGAGCGCGACATTGCCCATGCCGATCACGACCGCATTGCGCCCCGACAGGTCGGGATTCAGCCCAGCAAACTGCGGGTGACCGTTGTACCAACCGACGAAAGCCGCGCTGCCGAATACGTTCGCGAGATCCTCGCCCGGCAGGCCCATCGACTTGTCGTGCGGCGCTCCGGTGGCGAAAACCACCGCGTCATATAGACCCGCGAGCTCGTCGACGGTCAGATCCTTGCCGATCGTCACGTTGCCGACGAACCGGACATTTTCGCTGAGCGCGGTTGCCTCGTAGCGACGGCTGACCCCTTTGATCGACTGGTGATCGGGCGCGACGCCGGTGCGGATCAGGCCGTAGGGGACAGGCAGCGTGTCGAACACGTCGACCCGCACCTCGTCACCCCACTGCTTTTGCGCCGCCTCGGCGGTGTAGTACCCTGCGGGTCCTGACCCGACGATCGCGAGGTGACGGGTCATGCGGCCTTTCGGTTTCTCTCTGGTGTCGCCTCGCGGTCAAGGAAGGCGCGGATTGCGCTGATCGACTGCTCGCGGTGGCTGAGGAGGAACAGGTGGCCACCGCCCTCGAAGACCTCGAGCTCGCTGCCGGGAATCAGGCGGTTGAGGATGCGCCCGTTGGTCAGCGGGACAATCGAATCCTCGTCACCCATCATGATCATCGTGGGCGCCTTGAGGAAGGGCAGGACCGGCGCACTGGTCCAGCCGATCATCGCGAGCAACTGGTACATGTAACCACGCGTGCTCGGCGGTTTGAGGCGGGCCATGTGCTTGGCCTTGTCACGCGAGTTGCCGAGCCCGCCGCCGTAGAGGGTCGTGAAATGCTTCTGCATGAAGGCCGCATCGACGAACCGGCGCGGGTTTGCCATCTTGCTGAGTGCAGCGGGCGTGCCGGGCACCATCACCATGCCGGCGCTCGTCGCGGCAAGGATCAGCCGGCGCACGCGGCCAGCGTGCTGGAGCGCGAAGTGCTGCGCCATCGCGCCGCCCCAGCTCACACCCATCACGTCGACCTCGTCGAGGCCGAGCTGGTCGAGCAGCTGGGCGGTTGTCCACGCCATCGTGAACGGGTTGTATGGCACGAGCGGTTCGGGCGAGCCACCGATGCCGGGCATGTCGAAGATCACGAAGCCACGCTCGGGCAGTGCCTCGGCCAGCGGAGCGATCGCTTCGATATTGGTGCCGATCCCGTTGAAGAACAGAACCGGGAGGTGATCGGACGGCATGTCGAGCCGCCAGGTTGCCACGCGCAATTGGCGGCCACCGACGCTCATCATGCGAACTTCGGCGGACGTCATGGGATCGGTCAATTCGGTGTCCTCAAGCTTGTTCGAGTACGTATTGTCCCGGCGCCGGATCGCCGGGCGCGAAGCCCTTTGCGCCGAGCTTGGCAGGCGCTTTGGCCTTCGCGCCCGAGCGCTTCTGTACCCAGTCCATCCAGAATGGCCACCAGCTACCCGCGACCTCCTCGGTTCCTTCGAGCCACTTTTCTGCAGTCGAGGGAAGGGCACCACCGCCCTTCTGCACGAAATATTTCGCCTTGGGATTGCCTGGCGGGTTCAGGATCGCCTGCATGTGGCCAGACTGGCTGAGGACGTAGGTGACGTCACTCGATCCGAACAGCTGCGTCGAGCGATAGGTTGCCCGCCACGGTGTGATGTGATCGGTCACCCCGCCGAGCACGAATAGATCGGCATCCACCTTCGACAAATCGATCCGGTGGTCGGCCATCTCGACTTTGCCCTTCCGGGTGAATGCGAGGGTTTCGAACAGGGTCAGGAAATCGCCCATCAGCGTCGCCGACAGGTTGGTGGCGTCCGCGTTCCAGAACAACACGTCGAACGCCGGGGGATCGTCGCCGAGCAAGTAGTTGTTGATGACGTAATTCCAGATCAGGTCATTGGGGCGCAGCCAGGCGAATCCTCGGCTGAGATCTTCGCCCTTGATGATCCCCGCCTTGGCTGCACGTGACTTCGCCAGCGCGAGGCCGTTGTCGGTCATGAGCGCACCGGCTTCGATATCGCCCTGTTGCGGGTGGAGTACGCATACCATCAGCGTGAGGCTGCCGAGAAGATCGTTGCCGTCGGCCGCAAGCTGGCTCGCAAGCACCGAGGCTGTCTGTCCGCCCGAGCACCCGGCCGAAACGTTCACCTTGTCGCTGCCGGTGATCCTTGCCACCGCTTCCATCGCCTGGCGGCAGCTGGCGACGTAATCCGCCATGCCCCACGATCCCTGGTCCTTCGCAGGGTTCTTCCAACTGATGACGAATGTCTGGATGCCGTTGTCGAGCTGGTACTTCACGACCGACTTCTCGGGCGAAAGATCGTTGATGTACATCTTGTTGATCTGCGGCGGGATGGTGAGCTGCGGGATCGCATAGACCTCGTCAGTCGTCGGCGCGTACTGGATCAGCTCCATCATCTCCGTTCGCAAAACGACTGCGCCCTTGCTGGTCGCCACGTTTTCGCCGATCTTGAACGGCTTCTTGTTGACCTGACTGACCATGCCCTTGTTGTGAACCATGTCCTCGTAGGCGTTCTTCAGGCCCTTCACGAGCGACAGGCCACCGCTGTCGACGAGACGCTTCTGCGCGGTCGGGTTGCCCGCGAGGGTATTGGTCGGCGCCAGCGCGTCGATGATGATCTGGCTGATGAAGTTGGCCCGGTCGCGCTCGATCGCATCGAGTTCGAGTTCTCCGAGCCAGTTCTTCATGCCCTTCTGGACGGCGAGGTAATACTGCGCGCCTGCTCGCAGGAAGGGATTGTACTGAAATGCGGGGTCCTTGAAGCGCTTGTCCTTCGGGTCCGGCGCGAGGTCGCTCTTTCCGGTCATGATCCTGATCATGTCCTCGCCGATCGCCTGGGCATGACGAATGGTTCGCCCCGGGTCGCTCGCTGTCTCGCGGAGTAAGAGGGCGACCGCGCCGGCGATATCCTCGCGCACCAGGCCGACCATGGGGCCTAGTGTCGTCGTCGACTGCGCCGCTTCGTTTTCCAGCCTGGTGCCCATTTGGCATCCTCTCCATCGACGACCGTTAGTCGTCCAACCCATTCATGCACCTGCGAAAAACCCTTGGCAAGCGGCGGTCAGGAGCAGATCGCTATCCAGCTATTAACCATTTCCCCGCTGGTTTTGCTTCGAATTGTGCTGGATTTTCTGCCCGGGAGTTAACGCATTCTCAAACCAAGGGCGGCAAAGGGAGAGCATGCCGGGCACCTTACTCCCAGCCGAGGGATACCAAACCGACGCCACCGGGAAGGCCGATGCGGTTCCCGAGGGAGTGCCTTCGGTCGTCACGCGACGCTCCGGGAACGCGCGTCGATCGGGCGGTCGGACCCCCACTCGGGACCATTTCGCGACCGACCTGGAAGACATGCACCGGGTTCCTTCCCACTGGAAGCAGATCAACACCTTTCTGGCCTTCGCGGTGCTGTTGGCGGCCCTCGCGTCTGTCTCCATCCCGCCCCTCATGTCGGTCATCGCAGTGGCCTTGGCCATGGCCATCGTCCAGTTTTCGCCGAGCCTGTTGGCGCTTGGCCGGACTGATGGACGGGCCGGTCGCCGCGAGACGCTGAAACTCATCGCGATCACGTCTGCACCGATCGGACTGAGTTCGTTGGGTTTGTCGTACTGGATGATGCGCGGGGGTCTCGAATACCATTGGGGCCTCGCTGCGCTCATCTCATTGACGACCATTGCCGCCGTCCTGCTGGGCAATCGCGTTTCAGCCAATCTTTCCGCCAAAGCCACCTGCTGGGTCGTGTTCGCGATTCTCGACGGTTCGATGCTCGCCATCGGGTCGGCGACAGCCGGCTTGCTCGTCTGCGTTCTGCTGGCCAGGCACCAGTTTACGCGCAGAAAGGAAGAAACGGCACGAAAGCTAACGCTTGAACGTGTCCAGCACCGCGCAGAAGACATCATGCGCGATTACGAAGATACCGGGCAGGGGTGGTTCTGGGAAACCGATCGACGCGGCCAGATCACCTATCTTTCGCCCAGCGTCGGTCGCCTCCTCGGCCGCGATCAAGACCAATCGAGCGGGCGGCCGTTCGTCGAACTATTCGACCTTACTAACGACAACCGCGAGGGCGAACGCACGCTCAACTTTCACCTATCGGCCCGCTCAGCCTTCACCGAGCTTGCCGTTCGCGCCAATTGCGCAAGCGAGGAGCGTTGGTGGTCGATCAACGGTCGGCCGATCTTCGACGAGTTCCAGAACTTTTGCGGTTTTCGCGGGTCCGGAACCGACCTGACCGAGAAGCGCAAGAGCGATGAGCAGGCAACCCGCCTCGCGCGCTTCGATTCGCTGACGGGCCTCGCCAACCGTTTCCAGATGTCGCAGAGCCTCGAGAAGGTTCTGAACGCGCCGCTTGAGATGCACCGCGAGTGCGGCGTAATGTTGCTGGATCTCGACCGGTTCAAGAACGTCAACGATACCTTGGGCCATCCTGCGGGAGACGCACTGCTCAAGCAGGTCGCGCAACGACTTGCCAAGGCGGTCGGCAAGTGCGGCCAGGTGGGCCGGAGAGGCGGCGACGAATTCGAGGTGATAGTGCCCGGACGGGTCGATCGCCAGGCGCTGGCCGCCTTGGGTAACGACATCATCGCCGCGCTCTCGCAGTCCTACACCATCGAGGGCAACCGAGTGGTGATTGGCGCTTCAGTGGGGATCGCGGTCGCTCCCGACGACGGCCAGGCAAGCGATGAACTCATCCGAAACGCCGACCTTGCGCTGTACGCCGCGAAGGATGCCGGGCGAGGTCGCCTCCATTTCTTCGCTGCCGACTTGCATGCAAAAGCGGAGGAAAAGAACCGCCTGGAACAGGACTTGCGCGACGCAATCGCCTTTGGCGGTCTCGCACTTCATTACCAGCCGGTCATCCACACGGCGACAGAGCGCATTGCCGGGTTCGAAGCGCTGTTGCGCTGGCAGCACCCCGTCACGGGCTGGATGTCGCCAGCGAAGTTCATCCCTGTTGCCGAAGAGGCAGGGTTAATCGGTGCCATAGGCGAATGGGCGATCAAGGCGGCCTGTCGCGACCTTGCACGATGGCCGACGGACGTTCGTTGCGCGGTCAACGTGTCGCCGCTGCAATTCGCCAATCCGAACCTCCCGACGATCGTGCGGGAAGCGCTGGAAGAAGCGGGGGTGGAGCCTTCGCGTCTCGAGCTTGAGATCACCGAAAGTGTCTTCCTGAGCGACGACGAAGGTACCGACGCGATGTTCTCCGCGCTCAAGGAAGTCGGCGTGCGACTTGCGCTCGACGATTTCGGGACGGGCTATTCGTCGCTAGGCTATTTGAAGAAAGCGCCGTTCGACAAGATCAAGATCGATCAGAGCTTCGTGCGCGGCGCAACCGAGGCGGGCAGCCGTAACGGCGCGATCATCTCATCGATAACGAGCCTGGCGCAAGCATTGGGCATGGACACAACCGCGGAAGGTGTCGAGACGCTCGACGAGCTCGACCTCGTCCGTGCCTATGGCTGCAGCCATATCCAGGGATACATCTACGAAAAGCCACTGGATGGGGCGACAGCCACCGCTCGTCTTGCCAGCGGGCTTGCGGCGATCGCCCGGGGTCCGCACTCCGCCCGCGGGCCTCGTCAGACCGTGCTGCGCAAGGTCCTGCTCGAGCATAGCGGTCAACATTACAACGGCACTATCCGCAACATGTCCGCCACCGGCGCATTGGTCGAGGGACTGTGGAACGTTCCGGTCGGGACGATTTTCCGGATTTCCCTGTCGGAAATGTTGAAGATCACAGCGACCACACGGTGGTGTACCGAAAACCGCCTGGGGGTCGAATTCGCATGTCCGCTTGCTCGCGAACTGGTGACGTCGAGTACCGGAGCAACGTTTGACAATTGGCTTCCCGATCAAGCGGACTTGCGCAGGACAGCGTGAGTCAGGGTTAGTGAATGCTTCAGCCTTTCGCGATATCTCTACGAATAAGTCGATGGGCAAGGTGAATGGGTCTTAACGGAATTTTTGCGCGAAAGGGGGGCGAGCGGACCGACCGTCAGCGTGCAGCTGGGGGCGCTGATTCAACTCGCCGATTGGCCCTTCTCGACGAATTCGAGGAAGCGGGCCTTGGTTGGTTCTGGGCTACCGACGCCGCTGGCGCATTGAGCTACCTTTCCTCGAGCGCGGCACGCCAACTCGACAAGGATGCTGCGGACATTCTGGGCACCCCGCTTACCACTCTGTTCCTTCCCGAGCGGGACGACGAGGAAGAGGGGCGGACCGGACGCCCGTTTGCATTCATGCTTCGATCGCGCAGTACGATCGTCGAGATGCCGGTCCGCCTTGCCATTGGCGACCGGGAAATCTGGTGGTCGATCAATGCCAAGCCGCAGAATGATGCGAACGGCGAATTCCTCGGCTATCGTGGCAGCGCAAAGGACATCACCGTAGTCCGCGAGAGCCAGCTCGATGCATCGCGCATGGCGCAATACGATTCGCTGACCGGTCTTGCCAACCGTCACCGCATGACAAAGCGTCTCACGGCAACGCTTACAGCCTACAAGGCCGCCAAGCGCAGCTGCGCGTTGATGATGCTCGATCTCGACCGGTTCAAGCAGGTCAACGATACGCTTGGCCACCCGGCCGGCGACGAGTTGCTGAAACAGGTTGCGCAGAGGCTCCAAAGAATCATCGGCAGTCGTGGCGAGATCGGTCGTCTTGGCGGGGATGAATTTCAGGTCATGCTGCCCGACATCGACGATCGCGGCCGGTTGGGCGAGATTGCGAACAGTGTGATCCAGATGATCTCGCAACCGTATTCCCTGGATGGAAGTAGGGCGATCATCGGAACATCGATCGGCATTGCGATCGCGCCGTATGACGGAATCGAGACCGATGAGTTGGTCAGCAGCGCTGACCTTGCGCTGTATGCGGCGAAAGGTGGCGGGCGCGGTCAGTACAGGTTCTTTTCCAGCGAGCTCAAGGATGGCGCGCGTTTGCGCCGCCAGATCGAGGAAGATCTGCGTGATGCAATCCAGACCGACCAACTGGAAATGCATTACCAACCGATCGTGAAGACCTGCGACCACAAGGTATCCGGATTCGAAGCGCTCGTGCGATGGAACCATCCAGAGCGCGGGTTTATCAGCCCCGGCGAGTTTGTCCCTGTCGCGGAGGAGACGAACCTCATCAACGCTCTGGGGGAATGGGTGTTGCGTCGCGCTTGCGAACAGGCTGTCCAGTGGCCGGGCGACTTGCGCGTTGCGGTCAATGTGTCGGCAATTCAGTTTTCCAGCACGGATGTGCCGCGCATTGTGCGCGCTGTGCTTGATCGCACCGGTCTCGCGCCCGAGCGGCTTGAACTGGAGATCACCGAAAGCGTGTTCCTCGGCGACCCGCAGGGCACTCGCACAATGCTGGCTGCGCTTAAGAAAATCGGGGTACGGCTCGCGCTCGACGATTTCGGCACGGGCTATTCCTCGCTGGGCTATCTCAGCAGCGCGCCGCTCGACAAAATCAAGATCGACCGCAGCTTCGTTATCGGTGCGACGGACGACGAATCGAACAACGCGGCGATTATCACCGCTATCGTCAGTCTGGCGCGAGCGCTGAAGATGGAGACTGTCGCCGAGGGGGTGGAAGCGATGGATCAGCTGGATCTCATCACCGGCCTTGGCGCGAGCCACATCCAGGGCTGGATATTTTCCAAGGCGCTCTCACAATCCGAACTCCTCGCTCGGCTTGAAACCGGTGGGCTCAAGTTCGAGCCGAGCGGACCGGAAAAGAACCGTGCCGATCGGCAGACGATGTATCGGCGGGTCGGGGTGATCCACGAGGACCATCGGTACGAAGTCGTGATGCGCAATCTCTCGACCACCGGGGCGGGCATCGAAGGCTTGCTTAACGTTCCGCTCGGTACCGAATTGGTACTCGACCTTGGCGGTGGCCAACTCGTCGTCGGCCGAGTGATCCGCTCGCAAGAATATGCACAAGGCCTCGAATTCGAGGAAAAGCTGATCCGTGACGGCGCCGAAGGTCTTTGCACCAGGCACAGGATCAGCCCCTACGCTCTCGCCGCTGCGGGGATGCCGCTCGCTGCACTTCCGCCTGGCAATTACGCGCCGCCAGGTGGAGACACGCCTCGAAGTCGCCCGCAATTCCTGCAGGTCGATCTTACGAAGACCAACAAGGCAGCGTAGCTCGGTTGCTGACAGGCGATGCGCAGCCCGCTAAGGGCGCGCGCGATGACTGATCTTTCGCATATCCGCAACTTCTCCATCATTGCGCACATCGACCATGGGAAGAGCACGCTTGCCGACCGGCTGATCCAGCATACCGGGGGGTTGACCGCGCGCGAGATGTCCGAGCAAGTGCTTGATAACATGGACATCGAGAAAGAGCGCGGGATCACCATCAAGGCGCAGACGGTGCGCCTCAGCTACACTGCGCGCAATGGCGAGACCTATGAGCTCAACCTCATGGACACGCCCGGCCACGTCGACTTCGCGTACGAAGTGTCGCGCTCCCTCGCCGCGTGCGAGGGCGCGCTGCTGGTCGTGGACGCCGCGCAGGGGGTCGAGGCGCAGACGCTCGCCAACGTGTACCAGTCGATCGAGCACGACCACGAGATCGTCCCCGTCATCAACAAGATCGACCTCCCCGCCGCCGAGCCGGAGAAAGTCCGCGCCGAGATCGAGGACATCATCGGCATCGACGCGTCCGAGGCCGTGCTCGCCTCCGCCAAATCGGGCATCGGCATCGAGGAGGTGCTGGAAGCCGTCGTCGCGAAAATTCCGCCCCCCAAGGGCGACCGCACCGCGCCGCTGAAGGCCATGCTCGTCGACAGCTGGTACGACCCCTACCTCGGCGTCGTCATCCTCGTCCGCGTGATCGACGGGGTCCTCAAGAAGGGCCTGCACGTCAAATTCATGCAGGGCGGGACCGAGCACCTGATCGACCGCGTGGGCGCGCACACGCCCAAGCGCATCGACCTGCCCGAGATCGGCCCCGGCGAGATCGGCTTCATCACCGCGCAGATCAAGGAGGTGGAGCAGGCCCGCGTTGGCGACACGATCACCACGGTGAAGGGCGGGGCGGCGCAGGCGCTGCCCGGCTACAAGGAAGTGCAGCCGGTGGTCTTCTGCGGCCTGTTCCCGGTCGACGCGGCGGACTTCGAAAAGCTGCGCGAAAGCATCGCCAAGCTGCGCCTCAACGACGCGAGCTTCTCCTACGAGATGGAGAGCAGCGCGGCGCTGGGCTTCGGCTTCCGCGCCGGCTTCCTCGGCCTGCTGCACCTGGAAATCATCCAGGAACGCCTCAGCCGCGAATACGACCTCGACCTCATCACCACCGCGCCCTCGGTCGTCTACCGCCTCCAGCTCTCCAAGAGCCGCACCGAGGACGCGAAGGAGATCATGCTCCACAACCCGGCCGACTGGCCCGACCAGAACAGGATCGACACGGTCGAGGAACCGTGGATCAAGGCGACGATCTACACGCCCGACGAATACTTGGGCTCGATCCTCAAGCTGTGCCAGGACCGGCGCGGCATCCAGACCGGGCTGACGTATGTGGGCGGCCGCGCGCAGGTGACATACGAGCTGCCGCTGAACGAGGTGGTGTTCGACTTCTACGACCGCCTGAAGAGCATCAGCCGCGGCTATGCCAGCTTCGATTACGAGCAGATCGGCCTGCGCGAAGGCGACCTCGTGAAGATGAACATCCTCGTCAACAACGAGCCGGTCGACGCGCTCTCCCTGATCGTCCACCGCGGCAACGCCGAGGCGAGGGGGCGCGGCATGTGCGAGCGGCTGAAAGACCTCATCCCCCGCCACCTGTTCAAGATCCCCATCCAGGCCGCGATCGGCGGCAAGGTGATCGCCCGCGAGACGATAGCCGCCCTGCGCAAGGACGTGACCGCCAAGTGCTACGGCGGCGACATCACGCGCAAGAAGAAGCTGCTGGAGAAGCAGAAGAAGGGGAAGGCGCGGATGCGGGAATACGGCAACGTCTCGATCCCACAGGAAGCTTTCATTGCCGCGCTACGGATGGGCGAAGAGTAGCCCTCATTCTGAGGATGCGGGAGCGCCCGAAGGGCAGCCTGTCCCCGCGAAGGCGTGGAGGAACGTAAGCATTCCGCAGGAGGCGTTTATCGCGGCGCTGCGGATGGGGGAGGAGTGATAGAGCTCATCGTGGCTCGCTCGACCAGTGCTGAATACCTTTGAGCTCGGAACGTGAACGACTAGAACTTCAGTACAGCGACCCGAGATTGTTTCATCCGGACAATTCTTTGGCCGTACCCTCGTCGTTCGATCGCGTTTCGAAATATTTCATTTCCCTCGCAACGTCGGATAAATTCGACGAGCTTACCGCGCTCAAAATGGACCTAAGATCGGTGAGGTATCGCAACTCTTGGGAGCTGTCTCCGCGAATTCTCCAGGTGAAAGAGCTATAACGAAAAAGCCTGAGGAGGTTTTCGAGGTCGCGTGACTTTCCAAACACCTTCCAAAGTTGCTCATGGCACTCGTCGAACAGATTTGAAGACCTCTCATTGAAGAGATGTTCATAAATCTTGATCAAAAATGAAACGATCTGTTCGCTCGGATTTGCCCCTCCTGCGCTACGAAGAATTCTCAATGTAGCGCGGGTGGCATTGTGGAAATCATTCTGAGTCGATCCGCTCTTTAAAACGGTTTGAAGAAGCTCAGCTCTCTCGGCCTTGTCCTTGGTCAATTCCGATATCGTCATCGCTGCGTTGTTCGCAGCCACATAGCATTTCTTCTGCCGGGCCTTAGTTTGTATCGCTCTAAGACCTTCGAGAACCGCTTGCGGACTTTCCTCCTGCTCGACGAGAATCTGCTGGGCCTGAAAGCCGTAACCGTCTGTCTTGCCCTTGCGAAGAACCTTGTTTGCGAACTCGCGCGCGCCCTCTTGATCCCCTGCCTTTTCACACATGAGCGCCATGTTCAGATCGACTGAGCGCTTCTGGTCAGCGCTGAGGTGCGCTGGGTCAATTTCAGCGAAAATTCGCTGTGCATCCTCGGTTTCACCCAGCATTCGTAGAGAACGTGCTTTTTGGAATTTGATGACGTCGATTTGCTGCAGGAAGCTATCCTCAGGGACCAGAGCGAGAACCTCGTCAGCGAAATCCACGGATGCTCGGTAATGGTTGCCCCGGCCAAGGGCCGCAATAAAGGAACTCGCAAGGTAAACGAGCTGTGTTGTCCTTGCGCCGCCTCCTTCCGCAGCGGCTTTGGTGAGTGCTCGGACGATAATAGCCGAACAGTTCATGATCTCGTAAGGTTCACATAGGGGGTCCTTGCAGTTACGCGAAGCAATGCTTTTAGAGATGTCCCCGGTTCTCCAATCATCTCCGAAATATAGCCTCAAAGCCGCGTCATCCAAGGTTTGGCGCCGGCGCTGATTCAAGGATGACAGAACTTCCTCTCGCACTACTTTAGGTACAATGAGCGCTTTTTTCTCATCATCTTGCTGGGCAACCTTGCCGCCAAGCAATGGAGTAGTATCGATCAACCGGCGTCCAGCGAGTTCAAGTGCATGGTTCGAATATAGGCCGGAAGCCCCGTAAAACCGCTTCAGGCGCGGAAGTTGTTCGCCTTGCGGTAGCACGCTCAGCGCCTCAAGCAGGCTATTCGCACGTTGTAGCACGGGCGTCTTTGACGTCTTAAGGTCAACAATCGACTGCCGTAGGAAAGTGTCGGGCGCAGCAGCGGCAAAGGGTGTGGCTAGGCCGGAATGACGTTCTTGTCGCAATAAGTCGTCAAGTGACGTGACCTTTAGCTCACTGAGAAAGGAGTCAATTTTCTCCGGTAATCCGCCTGTGGCTTGCCAGATTTTCGCTAGAATAGGATCTCTCGCGAACTTGCTCTGCCCATACTCATGATTGAGCAGGTAATCTGCTGTATCGGCCTCGTCGAGGCTCTCAAGGCGTATTCGCGCGAAATGCAAATGATCGGTAGTTGGCCTGCCTCTGAGTACTATGTTTGAGCTCGGTGAGTATTGGCGGATGAACCTCGCCAGCGTCTCGGCGCCCACGTCGCTGGTGTCCGGCTTACTCCCCTCTGTGGGATCGGGGAAAATGTTATCAAGGATCAAGATGTGATCCTCGGTGCGAGATAGAGACTCGCAAACGACTGCGAACTCAACGCGGTTCTCCAAGCGGAACCGCTCGTAGAAGTCCTCAGGTGACCCAATGCCCTCTAGACTTATGCGATAGGTGATACCACTCCGGCCGAATTTTTGGTGCTTAACGGCCGCCAAAAATCCTTCGTCTCCCTTACCCCACTCACTCTCGACCCAGACGACGCCATCTAGCTTTAAGGCGGATATCGCTTCGTCTAATTCGTGCTTGCGAACTGCGCGGTGAGCAGCGGAACCAGCTAGATGGTACTCGTATACTTGCAGATTAAATGTTCCGCCGATCTCCCTCAACGGGTCGAACCTCGTCGCCTCAATGGATGCGTCGACTGGCTGTCCAGCGAAATGCAGCGGCAAGAACCGATCTTGAACTAAGCCCTGGGTGAGGTCTGGGCCGAATTGTCGACCTCCTCCACTCAGAGAGACCACCGCACGTGGGAGGATTCGGGAATTCTCCGGCAAAATTTGTATTAACGAGTAACCGTGGGTGCGTTGCAGCCCGTTACCAATCCTTTCTAATCCAAGCAGAGACGCAGCTTGGATTGATGTCCTTGGGGCCGATCCTCCTGTCGATGTTCTGACCATCCGATGTTCATGCATATGACCGAACAGGTGGGCCGAAAAGCGACCGGGAGAAGCTATGTCATCCTGCCACGCTTCTAGGCCAGTTGTTGATAGCCATTCAGAAGGGTGGTGCGTCGCAACCAGATTGACTTCTCGGCCGCTTAACCAATTGTCGGGTTGGCTATCAGTTACTGCCAGAAGCTGCCGCGGATCGACAAATAACCTCTTCTCATATTTACTCTCGTCGACCTGCTGCCACGTCGAATTAAGGGTTATCAGTCCTATTTCTTGACCGCCCGCAGAGAAAATATAGCTGCAGTCGCCGGGTAGTATACCAACTTGGTAGGGGTCAAGGTGGCAAAGTTCGCCTTTCGCCTTCTCGAGGAAGGATGTATACGCGGAGAACAATAGAGAAATCGGCTCTACCATTTCTCCAGTTGAATCTAGAAAATTATCTAGCGTATTCGGTGAGGATGTAAATGCTTTCAGTGCATACGATATTTGAGTGTTTGCCTTCGGCCGTAATAAATCATGGTTACCGGGTAGCGTGACGAGCTTGGGTTTCTCTCCAAATTCATTGGCTATTGAATTTATCTCGCTGATTATCTCTGCAGCTTTGTCGAACTCAGCTTCAGTTCCTCTTTGGGTCAGATCCCCTGTGAAGATAGTTAAATCGAGACCTCCTTCATCGTCGAGAAGTCGCCGTAGGTCGTCCTTGAAAGCTTTTTGCAAATTAGGCCAAATCCAGTCGGAGTTTGCCATGCCTGCATGGAGATCACTGATGTGAAGTATGTTCATTCTGATGCAGCCTTCCCTGACCTATCTATGCATGCTCAGGGAAATACGAAAAGGGGCGAAGACATAAAATCTTTGGAGAAATGCCCAATGACGTAGATTAATGTCGCGGTAGCCGACTGAGCCTAGCATTCCTCCGAGTCCAACCCTCTCCAATCATCCTCCTCCGGGTCGAACGGCTCCAGTTCCTCCACCGGGTCGCCGAAGCCGTCGATGTCCATGCAGTCGCCGACGGGGGACCAGTCCTTGTCCGGGGGCATCGTCACGAAGTCGGTGAGCGGGT
Source organism: Tsuneonella sp. HG094 (assembly GCF_053819285.1). Classification (NCBI taxonomy): domain Bacteria; kingdom Pseudomonadati; phylum Pseudomonadota; class Alphaproteobacteria; order Sphingomonadales; family Erythrobacteraceae; genus Tsuneonella; species Tsuneonella sp. HG094. The sequence goes on from NZ_JBSORA010000001.1 coordinate 1,005,141, forward strand.
CGTCCTCGGGCTTTCCCTCCTCCTCGCGCCGGTGCCAGGCGGCGAGTTCGGAGAGCTTGGCCTGCATCGCCTCGATCTCGGGAAGGGTCATCGTCACCGGATCGAAGTGTTCGATCATCGCGGCGTTGATGTCGTCCTTCTCGGCCTGCGAGTGGATGGGCATGGTTATGCTGTATGCTTGTCGCCCTACCGCTTCGCTACTTGAGGGCGAGAAGGGATTACCACTCAGCCGGTCCGCGCCCGGGTCGAAGTAGCTGGCGGAGAGGCGGCGGCCGTCTTGACCGCGCATGTTCATCCGGAGGCAGAACATCAGCAGCCGGTCGTTCTTCACGCGGCGGAAGCCTTTCAGCTTGCCGCCGACGAACACGGGGGAGAGCTGGCCGTTGAGGGCGCGGTCGAACGCCTCGTCCTTTAGCCGCTGCACGCCGAAGTCGAGCGCGGCCTCCCACGCGCGGCGGAACCCTTCGCTGCCGCGCTGGCGGCGGAGGTAGTAGGCGCCCTCGGGGCTCATGTTGACGTGCATCGCGGCGCGCTTGACGCTGCCGGTGTCGGCCAGCGCCGCGATGAAGGCGCGCTGGCGCTCGGGCGTCCAGCCGTCGTGGCGCGGCTTGCGGGGGACTGGATCGAACGTGGGGAGGCGGTGGCCGCTGGCCTCCATCTCGGCCAGCGGGGTGCGAGTGGCGCGCGGGTCCTTGCGGCGGGTCATGGGGATACTCCTGTCTCGGTGGGCAAACCGGACAGGGTGAAGCAGAAACGGCGCGTGTAGGAAAATGCCCTGCGTGGAGGGCGGGGCGGTGAGGAGCTAGATCGCGTCTTCCAGCGCAGCGCCGACGTCCTCGTACTTGGCGTTGATCTCGTTGCCGAGGCCCACGAACGCGGTGATCGCGGCGATCGAGATCAGCGAGGCGACGAGCGCATACTCGATCGCGGTTGCGCCGGTGCTGTCGTTCCAGAGGCGTCGCAGCATCGTGGCTCTCCTTGTGTACGTCCCGGCGGCGAAAGTGCCGGCGAATGGTTGGAAAGCGATGAGCGGGCGCGGTTAATGCGCCGGACACCGATTGCGGCGGGGAGAGGCGGGCAACTTCACTTTGCGTTCACGGTAGTGACGGTTATAGGCGCCCCTCATGAGAACGCGCCTTTTCGCCGCCGCCCTGCTCGTCGGCGCCTCGCTCACCGTCACTGCCTGCGCCGGCAAGGGCAAGCTGGGCGATACCGCCTATGTCGCGCGCGATGTCGAATCGCTCTACGCCGCGGCGAAGGACCGGCTCGACCGCGGCCAGCCCAAGGTCGCCGCCGCGCTGTTCGACGAGGTGGAGCGCCAGCACCCCTATTCGCCCTGGGCCCGCCGCGCGCAGCTGATGAGCGCGTTCAGCTATTACGTCGCCGCCGACTACAACAAGTCGATCGAGAGCGCGCAGCGCTTCCTCTCGATCCACCCCGGCAACCGCGATGCGCCCTATGCCTATTACCTGATCGCGATCAGCTACTACGAGCAGATCAGCGACGTGCAGCGCGACCAGAAGGTGACCGAGCAGACGCGCACCGCGCTGCAGGAGCTCGTCCGCCGCTATCCGGCGACCGAATACGCCAACGATGCCAAGCTCAAGCTCGACCTCGTGGAAGACCACCTGGCGGGCAAGGAGATGGAGATCGGCCGCTACTACGAGCGCAGTGGCAGCTGGCTGGCGGCGCAGATCCGCTTCCAGAACGTCGTCGATAACTTCCAGACCACCAGCCACGCGCCCGAAGCGCTCTACCGCCTGGTCGAAACCAGCCTCGCGCTCGGCGTACCCGAGGAGGCGGTGAAGAACGCCGCCGTGCTCGGCGCGAACTACCCGGGCAACGAGTGGTACGAGAAGGCCTACGAGCTGGTGCAGAAGCGCGCGGCGGGCGTCTCAGCGAGCTGATTCCGGCGCCCGGGCCCGTGCGGTCGGCAGCGTCCACAGGAAAATCTGCTCGCTGAAAGGCGAAATTAACCATCGGAACCGGCGCTTTTCCGCGCGCCTCCCGCGATTTTTCGCGGCAAACGGCAATCAGGGTTACGATTTCTTTTCGATTTGCTCCGATAGCGACCTTTCGAATGGGTCGTGAGCAAGGAGGGGGCATGCCGCCCTCGGTCGATGGATAAGGCGCTGGACGAGCGTGCGGAGGACCACCGGTCGGTGGGCCTGTTCGCGCGCCTGGTCCATCGGCGCGCGCCGACCTCTGCGTCGGAAACCGCGCTCGACGGCGCAAACCGCACACGCAGGAGGATCGTCGCCTGGGCGCTGATGATCGGGTTGCTCATGGGTTTGTTCGACGTCCCGCTACCGATCGAGGATTCGTTTCGCGCGGCCCGCTCGGCGGTTCGGCTTCATTCGTCCGATCGGTCGATCGTCGTGGTGTCGATCGATGACCGTACACTCAACGATCTCAATGCCTCGGATACCCGGCGAGACCAGGATGCCGAGTTCCTGGATGATCTTTTTCAGATGGGGGCAAAACGGGTCTTCTTCGACCGCGCTTATGCCGATTCCACCGTGCCGGAGCAGGACCAGGCATTCATCGACGCTTTGCAACGGCATCGTCCCAATGTGTCGCTAGGCCTCATGCCCTATTTTCCGCAGAGTGACGGATCGACGATCTCGATCCTGCCCAACCCTATATTCCGGCCGCATGCCAATATTGTATCGATCGTCGGCGCGGAGGGTCCTTTTGGCCTGTCCACCACGTTCCCTACCCATTCGCTGGTGAACGGCCGAGTTTATCCGTCGCTGTCGGGAGCGCTCGCAAATGCGGAGCCGATCACGAATTCCTATCGCGTCGATTTTGCGATAGATTACAAGACGATCCCGCTCGTCAGCTATATCGACGTGCTGCGCGGGCGGGTGGACCCCGCGATGTTTTCCGGCCGGGATGTAATCGTCGCGCCATCCAGTCGCGCCACGGTCGATTATCACCCGGTGCCCTACCGCGATAAGATCCTCGGGGCGATCCACCACGCGATCGGAGCCGAGACGCTCAAGAAAGGGACGCCCCGAGACTTCTCCTGGTATCCTGCATTTCTGATCGCTGCGGTGGTGTTGCTGCTTCAACGGGGTCGGCAGCTTCCCTCCCGTCGCTTGCTCGGCGGCTCGGCTGCATTTCTCGTTCTGGTCCCGATCGCGTTCGATGCAGTGAACATCAACTTTGACGTGGTCCCCGCGCTCATCGCGCTGAGCATCGCCTGGATCCGCCTCCACAGGTACGCGGCCCAGTCCTATCGCGGCTCAACCGGATTGCAGCGGATCGAAATGTTGCATGCGATCGGCAAGGCAACCGAAATGGACGTTGTCGCGCTCAAGATCCGCAATTTCGCGACGATCAGTGCCAGTCTGACTGCCGAAGAGGTCGAAAAGCTCCTCGTCAAAGCGCAGACCATGTTGAAGGCAACCGATTCGGAGGCGCAGTTCGCGTTCGAGAAGGATACCTTCGTTTGGCTGCGCAGTGCGGCGCCGACTGTCGAACTGGAAAGTCACGTACGCGGACTGCACGCGCTGTTCCGCACCAGCATCACTATCGGCGCGCACGCGCCCGACGTCGCTTCGTCAATCGGGATCGATATCAACCGGGATGCGTCGGTACGCACCCGCGTAGAGAACGCCATGCAGTGCGCCGAGGACGCGGCACATACGAACCGCATCTTCATGATCGGCGCCGCGGAACTGGCTGCCGATCGAACCTGGCGCCTCCAGATTCTTTCCGAACTCGAGAACGCCATCAAGACCGGCGAGGTCGATGTCGTGTTCCAGCCGAAGGTATCGCTGTCCACGGGCGCGATCGTCGGGGCGGAAGCGCTGATGCGATGGAATCATCCGGAGCGCGGTCCGATCGATCCCTCGTTGGTCATCGCCGCGGCGGAAGAACACAACCGTGTCGATATGATCACCCGGTTCGTGTTGAAGCGCGCAATGGAACAGGCCCGACGCGCGTTGGCGATCGATCCGTCGTTCAAGGTTGCTGTCAATGTCTCCGCGATCGATCTCAGCGATCCGATGTTCCTTACCGATCTCGAGGCGATCATCGCCGCCTATCGCTTCCCGGTCCGCAACCTAGTACTTGAGATTACCGAGACAGCCCCGATCGAGAACGACAAGACCGTGGCAAGGACATTCGCCGCGCTGAAGCGCATGGGCGTCGGCATGTCGGTGGACGACTTCGGTATAGGTCACGCCTCGCTTCACTACCTGCGTCAGATTCCGGCCGAGGAGGTTAAGATCGACCGCAGTTTCGTCGTAGGAATGCAGACGTCGCTGGAAGACCGGGCACTGGTCCGAACCGCGATCGACATGATCCACTCGCTCGGACGGACGGCGGTGGCCGAAGGGGTAGAGGATCTCGCGGCGGTGGAATTGCTGCGGCAGATGGGCTGCGACACAGCACAGGGTTACTATTTCTACCGCCCGATCACGATGGAGACACTGGTTCCCAGAATGCAGGAGGGAGCCAAAGCCGCATAAATTCTTGATTAATCTTTACGACCTGTTAACCATGCCTGTTAGCACATCCCGTGCGAAACAGGAGGTCGTATGTCGATTTGGACCTATTTCGTCGATCTGTTCGGCGGCCGCTAATTAGGCTAACGGACTGAAAAGCTTCGACAAATGTCGAGGTAGTAAGGTTCGAAATGCGAGTTGTACGAAAGCGGGACGATCGCCTCGCTGACGTGCGAATCGGGGTAAACGAATTGCGAACCGACCGAGCCTGACAGGGGGCGTCGTTCGCAGGTCGTGCTAGAGTTTCTTTGAAAAGGCCGCCGCTCAGGCGGCCTTTTCTCGTTTGGCCGGATCGGTTTTGCCGGCAGCGGATTTTCCGGCCCGCTGCACGATGCCGCTCAACCCCCTGGTCAGCTGGAACAGTCCGTTGAGCCGGCTTTGCGGATCGCCCCAGGCGCGGCTCAGCACCAGCTTCATGTCGGGCCGCAGCTTCGCATCGGGACCCACACGGCCGACCCACGCCATCAGCCCCGCCGGATCGGCGAAATCGTCCTTGTGGAATGTCACCAGCGTGCCGCGCGCGCCGACGTCGATCTTGGCGATGTTGGCGACGATCGCCTGGTGCTTGATCTCGATCAGCTTGACGAGGTTGGCGGTCGGCGCAGGGAGCGGTCCGAAGCGGTCGATCATCTCGGCGGCGAGGCTTTCGATCTCGCCCTGATCCTTCGCGTCGTTGAGGCGGCGGTATAGGCCCATCCGCACCGCGAGATCGGGCACATATTCCTCCGGGATCATGATCGGCGCATCGACCGTGATCTGCGGGCTGGGCCCGGCCTCGCGCTCCAGGCCTACGTCGCCTGCCTTGGCTGCGAGGATCGCGTCCTCCAACATCGCCTGGTAGAGTTCGAAGCCGACTTCGCGGATATGGCCCGACTGCTCGTCGCCGAGCAGGTTGCCGGCGCCGCGAATGTCGAGGTCGTGGCTGGCGAGCTGGAATCCCGCGCCCAGGCTGTCTAGATCACCCAAAACCTTCAGGCGCTTCTCGGCCACTTCGTTCAACACGGTATCGCCCGGCGTCGTGAGGTAGGCATAGGCGCGCAGCTTAGACCGGCCCACACGCCCGCGTAGCTGGTATAGCTGAGCAAGGCCGAAGCGGTCGGCGCGGTGGATCACGATGGTGTTCGCGCTCGGGATGTCGAGCCCGCTTTCCACGATGGTGGTCGACAGCAGCACTTCGTATTTGCCTTCGTAGAACGCGCTCATGCGTTCCTCGACCTCGGTCGGGCTCATCTGCCCATGCGCGCTGATCGCCTTCACTTCGGGCACGTGCTTGTGCAGCCACTCCTCGACCTCGGGCATGTCCTTGATGCGCGGGACGACGATGAAGCTCTGCCCGCCGCGATGGTGCTCGCGCAGCAGCGCCTCGCGCATGACCATGTCGTCCCATTCCATCACGTAGGTTCGTACCGCGAGGCGGTCGACCGGCGGGGTCTGGATCGTCGACAGCTCGCGCAGGCCCGACATCGCCATCTGCAGCGTGCGCGGGATAGGCGTGGCGGTGAGGGTGAGGACGTGGACGTCGGCCCGAAGCTGCTTGAGCTTTTCCTTGTGGGTCACGCCGAACCGCTGCTCCTCGTCGACGATGACGAGGCCGAGGTTCTTGAACTCGGTCGATTTCGACAGGATCGCGTGGGTGCCGATCACTACGTCGACGTCACCGGACTTGAGGCCGTCGCGGGTGTCCGATGCTTCCTTGGCGCCGACGAGGCGGCTGAGGCGTCCCACCTTGAGCGGGAAGCCCGAGAACCGCGCGGCGAAGTTCTCGTAGTGCTGGCGGGCGAGCAGGGTGGTCGGCGCGACGACCGCGACCTGCCGCCCGCTCATCGCGGTGGCGAAAGCGGCGCGCAGGGCGACCTCGGTCTTGCCGAAGCCGACGTCGCCGCAGACGAGCCGGTCCATCGGCTTGCCGCTGCCGAGATCCTCCAGCACCTCGTCGATCGCGCGGTCCTGGTCGTCTGTTTCCTGCCACGGGAAGCGGTCGACGAACTGGTTGAAGCTCGCTTCCTCGGTCTCGACCACGGCGGCCTTGCGCAGTGCGCGGGCGGCGGCGGTGCGGAGGAGTTCGTGCGCGATCTCGCGGATGCGCTCCTTCAGGCGCGCGCGGCGCTTCTGCCATGCCTCGCCGCCCAGGCGATCGAGCGCGACCATCTCCTCGCTCGAGCCGTAACGCGAGAGGACCTCGAGGTTTTCGACCGGGACGTACAGCTTGTCGCCGCCGGCGTACTGCAACATCACGCAGTCGTGCTTCGACTTGCCGACGGGGATCGCTTCCAGGCCGAGGTATTTGCCGATGCCGTGGTCGATGTGAACCACGAGATCGCCCGCGTTGAGCGCCTGCAGTTCGGCGAGGAAGGCGTCGGCGCTCTTGCGCTTCTTCTTGCGCCGGACGAGCCGGTCGCCGAGCACGTCCGCCTCGGTGACGAGGTCGATCTGCTCGTTCGCGAAGCCGTTCTCGAGTGGCAGGACCAGCGCGACCGGCTTGCCCTTTGCACTGAGGCCCAGCGCCTCTTGCCATGTCTCCGCGAGTTCCATCGGCGCGCCGGCCTCGCCGATGATCGAGGCAATGCGCGCGCGGCTGCCCTTCGAATAGGTCGCGAGCAACGGTTTGCGACCGGCCTTGCCCGCGGCCTTCAGGTGATCGGCGGCGGCGGCGTAGACGTTGTCGCCGCGCGTGCGCTCGGGCGTGAAGTCGCGGCCCGAGCGGAAGCCGAAGTCGATCACCGTGGCGCTCTCGGGTTCGGCGAAAATCGAGGCACGGTGGATCGGGCGGTCCTTGAGCGCGGCATCGAGTTCGCCGCGCGTGAGGTAGAGCGCGTCTTCGGGCAGGGGGCGATAGGTCCCTTCCTCGCGCTGGCGATGATAGTCGGCCACGTCAGACAGGCGCTCGTCCGCGGCGCCGAGCGCGGCATTGTCGATCACCAGCAGGTCGTCGTCGTCCAAGTGATCGAACAGCGTCGACAGGCGCTCCTCGAACAGCGGTAGCCAGTGTTCCATCCCGGCGAGGCGGCGACCGTCGCTGACTGCCTGGTAGAGCGGGTCCTGCGTGGCGTTGGCGCCGAACCGCTCGCGGTACCGGGTGCGGAAGCGTTTGATCGTGTCCTCGTCGACCAGCGCTTCGCTAGCGGGCAGCAGCAGGTGCCGCTCGATCAACCCGGTGGTCATCTGCGTGTTCGGGTCGAACAGGCGCAGCGATTCGAGGTCGTCGCCGAAGAAATCGAGCCGCAGGCCCGCGTCGAGCCCACTGGGGAACAGGTCGAAGATCGACCCGCGCACCGCGAATTCGCCGTGGTCGATCACCGTGTCGGTGCGCGAATAGCCCTGCCGCTGGAGCAGTGCGATCAGCGCCTCGTGCGCGATCGTCATGCCCGGTTTCAGCTCGCGCACCGCCTCGCGCACGCGGAACGGGGTGAGCACGCGCTGCAGCAACGCGTTGATCGTGGTGACGAGAAGCTGCGGGCCGGCACTCTTCGCTTGCAGCCGGTGGAGCGCCGCGAGCCGCCGCGCGCTGACGGCGAGGGCGGGGCTGGCGCGGTCGTAGGGCAGGCAGTCCCACGCGGGGAACTCGACCACCTCGAGTTCGGGCGCGAAGAATTTCGCCGCCTCCGCCACCGCGCTCATCGCCGCCTCGTCGGGCGCGACGAACACACCGCGGCCTTTCGCCGCGCGCGCGAGATCGGCCAGCACCAGCGGCTGCGCACCGCGCGGCACCGACGACAGCGTCAGCGGAGACTTCGCGGACAGGATCTTCTGGAGGTCGGGCATCGTCAATCCTGTGTGGCGCACACGCGCGGAAACCCGCTCGAGCCATTTCGAGCGGGTGCGCTTCGGTGCTCAGATAGGGCGAACGCCCGGACGGGCAAGCCGTTTCAAGCTATGTCGACGAAATCGAGCCGCTGCATCGCGTCCATCTGCGCGCCCGCGAAGCGCGGAGGCACGTCCGCTGCCCGCATGGCCCAGGCGAGGACGTCGACGTCGTCTTCCTCGAGCAGCGCCTCGAACCAGGCGAGCTCGGCCTCGCCCCATTGGGCGTGGTAGCGGTGGAAAAATCCGCCGATCGTGTAGTCCGCCTCGCGCGTGCCGCGGTGCCAGGCGCGGAACTTGAGCCGTCGGATGCGCGCTGCGGTGTCCATGCGGAAGCGGCTAGGCGAAGGTCCGGCCGAACGCAATCGGGGCGGCAGGCACGCGCCCGCCGCCCCGCTTCTCCTGCCCCGCCGATCAGGGGTGCGTGTGCGAGAAGTAGCGCACCGCGTTCGAGACGAGCTTGTCGTTCTCCTCGTTGAGCTTCTTCGCTGCATCGGCGCTTCCGGCGATCTTCTCGAACGCCGCTTCGTAGGCCTTCCGCTCGGGCGATGCGTGGGCATCGAACGTGGTCATGCCGCGCGGTACCTTGCGCACGAGCATCAGGTCCCACGGCCCGTCCATCATCCAATGCACTTCAGTCTTCGGCAGGCCCGCGGCGGCAGCGGCCGGGGCGTAGTACTTGTCCTGCATCTCGCTCCAGCGCTCGTCGGCGCCGGTCGCGAACTTCAGCATCGTGATCGTGTAGGTCGTGCGCGCCTCTTCCGGCTCGTTTTGCGCAGCGACAGGAACTGCCGCGATCATGCAGGCCGCAGCAAGTGCAATCGACGTGATTTTCCGGGTCATGGTGGCCCCCTCTCCAAGGAAGGCGACCCGCGGCGGCGTGGTTAACACAAATCCGCGCTTTTGCCCAAAGCCATTCCTCGACGCGCTTCGCATCGCGCGGGAATGACTTTAGAGGAGACGCGATGCGGCCCGACGTGCTCAATCCCCTGTTCGCCGAGGTCGCGGCGCTCGACGGTGTCGGGCCCAAGGCGCTCAAGCCGCTCGACAAGCTGGGCCTGACCCGCGTGCGCGACCTTGCCTACCACCTTCCCGACCGTTTCGTGACCCGGCGACCGATCGAGAACCTCGACCAGGGGAGCGTCGGCGAGCAGGTCGTGGTGCCGCTGACCGTGACAGAGCACCGCCCCCCGCGATCGGGCCGGGGGCCGTACAACGTGCTCGCGACCGACGCGCTCGGCAACGTCGTCTCGCTGACCTACTTCGGGCGCGCAAGCTACACCGCGAAGAAGCAGTTGCCGGTCGGCGAGCGGCGCTGGGTGGCAGGCCGGCTAGACCAGTACGGCCAGATGCTCCAGATCGTGCATCCCGACCACGTCAGCGAGGACAGTTCGGGCCTGCTCGGTACGCTCAACGAACCGGTCTATTCGCTGTCCGAAGGACTGACCCAGCCCAAGGTCGCGGGGCTCGTCGCGCAAGTGCTCGACCGCTTGCCCGCGCTGCCCGAGTGGATCGAACCCGGGCAATTCGCCCGGGTGAAGTGGCCGGGCTGGGGCGACGCGCTGACGCTGGCGCACCGTGGCGATCATCCGGCAGCCCGCGACCGGCTCGCCTATGACGAACTGCTCGCCAACAGCCTCGCGCTGATGCTGGTGCGCGCGGACAACCGCAAGCGACGCGGGCAGGCCCTCAAGGGCGACGGCGCCTTGCGCGGCAAGCTCGAACTGCCGTTTCCCCTGACCGGTGCGCAAAGGCGCAGCATTGCGGAGATCGAGGGCGACCTTGCGCAGCAGGTGCCGATGCTGCGCCTCCTCCAGGGCGACGTCGGCAGCGGCAAGACGGTCGTTGCGCTCGAGGCGATGCTGATCGCGGTAGAGGGCGGTGCGCAGGCCGCGCTGCTCGCGCCGACCGAGATCCTCGCCCGTCAGCACTACGAAACGCTGCGGCGGATGCTTGCGCCCATTGGAGTCGAGATCGCGCTACTGACGGGGCGCGACAAGGGAAGGGCGCGCGAGAGCATCCTGATGGGGCTCCACGACGGCGGCATCCGCATCGTCGTCGGCACCCACGCGATCTTCCAGGACACCGTCGCCTATAAGAACCTCGGCCTCGTAGTGATCGACGAGCAGCACCGCTTCGGTGTGTCGCAGCGGCTGATGCTGAGCGCCAAGGGCCGGGTGACCCCGCACACCCTCGCCATGACCGCGACCCCGATCCCGCGCACCTTGACGCTGGCGCAATACGGCGAGATGGACGTGAGCCGCCTCGACGAGATGCCGCCTGGGCGGCAGGCGATCGATACTGTGGTGATCGGCGCGGAGCGCACGCCAGAGGTGATCGAGCGGCTCGCAGGTCAGCTCGATGCGGGCGCGCAGGCCTATTGGGTCTGCCCGATGGTCCGAGAGCTCGAGACGGAGGACATTGCCGCCGCCGAGGCGCGCTACGCCGCGCTCAAGGCGCGGTTCGGGGACGATGTCGTTCTCGTCCACGGCCAGTTTCGCCCCGAGGAAAAGGACGCCGCGATGGAGCGGTTCGCGGCCGGTAATGCGAAGCTGCTCGTCGCGACGACAGTGATCGAGGTTGGCGTCGATGTGCCCAACGCTACTTTGATGGTGATCGAGCAGGCGGAGCGCTTCGGCCTTGCCCAGCTTCACCAGCTTCGCGGCCGCGTCGGGCGGGGCGCGAAGAAGTCTGTCTGCCTGCTGCTGCGCGGGGAGGCGCTGAGCGAGACCGGCAAGGAACGGCTCGCGCTGATGCGCGAGACGCAGGACGGCTTCCGCCTGGCCGAGGAGGATCTGCGCCTGCGCGGTGGAGGCGAGCTTCTGGGCACGCGCCAATCGGGCGATACGCCGTTCCGCGTCGCCGATCTCGAACAGATCCAGCGCCTGCTTCCGATCGCGCACGAGGACGCGCGGCTGCTGATGGAGCGCGATGGCGGCCTGACCGGCGAGCGGGGCGAGGCGGCGCGGGTGCTGCTCTACCTGTTCGAACGCGACTGGGGCGTGCAACTATTGAGAGGAGGTTGAATGAGAGAGCTACTCGACCGAATCAAAGACCCCGGTGCCAGATCTGCGGCGGAGCAAGTCGTTCGTCTGATGCAGGATCTCGGTTTCGAGATGCGCGGCCCACGCAGGGGTCATGTCAAATCGGCTGCATTCTATAAGGGTAACACGTACGCGTTCTCTTTCATTCCAAATCAAAGCGATATCCTGTTTTACTGTCGCAATCCCGCCACAAACCAGCGTCCGGCGATCCATACCCTCGCGAGATCGAACCATCCCGGTCAAGTAAACGTCGATCGTTGGGGTCGTCCCGCCGAGAACAAATTGAACGAAACGAAAGTTCGACTGCGTTCGCCCAAGGATGTCGAAGTTCTGGCGAGTTGGCTACGTTCCGAAGCGCGCCAAATCGTCGGCTGATCCATTCAGTGCCGATCAATCGATAGCCGTGCAGCGGGACTGAGATGTACGTCTCGCAGCCTCCGCGCGCCGTATCCGCCGGTGTATCGCTCGCGTTGACCGCGGGTGTCGTTGCCTTGCTGGTGTTCGGGCTGGGGACAGCGCGGCAGGCTGAGATCGTGCCCGCGCTGCTCTCGGTCGACCTCAGCGAAGCGCCGCCCCCGCCCCCGCCGCGCCCGAAGCAGCGACCCGAGCAACGCCGCCGCGACAAGGCTGCGCCCAAGGACGAGGCGGGGATGAAGAACCTGCGCAACAAGGCGACTGCGATCGTCGCCCCTCCGGTCGTTCCGCTCATCGTCCCGCCCCCGGTCGTGACTGCGCCGGCGGCCGACGTGGGGAGTGCGCCGCAAACCGGCGCGTCCGACCAGCTCGGACCGGGCCGGGGCGCGGGCCGCTATGGCAACGGCCTGGGAGGCGGTGGCCTGGGCGGTGACGGCGACGGCACCGGGGATGGCGTGGCGGTGCAGGGTCCGCGGCGGACATCGGGCCGGATGTCCTATTCCGATCTTCCCGAAACCGCGCTCGCCCTTGGCGAAGAAGCAGCGGTGACGGTGGTCTTCGCGGTCGAGGCCGACGGGCGCGTGACCGGATGCCGCGTCGACCGGGCAAGCGGCCGCCCGGCGATCGACAGCCTGACCTGCCGCCTTATCGAGCAACGCTTTCGCTATCGCCCGGCGCTCGACCGGCGCGGTCGGCCCGTCCGCTCGCATGTGCGCGAAACCCACGAATGGGTCGCCAACGACCGCTGACGGGAACGTCGTTTCGGGCCGCGTATTGTCTGCTCCGAACAGGGGAGAGACATGCGCACCATTGCGACCCTGATGGCGGTGACGTTGGCCCTGGCGGCCTGCGGGCCCTTTCCCGACGATCTTGAGGGTACCAGCGAGCGGATCGAGCGGACTGGTGTGATCCGTGTTGCGATGACGCGCCTCCATGCGGAGGACAGGGATCGCGCAGCGCGTTTTCTCAGCAACCTTGCCGCGGCAAAGGTCGCACGGCTCGACGTCGCCGATGGGCCGGCCGAGCGCGCGCTTGCCGCGCTGGAGGCAGGGAAACTCGACGTGGTGATCGGGGAATTCGCGCACGATTCGCCGTGGGTGGCCGACGTCTCGCTTATCGAACCCATCTCGACCCGTACGGTCGGTGACCGCAAGATCGGCCTCGCCCCGGTGGCGGCGAATGGCGAGAACCGCTGGATCGCCACGTTGGAAAAGACGGTCCGCGATCTTGAGGCAGTGCGATGAGCGAGCGCGAAGGGCACCCGCCCGAAATACGCGGCGACCTCGCAGCGGCGCAAAACCTCGCCAAGTGGAATATCGTCTGGTCGGGGAGCGTCGTCGTGGCGATGGGCTTGGTCATGGGTTCGAGCCAGGCGATGAAGACCGCTTGGGTCGAGGACCTGCTCGCGCTGGTGCCGCCGATCGTGTTCCTCTTCGCCACGCATTGGGAAAAGAAGGGCGCGGACGAGCGATTCCATTACGGCTACGACCGCGGCAACAGCCTCGGTTTCCTGGTCGCGGCAGTCGCGCTCGGCGCAGTCGGCCTGTTTCTTGCGAAGGAAGCCGTGACCGCGCTCTGGACCCAGCATCATGTGACGATCGGCACCGTGCGCGTTCTTGGTCGCGATGTCTGGCTGGGCTGGTTGATGTTCGCGGCGCAGGCCTATGCCATTGCGGTTCCGGTCGCGATCGCACGCAAGGAATTGCCGCTCGCCGAGCGGCTCAGCGACAAGCTGATCCACACCGACGCACAGATGAAGAAAGCCGACTGGCAGACGGGTGTCGCGGGGATCGTCGGAATCGGCGGCCTTGGCCTCGGGTACTGGTGGGCGGATGCGGCGGCGGCGCTGGTCATCTCGGTCAGCGTGATCCGGGATGGTTGGAAAGCCATGAAGATCGCCGCGGCCGAGCTTGTCGACGGTGTCCCGCACGAGCTTGGAAGCGAGGAACTGGCGAAGGACGCCGCCGCGCTGCGCGACGTTCTCGAGCAGCGCTTTCCGCAAGCCGACCGGATCGCGCTGCGCGAAACGGGACGCTTCATCAGGGCCGAAGTGATCGGCGCACGTCCCGACGCCGAATGGGACGCCGAAGAGATCGACATCGACGGGTGCGACGACTGGCGCATCGATTCCATCGCCTTTCGGCCCTGACGGTTTTGCGCTGACCCTTGCGCCTGCCGCGAGTCGGGGGCACCATGCCCGCGCCGGGTCGCCAACGGCTCCGAACGGGACAGACATGAACGCAGAACCCTGGTCTCGCCGCGCGGCGACGATGATGATCGCATTTCTCGGCGCGTGCACCAGCACCGTGCAAGCCGCGCCCTATGTCATGTTCAAGGATCCCAATTGCGGGTGCTGCACCGATTGGGCCGAACATGCGCGCTCGAGCCTGCATCACGAAGTGCAGGTCCGCGAAGACGAATCGATGGACAGTGTGAAGACGCGGCTTGGCGTTCCGGCCGACCTCGCATCGTGCCACACGACGGTCGTCGACGGTTATGTCATCGAAGGTCACGTGCCGGCGAAGGAGGTCGAGCGCCTGCTTGCCGAGCGTCCCGAGGGCGTGAAAGGCCTTGCGGTCGCGGGGATGCCGATGGGCTCTCCGGGCATGGAGGCGCAGGGCCACTACACCGAGTACGAGGTCATCGCGTTCGGCGACGCGGGGCGGACGGTGTACGCCCGCTACCCGTGATTGCGGCCGATCACACTTCGCTTCGCTCGTGATTTTTCGCGCGAAATGATCCCACGGGTCATTTCGACCATGCGACAGCGCTTCGCTATCGCTCGCGAGTTTTTCGACGAAAGATGTCCGCCGGACATCCTTCTGCGCGGAAAACTGGTCGGGGAAAGAGGATTCGAACCTCCGGCCCCTGCCTCCCGAAGACAGTGCTCTACCAGGCTGAGCTATTCCCCGACCGATGCTTTCCCCCGTCCGGAAACCCGGGCGGGCGAGGCAGAGGCGGCCCTATAGGGAGGGGATCGCGGGGTGGCAAGCGGGCTTTTCGCAGAGTAGGGCAAGGCATGGCCAGCGCGCTTCCGTTCCCCGATTCTCTTGAGCCGGACCACCCCGAACAGCAGTATCTCGACCTGATGCGCCGCATCTGGAGCGAAGGGTCCGAGCGGATCGATCGCACGGGTATCGGCACGCGATCGGTCTTCGGCGCGATGCTGCGATTCGATCTGGCGGGCGGGGCGATGCCGCTGATCACCACCAAGCGCGTCTACTGGAAGACCGCCACGCGCGAGTTGCTGTGGTTCCTCACCGGCGAGACGAACATCCGTCCGCTGGTGCTGCAGGGCGTCGGCATCTGGAACGAGTGGCCCCACGCGACATATGTCCGCGAAACGGGGCATGCCATCAGCCTCGAGGCTTTCGTCGAGCGAATCGCTGCGGACGAGGCGTTCGCGGCGCGCTGGGGCGACCTTGGCCCGGTCTACGGCAAGCAGTGGGTCGACTGGCCGACCTATCGGTCTCGCTCCGACGGACTCTACGAGCCGGGCGAGGGGATCAACCAGATCGCCGCCGTGGTCGAATCGTTGCGTACCAATCCCGGAAGCCGCCGTCACATCATCGAAGGCTGGAACGTCGCCGAGCTCGACCGGATGGCGCTGCCGCCGTGCCACAAGACCTATCAGTTCCACGTCGCGGGCGGGAAGCTCAACGGACTGCTCTACCAGCGTAGCTGCGATGTCGCGCTGGGGCTGCCGTTCAACCTGTGGTCGGCGGCATTGCTCCAGCGGATGCTCGCGCAGCAGGCCGGTCTGGAGCCCGGCGAGTTCGTGTGGATGGGCGGCGACGTGCATCTCTACCTCAACCACTCCGACCTGATCGAAGAACAGCTCGGCCGGGAACCCCAAGGGCGTCCACGGCTTGAAATCGTACGGCGGCCCGAAACGATCTTCGACTACCGGATCGAGGATTTCGAGGTTTCGAATTACACGCCGCTCAGTGCACTTAAGGCACCGGTGGCGGTCTGACGGGACCTCCTTGACTCGGTCGGCCGGTTTGAAATATTATGTCGCAGTCGTAAAAGATTGCGTCATTGCTTCCGGGGAAGCTCTGGCACGGGAGAGCAATGCGAATGGCCGCTGACAGTACCACGGGAACGGCGAGGACGGGCAGCAACCGCCCGGCACTCAAGTTTCACGTCCCGGAACCGGCTTACCGCCCCGGCGACGCGGTCGATTTCTCGCACATCAAGGTCAGCGAACCCGGCGCGCAACCGCGTCCGGACGAGACCTGCCCGGCGATCGACACCGCACCGCTGGCGAACGACCTCGTCCGGGTGCTCGGCGACGACAACCGCGCGCACGGCCCGTGGGACCCTCGGCTCGACGCCGACACGCTGCGCCAGATGCTGCGCACGATGGCGCTCACCCGCGCATTCGACGAGCGGATGTATCGCGGCCAGCGCCAGGGCAAGACCAGCTTCTACATGAAGTGCACCGGCGAGGAGGCGACCAGCGTCGCCGCCGCGATGGCGCTCGCCAGCGACGACATGGTGTTCCCCAGCTACCGCCAGCAGGGCATCCTGATCGCGCGCGGCTATCCGCTGGTCGAGATGATCAACCAGATCTATTCGAACCGCGGCGACAAGCTGAAGGGCCGCCAGCTGCCGATCATGTATTCGAGCCGACCGCACAGCTTCTTCACGATCAGCGGCAACCTCGCCACGCAGACCCCGCAGGCGGTGGGATGGGCGATGGCGAGCGCGATGCGCGGCGACAGCCGGATCGCAGCGACCTGGGTGGGCGAAGGCAGCACCGCGGAAGGCGATTTTCACGCCGCGTGCCTGTTCGCCACCGTCTACAACGCGCCGGTGATCCTCAACGTCGTCAACAACCAGTGGGCGATCTCCAGCTTCAGCGGCTTTGCCGGCGGCGAGCGGGCGACCTTCGCCGCGCGCGGGGTCGGCTACGGCATCGCCAGTCTGCGGATCGACGGCAACGACGCGCTGGCGGTTTATGCCGCGACGCAGTGGGCCGCGAACCGCGCCCGCTCCAACGCCGGGCCGACGCTGATCGAGCACTTCAGCTACCGCGCCGAAGGCCACTCCACTTCCGACGATCCCGGCCAGTACCGCAGCGCGCAGGAGCGCAGCGAATGGCCGCTGGGCGACCCGATCATGCGCCTGAAGGACCACCTCGTCACCTTGGGCGAGTGGGACGAGGAGCGGCAGGAAAAACTAGACCTCGACTGCGCCGAGCAGGTCAAGGCCGCGACCAAGGATGCCGAGAAGAACGGCGTGCTCGGCCACGGCATGCACCATCCGTTCCACACCATGTTCGAGGACGTGTTCGAGGAACTGCCCTGGCACCTCGAGGAACAGGCCGCGCAGGCGATCCGCGAAAGGAAGATCAAGTGGCCGCAAGCGTGACCAGCGACTACCGCGACGACACTCCGCTCGGCCTTGCCGATGCTCCGTCGCGCGCGATGAACATGATCGAGGCGATCAACGACGCGCTCGACATCATGCTCAGCCACGATCCCAGCGTGATCATCATGGGCGAGGACGTCGGCTATTTCGGCGGCGTGTTCCGTGCGACCGCGCACCTGCAGGAAAAGTACGGCAAGAACCGCGTGTTCGACACGCCGATCAGCGAATGCGGGATCATTGGCGCGGCGGTGGGCATGGGTGCCTATGGTCTGCGCCCGGTGCCCGAGATCCAGTTCGCGGATTACATCTATCCGGGGCTCGACCAGCTCATCTCCGAAGCGGCGCGGCTGCGCTATCGCTCGGCGGGCGAGTTCATCGCGCCGCTGACCGTCCGCAGCCCGTTCGGCGGCGGCATCTTCGGCGGGCAGACCCACAGCCAGAGCCCCGAGGCGCTGTTCACCCACGTGGCGGGCATCAAGACGGTGATTCCGTCGACCCCCTACGATGCCAAGGGTCTGCTGATCGCCGCGATCGAGGACAACGATCCGGTGGTGTTCTTCGAGCCGAAGCGGATCTACAACGGCCCTTTCAGCGGCTACTACGACAAGCCGGTCGAACCGTGGAAAAACCACCCCGACAGCAAGGTGCCCGAAGGCTACTATTCGATTCCCCTCGGCAAGGCGCGGACTGTGCGCAGCGGCGAGGCGATGACGATCCTGTGCTATGGCACGATGGTCCACGTCGTGTCCGCGGTGGCCAAGGACAAAGGCGTCGATGCCGAGATCATCGACCTGCGCACGCTCGTTCCGCTCGATATCGAGGCGATCGAAACCTCGGTTCGCAAGACCGGCCGCTGCCTGATCGTGCACGAGGCGACCCGGACGAGCGGGTTCGGCGCGGAGTTGTCCGCGCTGGTGCAGGAACGCTGCTTCCACCATCTCGAAGCCCCGATCGAACGGGTGACCGGCTTCGACACCCCCTATCCCCACAGCCTCGAATGGGCCTATTTCCCCGGCCCGGTCCGCATCGGCGAGGCGATCGACAAGATTCTGGAAGCCTGACGCATGGCACGTTTCATCTTCAATCTGCCCGACATCGGCGAAGGCATTGCCGAGGCCGAGATCGTCGCGATGCACGTCAAGCCCGGCGACACGGTCTCCGAAGACCAGCAGATCGCCGACATGATGACCGACAAGGCCACGGTCGAGATGGAAAGCCCGGTCTCGGGTACCGTCGTCGAGGTTGCCGGCGAAGCGGGCGACGTGATTGCCATCGGATCGATGCTCGTCGTGATCGAGACCGAGGGCGGAGCCATCGATACCGCGCCTGTCGCGGAAGCGGCGCCTGCGCCGACGTCCGAAGTTGTTGAGCAGCGGCTCGAAGCCGAGACGCCCGAGGCCGAGGATGTGGCGAAGGTGATCGCCGAAGCGCCCAAGGCCGCGCCGCCACTGCCCGAACCGGCGCCGGCACCGAAGCCTGCTCCGGCTCCCGCACCCAAGCCCGCTCCCGTCGCGAGCGCATCGCACGCGAAGGTCCTCGCGACGCCCGCCGTTCGCGATCGGGCGAAGGCGCTCGGCATCGATCTGGGCGACGTCCGTCCGGGCGAGGAAGGCCGCATCCGGCACGCCGACCTCGACGCGTTCATCTCCTACGGCGCGCCTACCGGCCATGCGCCTGCCGGGATCACCCGCGCCGACGAGACGGTGAAGGTCATCGGCCTGCGCCGCCGCATTGCCGAGAACATGGCCGCCGCGAAGCGCAACATCCCGCACTTCACCTACGTCGAGGAATGCGACGTCACGGAACTCGAGCGGCTGCGCGAGCAGCTCAACGCAGCGCGCGGTGACAAGCCTAAGCTCACCATGCTGCCGCTGCTGATCGCCGCGATCTCCAAGACGGTGCCGCAATTCCCGATGATCAACGCCCGCTACGACGACGAAGCGGGCGTGGTGACGCGGTCGGGCGCGGTGCACCTCGGCATGGCGACGCAGACCGACGGCGGCCTGATGGTGCCGGTCATTCGCGACGCGCAGGCCAAGAACCTGTGGCAGCTCGCAATCGAGATCCGCCGCCTCGCCGAGGCTGCGCGCGACGGGTCGGCCAAGTCTAATGAACTGTCGGGCTCGACGCTGACGATCACCTCGCTCGGACCGCTGGGCGGTGTCGCGACCACGCCGGTCATCAACCGGCCCGAGGTGGCGATCATCGGTCCCAACCGGATCGTCGAGCGCCCGATGTTCGTCTCTGACGGCATGGGCGGCGAGCGGATCGAGAAGCGCAAGCTGATGAACATGTCGGTCTCGTGCGATCATCGCGTGGTCGACGGGTGGGACGCGGCGAGCTTCATCCAGGCGATCCGCAAGCTGATCGAAACGCCGGCGCTTTTGCTCGTCAACTGATCGGGTTATCCTGCCGTCCGAAAAGGGAGGGCAGGATGACCACCGATCCACGTGTCGATACCTACATCGCCAAGGCCACGCCGTTCGCGGAGCCGATCCTCACGTACCTGCGCCAGGTCGTCCACGACGCGCTTCCGCAGGTCGAGGAAGGCATCAAGTGGGGCATGCCGCACTTCATGGTCGGCGGGAAGAACGTCGCCGGGCTGGCCTCGTTCAAGGCGCACTGCGCGTTCGTGATCCACGGCGAGGGCCGGCAGGGCAGCAGCGAACGCGAAGGGATGGGCGGATATGGCAAGGTCACCTCGCTCAACGACCTGCCGCCGCGCGAAGTATTGATCGAATCGGTGCGTGCGGCTGCGACACGCGTCGCGGAAGATGGCCGTGCGACCGCGTCGCGCGACAAGAAGCCGCCCAAGGCCGAAATCGCCATGCCGGAGGATTTCGCCGCCGCGCTGGCCGCTACTCCGGGCGCGCGCGAGAAATTCGACGCGTTCCCGCCGGGCGCGCGGCGCGAGTACCTCGAGTGGATCGTTTCGGCCAAGCGCGAGGACACGCGAGCGAAGCGCATCGCCACGGCCTGCCAGCAGTCGGCAGAAGGCAAGAAAATGAACTGGCGGTACGAAAAGTGCTGACGCGTCAGCGCACGATCGCGCTGTAGGTCATCTGCCCACGCGCGGCACCCGCGACCCGCAGGCGCAGGTGGGTGACGTCTTCCGCCGAGGCGAATCGCTGGCCCATCTTCAACTCGCCGAGTTCGCCCCAGTTGCGGCCCCCGTCGGTCGACACCTCGACCGCGTCGCTCCCCGCGCGCTGGAAGGCGAGGGTGCGCGGTACCGCGCTTTCGACGGTGAAGCCTTTCGCCGCCGTTTCTGCGCGCCACTGGAGCACGAGCACGACCTTGTCCCCCGGTCTCAGCGTGCTCGCAGGTTCGAGCGCGCGGACGCCTTCGCGCATGCGCTCGACATATACCGAGCGATCGATATCTACCGACCCCTGCGCGTGCGCCGCACCGGCGACGCACAGCAACAAACCGGCAAGGCCAAGGCCATAACGCATATCTCGAAAGTCCCCCTTCGCCCCGCGACCGGGGCTGGGCGGACAGTGCCGCGACATGGTTAATTTTTGGTGGATCGGGCTCCCGCAAAAAGGCGCCCTTGCTGCTGTTGACAGCCCTCCGATCACGCCCTAGTGGCGCTGCTCCCAAGCGGTGCAAGCCCCTTAAATGCGCGGGTGTAGCTCAGTTGGTTAGAGTGCCGGCCTGTCACGCCGGAGGTCGCGGGTTCGAGCCCCGTCACTCGCGCCACTTGGGACTTTTTCAATCTACTCGGTTGGCGCTGGCGCCGGCTCCTTGACGGGGCCGAGGCGCCTGAACGCGCCCGTGCAGCTGCCGAATGTCGGACTGATACCAAGACTGCCATCGACGAACTGGAAACTGTCGGCACCGTCGAACGCGATGACCTTACGCGTCGTCGCCGCGTCCGACGGGATCGCGTTGCCACCGGTCGGCGTGATCGTCAGGTCACCGGTCGCCGAATCGAGCGCGTAACTGCCCCAATAATCGACGTAGCGCTCGAACGGATACCAAGTGACATCGAAGCTGCCGTCCTTGCGGAAGACGACCTCGCGGATGGTGCTGCGGAGACAGGTCTTTTCGTCCTGTGCCCAGGTGCCGACGAGCGACGGCGGCGGATCAGTCTGCGCTGTGGGCGTGGCGGCGAGAAGGGCAAGGATCGAGAGCATCAAACCTCGGGTCCCTTGGGCGGGTCCCAGCGGCCCGTCTCCATCCATATGATGTAGCGCTTCAGCGGCAGGAGCCAGACGATCCCGAGCACGAAGTAGACCGCCGCCTGCGCCAGCGTGGGCCAGTGGCCGATGAGGTCCGGAGCGTAGTGTGCGATGAGCCCGGCGTAGAGGCCGAGAGCGATCAGGAGCGCGAGGATCCCCAGCGGGATGCGCAGCGTCGGCTCGGTCCTCATGCGAACGGCCCCAGCACCCGCGTGGGCGTCACGACCGCGCGAAGTGGTACATCGTGCCGTTCGGCAGCGAATTGCGGGATTTCCTGCATGTCCCACGCCATGCCGACGGGAATTGCGCCGGGGTGCGCCGCGAGCCAGCGGTCGTAGTGCCCACCGCCCTGGCCGAGCCGCTGGCCGTCGCCGGTGAAGCCGACCACGGGGACGAACAGCACGTCTGGCTGGACTTCTTCCGCCTCGTTGTCTGGCTGCACACCGAATGGCCCCGGGAAGAGATCGCTTCCCTCGAACGGGTCGCTATGCAGGCGAAAGGTCATCGCGGCCTCCCGCGCGGCGAACCACGGCAGCGCGATGGGATGGCCTTGGTCGAGGAAGAACCGAGCATACCCGCCTGTCGGTGCCTCGCCGGGGGTTGCATGGTAGAGCCCGACGGTCGCTCCCGCAGGCACGAGATCGAGCACGGGGCGGGGCGGGCGATGGAAGATCAACGCGCGGACCTGGGTCGGAAGCGCCGCGGCATGGGCGATCCGCTCGGCCCGCAGGCGGCGGCGCAGGTCGGCCTTCGTTTGGGAGGTTACAGTCATGAACGGGAGCTAGCGCGAAAATCCACGCGCTCAAGTAGCACAAGCGGTAGCGCGAAAAATTCGCGCTCAAGCAGCGAATGCGAAGCCGGCCAACGGCCAACAGAAAGCGCGCAAAGTCTGTGGCGGAACCACCATGGGTCGTTTGCCTCGAAATCCTCCGACGCCTCAACGTCAGGTGGGAACCATGTACCCCGATTTCCTGGACGAACCAGGGCCTCAGGGCAGGGACAGCTCCCTTGGATTGCTTATAGCCCCGGGGATTTTGATAAGGCTCGTGCCGGGCAGTCCCGCCGCAGCCTATCTAGGCGCTGGCAGCCCGACCCTCAAGCTTGTCAGCACATTCCTCGAGCATTTCGGCAAAATGTTCGAGTGCAGGGGCGAGGGCTGAGAGGTCCGCGGGGGTATCGGGCGCCGCAATCGCGACCGGCCGGGACGACAGCTGCTCGCGCGCAGCGGCAAGTTCGTCGTGGAGTTCCCTCGACTTGGCTTCCTGCGCCGCAAGCGCCGATTCCATCTCGGCGAGGCGGTCGAGCGCGTGCGCCAGTTCCGCGCCTTCGCCGTCGCGAGCGCCCTGAAGTTCTGCCAGCTCGCCTTCCAATTCGGCGATCCTGCTCTGGAGCGGTCCGAGGCTGCTCGCGATCTTGTCCTGCGCCCCGGCAACGGTCTCGCGTCCTTCCTGCACTTCGTCGGCGAGGAGAAGCGCGGCGAACAGCAAGTTCTGCGCATCGGGTCCGGCAGGGTTGCCGAGCGCGGCCAGCTTCTCGGCGACCGTCTCGCCGAGCCGGGTGACGCGGGCTTCCTCGCCTGGGGCGCAGGCGACGCGGTAGGTCCGCCCGCCGATCGAGAGCGCGACCTCGCTCATTGATCGAGGTCCGCGATCACGCGGTCGAGATCGGCCAGGGCGAGCGCCACGGTCTCACGCAGGGTCTCGTGCTGTTCGATCAGGGCAAGGATGTTGGCGGAACCGCCGGCGGCAGGTGCCGCGCTCGCGGGCGTGTCTGCTGCGCGCGCAATCCGAGCGAGCGCCGCCTCGATCCGCTGTACAGCCGCTTCGCTTCGATCCCCCGTCATCGCAGCGCAATTTATCGTCATTGCCGCGTTTGCGCAAAGGGTTGTCGCGGCCTGTTGATAACTGGCCTTTAGTCAGCCGTTCGGGAACTACGCGGGCGCTCGCCTTGACCTCGCGGGGCGGTCACGCGAAGGGGGCCGCGCGCACCCGAATCGGCCTATCGAGGAGCCTGAAACCAATGTCGCTCGACCCCGTCCGCCTCGCACCGATGGCCAATGCCATCCGTGCGCTTTCCATGGACGCGGTGCAGGCGGCCAATTCGGGCCACCCCGGCATGCCGATGGGCATGGCCGACGTGGCGACGGTTCTCTGGTCTAAGTACCTCAAGTTCGATCCCAAGGTGCCCGATTGGGCCGATCGCGACCGTTTCGTGCTGTCGGCCGGGCACGGTTCGATGCTGATCTACAGCCTGCTGCACCTGAGCGGCTACGCCCACCCGACGATCGACGAGATCGCCCACTTCCGCCAGCTCGGCAGCCCCTGCGCGGGTCACCCTGAAAACTTCCTGATCGACGGTGTCGAATGCACCACCGGTCCGCTGGGCCAGGGCCTCGCGATGGCGGTCGGCATGGCGATCGCCGAGCGGCATCTCAACGCGGTCCACGGCGACGCTCTGGTCGATCACACCACCTGGGTGGTCGCGGGCGACGGCTGCCTGATGGAAGGCGTCAACCACGAGGCGATCGGCCTTGCCGGGCACCTGCGCCTCGGACGCCTGAAGGTCCTGTGGGACAGCAACAATATCACTATCGATGGGGCGACCTCGCTCTCGACCTGCGAGGACATTCCTGTGCGCTACCGCGCCGCCGGATGGCACGTGCTTGAATGCGACGGGCACGACTTCGCCGACATCGACCGCGCGCTGGGCGAAGCAGCCGCGCTGGACGACAAGCCGGTGCTGGTCGAATGCCGTACGGTGATCGGCAAGGGGGCCCCCAACAAGCAGGGCACCAGCGGCGTGCACGGCGCGGCTCTGGGCGCGGACGAGGTGACGGCGGCGCGCGCCGAACTGGGCTGGACCGCGGCACCGTTCGAAGTCCCCGCCGAGATTCTCGCCGACTGGCGCAAGACCGGCGAGCGCGGTGCGGCCGCGCACGCCGAGTGGACCGCGCGCGCGGGCGGCAAGGACCTTTCGGTCACGATCCCCGCCGACGTCCTCGACGATTACATCGCCGAATTGCTCGCCGAACCCAAAAAGGTCGCCACCCGCAAGGCGAGCGAGATGGCGCTCGAGGTGCTGACTGCCGCGATCCCCGGCATGATCGGCGGCTCAGCCGACCTGACCGGATCGAACAACACCAAGACCAAGGCGACCGGCCCGCTCACCGCGGACGATTACGCCGGGCGTTACCTCTATTACGGAATCCGCGAATTCGGCATGGCCTGCGCGATGAACGGCATGGCGCTGCACGGCGGGGTGATCCCCTACGGCGGCACCTTCCTGATCTTCAGCGACTATTGTCGCAACGCGGTGCGCCTCAGCGCGCTGCAGCAGACCCGCGCGATCTACGTCTTCACGCACGACAGCATCGGGCTGGGCGAGGACGGGCCGACCCACCAGCCGGTCGAGCACCTGATGAGCCTGCGCCTCATCCCGAATCTCAACGTGTTCCGCCCGTGCGACACGATCGAGACCGCCGAATGCTGGGCGCTCGCACTCTCGACCCCGGAGACGCCCTCGGTTCTCGCGCTGAGCCGCCAGAACCTCCCGCAATTGCGCACCGAGGGCGGCAACCTCTCGGCCAAGGGCGCCTATCGCCTGCGTGCCGCCAGGGGCGACCGGAAGGTGATCCTGATCGCCACCGGGTCCGAGGTCGAGATCGCCGTCGCCACCGCCGACGCACTCGAAGCCGAAGGCATCGGGGCGGACGTGATTTCAATGCCTTGCATGGAACTGTTCGATGCGCAGGACCAGTCCTACAAGGACGATCTGCTGCCGAACGTTCCGCCCGAACAGGTTCTTCGCGTCTCGATCGAGGCCGGCAGCACGATGGGCTGGGATCGCTACACCATGGCGAACGGCCTCAAGATCGGGCTCGACCGTTTCGGCGCCTCGGCTCCGGCCGAAGACCTGTTCGCGAAATTCGGTTTCACCGCAGAAGCCATCGTTCCCAAAATCAAAGCCAGACTGGGCATTTAGCAGGAGCTTTTCACATGGCGACCAAGGTTGCGATCAACGGTTTCGGACGTATCGGGCGGCTCGTCGCGCGCGCCATCCTCGAGCGGACGGACCACGATCTGGAACTCGTTTCGATCAACGATCTGGCGGACACCAAGTCGAACGCGCTGCTGTTCGGGTTCGACAGCACCCACGGCCGCTTCCCGGGCACCGTCGAAACCGACGGCAACGACCTGGTGGTCAACGGCAAGCACATCCACGTTACCGCCGAGCGTGACCCCGGCAAGCTGCCCCACAACGCCAACGGTATCGACCTCGTGCTCGAATGCACCGGGTTCTTCCAGTCGGATGAAGCGAGCCGTCCCCACCTCGCCGCCGGTGCCAAGCGCGTGCTGATCTCGGCCCCGGCCACGGGCGTGTCCAAGACCATCGTCTTCGGCGTCAACCAGGATAGCCTGACCGCCGACGATGTGATCGTCTCCAACGCGAGCTGCACCACGAACTGCCTCGCTCCAGTCGCCAAGGTCCTGCACGAGACGGTCGGGATCGAGCGCGGCTTCATGACCACGATCCACAGCTACACCAACGACCAGCGCATGCTCGACCAGATCCATTCGGACCTGCGCCGTGCGCGGGGCGGCGCGCAGAACATGATCCCGACCACCACCGGCGCAGCCCGCGCGGTAGGTCTCGTCCTGCCCGAGCTCAAGGGCAAGCTGGACGGCAGCTCGGTCCGCGTGCCGACGCCTAACGTGTCGATGATCGACCTCGTGTTCACTCCCGGCCGCGACACGACCGCCGAGGAGTTGAACGCTGCGCTCAAGGCGGCCGCGAACGGTGCCATGAAGGGTGTGCTCGACTATACGGATCAACCGCTCGTTTCGAGCGATTTCAATCACTACCCGGCGTCTTCTACCGTCGATTCGCTGGAGACCGCGGTGCTCGAGGGCAAGCTCGCCCGTGTCGTCAGCTGGTACGACAACGAGTGGGGCTTCTCGAACCGGATGATCGACACCGCCGGGGTGATGGCGAAGTTCCTCTGACGATATCATCGTCGATCAAGCGCTCGATAAAGGCAGGTTGATAGTATGACCGGACGGTTCCGAACGCTCGACGATCTCGGCGACGTGCGCGGCAAGGTCGCGCTCGTCCGGGTCGACCTCAACCTGCCGATGAACGAGGGCCGCGCGAGCGACGTGACCCGCGTCGAGGCGAGCGCGCCGACGATCCTCGAACTCGCGGACGCAGGCGCAAAGGTGCTGCTGCTGGCGCACTTCGGGCGGCCGAAGGGCCAACGCAGCTCGGTCATGAGTACCAGCATGGTTATGGGCGACGTCGAGCGCGTGCTCGGGCGCGAGATCATGTTCATCCCCGAGGTCATGGGCCCGGTCGTCGAACAATCGGTCGGTATCCTGCGCGATGGCGACATCGGCCTGCTCGACAACGTGCGCTTCTGGCCGGGCGAGGAGGCGAACGATCCCGAGTTTGCGAAAGGCATCGCCGCGATCGGCGATTTCTACGTCAACGACGCGTTTTCCGCCGCGCACCGCGCGCACGCGACGACCGAGGGCCTTGCGCGCCTGCTGCCCGCCTATGCCGGCCGGGCGATGGAAAAGGAGCTGAAGGCGCTCGACGCCGCGCTCGGCTCGCCCGAAACGCCCGTCGCGGCGGTCGTCGGCGGGGCGAAAGTCTCGACCAAGCTCGCCGTGCTCGAAAACCTCGTCGGCCGGGTCCAGCACCTGATCATCGGCGGCGGGATGGCCAACACCTTCCTCGCCGCGCGCGGGGTCGATGTCGGCAAGTCGCTGTGCGAGCACGACCTCGCCGCCACCGCCAACGCGATCATGGACAAGGCCGACCACGCCGGGTGCACGGTGCACCTGCCCTATGACGTCGTGGTTTCGAAGGAATTCGCCGCCAATCCGGCGAGCTTGCGGACCTGCAACGTCCACGAGGTCGCTGCCGACGAGATGATCCTCGACGTCGGACCCACCGCGGTCGAGGCTCTGGCAGACGTGCTCAAGACCTGCCGCACGCTGGTGTGGAATGGTCCGCTGGGTGCGTTCGAGACGCCGCCGTTCGACGAGGCCACCGTGGCCCTGGCGCGCACCGCCGCCGCGCTCACTCAAGACGGATCGCTGGTTTCCGTCGCCGGGGGAGGGGACACCGTGGCGGCACTCAACCACGCGGGCGTGGCGGGTGATTTCACCTACGTGTCGACCGCCGGCGGCGCATTCCTCGAATGGATGGAAGGGCGCGAACTACCTGGCGTCAAGGCGCTCGAAAAGTGAGTGAAGAGCCCGCCACAGCAGGCGTCCTCGCGGGACCCCAGCGGGTCGAGGGCGGCGAATTCGATGGCTGGCTCCACTGGGCCCACGACGCTTTCGAAACGCGCGCAGGTCCGTTCTTCTACCGCGTGGACGAGAACGGTGAGGCGGTCTGCGCCTTCCGCGCCGAACAGCGGCACATGAACGGTGGCGGCTTCATGCACGGCGGGTGCCTGATGACCTTCGCCGATTTCGCGCTGTTCTCGATCGCCCACCACGAACTGACCGACAACTACGCCGTCACCCTTCAGATGGGGTGCGACTTCCTCGATCCGGCAAGGGTCGGGCAGTTGATGGAGGCGCGCGGCGAAGTGACCCGGGCGGGCGGCAAGACCGTATTCGTGCGCGGCACGATTACCGCCGACGGCAAGCCGGTATTCTCGTTCACCGGCATCATTCGCAAGGTCGGCAAACGCGCCTGAGCGCGGGTTGCGGGCCGGTGCGGTGCTGGCTAAGGGCAGCCCCGCGCATACCTATGCATCGACTTGAGGGACCCCAATGAATCACGCCGAAATGACCGACCGCATCGTCACGGGCCAAGGCTTCATCGCCGCGCTCGACCAGTCGGGCGGATCGACCCCAAAGGCGCTCAAGGGCTACGGTATCGAAGAGGGTGCGTGGACCGGCGACGACGAGATGTTCGGCCTCATCCACCAGATGCGCCAGCGGATCATCGAGACCCCATGCTTCGGCAACGGCAAGGTCATCGGCGCGATCCTGTTCGAAAAGACGATGGACGGCGAAAGCGGCGGCAAGCCGGTTCCCGAACGCCTCGCCGAGCGCGGCGTGGTGCCGTTCCTGAAGGTCGACAAGGGCCTTGAGGACGAGGCGAACGGCGTCCAGCTCATGAAGCCGATGCCCGACCTCGAAGCGCTGTGCACCCGCGCCAAGGCGAAGGGCGTGTTCGGCACCAAGATGCGCTCGGTGATCAAGGCCAACGACCCGGTCGGCATCAAGCAGGCGGTCCACCAGCAGTTCGCCGAAGGGGCGCGCATCCTTTCGACCGGCCTCGTGCCGATGCTCGAGCCGGAATACGACATCCATGCAGCCGACCGCGCCGAGGGCGAGAAGGTGCTGCTTGAGGCGATACTCGAAGGACTGGGCGCGCTTCCGGCGGACCAGCAGGTCATGCTGAAGCTGTCGATCCCGGTCGAGGCAAACCTCTACAAGCCGCTGGTCGATCACCCGCGCGTCCTGCGCGTCGTGGCGCTATCGGGTGGCTATTCGACCGACGAGGCGTGCGAGAAGCTGAAGGCGAACGAGGGCATGATCGCGAGCTTTAGCCGCGGCCTGCTGCAGGACCTGCGCCACCAGCAGTCGGACGACGAGTTCGATTCGACCCTGGGCGGCGCGATCGACCAGATCCACGCCGCCTCGGTAAGCTGAGCGCCGGGGTCAGCGCATTTCGTAAGTGAAGCGGTAGTCGCCGGGTTCGAGCGTCGTATTGGTCATCCGCTCGGGCCGGACGCTCGACAGGGCGAGCATCTTGCCGTGGGTGCCGAACGGTTCGCCCAGCGTCAGGTCGGCGGTGTCCGAGAAGCCGGGGCCGACGATTCGCGTCGTGACGACCACGCGGCCCGCCCACACGCAGCGCGCATTCATCGGGCACCGGCTGTCCTCGACGAGCTTCTTGGGCGTCACGACGAGGTCGCCGACGCGGACCGGCACGCCCAGCGGCACGGCATAGCCTTGCGGCTGCGGCGGGGTGCTGTCGGGCGGCGGCACCATCGTGCATCCGGCGACGAGGGCAGCAGCGGTCAGAACTGGGGCGACGAAGGCGATTGCGGTTCTCATGGTGAGCAGAACGCACGAAGTCGGCTTGCGGTTGCCTGAATGCCCGCTACCTAGCGCGGCGATGGCTGTCAGCGAACTCTACCTCATCTCGCCGCTCGACGTCGGCGGCGACTTTCCCGCCCGGCTCGAAGCCGCGCTATCCAGCGGGTCGGTGGCGGCGTTCCAGTTCCGCGTGAAGGACGTCGACCAGCACGAAGCGGCTCGGCTTGCCGAGCCCCTGCAGGCGATCTGCTCTGCGCACGACTGCGCCTTCATCGTCAACGACAGCATCGCGCTCGCCAGGCGACTGGGCGCCGACGGCGTCCACCTCGGCCAAAGCGACGGCGACGTCCGCGAGGCGCGCGAGGCACTCGGGCGCGAGGCGCAGATCGGTGTGACCTGCCACGACAGTCGCCACCTGGCGATGGAAGCGGGGGAGGCCGGGGCAGACTATGTCGCGTTCGGCGCCTTCTTCCCCAGCACGACCAAGGCGAGCGAGCACCGGCCCGACCTCGAGTTGCTCACCTTCTGGCAGACCATTTTCGAGATCCCGTGCGTGGCGATCGGCGGCATAACCCCCGACAATTGCGGCCCGCTGGTTACCGCCGGCGCGGACTTCCTCGCGGTGTCCGCTGCTGTCTGGGATGGTGACCCGGCCGCCAACGTCGCCGCCTTCCATCGCGCTATCGAAGCAGCCGATCCGCGCCCCGAGTGATGGCCGGGAAATAATTCGGCACTTGGTCGTTGCCTTGGCGAGGGACGGGTCGCGTCCCGTGACCAGGGGATCCCGATTGCGCCACTTCCTTATCGCTACATCTCTCTTCGCGCTCGCCGCGTGCGGCTTCAACGGCACCGACCGTGACAATGCCGATGCCGCGGAGGCCGACCGCTCGGCCAATGCCACGACCGAGAACCTCGCCGACACGATGGCCTCGCAGGACGGCGCCGACATGGCGAGCGACGTGCCCAACATCCCGGATTCGGAAGCGCGCCCGATCATGCAGGCGCAGGTCGTGCTCGATCGACAGGGCTTCGGCCCGGGCGTGATCGACGGCAAGGAAGGCATGTCGACGACCAACGCGCTCAAGGGCTTCCAGGAAGCCAACGGACTGTCCGTGAGCGGGGAAATGGACGAAGCGACCCTGGCGAAGCTCGCCCAGTGGAAGAGCATTCCCGCCACGCGCGTCGTCCGCATCCCGGCCGACTGGGGCGAACTCGAATACGAAGCCACGCCGGAAGATGCGGCCGACCAGGCGAAGCTGGAGAGGCTCGCGTACCAGAGCCTCGACGAGAAGCTGGCCGAGCGGTTCCACACCACGATCGACGTGCTCAAGATGCTCAACCCCGGCGGCACGCCGGCGACCAGCGGCACCGCCCCGGCGACGGCTTCCCCGACTGCGACGCCCACAGCGAGCGAGACCGCAGCAGTGCCGGGCGCACCGCTCCCTTCGACTTTCGCCGCCGGCCAGCTCATCCGGGTGCCCAACATCGGTGGCGACCGCATCGCGCCCGGCGCAGTGGACGATCCCGACTGGCAGCAGACGCTCGTCAGCCTCGGCGTCGGCACCGAGCAGCCGCAGGTCGACAAGGTCGTCGTCAGCAAGGGCGGCAGCACGCTCAAGGCCTACGACGCGGCGGGCAAGCTGGTGGCGCTGTTCACCGTCTCGTCGGGCAGCAGCCGGTTCCCGCTGCCGCTGGGGAACTGGAAGATCAACGGCAAGGCGCCCAATCCGCCGTTTGCCTACGACCCCAAGGTGCTCGGCAACAGCGACCCGGGCGGCAAGCAGCAGCTTCCTCCGGGGCCGAACAGTCCCGTCGGCGTTGTCTGGATCGACCTCAGCAAGGAACACTACGGCATTCACGGTACGCCCGAACCGCAGACCATCGGGCGCGCGCAGAGCAGCGGCTGCGTCCGCCTGACTAACTGGGATGCCGCGCGCCTGGCCCAGATGGTCAAGAGCGGCACCAGAGTGGAGTTCATCGCCTGACATGGCACTGAAAGCGCTCGATCGGCTGCTGACCATTGTGGTCACCGCGACGCTGACGAGCGCGGTGTGGATCGTCGCGGGCGGCACCCTGATGCAGCGCGCGACGGTTCTCAGCCAGCCGGGTGGACCGCTCTCGATGCCATCCGCGACGCCCTCCGCAGCGGTGCTCCAGGAAGCGTCGATGGTGCAGGCGAGCGTCGTCTCGCAGGTGCCGGGCAAGCTCGTCATTCCGGTGACGGGCGTGACCGCCGGCCAGCTCGTCGACACGTTCACGCAGGCGCGGGCAGGCGGCACGCGGGTGCACGATGCGATCGACATCATGGCGCCCGAAGGGACCCCGGTCGTTTCGGCCGCGCCGGGCAAGCTGGAAAAGCTGTTTCTTTCGAAAGACGGCGGGAAGACAACCTACGTCCGTTCGACCGATGGCCGAACGATCTACTACTATGCGCACCTCAGGGACTACGCTCCGGGCCTCGCGGAGAACCAGTCGGTCACCGCCGGTCAGCGGCTCGGCAGCGTCGGTTACACCGGCAACGCCAGCCCGGATGCGCCGCACCTGCACTTTGCAATCCTGCAGACGTCGCCGCAGTCGAAGTGGTACCAGCCTTCGATTGCGATCAATCCGTACCCGCTGCTGCGGCGCTGACGGTCAGCCTTCGGCGCGGCCCGTGCGCACGCATCGCAGTTTGGCGAATTGCCCTTCGGCCTCGAGCCGCTTCAAGGCCCGCGCGCCCGTCCGTTCGAACTTTGCACCCTTGAGCGGGCCGCGCGTGAACACCAGTGTTTTGCCGTTCAGCAGGTAGGTCCCGCCGCCGCCCTCGGTGATATAGGCCGAGGCGTTGACTATATCGAACCAGGCGCCCTCGACCTTGAGCGAGGCCGGCCCGGTCGCGTCGCCCGGCAGTTCGCATAGATAGCGGCCGGTGGGCAGCGTCATCGGTCCGTCCTGCGCGGATGCGGCAGAGGCGAGCAGCACGGCGAGGCCAGCGCCGAGGAAGAGGGCTTTGATCATCGCGGCCCCGTTAGCAAACCGCGCGCACGCGCGCCAGACGCCTGCGTCCGGGTGACCTTGCCGGGCGGCGGCCGAGCGGCTAAGGCGCGGCCCGCAGCACTCCCGCCCGACCGGCGCGGCGTGCGACCCATCGAATTTTTCGAACGCCCGCGTTCCCCAACCCAAGGCTCTTTGCACCATGAAGATCTCCGGCGTGGATATCCGTCCCGGCAACATCCTCGAATACGAAAAAGGCATCTGGAAGGTCGCCAAGATCCAGCACACCCAGCCGGGCAAGGGCGGCGCCTACATGCAGGTCGAGATGAAGAACCTGCAGGACGGCCGGAAGACCAACGTCCGCTTCCGCAGCGCCGACACGATCGAGCGCGTGCGGCTGGAACAGAAGGACTTCCAGTTCCTCTACAACGACGGCGACAGCCTCGTGTTCATGGACAAGGACACGTACGAGCAGATCAACCTGCCGTCGGACCTGCTCGGCGATGCCGCGGCGTTCCTGCAGGACGGCATGGACGTGACGCTGGAGCTGTGGGATGAAAAGCCGATCTCGGTCGCGCTGCCCGAACAGGTCGAGGCGACCATCGTCGAGGCCGATGCCGTGGTGAAGGGGCAGACCGCCTCGTCCAGCTACAAGCCGGCCGTGCTCGACAACGGTGTGCGCGTGATGGTGCCCCCGCACATCGAAAGCGGTACTCGCATCGTGGTCGACGTCTACGAGCGGACCTACGTGGGCAAGGCGGGCTGATCGAACCGTGAGCGCTCTGTCCGGTCTTATCCGCGTCATGGAAAAGGCTGCCCGCAAGGCGGGCGGCAAGCTGCGCCGCGACTTCGGCGAGGTCGAGCACCTCCAAGTCAGCCGCAAGGGACCGTCGGATTTCGTCTCGAAGGCCGATCGCATCGCCGAGCGCACCATCTGGGACGAGCTCAAGGCGGCGCGGCCCGGCTGGGGCTTCCTGATGGAAGAAGGCGGCGAGATCGAGGGCGAAGAGGGCAAGCCGCGCTTCATCGTCGATCCGCTCGATGGCACCAGCAACTTTCTACACGGCATTCCGCACTTCGCGATCTCGATCGCGGCGCAGGAGCCCAAGCTCGACGGTTCGGGCTGGGGCGAGGTGACCGCCGCGGTGGTCTACCAGCCGGTTACCGACGAAACGTTCTGGGCAGAAAAGAGCCGGGGCGCGTGGCTGCACGATGCACGCCTTCGCGTGTCCAGCCGCGCACGGATGTCCGACGCGCTGATTTCGACCGGAATGCCCTATCAGGGGCACGGCGACTTCGCGGAATGGATCAAGCTCTACGCCGCGCTGGGTCCACAGGTCGCCGGCATCCGCCGCTTCGGCGCCGCCTCGCTCGACCTCGCGTGGGTCGCGGCGGGCCGCTACGACGGGTTCTGGGAAAGCGACCTCGCGCCGTGGGACACCGCGGCGGGCTGCCTGCTCGTGCGCGAGGCGGGCGGTTTCGTGACCGACTACCGTGGTCGCTCGCAGCCGATCTGCGACCGCCAGGTGCTCGCCGGGAACGACGGTCTGCACTCAAAGCTGCACAAAGCGGTGGTCACGGCGCTGAAGGCCTAGCAACGGTCGCCGGTCGCCGCTAAGGGCGTCGGCGCCTCGGGTTGCCCCTGTGGCGGAATGGTAGACGCGAACGACTCAAAATCGTTTGTCGAAAGGCGTGCCCGTTCGAGTCGGGCCAGGGGCACCAGACGGCTCGGCCGACCCTAGAACGGGAAGAAGATCGTGATCGTGGTGATGGCCACGACCGCGGTGATCATATTCAGCGGCAGTCCGACGCGCACGAAATCCATATAGCTGTATCCGCCCATCTGGTAGACGATCACATTCGTCTGATAACCGAACGGCGTGGCGAACGCCGCGCTGCCGGCCATCATCACCGCGACGAGGAAGGGACGCGGGCTGACCCCGAGGCTTTCCGCGAGCGCCACCGCGATCGGTGTCACCAGGACTGCGACCGTCGCGTTGGAGAGCAATTCGGTCAGCACCATCGTAGCGAAATACAGCACGATCAGGGCAGCGAGCGGGCTTATGTCGTGCATCTGGTCAATCAGGAAACGGGTAGCCGCATCGGCCAGACCGCTCTCCTCCATCGCAATCCCGATGACGACCATCCCCGCGATAAGGATCAGGATGTCGGGCTTTAGGCCGCCATAGGCTTCGTCGGCGGTGATGACGCGCAGCAGGATCAGGAGGACCGCCCCGGCGAACGCGCTTGCCGCGATCGGCGCGATATCGAGTGCGGCAGCGGCGATCGCCGCGATGAAGATCGTCGAGGCGATCAGCGCCTTCATGGGCTGTAGAGGGCGCGGCTCTGCGAACAGCTCGGCGTGTCCGACTTGCACCCCGCCGATGTGTACTTCGTCCGCTGAGGCGACCATCCCGCTGACGGTGCGACCGTTCTCCGCCGCCTCGTCGGGTAACGGGTCATCGAGATGGCGACCCATCAACCTTCCGCTGAAGAGGAAGAGGTAAAGGCCTCCCGCCAACGCCATGGAGAGGCCGACGGGCGTGATCTCGAACATCCCGAACCGCGGCTGGCCCGCAATGCTTGCCATGTCGTCGACGAGGAGGTTCGTCGATGTGCCGATCAGGGTGCAGCATCCGGTGAGGACCGCGATGTAGGACAGCGGCATCAGGTAGCGCTTGGGGGACAGGTCGAGTGCCCGCGCGACATCGCGCACTACCGGCGCGCCGAGAACCACGATCGGCGTGCTGTTGAGGAAGCAGGACACGAAGCCGATGGCGCTCAGAAGCATCCAGATGCCCGCCGCGCCCGCACGCTTGCACAGCTTCACCCCGAGCTGGATGGCGCGGTCTAGCAGGCCCGAGAGTTCGAGCGCGTAGGCGATGACGAACAGGGCGGCGAGTGCCAGGATCGCGGGGCTCGCGAATGCGCCCTGGACCTCGATCGGTCGCACGACCCCGGTCATCAGCAGGACCGCCGCACCAGACAGCGCGATGACATCGGGCCGGATACGGTCCCAGATCATCATCCCCACGACCGCGGCGAGAACGAGGAGCGTCAGGACCTGGTCGACGTTCACCGGGCGGCTACCGGCGAACCGGGACTGATCTGCATCGAGTGTCTCGCTTTGGCAGCGCAGGGACCGCGAGGTCTGGCGCCCGGTTCCGGAATTGCCTAACCATTGGAAATGGATGAGCCAACCCCGCGCGTGAGCAGGCTCGCACTGGCCGCGGCCTTTGCCGCCACGATCGCCGTGGGGGCTGGGGGCTTTCTGGCGGGCCGCGCAACGACCCCCCGACCGATACCCGCGCGAGCGATTCCCGATCCCTCGCCGACTGCGACTGGCGCAATTATCACCGGGGTACTGGGAAGGGTCGATCTCATCGCACTCGCCGCACAAGCCGCCGACGCCGCAGCGTCGGGGCGGCCTCCATACAGCGATAACCGAGCCGCCGACGGCCGCCGGTTCGAAATTCGCCTGCCGTTCGGATGCGCTTCCCAGGCGGGTCCGACCTCTCCGTCGGCGATGACGGCGCAGTATGACGAAGCCGCGGAGACGCTTCGGCTGTCCGTTGCACCGCAGGTTTGGCAGGTTGCCGAGTGGTGGCCCGGGGTCGCGCAGGACGCTGTCCACGGCGTCGAGGGCTTCTGGATCGAACGCCCCTGGTCGTCGAGCGAGGACTGCCCACCTTCGACCGACACGGGCGCGCAGACTGCCAGCGGTGAGGGGGAAGATCGGCGCGCCTATCCGCAAACGTTGGCGATTGCACAGATCCATGGCTCGGCAGGATCGCGGCGCGGTCGTCGCGATGGCCAACCGTATCGGGCGGTCGTCCGCATTGCGCCCGACCAAGTGGACCTCGAGCGCGGGTTCCGGCTGCTCATATCCGGTCGTCTGGCCCCGGGTCCGGGCGGCGATCTTGTCTCCTGCATTTCTTCTTCGGTGGTGGGCGCTCCGCCTGTCTGCATGATTTCCGCGGCCATGGACGAAATCGCGATCGAGAATCCTGCGACAGGAGAGACGCTCGCGCGGTGGACGATTGCCGTCGGAGATGGTCGTTCGGACGTCGCCAATTCTGGATCTGCAATCGACCGTGAGTAAAGGCGCCGCGATCAAAGCCGCAATCCACCAATACCCGTACGCGAGAACTTAAGTGGAGCACTCCGTGAATAGACTGATCCTGGCCGCTGTCGGCCTGCTGCTTGCCGCGACGCCCGCCCAGGCCGACGATCTGCGCGAAGCGATCGCGGCGGACATGCCGGGTCTGCTGACGATCTACCGCGACCTGCACCAGCACCCCGAACTCGCGTTCAGCGAAGTGCGCAGCGCGAAGATCATGGCCGATGCCGCGCGCAAGGCGGGTTTCACCGTCACCGAGGGCGTCGGGAAGACCGGCGTCGTGGCGGTGATGGCGAACGGCGAGGGACCCACAGTTCTCCTGCGCGCCGACATGGACGCGCTGCCGGTGGTCGAGCAGACCGGGCTGCCGTTCGCCTCGAAGGCGCGCGCGCAGGCGGCGGGCGGCGAGACCGGCGTGATGCACGCCTGCGGTCACGATACGCACATGACCGCGTGGATCGCGACCGCGCGCCTGCTCGCCGCGCGCAAGGACCAGTGGAAGGGCACGCTGGTGATGATCGGCCAGCCTGCCGAGGAGACCGGGCAGGGCGCCAAGGCGATGCTCGACGACGGGCTCTACACGCGGTTTCCCAAGCCCGATTACGCGCTCGCGTTCCACGACATGGCGGGCGTGCCCGCGGGCAAGATCACCTATGCCTCGGGCCCGGCAATGGCGAACGTCGACAGCGTGGACATCGCGGTGAAGGGCGTGGGCGGCCACGGCGCCGCGCCGCACACCACCAAGGATCCGATCGTCCTCGCCAGCGCGATCGTGATGCGGTTGCAGACGCTGGTCAGCCGCGAGAACAACCCTCTCGATCCCGCGGTGGTGACAGTCGGCAGCTTCCACGCCGGATCGCGCTACAACATCATCTCCGACGGCGCGCACCTGCAATTGACCGTCCGCAGCTTCAGCGACGCGCAGCGCCAGCGCCTGCTCGACGGGATCAAGCGCACCGTTGCGGGCGAGGCCATGGCATCGGGGATCCCCGAAAGCCTCGCCCCGGTCATAACGTTCGGCGAGGGGTTCACACCGACACTCTACAACGATCCCGCCTTCGCGGCGGAAGTGACCGCGCCGTTCGTCGAGCGGTTCGGGGCCGATCGCGTCGCCGTCGCGCCGCCTATCATGCCGGGCGAGGACTTCTCGCGCTACGGCCGGGCAGACCCCGCCAACATCCGCTCGTTTCTGTTCTGGGTCGGCGGCGAGCGGCCCGAAACGATCGCCAAGGCCGAGGCGGACGGCACTGTGCTGCCGTCGCTCCACAGCCCGTTCTGGGCACCGGATGCGGAAAAGGTGATCGGCACCGCCGCCGAAGCGCTTACCAGTGCGGCGATGCGGTTGATGCCAGCCGGCGGTTAGTCGGGCGCGTCGCCGCTGTTCGAGCGTTCGCGCGAAGCGGCGAGCAGCTTTTTCTTCTGCCCGCCGGTGATGGAGGCCCAGCCCCCGTGATCCGTCTCTTCGCTATCCTGCGCGCCATGGGTGGCACTAGCGCGGCAAGGTCAAACGGTCGGCAACCATCGATGGTTGCCGTGAAGTTGACGGCCGCCGGGGGAGGGGGTCCCCCGACGGCCATCTCTCCTCCCCAGGAGCTTGTCGCGGTGCCTAGGCGTAAGTGCCGAGGCGGTGGTGCAGGGCGTTGATCTTGGCCAGTTCCTCGCGGTCGTCGACCGTGCGGGCATAGGCGGTCAGCGCGGTGCGCAGCAGGCGGAAGTCGGCAGTCGACAGCAGCGCGCGGGCGCGGCCAGGTTCGGCGGGGCGGTCCTCGGTCATGGTCGTCATCCTCTCTCTCCTTACGTCGGGCGAATTGGCAGCCGTCAGGCAGCCGCAAACTGGTTCATGGTATTGTGCTCGCCGCCCGCCTTGAGGGCGGCTTCGCCGGCGAAGTATTCCTTGTGGTCGTCGCCGATGTCGGAGCCGGACATGTTCTGGTGCTTCACGCACGCGATCCCCTGGCGGATCTCCTCGCGCTGCACGTTCTTGACGTAACCCAGCATCCCGGCCTCGCCGAAGTATTCGCGGGCGAGGTTGTCGGTGCTGAGCGCCGCGGTGTGGTACGTCGGCAGCGTGATGAGGTGGTGGAAGATCCCCGCCTCGCGCGCCGCGTCCCGCTGGAAAGTGCGGATGCGCTCGTCGGCTTCGGCGGCCAGCGCCGTTCCGTCGTAGTCCACGCTCATCAAGCGCGCCCGATCATAGGCCGAGACATCCTCTCCCGCCGCCACCCAGGCATCGTAGACCTGCTGGCGGAAGTTCAGCGTCCAGTTGAAGCTGGGGCTGTTGTTATAGACGAGCTTGGCATTCGGGATCACCTCGCGAATGCGGCTGACCATTCCGCCGATCTGGCCGATGTGCGGCTTCTCGGTTTCGATCCACAGCAGGTCGGCGCCGTTCTGGAGCGACGTGATGCAGTCGAGCACGCAGCGATCCTCGCCGGTGCCCGAACGGAACTGGTAGAGGTTGCTGGGCAGGCGCTTCGGACGAAGCAGCTTGCCGTCGCGGCTGATCAGGACGTCGCCGTTGCCCAGCGTGGACGCATCGACCTCCTCGCAATCGAGGAAAGCGTTGTACTGGTCGCCAAGGTCGCCCGGCTCCTTCGAGAAGGCGATCTGTTTGGTCAGGCCGGCGCCGAGGCTGTCGGTACGGGCGACGATCACCCCGTCGTCGACGCCAAGCTCGAGGAACGCATAGCGGATCGCCCGGATCTTCTGGAGGAAGTCCTCGTGCGGCACGGTGACCTTGCCGTCCTGGTGGCCGCACTGCTTTTCGTCCGACACCTGGTTCTCGATCTGGATGGCGCAGGCGCCCGCCTCGATCATCTTCTTGGCGAGGAGATAGGTCGCCTCCGGGTTGCCGAAGCCGGCGTCGATGTCGGCAATGATCGGCACGACGTGGGTTTCGTGGTTGTCGATGGCTTGGCTGATGCGCGCCGCCTCGACCTCGTTGCCAGTCTCGCGGGCCTTGTCGAGTTCGCGGAACAGGCCGCCGAGTTCACGGGCATCCGCCTGGCGCAGGAACGTGTAGAGTTCCTCGATTAGCGCAGGGACGCTGGTCTTCTCGTGCATCGACTGGTCGGGCAGCGGACCGAACTCGCTGCGCAGCGCGGCGATCATCCAGCCGGACAGGTACAGGTACCGGCTCTTGGTGGTGCCGAAATGCTTCTTGATCGCGATCAGTTTCTGCTGGCCGATGAACCCGTGCCAGCAGCCAAGCGACTGGGTGTAGGCGGCGGGATCGGCGTCGTAGGCGGCCATGTCGGCACGCATGATCGCGGCGGTGTAGCGCGCGATGTCGAGGCCGGTGGGGAAGCGATTCTGCAGCTTCATGCGGGCCGCGCTTTCGGCGTCGATCGCATTCCATCCCGCGCCCGCACCGTCGATCGTGCGGCGGAAGTCGGAGATGTTGCTGGCGTAGGTCATGGCGAAATCCTCAGGTGAGTGCTTGCAGATTCGAATACCTTTCACCGGCTCGCCCTACACGCACAATTTACAAAGTTTGTTGTCTCCGAGGCGGGATTGCGTCATATCTCGCTGTCACAGTGTAAAGAAAGTTACAAAGCATGGTTGAGGGATCTCTGTTCGCCGGACCGGCGCTGCGTCGCCTCCGCAAACGCGAAGCACTGACCCAGGGCGCGATGGCCGCGCGGCTCGGCATCTCGCCAAGCTATCTCAATCTGATCGAGCGCAACCAGCGCCCGCTCTCCGCGCGCGTCGTGCTGCAGGTCGTCGACCAGTTCGACTACGATCCCCGCGGCCTGCGCGAGGACGAAGCGATCGGCGGGATCGACGGACTGGCGCGGCGCATGGCCGATGACCGTTTCGCCGACCTCGGCATCGACCGTGACGAGTTGGCCGAATTCCTCAGCGCCGCCCCGCAGGCAGCTGCGGCCTTCGTTCGGCTCTACGACAACACGGCTCCCGCCGAGCGCCGCGACGATCCCACCCAGGCGGCACGGCGCGAGATCGAGCGGTGGCGCAACCACTTCGCCGATCTCGACGTCGCAGCCGAAGCGCTGGCCGACGAGCTTCGCCTGTCGCGCGGCGATACCTACGGTGCGCTGGCCGAGCGCCTGCGCGAGCGGCACCAGCTGACCATCCGCATCCTGCCGCGCGAGGTGACGCCCGATCACGTCCGGCGGCTAGACCTTCACGCCCGCCAGCTCCAGCTCAACGAGATGCTCGACCCGGCCTCGCGCACATTCCAGGTCGCGACCCAGATCGCGCAATTGGAATTCCGCGAGCAGATCGCAGCACTCGCGGCGGGCGCGCAGTTCGCGGACGAAACGCCGCGCAAGCTTTTTGAGCGGCACCTGACCGCCTACGTCGCGGCGGCGCTGGTCATGCCCTATGGCCGGTTCCTGCGCGCGGCGGAATCGACAGGGTACGACGTTCCGGTGCTGATGCGCCGGTTCGGGGTCGGATTCGAAAGCCTCGCGCACCGGTTCACGACACTGCAACGCGTAGGCCAGCGCGGGCTGCCGTTCTTCATGGCACGCGTCGACCGGGCGGGGCAGTATTCCAAGCGTTACTCGGGCGCGAGCGGGGCCAGCCTGCTCGACAGCGACACCAGTTGCCCGCTGTGGAATGCCCATCGTGCGTTCGAGCGGCCGGGCGATTTCCTCGCGCAATCGGTGG
Source organism: Tsuneonella sp. HG094 (assembly GCF_053819285.1). NCBI lineage: Bacteria > Pseudomonadati > Pseudomonadota > Alphaproteobacteria > Sphingomonadales > Erythrobacteraceae > Tsuneonella > Tsuneonella sp. HG094. Next base: position 1,046,262 of record NZ_JBSORA010000001.1, read on the forward strand.
TGCTCGATGGTAGCGGCGCGGCTCCGGCGCAGTGGTTCACGATCGCGCGCACCGTGCAAGGGCGGAGCATCGGCAGCTCCGCGCAGTTCGCGGTGATCCTCGGGCTCGAGGCAAGGCTCGCCGGTGAGCTTGCCGCCGCGCGCGGGCTGTCGCTGCGACCGGATGATGCGACCCGGATTGGGCCGGGCTGCGCCTTGTGTCATGTGCCCGGATGCTTCCAGCGTTCGCTGCCTCCGCGCGGCACGAGCCTGCAGTTCTCCGCTCTGGAGCAGGGCGTCACGCCCTTCCGTTTCTCGGGTTAACCATCGTTCTCGGAACCCGGTCCGCAGCCCGTTCGTTTTGCGGCCTATCAAACAGGGAGCTCTTTTCCATGACCGAAGAACGCATCACCGAAGTCCGCGACCCGGATACCGGTTCGACCCACACGACGCATACCGTCATCACCGACGGCGACAGCCGTAGCGGCGGAGGCGGATCGGGCTGGCTGATCGCGATCGTGCTGATCATCGCCGTCGTCGCCGGTTTCTTCATCTTCTCGAACATGAGCGGATCGGAAGTCGCCAAGGACAACGCGATCGAGAACGCCGCGAACAACGTCGGCGAAGCGGCGCAGAACGTCGGCGAGGCTGCGAAGGACGCGGCCGACAGCGTCAACAACAACTGATCGGTAACCACCGCCCGGGCCGGTTTTCCGGGATTTAGGCGGGTGTAAAGTTTACCGACATTTCATCTCTCGTACCTAGGGTCGCGCTTCATAACAGGAGCGCACCCCGGGCCGAGACGATGATCCGCCTCTTCAAGCACTATATCCCGCATGCCGTGATGCTGCTGGGCCTCTTCGACCTCGTGCTGCTGCTCGGGGCGGGAGAGATCGCCTGGCAGGTGCGCGCGAGCCAGATCGGCAGCACGGTCGGTCCCGTTGTGGACCGCGCCGGAATGCTGGTGCTTCTTGCCGCAGTCGTCTGGCTCGCGATGATCGCGGTCGGGACCTACGGTGCGGACGCGCTGCGATCGATGCGGTATGCCTGCGCGCGGCTTCTCGTCGCGGTGAGCCTCGGCATCATCGCCCTTTCGGTTATCGAGTTCGCACTGCCCGGCAACACGTTCTGGCGATCGACTCTCATCTACGCGATGGTGCTGGCGATCGCCCTGCTGATCGCGAACCGGATGCTGGTAGGCAGCGTGATCGGCACCGCCGCCTTCCGCCGCCGCGTTCTCGTGCTCGGCGCGGGTGAAAGGGCCGCGCGGATCAAGGCGCTCGCCGAGCGGCCCGAAAGCGGGTTCGCGGTGGTCAGCTTCCTCGCCATGAACGAGGGTTCGCCGCTGATCGAGGAAGCAATCCCGCGCAGCGCGATTCACGACCTCGGTCGCTTCGTCGAGAACATCGGCGCGAGCGAAGTGGTCCTGGCGCTGGAGGAGCGGCGCAATTCGCTCCCGCTCAAGGACCTGCTGCGGATCAAGACCCACGGCGTCCACGTCAACGACTTCTCGAGCTTCCTCGAGCGCGAGACCGGACGGGTCGATCTCGACACGCTCAATCCCAGCTGGCTGATCTTCTCGGACGGATTCTCTTCGGGCCGGATGCTGTCGAGCGCGGCAAAACGCGTGTTCGACGTGACGGCGAGCGGACTGCTGCTCGCGCTGACATTCCCGCTGATCGCGCTGTTCGCGATCCTCGTGAAGCTCGACAGCAAGGGTCCGGCATTCTTCCGCCAGACCCGCGTCGGGCTCTATGGCCAGCCGTTCACGGTCCACAAGCTGCGCTCGATGCGCACCGACGCCGAGGCTGGCGGCGCTAAGTGGGCGGAAAGGGACGATCCGCGCGTTACCCGCCTCGGCCGGTTCATCCGCAAGGTGCGGATCGACGAACTGCCGCAGGTCTGGACGGTGCTCGCCGGCCGGATGAGCTTCGTCGGCCCGCGTCCGGAAGTGCCCGCGTTCGTGACCGATCTCGAGGACAAGTTGCCGTATTATGCGGAACGCCACATGGTGAAGCCGGGGATCACCGGATGGGCCCAGATCAACTACCCCTATGGCGCGAGCGTCGAGGATGCCCGCGCGAAGCTCGAATACGACCTCTATTACGCCAAGAATTACACGCCCTTTCTCGATCTCCTGATCCTGTTGCAGACGGTGCGGGTCGTGCTGTGGCCGGAGGGCGCGCGCTGAGATGGCGGCGGCATCGGCCTGGCAGCTCGTGGCGTTTCTCCTGAACCTCGGGGGCGCGATCGTCTGCGCGGTGGTCGCTGCGTGGCTCCTGAAGCGCCACGACGGGACCCGCCGCGAACGCGGCATGGTCGTCTTCGCGTTGGCCGTGACCGCCGCATGGTGTGTGACCAATGCCGCGTACGGACCCGGCTCGTTACTCGCCAGCCTGATCGAGAGCGTCCGCAATCTTTCGTGGATCCTCGTCCTTTACCGCCTGTTCGGTAACGACGGGCGCGACCACAGCCTCGCTCCGATCAGGCCTCTGGTGATCGTGCTCGGCTGCGTCGAGTGTATCCAGCCTGCGATCGGTGTTCTCGATCTGCGGGTCGGCCACGCACCCGCCGCGCACGAGGCCGTGTTTACGCTGGCGGTGGTGCTGCGCGCTCTCGTCGCGATCGGCGCGCTGGTTCTGGTGCACAACCTCTACGCGGGCGCTTCGGCGGCTTCGCGTCAGGTCCTGCGGTGGCCCGCGTCGGCGCTCGCCGGGATGTGGGCGTTCCAGCTCAACCTCTACACGATCGCGTGGATCGGGGGTGCGAAGCCGATCGAACTGGTCGCGCTGCAGGGGCTGGTCGCCACCATGGTCGGCGCACTGTTCGCTATCGGCGCCAATGCGCGCGCGGCGGACCTTCGGATCGTGCCGAGCCGGACGGTTGCGTTCCAGTCCTTGTCCCTGCTGCTGATCGGCGGATACTTCGCAGCGATCACGCTGTTCGCCCAGTCGATGAACTTCTTCGGCGAGGGCCTTTCCCGCCTGACGCAGGTGGGTTTCGTGTTCGCGGCGGCCACGCTGGCACTGCTCTGGCTTCCATCCAGGCGGCTGCGCGGCTGGCTCAGGGTCAAGGCCTTCAAGCACTTCTTCCAGCACCGCTATGACTACCGCTCGGAATGGCTGCGCTTCACCGGCACGATCGGCCGCGCGGGACCCGACGCGCCCGAACTCCCGATCCGCGCTGCGCAGGCGATGGCCGACATCACCGACAGCCAAGGGGCGCTGATGCTGCTCCCGGCGGACGATGGCGGCATGGTGCTGGCGGGGCGCTGGCAGTGGCCCGAGATCGCGGTGCCGGCGAATCCTTGCAGCGCAGAGCTTTCCGCCTTCCTCGAGCGAACCGGTACGATCATCGAGATTGACCGGATGAAGGCGGCACCTGTCGAAGCTGGCGAAGGCGAACAGGCGCCGTCCTGGCTGGCCGACAATCCACGTGCCTGGGCAATGGTGCCGCTGCTGCATTTCGACCGGCTTGTCGGGGTGGCCATCCTCGCCCGTCCGCCCGTCGCGCGCGAACTCGATTGGGAAGACTTCGACCTGCTGAAGGTCGTCGGTCGCCAACTCGCGAGCTACATCGCGGAGCAGGCCGGGCACGAGGCCTTGATTGAGGCCGGGCGCTTCGACGAATTCAACCGGCGCATCGCGTTCGTGATGCACGATATCAAGAACCTTGCCAGTCAGTTGTCGCTGCTTGCCCGGAATGCCGAGCGGCATGCGGACAATCCGGCGTTCCGCGCGGATATGCTGGTGACGCTCACGAACAGTTCGGCGAAGCTCAACGCCCTGCTTGCGCGCCTCGGTCGCTACGGGGCCGGCTCGGGCGCGGCGCGCGGTCCGGTCGATCTGACCCAGATCGCGCAGCGGATCGCCGCGCGCCATTCCGCGGTGACTCAGGTCCAGTTGACCCGCGCCGAGCCGTGCATGGTGCTCGCAGAACAGGAAACACTCGAGCAGGCGCTCGATCACCTCGTCCAGAACGCGATCGAGGCCAGTGTGCCGGGCACGCCGGTTTATCTCGACGTCTCGTGCGACGGGTTGCAGGGTCGCATCGAGGTGATCGATTCCGGCACCGGCATGAGCCCGCAGTTCGTGCGCGACAAGCTGTTCAAGCCCTTCGTCACGTCGAAGGACGGCGGTTTCGGGATCGGAGCGTTCGAGGCCCGCGAACTGATCCGCACGATGGGCGGGCGGTTAGAGGTGGAATCGCGTGAAGGGCTCGGCACGCGGTTCGCGGCGATACTGCCGCTCTCCGCCGCGGCCGGCTTCGTCGGCAACTCATTCATCCAGGAAGGGACTGCGTGATGTCGCAGCACAAGCACAAGCTGCTCGTGGTCGAGGACGACCAAGGACTCCAGGCCCAGTTGAAGTGGGCTTACGACGATTTCGAGGTCATCGTCGCGGGCGATCGCGACAGCGCGCTCGCCGCGCTGCGCAGCGAGGAACCGGCGGTGGTCACGCTCGACCTCGGCCTGCCGCCCGATCCCGACGGCACGACCGAAGGCTTCGCAGTGCTCGACGCGATCATGGCGCTGAAGCCCGACACCAAGGTCATCGTCGCGAGCGGCCATGGCGCGCGCGAGAGCGCGCTCAATGCGATCGACCGCGGTGCCTACGATTTCTACCAGAAGCCGGTCGACATCGACGCGCTGGGCCTCATCGTGCGGCGCGCGTTCGGCCTGCACGAGATCGAGGCGGAAAACCGCCGCCTTGCAGCAAAGGTGGGCGAGGACAAGACCGTTCTCGGCCGGATGATCACCGCCGCGCCAGAGATGGCCAAGGTCGCCCGCACGATCGAGCGGGTCGCCAATACCAAGGTGTCGGTCATGCTGCTGGGCGCGAGCGGCACGGGCAAGGAATTGCTCGCCAAGGGGCTCCACGAATGCAGCGACCGCAAGGGCGGCGCATTCGTTGCGCTCAACTGCGCGGCGATCCCCGAGACCCTGCTCGAAGCCGAGCTCTTCGGGCACGAGAAGGGTGCGTTCACCGGCGCGGTGAAGAGCACCGAGGGCAAGATCGAGCAGGCCCACGGCGGCACGCTGTTCCTTGATGAGGTCGGCGACATCCCGTTGCCGCTGCAGGTGAAGCTGCTGCGGTTCCTGCAGGAGCGCACGATCGAGCGGATCGGTGGACGCACCGCGATCCCGGTCGATACGCGGATCGTCTGCGCGACGCACCAGGACCTCGAGGCGATGATCGCCGCAGGCACGTTCCGCGAGGACCTGTTTTATCGCCTTGCCGAAATCGTCGTGAAAATTCCCACGCTCGCCGAGCGGCCGGGCGATGCGGTGCTGCTGGCGAAGGCGTTCCTCCAGCGCTTCGCTGCGGAGATGAACCCGTCGGTCAAAGGCTTTGCGCCCGATGCACTGGCCGCGATCGACGGCTGGACCTGGCCGGGCAACGTGCGCGAACTGGAAAACCGCGTGAAGCGCGCCGTCATCATGACCGACGGCAAGCTCGTAGGCGCCGACGATCTCGACCTTGCCGATCGGCCCGACGAAGTGGGCGAGGCGCTCAACCTCAAAAGCGCCCGCGAACGGTCGGACCGGATGATGATCCGGCATGCGCTGGCTCGCAGCGAGGGCAACATTTCGAGCACTGCCAAGCTGCTCGGGATCAGCCGGCCCACGCTTTACGACCTCATCAAGCAGTATGACCTGGCAACCTAGCCGCGGGGGGCTGCTGGGATTGCTGGGCGCCATCGCGCTGGCGGGGTGCAGCGGCACAGCGGAAAAGGGGCCGGCGGCGGACGACTGGCGCGGCCTCCTCGCTGCCGGCGATGCGGCCGGGGCCGAGGGAGCCCTGCGTCGTGCGCTGGATCGAGGTGAGTCCCCCGCCGACCTTGCGCCGTGGCTCGGAGAGGCAGAGCTGCGTCAGGGCAACCTCCAGGAAGCGGAGTACTGGCTGACAGGCGGGGAATTCTCTCCCAAAGCAGCAGCGCACGGCTTTCACATGCTCGGTCGCCTCCGCACCCGGCAAGGCGATCTATCCGCCGCCGGGCTGGCGTTCGACCGGGCACTCGGGGCCGGGTCGTCCGATCCCGAACTGTGGGTCGATATCGGCCGGATGCGCTGGCAGGGCGGCGAGCAGGTTGAAGCGGTCGCTGCCGCAGAGCGGGCATTCGAACTTGGGCCGGATAGCCCTGCGTCGCTGCTCTTACGCGCGCAGCTCTTGCGCGACGCGCAGGGCAACGACGCCGCGCTGCCTTTGCTCGAACGCGGCCTGGCGCTCGCGCCGAACGATGTGGATCTGCTGGCCGAACACGCTGCGACGCTGGGTGAACTCGGGCGGGCGAGGGACATGCTCGCGGCGACCCGGCGGCTGGCGCAGGTCGTCCCGCGCGATCCGCGGGTGCTGTGGCTCCAGGCCGTGCTGGCAGCGCGGGCAGGGCGGTACGACCTCGCGCGCATTCTTCTCCAGCGCGGCTCGGCCAAGTCTGAGCAGAAGACCCCGGCGGCGATGCTGCTGTTGGCGATCATCGATCTCGAGAACGGCAACCATGCCATCGCCGCGCAAGGTCTCGACGTGCTCGCGCGTCGGCAGCCGGACAACGCGCGGGTACAGGCGCTCCTGGCACGGGCGCTCTATCTGGGCGGTAATTTTCGTGAGCTCGTCGCGCGTTTCGGCGGCGATAAGCCGCCCGCCTATATCGCCGAGCTGGTCGGGCGTTCGTATGAGGCACTGGGTGATCGCACCAGGGCTGCAATCTTTCTCGATCGCGCCAAAGACACGCGTGCAATGCGGATCATATCGCTTGTGGGCGAAGGGGGCGGTATCACGTCGCAAGTGCGGAACCTGATCGGACAGGGCGGGACCGAAGAGGCACGGGCGAAGGCGGGGGCATTCCTTGCGAGGCACCCGGGGTCGGTCGATGCGCTGGCGCTCGCGGGCGATGCGGCCCTGGCCGCAGGCGATAACCGGGCTGCGCTCGGCTACTATCGGAAGGCGGCAAGCGTCAGGCGATCATGGTCGCTGACCCAGCGTATAGTCGCTGCGCGCGACCGTATCGGCGATAGCACGGCCGCCACTGCGCTCCTCGCCGATCACCTGCGGGGCGAGCCGAACAATGCCGACGCATCTGCCACACTGGGACGGCGACTGATGGACGACGGGGACGATTTGCGCGGGAGGGCGCTCGTCGACCATGCCTGGAGCCGTGGTCGCAACGACCCGGTGCTCGAACGCCTGCTCGAAGGGTAGTCGGCTCGACAACGCGGGCCACCGACGCCAAAGGCGCGAGTCGATGCGATTCCTCCGCCACATCGACCTGATGGTCCGCCTGCTGGTGCTTGCGATCGTGCTCGCCAGCGTGCTGCCGGCGACCGGGCCCGCACGCGAGATTGCGCAATGGGTGTCGAACGGGGCGATCTTCCTGCTGTTCTTTCTCAACGGCTTGCGATTGCCGCGCAGTGAGGTCGTGCGGGGGATCGGACACTGGAGGTTCCTGCTCCCGCTCACGGTCTGGTGCTTCGGGGCGATGGCGCTGCTCGGGATGGGGCTCACCGCTGCGCTGGAGGGCATGCTTCCGGCGATGGTGGTGCTGGGCTTCCTCTACCTTGGCGTCCTGCCATCGACCGTTCAGTCGGCCACCGCCTACTCGTCTCTGGCGGGCGGGAACGTCGCCAATTCCGTGGTCGCGGCGGCGCTCATCAATATCCTCGGGGTGTTCGTGTCCGCACCCCTGTTCGCCGCGCTCGGCGGGGGCGGCGCGGCCGCGCTGGGAGCAGCGGGCATCGGCAAGGTCTTCGCGATCCTCATCGTGCCGTTTGCGATCGGCCAGTTTCTCCAGTCGAAATTGTCGGGTTGGGTGGGCGAGCACCGCGACCTGGTGACCTGGATGGACCGGCTGTCGATCGCGATTGCGGTCTATGTCGCGTTCTCGGGCGCTGTCGAGCAAGGGCTGTGGACACGCGTCAGCCCCGTTGGCTGGGCGATCCTGCTGGCCGCGGTAAGCGCATTTCTTGCGGTCGCTTTCGGTGGGGCGTGGGCAGTGGCGAGCATGGTCGGCCTGCCCCGCGCCGACCGCATTTCTTTCCTGTTCGCGGGGGCGCACAAGAGCGTGGCGATGGGCGCGCCGCTCGCGGCGGTGCTGTTTCCGCCGGACGTCGCCGGAATGGTCCTGCTGCCGCTGCTGGCTTTCCACCTGCTCCAGCTCGTCGCCAGCGCGCCGCTGGCTAATCGCCTCGCACGGACTCCTCGACCGCTTCCGGATGGCGGCGGTTGAAGCGCACCGACCACCACAACGACAGGCCGATCAGGATCGCCCCGATCAGTCCGGTCACCGTCTCGGGAATGTGCCACTTGGCCGAGAGCAACATGATCGCGCCGAGCGCGATGATCGCCCAGAACGCGCCATGCTCGAGGTAGCGGTACTGCGCCAGCGTGCCTTTCTCGACGAGGTGGATCGTCATCGAACGCACGAACATTGCTCCGATCGAGAGGCCTAGCGCGATCACGATCATGTTGTTGGACAGTGCGAAGGCGCCGATCACGCCGTCGAAGCTGAAGCTGGCGTCGAGCACGTTGAGGTAGAGGAACCCACCCAGGCCGCTCCGCACCACCGCTCCTGCCAGCCGCTGCTTTTCCTCGTGCAGTTCGAGCATCGTCGAAACGCCCTCGACCGCGATGAAAGTAACGAGGCCGAGGATGGACGCGACCACGAACGTCAGCGCTTCGGCATCCGGTAGCAGGAGCGAAATGCCCCACACACCCAGCAGCAAGAGGGCGATTTCGGCCGCGGGCAGCGCGGAGAACCGTCCGAGGAAACGCTCTATCGAACCGATCCAGTGGACGTCCTTCTCGCCGTCGAAAAAGAACTTGAGGCCGACCATGGCGAGGAACGCGCCGCCGAACCCTGCAATGCCGACGTGTGCCGAATTGACGATTTCCTCGTAACGCTTGGGATCGTTGAGCGAGAGATTCACCGCATCGACCGGGCCGAGCCCAGCCGCAATGGCGACAATCGCGAGGGGGAAGACGATCCGCATACCGAACACGGCGAAGAGGATGCCCCAAGTCAGGAATCGCTTCTGCCAAACATGATCCATGTCCTTGAGCACTGCCGCGTTGACCACCGCGTTGTCGAAGCTGAGCGAAATCTCGAGGATCGACAGCACGAAGATGATCCACAGCATCTGGGCCGTGCCCGACACGCTGCCCGTACTGGCCATGCCGTACCAACCGCCAAGGCCGAGGCAGAGAATCGTGAATGCGAGCGAGAACCCGTAAAAGCGCTTGAGCGTGTCCATCGATGGTCCGGATGTCTGAGAGTGGAGACTATTTGGGCTGGTAGGTCTGTTCGACCGTGGGGAATTCCCGCGAACGCACTTCGGCGGCATAGGTTTCCGCCGCCTTCGAAATGACGCCGGCGAGATCCTCGTACCGCTTCACGAACCGTGGCACGCGCTCGAACATACCGAGCATGTCTTCGGTCACGAGCACCTGCCCGTCGCAATGGTTCGATCCGCCGATGCCGATGGTCGGGCACGTGACCGCCTTGGTCACGTCGATCGCGATCGGCTCGACGACGCCCTCGACGACGATCGCGAAGGCGCCGGAATCGTCGAGAGCTTTCGCATCGGCGACGATCTTGGCGGCTTCCACGTCGCTACGACCGCGCGCGTTGTAGCCGCCGAGGACATTGACCGCCTGCGGGGTCAGACCGACGTGGCCCATCACGGGTATGCCGCGCTGGTTGAGGAATGCCACGGTATCGGCCATCGCCTCGCCGCCCTCGAGCTTGACGCCCGCCGCGCCGGTTTCCTTGAGCACGCGGCTCGCGGTCGCGAAGGCTGCTTCGGGCGATGCCTCGTAGGAGCCGAACGGCAGGTCGACGAGTACGGCGGCGTGATAGCTGCCGCGTACCACGGCCGCGCCGTGGGCGATCATCATGTCGACAGTCACGGGCACACTGGAATCGAGGCCGTAGATCACCTGGCCGAGCGAATCCCCCACCAGCAGCAGGTCGCAATGCGCGTCGAGCAACTGGGCCTGCCGCGCGGTGTAGGCGGTCAGCATCACGATCGGTTCTGCCGTAACGCCATCGACCTTGCGGCGGCGGATCGCCGGGATTGTCAGGCGCCGCATCGGTTGCGGCGTGGGGTGCGCGCGGCTCGTGGAGGTGTCGAGCTGGAAGGTCGTGGACATGGCGAGATGCTCTAGCCGCGCGCGCAAGGCGGGGAAAGGGCGCTATTACGGCTTGCCATGATGGGCGAGCGCGCTAGCTTCGCGCCCATTCAGGGAGGCGCGCCGCATCCGGCCGCCCCGACAAGAGGGATAACGGGTCCATGTTATTTGACCGCACCGAAATTTCGCGAGGAGACGCCTGATGGCGAGTGCTCCCAACCGCAGCATCTTCGAGCGCATGTTCGCCCGTAAATCGATCGCGCAAGTCCAGCGCGAAACCGAAACCAGCGAACTGAAGCGCAGCCTGGGCAAGTGGAACCTGCTGCTCCTCGGCGTCGGCTGCATCATCGGTGCGGGCATCTTCGTTCGCACGGGTAGCGCCGCGGCGCTTCACGCCGGGCCGGCCGTCCTGCTGTCGTTCGTCGTCGCGGGCGTGGTCTGCGCCTTTGCCGGTCTCTGCTATGCGGAATTGAGTTCGACGCTGCCGGTCTCCGGGTCGGCCTATACGTATGGCTACACCACGCTGGGTGAGTTCGTCGCCTGGACGATGGGCGTGCTGCTTCTTCTCGAATACGGCATCGCCGCATCGGTGGTGGCCGTCGGGTGGAGCGGTTACGTCGTAAGCCTGCTGGGCGATTTCGGGATGAGCATACCCGCGCAATTGACCGGGCCCGCGGGACATACGCTGATGCGGGACGGCGTGCCGGTGCTGGTCGACGGGCAGACCGTGACCACCATCTTCAACCTCCCGGCGTTCCTGATCTGCGTCGCGCTGTCCATCCTGCTGGTGGTCGGCGTGTCGGAATCGGCCAAGGTCAACAACGTCATTGTGGCGGTAAAGGTCAGCGTGCTGGTCGCGTTCATCGTGGTCGGCGGGCTGATCGTTCTCGGCAACCTTCCCGAACTTGTGGCCACGAACTGGACGCCGTTCATTCCGCCCGTCGATCCGAGCGCCAACAACGGCGAAGGAGCTTTCGGGGTGGACGGCATCATGCGCGCCGCGTCGATCGTGTTCTTCGCCTATATCGGGTTCGAGGCAGTCTCCACCGCCGGGCAGGAAGCCAAGGATCCGAAAAAGGACATGCCGTTCGGCATCATCGGTTCGCTGCTGGTCTGCACCGTCATCTACATGCTCGTGGCGGCGATCATGACGCTGCTGGTGCCCTACAACACCTTGAACGTGCCCGATCCGGTCGCGGTGGTGGTCGATGCCTTCGGCCCTCAGTGGGCGTGGCTGGCGAAGATCATCAAGATCGGTGCGATCATCGGCCTGACGAGCGTCGTGCTGGTGCTCATGTACGGTCAGACGCGCATTTTCTACACGATGGCGCGCGACGGCCTGCTGCCGCGCGTGTTCGCGACCGTCCACCCGAAGTACAAGACCCCTTGGATCAACACGCTGCTGGTCGGTTTCATCACCGCTTTCGCGGCCGGTTTCCTGGACATCAACCTGCTAGGTGACGCGACTTCGGTGGGCACGCTGGCCGCATTCGCGATCGTGTGTCTGTCGGTTATCTATCTGCGCCGCGCTGCCCCAGAACTGCCGCGCGGGTTCAAGGTGCCGCTCTATCCGGTGGTGCCGGTCCTCGGCATCCTGTCGTGCGCCTACCTGATCACGACCGTCCCGTGGAGCGTGCTGGTCCTGTTCTTCATCTACCTCGCGATCGGGATGGTGATCTACTTCTTCTACGGGATCCACTTCTCGAATCTTCAGCGCGGCGAGGCACAGGACGACGCGCCGGACATGGGTGAATTCCCCGGCCCCGTGGTCGAGGACGACCGACCGGGCTGATTGCGTTAGCCGGCAAACGAAAGGGCCGCCCCTCGACTAGAGGAGCGGCCCTTTTCTTGTGTGGATACCTAGAGGGCGGCTTCGGCGTGGCTGCCGATGACGTCCTTCCGCACGTCCATGCCCAGCGCCATCTTGGCGGTGGTCAGCAGGCCTTGGTCGCCGCTCCACAGCTCGGCATTGCCGAGGTCCATGCGCAGCATCAGCAGGTTGGGGTCGTCCTTGCCGCCCGGAAACCATGCCTCGACGAAGTTCGACCACTGCTTGTCTAGCCGTTCGCGGCTCGTTTCCTCGCTCAGCACGCCTTCGAAGCGGGCGAAGAAGTCGTGATCCTTGGCCGAGAACGTGCAGGTCGCAGGGCCCATCGCGGCCAGGTGGCTGTCCTTCGAGGTGAAGAACCAGATTGCGCTGTTGGCATCCTTGTCGAGTTGGGCGGTCATCGGCACCGCATCGTTGGCGACTTCCTGTAGCGACACGAACACAAAGGGCGAATCGGCGAAGCTCTTCCAGAACTTCTCTTTCAGTTCGTCGGCGTTGCCGTTTTTGTATTTCATGGGTGATCTCCTTCGTGGTTCGAACGGCGGGGAAAGGGCACGGTTCCGCATTGCGAATCGCAGAGAGGTGGAACATAAAGGGAACATATGAGTCGTTTTCCTGCCATGACCGCATCCCCGAACGCACTCCTGTCGGCCTCCGGGCTTGCCTGCCTGTCCACCCACACTCCGCGCTGGCGGCCGGGGTTGGCAGGAGTGCACCACAGCGAGGTGTTCGGTTCCGCGCGCGAGGCGAGCGGAGCTGCCGCCGCACTGGCGCTCGCTTCGGACGCACTGGCTGTGGCGGATCGCGGCGCGGCGGCAGAGGCTGACGATCGCCGGGTGCTGCTGTGGGTGCAGGAAAAGGCGGCTTTGCGACTGAGTGGTCGGCCCTACCGCCCGGGATTGCCCAAGGCGTTCCGCCACCGTCTTGTCCATGTCGTGTGCGAGAAGCCCGAAGACGCGCTGTTCGCTCTGGAGGAGGGCTTGCGCTGCCGCGATGTCGCGGCGGTTGTCGGTGAAGTGGTGGGCAATCCGCGCGCGCTCGATTTCACCGCCTCCCGCCGGTTGACGCTGACGGCGGAGAAGCACGGGGTTCCGCTGTGGCTGGTTCGGCTCGATGCGCGGCCGGACCTCAGTTCCGCCCGTATGCGGTGGAGCGTTGCCGCCGCCCCTTCGCCGCATCCGCGCTGGAATGCCTTTGCACCGGGCGTACCCTCGTGGCGTGCCGAGCTGTTCCGCGCCCGTATGCATCCCCCCGGTATTTGGACCTTGCGCGATGACGGACACCGTCTTGCCGCGGATCGCCTCGCCGCCGACGAATCGCCGCATCCTCTCGGTCTGGCTTTCGCAGCTGGCGGTCGATCGCTGGCGGCTCTCTAGCGGGCTGGCGCCGGGCGAGGGCGCCGATGCCGAACCCACAGCGCTGATCACCGAAACCGCGCACGGCCCGCGGATCGATGCCGCCAACGCGGCCGGTCTGGCGGCTGGGGCGCGATCCGGCATGATGCTGGCAGATGCGCGCGCGCTGTGCCCGCAGATCGCCGTGGCGCCGAGCGATCCGGCAGGCGACCACGACTTCCTCGAGAAGCTCGCGGTCTGGTCGCTGCGCTGGGGGCCGTGGAGCGCGATGGATGCGCCCGACGGGTTGCTCGTCGACGTCACCGCGGTCGCGCACCTGTTTGGCGGGGAAGCGCGCCTGCTGGCGGATGCGGGCAAGCGGTTCGCCGCGCGCGGCCTTGCCGTCCGGCTCGCGATCGCGCCGACCGCCGGGGCGGCGTGGGCGCTCGCGCACTACGGACCGGCGGCGGCGATCCTTTCGCCGGGTGACGATGTCGCCGCCCGCCTCGCCGATCTGCCAGTCGCCGCGCTGCGCCTCGACGATGACGTGCTTGCGGTGCTGCGCCGCCTGGGCCTCAAGCGGATCGGCGACCTGACCGACCGGTTCGAGGACAGTCGCGGGCGCGATGCGCTCCACCGCCGGTTCCGCAACCGCCGGTCGCCTGGCGCGAACCCGCTCGTCCGGCTCGACCAGTTGCTGGGCAAGGTGCCCGAGCCGCTGCTGCCGGTCGTACCGCAGCAGATGCCGCTGGTGCAGCGCCGCCTGATGGAGCCGATCCGCCACCGGGAACTGCTCGACACCGTGCTCGCAGACCTCGCCGCCGACATGGCGCGCGAGCTGGAGGGCAAGGGGCAAGGTGCCCGCCGGCTCGAGCTGGGGCTGTGGCGCGTCGATGGCGAGGTCGTGGTGCGCCGGGTGGAGCTGGCCGCCGCCACGCGCGAGACGGCGCATATCGCGCGGCTGTTCGCCGCCCGGCTCGACGACGTCGATGCGGGCTTCGGGATCGAGTGCGTCCGCCTGCGCGCAAGCTGGTCCGAGCCGCTCGCGCTGGCGCAGGCCGATATCGAGGCGGCGGCGGAAGAGCACGGCACCTCGCTCGCCGCGTGCATCGACCGGCTGACGGTGCGCCTGGGCCGCGACGCGGTGACGCGGCCGGTGCTCCACGCCAGCCACATCCCCGAGCGTGCCCAGCGCTGGCAGCCGCCGCTCGACCCCGAACCGGCCAGCCAAGGCGAGCTGGCGTTCCATGCGCGGCCATTGAAGCTGCTCGATAGGGCGGAAAAGATCGCGGTGCTCTACGCCACCCCCGATGGCTATCCCCAGCGCTTCCGCTGGCGGGGCGAGGTGCACGAGGTGACGCGGGTCGAGGGGCCCGAGCGGATCGCGCCCGAATGGTGGCGCGAGAAAGGCTCTGCGCGGCTGCGGGATTACTACCGGATCGAGGATCACGCGGGCCGTCGATACTGGATCTATCGCCTCGGCCTGATCGGCGACGGGCGGGGCGGACTGCCCGACTGGTACCTGCAGGGGCTGTGTAGCTAACCCCGTCTAGCGTTCCCACGACCCGGTTTCGCGGTAGCGCCGGAGCACTTCGGCGAGCGTGGCGCTGTGGCCGATCGATGGCGGAGGCAACCCGCCGCCGCGACCGAACGCGATTTCGGCGGGAGCGGATTCCTCCGCGACGTCCTCAGCGAACTCGCTCACCGGCGGCACGAGGCGAAGCTGGCTTGCTGGCTCAGGGACTTCGGCCACTTCCGGCTCATCCGGCTGCAGGACTGGTTCCTCGGCCGCCGCGATGTCCTCGACGGGAGCGGGCTCGCAATTCACCGGCAGCCTGACGATCTCGGCTGCGAAATACTGCTCCACCGGCAGCGGCGGCGGCGCGACCGCGACCGGGACGGGAGCTGGCGGAATAGGGGCGGGCGGCACCGGCCAATCGGGCACCGCTACCGATTCCGCTTCGGCGGGAGCCCGCTTGAGGAAGCTCATGGACCGCTTTTGCCCCTGGCTGATGTTGCCGACGCTCGCGATCGGCATCTCGAGCACTCGGTTGAGCGCTGCGGTCTCGGCCACGATCTCCAAAGCCAGTGGCTTGCTGAACGCGAGACCGCACGCCTCGCCTTCCGACCAGACGATCGCACAGACCGCCTCGTGCGAGCCCCAGCGCAGCACCGCCGTCGCACCCGCACCGGGCAGCGAGTCGCCCTCGAACCGTGCACCGGCCTCTGAAATGTCGACGAGCTTGCCGCTGGACTGCGCCGTCATCGTCTGGAGCGACGCCTGGCAAGTCACCTGGACGCGCCGCGAAGCGCGGCGGTCGGGCAGGGTTTCCGGGTCTTCGCTGCGCAGGGGCTCACTCACCATGACAGGATTGAACTTCTGCGTGAAAATCGGGTGAGCGCATAAGGTAAACGGCGCGTCAGGTAATCGCTTATCTGCCGTGCCGAAGCGGGCGCGGGGAGCGATCCCGCGCGCCCGCCATTTGGCACGTCAGGCGGGTTCAGCCACCGACTGTCCCTGCTGGACGCCTGTCGACCCGCCGCGACCGAGGAACACCACGAGATCGTTGGCCAACCGCTCGGTCTGAGTCGCGAACACGGCGTGCGGTTCGCCGTCGTACTCGACGAGAGTCGCGCTCGGAACGGCCTTGGCGACCTCGCGGCCCGTCGCCTCGATCGGAACGGTCACGTCCTTGGTGCCGTGGATGACCAGCGTGGGCACCTTGAAGTTGGGCAGATCGGGGCGGAAGTCGGTCGTGGCGAATGCCTCGGCCGCCTTCAGCGTGGCATACTGGCTCGCCATCATCGCGGTGCTCCAGGCCCACTGCTTCTCTTCCTCGCTGACCTTGTCGACAAGGACGCCGTCACCGTAGAAGTCCTTGAAGAACCCGGTGAAGAAGTGGCGGATATCCTTCTTCATGCCGGCGGTCATCTCGTCGAACGTCGACTGCGGCACGCCGTTGGGATTGTCGTCGGTCTTTAGCATGTACGGCACGACCGATCCGACGAGTGCGGCCTGCGTCACGCCCTTGCCGCCGTGGTTGGTCATGTAGCGGGCGATCTCGCCGCCACCCATCGAGAAGCCGACCAGTGCCACGTCGTCGGTCGCGCCCGCCGCCTGCATCACGTCGGCCAGGTCGGCCGCGAAGGTGTCGTAATCGTAACCGCCCGGGGCGTGGTCCGAATGCCCGAAGCCGCGGCGGTCGTAGGCGATGGCGCGATAGCCTGCATCGGCAAGCGCAATCATGATCGGATCCCAACTGTCCGCGCTCAGCGGCCAGCCGTGGATCAGCACGACAGGGCGGCCCGTGCCGAGTTCCTTGTAACGCAGCTTCGTGCCGTCCTGGGTTGTTGCATAGGGCATGAGAATTCCTTCCTTTCGACTCGTCCGCTTGCTCAATCGCTTTGGGGGGGAGGCCGTTCCTGCTTCGCGCCGAGATGAAATCTTTTATGGTTCAACCCCTTGGCGAATCCAATATGAGAACATATAAGGAACAGATGGGTTTGCCGTCTGTCCTCGAGAAGCTCGAAATCCTGGCCGATGCCGCCAAGTACGATGCCTCGTGCGCGTCGTCCGGCACGACCAAGCGCAATTCGAGCGGGGGGAAAGGTATCGGCTCGACCGAGGGGATGGGTATCTGCCACGCCTACGCGCCCGACGGCCGCTGTATTTCGCTGCTCAAGATCCTGCTGACCAACCACTGCGTGTTCGATTGCCACTACTGCGTCAATCGCAAGAGCTCGAACGTGCGCCGTGCGCGGTTCACGCCGCAGGAGGTTGTGGACCTGACGCTGAGCTTCTACCGCCGCAACTACATCGAGGGGTTGTTCCTCTCTTCGGGCATCATCAAGAGCTCGAACCACACGATGGAGCAGCTGGTCGAGGTCGCGAGAATGCTGCGCGAGGAGCACGACTTTCGCGGCTATATTCATCTCAAGACGATACCCGAGGCCGATCCCGAGCTGGTTCACCAGGCCGGGCTTTATGCCGACCGCGTGTCGATCAACGTCGAACTGCCGACCGATGCTGGCCTCGTCCGCCTCGCGCCCGACAAGAGCGCGCGGCAGATCGAAGGGGCGATGGGCAAGCTCAAGAGCGACATCGTCGAGGCGAAGGATAGCAGGAAGCGGTTCAAGCACGCGCCGCGCTTCGCGCCCGCGGGCCAGTCGACCCAGATGATCGTCGGCGCGGACGCGGCGACCGATGCCGACATCGTGGGCAAGGCCAGCCGGCTCTACGACAACTTCCGCCTGCGCCGCGTGTACTACAGCGCGTTCAGTCCGATCCCCGATGCGAGCGCGGTGCTGCCGCTGAAGCGTCCGCCGCTGATCCGCGAGCACCGGCTCTACCAGTCGGACTGGCTGATGCGGTTCTACGGCTACCAGCCGGGCGAGGTGATGCAGGCGACCGAGGCGGACGGCAACCTGCCGCTCGACATTGATCCCAAGCTCGCCTGGGCGCTCAAGTTTCGTGAGCGCTTCCCGGTCGACGTCAACCGCGCGACCAAGGAGCAACTCCTGCGCGTGCCGGGCCTTGGCGTGCGCGCGGTCGGCCGCATCCTCGCGAGCCGGCGGCACCGGACCATGCGGCTCGACGATGTCGCCAAGCTCACCGTGTCGATCGCCAAGGTGCGGCCGTTCATCGTCACCGCCGACTGGCGCCCGCTGCTGCTGACCGACCGCGCCGACCTGCGCGCGCTGCTCGCGCCGAAACAGGAGCAGCTCGAGCTGTTCGCGGCATGACCGCACTCCAGCACGTCAAGCTCGGCATTTATTACGTCGTCGCGCTGCCTGAGGCGGACGACTTCGACTTCTGGCGCGAGCGGGCGCGGGGGCTGGTGCAGTGCGACGTGCCGCCCGACCGGATCGCGTGGGTCGAGCCGGGCGGCTCGGGCAGCCTGTTCTCGCACGGCGACCGCCGCCTGCCGGTGCCGCCCGCCGATGCCGCTCCGGTGCGCGCGAGCAAGGCGTTCGTGCAGCTTGCCAAGAGCGCGATCTGCCACTCGGACCCCGAGCGGTTCGCGCTGCTCTATCGCCTGCTGTGGCGGTTGCAGGCCAATCCGCGCCTGCTCGAGGATGGCGCCGACCCGGAAGTCCGCAAGCTCGACGAACTGGCGCGCACTGTGCGGCGCGACATCCACAAGATGCGCGCTTTCGTCCGCTTCCGGCTGGTCGAGGACGGCGAGGCTGAAGAGCGCGGGGAGGCGGGCGAGCATTACGTCGCGTGGTTCGAGCCCGAGCACCACATCCTGCGCACCAACGCCGGGTTCTTCGTACGGCGTTTCGCCAACATGAAGTGGTCGATCCTGACGCCGAAGGGGTCGCTCCACTGGGACGGCGATGTGCTGGAGGAGGGCCCGCCCGCGCAGCGGTCCGATGCGCCCGCGGGCGATCCGATGGAGGACCTCTGGCGCACCTACTACGCATCGATCTTCAACCCCGCACGCTTGAAGATCGGCGCGATGCTCAAGGAAATGCCCCGCAAATACTGGAAGAACATGCCCGAGGCGGCGCTCATTCCCGCGCTGGTAGCCGGGGCGCAATCGCGGGAGTCGCAGATGGTCGCAGCAGGCGCGCTGGAATTCGACGAACGGCCCGATACGCTGGCCGCGATCGACACCGCGATCCACGGATGTCGCAAGTGCCCGATCGGCCAGCTCGATAATCACGCGGTGATGGGCGAGGGGCCGCAGGATGCGGCCCTCATGATCGTGGGCGAGCAGCCGGGCGATCAGGAGGACCTTGCAGGTCGACCGTTCGTCGGTCCTGCCGGCCAGTTGCTCGACCGCCACCTCGAGCGTGCCGATATCGACCGGCGCAGCGCTTACGTCACCAATGCGGTCAAGCACTTCAAGTTCGTCCACCGTGGCAAGCGGCGGCTGCACCAGTCGCCGACCGCGAAGGAGATCGACATCTGCCGCTGGTGGGTCGAGAGCGAGCGCCACATCGTGCAGCCCAAGCTCGTCCTCGCGATGGGCGCGAGCGCGGCGCGCGGGATGCTCGGCAAGACGGTGAGCGTGACCAAGGCGCGGGGAGCGCCGATTCCGCTCGACGACGGCAGTGAGTTGTGGGTCACCGTGCATCCCAGCTACCTGCTGCGCCTCGACGGCGCGGCGCAGGAGGAGCAGTCGCGGCTGTTCGACGCCGACCTTGCGGCGGTAAAGGCGCGGCTCGCGGAGCTGGCGGGATGACATGCCCGAGAACGACCTTCTCATCCCGCGCAGGCGGATCGAACTCGACGATCCGGCCGCAATAGCCGCGCCGCCGCGCGCGACGTTCGTCGAGCTGGGGCTCGTCTCCAACTTCAGCTTCCTTCGCGGCGCGTCCGATGCGGTCGACCTCGTGCTGACCGCCCACGCGCTCGGCTACGACGCGATCGGGATCGCCGACGCGAACTCGATGGCGGGCGTGGTGCGCGTCCATACCGAGGCCCGGACGCTCAAGATGCGGCCCGTGATCGGCTGCCGGATCGAGACGGTCGAGGGGCTGGCCTTCCTCGCTTACCCGAAGGACCGCGCCGCCTATGGCCGTCTGTGCCGGCTCATCAGCGCGGGGCGGATGCGCACGCTCGAGGGCGAGTGGCAGGCCAAGGGTGCGTGCGACATCGATCTTGCGATGCTCGCCGCGCACGCCGAGGGGGTGCAACTGGTCCTGCTGCCCCCGGACGATCTCAAGGTGCACTTCGTAATCCCCGCGTGGGCGAGCAACGTGGTTACGCTTGGCGGCGAGCAGGTGCAGGAGGCGGTGGGCGGACGGTTCCTTGAACTCGTCGGGCATCTGGCCGCCGGTCTGCCGACGATGCGCCACCTTGCCGCCAGCCATCTTCACGCGGGCGACGATATCGCGCGGATCGACCGGCTCGATGCGCTGGCGAAGGCGCACGGCTTGGCGCTGCTCGCCACCAACGACGTCCATTACCACACGCCCGAGCGGCGGCCCTTGCAGGACGTGATGGTGGCGATCCGGCACAAGACGAAGGTAGACCGCGCGGGCCACCTGCTGTTCGGCAATGCCGAGCGGCACCTGAAGTCGCCCGCCGAGATGGCGGTGCTGTTCGACCGCTGGCCCCACGCCATCGCGGCGGCGCGCGAGGTGGCCGATGCCTGCACCTTCAGTCTGGAAGAACTGCAGTACGAGTATCCGGAGGAGATCTATCCCGACGGCATGACGCCACAGGCGTTCCTCGAAGCCGAGACATGGAAAGGAGCGAAATGGCGCTATCCCAGTGGCTTACCCGACGCGGTTCGCATGACCTTGCACCGCGAACTCGAACTCATCGGCAAGCTCGACCTCGCGCGCTATTTCCTGACCATCAAGGACATCGTGGACTATGCGCGCGGGGTCGATCCGCCGATCCTATGCCAGGGGCGCGGCTCGGCGGCGAACTCGGCGGTCTGCTATTGCCTCGGCATCACCAGTGTCGACCCGGCGAAGCACGCACTGCTGTTCGACCGCTTCATTTCCGAGGAGCGCAAGGAGCCGCCCGATATCGACGTCGACTTCGAGCACGAGCGGCGCGAGGAGGTAATCCAGCACATCTACAGGCAGTATGGCCGCGACCGCGCAGGGTTGTGTGCGACCGTCATCCACTACCGCCCGCGCATGGCAATCCGCGAGGTCGGCAAGGCTATGGGCCTGTCGGAGGACGTGACCAGCGCGCTCGCACGCACCGTATGGGGCGGATGGGGCAAGGAAATCGGCGACAAGCACGTCGCCGAGACCGGCATGGACGTGACCGATCCGCACCTGAAGCGCGTTCTCAAACTGACCGAGCAAATGATTGGTATGCCGAGACATTTGTCGCAGCACGTCGGCGGGTTCATCCTCACCGACGGACCGTTGACCGAGACCGTGCCGATCGGCAACGGGGCGATGCCCGATCGCAGCTTCATCGAATGGGACAAGGACGATATCGAAGCGCTGGGCATCCTCAAGGTCGACGTGCTCGCGCTGGGAATGCTGACCTGCATCAGGAAGTGCCTCGATCTGCTTGAAAACACGCACGAACGTACCCTGACGCTGGCGACCGTCCCGCGCGAGGATCCCGAAACCTACGCGATGCTGCGCAAGGGGGATTCGCTCGGGGTGTTCCAGGTCGAGAGCCGGGCGCAGATGAACATGCTGCCCCGCCTGCGCCCGCGCGAGTTCTACGACCTGGTGATCCAGGTCGCGATCGTCCGGCCCGGGCCGATCCAGGGCGACATGGTCCACCCCTACCTCAAGCGCAGGCGGGGTGCGGAACAGGTCGTCATCCCCGCACCCGCGCCCGAGCACGGCCCGCCCGACGAGCTGTCGAGCATCCTCGAACGCACGCTGGGGGTGCCGATCTTCCAGGAACAGGCGATGAAGATCGCGCTCGACGCGGCGAAGTTCTCCAGCCTCGAGGCCAATCGCCTCCGCAAGGCGATGGCGACTTTCCGCAGCCGCGGCATGGTCGACGAGCTGCAGGACATGATGGTCGAGCGGATGGTGAACCGGGGCTATGACCGCGAGTTCGCGCAGCGCTGCTTCAACCAGATCCGCGGGTTCGGCGAATACGGCTTCCCCGAGAGCCACGCGGCGAGCTTCGCGCACCTCGTTTACGTGTCGAGTTGGCTCAAGTGCCACTTCCCGGCGGCGTTCGGCTGCGCGCTGCTCAATTCGCAGCCGATGGGTTTCTACGCCCCGGCGCAGATCGTGCGTGACGCCGCGGAGCATGGCGTCACGGTGCTGCCCGTGGACGTCAACGCGTCGGAATGGGATTGCACCCTCGAAGTCATCGGGGAGGCGGCAGAAGGACGTCGCGACAGCGCCAATCTTGATCGCGGCCGCCTCGACCGCCACATCGCTCTCCGCCTGGGCCTGCGACAGATCGACGGCTTGCCCGAGCACGTCGCCGCGCGCCTGCTTGCCGACCGGGCCGAGCGCGGGCCGTTCCACGACGTCGCGGCGCTGCGGGATCGTGCCGGCGTGAGCCCGGCGCACATCGAGCGGCTTGCCAGCGCCGACGCCTTCCAGTCGCTCCGCCTGCCGCGGAGGCAGGCGCTGTGGGATGCGCGCAGCCTGATCGGCGGGCCGGACCTGCCGCTGTTTGCCTTTGCCGAGGCGCGCGACGAGGGGAGCGAAGCGGCCACTTCACTTCCGCGCATGCCGCTGTCGGAAGAGGTCGTCGCCGACTACCAGACTACCCGCCTCAGCCTGAAGGCGCACCCGATGGCGTTCCTGCGCGCCAGCTTGGCCGAGCGTGGCTTTGTGCGCGCCGCCGACCTGCGCGCACGCAAGTTCCGCAGCATGGTACAGGTCGCGGGCGTGGTGCTGATCCGCCAGCGCCCCGGCAGCGCCAAGGGCGTGTGCTTCATCACGCTGGAGGACGAGACCGGGGTGATCAACCTGGTCGTCTGGCCCGACCTCAAGGAAAAGCAGCGCAAGGTCGTGATGGGCAGCCGGCTGATGGAGGTGCGCGGCCGGGTGGAATACGACGACGAGGTGATCCACGTGATCGCCCAGCACATGACCGACGCCACGCACGAGCTTCACCGCCTCAGCGACGACCTCATCAAGACGCCTATTGCGCGCGCCGACCACTGCAACAACCCGCTGCCCACGCGCTGGGGCCCGCGCGACGACCTGCGAGAAGGGGCGGACGATCCGCACGGCGCGGTCGAGCAGTGGGAGCCGCCCGGTCCCGGGAACCGCGAATGCGGCTTTCACGGGCCGGACGCGCGCGGCCATCCGCGCGATGTCCGCATCGTCCCCAAGTTGTTGCCGCTACCGCCAAGCCGCGACTTTCATTAGCGCGAAACCGTCCCGAAACGGGGCGGTGGACAAGCAAACCGTGAACTGCGGCGTGTGGTAAATTACACGTCAACCATGCGCACGACCCTCGCCAAGCTCACCGTCGGCGTCTTCGCCGCGTCCGCCATCGCCGGCACCGCGATCGCATACGATCCCGTCGTGCTGGAGCGGGGCTGGTACCGCGTCGATCGCTTCGACGGCGAGGAGTGCGCGGGCGAAGTGGGCACAAACGGACAATTCTACGTAATCTCGGTCAGCGGCCTGACGCCGGGCGAGCCTGCCTTCCTGACTATCACCAATGGCGACATGACCCCAATCGCGCGCTCTGTGCGCGCGAACGGCGACGGCGAGTGGCGCGAGTACTACATTCCCTTCCGCACCAACCGGGGCGAGGGCGGCACTGTCGCGGTAACGCTCGCGAGTGCGGACTGCACGGTGCCGCTGGGCTTCGACTGGCAGCGCAAGAAGGGCTGGGACGTCCCGCCGCCGCTCGTCCCGCGCTGACCATTCCCGAATCGGGCGGATCGCCCTAGCGGCGGCGCGTGATCGATCCCGAGCGCCTCGCTGCCTTCACCCTGATGACCGCTGCCACCAGCGTGGTACCCGGCGTGTCGATGCTGTTCGCGATGGGTGAGGCGGTGCGCCGCGGTTGGCGCAGCGGCGCGGCGGCGCTGGCCGGGATGCAACTCGGCTATCTCGGTTGGTGGTTGCTCGCCGCACTCGGCCTGGGCACGCTGGCGACCGCATTCCCGGCGCTGTTCAAGGCGCTTGCGATCGCCGGCGGGCTCTACCTCGCATGGCTCGGAATGCAGGCCATTCGCCATGCGGCCGACCCGGCGCCGGGAGAGGGCGAGAGCAACCCGCGCTCGGGCCGCCACGCGTTTGCCAGCGGCGTGTTCGTGGCGCTCGGCAATCCGAAGTCGCTCATCTACATGGTCGCGCTCATTCCGCCGTTCGTCGATGCCCGCGCGCCGGTCGCGCCGCAGCTCGCGCTGCTGGCCGTGGTCGCGCTGGTGATCGATGTGGCGGTCGGGGCGGTCTACATCGGGGCGGGGCGCGGGCTGACGTCCGCGATGGCGAGGCCGGTCACGCGCCGCCGCGTCAATCGCGCAATCGGGGTGACCTACCTGCTGATCGCTGCCGGTGTGCTCATCGATCTGATGGGGCGATGAACCCTTCGCGCCGCCCGCGCGTTGGCAAATCGATGCGGTTCCCCTTCGACATCGTCGCGCTCGCCCTGCTGACATCGGGCGCGCTGTTCTTCGCCGCGAAGGCCTGCCTCGACGCGCACCCCGAGCACAACCCCTGGGCGCCGCTCGATCTGCGCGATCCGCCGGGGTGGGCGACCGAACGTAAGCTTGCCGCCCTGCGTGGCGATGCGCCTGCCTGCCGCGCAGTGCTGGAGCGGAGCGAGGTGGCCTTCACCGTGCTCGATCCGGCGGGCGAGGGCGCCTGCGCGCGTCCCGACCGCACCGTGCTCGACGGGTATCCACTGGCCCCGAACCGGCCTCCGACGACCTGCGGACTCGCCGCCGCGATGGAACTGTGGCTCGAGCGGGGCGTGAAACCGGCAGCCAAGGAAGGACTCGGCTCTCCGCTGGCGCGGATCGAGCACTTCGGTACCTATTCGTGCCGCCGCCTCTATGGCCGCGATTCCGGCCCGTGGAGCGAACACGCGACCGGCAACGCGATCGACATCTCGGCCTTCGTGTTGGCAGACGGCCGCCGCATCTCGGTCCTGGGCGACTGGAGCGGCGATCCGGACGAAGCGGCATTCCTTCGCCGCGTGCGGGACAAGGCGTGTCGCGTGTTCGGCACCGTCCTCAGCCCCGATTACAATACGGCGCACCGCGACCATTTCCACCTCGACCAGCAAGCGCGGGGCTTCGGGAGCGTGTGCCGTTGAAGCGATCGCCGGGGACGCACTTCGCCATTGGCTTGTGAAACGCGCCCCGCTCGGGCAACGGCGGCATCGGACCGCCTAGAAGACGGAGATATGACAGGTGTTTGACTGGTTCCGCCGGCTCGTGCCGAAGTCCGCCGACTTCTTCATCCTGTTCGAACGCCACTCGGCCGCGACCGTCGCCGCTGGCGAGGCGCTTGCCAAGCTCGTCCGCGGCGAAGGCGACCGGACTGCGCTGGTTCACGAGATTCGCGACCGCGAGCACGATGCCGACGACGTCATCCGCGAAGTGCTGCACGAAGTGCGCCAGACCTTCCTGACCCCGTTCGATCGCGGTGCGATCACCGGCCTGATCGGCGCGATGGACGATGTGACCGACGAGATCCAGTCGGCCGCGTCCGCCATCGAGACTTACGAGATCACCGAGTTCGCGCCCGACATGAAGACAATGGCGGAGCATATTTGCCGCGCCCTGCATCAGATCGATGCTGCCCTGCCGCTGCTGCGCGATGTCACCCGGAACGGCGCGAAGCTCCATGACCTGACGCGTGAAATCGTGACGGCGGAAGGCGAGGTGGATGTGATTCACACGCGCGGCCTCAAGGCGAACTTCGCGACGGCCACCTCCGACGGCGATGCGGTGCGCTTCATCGTCGATCGCGAGATATTCAAGCACCTCGAAAAGATCGCCGACGCATTCGAGGACGTGGCGAACCAGATCGACGGCATCGTGATCGATTACGCCTGAGGAGGCGCAGACCATGCACGATCTCGCCTTTCCGCTGCTCGTCGCGCTGATCGTCCTCGCGCTGGCGTTCGACTTTCTCAACGGCCTGCACGACGCGGCCAACTCGATCGCGACGGTGGTGTCGACGCAGTTGCTCGGGCCGGTGCAGGCAGTGATCTTCGCGGCGGTGGGCAACTTCGCGGCTTACTGGATCGTCGGGCTTCACGTCGCCGAGACGGTCGGCAAGGGCATCGTCGACAAGGATATCGTCAGCCCGGCAGTCGTGTTCGGCGCGCTCGTAGGGGCCATGTTCTGGAATGTTGCGACGTGGATCAAGGGCATCCCGTCATCGTCGAGCCACGCACTGATCGGTGGCCTACTCGGCGCAGGCGTGGCGGCTGCCGGGTTCGATGCGGTCGAGAGCTCCGGCACCACGAAGACGATTCTCGCGATCTTCATCAGTCCGTTGATCGGATTCCTCATCGCGATGATGCTGATGCTGGTGACGAGCGTGCTGTTCCAGCGGTCAACGCCGCGCAAGGCGAACAACACATTCAAGGTGCTGCACCTGTGCTCTTCGGCCGCCTATTCGATCAGCCACGGCGGCAACGATGCGCAGAAGACGATGGGGATCATCACCGTCCTGCTCTATTCGACCGGCTACCTCGGCGGAGAGTTCCATGTGCCGGAGTGGGTCGTACTGAGCTGCTACGTGGCGATTTCCCTCGGCACGCTGTCGGGAGGATGGCGAATCATCCAGACGATGGGAACCGGCCTCACCAAGCTCAACCACCATTCGGGTTTCTGCGCCTCGACGGCAGGTTCGATCGTGGTGTTCAGCGCCAGCGCGCTCGGCATTCCGGTATCGACGACCCATGCGATCACCGGCAGCGTAGTCGGCACGGGCGCAGCGCGGCGGGCCAGCGCGGTGCGCTGGACGGTGGCGGCGCGCGTGGTGACCGCGTGGTTTATTACCATCCCGGCGAGCGCCGCGGTGGGCGCGGCGTTCTACATGCTGACGCGGCTGTTCTAGCCTTCGAGCGAATAGCCCGCGCTGCGCACCGTGCGCACCGGATCTTTCGCGCCGTCGAGCGCGATCGCCTGACGCAGGCGGCGGATATGAACGTCGACCGTGCGTAACTCGATCTCGCTCTCGGTGCCCCAGACCCCGTCGAGCAGCTGGCCGCGGCTGAACACGCGGCCCGGGCTTTCCATCAGGAAGCGCAGCAGGCGATATTCGGTCGGGCCGAGGTGGAGCGCCTTGCCGCGGCGCGACACGCGGTGCGCCACGGGATCGAGCGACAGGTCGCCCACGGTGATGCTCTCGCCGGCCAGCGCCGGACGGATGCGGCGAAGCACTGCGGCCACTCGGGCGAGCAGTTCGCGGGGAGAGAACGGCTTGGTCAGGTAATCGTCGGCGCCGGTCTCGAGACCGCGGATCTTGTCGTCCTCGCCCTCGCGAGCGGTGAGCATGATGATCGGCACGTGTGCGGTCGCCTTGTCGCGGCGCAGGCGGCGGCAGACCTCGATCCCGCTTGTCCCTTCGATCATCCAGTCGAGGATGATGAGGTCCGGCGTATCTTCGGCAGCGAGGAGCAGCGCCTCGTCGCCGTCGGGAGTCGCGCGAACGGTGTAGCCTTCGTTGGCGAACCGGTACTCGAGCAGTTCGGCGAGCGCGGGATCGTCTTCGACGAGAAGGAGCTTGGCGGTGGTCATCGCAGATCACCACACACCAGTTTTGTTACACCTTCACGACGGTCATGCGTCAATCGTCCTCGGCCGGATAGAGTCCGGTCGCGGCGTAATAGACCATCTCGGCGACGTTGGTCGCATGGTCTCCGATCCGCTCGATGTTGCGGGCGACGAACAGGAGCTGTGCCGCCGAGCTGATGGTCGAAGGGTTCTCGACCATGTGGCTGACGAGGTTGCGGAATAGCGATTCGTAGAAGTTGTCGACCTTCTCGTCGGTCGCGATGACTTCGCGGGCGAGCACGGCGTCGCGGGCGGCGTAGGCGGTCATTGCATCGTGGACCATCTCGGCGGCGATCTCGCCCATCGCGGGAATAAGCGTCAAGGGGCCGAACTTCTTGCGGTCCTCGATCTGCTTGGAAGCCTTGGCGATGGCTTTCGAATAGTCTCCGATCCGCTCGACCACGCCGGCGATCTTCAATGCGGCGATCACCTCGCGCAGGTCGTCCGCCATCGGCGCGCGCAGGGCGATGATCCGTACCGCCAGCTTGTCGACCTCGGATTCAAGGGCGTCGAGCTTCTTGTCGTCGGCGATCACCTCGTCGGCGAGGGCGTCGTCGCCCTTGACCAGGGTGTCGATCGATTTCTGCACGGCGACTTCGGCCATGCCGCCCATCTCGGCGATCAGGCCGCGCAGCCGGGTGATGTCCTCGTCGAAGGCCTTGACGGTGTGTTCCATGAGTCGTCCGTATCCTAGCCGTAGCGGCCGGTGATGTAATCCTTGGTCCGCTCCTCGAGCGGGTTGGTGAAGATATCCGATGTCCGGCCGTATTCCACCATGTTGCCGAGGTGGAAGAACGCGGTGCGCTGACTGACGCGCGCGGCCTGCTGCATCGAGTGGGTGACGATAACGATCGCGTAGTTCCCGCGCAGTTCGTCGATCAGTTCCTCGATCTTGGCGGTCGCGATGGGGTCGAGCGCAGAGCACGGCTCGTCCATCAGGATCACCTCGGGATCGACCGCGATTGCGCGGGCGATGCACAGACGTTGCTGCTGGCCGCCGGACAGCGCGGTGCCGCTGTCGGTCAGCCGGTCCTTGACCTCGTTCCACAGCCCGGCGCGCTTGAGCGAGCGCTCAACAATCGCGTCAAGCTCGGCCTTGCCCTCGGCCAGGCCATGGATGCGCGGGCCATAGGCGATGTTCTCGAAGATCGACTTGGGAAAGGGGTTGGGCTTCTGGAACACCATGCCGACGCGGGCGCGCAGTTGCACTACATCCATGCCGGACTTGTAGATATCCTCGCCGTCGAGCTCGATCGTGCCTTCGACGCGGGCCGATGGTATCGTGTCGTTCATGCGGTTGAGCGCGCGCAGGAAGGTCGACTTCCCGCAACCCGACGGACCGATGAACGCGGTGACGTACTTGGCGGGGATGTCGATCGAGACGTTGTCGATCGCCTTCTTCGCGCCATAGAAGACCGAGACGTCGCGCGCCTGCATCTTGGCATCGGTATCGTGCAGATTGGGATGGACTACGGTCACCAGGTCTTCTCGAACTTGTTGCGCAGGTAGA
This sequence comes from Tsuneonella sp. HG094, assembly GCF_053819285.1. Classification (NCBI taxonomy): domain Bacteria; kingdom Pseudomonadati; phylum Pseudomonadota; class Alphaproteobacteria; order Sphingomonadales; family Erythrobacteraceae; genus Tsuneonella; species Tsuneonella sp. HG094. Next base: position 1,075,192 of record NZ_JBSORA010000001.1, read on the forward strand.
TGGCGAGCCCGTTCATCACGAGCAGGAACAGCAGTAGCACGATAATCGCCGCGCTGGTGCGTTCCACGAAGCCGCGATCGATTTCATCCGACCACAGGAAGATCTGCACCGGCAGCACGGTCGCGGGAGAGGTGAATCCGTCGGGCGGGGTGGCGACGAAGGCGCGCATCCCGATCATCAGCAACGGCGCGGTCTCTCCCAGCGCGCGGGCCATCCCGATGATCGTGCCGGTCAGGATGCCGGGAAGGGCGAGCGGCAGGACGTGGTGGAAGACCACCTGCACCGGCGAGGCACCGATCGCCAGCGCACCGTCGCGGATGCTCGGTGGCACTGCCTTGATCGCGTTGCGCCCGGCAATCACGATCACCGGCATGGTCATCAGAGCCAGCGTCATGCCGCCGATCAGCGGGGCCGATCGCATGTTCGGGAAAATCCACAGGAACACCGCGAGCCCGAGCAGGCCGAAGATGATCGATGGTACCGCGGCGAGGTTGTTGATCGACACCTCGATAATCTCAGTCCAGCGGTTCTTCGGCGCGTATTCCTCGAGATAGAGCGCCGCCAGCACGCCGATCGGGAACGCCAGCAGGAGCGTGACGAACATCGTCAGCATCGATCCCTTGAGCGCGCCCCAGATGCCGACCGCCTGCGGGTCGGTCGCGTCCGATCGCGTCAAGAAGCCGAAGTCGAAAGCCTCGTCGAGCTTGCCCTGGTCCGCCAGCGAGGTGGCGAGCGAGCGCATTTCGGGTCGGCCTTCACCGGCGAGCCCGGCGGCAAGGCGCGAGCTTGCGGGAAGCGCCAACGTCTCGCTGCGCTTGAGCATCCCTGGATCGGCGGTGATCTGCGCGGCGACTTCGCGCCACGCATCGGGCGAGACTTCCGCCGCGCCCGCTTCGCCAAGCTCCTTGGCCGCGAAGAACTCGATCACTTGCGGCAGGCCCTGACCCTGCAGGCTCTGCTGGATGGCGACCTGGTCGGTCAGCGACGGGTCGAGCGCGAGCCCGGCCTGCGTGAAGTCGATCGCGAAGCGCACTTCGGCGCGCTGGAAGCCGCCGACGCCGTTGATAAGCATGGTGGTCAGCAGGAACAGCAGAACCGCGACCGAGACGAGGATCGCCGACAGTCCGAGCGCCTTGAACCGGCGTTCGGCGGCGTAACGCTTTTTCAGCCGCGCATCGAAAACCGCGGTGCGCGTGGGGGCGGCGAACTCACTCATAGGCTTCGCGGAACCGCTTGACGACGCGCAGGGCGACGAAGTTGAGCGCCAGCGTCACGAGGAAGAGCACGAACCCCAGCGCGAAGGCGCTGAGGGTCGCCGGATGGTCGAAACTGCCTTCGCCGGTCAGCATCGCGACGATCTGCACCGTCACCGTCGTCATCGCCTCGAGCGGGTTGGCGCTGAGGTTGGCCGCGGTCGAGGCTGCCATCACCACGATCATCGTCTCGCCAATCGCGCGGCTGACCGCAAGCATGACGCCCGCGACGATGCCGGGGAGGGCTGCAGGGATCAGGACGCGGCGGATCGTCTCGGACTTGGTCGCCCCCATCGCCAGGCTGCCGTCGCGCATGGCCTGCGGCACGGCGGCGATCGAATCGTCGGCCATCGACGAGACGAAGGGGATGATCATGACGCCCATGACTAGGCCTGCGGCCAGCGCACTTTCGGAGCTCGCGCTTGCGAAGCCAATCGCCTGCGCGCCGTCGCGGATCGCCGGGGCAACCGTCAGTGCGGCGAAATAGCCGTAAACCACCGTGGGTACGCCTGCCAGAATCTCGAGCGCGGGCTTGAGCCACTTCCGGTACGAGGGCTTCGCGTACTGCGTCAGGTAAATCGCGCTCATCAGGCCGAGCGGGATCGCGACTATCATGGCGATGATCGCACCGATGAAGATCGTGCCCCAGAAAAGCGGGATGGCACCGTAGCGGGTCGGGTCAGCCGAAGCCGCGGCGACCATCGGATCCGGGGCCCACATCGTGCCGAACAGGAAGTCGACCGGCGAGATCATGTTGAAGAACCGGACAGTCTCGAACACGAGGCTGACGAGGATACCCAGCGTGGTCAGGATCGCGACCAGCGACGCCAGCAGCAGGATGGCGAGGACGATGCGCTCCACCCGCGTTCGCGCGGTGAACTGCGGTTTCAGCCGCAGGAAAGCGAAGGTGCCTGCAGCGACCGCGATGCCAAGCGTCGCGAGGATGCCGATCAGGCGGAAACGGGCGATCGCCGCGCGGTAGGGCTCGACCAGCGATCCGGCCTGCGGATGCGCCGTGGTGGTCGCCTGTCCGGTCGCCACCGCTTGCGCCTGCGACAGGATCGCGTTGCGCTGGAAATCGAACGCGGGAAGGTTTGCTGCCGCTGGATCGGCCAAGACCGACTGCTGGACGAGCTGGGGCGCGAACGAGGTCCACATCGCCATGAACAGAAGCAGCGGGACCACGATCCATAGCGCCACGTACCAGCCATGATAGCTCGGCAACGCGGCGAGGCGCGTGCCCGGATTGGCTCGGCGCAGGCTCCACGCACGCGCACGGCCGGCCAGCCAGCCTGCAAGGGCGAGGCCGATCGTCAGCAGGAGAAGGAGAGACAGCGACATGGTTGCGGGAGTGGCTTCTTCAGGATGCCAGAGGGCAGGGCGGCCAATGCGTCATTTGCGTGACAATTTCATGACAACGGGCCATCGGCGTCGATGCTGAACGGAATGCGGACAGCGACCGTCGTTCCCTTGCCCAGCTTGCTGTCGATGTCGAGCCGTCCGCGATGGCGCTCCACGATATGTTTCACGATCGCGAGACCCAGGCCGGTCCCGCCCGACGCCCGGCTGCGGCCCGGGTCGGTGCGATAGAAGCGGCGGGTCAAGTAGGGCAGGTGTTCGGGCGCGATCCCTTCGCCAAGATCGGTCACCGTCAGTCGGGCGTCTTCCGCCTGTCCGGGCTCGAGCATGATCGTAACGGCAGTATCTTCGGCGCCGTATTTGAGCGCATTGTCGACGAGGTTGCGGACGAGCTGTTCGAGCTGTTGCTGGTCTCCGCGCACGACGAGATCGTCCGCGAGGGTCAGCACAAGCCGATCCGCGCGGTCGGGGCCAGCTGCGTCGCGCGCGGCACGGTCGACCAGCGGCCGCAGGTCGATTCGCTCGGCGGGCTGGTCGTGCTTCTCGGCCTCGATCCGCGATAGCGACATCAGGTCGTCGACCAGGCTTTTCAGGCGGCGCGATTCGCGCAGGATCGTGCCGAGGAACTTCTCGCGCATCGCCGGGTCGCCCGAGCCGCTCTCTTCGGCCAGCGTCTCGGCATAGCCGATGATCGAAGCGAGCGGGGTGCGCAACTCATGGCTGGCGTTGGCCACGAAGTCGGTGTGCGCGCGGCTGATGTCGGCTTCCGCGGTGCGGTTGATAAGCTCGATCACCGCCATACCGTCACCCATCGGTTGCCGGCTGATCCGCCAGATATCGTGGCGCCTGGCGAGGCCCTGGACGGTGCGGACTTGCGGCCGGTCGGATTCGGTCAGGGCAATCGCATCCGGGTGACGCAGCGCGACGCGCACGTCCTGGTTGACGATGTGCCCTCCCAGCACTTCGCGCGCCGACTGGTTGGCGATGACGATCCGCCCTTTCTCGGTCAGGAGGAGGGGCGTGCCCGAGTGCTCGATCAGCTCCGCCATGCGGTCACGGTTGAGGCCGCCGCCACCGTTGGCGCTCACGACGGGTGGCGGTTCGGCAATGGCGAGCCACAACGAGCCGAACCACAGCAGCAGGACCGCGAGCGCGAGCCAAGGTTGCTCGCCAAGCGCCAGCAAGCCGACCGCACCCAAAAGGGCCAGCGCCATTCCGGGCCAGGGCAAAGTGCGACGCGGCTCCATCGCGCGCGGCCCTAGCCGCGCCGCAGCCGCAGCGCCAGTGTGCTTGGGTGCTGTCATAAAAGTTGGGAAGTTGGTGACCCCTACGGGAATCGAACCCGTGTTTCAGCCGTGAGAGGGCCGCGTCCTAACCGCTAGACGAAGGGGCCATCCGTGCCGGGATGGCGATGCGTTCCGATGGTGACCCCTACGGGAATCGAACCCGTGTTTCAGCCGTGAAAGGGCCGCGTCCTAACCGCTAGACGAAGGGGCCACGCCCGGAAGCGTGGCGGGGCCATTAGGGGTGGTGGCGAGCGCGGTCAACCCCGTGGAACGCGTTCGGCAATATCCGCCTCAATCCGCCCAGGCGGCATCCTCGAGCTGGAGTTCGGCCTGCGGGCGATCGCCCCAGTCGTCGATCTTCGCGCGGCCCGCGAGCCACAGCAACCGTCCGCGCGAGCCGTGAAGCAGGGCCTGGCCCAGCGGCGTCTCAGCGGCGCGGAAGGCGATCATCTTGAAGCTCTTCCCGTCGAGCCCGCTGGCGATCGCGCGCACGTGATCGGTGCCGACGATATCCGCCTTGACCAGCCTCACCGGGCCAACCGCCACACGCGGGCCGGGCCAGCCGACGCCGAAAGGGCCTGCCGAATCGAGCGTCTCGACGAGATCGGGCGTCAGCGCGCCGGGTGACAGGGCGAGGTCGAGCGGCATCGAATCGCTTTCCTTGGCGCGCGCCACCGCTGCGCCGAGCCGCGCGTCGAGCCAGTCCGCCAGTGCGCCGATCTTGCCCGCTTCGATCGTGAGCCCGGCCGCCATCGCGTGCCCGCCGCCCGCCACGAGAAGGCCTTCCTCGCGCGCGGCGATGATCGCGGCACCAAGGTCCACCCCCGCGATCGATCGCGCCGACCCTTTTCCGATATCGCCGTCGAGCGCCACGACGAGTACGGGTTTTCCGGTCTTTTCCTTGATGCGTCCCGCGACGATGCCGATCACTCCCGGATGCCAACCATTTCCCGCAACGAGATGCACCGCGCGATTATGCTGCCCTTCGAGCATTGCCTCGGCGGCGGCCTGCACTTCGGCCTCGATCGCGCGGCGCTCTTCGTTGAGGGCGGACAGCTGCGCGGCGATGTCGGCCGCTTCGCCCGCATCCTCGGTCGTTAGCAGGCGCACGCCCAGCGTCGATTCGCCCACGCGACCGCCGGCATTGATGCGCGGGCCGAGCGCGAAGCCGAGATCGGAACAGGCGGGCGCGCGCTTCAGCCGGCTTGCGTCGATGAGCGCCGCCATGCCAGTGTTCGCCCGACGCGCCATAACCTTGAGCCCCTGGGCGACGAACGCGCGGTTGAGTCCCCGGACTTGCGCCACGTCGGCCACCGTGCCGAGCGCGACCAGGTCGAGTAGGCTCATCAGGTCCGGCTCGGCCCGACCGCCTTCAAAGAATCCGCGCTGGCGCAGAGTTCGCACGAGCGCGACCGCAAGGAGGAACGCCACGCCGACCGCCGCGAGGTGGCCGTGTTCCGCGCCCTCTTCGCTTTCGTCGAGGCGGTTGGGATTGACGAGTGCTGCGGCAAGCGGAAGCTCGGCGCTGCACTTGTGATGATCGACGACCACGACGTCGATCCCGGCTGCATGCGCCTGCGCAAGGGCCTCATGCGCCATCGCGCCGCAATCGACGGTCACGATAAGGCTCGCCCCTTCCTCGCCCAGCCGGACGAGTGCCTCGCCGCTCGGACCGTAACCTTCGAGCAGGCGGTCTGGGATGTAATAGCGGGCCGAGTTCCCGAGGTCGCGCAGGAGGCGGATCAGCAGCGCCGCGCTCGTCGCCCCGTCGACGTCGTAGTCGCCGTAGATCGTGACGGTCTCGTTGCTCATCACCGCCTGCGCGAGCCGCTCGGCGGCAGTGTCCATGTCGCGGAAGTGCGATGGGTCGGGCAGGAACGCCCGCAGGGTCGGCGCTTTGTGCCGGTCGAGGTCGTCGCGCTCCACGCCGCGCGACAGCAGCAACTGGGTGACCACATCGTCGAGCGCGCCGGTCGTGCCGCCGTCGAGGCTGCCGACATCCATGTTGCCGCCACGCCAGCGCCAGGCCTTGCCCGACAGCGAGCGATCGACGCCGAAAACGGTGGAGAGCGAGCGGGAGGCCATCGCAGACCCGTCTAAACCACCCGCCACGCCGCGCCTACCCACGGACGATTGACAATCGACAGCACGGGGCGATGGTCGGTCGATGGAAACTCCGCTCCTGATCGTGTGGCACAGCCGGACCGGCGCCTCGGAAGCGATGGCGCACGCGGCGTTCGAAGGCGCCGTCGGACGGGCGCGGTTGCTCGGTGCGGACAGCGTTCAGCCTGACGATCTCCTTGCCGCGCGCGGCTATCTTTTCGTGTGCCCGGAAAATCTCGCCGCGCTCAGCGGAGCGATGAAGGAGATGTTCGACCGCTGCTATTATCCCGTCCTCGGCCAGATCGAGGGTCGGCCCTACGCAACGCTCATCGCCGCGGGATCGGACGGTGAGGGGGCCCAGCGCCAGCTCGACCGGATCGCCACTGGGTGGCGGCTCAGGCGGGTGGCGGAGTCGGTGATCGTCAACCTGTCCGCCCAGACGCCGGAGGCGATCATGGCCCAAAAGACCGTGCCGCCAGATGCGCTGCAGAAGTGCCGCGACGTCGGGGAAGCCCTTGCCGAAGGACTCGCTACGGGCGTGTTCTGAGCGTTACCTCCAAAGTGGCTGGGACTGGCTCACGAGGGACTCGACGCCGTTTCGCTTTTCCGGCACAAAAACGTCGGGATTTGAAGGGGAAGGTCGTCTCATCGGTTTGAGCCGTTCAGACGCGGGGCGCGCCAGGGAAGGGGCGCTGCTGCTCTTGTTTCAGCGGGACCAACGGCCGGATGCGGGAACGCTTCGGGCGGCGGTAGCTGGCGCGGGTCGTCTGTCGGTGACGCAGGAGCTTCCCGGAGATGGACCCGAAGCTGCCGTCACAGATGTAGAGGTACTGCGCGATGGCATGACGTACGACGTCTGCGGGCTGGCGCCGGGCGAGCCGATGCCGCTCGCGTCCATCGCGCATCGTTTCGATTCGGACCATGCGCTCGACATTGCGGCGCTCGAGGCGCTGGGCATCCAGCCCGGTCCGCATCTCACGGCCGGGGCGCGGTCGCTGCCCGTGGTGCGCACGATGATGGGTGTCGTGACGGATCTCGCCCCGTACCTGCCCGGACTTGCGGGTATCGCCTGGCCGCCTGCTCGTACACTCGTGGGGCCGGGGCTGTTCGTTTCCAGCATGTCGACGTGGCTGGCGGGCGGGGCGTTCCCAGCGCTCGGCCTGACCGCGTTGAGCGACGATTCCGAAGGCGGGATGCGAACCGAGGGGTTGGCTTGGTTCACCGGGCAGGAGGTGCTGATCGCGGCAGACATCGCGAAGGACCGGGTGGCGGCGGCGCGCCTTGCGATCCGGCTCGTCAACCAGCTCGTGCTGCAGGGCCGGTTGACCGCGAGCGAGGCAATCGTCGCTCCCGATGGTGGGCGCCTAGCACTGGAGCCTTCGAGCGACGGCAAGACGGTCAGGGTCCGCCGGGCTTGAGTTCGACCGTCGAGTTTGCCGCTCGCGCGCGCCTGCCGTTCCGTGCGGTCAACCGGCCCGAGAGTCCCGACTACGACCCTGCGCTCCAACGCCATCACCTGCTGCCCCGGCAGGTCCTCGGAAGGCGATGCTTCGCACGGCTCCTCGGCGCCGTCGACGCGCGGCGACTGGGGTTCGACGATTTTCGCCGCAACGGCCTGCTCCTGCCCGCGCGGGACGAAGCGGCGCGGCGGCTGATGCTGCCGCTCCATCGCGGACCGCACCGCGCCTACAACGCGATGGTGATCGAGCGGGTCGGGCAGATCGAGGCGCGATGGGTGTCCGCCAATGCGACCGCACCGGGTGCCGCGGGAGAGGAGGCGCTGTTCCGCCTCGCACTGCTGCAACGCGCCTTGCGCCGCCGCTTGACCGATCCTGCCCATGCGCGGCTGCGCCTCAACCGGCACGATCCGGTCGGTACCGGGTTCGACTTCGCTGAGCTCGATGCGCTGGCCGAGCAGTTATGGGGCGGAACTCAGATCGCCTTGGCGGCGAGCTCGTCCTTCGCCGCCTGATACTGTGCGGCCAGCCTGTCGACGCGCTCGGCCACGCTCTCGACCGCCGACACCATCCCGATCCCCTGACCCGAACCCCAGATGTCCTTCCACGCCTTGGCTTCGGTGTTGCCGCCGCTGCCGAAATTCATCGCGCTGGGATCGCTCACCGGCAGGTTGTCGGGGTCCATGCCTGCCGCCTCGATCGAGGAGCGCAGGTAGTTGCCGTGCACCCCGGTGAAGAGGTTGGAATAGACGATCCCGTCGGCTCGCGCGGCGACGATGGCGTCCTTGTAGCGCTGATCGGCGTTCGCCTCGTGGGTGGCGATCCACGGGCTGCCGATATAGGCGAAGTCCGCCCCCATCGCCTGCGCCGCAAGGACCGAGCGTCCGTGCGCGATCGATCCCGACAGCGCGACCGGCCCGTCGAACCAGCTGCGGATTTCCTGCATCATGGCGAAGGGGGAGAGGGTGCCGGCATGGCCGCCCGCGCCGGCGGCGACGGGGATCAGTCCGGTCGCGCCCTTTTCGATCGCCTTCCTCGCAAAGCGGTCGTTGATGACGTCGTGCATCGAGATGCCGCCCCAGCCCTTGACCGCGGCGAACACGTCTTCGCGCGCACCGAGCGAGGTGATGACCAGCGGCACCGCCCACTTGGCACAGACCGCCATGTCCTCTTCGAGCCGGTTGTTCGACTTGTGGACGATCTGGTTGACCGCGAATGGCGCGGCGGGGCGGTCGGGATTGGCGCGGTTGTGCTCGGCCAGTTCCTCGGTGATCCTGTGGAGCCATTCGTCGAGCACGCCTGACGGCCGCGCGTTCAGCGCCGGAAAGCTGCCGACGATCCCCGCCTTGCATTGCGCGATGACCAGTTCCGGACCCGAGACGATGAACAGCGGCGATCCGATCACGGGCAGGCGCAGGCGGTCGAACGGGGCGGGCAGGGTGGTCGGCATCGGGGGTGTCTCTCCGGTTGCTGTTTGCAACGCGCCTAATGCGCGTTCGCGGTGCTGTCGAGGTGGGCCGGGCGAATGGTGACACGAAGTATACACCGTAACGGCTGCTCGGCGCGCGGTAGCTTTATCCCGGCATCAGATGCTCCAGGCCATAGAACCGGGCGGCGGTGCCCGCGAACAGGTCTCGCTTTTGGCTGTCGGATGCACCGCTGACGAGGCGCTTGAAGGTGTTCCACAACACCGGGTAGGTCGCGCCCCAGCGGTCGACCGGGTAGTTGCTTTCGAACATCGCGCGCTTTGCTCCGAACGCTTCGATGCAGGTGTCGATGTAGGGCTTCCACATGGCAGCCAACTCCTCGCTGCCGAACCCGGAAGCGGGCCCCTCGTCGGGCAGCTGGCTGAAGCACATGGCAAGGCCGCCGAGCTTGATGCTGACGTTCTCGCACGCGGCGAGTTCGCGGATGCTGCTCCGCCAGCGCTCGAAGTTCTCCTCCAGCGTACCCTTGTAGCTCGCGATGCCGAGCGGGGTGCCGCAGTGGTCGAGGACAATGGGCTGGTCGGGGAAGGCGCGGGCGAGATCGACCAGGTCGCCGAGTTGCGGCTCGAGCAGCCAGGCGTCGAAGGTCAGTCCGCGCTTGCCGAGCTCGGCGAAACCTTCGCGGAATTTCGCATCGCGATAAAGTCCTTCGCCCGCCCGGACGATCGGGCCGAGCACGCCGGGGTCGGCATCCCACGACCCCGAGTGACGGATGCCGACGAAGCGCGGAGAGGCCGCCGCCAGCGCATCGAGCACCATGCCGGCACCGCTGCCCAGCGTCAGGTCGGCATGACCCACGATCGCAGCGCAGGGGCGGTATTCGCCGTAGAGGCCGCTGGCACCCTGCGCCGCGACCCCATTGACGAATTCGACCTCGCCCACCGGCTGCAGGCCGCCGCCACGTCCGGGATCATAGAACGCGCGGCATTCGAGGAAAACGGTGCCGATCACGCGGTGCCCGCTGTGCGTATCGGCATGGAGCGCGTCGAAAGTGTAATACGCCGCATCGACCAGCGCCGCCGAGAACGGATGGAGCGGCTCCTGCATCAGGCCCATCATCGGCCGCAGGTCCCACAAGTGATGGTGCGGATCGATGATCGGCAGGTCGGGTTCGATGATCGCTTCGGTCACTGCACGCACTCCCGCTGGGCCCCTTTTGCCGAGGGCATGTCACACGTGTCACACTGTCCAGAAACAAGAATGCTTACCGGGGCCGGTGGCTGGTTTTGCGCGTGGGCGGAAGGCGGTCGGGTGGTCATGGGGCGACTGTAAGCCAGTGATGCCGATGTAGGAAAGCGGACCGTCCGCAATTGGTCCCTTGCGGGCGCTCTTACCATCAAAGGACAATGACGCTTTGCGTTGTAGAACGACAAACACTCTGTCATTAAAACCGCGTGCGGGTCGCAATCTCAATCATTGCATTAGGCTGCACCACGTTCTTGGCAGGTTGCTCTGGTCGCGAAATCCGCTCCGATGAAATGTCGGTAGAAATTGAAGACACGGCCAACGCACTCAACATTGAGCTTCGCTTTTCCACGGAGGATTTACACTCGATCGTTCCAGATGGCGATGTCGGTTATCTGTACGTCTTTGAATGCGGTCACTCGGGTAACTTTAAAGCATTCAGTGATCAAGGCTTTGAGCTTAAAGGGGGTAGCCTTCAAATAAAGTATCGCATTCCTCAGGATGATCACTTCGTCTCCAAGCTAGATGCCGCTTGTGGGCGATTCATGACAACTGGATATTCGCTTCGAAATAGTAAGTCGGTCGTTTTTGCGATGAGTCGCTAAATTGGTGCCGCACAGTCCACGGTCAACCCGCCACCGCCGAATTCGCCGCGCTGAGGATGGCGCGGACGCTCGCTGTTGCGACGTCCTCGTCGATGCCGCATCCCCAGACTTGCTTGCCGCCAGGTCCCGCGCACAGGACGTAGGTGGCGGCGCGGGCGTCTGAGCCAGCCTTGAGGGCGTGTTCGGAGTAATCGAGCACTTCGAGGTCGACGCCGAACGCCTCGCGCACCGTCGCCACGACCGACGAGATCAGGCCGTTGCCCCGGCCGCTCACCGTCTGCGCCTTGCCTTCGACCGAGATCGTGCCGGCGAACACACGGGTGCCGTCGGCGGCGCGGCTTTCCTCGTAATTGACGAGCTGGAACGGCCGTTCGGCGGTGCCGACGTGATAGGTTTCGCGGAAGGCGAGCCAGATGTCGGTGGCGTTCAGCTCTCGCCCGAGGTCGTCGGCCATGCGCTGCACCGCCTTCGAGAAATCGGCCTGCATCGCCTTGGGCAGCTTGAGGCCCTGGTCCTGTTCCAACACCCAGGCGAAACCGCCCTTGCCGGACTGCGAGTTGACGCGGATCACCGCCTCATAGTTACGACCGAGGTCCGCGGGGTCGATGGGCAGGTAGGGGACGCGCCAGTGCTCGTCGTTCTGCTGCTCGAGCGCCTCGAACCCCTTCTTGATCGCGTCTTGATGACTGCCCGAGAACGCGGTGAAGACCAGTTCGCCGCCATACGGATGGCGCTGGTGGACGGGGATCTGGTTGCAGTACTCGACGGTCTCGATCACGCGGTCGATGTCGGAGAAATCGATACCGGGATCAATGCCTTGGGTGTAAATGTTGAGAGCGACTGTCACCAGGCAGCAGTTGCCGGTGCGCTCGCCGTTGCCGAACAGGCATCCCTCGACGCGGTCCGCGCCCGCCATCAGCCCCAACTCGGCCGCGGCCACCCCGGTGCCGCGGTCGTTGTGGGTGTGGAGCGAGATCACCGCGCTCTCGCGATTGGGCAGGTTGCGGCAAAAGTATTCGATCTGGTCGGCGTAGATGTTGGGCGTCGCCGCCTCGACCGTCGCGGGCAGGTTGAGGATGATCGGCCGTTCGGGCGTAGGTTGCAGCACGGTCATCACCGCCTCGCAAACCTCGATGCTGAAATCGAGTTCGGCGGTCGAGAACGTCTCGGGGCTGTACTGGAAGTGCCACTCGGTACCGGGCCGCGCGGCGGCCTCGTCGCGCAGGACCTTGGCGCCGGCGACCGCGATGCCGATGACCTCAGCCTTGCTCATGCGGAACACGATGTCGCGCCACGCCGGGCTGACCGCGTTGTAGAGGTGGACGATCGCCGCGCGCGCGCCGTCGAGGCTGGCGAAACTGGTGCGGATCAGGTCCTCGCGGCTCTGCGTCAGCACCTGGACAGTCACGTCGTCCGGGATGCGTCCCGAGCGGACGAGACCCTGGATGAAATCGAACTCGGTCGCGCCCGCGCTGGGAAAGCCGACCTCGATCTCCTTGAGGCCGATCTCGACCAGCAGGTCGAAGAAGCGGTTCTTCTTCACCGCGTCCATCGGGTCGACGATCGCTTGGTTGCCGTCGCGCAGGTCGGTCGAGAGCCAGCGGGGCGGGGCGGTGATCGTGCGGCTCGGCCACTGGCGATCGGGCAGGGGCACTTGCGGGAAGGCGCTGTATTTGACGCCGGGGTTTCGGAGCATGGTCATCGGAAGGGTCTCGTAACGATCGGGTGGCTGCGGGCGGCTGTCCCTTGGGCGCCCGGCGCGCCCGTTCAGGTCGCGCAGCCGGTCACGCCCAAGGGCGGATAAGTCGAAGCAGCGATAGCGCGTTACGGATCATGCCGCGTCCCATGCGCGAAAAGTCAGGACGCGGCAAATGTTTCAAGTGCAATCAGTTCAGCCGCATTTGGCCGAGCGGATCACGTCGGTGCCCTTGTCCATCGTCACGTTGAGGCGGTCTTCGCGGTAGTCCATGGTCACGATGCTGTCGGGGTAGAGCCAGCGCGTGCGCTTGGCCCCGGTCGCCTTTTCCACCTCGGCGCGGACGGCGGCGGTCGCCTTCTTGCCGATCCACGGGCCGACCTTGTCGGGGTTGCAGGCGTTGGCACCCGGGTCGGGGCGGGGCTGGCGTTCGGCGGTCATCTTCTTCTCGAATGCGGCGGTGATTTCGAGTTCGACCTCGTCGCCCACCAGCGGCAGCGCGCCGTTGATGCCGAATACCGAGCGGCGGATCATCGCGCGCCCCTCGAACCCGACCGTTTCGCTGCCCATCATGCTGCCCGCGCCATTGAAGGTCGCCTGGATCGCGACCGGCGCTGTGATCCCGTTTAGGGTGAGGTTGCCGAGGATGTAGGCAGTGCGCCCATCAGCATTGGGCATGACCGACGTCGACACGAACCGGGCCGGCTTCTGGTTCGGGCCGAAAAAGTCGGGCACCTTGCCGTCCTTGCCGGGGCGCACGAGGTGTTCGTTGAGCCCCTTGCTCGCGGTGAGCGGGTTGATCGGGATGGTCACGTCGACCTTGGCGACGGCGGGATTCGCCGGGTCGAGTACCAGGGTGCCGGTCACATCCCCGAACAATCCGAAATAGTCGCTGAAGCCGAGATGATCGACCCGCCAGCCGACCAGTGTGTGGTTCGGATCGACAGTATAGGTCCCCCCGCTCACCCGTGCCGGATCGGCCGTGCCCGGCTTCTCGGTCGGCATCTGCGCGATGGCGGCGGCCGAAGCCGCGGCCAGCGCAAGGGCGATCAGCGGGCGTTTGATCACGAGCATTTTCCTCCGGTGATGATGTCGTTCGCGTCCAGCGTAACGTTCAGGCGATCCGCGCGATAGTCCATCGTCACGACGGTATCGGGGCCGACCCAGCGGATGCGGTCGTGGCCGACTTCCCTGGCGACCTCGGCCCGGACGGCGGGCGTGGCCCGTTGCGAGACGAACTGCGCGACCTTGCTCGCGCCACACGCGTCGCCCGGCGGATTGCTGTCGACATCGGTGCTGGCGGTCCGTGCGGCGGGCGTTGCGCCCGTCGTTACCGGTGCGCTCGAAGTCGCTTCGGGGGTTGTCGTCATGGTCCCGTCGGAAGCGGTCGCGGCACCGGCCGGGTCGGTGGCCGCAGCGTCATCGGGCGTCGAATCCGCGCATGCGGCAAGTGCCAGCGAGCTGGCGGCGGCAAGGGTCAGGAACAGGGTTCGCATGGGTCTCTCCACGAATTTCGTGGAGAAGGAACGCGCGAACCCCGCCTGGTTATCCCGGCGCTCAGTTGACGGTCTTGTCGACCAGCTTGTTCTTGCCGATCCACGGCATCATCGCGCGCAGCTTCGATCCGACCTGCTCGATCGGGTGCGCGGCGGCGGCCTTGCGGCTCGCCTTGAGCTCGGGCTGGCCAGCGCGGTTGTCGAGCACGAAGTCCTTCACGAAGCGGCCCGACTGGATATCGGCGAGCACGCGCTTCATTTCGGCCTTGGTTTCGTCGGTGATGATCCGCGGGCCGGTCTTGATGTCGCCGTACTCAGCGGTGTTGCTGATCGAATAGCGCATGTTGGCGATGCCGCCTTCATAGAGCAGGTCGACGATCAGCTTGGTTTCGTGGAGGCACTCGAAATAGGCCATCTCGGGGGCATAGCCCGCCTCGACCAGCGTTTCGAACCCGGCCTGGATCAGGTGAGTGACGCCGCCGCACAGCACGGCCTGCTCACCGAACAAGTCGGTCTCGCACTCTTCCTTGAAGTTGGTTTCGATCACGCCCGAACGGCCGCCGCCGACGCCGCTGGCATAGGCGAGCGCCACGTCGTGCGCGTTGCCCGTCGCATCCTGGTGGACCGCGATCAGGCACGGCACGCCGCCGCCCTTCTGGTATTCGGAGCGGACCGTGTGGCCCGGGCCCTTGGGCGCGACCATGATCACGTCGATGTCCGCCGGAGCCTCGATGAGCCCGAAGTGGATGTTGAGCCCGTGGGCGAAAGCGAGCGCGGCGCCCGGCTTCATGTTTCCCTTGAGGTCGTTCTCCCAGATCGCCGCCTGGTGCTCGTCCGGTGCGAGGATCATGACGATGTCGGCCCACTTGGCCGCTTCGCTGTTCGACAGGACCTTGAAGCCTGCGCCTTCCGCCTTCTTTGCAGTGGCCGAGCCCGCGCGCAGCGCGATGGCGACGTCCTTTACGCCGCTGTCGCGCAGGTTCTGCGCATGGGCGTGCCCCTGGCTGCCATACCCGACGATCGCGATCTTCTTGTCGGTGATCAGGTTCAGGTCGGCGTCGGCGTCGTAGTAGACTTTCACGGTATCAATCCCTCGATTTCGTCATTCCCGCGAAGGCGGGGATCCAGTTGCGACAGCCGTAGCTGGATTCCCGCCTTCGCGGGAATAACGATGTTTGTTTAGTCGCATCCAGTTCGGCTTCAGGCCCCCTCGGCCCCGCGCATCATCCCGACGATGCCGGTGCGGCCGACCTCGACCAGGCCAAGCTCGCGCATCAGCGAGACGAAGGTGTCGATCTTCTCCGGCGCGCCGGTGATCTCGAAGATGAAGCTTTCGGTCGTGGTATCCACCGGCTTGGCGCGAAAAATGTCGGCGAGGCGCAGCGCCTCGACCCGCTTGTCTCCGGTGCCTGCCACCTTGACCAGCGCCAGCTCGCGCTCGACGTGCGGTCCCGCCTCGGTCAGGTCGATGACCTTGTGCACCGGGATGAGCCGCTCGAGCTGGGCGTGGATCTGGTCGATCACCTCGGGCGGACCGTTGGTGACGATGGTGATCCGGCTGATCTGGTGGTTGTCGGAAATGTCCGCCACCGTCAGGCTGTCGATATTGTAGCCGCGCGCGGTGAACAGCCCGGCGATCTTGGCGAGTATACCCGCTTCGTTGTCGACGGTGATGGCGAGCACGTGACGCTCGGCCTGGGCGGTCTTGATCTTCATCACACCAGCGCCTTCGCTTCGTCGTCCATCGTGCCTTCCACGCGGTCGCCGTAGAGCAGCATCTCGGTGTGCGCCGCGCCCGACGGGATCATCGGGAAGCAGTTTGCTTCCTTCGACACGCGGCAGTCGACGATCACCGGTCCGTCATGGTCGATCATCGCCTGGATGCCCGCGTCGAGCCCGCCCTCGTCCTCGATGCGGATGCCCTTCCAGCCGTATGCTTCGGCGAGCTTCACGAAATCGGGCAGACTGTCCGAATACGAGTTCGAATACCGGCTCTCGTAGGTCAGTTCCTGCCACTGGCGGACCATGCCCATGTATTCGTTGTTGAGGATGAAGATCTTGACCGGCAGGCGATACTGGCTCGCGGTGCCGAGTTCCTGGATGTTCATCTGGATCGATGCTTCGCCCGCAACGTCGATCACCAGCGCATCGGGGTTGCCGACCTGCGCGCCGATCGCGGCCGGGAGGCCATAGCCCATCGTGCCGAGGCCGCCGCTGGTGAGCCACTTGTTGGGCCCGAAAAACCCGAAGTACTGCGCCGCCCACATCTGGTGCTGTCCGACTTCGGTGGTGATGATCGGGTCCTTGTCCCGCGTCAGCGCGAACAGCCGCTCGACGGCGAGCTGCGGCATGATCTCGGTGCGGCTCGGCGGATAGGCGAGGCTCTCTCTGGCGCGCCACCCGGCGATCCGCGCCTTCCATTCGCCGAGGTCCTGGCCCTTGCGGTTGCCCCAGGCCGAGACGATTTGTTCGAGCACCGCGGTGCAATCGCCGACGATGCCGACGTCGACGGGCACGATCTTGTTGATGCTCGCCCGGTCGATGTCGATGTGGATCTTCTTCGAATCGGGACTGAAGGCGTCGAGCCGTCCGGTCACCCGGTCGTCGAACCGCGCACCGATATTCACCATCAGGTCGCACTTGTTCATCGCCATGTTGGCTTCGAACGTGCCGTGCATCCCGAGCATCCCGAGCCAGTCGGGATGGTCGGCGGGGAACGCGCCGAGGCCCATGAGGGTGCTGGTGACGGGCGCGCCGGTCAGGTCCTGCAGCTTGCGCAGCAACTCGGTCGCGCGGGGGCCGGAATTGATCACGCCGCCACCGGTGTAGAACACCGGGCGTTCGGCCGCGGCGATCATCTCCACCGCGTCGAGGATCTCGTCGATACTGCCGGTCGAGGGTGCGACATAGCGCGCCGAGGGCAGCGGTGCGGTATCCTGCGCGTCTAGTGTCGCGATCGCGACCTGCACGTCCTTGGGAATGTCGATCAGCACCGGGCCGGGGCGGCCGGTGGTGGCGATGCGGAACGCCTCGTCGATCGTCGCCTGCAGCTTGGCCGGGTCTTTCACGAGGTAGTTGTGCTTGGTGCAGTGGCGCGTGATGCCGATCGTGTCGGCTTCCTGGAAGGCGTCGGTGCCGATCAGCCCAGTGGCGACCTGCCCGGTGATCACCACCATCGGGATCGAATCCATAAAGGCGTCGGCGATGCCGGTGACCGCGTTGGTCGCGCCCGGACCGCTGGTGACGAGCACAACGCCGGGCTTGCCGGTCGAGCGGGCGTATCCTTCGGCCGCGTGGGCCGCACCGGCTTCGTGGCGCACGAGGATGTGGCGGATGCGCGTGTCGGCGAACAGTTCGTCGTAGATCGGCAGGACCGCGCCGCC
This sequence comes from Tsuneonella sp. HG094, assembly GCF_053819285.1. Classification (NCBI taxonomy): domain Bacteria; kingdom Pseudomonadati; phylum Pseudomonadota; class Alphaproteobacteria; order Sphingomonadales; family Erythrobacteraceae; genus Tsuneonella; species Tsuneonella sp. HG094. The sequence continues at coordinate 1,092,502 of NZ_JBSORA010000001.1, forward strand.
GGGATAGCCGAATACGAATTCGACTCCCTGACGCACCAGACACTCGATCAGGATTTTGGCGCCGCTGCGCTCTTCCACCACACACACTCCAGCTGCGGACTGCGCCTTAACGCCTGCCCAGAATAAAAGCGACCCGGCGCGGGGACAGCACGCCGGGTCGCCTCTCCTCTCAAAGAGAAGTCCCGCCTATGCGACAGGAAATGTCATGTCAACAGTAAATGTGGAAATAAAGTTTCAACCGCATTCGGCGCAAGGTAATCTTCTGGCGTCGATCTTGGCCAATCATCCGGTGGCTGGTGGCGGAACCAGGTTGTCTGGCGCTTGGCGTACTGACGCGTGGCGAGTTGCCCGGCGGCGATCGCCTCGTCCCGCGTCGTTTCGCCGGAAAGCCAGCCGGCGATCTCGCGCACCCCGATCGCGCGCATCACCGGGAGTGCGGGATCGAGACTGCGCGCCAGCAGCGCGGCGACTTCCTCTCGCGCTCCGCCGTCCGCCATCATCACGAAGCGCCGGTCGCACCGCTCGGCGAGCCAGTCGCGCGGCGCATCGAGCACCAGCGGTGCGAGCGCGATGCGCGCGTCGATCCCGCCTTCCTTGTGCTCCTGCCAGTAACCGAGCGGCTTGCCGGTCGAGCGCACGACCTCGAGCGCGCGGGCACTGCGGGTGGTGTCGGCAGGGGCGAGGGCGGCGGCGCGGTCCGGGTCCTCGCGTAGCAGCGCGGCGTACGCCTCGGCGACAGGCATTGCGCGCACTGCGGCCCGGATCGCGGGATCGATCGGTGGTATCGGGGCAATCCCGTCGAGCAATGTTCGCAGGTACATGCCGGTCCCGCCCACGAGGATGGGCAGCTTCCCCTCGCTGTGCGCCGCATCGACCTGATCCGCCGCCGCAGCGGCCCAGTCGGCCGCCGAGCAGGCGACAGCGCCGTCCCATGCGCCGAACAGGCGATGGGGCACGCTCCGCATCTCCTCCTCGCTCGGGCGCGCGCTGAGCACGCGAAGGTCCGCATAGACCTGCGCGCTGTCCGCGTTGATGACCACCGCGCCTCTGCCTTGGGCCATGTACGCGAGCGCGAGCCGTACGGCGAGATCGCTCTTGCCGCTCGCGGTCGGCCCTGCGATGAGCGCCACGGCCGGCTTCCCGCCTTCGCTTTTCGGAGAATTCGCAGTGCTCATCGCGCGGCTGATAGCAGACCCGCAGGACCTTGAAACACGGCTCGACACTGCCGTGGCTGCGCTCGAGGCAGATGGGTTGCGGATCGCTGCGGCCGCGATGCTCGAATACTGTCCTGAAGTCCTGCAGTTCAGCCTGCCCGATGGCGATTCCGCAACCTTGCGCCGGGTGCTCGACGCGCATTTCCCGGCCACCGACATGCTGGTGTCGACGCACGAGATCGGCATTCCGTCTCTCTTCGTCTCCGACATGGATTCGACCATGATCGGGCAGGAGTGCATCGACGAACTGGCCGATTTCGCTGGCTTCAAGGAACGCGTCGCCGCGATCACCGAGCGGGCGATGCAGGGCGAGCTCGACTTCGCCAGCGCCTTGACCGAGCGCGTGGGACTACTCGCCGGCCTGCCCGAGGATACCATCGCGACGTGCCTTGCCGAGCGGATCCGCCCGATGGACGGCGCACGAACCCTTGTGGCGACGCTGAAGGCGAAAGGATGCCGGACCGTGCTCGTCACCGGTGGCTTCCACCATTTCGCGGACCCGGTGGCCGATCAGCTCGGGTTCGAGCACGTGGTCGGCAACCGGCTCGCAGTGGCGGGCAGCAAGTTGACCGGTGCGCTCGTGGGCGGGATTACCGACAGCGGCGTGAAGCGCGACGTGTTGCTGCAGCACGCGGCCGAGCTCGGAGCGGGGGCGACCAGTCTCGCCACCGGCGACGGCGCGAACGACATCCCGATGATCGAGGCGGCGACCTGGGGTGTCGCCTATCACGCGAAGCCCAAGGCGCGTGCTGCAGCCGACGGTTGGATCGATAGGGGCGACTTGACGGCGGTCCTTTCGCTGCTGGGCATTGCCCGGACCGAGTGGGTCTCGGGCTAGATTCGCGCTTTCCAGTTGCGGATCGCAACGCTATATTGACATCTCTGTCAGTAGAGACCCTGCCATGACCGCGCACCAGACCTTTCCCGCTGCCGACCCGAACCTCGCCTGCGCCGCCGACGGCACAGTGTTCCGGAACCCGGCTCGCCCGATGCCGAAGCGCGACATTCCGCTGGCGCTGTCCAAGTTCAATGCACTGATCAAGGACAAGGAAAACACCGCTCTGGTGTTCGATATCTACGAGGCACTGCCGTCTAAGAACTACCTTCCGCGCGCCCGGGCACTGACATTGAGCGAGGCGGGCGAGCGGCTCCGCGCGGACGAGCCGTTCCTGCCGCCGATCCTCGACGATCATGCGGCGCTCCGCAGGCTGCCCGCCGGGAGCGTGGCGCACGCGTATTGCGACTTCATGGAGCGCGAGGGCCTGACCGCCGCCGGGCTGGTCGCCGAATCGGAAAAGACCGGTCGGCCGAAGTACGATGACCTGGTGCAGTGGTACGGCTTCCGCCAGCGCGACACGCACGACCTGATGCACGTCCTCACCGGCTATGGCCGCGACGCGCTCGGCGAACAGTGCGTGCTGTTGTTCACCCACGGCCAGCAGCCCGCGCCGGGCCACCTCCTGCTCGGCTATGCAGGTGCCTGGAACATCACCAGGCAGGTCAAGTCGAAGGCGCCGATCTGGCGCGCGGTGCGCGAGGCGCACCGGCTCGGCAAGACGTGTCCGCCGCTCCTCGCGATGTCGATCCGCGAGCTGCTCGCGATGGACTTGGACGTGGCGCGCGAGAAGCTCGGCATCACGCCCGCCCGCTGGTATGCGAAGTGCCACGAGGTCTGGCGCAGCGAGGGAATCGACCCATACGACCTGCTCGGTAAAGCAATCCCGGAAGAGAAGCTTGCCGCTTAAGCGACGAGCGCCTCGCGTTTCCGCCGCGATTTCAGCCAAGCCGCAAGCCGGATGCCCGCCGCTGTGAAGGCGATAGGCGCGAAGACCAGGCCGATCTCCATTCGCTCGGGGTCGAACATGCGCCCGACATAACTCTGCGCGAAGATGAACCACAGGTAGTGGCTGCCGGTGCGGTGCAGCCGCTTCCACCAGTGCCCCATCGCCCGCTGCGCCGCGGCGGTCGAGGTGAGCGCCATTGCCCACAGCAGCAGGTAGGCGAGCCCGCCGCCGACGACGGTCACCGGGTCCGGCGCGGTCCCGCTCACCCGGAAGAACGTTACCAGCGCGGCGAAGTGGATCGTGTGGCTGATCGCGAACCCGAGCCCGATCCACTTGCGCCGCGCAAGGATCGCCTTGCTGAAGCCGCTCGGCCGAAGCTGGTGCAGCGGGCGGGCGATGTAGGCGAGGATCAGCAGCGGAAACCCGACCCGCGCGGTGTAGCGGGCGGCGAGTTGCCAGTCCTCGGTGGGAGTGTGGCCGATTAAGAAACCGGTGGCCAGCGAAGCCATTCCGGCGACAAGCCCCAGCAATACCGGCCACCGCAACTGCATCGCCCCGCCTCCCTCGGAGAGGGAGTTAGCGCAGCTCCTTGCGGATCACCAGCTTGAGGCCGGACCACGTCTCGTCGATCGCGCAGACCTTGGTGTCGACGAAACCCAGGGGGAGCGCGACCTCGCGAATGGTATCTTCGGTGATGTCGGTGGGGACGTTGGCGGCCCTCTTGGGCCAGCTGACCCAGACTTGCCCGTCGGGTGCGATCTGGCTGCGGAGTTCAGCGAGCTTCGCCTCCATGTCGGCGCGTTCGGTAACGAAAATGTGCGCCGCATCGACCCCCTCGGCCGGGTCGGCGACGAACGTCAGGTCGAGCGCGTACTCGTCGATCTCGTCGGCGACGTCCTCGGGCATCCCGCTGAACCACACCCGCTGCTCGTCGCGCAACGACAGCTTTTTCGCGAGCGGAGTGCCGGAATAGCCGCTGGCCATCGGATCAGTTCGCCATCCAGTCGCGGAAGAAGCTGTCGCTGGCTTCGCGCAAGTCGGCGAGCGGGACGGAGAAACCGGGGCCGCTCACTTGCGCTCCGCCCACCTTGCCAACGGGCGCGGCGAACACGTCCGCATCGCGAGCGGCGGAAAGAACGGCATCGGGATCGTTCGTGCTGACGAGGTATCGACCCTGATCCTCCGCGAAAAAGATCGCTGCCGGGTTGGGGACATTCGGCAAGCTCACGTCGACACCAATTCCGCTGGCGAGGGCCATTTCGGCGATTGCGACCAACCCACCACCGTCGGAGCAATCGTGGACCGCGTTGATCGCCCCAGTGGCAATCAGGCTGCGGACAAGCTCGCCATGTCGACGCTCGAGCGCCAGATCGACCGTGGGTGCATCCCCGCCTTCGAAGCCATGGCATTCGCGCAGCCAGAGGCTCTGGCCGACGCTGCCCCCGGTGTGCCCGATCAGTATGAGGGTATCGCCCTCCGACTTGAACGCGATGGTCGCCATCGTGGAGTAATCGTCGATCACGCCCACGCCGCCGATCGCCGGGGTCGGCAGGATCGCGCTGCCGCCGCCCGTCGCCTTGCTCTCGTTGTAGAGGCTCACGTTGCCGCTCACGATCGGGAAGTCGAGCGCGCGGCATGCGTCGCCCATGCCCTCGAGGCAGCCGGTGAGCTGGGCCATGATCTCGGGGCGCTGGGGGTTGGCGAAGTTGAGGCAATTGGTCACTGCAAGCGGATTCGCGCCGACTGCGCAGAGGTTGCGATAGGCCTCGGCGATGGCTTGCTTGCCGCCTTCGTAGGGGTCGGCGTAGCAATAACGCGGGGTGCAGTCGGTGGTCATCGCCAGCGCCTTGCGCGTGCCGTGGACGCGCACCACCGCAGCATCGCCGCCCGACAGCTGGAGCGTGTCGGCGCCGACCTGGCTGTCGTACTGCTCCCAGATCCACCGGCGCGAGGCGAGGTCGGATGAGGCCATCAGCTTGAGCAGGTCAGCGCCGATGTCGGTGCTTGTCGGCACCTCGCCGAGCGGCGCGACGTTTGCCCAGGCCTTGTACTCCTCGCGGCTCATCGCCGGTCGGTCGTAAAGCGGCGCATCGGCGGCGAGCGGGCCGAGCGGGATGTCGCAGACGACCTCGCCCTGCCATTCGAGCACCATGTGGCCGGTATCGGTCACCTCGCCGATCACCGCGAAATCGAGCTCCCATTTGCGGAAGATCGCCTCGGCCATCGCCTCCTTGCCGGGCTTCAGCACCATGAGCATCCGCTCCTGGCTTTCCGACAGCATCATTTCGTAGGGCGTCATCCCCTCTTCGCGGCAGGGGACGTTGTCCATGACCAGCCGGATTCCCGCCTTGCCGTTGGTCGCCATCTCGACCGACGACGAGGTAAGGCCCGCCGCGCCCATGTCCTGGATCGCAACGATCGCATCGGTCGCCATCAGTTCGAGGCAGGCCTCGATCAGCAGCTTCTCGGTAAACGGATCGCCGACCTGGACGGTGGGGCGCTTGGCATCGGCGTCGTCGCCGAAATCGGCACTCGCCATGGTCGCACCGTGGATGCCGTCGCGCCCGGTCTTCGAACCGACATAGACGATCGGATTGCCGAGTCCGGTGGCGGCCGAATAGAAGATACGGTCGGCATCGGCGACGCCGACGGTCATCGCGTTGACGAGGATGTTGCCGTCGTAGGCTGGGTGGAAGTTGGTCTCGCCGCCCACCGTCGGCACGCCGACGCAGTTACCGTAGCCGCCGATCCCCGCGACGACGCCCTTCACGAGGTGCTTCATCTTCGGGTGGTCGGGCCGGCCGAAGCGCAGCGCGTTCATGTTGGCGACGGGGCGCGCACCCATCGTGAACACGTCGCGCAGGATGCCGCCCACGCCGGTCGCCGCGCCCTGATAAGGCTCGATGTAGCTCGGGTGGTTGTGGCTCTCCATCTTGAAGATGGCAGCCTGCCCATCGCCGATGTCGATCACGCCCGCGTTCTCGCCCGGTCCGCAGATCACCCACGGCGCCTCGGTCGGCAGCTTCTTGAGATGCAGGCGGCTCGACTTGTACGAGCAATGCTCGGACCACATGACCGAGAAGATGCCGAGTTCGACGAGATTGGGCTCGCGCCCCATCGCGTGCAGGACGCGCTCGTATTCCTCGGGGCTGAGGCCGTGGGCCTCGACGACATCGGGCGTTATCTGGGACATTGCCCGCGCCCTTAGCGACGGGCGGGGCGGGGGGCTAGCCCCGCAGGGCACGGTTTTCCCGAGTTCAGCCGAACCGCACCGCCGCCCAGCAACCGGCTCCTGCAGCAACGGCGCTGGCGAACGCGCCCCAGGCGATGTCGATCAGCGTTATGTGGACCGGCCAGACCTTCATCGTCGCTTGGTTAGTGAGGTCGTAGGTGGCGTAGCAGATCGCACCGAGCAGCGCGCCGTTGAGCATCGCCATTCCCATCCCGCCGTGCGCATGGCCCGCGCGCACCCCGAACCAGACGATCGCCGCAATGTAGAGCGCATAAAACGCGATCGCCGGGGCGAGGCGAAAGCTGGGTGCGAGCAGGTCGCCCAAGGCCGGTCGGTAGAGGTTCGGCCCAGCCCAGCGCAGCCACAGCGCATCGAGCACTCCGAAACTGAGGCCCGCTCCGATATACGCGACGATCCATTTCATGACGGCTCTCCCTCAGGTGGCAACTTGACCGTGCCGCGCTGCGCGGTCAATGCAGGCACGATGGATGAGGGCGCCGACCAGATCGCAGCGATGACTTTCGAAGACGCGCTGCGCGCGCTCGAGGATATCGTCCGACGGCTCGAGAGCGGGGATGTGCCGCTCGACCAGTCGATCACCCTGTACGAACGTGGCGAAGCGCTGCGCCGGCACTGCCAGGCACGGCTCGACGCGGCGCAGGCGCGGATCGAGAAGATCGTCGCCGGTCCCGACGGCACGCCGAGCCATACCGTTCCGTTCGACACCGATGGCTGAAAGCGATGGTTGATTCCGGCCTCGCCGAAGACACGCTGCTGGCCGATGCGCTGACGCGCATCCAGCGCGAGGTCGATGCGGCGTTCGACCAGTTCCTGCCCGTGCCCGAAGATACCCGCGCACCGCTGGTCGAGGCGATGCGCTATGCCGCGATCGGCGGTGGCAAGCGGATTCGCCCACTGCTGACGGTCGCGGTGGCGGGGCTCTACGGCGTCGCGCGCGATCCCGCGGTTCGCGCGGGTTGCGCGGTCGAGGCGATCCACGCCTACTCGCTCGTCCACGATGACCTGCCGTGCATGGACGACGACGACCTGCGCCACGGCAAGCCGACCTTGCACAAGGCCTTTGACGAGGCGACCGCGGTGCTTGCGGGCGATTCACTGCACGCGCTGGCGTTCGAGATCCTTTCGATGCCCGAAACCTCGAGCGATCCTTTCGTGCGCGCCGAGCTCGTCGCCGCGCTCGCCGGGGCGAGCGGTTGGGGGGGGATGGCCGGCGGCCAGATGATGGATATCGCGGCCGAGACAGGCGGGGCGCACGATCTCCACACGATCACGCGGCTGCAACAGCTCAAGACCGGCGCGCTGCTCGGCGCGGCGGTCGAAATGGGGGCGATCCTCGGTCGCATACCGGACGAAGGGCGAGGGCACCTGCGCGCCTATTCGCGCGACATCGGCCTCGCGTTCCAGATCGCCGACGACCTGCTCGACGTCGAAGGGGACGCCGAACTCGCGGGCAAGGCGCTGCGCAAGGATGACGCGGCGGGCAAGGCGACCTTCGTCAGCCTGATGGGTGTCGACGCCGCTCGCACCCAGGCGCGGGCGCTGGTCGATCAGGCGGTCGGGCATTTGTCGGCACATGGCAGCGAGGCGGACCTGCTCCGCGCGCTCGCCCGCTACATCGTCGAAAGGGATCGCTAGCTTGACCACCCGCATCGGCATCTATCCGGGCACCTTCGACCCGATCACGCTCGGCCACATGGACATCATCGAGCGCGGAGCGAAGCTGGTCGACCGACTGATCATCGGCGTGACTACCAACATGGCGAAGTCGCCGATGTTTTCCGACGACGAGCGGATCGCCATCGTCCGGCGCGAGGTCACCGGCATTGCGGACAACGTCGAGGTGATCGGCTTCAATTCGCTCCTGGTCGATTTCGCGGCGCAGATGGGCGCGGCGACGATCATCCGCGGAATTCGCGGCGTGACAGACTTCGAATACGAATACCAGCTCACCGGCATGAACCGCCAATTGAACGACGCGATCGAGACGATCTTCCTGATGGCGGACGTGAGCCTGCAACCGATCGCCAGCCGCCTCGTCAAGGAGATCGCGACCTACGGCGGCGACATCTCGCGCTTCGTCACACCGGCGGTGCGCGAGGACGTGCTCGCTCGGATCACCGCACGCTAGCAACCATTCATTGTATCGACAGACCGTCGCGGCTAGAGGCGCGCACTCGATGACATCACTTCCTGGGACGCCGTCCACAATGCTGAACCGACTGATTGCCGCCGGTGCGCTCGCCGCGTTGGTGTTTGCTCCCGCTGCCGCCCAGGACGAGGCCGCCGCGCCCGCCGCTGCCGCGCCGGAAGCCGTGGCCGCTCCCGCTGCCCCTGCGGCGCCGCGCGTCTATCAGCCGGTCGATTTCAACATCGCCAACGATCCCGAGAATATCCTGCTGCTCGACCTGTCGAACGGTAAGCGAGTGGCCATCCGTTTGATGCCCGACTGGGCCCCGGCGCACGTCGAGCGGATCAAGACGCTCACCCGCAACGGGTTCTACGATGGGGTGATCTTCCACCGCGTGATCGAAGGCTTCATGGCGCAGACGGGAGATCCGACGGGGACCGGTCGCGGCGGATCCGAGCTTCCCGACCTCAAGGCCGAGTTCAATCCGATGCCGCACCTGCGCGGCACTTTGTCGATGGCCCGTGCAGCGAGCGATGATTCGGCGAACAGCCAGTTCTTCATCGTGTTCTACCCGCGTTTCAGCCTCGACCGGAAATACACCAACCTCGGTCGCGTGATCGCCGGAATGGATGCGGTCGACGCGATAAACCGGGGCGAGCCGCCCGCCAGTCCGACGGTCGTGGTCCAAGCCTCGATCGCCGCCGACGGCAAGCCGCAGAAGTTCGCTCCGGTCGCCGCTCCTGCGACTGAAGTGACCGCTGACATGCTCAACGCTCCGCAGAGCAACTGATTTTCTGCTAGCGGGCGCGGATGCGCGTCGACCTCTTCGATTTCGAACTACCGCCCGAGCTGATCGCGCTCAGGCCTGCGAGCCCGCGCGACAGCGCGCGGATGCTGGTGGTCGACGGCCCCGCAGCTTTCGCCGACCGCACCGTGCGCGATCTGCCGTCGTTGCTGCGGTCCGGCGATGTGCTGGTGTTCAACGATACCCGCGTCATCCCCGCACAGCTCGAAGGGCTGCGGGGCGGGGCGCGGATCGGCGCGACGCTGCACAAGCGGATCGACCTCAGGCACTGGCAGGCCTTCGTCCGCAACGCCAAACGGCTGCGCGAGGGGGACGCGATCGATTTCGGCGCAGGTGTGACGGCCGTCGCAGGATCGCGTCTGCCGGATGGTTCGTGGACGCTTGCTTTCGCGGGTGACGAGCCGGTCGAGGTACTGATCGAGCGGGCAGGGCGGATGCCGCTGCCGCCCTACATCGCTGGCAAGCGGCCGACCGACGAGCAGGACAAATCCGACTACCAGACGATGTTTGCCGACAAGGACGGCGCGGTCGCCGCTCCCACCGCGGCGCTTCACTTCACGCCCGACCTGATGGCGGCGCTGGCCGAGCGCGGAGTGGCGACCGAGAATCTGACGCTCCACGTGGGCGCGGGGACGTTCCTGCCGGTCAAGGCCGACGATACCGACGACCATGCGATGCACGCCGAATGGGGCCGGATCGATGCCGCGACCGCCGACCGGCTCAACGCCGCTCGCGCGAGCGGTGGACGGGTGATCGCAGTCGGCACCACCTCGCTTCGCTTGCTCGAAAGCGCGACGGGAGAAGACGGCACGATCCGGCCTTTCGAGGGCGATACCTCGATCTTCATCACCCCCGGCTATCGCTTCCGCGCGATCGACGGACTGATGACCAACTTTCACTTGCCCAAATCGACGCTGTTCATGCTGGTCAGCGCGCTCATGGGACGCGAACGGATGCAGGCGGTCTATGCGCATGCGATCGCCAACGGATACCGGTTCTATAGCTACGGGGATTCTTCCCTGCTGATTCCGTAGCGCCCCTTGCCCTTCGCGAGGCTGCGACCCATTCAAGTAGCGAATGGAAACGATTCTCGACATCGCCGGGCTGACCAAGGTCTATCCCACCGGCCTCAAGGCGCTCGATGGTGTCGACCTCCAGATCCGGCGCGGCGAGATCTTCGCGCTGCTCGGACCCAACGGGGCAGGCAAGACCACGCTCATCGGTGCGGTGTGCGGACTGGTGCGGGTTACCGGCGGCACCATTCGAGCTTTCGGACAAGACCTCTCGCACGACTGGCGCGATGCGCGGCGGCGGATCGGGCTGGTGCCGCAGGAACTCGGCTTCGACATGTTCGATACGGTCGAACGGCAGGTCGCCTATTCGCGCGGGCTGTTCGGCTGCGCACCGGACCCGGCGCGGATCGAGGACGTGCTCCGCTCGCTCAGCCTGTGGGACAAGCGCAAGGAGCAGATCCGTGCTCTGTCTGGTGGGATGAAGCGCCGCGTGCTGATCGCCAAGGCACTGAGCCACGATCCCGAACTGCTCTTTCTCGACGAGCCCACCGCTGGTGTCGACGTAGAGCTGCGACGCGACATGTGGCGCCAGATCGACCGCCTGCGCGACCAGGGCGTAACGGTGATCCTCACCACCCACTACATCGAGGAAGCGCAGGAAATGGCCGACCGCGTTGGCGTGATCGACAAGGGCAAGATTCTCCTCGTCGACGACAAGGCCGCGATCATGGCGCGCATGGGCAGGACTGAGGCGCGCTTCCGTCTTGCCGAGCCGCTGTCCGCCATTCCCGACAGCTTGTGCGCTTATCCGCTTCAGCTTGAGGACGACGATCGCACGCTCGTCTATCGCGGCGGCGACGGAGCGGGGAAGGGGAAGGGAGAGATCGCGACCATCGCGCAGGCGCTCGCCCGCGAGAACATCGCGTTCACAGCGCTCGACCAGAAGGAAAGCTCGCTGGAAGACATCTTCGTCGGCCTGGTCGAGGAGAAGGCGGCATGATTTCCTGGCGTTCGACCTACGCAATCTACCGCAACGAACTCGTGCGCTTCATGCGCACGGTCTTCGGTTCGATCGTCTCTCCGGTGCTGACGACCAGCCTCTACTTCATCGTCTTCGGCGCTGCGATCGGCGGGCGGATGAATGCAGTCGGCGGGGTCGATTACGGCGCCTTCATCGTGCCCGGCTTGTTGATGCTGACGCTGCTGAGCGAAAGCACCAGCAACGCGAGCTTCGGCATCTACATGCCGCGCTTCACCGGCGCGATCTACGAACTGCTGTCCGCTCCGGTGGGCGTGGCCGAGACGCTGCTCGGCTTCGTCGGCGCGGCGGCGACCAAGAGCCTTATTCTGGCCGGTGTCATCCTCCTCACCGCGACGCTGTTCGTCGACTACACCATCGCGCACCCGGTCTATGCGTTGCTGTTCGTGATCCTCGTTTCGGCGAGTTTCTCGCTTCTCGGTTTCATCCTTGGCGTCTGGGCCGAGGGGTTCGAGAAGTTGCAGATGGTCCCGATGCTGATCCTGACGCCGCTGACGTTCCTGGGCGGGACGTTCTACTCGACCGACATGCTGGCCGAGCCCTGGCGGACGGTCGTGCAGTTCAATCCGATCTTCTACCTCGTCAGCGGCCTTCGCTGGACCTTCCTCGGCAAGGCGGACGTGGGTATCGAGGTTTCGCTCGGCCTGACCCTCGCGTTCCTCGCGGCGTGCGTTACGATTATCGCGTGGATCTTCCGCAGCGGGTGGCGGCTGCGGGCCTAGTCGGCAAACTCGGCGCTTTCGAGCCGCGTATCCTTGTACGCCACGAAACGACGGGTCATCCGTTCGAAGAATCCCGCACCGATCTTTTCGGCAAAACGCTGCGCCTGCTCAAGCGACGAATACCACTTGCCGGCGCGATTGGGTGTCACGAAACGATACTTGGTCATGTCGCTGATTGAATGCGCAGATTCCTGCCTTGTTCCGGTATTAAAGAGTATCAATCGCATGGCGAAAATGCGGCAGAAATCGCCACTCCTCGTCGGGCTGGCGGCGGCGCCCGACAAAGGCTAGGCGCGGCTGCGATGAACCCTCGTTTCGAGTTCGAAATCCACGCCACCGACGGCAAGGCGCGTACCGGCACGATCCGGATGCGGCGGGGCGAAATCCACACGCCTGCCTTCATGCCGGTCGGTACCGCGGCGACGGTGAAGGCGATGAAGCCGCAGACGGTCCGGGCGACCGGGGCGGACATCCTGCTCGGCAACACCTATCACCTGATGCTCCGCCCCGGCGCGGAGCGGGTCGCGCGGCTCGGTGGCCTCCACCGGTTCATGAACTGGGACCGGCCGATCCTGACCGACAGCGGCGGTTACCAGGTGATGAGCCTCGCCAGCCTGCGCAAGCTCACCGAAGAGGGCGTGACCTTCGCCAGCCACATCGACGGTTCGAAGCACATGCTGTCACCCGAACGGTCGATGGAGATCCAGCGACTGCTCGGCAGCGACATCGTGATGGCGTTCGACGAGTGTCCCCGTGCCGACCGACCGCTCGCCGAGATCGAAGCGAGCATGGAACTGTCGATGCGCTGGGCCCGCCGCAGCCGCCACGCGTTCGACGCGGGGGGCGAACACGCCGCGAATTCTGCGCTGTTCGGCATCCAGCAGGGCGCGCTCGACGAAGGTTTGCGGGGGCGCTCTGCAGAGGCGCTGCAAGAGATCGGCTTCGATGGTTACGCGATCGGCGGCCTTGCAGTCGGAGAAGGGCAGGAGGCGATGTTCGCCACGCTCGACTTCGCGCCCGGCCAGTTACCGGAGGACCGCCCGCGCTACCTGATGGGCGTAGGCAAACCCGATGACCTCGTCGGCGCGGTGCTGCGCGGGGTCGACATGTTCGACTGCGTCCTGCCCACCCGCTCGGGTCGCAACGGCCAGGCGTTCACCTGGTCCGGCCCCGTCAATTTGCGCAATGCGCGCCACGCAGAAGATGCGGAGCCGCTCGACCCGCGATGCACGTGCGAAGTCTGCGGCACGTATTCGCGGGCCTATCTTCATCACCTGACCAAGGCGGGTGAAATGCTGGGCGCGATGCTGCTGACCGAACACAATCTTTCGTTCTACCAGCAGTTGATGGCGGGGATGCGTGGGGCGATTGGAGAGAGCCGAATCAAGGCTTTCGCTGAGGAATTCATCGCCCGTTATTCGGCAGGCAGGTGAACTGGTCACGCGCCGTGATCGTCGGCTCGAACGGCGGGATTGGCGGTGCTATGTCGGCTACCCTTGAAGCGCGCGGGACGCCGACGCTCAATCTCACGCGCGCCGATTTCGACCTCACCGACGAGGAAACCATTGCCAACGCCGCCCGTCGGATCAAGCCGGGCGGCCCCATCGATTTCGTGTTCGTCGCCACGGGCATACTGGCCCCCGACGGCCGCAGACCGGAGAAATCGCTGCGCGACGTCGCGCCTGATGCAGTCGGCCAAGTCTTGGCGGTCAACACGATCGGCCCATTGATGGTCGCCAAACACTTCACCCCGCTGATGCCGCGCGAGGGGAGGAGCGTTTTCGCGGTTCTCGGAGCGCGCGTGGGGAGCATCACCGACAATCGCCTTGGAGGCTGGTATGCGTATCGCGCGTCCAAGGCAGCATTGGCGATGATCGTGCGCACGTTGGCGATCGAACTTGGCCGTACCCACCCCGAGGGACTGTGCGTCGCGCTTCATCCCGGCACGGTCGCGACGAAGCTGAGCGAGCCCTTCCAGCGCAACGTGGCGTCGGCCCAGCTATTCACGCCCGAGGCCTCTGCGAGTCATCTGCTGAAAGTCATCGACGAGCTCAAGCCGGTCGACAGCGGCGGTCATTTCGGGTGGGACGGAATGCGAATCGAACCCTGACCGTGCCTCAGCCGACTGGCTGCCGACGGGGCGCGCTGGCGTAGGTCAGGGCTCGCCAGAGGACATAGACGATCAGAACAGTGATGCTGCCACCCCAGAACCAATACGGTAGCCATACCTCGTTCGCGATGGCCTGCGTGTCGGAAGGCTGCAGTTGGCCGCCGACCATGGCGCCGCTGCTAAAGAGATAGTGGATATCCCGCCCCAGACTGATCGCCGCCTGCACTCCGAGTAGTTCGACTCCCAGACGCTTTGCGGAGGCCGAACCCCAGACCGCCAGTCCCAGAACCGCCATGCCAATCGCCGGCAGAACGATCCATCCCGCAATCGAACGGACCCAGATGACCGTCGACAGGAGCAGCGCGGTGCCCAGCAACACAAGTGCCGTGCGCGTGGCGCGGCGAGAGCGGGACGCAACGATGAGCGCTGCGCCCGCAAGCGACGGACCCAGCAGTCCCGCCGCGGCGGTCAGGGCCCGGAACAGGCCGGGCGCATCAAACGACCATGCCGACTGTGCGTAGCCGGAGCCGTCGGCGAAGATCATCAACTCTTCGAAACGTGCTCCAAGGAGCATCGAGGCCAGACCGTGTCCCATCTCGTGGAACCACGTAGCGAGCATGGTGAATGGATAGAGCAGGATCGGTCCAAATGGCAGCTGCCAGAGAAGCACAGTCGCAAAGGCGATCCCCATCAGCGAATTGCGGCTTGATGGGGGCGCGGCAGCACTCGGTAGGCCCCAACGTGCCTGCGAGACGGCGGACTTTCTCGGGCGCGGCCACTTCATCGCCGTCAGCGATAGCCGCGACCGGTCCAAACGAAAAGGGCGGCCCCGCGGGACCGCCCTTTCGTGTTCAGCCGGTGAGACCGATCCCGGAACAGGTCCGGGACGGCGTCAGCGCGAGTAGAACTCGACGACCAGGTTGGGTTCCATCGTGACGGGGTAGGGCACCTCGTCGAGCGACGGAACGCGAGTGAAGGTCACCTTGTCGGTGCCGTCGGCCGAGACGTATTCGGGAATGTCACGCTCGGGCAGGCTCTGCGCTTCGATGATCAGGGCCATTTCCTTGGCCTTGTCACCCAGGCTGATCACGTCGCCCGCAGCCACGCGGCGGCTCGCGATGTTGCACTTCACGCCGTTGACGCGGATGTGGCCGTGCGAAACGATCTGGCGAGCAGCGAAGATCGTCGGCGCGAACTTGGCGCGGTAGACGATCATGTCGAGGCGGCGCTCGAGCAGGCCGATCAGGTTCTGGCCGGTGTCGCCCTTCATGCGGCTCGCTTCGGCGTAGGTCGCCTTGAACTGCTTTTCGGTGACGTCGCCGTAGTAGCCCTTGAGCTTCTGCTTGGCGCGCAGCTGCAGGCCGAAGTCGCTGGTCTTGCCCTTGCGCCGCTGACCGTGCTGGCCCGGGCCGTACGAGCGGCGGTTGACGGGGCTGCTGGGGCGACCCCAGATGTTCTCGCCCATCCGGCGGTCGAGTTTGTGCTTGGCGCTCTTGCGCTTCGACATGTGTCGTTCCTTCGATTTGCTCGGCCGCCCCAATGGCGGCCATTCAACCCGGTTTCGCCCGACTGGCCGATTTGCCAGACGCGATCGCCGCTTCACCGGGGTGCGGGATCAAATGCGATGCGCGCCCGTAGCAGGAAACGGTCGATGGTCAACCCTCGACAAAGCCGCTGCGACCCGCCAACGGGCGCGGATGATCGATAGCCTCAAGACCCCCGCCGACTGCGAAACCATGGCCGACGTGCGTGCCGGTGTCGACGCGACCGATCGCCAGCTCATGGCGCTTCTGGAGCGGCGCTTCGGTTACATGCGCGCCGCCGCGCGGATCAAGCAGGATCGCGGTGCCGTGCGGGACGACGGACGCAAGGCTGCGGTGATCGCCGCGGCGGTGGACGATGCCGAAGCGCGGGGGCTGCCGGTGCAGGCGATCGAAGACTTGTGGGACCGGCTCGTCGAGGCGTCGATTGCCTACGAGTTCGCCGAATGGGACCGTTTTCGCGCTTAATCCTCGCGGTCAGGTTTCGCGAGAGCGCTCAAAACGCCGCGTAGCGTGCGCACCTCGAGGTGGTTCCAACCCGGCTTGGTTAGCACGCTGCGCAGCGTGCGCCTCGTCGAGGCGGCGCGGCTTGCGGGGCGGTAGAAGCCCTTGGGCGCGAGCATCGCTTCCAGTTGGCCGATCATCCCGTCGAGCTCGTCCTGCGGGGCGGGGGGCAGCAGTTCCTCGACCGTCGGGCTGGCCAGCGCCTCTCCCTTCGACCATTCATAGGCGACGAGGATTACCGCCTGGGCAAGGTTCAGCGAGCCGAATTCTGGATTGATCGGCACGGTCAGGATCGTGCGGGCCAGTGCGACGTCTTCGGTTTCCAGCCCGGATCGTTCGGGACCGAACAGGATCGCCGAGCGGCCCGGCCCCGCATGAATCGCGCGCGCCGCCACTTCCGGGGTGACGACCGGCTTGGTCACGCCGCGCTTGCGGACGGTGGTGGCGTAGACGTGTGCGCAGTCGGCAACGGCATCGGCCACGCTGTCGTAGACTTGCGCCTTTTCCAGCACCACGTCGGCACCCGAAGCGGCGGGACCGGCGGAGGGGTTCGGCCAGCCATCGCGCGGGGCGACGAGACGCATCTCGACCAGCCCGAAATTGAGCATCGCCCGCGCTGCCTTGCCGATGTTCTCGCCAAGTTGCGGGCGGACGAGGACGATAACGGGTGGTTCAACCCGCGCTGACATCGCGCACGCTTCCGGCGAAATCCTCGAAATCCTTGGCCTCGCCGAAATCGCGATAGACGCTGGCGAAACGGATGTAGGCGACGCTGTCGAGGCGGCGGAGACCCTCCATTGCCAGCTCACCGATGCGGTCGGACGGCACTTCGCTGTCGCCCGAAGTCTCGATCTGGCGCTGGATGCCGCTGACGAGCTGGTCGATGCGCTCCTGCTCGATCCCGCGCTTGCGACAGGCGAGGGCGATCGACTGTTCCAGTTTGTGCCGGGCGAAAGGCTCGCGCCGCGCCTCGCCGTCGTTGCCGCCCGACTTGACGATGGTCACTTCGCGCAGTTGGACCCGCTCGAAGGTGGTGAAGCGCGCTCCGCAGCCATCGCACTGGCGGCGCCGACGGATCGCGGCGCCGTCCTCGGCCGGGCGGCTGTCCTTGACCTGCGAATCCTCGTGCGCGCAGAACGGACAGCGCATCGTGCGCGGAGCCTACTTCTTGACGCGGGTGTAGAGCATGTAGCCAGCCCCCGCGAGGAGGCCGAGCGGCCAGCTCACTAGTGGGAGAACCGCGCCCGCTACCGCGCCGACCGCGGCGCCGGTCAGCACCGGTTTGGTCGAGGGGTGATGCATGCCTTGCTTGGCCATCCCGGTCACCTCGGACTTCACGTCCTCGACCCAGTCCTGCTTGCCGCCGTTGTTGCCGCTGTCGTTGTTGTCCATGATCTCAACTCCTTCCGGGATAGACGGGAAACCGCTCGCACAGTTCCGCCACGCGGCGGCGGACGCTTTCCTCTACCTGAGCATCGCCCTCGGGGCCGTTACGCGAAAGGCCGGTGACGACCTCTGCGATGAGGCCGCCGATCGCCTCGAATTCTGCGGTTCCGAACCCACGCGTGGTTCCCGCCGGGGTGCCGAGGCGGATGCCACTTGTCACGAAGGGACTGCGCGTGTCGTAGGGGATGCCGTTCTTGTTGCAGGTCAGCCAGGCGCGGTCGAGGCCATGCTCGGCTGCCTTGCCGGTCACGTCCTTGGGGGTCAGATCGACCAGCATCGAGTGGTTGTCGGTTCCGCCGGACACCACGCGCAGACCGCCAGCTTCGACGCCTTTCGCCAGAGCGCGGGCATTGTCGACCACGCGGCGGGCGTAGTCCTTGAAGTCGGGCCGCAGCGCCTCGCCGAAAGCGACCGCCTTGCCCGCGACGACGTGCATCAGGGGTCCGCCCTGCAGGCCGGGGAAAACCGCCATGTTGAGCGGCTTGGTCAGTTCCTCGTCGTTCCACAGGATCACGCCCGAGCGCGGCCCGCGCAGCGACTTGTGCGTGGTGGTGGTGACGACATGCGCATGCGGTATGGGCGAGGGGTGAGCGCCGCCCGCGACGAGGCCCGCGATGTGGCTCATATCGACCATCAAAAACGCGCCGACCTCGTCCGCGATCTTGCGGAAGGCTTCCCAGTCCCAGACGCGGGAATAGGCGGTGCCGCCTGCGATGATCAGCTTGGGCTTGTGCTCCAGCGCGGTCGCGCGAACCGCGTCCATGTCGATCAGCTCGTCGTCCTTGCGCACGCCATAGCTGACTGGATTGAACCACTTGCCGCTCATGTTGACCGGCGAACCGTGGGTCAGGTGGCCGCCCGAATTGAGGTCGAGGCCCATGAAAGTGTCGCCGGGTGTCAGCAGGGCGAGGAACACCGCCTGGTTCATCTGGCTGCCGCTATTGGGCTGCACGTTGGCGAACTGGCAGCCGAACAATTCCTTCGCGCGGTCGATCGCGAGGTTCTCGACCACGTCGGCATATTCGCAGCCGCCGTAATAGCGCTTGCCCGGGTATCCCTCGGCGTACTTGTTGGTGAAGACGCTGCCGGTCGCCTCAAGCACGGCACGGCTCGTGATGTTCTCGCTCGCGATGAGTTCGATGCGGTTGCGCTGGCGGTCCAACTCGTGCCGGATGGCCTCGGCAACCGCCGGATCGGCGGTGGCGAGATCGTCGCCCCAGAAGCGGTCGAGCGGGTCGGAAGCAGTGTCGGTGCGGGTCATGGTGGCGGCGGTGCTCATGCCGTTTCCTTGGCGGGAGGGGTGGACAGCTTGTCGACGCGGCGCTGGTGGCGCCCGCCGGCGAAATCGGTGGCGAGGAAGGCCTCGACGCAGGCCTTGGCCATGTCGATGCCGGTCAGCCGAGCGCCCAGCGCGACGACGTTCGCATCGTTGTGTTCGCGGGAAAGCGCAGCCGACAGCGGCTCGGACACGAGTGCACAACGCGCGCCTGCGATGCGGTTGACCGAGATCGAGATGCCGATTCCTGATCCGCACAGGGCGATGCCGCGCTCCGCAGTGCCCTCGGCAACGACAGCGGCCAGCTTGTAACCGTAGTCCGGATAATCGACGCTGTCGTGGCTGTCGGGGCCAAGGTCGGCGACCTCGTGCCCCTGGTCGATGAGCCATTCACGAAGGGCCGACTTCAGGTCGACCGCCGCGTGGTCACTGGCGATGGCGATGCGCATGGCGGGCACATAGGCAAGGCGCGCGATTCCCGCCACCCCGTCGGACGGGTTTTTCGTCAGGGGATGCTTCAGTCCCGCGTAGCGAGGAATGTGCGCCGTTCGCGCGCATAGAGCGCCTTCAGCTCCGCGCAGATCGCTTCGAACCTGGGTTCGCCACGGAGAGATCGGAGGGCGGGCTCCCGCCCCAAGTCGAGCATGTCTCCCCATCCGACGTTCACCCAACCGCGCCGGCGAGCCCGTTCGAGGGCTGAAAGTGCGAGATCGGTCTCGCCTGCGGCGGCATGAACCGCCGCTGCCTCGGCGTCGAAAGTGAAGGGCACTTCGCCATGGCGGCGCGCCGCGGCGATGGCCTCGTTCGCCGAACGGAGGATGGCGTTTGCCTCTTCGCCACGCCCCTCCTTACGCAAAGCCAGTGCGACGACGGGCGCAGCGGGGAGCGTGGCCGCCGAGACCGCCATGCCGCGTTTCAGGCCGATCAGGCCTGTTGGGCTGTCGTAGGTTCGCACGAGTTCGGCGGACCTTCCCTCAGCCAGCAGCATCTTGGCGGCGACGAAATTCTCTAGGCGATAGGCCAGCGCAGCATCGGCACTGCGATTGCGGTGACGCCACTCTCCCGGCGTGGGAGGCCTGGTCATCCAGACGCGGCCCTGTGGCGGCCGGGCATCCGCGACATGGAGCGGTGCAGCGGCGAGCGGATCGGTCGCGAGCCCCATCGCGAGTAGCGCGGACTGGTAGGCGACGCGCGCAGGTGCGCGCCAGATCGTTTCCACTTTGGTCCCGTCGGCGTTGCACCGTGCGCTGCGGGCGATGTCGCCGTAGATCAATGCAATCCGCGCCTGCGGTCCGGCGCATTCGCCGGAGCCGAAGGTGATCGTGGTCGCCAGGCGAACCGCTCCCTTGCGATCGCCCATCTCGGCGCTCGCAATTGCTTGGTCGCGGACCGGTCGGTACCAGTTCGAGTCGAGTGCACGTGCGCGACGATATCCGGCAAGCTCGGCTTGGAAATGTCCTCGCGCACGATGGACCGAGGCCATGCCCATTTGTGCTTCGGCGCTGGCAGGATCCAGCCGGAACGCCCGGACAAGTTCGGACTGCGCTTCGGGCGAATCCATTCCCGCTGCCTCGGCCAGGGCGAAATGAGCGGATGCCAGTTCGGGATTTATCGCGATAGCGCGTTGCAAGCGCTCGCGGATCGCGGGCAGCACGACGATGATCCGTTCAGGGCCCTCCAGCGAAGCCTCCGCGCGAAGCGAGCGCCCGAGCCCGACCCACGCCTCGGCGAAACTGGGACTCGCCTCGACGGCCTTTTCAAAAGCGCTGCGGGCATCGCCGGCCACTTGCGGATTGCCGGTTCGCAAAAGCGCGTTTCCATCCTCGACCAGCTTGCGCGCTGCGGGGGAAGCGTTCGATGCCCGCTCCCCGGCCATTACATCTCTGGAGGCAAACCAGCCGGCCGCAGCCGTCACTGCAACGAGCGCCGCACCCGCCATCCACAACAGGGTCTTGCGAGAAACGGAGGAAGCGACCGTATTGGCAACACCATCATCGCCTGTATCGGTAACGACCATCCGGTAGCCTACGCGTGCCACGTTCTCGATGCGGAATGCGTCGCCGAGATCACGGCCGAGGCTGCGCAACATGACGATGCAGCGATTGAGGGCGTCATCACCGACGACGCGCCCGTCCCAGCACATGGTCACCAGGCGATCGCGAGAGACCACTTCGGGCGCCGCGCGTGCAAGTGCGACCAGCACTTGCATCACCCGGGGCTGCACCACGTGACGTTCGGTCCCATGCTCGATCAGGCGCAGCGCCGGTCGAACGCTCAGGTCGCGAATCATGAAGTCGGGCGAATCCGCCAGCGACACCGTCGACGACAGAGGATCGGCCACGAGTTGATCCATCGCGCGATTTCACCACCGTTCTGAGCATTTGCCAATATTTGCGCTCGTGATCGGCAATCGATCGGCAAAAGATCACCTCGCCACCATAGCGTAATTCACGTCCAGATCCGATCTTCCGCGCGTGGTATTCGGGGAGTCGGTGTCATGGGGTCTCGTCGGTTTTTCGGTGTCTTGGCGACCCTCGCCGCACTCTCGGCATGTGGCGGTGGATCGTCGAGCGGTGGAGGTCAGTCCCTCGCAGTCACGCCCAGTCCAACTCCAACACCAACACCAACTCCGTCGCCGACGCCATCATCCGTTTCGGGGATCAACTCCCGGGTCGGCTTGACGCAATTAGCGCAATTTCCGGCTCTGTCCTGGATCTACCGCCCGGATGTCGCGGGTGACGCCGATGGATCGGCCCTCGTACAATTCGGCTGGGACGCGCAGCGACGCTTGAACGTTGTGACCGTCCCTGGGTTTCCGACTGGCGCTTTAATCGAATTCCCGACCGAGACGACCGACGACCTCAGCTTTTCGCATATCGACCCCAATTTCGGATCTTCGACATTCTTCGATCGTGGCGTGGCAATGCTGCTTCTGGTGCCCGGTACGCAGAACCGGATCTTCCCGCTCGAATACACGAGCGCCGGCTGGATCGGCTGGCAAGGAATCGCGACGGCCGCGGAAGACAAGGTCTCGGGCACGATCGTCTATGGCGTGCCAACGGCAGCAACCGATCTGCCGGCGTCCGGCACGGCCAGCTTCGCGCTGTACGGGTACTCCGCTTCGCGACCAGCGGGCCAGACCGGCCAAGCCAGCTTGGGCGATGCCTTCACGGGAACCCTGGAAGCCGATTTTGCAGCGCGGCGGCTGACGGGATCATTCGGCCGATCTGGCGAGCCTCGCGTGACGGTCGCGACCGCTACCATCGCTGCGGACGGAACATTCTCGGGAACGCTCACTCTCCCAGGCGATCCGGGCCCGACGAATTTCGAGGGGCGGTTCACCGGTCCGCAGGCGCGCGAACTGATGATCCGCTGGCGCACGTCCATCCAGTTCGGAACACTGGCCGGCCGTCGAAGCTAACTGCGGCAGGCCAAACTCGTCTGGGTCGACGCCGTGGCGCCGACCCTGACTCAGATCACTGATCCAGGAAGCTGCGCATCTTGCGGCTGCGGCTCGGGTGCTTGAGCTTGCGCAGGGCCTTCGCCTCGATCTGTCGGATGCGTTCGCGGGTGACCGAGAACTGCTGGCCGACTTCCTCGAGCGTGTGATCGGTGTTCATGCCGATCCCGAAGCGCATACGCAGCACGCGTTCCTCACGCGGGGTCAGCGAGGCGAGCACGCGGGTGACGGTTTCCTTGAGGTTCGACTGGATCGCCGCGTCCACCGGAATGACGGCGTTCTTGTCCTCGATGAAATCGCCGAGGTGGCTGTCTTCCTCGTCGCCGATCGGCGTTTCGAGAGAGATCGGCTCCTTGGCGATCTTCATCACCTTGCGGACCTTCTCCAGCGGCATCGACAAGCGCTCGGCCATTTCCTCGGGTGTCGGCTCGCGGCCCTGTTCGTGGAGGAACTGGCGGCTGGTGCGAACCAGCTTGTTGATCGTCTCGATCATGTGGACCGGGATGCGGATCGTGCGGGCCTGGTCGGCGATCGAACGGGTGATCGCCTGCCGAATCCACCAGGTCGCGTAGGTCGAGAACTTGTAGCCGCGGCGGTACTCGAACTTGTCGACCGCCTTCATCAGGCCGATGTTCCCTTCCTGGATCAGGTCTAGGAACTGCAGGCCGCGATTGGTGTATTTCTTCGCGATCGAGATCACGAGCCGCAGGTTCGCCTCGACCATTTCCTTCTTGGCGATGCGCGCCTCGCGCTCGCCCTTCTGGACCATGTTGACGATGCGCCGGAACTCGGGGAGCGACATGCCGGTGGCGCTGGCGATGTCGGCGATCTCGGCGCGGATGCGCTCGACCGCGTCGGCCTCCTTCTCGGCGAAGGCGGCCCACTTCTTGTCCTTTTTCGCGTTGTCCTGCAGCCAGGCATCGTCGAGTTCGTTGCCGATGTAGACGGCAAGGAAATCGGCGCGCTTCACCTTGTGCCGTTCGGCCAGGCGCAGCATCTGCCCGCCCAACGTCGTCAGTCGGCGATTGAACGCGTAGAGGTTGTCGACCAGGAATTCGATCTTGGTCGCGTGGAACTGCACGCTCTCGACCTCGGCGGTAAGTTCCTCGCGCAGGTCCTCGTATTTCTTTTCTTTCGCTTTCGGGAAGTCCTCACCCCGACCCAGCACTTCGACGCGTTCGGCCTGCAGCTTCTCGAACTTCTTGAACAGGTCGGTGATACGGGCAAAGGTTTCCAGTGCCGCCGGCTTCAGCGCCGCTTCCATCTGGGCGAGGCTGAGGGTGTTGTCTTCCTCGTCATCTTCCTCGCGGCGCTTGGCACGGGGCTCGCCGTCCTCGTCCAGCTCGTCGACCTCTTCCTCTTCCTCGGGCTCTTCTTCTTCCTTGAATGAGGGGCCGGCGGTGGCTTCGGAGATTTCGCCGTCGTCGTCGTCGTCTTCGGCATCGTCGGTCATCTTGTCGACCGGCGGTTCCTTGGAGAGCATCGCATCGAGATCGAGGATCTCGCGCAGTTGCATTTCCTCGGCGTTGAGAGCTTCGGACCATAGGATGATCGCATGGAAGGTGATCGGGCTTTCGCACAGCCCCATGATCATCATGTCGCGGCCTGCTTCGATGCGCTTGGCGATGGCGATCTCGCCCTCGCGGCTGAGCAGTTCGACCGCGCCCATCTCGCGCAGGTACATCCGCACCGGATCGTCGGTGCGCTCGATGGTCTCTTTTTTCTTGGCTGCGGCGGCAGGACGCGCAGGCTTCGGCGAGCCGTCGTCGTCGCCGTCCTCCTCGTCGTCGGCGATCTCGTCGACTTCTTCGCCTTCACCCTCGGCTTCTGCGTCTTCATCGTTCTCGACGATGTTGACGCCCATTTCGCTGATCGCGGACATCACGTCCTCGATCTGCTCGCTCGAAAGCTCGTCCTGCGGCAGGGCTTCGTTGAGTTCGTCGACGGTGACGTAGCCACGGCGCTTGGCCTTGGCGATCAGCTTCTTGATCGAAGCCTCGTTGAGATCGATGATTGCGGCGTCGTCCTTGCCTTCGCCGCCGTCGTCGTTGGTTGCCATGTCGTCCTGTGTCACTCGCTGTCCTCGTCCGCGGCGCCGGACGGAGCCGACGGAGAGTCTGAATCGGTAAGGGCCGCACCAGCGGCCCTGCGGCTCGCCATTAGCCCGAGTCGTTTCTCGAATGCCAGCTTTCGTTTAAGCAGCCGTTGCTGCTCGGCGAAAGCCGCTTCCGGATCGGTCTCGAAGCGCGCGGTGGCTGCCGCTAGAGCGGCTTCCAGCGCGGGCCGTTCGACCAGCAGCGACACGGCTTCGGCCAGGTCCTCGCGCGCGGCTCGCGGATCGGCGCCTTCATCGAGGAAGGCATAGCGAGAGATGTCCGGCGGCGGCGCAAAGCCCTGTGGCGACGATATGGGCGCATCCTCGCCCGGTTCAAGCATCTCCGCCGCTTCGATCAACGATTCCAGCGCTGGGCCGACCTTGCCATCGTTGCGGGCGAAGCTGCCGAGGGGCTCGGCGTGGACGAGGATCTGGTCGGGAAAGCGGAGAAGGCCGGCCACGACCGCGCTCGCCAGCAGGTCGCGCCCGCCGCCGCTCGCGGCCTTGCGCAATCGACCGGCGGTCTCCGGCGACATCGTGGGCTGGGCCGCCTTCCATGAACCCGGCTTCCAGTCGCGGCGCTCCCGCGGAGGGCGGGGCGGGAAGGCAAATGCGGAGAATTTCTCCATCAGGTCGCGGCGATAGAGGGACTTGATATCGGGGTGCTGGATGACCTCGCAGTGGGCGTTCAGGCGGGCCTTGAGCCCGGCCTTGTCTTCCGGCGTCCGCAAGGGCGCGGCGGCGCGTTCGAACTCCCACAGCGTATCGAGCAGGCTCGCAGGCCCCGCCAGAAGCGACTCCATTGCGCCGGTACCCTGCTGCTTGAGCAGGTCGTCAGGGTCGAGACCCGTAGGCAGGCGCGCGATCGACAGGGTCTTGCCCGGCGCCAGCATCGGGAGCGCCCGCGAAATCGCCCGCATTGCTGCACGCTGACCCGCGTTGTCGCCATCGAAGCAGAGGATCGGCGCATCGACCAGCCGCCAAAGCATCTCGAGCTGCCGCTCGGTGAGCGCGGTGCCCATCGGCGCGACGGCATCCTCGAACCCCGCCGCCGCCATCGCGACCACGTCCATCTGCCCTTCGACCACCACCATCCGGTTGGTCTTTCGCGAGGCAGGACCGGCGCGGTGGAGGTTGAACAGTGTCCGGCCCTTGTCGAACAGGGGCGTGTCGGGGCTGTTGAGGTATTTCGGCGCGTCCTTCTTGTCGGCGTCGAGGATACGCGCTGCGAACCCGATGACGCGCCCGCGCGCGTCATGGATCGGCATCGTCAGCCGGTCGCGGAACCGGTCGTAAGGCTCCTTGTCGTCGACCGCGATGCGCATGCCCGCCTCGATCAGCATCGGTTCGTCGAACTGGCCAAGCGCCTTCTTCAGCGCCTGCCGCTCGGCGGGTGCGTAACCAAAGCCGAAACGCTCCATCGTGGGGGCATCGAACTTGCGCGAGGAGAGGTATTCGCGTGCCTTCGCCCCGGCGGGCGTGGCCAGGCTGGCGCGGTAGAAGTCCTGCGCGGCCTGCATCACGTCGGTAAGGCCCGCGCGCTGCTCGGCCACCTGCGCCGCGCGGGGGTCGGCGGCAGGCACTTCCATCCCGGCCTCGGCGGCCAGCTCCTTGACCGCATCCATGAAGGCGAGGCCGCGCTGGTCGGTCATCCAGCGGATCACGTCGCCGTGCGCCCCGCAGCCGAAGCAGTGGTAGAAACCCTTCTCGTCGCTGACGGTGAAGCTGGGCGACTTCTCGTCATGGAACGGGCAGCACGCTTTCCATTCGCGGCCTGCGCGGGTGAGCTTGGTGGTGCGCATCACCACGCTGCTCAGCGTCACCCGCGCGCGCAGTTCATCAAGCCATTGCGGGGAGAGCGCCATGCTCCCTCAATGCGGGCGAATCGGCCCGCGATGCAAGGTCAGGTGCAGGCGTTCTGCGCGCCTTCCTTCGCCGCCGGATAAGCGCCGCTGCCGGTGGAGAAAGTGCTGTCGGCATCGAAGACATAGGCCTTCGCGGTGCCCGACGGGGGCTGGGTGGTCTGCCAGTAGAAGGTCAGCGGCTCCTTCTGCTCCCATTGGTTGCCGCCGTCCCCCGCGCTGACGGTCCAGATCAGGCCGCCCTGGTCGCAGGTGACGACCACGTCCGCCTTCGGGCCGATCGCGGCTAGTGCCTCGGGCTTGGCGTATCCCGCCTGCCCGGTGAAGCCGTGCGCGGGCATGACCATGCGGAATGCGGTCGCCCGCTCGATGTCGCTCGCAGTGTTGTTGGACCCGATCCCAGTGTCGTCGTTGTTGTCGCCGCCCGGATAGACGACGAAGACATAGGTAAAGACGGTGCCCGCCGGGGCATTCGCCGGATCGCACGGGTCCATGCCAGCGGGACACGCGACATAGCTGCGAAGGTCTGCAAAGCTGCCGGAGTCGTTCGCCATCGCGGTCGTGCGCTCCGCCGTGCGCCCGCCGAGGCGCAGCTCGGTGAGGTCGCCTGCGGGCAGCGCCTTCGCCTGCGCATAGGCTTTCCCGTCGGTATTGGCGGAGTTGAGGTCGGTGACTTCCTTGTCGCTCACCTCGGCCGTGGTCGGCTCGTCCGAACAAGCGGCAAGCGACATCGCCAGCGCGAGCGCCGGGATCGTTGCAAGAATCCTCATGGGTCTTCCCCTTATGACAACGCCTCTTTGACCAGCCTGCTGGCGGTCTGCATGTCGAGGACAGTGCCGTGGCGCGCCTTTAGTTCCGCCATCACGCGGCCCATATCCTTAATGGAATCAGCACCTAAGGTTGATTTGATGTCGGCGATCGCGGCGCGGGTATCATCTTCGGACAGCTGCTGGGGCAGGAACTCCTCGATAACCTTGAGTTCCTTGCGCTCCTGCTCGGCCAGCTCCTCGCGATTGCCGTCAACATACATGGTTATCGACTCGCGCCGCTGCTTCGCCATTTTTTGCAGGGTTTCGACCACGAGGGCGTCGTCCTCGGGCTTCTGCGAGGCGGTTCGCAACTCGATATCGCGGTCCTTCAGCTTGGCGAGGATCAGCCGGACGGCGGCGAGCCGCTCCTTGTCGCCGCCTTTCATCGCGTCGATCTGGGCCTGCTTGATGGTATCGCGGATCATTGTGGTCAGCCTTCTACGGATAAGTATGCATCGGCCCCTAGCGCGGGTTGACGGGATGGGGAACCGGGCCTAGCGGCTGGGTCTTAGCGACATCGCCGGAAAACCCCTGACTCGGAGAGCCCCCAATGGCCGTCCCCGCCAATAGCCTTGCGCAACCCGAAGGAGCGACAGGCGTATTGGTGCTTGCGGACGGTACCGTGGTCTGGGGCAAGGGCTTCGGCCATGTCGGCGAAGCGGTGGGCGAGGTGTGCTTCAACACCTCGATGACCGGCTACCAGGAGGTGATGACCGATCCCTCCTACGCCGCGCAGATCGTCACCTTCACCTTCCCGCACATCGGCAACGTCGGCGCGAATTTCGAGGACGTCGAGAGCAAGGTCGATGGCGCGGTGGGCTGCGTGGTGCGCCACTCGGTGACGCCGAGCAGCAACTTCCGCGCCGAGCAGGAATTCGGCGACTGGCTCGCCGCCAAGGGCCGCGTCGGCCTCTCGGGCATCGACACCCGCGCGCTGACCCGCCGCATCCGGCTGCAGGGTGCGCCCAATGCGGTCATCGCGCACAGTCCAAGCGGCAAGTTCGATATCGCCAAGCTGCTCAAGCGGGCGCAGGAATGGCCGGGGCTCGAGGGGATGGACCTCGCCGTGAAGGTCAGCCGCGAGGCGCAGGAGGACTGGGGCGGGGGCTACTGGGAGCTCGGCAAGGGCTACAGCCGCGCTCCGTGGAAGAACCAGAAGCACGTCGTCGCGATCGACTACGGCGCGAAGGACAACATCTTCCGCAACCTCGTGAAGGCGGGTGCGCGGGTGACGGTGGTTCCGGCGCAGACGACCTATGAAGAGGTCATGGCGCTGAAGCCCGACGGGGTGTTCCTCAGCAACGGACCGGGCGATCCGGCGGCAACGGGCGTGTACGCCGTCCCGTCAATCAAGCGCTTTATCGAGGATGGAACACCGGTGTTCGGCATATGTCTGGGCCACCAGATGCTCGGCCTGGCCGCGGGCGCGAAGACGAGCAAGATGCACCAGGGGCACCGCGGCGCGAACCATCCGGTCAAGCGGCTGGCCGACGGAGTGGTCGAGATCACCTCGATGAACCACGGCTTCGCGGTCGACAACACCGCGCTGCCCGAAGGCGTCGAGGAAACCCACGTCTCGCTGTTCGATGGCAGCAACTGCGGCATCGCGATCAAGGGCAAGAAGGCGTTCGGAGTGCAGTATCATCCGGAGGCTAGCCCGGGGCCGCAGGACAGCTTTTACCTTTTCGAGAAGTTTGTGGGGATGTTGGACCGGTCGAATGTTTGAAGGGTCTCGAGTGGCAGGCTCCGTCGATTACTTCTTGCGTTGCGCGAAGGCTCCTGACGATTTGCGGAAGGACCTGAACGCAATAATACGCCCTTTCATCCCGCAGTACGGTCGGATGATGAAGGCGGAAAAGATTAAGGCTGATCAGGCAGCCGTCGCCCTCATCACTGATCTGATAGCTGAAATCTCATTGGAGAACCTTCTTAAGATGCGAGATGATCGCGATCCGCGCCTACGAGGCTTCAAAGCGCTTTTTCTCCTTTGCGAGGCGTTGGCTCAAAGCCAGCCGGACCTTTACGAACGATTTTTCCGCGTGCCGCCCGAGAAAACCTTCTACGTTTTGACGACAGCAAACTAATGCCCAAACGCACTGACATCTCCTCGATCCTCGTCATCGGTGCCGGGCCGATCATCATCGGACAGGCGTGCGAGTTCGATTATTCGGGCACGCAGGCGATCAAGGCGCTGAAGGAGGAGGGGTACCGGGTGATCCTGGTGAACTCCAACCCGGCCACGATCATGACCGATCCCGAGTTCGCCGACGCGACCTATGTCGAGCCGATCACGCCCGCGATCGTCGCCAAGATCATCGAAAAGGAGCGGCCCGATGCGCTGCTGCCGACGATGGGTGGACAGACCGCACTTAACACTGCGCTGGCGCTGTTCGAGGACGGCACGCTCGACAAGTTCGGCGTGAGGATGATCGGTGCCGATGCCGATGCGATCGACAAGGCCGAGAACCGCCAGCGTTTCCGCGAGGCGATGGACAAGATCGGGCTAGAATCCGCGCGCAGCGGCGTTGCCAACACCGTCGAGCAAGCCTTTGAAGTGCTTGAGAGAACCGGCTTGCCTTCGATCATCCGCCCGAGCTTCACGCTGGGCGGCACCGGCGGCGGCATCGCCTACAACAAGGCCGAGTTCGAGAAGATCGTCCGCGAGGGCCTCGACGCCAGCCCGACCACCGAGGTCCTCATCGAGGAATCGCTGCTCGGCTGGAAGGAATACGAAATGGAAGTCGTCCGCGACCGCGCCGACAACGCCATCATCATCTGCTCGATCGAGAACGTCGATCCGATGGGCGTCCACACGGGCGATTCCATCACCGTCGCCCCGGCGCTGACGCTGACCGACAAGGAATACCAGATCATGCGCTCGGCGAGCATCGCCGTGCTGCGTGAAATCGGTGTGGAAACAGGCGGTTCGAACGTACAGTTCGCAGTCAATCCCAAGGACGGGCGGCTGATCGTCATCGAGATGAACCCGCGCGTCTCGCGTTCTTCAGCGTTGGCATCGAAGGCCACCGGCTTTCCCATCGCGCGGGTCGCGGCGAAGCTGGCGGTCGGCTACACGCTCGACGAGATCACCAACGAGATCACCGGCGCTACACCGGCGGCGTTCGAGCCGACGATCGACTACGTCGTCACCAAGATCCCGCGCTTCGCCTTCGAGAAGTTCAAGGGCACCAAGATCGAACTCGCCACGGCTATGAAGTCGGTCGGCGAGGTCATGGCCATCGGCCGCAACTTCCAGGAATCGCTGCAGAAGGCCCTGCGCGGGCTCGAGACCGGGCTCGACGGGTTCAACCGCGTGGTCGAGCTGGAGGGCAAGCCCGAGGACGAAATCCGTGCTGCCTTGTCGAAGCGCACCCCCGACCGGCTGCTGCAGGTCGGCCAGGCATTCCGCGAGGGCTTCACGGTCGATGCGATCAACGCGATCACCGGCTACGACCCGTGGTTCCTGCGCCAGATCGAGGAGATCATCGCCTGCGAGGCCGTGGTGCAGGAGCGCGGCCTGCCCGCCGATGCCGCCCAGCTTCGCCGCCTGAAGGCGATGGGCTTTTCCGACAAGCGCCTCGCCACGCTGGCCGTCCGTTCGGTCAACGTCGCGGGCGGGCTGGGCGAGACCCAGGCCAAGCGTTCGGGCCTGCTCCACGATGCCCTGCGCGCGATGGCGGGGGCCACGTCCGAAAAGGAAGTGCGCGAGCTGCGCCGCAAGCTCGGCGTGTTCCCCGTCTTCAAGCGCATCGACAGCTGCGCCGCCGAGTTCGAGGCGGTGACGCCGTACATGTACTCGACCTACGAGGCGCCGAGCTTCGGCGAGCCCGAGGACGAGGCGCAGCCGAGCGACCGCAGGAAGATCGTCATCCTCGGCGGTGGTCCGAACCGGATCGGGCAGGGCATCGAGTTCGACTACTGCTGCGTCCACGCCTGTTTCGCGCTCAGCGAGGCCGGGTTCGAGACGATCATGGTCAACTGCAACCCTGAAACGGTCAGCACCGACTACGACACTTCCGATCGCCTCTATTTCGAGCCGCTGACGGGCGAGGACGTGCTGGAGATCCTGCGCGTCGAACAGTCGAAGGGCGAACTTGTCGGCGTAATTGTCCAATTCGGCGGGCAGACCCCGCTGAAGCTGGCGCAGGCGCTTGAGGATGAAGGGATCCCGATCCTCGGCACCAGCCCCGATGCGATCGACCTTGCCGAAGACCGCGAGCGGTTCGCCAAGCTGGTCAACAAGCTGAAGCTCAACCAGCCGCGCAACGGCATTGCCTACAGCCGCGACGAGGCCGCCGCCGCTGCCGCGCGTATCGGCTATCCGGTGCTGCTGCGCCCGAGCTACGTGCTCGGCGGGCGGGCGATGGAGATCGTCGACAGCGAAGCGCAGCTCGACAACTACATCGCCACCGCGGTCAACGTGGCGGGCGACAGCCCCGTCCTCGTCGACCAGTACCTGCGCGACGCGATCGAGTGCGACGTGGATGCGCTGTGCGACGGGACCGAAGTCCGCATCGCCGGGGTGATGCAACACATCGAGGAGGCCGGCGTCCACTCCGGCGACAGCGCCTGCACGATCCCGCCTTATTCGCTGCCCGCCGACATCATCGCCGAAATGGAACGCCAGGCAGAGGCGCTTGCCATGGCGCTGGGCGTGAAGGGCCTGATGAACGTCCAGTTCGCGGTCAAGGACGGCGTAGTGTACCTGATCGAGGTCAACCCGCGCGCCAGCCGCACGGTGCCCTTCGTCGCCAAGGCGATCGGCCAGCCGGTGGCCAAGATCGCCGCGCGCGTGATGGCGGGCGAACCGCTGTCCAACTTCGAGCCGTTCCGCCGCGACCTCGACTACATGGCGGTCAAGGAAGCGGTCTTCCCGTGGAGCCGCTTCCCCGGGGCCGACCCGGTGTTGACGCCCGAGATGAAGTCGACCGGTGAGGTCATGGGGATCGACCGCGATTTCGCGACCGCATTCCTGAAGTCGCAAATCGGCGCGAGCAGCGCGTTGCCTGAAAAGGGCGTTCTGTTCGTCTCGGTCAAGGACAGCGACAAGGCGACAATCTTGCCGGCCGTGAAAGCGCTGATCGACCACGGCTTCACCGCCATCGGCACCGGCGGCACCCAGCGCTTCCTTGCCGAAGCCGGCCTGCCGGTCGAGCGGATCAACAAGGTCGCCGAAGGGCAGCCGCACATCGTCGACCGGATCATCGACCGCGACATCGCGCTGATCTTCAACACCACCGAAGGGTGGCAGTCGCTGATCGACAGCAAGTCGATTCGCGCAGGCGCGCTCGAAACCCGCATTCCGTACTACACCACGGCGGCCGCCAGCGTCGCCGCGGCGAAGGCGATTACCGAGGTTTCGGCCGACCAACTTGAAGTGCGGCCACTGCAAGACTATTATAGCTGACAGACAAGCTGCGTTTTTCCCGACAAGTCGACCGGTCAATCAGCCGCCCCCACGGACGGCCCGGCATCGAATTGTCCCGAACGGCGTGAACAGGGACACGTAAACAGGATGGCTACGATGGAAAAGGTGCCGATGCTGGCCGAAGGGTACGAGCGGATCGCCGCCGACCTCAAGGTCCTGCGCGCCGAACGCCCCAAGATCGTCGACGCGATCGAGGAAGCCCGCGCGCACGGCGATCTGTCGGAGAACGCCGAATATCACGCCGCGAAGGAGCGTCAGGGCCAGGTCGAGGCGCAGATCGCCGATCTGGAAGATCGCATCAGCCGCGCCCAGATCATCGATCCCGCCTCGCTTTCGGGCGATCGCATCGTCTTCGGCGCGACCGTGACCCTGCTCGACGAGCACGACAAGCCGGTGAAGTACCAGATCGTCGGCCAGACCGAGGCGGACGCGAAGGTCGGGCGGATCAGCTACAACTCGCCGCTCGGCCGTGCGCTGATCACCAAGAAGGTCGGCGACGAGATCGAGGTCACCGTTCCCTCGGGCGACAAGTTCTACCTCGTCGAGAAGATCGAGTTCATCTGAGACGTCGGGGCGCGGTCTCCGCGCTCCTCACGTTGTGAAGCGATGGTCCCGCCTCAGGCGCCCTGCGCGCCGGGGTCCAGCAGCTTGTGCAGATGGACGATCACGTACTTCATCGCGGCATCGTCGACGGTGCGCTGAGCCGCGCCGCGCCAGGCATCGAGCGCGCTGGTATAGTCGGGGAAGACGCCCACGACGTCGATCTTGGACAGGTCCTCGAACTGGAGGGTCATCGGATCGGTCACGCGACCGCCCATGACGAGGTGCGGCAACTGCTTCTTGGCTTCGGTCATGTCAGGTCCTTGGGGAGGAGTCGGCGCGCCCATACGGAAAGCGGCGCGGCAGGGGAACCCCGCCGCACCGCTATCGCTACAATTGTTGCCTCGATCAGTGGATGCGCGAGCGCAGGTCGCGGATCGTGCGCGTTGCGACCTTGCCGATCTCGCTGCCGAGCGACGAGGCTCCATCGCGGGCATTCCCCGCGGTTTCGCCTGCACTCCGGCCGAAACTCCGCGCGCTGTCGCCCAAGGTCTCACCCAGGTCGCCGAGGCGGTCCTGACCCGCCTTTGTTGCCTTTCCGGCGCTGTCGAGGAACTGTGTTCCGTAGGTAAGCGCCAGATCGGCAAGCGCAGTCGCGATCACCGCGCTCTTGGCGCTAGCCTGCTTGCGCACCTTGCGTCCTCCGGGAAGGAAAGAGGCGACGATCGCCCCGAGGGCCAGTCCACCGAAGACAGTGGCGATCGGGTGCTGCTTGACGAACGACGTCGCCCCATCGGCCGCATCCCGGGCGTAATCGCCCATGGACCGTTCCTTGTTGCGCTTCTGTCCGGCGGCAACCTTGCCCTTTAGTTCGGTGCGCTTGTTCGAGTTGGTTTTTGTGGCGGCCATGTGCGACTCCCAGGTGAATTGTACGCCGATCAACGGGCTGGGCGGTCGTTCCGTTCCGCGCCGTCGGCGTCATCGCCGGTGATAAGCTCGATCAGCGGATGGCGGGCAAACCACAGGATGATTGCGGCGATGAGCGTGGCGATCACGCCCTTGTTGTTATCTGCCACCTCGATCGCCTCGTCGAGGACTTCGGCGGCACCTTCGCCGATCCGGTCGACGATGCGGCTCGAGATGCTCTTGCCGGACAGGTTGGCGCGCAAGTTCGCGATGTCCGCTTCGAACAGCGCCCGAGCCGCGTTGCGCAGCGCGCGGTCCTCACGCAGCTGCTGCTCCAGTGCCTCGCTCATTCGCGGACCTCGGCGCGGGTCTCGGCATAGGCGGAAGCCATGCGCGCGAAACGGCGCTTGGCGGCGAGGCCGAACAGGCCGCCCACTACCACCAGAATGCCCATGACGACCCCCGTGGAACCCCACGCGCCGATGACCGGGGCGAGCGCGAACACCGATCCCACGACGAGCGCAACCAGCGCGAGATGGATCAATGCGAAGGCGATGATCCCGTACAGAGCCCCAGCGCGTCCGCGGTCGAACGCAAAGGCGGCGCGGGTCTTCTGGTACTGCACCTCCGCCTCGACCATCGTTCGCCCGTCGTCGAGCAAGGCGACGATATCGTCGGTGAGCGAACGGGTTTCCGGCACGACATCGTCCGCCGACGAAATATCGTCGACGGACGCATCGAAATCAGGATCGTGTGTGTTCAAACCGCCCCTCCGGTCAGGAGGGATCAGTCGTTAGAACTACGGAACAGCCGTGCCAACAGGAACCCGCCGATGGCGGCGATACCCACCGCTAGGCCGGGGCTCTTGCGGACGAATTCGCGAGCGTCCTCGCCCAGTTCCTCGACGCTCTTGGTGTCGAGCTTGGTCGAAGCGTCCTGCAGCGAGCGCGAGGCGGTGCGGGCGTAGTCGCCGTACTTGGCACCCAGCTTGTCGTCGACGGTGGGCGCGGTGTCGAACACGGCCTTGCCCAGCGCGGAGAGGGCCTCGGCGACCTTGCCCTTGCCATCCACGGCAAGTTCACCGGCGCGGCCCTTGGCCTGTACACCGTAGTCCTTGGCCTGCGCGACCCAGTCTTCGCTCTGCGCGCGGGCCTGGTTGCGATAGGCGGCAGCGCGCTCGCCTGCCTCGGAGCGCAGGGCGGCAGCACCGGCCTTCGCTTCCTCGAGCGCGGCATTGAAGCGGCTCTTGGCGAGATCGGTGTTGGCCGGCTTGCGTGAAGCGCGTGCGGTCGCGGCTTTCGCGGCGACGGGCGTGGCAGCGGCGGTGCGCTTGGCAGCCGGCTTGCGGGCGGTCTTGGGTTTGGGGGTAGTGGCTTCAGCCATGATCTTTTCCTTTTGCCCTCGATTGCAATAATCATCGCGTCCGACGGGGTTCGGACGGCTCGATGCTGCAACGCAACTTGCGCCGCATAGTTCCGCCGCATAGAGGGCGGCTGCCTCTCATTATGGGAGTGTCCTAGTCAAATACAACACCCTTTCTACGGAGTGGTACATGACCGCGATCATCGACGTGCATGGGCGAGAAATCCTGGACAGCCGCGGCAACCCGACCGTCGAGGTCGACGTGCTGCTGGAAGACGGCAGTTTCGGGCGAGCGGCGGTGCCCTCGGGCGCCTCGACGGGCGCGCACGAAGCGGTCGAGCTGCGTGACGGGGACAAGGGTCGCTACCTCGGCAAGGGGGTGACCAAGGCCGTCGCCGCGGTGAACGGCGAGTTGCGCGATCTCCTTGTCGGATTCGATGCCGAGGACCAGCGCGACGTCGA
Organism: Tsuneonella sp. HG094; assembly: GCF_053819285.1. Taxonomy (NCBI): domain Bacteria; kingdom Pseudomonadati; phylum Pseudomonadota; class Alphaproteobacteria; order Sphingomonadales; family Erythrobacteraceae; genus Tsuneonella; species Tsuneonella sp. HG094. Next base: position 1,128,261 of record NZ_JBSORA010000001.1, read on the forward strand.
CATCGCCATGCTCGACCTCGACGGGACCGACAACAAGGGCCGCCTCGGCGCCAACGCGATCCTGGGTGCAAGTCTGGCAATCGCCAAGGCCGCCGCCGATGCGCGCGGCCTGCCGCTCTACAGCTACGTCGGCGGTGTTTCGGCCCACGTCCTCCCGGTGCCGATGATGAACATCATCAATGGCGGCGAGCACGCCGACAACCCGATCGACATCCAGGAATTCATGATCATGCCGGTCGGCGCAGACAGCCTGGCCGAGGGCGTGCGCTGGGGCGCGGAGGTCTTCCACACGCTCAAGAAGGCGCTGCACGACAAGGGATTGGCGACCGCAGTGGGTGACGAGGGCGGCTTTGCGCCCAATCTCGCCAGCACGCGCGCCGCCCTCGACTTCATCATGGGTTCGATCGAGCAGGCCGGTTTCACGCCCGGTGAGGACATCGTTCTCGCGCTCGACTGCGCAGCCACGGAATACTTCAAGGGTGGCAAGTATGAGATGACGGGGGAGGGTATCTCGCTCTCGCCCGAGGAGAACGCCACCTGGCTTGCCGACCTCTGCAGCGCCTATCCGATCCGCTCGATCGAGGATGGGATGAGCGAGGACGATTTCGAAGGTTGGAAGGCGCTGACCGACCTCATCGGCGGGAAAGTCCAGCTCGTCGGCGACGATCTGTTCGTGACCAACCCTGAGCGCCTCACGATGGGCATCGGCAAGGGTCTCGCCAACTCGCTGCTCGTGAAGGTCAACCAGATCGGCACGCTCACCGAAACGCTCGAGGCGGTCAGTGTCGCCCAGCGCGCCGGGTATACGGCGGTGATGAGCCACCGTTCGGGGGAAACCGAAGACGCGACGATCGCCGATCTCGCGGTCGCCACCAACTGCGGCCAGATCAAGACCGGCAGCCTTGCTCGGTCCGACCGGCTCGCGAAGTACAACCAGCTCATCCGTATCGAGGAAGAACTGGGCGTCAGTTCGCATTACGCGGGCAAAGGATGCTTCGGCCGCCTTTCCGGGTAAGGATTTCGACCAACGGCCCCGCACGGCTGACGAAGCGGGTTTACGGAACCGACGGCACCCCTAGACGGTTGCGCATGCAACCAACCGTTCCGGGAGTGCCTTCGTCCATGAAAACCCGTCTTGTCGCCGCCCTCATGCTGGGCGTAGCCACCGCAACGCTCGGCCCCGTCGCCTGTGATATTCCGAACGCGGGTAACGAGGCAGCTCTCGCACCGGGAACCGAGCTCGGCATTCGCAAGGACTGGATGGACATCGCCGCCAAGCCCGGCGACGACTGGTTTGCCTATGCCAACGGTAAGTGGATCGCCGGTACCGAGATTCCCGCCGACCGTTCGAACATCGGCGGGTTCTGGATTGCCGACCAGGAAACCGAGAAGAACCTCGAAGCGCTGGTGAAGGAAATAACCGCGTCCGAACCCGAGGCCGGAACCGACGCCGCCAAGGTCAAGGCATTCTACGAGGCCTACCTCGATACCGCCGCGATCGATGCTGCCGGGATGAAACCGGTGGAGGCCGACCTCGCGCGGTTCGCGGCAATCGCGGATAAAAAGGCGCTTTCCGAAGTGCTCGGCAGCCAGGTCCGCGCCGATGTCGACCCCCTCAACAGCACCAACTTTGAGACTGAGAACCTGTTCGGCGTGTTCGTGACGCAGGCGCTCAAGGGCGGGGAAGTGGTGCCCTACATCCTGCAGGGCGGCCTCGGTATGCCCGAACGAGAATACTACCTCTCGTCCGACGCCAAGATGGCGGGGCTGCGCACGTCGTATCGCACCTACATCGCCGACCTGCTGAAGGCCGCTGGTGTCGCCGACGCTGACGCCAAGGCGCAGCGGATTTACGACCTCGAGATGAAGATCGCGCAGGCGCACGCCAGCCGCGACGAGAGCGACGACTGGACCACGGCGGGAAGTCTGTGGAAGCAGGCCGATTTCGCTAGCAAGGCGCCGGGCCTCGACTGGTCTGCGTTCTTCAAGGGGGCGCAGCTATCAGGGTATCAGACCTTCGACGCCTACCATCCGGGCGCGATCACGAAGCTGTCGGCTCTGGTCGCGAGTGAGCCGCTCGACGCGTGGAAGGACTGGCTGGCATTCCACCAGATCAACGCCCACGCCGATGTGCTGCCGACCAAGCTCGACCAGCTTCATTTCGCTTTCTACGGCAAGGAGATGTCGGGCCAGGAAGCGCAGCGCCCGCGCGAGAAGCGTGCGCTTGCCGCGGTGAACGAGCACATGGGCGATGCTCTCGGCAAGCTCTACACCGACAAGTATTTCCCGGCCGCCAACAAGACCGCGATCCAGGGCATGGTCGACAACATCAAGGCCGCCTTCGCAAAGCGGATCGACGCACTCGACTGGATGGCGCCCGAGACCAAGGCGGAGGCGACCAAGAAAGTCGAGACGATGGAGGTCGGCGTCGGCTTTCCCGATACGTGGACCGATTACGCCAACCTCGAGATCGCGCCGGGCAATCCCTATGCGGCGGTCGTTGCCGCCGACAAGGCGCGCTACGCCACGCAGCTCGCCAAGATCGGCAAGCCGCTCGACAAGCGCGAATGGTGGATGAACGCGCAGCTCGTCAACGCGGTGAACCTGCCGGTCCAGAACGCGCTCAATTTCCCGGCTGCGATCCTTCAGCCGCCGTTTTACGATCCGAAGGCCGACGCGGCGTTCAACTACGGCGCGATCGGCGCGGTTATCGGGCACGAGATCAGCCACAGCTTCGACAACAATGGCGCGGCGTTCGATTCATCCGGCGCGATGCGCAACTGGTGGACCGAAGCCGACAAGGCCGAGTTCGACAAGGCGGGCAAGGCGCTGGCCGCGCAGTACAGCACCTATGAACCCTATCCCGGTCTCAAGGTGAAGGGCGACCTCACTTTGGGCGAGAACATCGCCGATCTTGCGGGCCTGCAGGCTGCCTATGACGCGTACCGTGCCTCGCTCGGTGGCAAGGAAGCGCCTGTTATCGATGGCTTCACCGGCGACCAGCGGTTCTTCATCGCTTACGCGCAGGCATGGGCCAGCAAGATGCGCGAAGCGGCGATGCGCCAGCGGATAGCGACCGATGGCCACGCCCCGGCGCAATACCGCGCGCTGACGGTGCGCAACATGCAGGCGTGGTACGATGCGTTCGACGTGAAGGAAGGCGACAAGCTCTACCTCGCTCCCGACCAGCGCGTGAAGGTCTGGTAAGCCGCAACAACGGTTAACGGAGAATCTTCTCCATCGATTTGCCCTGCGCCAGCTCGTCGACAACCTTGTCGAGCTGGCGCACCTGCTTTTCGATCGGGTCGGCGATCTCCTCGACCCGGATGCCGCATATCTTGCCGGTGATCCTATCCGCGTTCGGGTTGATGGCGGGGGCGGAACCGAAGAATTCGGCGAAATTGGCAGTGCCTGCAGCGTACCGCTCGATCGCCGGCTGGTCGTAACCGGTGAGCCAGCGGATCACTTCGTCGAGTTCACCGCGGGTTCGGCCTTTCCGTTCGACCTTGGTCACATACATCGGATAGACCTTGGCGAACTCGATCTCACCGATTGTCTTGCGTGGCATCAGGCTTCCTTCTTGGATTTCACCCCATCATCGCGTTTGTTTTTGGGATGAACAAGGTACTGCCAGACGCCCCAGGCGTTCACGAGCAGAAGCGCGGCGTTCATCACGACGATCGGCATTGCGTCCGTGGTCAGGCCCGACACGATCCAAGTGAGCGATACGGCACAGAACAGCACGAAGCCCCAACCGGTTGCCTTGCGGCCAAGATCGAAGGCGATGAGGCCCGCTGCGATCATCGTGCCGATCGCGGCGATCCATTCCAGCGGTCCGTTCATGCGCTTTCCCTTGCTCCTTTGAAGAGCAAAGCATCCGCGTGAGAAGGCGTTCCGGATCAGGCGGCTGCGGTAAGCCGCGCGATTTGGTGGGGGCTCAACTCGACAGTCGTGAATTCGAGCAGTTCGGCCAGTTGCGCGGGCGTTCTCGCGCTCGCGATCGGTGCAGGGATGCCGGGCTGGCGGACAAGCCACGCAAGTGCGATCGCGGCGAGGCTGGCGCCCGTTTCCGCAGCTACCTCGTCCATTACCGCGAGCACGGCGGCACCGTTGCCTCCGGCCAGCTTCCTCGCCCGATCGCCGCGAACCGACTGTGCGAAATCGGCCTCGGTCCGATATTTTCCGGTGAGATAGCCCGACGAGAGGCCGAAGAAGGGCAGCATCACGAGGCCCTGCGCGGCTACCGTGTCCTGCAATGCAGCGTCGTAGGCGCTGCGGGAGACCAGGTTGTATTGGTTCTGCAGTGCTGCAAATCGGGCAGTGCCATCCGCCTCTGCGGTCGAGAGCGCGGCGCTCAGCCGTTCCGCCGTGAAATTCGACGCTCCAATGGCGCGCACTTTCCCGCTGGCAACCGCACTGCCGAACCCGGCGACGATTTCTGCGATCGGCAACTCAGGATAATCTTTGTGCGCGTAATACAGATCGACCCGGTCGGTCTGCAGCCGGTCGAGCGAGGCATCGAGCGACTGCAGGATGCGCGCAGGCTCATAGAGTTCGCTGCCGCCGAGCATTCCGGTCTTGGTGTGAATGCGCATATCGTCGCGCACGCCCCGGCTGGCTAACCAGTTGCCGATCACGGTCTCGGATTCGCCGCCTCGGTGACCTGGGACCCATGCCGAATAGACGTCGGCGGTATCGATCATCCGCCCGCCAGCTTCGTAAAAGGCGTCGAGAACCGCGAAGGATTCGTCTTCGTTTGCCGACCACCCGAAGACATTGCCGCCCAGAACGAGCGGCAGGCCGGCGATAAAGGCGTACCCGCTCACGCGAACTGCTGGCTCACGGTCAGCAGTGCCATCGCAGCCTTGGCCGCTTCGCCGCCCTTGTCCTTCTGCGCCGGATCGGCGCGGACGAGCGCCTGCGCTTCGTCCTCGACCGTCAGGATGCCGTTGCCGATCGGCACGCCGTCCATCGTCAGCGCCATGATGCCGCGCGCGCTTTCGCCGGCGACGATCTCGAAGTGATATGTCTCGCCGCGAATGACCACGCCGATCGCGACGAACCCGTCATACTGGCCGCTTTCGGACGCCATCGCGATTGCGCCGGGAATTTCCAGCGCGCCCGGAACGGTCATGACTTCGAATTGATGCCCGCTCCGCTCCAACTCGCCGCGAGCGCCCGCGATCAGCATATCATTCAGGTGGTCGTAGAACCGGGCTTCGACGATGAGAAAACGGGCCACTGGGATCCTCCAAGGGTCTGGCGGACAGGGTGGGATTCGAACCCACGGTGAGCGTGAACCCACGGCGGTTTTCAAGACCGCTGCCTTAAACCACTCGGCCACCTGTCCGGTGAGGCGAGCGGCTAGCGGGGCGGAATGCGGTTGTCACGAACCGATTGCGGTTTGCGCCGTTGTATCGGCTATGCGACAAACTACCATGCGCCTGAAACTCCTGCCTTTGCTTGCTGCCCTGATCGCTTCACCCGTCGCGGCCCAGTCGATGCCGTTCGATGCCTATCTCCAGCTGCTGATCGCGCGCGCCCGTGCCGAGGGCGTGAGCGAGCCGACGATCCAGCGGATGACCTATGACCTCACGCCGAACAGCCGCGTGATCGAGCTCGACCGCTCGCAGCCGGGGGCACCGACAAACACAGGCAGTTACTCGCGGCTGCAGCCGTATCTCGATACCCATGTCGATGCTGCACGTATCAATGGCGGGCGGCGCAACTACCAGGCGCTCGGCCCGATCGCCGCGCAGCTCGAGAGCCGATATGGCGTACCTGCGAAGATCGTCGTCGCGATCTGGGGGCACGAGACGAACTACGGCAGCTACACCGGCGATTTCGACCTGGCGCGCTCGCTCGCGACGCTGGCGTGGGAAGGTCGTCGGCGCGAATTGTTCGCCACCGAATTCGTGGACCTGCTCAAGATCGCGGACCTCGGCGTCAACCGCTCGACCCTCAAGGGCAGCTGGGCGGGGGCTTTCGGCAATCCGCAGTTCCTGCCGAGCATCTACCTGCGCCTGGCACAGGACGGCGACGGAGACGGTCGCCGGGACATCTGGAACAGCCGCGCCGATACGCTCGCTTCGATCGCCAATTACTTCAAGGACGCGGGCTGGAGGCGCGGCCAGCCCTGGGGCGTCCAGGCCTACGTCCCCGCAGGTCTCGACTGGAACGGATTGAAGTCCGGCATGAACGCTCCCGCGTGCTCGGCCGTACACGGGCGGCACAGCCGGTGGATGAGCGTCGGCGAATGGCGCCGCATGGGCGTGCAGCCGCAGGTTCCCCTTGCCGATGACGTCACGGCGTCACTGTTCCAGCCCGATGGACCGGGGACGCGTGCTTGGCTCTTAACGACAAATTATCGGGTCATCCTCGAATATAACTGCTCGAACTACTACGCCATGAGTGTGGGATTGCTTGCAGATGAGATTGCCCGTTGATGCCGGTTTCCGGTTCCTTGCCCTCGGCCTGACGACTGCCGCGCTCGCCGCTTGCGGGGTGATCGGTGGCGGTGATCGTCCGGCCACATCGCTTGGCGCGAACGGTTCGCTGGCTCGCGACATCACGGGTCCCGCGGCCGATTATCCGGTCATTCTGGGCGAGGTGTTTACCGTCGACGGCACGCAGTACACACCCGCTGACACGATGAACTACGACGTGGTCGGCTATGCCGGTCGAGATGCGGGGGAGGGCGTGACGATCGCCCACCGGACGCTGCCCTTGCCGAGCTATGTCGAGATAACCTCTCTCGGGACCGGAAAGACGATCCTCGCGCGGGTAGAGCGGCGCGGTCCGATGGCCGGTTCGCAGTTCGTTGCGCTGTCAGCGGGCGCCGCAAGCCAGCTCGGGGCGGAAGAGGGGGCTGCCGTGCGCGTGCGGCGGGTCAATCCGCTCGAAAAGGACCGTGCTGAATTGCGCGCCGGGCGTTCGGTTCCCGACCGGATGGATACGCCGAAGGCGCTGGTCGACGTGCTTCGCCGCAAACTGCCGACTTCGGGCGCGGCCAGTCTCAAGCCGCAGGTTCCGGCGAACCAGGTCGGAGAACTGGCTTCAGTCGCTCCGAAGGCCGAACCTGCGCGCGCCGTCGTTGTCGCGCCGAAGGCCGGATCGGCCTACCCTCTGCCGCCACTTGCCACGAAGCAAATCGCAGCGCCGACACCGATTCCTGCCAAGGACGTTGGAGTTGCGGTCAGTCCGGCGATCGGCGATTTTGTCATCCAGGCCGGTACCTTCGCCAGCCAGGACAATGCGAAGCGCGCGGCGCAGGCGCTGGGTGGGCATGTGACACCCGCAGGCAAACTCTATCGCGTCAGGACCGGGCCGTTCACCAGCCGTGGACAGGCGGATGCCGCGCTCGCCAAGGTGCGGGCCGCCGGTTATAGCGACGCGCGAGTCACCACAGCAGGTTGAACCGTCGGCTCTCGCCCGGCGGCGGGAGTGCAGTTGAAACCTCTTCTGATGTCATTGCCGCTTGTTGCCGCGCTCTCGTTGAGCGTGGCCGCGGCGAGCGCCGATCCCATGGCCATCGAGCCGGTCACGCCGCCCGTCGAGGTGCCCATCGCGCTACTCGTTGACCTGTCCTCGGGGCAGACGCTCTATGCGCGGGAACCGAACCGGCGCTTCATGCCGGCCTCGATCACCAAGGTGATGACGGTATTCACCGCGTTCGAGATGATCGGCGCAGGAAAGGTCACTCCCGAGCAACTCGTGCTGGTCGACGACCAGACCTGGACCGACTGGCACGGGGTGGGATCCACGATGTTCCTCGAGCATCGCCAGCGCGTGAGCATCGACGCGCTGCTCCACGGCGTGACAACGGTTTCGGCGAACGACGGTGCCGCGGTTCTCGGCGTAGGACTCGCCGGATCACTGCCAAAATGGGTCGACCAGATGAACGCGACCGCGCGTTCCATCGGAATGCATGACAGCCACTTCGGGACGCCCAATGGGTGGATGGACGAAGGACGCACGTTCACCACCGCACGCGACCTTGCGACCCTCGCCGACGCGATGATCACTCGTCACCCGGACCTCTACAAACGGTATTTCGGTCACAAGCGATTGAAGTTCAACGGGTTCGAGCAGCGCAATCACGATCCCGTCACCGGCATCGTGGCGGGTGCGGACGGGATCAAGACCGGGTTCACCAACCAAGCCGGATACGGCTTTCTCGGCAGCGCCGAGCGGGACGGCCGCCGGCTCGTGATGGTGATCGGCGGGGCTCCGACGTCCCGCACCCAGAAGTCGGCATCGCGCTCGTTCATGGAGTGGGGCTTCAGTGCCTTCGACGGGCACCCCCTGTTCGCGCGCGGGCAATCGGTCGGCGAGGCCGAAGTGCAAGGTGGCTCGGCCCGGAATGTCGGCCTCGTCGCGGCACGGTCGATCGGCTACGATCTCCCGGCCGGCCAATCGGGCAAGGCGGTTCTTACCGTGCACTATCAAGGCCCCCTCCGGGCTCCGATCGCTAAGGGCGAGCAAGTTGCCGAGCTGGAAATCGCGGTAGACGGGATGCGGCCCTCACGGGTGCCTCTCATGGCGGGCGAGGCGGTCGACAAGGCGAACGCAGCCGAGCGCCTGCTGAACGGCGTCGTCGGGCTGTTCTGATGGCCCAAGGGCGCTTCATCGCCTTCGAAGGCGGCGAAGGCTGCGGCAAGTCGACGCAGGCGCGCCTGCTTGCCCAGGCACTTCGCGAATGCGGTGAGAGCGTGGTGCTGACCCGCGAGCCGGGCGGCACTCCCGGAGCGGAAGAGATCCGCGCGCTCCTGCTCAATCCGGTTGGCGAGGGGTGGGGGCCGCAGGCCGAAGCGCTGCTGTTCGCTGCCGCCCGCGCGGATCATGTTGCGCGCCTCATCCGTCCTTCGCTCTTCGAAGGGAAATGGGTCGTTTGCGACCGGTTCGTCGATTCGAGCCGTGCCTATCAGGGCGGTGCGGGCGGGGTAGGCGATGAAGTGGTGCGCCAGCTGCACCAAATCGGCAGCGGAGGGCTTCGTCCCGACCTCACGATCCTCCTAACCGTGGATCCCGCCACTGCCCTCGAGCGGACGAGCGCGCGCGACGGCGCGGTGTCCGATGCCATCGGCGGTCGCAATGCTGCCTATCACCGCGCAGTCGCTGAAACCTTCGCCGCGCTCGCCGCTGCCGATCCGGACGGATTTGCCGTCATCGCTGGAGATGCTGAGCCCGAAGTGGTCCACCGCGCGGTCTGGGAAGCGATCGCGCCGTTGGTGAATGGCGCAGCATGAATTTCGACGGTCACGATGCGGCCTGGCGGGAGTGGCGCGAGGGACTTGGCGGGGAGCGGATGCACCATGCCTGGCTGCTCGCGGGAAAGAAGGGTCTCGGCAAGATGTCCTTTGCCCTTGCCGCCGCGCGCGAACTGGTTGCCGAGCCGGGCGTTCCGCAGCCCGAGGGCCAGCATCCGGACATCCTCGTGCTGTCGCACCTGCCGAAGGACGACAAGGAGGAGAAAAAGCGCGACGAGGGCAAGGACTACGAACTCGCGCGCAACATCAAGATTTCACAGATTCGCGAGATGCAGCGGCGGCTGACGACCCGCCCCACGCTCGGCAGCCGGCGGGCCGTGATCATCGATCCCGCGGACGACATGGAGACAGGCTCCTCGAACGCGCTGCTGAAAAGCCTTGAGGAACCGCCGGTGGGCACGTTCTTCCTGCTCGTCGCGCATCGTCCGGCCCGACTGCTGCCGACGATCCGCTCTCGCTGCCGCCTGCTGCGGTTTCCGGTGCTCGAAGACGAGACTATATCTCGTATTCTTGCCGCCGAAGCGCCCGAGGCAAACCCTGCGACCCGCGCAGCGGCGGTGGCAGCGGCGGCAGGTTCGCCCGGCGCGGCGCTCGATTTCGTGGCGCAGGACCTGGGGCCGGTCGACGCGCTGATGCAGCAGATCGTCCGCGGCGGTGACGGGGATTTCTCCTTGCGGGGAAAGCTCGCGGCCGAAGTCGGCGCGCGCCCCGATCGCGAGCGGATGGCGGCCGTGCTCGACCTTGCCCGCGCGACCCTCGTCCGCATGACCGATGGCGTGCCGCGGAGCGGCTTGCCCGCGCTAGTGGATGCGCATGCCGACCTCGTGCGGCTTTCGGCGCAGGCGCCGACGCACAACTTCGACCCCGGCATCCTCGTGATGCAGATCGGTGGCTTGCTCGCTTCGGCTGCCGCCGCTAGCGAGCGCGTCGATGCCTGAGCCATATTACCTTACCACCGCGATCAGCTACCCCAACGGACGGCCGCACATCGGCCATGCGTACGAGGCGATCGCGGCCGACGTGATCGCGCGGGTCAAGAAGGCGCAGGGTTACGACGTGCGCCTCGTCACCGGCACCGATGAGCATGGCCTCAAGATGGCCAAGACGGCGCGCGACGCAGGGCGCGACACGCTTGAATTCGCGACGGAGATGTCGAACTATTTCCGTGAGATGTGCGACGCTCTTCACATCGATTACAGCGCATTCCGGCGCACCACGGAAGAGCAGCATTTCGCCGCGAGCACCGCGATCTGGGAAGCGATGGCGGCCAGCGGCGACCTCTATCTCGATCGCTACGAGGGTTGGTATTCAGTTCGCGACGAGGCTTTCTACGGGGAGGGGGAAATCGTCGAAGGGGAAGGGGGCGCCAAGCTTTCGCCGCAAGGGACGCCAGTCGAATGGACGGTTGAGGAGAGCTGGTTCTTCCGCCTGTCGAAATACCGCGACTTTCTGATCGAACTCAATGAATGCGCGGGCTTCCTCGAGCCCGAGAGCCGCCGCAACGAGGTTCTCGCGTTCCTCAAGGGCAATGAATTGCGCGACCTGTCGGTGAGCCGCACCAGCTTCGACTGGGGCGTGCCGGTCCCTGGCAGTCCGGGCCACGTGATGTACGTGTGGGTCGATGCGCTGACGACGTACCTCACCGGGATCGGGTTTCCCGACCGGGAAGGGGAGTTCGACCGCTTCTGGCCCGCCAACCTGCACCTGATCGGCAAGGACATCGTCCGCTTCCATGCGGTCTATTGGCCCGCATTCCTCAAGAGCGCCGGCCTGCCGCTGCCGAAGGCCATTTTCGGTCACGGCTTCCTGCTCCATCGCGGCGAGAAGATGTCGAAGTCGACCGGCAACGTGGTCGATCCGCTCGAACTCGCCGAGCGGTACGGGGTCGACCAGTTGCGGTACTTCCTCCTGGCGGAGGTTCCATTCGGCAAAGACGGCAGCTTTTCCGCCGAGGCGATCGTCACCCGCTGCAATGCCGAATTAGCCAACAGCTTCGGCAACCTGGCACAGCGCGTGTTGTCGATGATTTTCAAGAACCTGGACGGCGAACTTCGCGCGGACTTGCCGGTGGCCGAGGCCGACACGGTTCTGACCGCGCTGGTGGCAGGCGAAATCGCCGCGATGCAGGCGCGCTTCGAGGAACTGTCGTTCAGCGAGGGTATCGAAGCGTGGATGCGGGCCGTGTTCGCTTGCAATGCCTATGTCGATGAACAGGCGCCGTGGGCTCTGCGCAAGACCGATCCCGATCGAATGGCGGCGGTCCTCATGACGCTCGTTCGGCAGGTGCGCGATCTCGCCATCGCGATCCGGTCGATCGTGCCGACGAGCATCGATGCGCTTCTCGACCAGATGGGCATCGCAGCCGATGCGCGCGACTTCGCCGCGCTTGCCGACAAAGATTGGATTGCGGGTCTAGGTGACGTCCGCCTGTCGCAACCCGTCGGCGTATTTCCGCGCCTCGAACTACCCATCGAGGACGCTGCGTGAGGCTGATCGACAGCCACTGCCACCTCGAATACGAAGGCGTCGCCGAAGACCGTGATGGAGTGCTGGAGCGGGCGAGGGCAGCCGGGGTCACCGGCATGCTCAACATCTCGACCCGCCAGCGCGAATGGGCGACGGTCGTGGCGACCGCCGAGCGTGAGCCGGACGTCTGGGCCAGCGTGGGCATTCATCCCCACGAGGCCGACGGCCACGCCGATTTGGGACGCGAGGCGCTGTTAGCGGCCGCGGATCATCCGAAGGTGATCGGTATCGGCGAGAGCGGCCTCGATTACTACTACGACAAGTCCGACCGCGCGGTGCAGCGCGACCTGTTCCGCATGCACATCGGAGCGGCGCGTGAGACGGGCCTGCCGATCATAATTCATACTCGCGATGCCGAGGACGACACCGCCGCGATACTCACCGACGAGATGGAGCAGGGCACCTTCCCGGCGCTGATCCACTGCTTCACTGCGTCCGCCGGGTTCGCGCGAACCGTCCTCGACCTCGGCCTGACCATTTCCCTGTCGGGCATCGTGACGTTCAAGAATGCGCACGAACTGCAGGAGATCGCAGCAGAATTGCCGGACGAGAGACTGCTGGTCGAAACTGACAGCCCGTTTCTGGCACCGGTTCCGCACCGGGGCCGTCCGTGCGAACCTGCCTTCGTGCGCGACACTGCCGCTTTCGTGGCCGGATTGCGCGGCGTGGAGCTTGCTGAACTCGCCGAAACGACGACGGACAACTTCTTTCGCCTGTTCCGCAAGGCCGCGGCATGAAGCTGGTCATGCTAGGATCAGGCACCTCAACCGGGGTGCCGCGGATCGGCGACGACTGGGGCGAATGCGACCCCAACGAGCCGCGCAACCGGCGAACGCGCGTGTCGATCATGGTCGAGAGCAACGAGGGCAAGCGGCTATTGGTCGATACCTCGACCGATCTTCGCCAACAACTGCTCGCCAACAAGATCGACCGCGTGGACGGCGTGTTCTGGACGCACGACCACGCCGATCACTGTCACGGCATCGATGACCTGCGCGTCATGCGCTACGACCGCGCGGGGCCGCTGCCGGGGTTCGCCGGAGACGAAACCGTCCGCAGGCTCCGCGCGCGCTTCAGCTATGTTTTCGCGGGTGAGTACGGATATCCGACTATTTGCGATCTCAACACACTTGAGCGGCTGCGTATCTTTGCGGGCTTCTCGGTCGGGCATTGCCTGATGCCGCACGGACCGGCGAAATCTACCGCGTTTCGTTTCGAAGCAGATGGTAAATCAATCGGTTACGCGACGGACTTCAGTGAGGTCGTGGACGCGATGGTTGATCTGTTCGAAGGCGTCGACCTGCTGGTCGTCGATTGTCTGAGGCGCCGCCCGCATCCGACCCACGCGCATCTCGAAATGGCGCTCGAGTTCGCGCGGACAGTAGATGCCGGGCGCACCGTCCTCACACATCTCGACAAGTCGATGGACTACCGAACGCTGGTCGCGGAGATGCCGATCGGGGTCGAAGTCGGGTACGACGGCCTGGAGATCGTTTTGTGAGCGAAGGCGGCGTCGTTCAGATTATCGCGCTGATCGCGTGGCTCGTGCTGGCAACCAGCGCATTCGCAAGCTTCAGGCTTGGCTGGAAGGAGAACATCCGGCTAGCGCTGGTCTGGGCGGGTATTTTCGTTTCGGTCGCACTGGTATTCTCCTTGTTGATGGGATGAGGGATCTCCTGAGTTCATCCATCATTTAACATAATATATATTATCAATCCAATATGTCAGATCAACTCCGCCGCCTCCTCGCCATCATGGCCACCCTCCGTGACCCGCAGCATGGTTGCGAGTGGGATCGCGCGCAGCGCTTCGAAACGATCGTCCCGCATACAATCGAGGAAGCTTACGAAGTCGCGGATGCCGTAGCGCGCGGCGACATCGACGATATCCGCGATGAACTCGGTGACTTGCTGTTCCAGGTCGTGTTCCAGGCGCGCATCGCCGAAGAAGCCGGACTGTTCGCGTTCGGGGACGTCGCGCGCTCGATCGCCGACAAGCTCGAAAACCGACATCCGCACATCTTTGGCGATGCCGCTGCGCCGGGCGAGGACCGCGAAGTCCGCTGGGAGGCGCTCAAGGCGGCCGAACGCGCAGACAAGGGCGCGCAGAGCGCGCTCCACGGTGTAGCGGCTGCGCTCCCGGCGCTGATGCGCGCCGACAAGTTGCAGAAGCGTGCAGCACGCGTCGGTTTCGACTGGCCCGACCACGACGGTCCTGCGGACAAATTGCGCGAGGAGATGGCTGAACTCGCAGAAGCCTCCGAGGCTGACCAATTTGAGGAAGCGGGCGACATGCTGTTCGCGGCGGTCAATCTCGTCCGATCGTACGGCATCGGGCCAGAGGACGCGCTGCGTGCCGCGAATGCAAAATTCGAACGCCGATTTCGTGCGATGGAAGCGCTGGCAGGGGGTGACTTTCCACAGCGCACGCTCGAAGATCAGGAGGCCTTGTGGCAGGCGGTCAAGGCCGCCGAGTAGTCACAGAGTCTCGAACTGGCCCAGCTCCTTGGCGTTGAGCCGAACAACCAGTCGCCGCAGCGGTCCCTGTGCACCGGACCCGGCATCGCCTTCTTCCAGCACTTCGCCGTGGGCGTGCAGCCACGCAATCCGCCGCCCCTCGCTCGCCGGGAGCAGCAGTTCGTGGACGTGCGCGCCCTGAGTCAATTGATCGCCAAGCCGCTCCAATAACGCATCGACGCCCTCACCGCTGAACGCGGAAATCGCGACAGCCGTATCGTCGTGCGACGCGGCTTCGCGCACTTCGCCAGCCGTTTCGGCATCGAGGAGATCGAGCTTGTTCCACACCTCGATGATGGGGATGCCCCCGCCCTCCTCGCCCTCGGTCACACCGAGATCGCCGAGAACCTCGAGCACCTGCGTTTTCTGCGCCTGCGTCGAAGGATTGGCGATATCGCGGACGTGCAGGATCACGTCGGCGCCGGTCACTTCCTCCAGCGTCGCACGGAACGCGGCGACGAGCTGGGTCGGCAGGTCGGAGATGAAGCCTACCGTGTCCGACAGGATGGCCTTCTCCACACCGGGCAGCGAGATCGCCCGCATGGTGGGATCGAGCGTGGCGAACAACAGGTCCTCCGCCATGACCTCTGCGCCCGTCAGGCGATTGAAAAGCGTCGATTTTCCGGCGTTAGTGTAGCCAACCAGCGCGATCACGGGCCATGGCGCGCGGCCGCGGCGCTCGCGGTGGAGTGCGCGCGTCTTGCGCACGCCTTCCAGTTCCTTGCGCAGCCGGCCCATGCGTTGGCGGATCATCCGGCGGTCCGCCTCGATCTGGGTCTCGCCGGGCCCGCCGAGGAAGCCGAAGCCGCCGCGCTGACGTTCGAGGTGGGTCCATGAGCGGACGAGGCGGCTCTGCTGGTAATCGAGGTGGGCAAGTTCGACCTGCAACCGCCCTTCGGCCGTCGCCGCGCGTTCGCCGAATATCTCCAGGATAAGCCCGGTCCGGTCGATGACCTTGCGCTTGAGCTTGTCCTCGAGGTTGCGCTGCTGGATCGGGCTCAACGCGCCATCGACGATGACGAGTTCCGCCTCGTTCTGCTCGCAGGCGATCGCGATGTTGTCTACCTGGCCCGCGCCGAACAGGGTGCCTGGCTTCACCTCGCGCACGGGAATGACCTGCGCTTCCGCCACGACGATGCCGATCGCAAGCGCAAGGCCGCATGCTTCCTCGAGCCGGGCCTCCGGCTCGAGGTCGTGATGGCGTCCGCGGACGTCGGGGCAGACGACGATGGCGCGCGCTCCGCGCGACACCTCGCCCAGCAGGTTTTCGTCGAAACTCAGTCGGTGTCGCCTTCAAATTCGTCCGACAGATCCACCGCGCTCGCCGGTTGGATGGTCGAGACCGCGTGCTTGTACGCGAGTTGGACGTAGCCTTCGCGCTCCAGCATCATGCAGAACAGGTCATATGCCGCGATCTTGCCCTGGAGCATCACGCCGTTGACGAGGAACATCGTTACCTGGACGCCAGCCTCTTTCACGCGGCTGAGGAACACGTCCTGCAGCAGACGCTGCTTGGCGCCCGAGCCCTGGCTCGCGAACTGAGCAGCGTCGATCGGATTGCCCGGCATGATTGTCGAGACAGCGTGCTTGTAGACCAGTTGCGACTGTCCGTCGCGCCGTAGCAGAATGGAGAAGTTGTCGAACCAGGTCACAATGCCCTGCAACTTCACGCCCTTGACGAGGAACATCGTGACAGGGGTCTTGTTCTTGCGCAGCAGGTTCAGGAAGGCGTCCTGAAGGCTTTGCTGCTTGCCGCCGGTGGGCGCGGAGGCGGGAGCTTCTTCCTTCGCCGATTTCGGACGCGCGCTCAGGGTACGAGTGGTGGACACTTCTGACGTCTCCTTTTGTTGGCGGCCGCGCTTGCGGTCCGCAATCTGGCGACTGCCGAAGCAGTTGCCGCAATCGCTACCGAATATGGCGCGTCAGCCACTTTTCGCAAATGCTTTTGCTGCACCTGCGTTCCAAAAGGTGCGATCGTCTATTCTTCGCCGTGACGGTCACCCATGCCGAGCAGCTTGAGTTTACGGTGCAGCGCCGAGCGTTCCATGCCGATGAAGCTGGCGGTTTTGGAGATGTTGCCCGAGAAGCGGCGGATCTGGATCGTCAGGTATTCGCGTTCGAAGCTTTCGCGCGCCTCGCGCAATGGGACACCCATGAGCGAGGCGGCGCCACCGCCCCCTCCCCCGCGTCCTCCGGCCACTTCGCTCGGCAGCATGTCGGCCTCGACCGTTTCCAGTCGATCTCGCGGGGTGAGGATGATGGTGCGTTCGATCACATTGCGGAGCTGGCGGACGTTCCCCGGCCAGTCGTAGGCCTGCAGTGCGGCGATCGCTTCGGCGCTCACTTCGGGCGGCGAGATGCCCTGTTCCGAAGCATAGCGGGTGAAGAAATGCCCTGCGAGTGCAGGAATGTCGTCACGCCGCTCGGCAAGCGAAGGGATTGTCACCGGGACGACGTTGAGTCGGTAGAACAGATCTTCGCGGAAGCGCTTCTCCTCCATTTCCCGCGCCAGGTCGCGCGAGGTCGAGGACACGACACGCACGTCGACACCCACCTGCCGGTTGCCGCCCACGCGTACGAAGCTTTGTTCGGTGAGCACACGGAGGATGCGAGCCTGCGTCGAGAGCGGCATATCGGCCACCTCGTCGAGATAGAGAGTTCCCCCATCGGCCATTTCGAGCAAGCCGGGCCGGACGAGCTTTCCATCCGCTTCTTCGCCGAACAGTTCCTGTTCGAACCGT
Source organism: Tsuneonella sp. HG094 (assembly GCF_053819285.1). Classification (NCBI taxonomy): domain Bacteria; kingdom Pseudomonadati; phylum Pseudomonadota; class Alphaproteobacteria; order Sphingomonadales; family Erythrobacteraceae; genus Tsuneonella; species Tsuneonella sp. HG094. The sequence continues at coordinate 1,145,313 of NZ_JBSORA010000001.1, forward strand.
TCCGGTGTGATGCGCGCTGAGTTGACGATCACGAACGCCCCGTCCGCCCGCGGACTCCAGGAATGGAGCAATCGCGCGGCGACTTCCTTGCCCGCGCCGGCGGGACCGCTGATGAGTACTCTGCTGCCGGTATTCGCAACGCGCTTGAGTGTTGCGCGAACGGCATTGATCGCCGCAGAGTTGCCGGTGAACTCCTCGCCTCGGGCGAACCCTTCGCGCAGGCGCGTATTCTCGCGGCGGAGGCGCTCGGTCTCGGTGGCGCGCTGGACGAGCAGCAGCAGCTTTTCCGCCTCGAACGGCTTTTCGATGAAATCCATCGCCCCGCGGCTCACCGCGCTGACCGCGGTGTCGATGTTGCCGTGGCCGGAGAAGATGATCACCGGCAGCTCGGGTTCGCGCTTCTTGATCTCGTCGAGCACTTCGAGCCCGTCCATCGGGCTGCCGTGCAGCCACACGTCGAGCAGCACCAGGCTAGGCCTGCGCGAGTCGACCGCGGCCAGCGCGGCCGTGCTGTCGCCGGCCGTGCGGCAATCGTAGCCTTCGTCGCTCAAGACACCGGCGACGAGCTCGCGGATGTCGCGTTCATCGTCGACGATCAGAATATCGAGCGCCATCAATTCTCCAGTTCAATCATTCGGCTGCCACCGTCCCGCTTTGCGCAAGGGGATCGCGCGCGAACCGCAAGGTCACCCGCGTGCCCGTTCCGCCGCCGGGGAGGTTGGCGAATGTCATGTCGCCGCCGTGCTCCTCGACGATCTTGTTGACGATCGCGAGGCCGAGGCCGGTGCCCTTTTCGCGGGTCGTCACGTAGGGTTCGACGATCCGTTCACGGTCATGCGGAAGGCCCACGCCGTTGTCGTCGACCGCAACGGTGACCAGGTCCGCCGAACTGCTCAGCGACACGGCAATGCGCCCGCGATAGTCGGGCTCCGCCGTTCGCGCGCGCGCCTCGATAGCCTCGACAGCATTCTTGAGCACGTTGGTCATCGCCTGCCCAACTTGATGCCGGTCGCAGGCTATGGCGATCGGCTCTTCGTCGTCGGAGGCGTAAGCGAAGTCGATTTCGGGATGGGCGACTTCCTGCAGGAACAGCGCCTGCTTGACGAGGTCCTGCGGATCCTCGCTACGGAATACCGGTTTGGGCAGGCGTGCGAAGCTGGAGAACTCGTCTACCATCTTGCGCAGGTCGCCAACCTGGCGGACAATCGTATTGGTGAGCTCGTCGAACAGCTCGCCGTCTTTTTCGATCTGCTTGCGATACCGCCGCTTGAGGCGCTCGGTGGCGAGCTGGATCGGTGTAAGCGGGTTCTTGATCTCGTGCGCGATGCGGCGTGCGACGTCGGACCAGGCGGCCTGTCGCTGGTCGAGAATCTGGCGGGTGATGTCCTCGAAGGTAATCACGCGCCCGTCGGGCGCTTCGGCGACCTTGACCGCTAGCGTCAGAAGCTCGCCGCCCTTGGTCCAGTTGACGATTCCGTTGGTCAGCCGCGCATCGACGAGCGTGGCAAGCTGCGGCGCGATCTCGCCAAGCTGAACGGCGGCGGGCACCGGCCCCTTGCCGCCGAGCACCAGTTCTTGCGCCGAGCTGTTCATCAGGAGAACGCGGCCGGTGTGGTCGATGGTGACGATGCCGGCGGAAATGGATTCGACGACCGCCTCTATGAATGCGCGGCGCTCATCGAGCTGGCGGTTTGCTCCGAGGAGTGCGGCAGTCTGCTGCTCGATCTGGCCGGTCATTCGGTTGAACGCGCGGTTGAGCATGCCGATCTCGTCGGACCCGGTGCGGCCTTCTACGCGGACGAACTCGCCCGCGCCGATCTTTCGCGCGGCGCCGACGAGGTTGGTCAGCGGCTCGACCTGCCGATCGGCGAAACGCAATGCGAACCACACCGCAACTCCCACGAGCGCGAGACTGACGAAGAACAACGCCAGGTTGAAGCGGAGTTGCAGGGCGCGGGCTCGCTTGGTCAGCACATCGTAGGCAGCCACGATCGACTGGGCGCTCGACCATTGGCTGAACCCCAAGGATTCAGTATTCCGCGCGTTGTAGAGGTAAATCCCGGCTTTCGAATCGACTGGTGCCAGTGCTTCGATGCGGGTCGGATTACCGCTCACGACCACTTGTTCGCCATTACCCAAACGACCGAGGGCGGATTGGGCGAATTGAGCGGGGCTGTTGTCCTTGTTCAGATCGAATACGGCTGCAATCCGCAAAGAGCCATCGCTCACCCGCTGGAGGATAGCCGATTCGTTGATCTCGCGCTGTTTGACCTGCAGAAAATAGACGTCGGCCAGGTCCGGGTCGGTTAGGTCAAAGCTTTGCAGATAGTAACCCATGTCGCTCGCCATCGCGACCGTCTGGTTTGCCACCTGAACCTGGTTCTGTTCATAGTAACCACGCGCCAGGTTGTTGGCATTCTGCATCAACCCGCGCGAATTGTCCGAGAACCAGAAATCGACGCCCGACTGGAACAGAAAGGCCGCGAACCCGGCAACCAGCAACGTCGGAACTGCGGCGACGAGCGAAAAGAAGAACACGAGCCGCACGTGAAGCCGCGCCGTCGTACCGGCCGCGCGCCGCAAAGCGAGACGTCGTCCGAGCAGGACAAGTAGCGCCATCCCCGGCACCAAGGTCGCGATCAGCAGCCCTGCGACCTGCCGGGAAGGCAGCAGCTGGCCATCGGGTGGCGCGCTGGTGAATGTGTACCAGGTGGTCCACACCATGCCGCCGAACGCCACGACCGCCAGCACTTCGAGGATCAGGAAAAAGTTCGCCTTGCGGCTCGCGACCACGAACCGGCGCCACCAGCGCGGGCTGCGGGTAGAGGCTCGAGACGTCGTCAGTGAATCCGCGGGAGCCATCGTGGCTTGGTTACAACTCTACTGTTGCAAATTTGCAAGCGATTTTCGGCAGGATGACGCTCACTGCCGGGCACAGGCCTCTGGGTCGATGTCGAGGTCGTTGAGGCGCTTGCGAAGGGTATTGCGGTTGATGCCGAGCAACCGTGCCGCGCGCAGCTGGTTACCCCCCGTCTCGGCGAGCGCATGTGCGAGCAACGGTCGTTCGAATTCCGCCAGCGCATCATGGTAAAGCTGACCGCTGCGGGCCGGCGTCACCCGCAGCCACTGATCCAGGGCGCCCGCAAAGCCTACCGCTGCCTGACTCTCGGCGGAGGGTGGCGGCGATCCGAGAACAGACTCCACCGTTTCGGCATCGATGGTCTCGTCGCGCGCGATCAGCGCCAGCCGAAACACCGCGTTGCGCAGTTCGCGCACGTTCCCGCGCCACGGGAACCGCTCCAGCGCTGCAATCGCGTCGACCGCGATGCGCCGGCGCGGCAAGCCTTCGGCAACGGCGAGGCCGAGGAAATGTCGGGCCAGCGCGGCAATGTCGTCGCGTCGGTCCCGCAAGGGCGGAAGCTCGATCGGGACGACGTTGAGGCGGTAGAACAGGTCCTCGCGAAAAGTGCCCGCCGCGATCATCGGGGCAAGATCGCGGTTGGTCGCCGCGACGATGCGCACGTCCACGGCGATCTCCTGCCGTCCGCCAACCCGGCGGATGCGCCCCGATTGGAGCGCGCGAAGCAACCGCGTCTGCGCCTCGAGCGGCATGTCGCCGATCTCGTCGAGGAACAGCGTCCCACCGTTCGCCTGCTCGAATTTGCCGATCGCCTGCGCAATCGCGCCCGTGAAGGCGCCCTTCTCGTGCCCGAACAGTTCGCTTTCAATCAGCTCGTGCGGGATCGCGGCGGCGTTGACCGCCACGAACGGACCCGTCTTGCGATGACCGAGCTGGTGGATCGCCTCGGCTACCAGTTCCTTGCCGGTGCCCGACTCGCCGAGCACCAGGACCGTGAGGTCGTTGCGCAGGACGCGGGTGATCATGCGGTAGACGCCCTGCATCGCCCGGCTGCGCCCGACGAGGGGAAGCGCGTCGCCGGTGTCTTCGCCCAATGCATCGTCGCTGCCGCTTCGCTGACCCACCGCCTGGACGACCGCGCGCACCAGTTCGTCGAGGTCGAACGGTTTGGGAAAATACTCGAAGGCCGAAAGCTCGGTCGCGCGCACCGCAGTGTCGAGCGTGTTCTGGGCCGAGAGGACGATCACCGGCATGTCGGGGCGCCGTTCCCGCACCTCGGCGAGGGATGCCAACCCGTCACCGTCGGCGAGCACGACATCGGTCAACATGACGAGATAGTCGCGGTCTGCCAGAAGCCGGTCGCGCTCCGCAATTCCTTCCACGCGGTCGACCGAAAAGCCTTCGTCTTCCAGCGCGGTCACGATCACCGTGGCGATGCCGGGGTCGTCCTCGACCAGCAGGATAGGGTTGGGCACGGTTATTATCCCTGCTTCGCCAATGGCAGGTGGATGCGGAAATGGGTGAGGCCTGCCTTGTCGTCGCGCTCGTGGGCGATGCGGCCGTCCATATCCTGGACGAGCCGCCGGACGAGCGCGAGGCCTAGCCCTTGCCCGCTCTTCTTGCTGCTCACGAATGGCTCGAACACGTGGGGGCGCAATTCGGGGTCGATGCCGGGGCCGTTGTCGCTCACGGTCAGTTCGACCGGTAGGCGGATCGAGCGGCCTGGACGAATTGCATTGAAAATATGGCCGCTGACATAGCGCGTTTTCACGGTGATGCGGGCGTCTTCCGTTCCCGCGCAGGCGTCGCGGGCGTTCGCCAGCAGGTTGATCATCACCTGCTCCAAGGCGCCCTCGTTGCCAAGGACGGGCGGCAGCGAGGGGTCAAACTCCTCGACCAGTTCTACCCCGCGCAGGCCGCCACCACGAACCGTTCCGATGGCCCGGCGGACCCCTTCGTGCAGGTTGAGCGGCGCATTGGGTTCAGCCCCGCGTGCGCCGATGCGCTGCATCCGGTCGATGAGGGATGCGATCCGGGTAACTTCGGTCGCGATCAGGTCGGCGAGTGGGCGGTCCTTTTGCTCCAGCTTGCGAGCGATAAGCTGCCCCGCCCCGCGAATTGCCGCGAGCGGGTTCTTGATCTCGTGGGCCAGGACTGCGGGTGCGCCGAGCGAGCCCGCCCCGCGATCGTCGTCGTCCATCTCGCCCTGTCCGGCTTCCGATAGAGTCACCACACGCCAGCCCGGATGAGTGGGCAACGGCGACACCGACATATTGACGCGGTGAACCTGCTGGCCAGCACGGATCATTACGCCCCGCGCCACGACTGGCGCGGTTTCGTCGCGGGAATGCGCAGTCACCCGCGGATCGTCGATCTGGACGATGTCGAACAGTGGACGACCGATGATCCGATGCGCGCTGCGGCCGAGCATCTCTTCGCTGGCCGGGTTGGCCTCGACGATGAAGAGTTCAGGATCGAGCAGCAGCGTCGCGAACACCAGGCCGGCGAGCTGTTCGCGCGGTCCCGGTCGGCCCGAAAGCGTGGTCACGCCGCCTGACGCAGCAGGAGCGGTTCGTAAAAGCGGCCGATCTCGCCGAGGACTTGCGCCGCGTCGTCGATGAAGTTCGCCTTGTTGCGGAACTCGGCCGATCCGTGGAGGCCCTTCGTGTACCAGCCGACGTGCTTGCGGGCCATCTTCACGCCGGTGTACTCGCCGTAGTGATCGAGCATAGCGCGGTAGTGTTCGACAAGCGTCGCGTGCTGTTCGTCCATGCCTGGATCGGCGAGAGCCTCGCCCGTCCGCCACCATTGCATGACCTGGCCGAGCAGCCACGGACGGCCATAAGCGCCCCGCCCGATCATCAGGCCGTCCGCGCCCGACTGTTCGAGTGCTTTCGCCGCGTCGGCAATCGAGCAGATGTCGCCGTTGACGATGACCGGGATCGACACCGCGTCCTTGACCTTGCGCACGAAGGCCCAGTCGGCGCTGCCCTTGTACATTTGGTTGCGCGTGCGGCCGTGAACGGTGATCATCTTGACGCCCAGGTCCTCGGCGATGCGCGAAAGTTCCGGGGCGTTGAGGCAGTCGTGGTCCCAGCCCATCCGCATCTTGACCGTGACGGGCACGTTGACCGCCTTCACGGTCGCTTGCATCAGCCGGACCGCAAGCGGAACCTCGCGCATGAGCGCACTACCCGCATATTGGCCGACGACCTTGCGCACCGGGCAACCGAAGTTGATGTCGATGATTGCAGCGCCGTTGGCTTCCTGCATCCGCGCGGCTTCGGCCATCGAGACCGGGTCGCACCCGACTAGCTGCATCGAAACCGGATCCTCGACAGGCGCCCATGCGGCTTTCTGGATCGACTGGCGCGTTTCGCGGATCGCCGCTTCGCTGGCGATCATCTCGGTCACGTTGAGGCCTGAGCCATAGCGCCGCACGAGAGTGCGAAACGGCATGTCGGTCACGCCCGTCATCGGTGCGAGCACGACCGGCGTGTCGACGGTGACGGGGCCGACATGGATCGGCCGCAACGGGGGCGGAGAGGGTAGCGCGCTCATGGTCCGGTGGAATGCCTAAAATTTGGGCAGCGCATAGTGGATTGAAGGGGTCGGCGCAAGGCGGTAGCGCGCGGTCACCGATGACTGCCCTCCCCCCCTTCGCCGCGATCGTCGTTGCCGCCGGGCAAGGTTTGCGCGCGGGACAACCGGTGCCGAAGCAGTTCGCGCAGTGGCGCGGCAAGCCGGTGGTGCGGCATTCGGTCGAGGCGCTGGCGGCCGCAGGGGCTGATCCAATCCTCGTGGCGATCCCGCACGGGGGCGAGGAAGTGGCTGCAGCGGCGCTCAATGGACTGCCCGTCGTCATGGTGACGGGCGGAGCGACGAGGCAGGACTCCGTCCGGCTCGCGCTTGAAGCACTCGGAGATGCAGAGCGGGTATTGATCCACGATGCGGCCCGCCCCGGGTTGCGCGGCCCTGTCATCGATCGCCTGCTGTCCGCACTCGACCAGCATCCCGGCGCCATTCCGGTCTTGCAGGTGGTCGACAGCCTCGCGGTAGACGACGGCGGGACGATGGCCGGATCGACCGACCGGGCCGCGCTTCGTCGGGTCCAGACCCCGCAAGCATTCCGCTTCGCAGACATCCTCGCCGCGCACCGCGATTGGCAAGACCAGAGCGATGCGGGCGACGATGCGCAAGTCCTGCATGCGGCGGGAGGCAGCGTCATGCTAGTCGAGGGCGACGAAGCGCTCGCCAAGCTGACATTCGCAGGAGATTTCGTGGACGCGCTCCCAGCCATCCGGACAGGCACCGGCTTTGACGTCCATCGCCTGGCGCCGGGCGAGGAGCTGTGGCTCTGCGGTGTGCAGGTGCCCCACACGCTCGGCCTTGCCGGTCATTCCGATGCCGACGTCGGCATCCACGCGCTCGTCGACGCCCTGCTCGGTGCGGTGGGAGCGGGCGACATCGGCCAGCACTTCCCACCGAGCGATGCGCAGTGGAAGGGCGCGCCCTCCTCGCGCTTTCTCGAGCATGCCGTGTCGCTCGTCAAAGCGGCGGGTTACCGGGTCGGGAACATCGACGTAACGCTGATCTGCGAGGCACCCAAGGTCGGCCCGCACAGGGATGCCATGCGCCAGCGGCTCGCGGAGCTTGCCGAGGTCGATGCAGGCGCGGTAAATGTGAAGGCCACTACCACCGAGCGGCTCGGGTTCGCGGGCCGTGGCGAAGGGATCGCCGCGCAGGCCGTCGCGACCGTCATCCGCAACGCATGAGGTTTTCCTTGAAACGCACTCCCGCCCTGCTCGCTGCCGCTGCCCTCGCTGCGCTGATACCCGCCCAGGTTCAGGCGCAGGCGGCGAAGGCCTGCCTGACCGAGCGCGAGGTCGCGCAGATGGCGATCTATTCGGTGCCCGCCGTGGTCGAGGGAGTTCGAGGCAAGTGTTCCGCTCGCCTGTCAAAGTCCGGTTTCCTCGCCACGCGCGGCGACACCTTCGCGCAGAAGTATGCGGCCCTCCAGGGCGAGACTTGGCCGGTCGCAAAGTCGGCGATCCTGAAGTACGTCGGAGGCAAGGCGGGTGCGGCCAAGGCGAACGACCCCATCGCCATGTTCGCCGCCCTCCCCGACGAGTCCGTCCGTCCGCTGGTGGACGCGATGATCTCGCAAAAGGTCGGCGAGGCGGTGAAGCCTGAGCATTGCACCAACGTCGAACGCGGGATGCAGCTCGCGTCGGTGATGAACCCGCGCGACAGCGGCGCGATGATCGGTTTCGTGCTGGCGATGACCAAGCCCAAGAACACACCGATCTGCCCGGCCGCTTCGTGAGCGGCCTGCTCCCCGCCGAGATCGTCGACCTCGCCCGCCGCGTCGTCGAGGAGAACGCCGCGATCGGCCGGCGCGTAGCGCTCGCCGAAAGCTGCACCGGCGGGTTGGTCGCAGCCGCGCTGACCGAGATCCCTGGGTCGTCGGCAGTCCTCGATCGCGGGTTCGTGACCTATTCGAACGATGCCAAGGTGCAAGAGCTCGACGTATCGAGCGAGATCATCGAGACGTTCGGCGCAGTCTCGATCGCGTGCGTCTGGGCAATGGCGCAGGGCGCCCTCACCCACTCGTCCGCGGATGTCGCAATCGCGATCAGCGGCGTTGCTGGACCGGATGGCGGTACAGCGCTCAAACCGGTCGGCACGGTGGTGTTCGCGCGCGCCTGCCGCGAAGGCGATGGGGAACCCGAAGGCGAGATGAAGCAGTTCGACGGGCAGACGCGGTCGGAAATCCGCCGTCAGGCGACGCTTGAAGCGCTCTCGCTGCTGCTGCCGTAAAGCTCGTGCGCCCGCGCCTCGAACGCGGCTACCATCTTGCGGAACGCCCGGTCGAAATACTGACCCGCAAGCGCCTCGAACACCGCGTTGCGAAAGGTGAAATCAACGCGGAAATCGACCTCGCACCCACCGTCTGGCAGCGGACGGAATTTCCAGCAGTTGTCGAGGTCCTTCATCGGCCCGTCGAGGTAGAACACTTCGATCCGGCGTGGTCGCTCCTTCTCGACCCGCGAGGTGAATTTCTCTCGCAAATGCTTGAAACCCACGAGCATGTCGGCGACCAACTCGGTCTCGCTGTTCGACTTGACGCGCGTGGCGATGACCCACGGCAGGAATTCCTGGTAGCGACCGACATCGGCCACCAAGTCGAACATCTGCTCCGCCGAATAGGGCAGCGCGTAGACTTCGTGGATCCCCGGCATTAGCGCGACAGCTTGGCCAGCTTCTCCTCGCGCGCGGCGCGCATGGCCGCGAAGTCGTCTCCGGCATGATAGCTCGATCGTGTCAGCGGGCTCGCGGCGACCTGCAGGAACCCCTTGGCCCGCGCGATCGCGCCATAGGCGGCGAACGCCTTGGGTGTGACGAAATCCTCGACCTTCGCATGGCGCGGGGTGGGCTGCAGGTACTGGCCCATGGTGATGAAATCGATGTCGGCACTGCGCATGTCGTCCATCACCTGGTGAACCTCAAGGCGCTGCTCGCCGAGGCCCAGCATGATCCCGCTCTTGGTGAAGATGCGCGGATTGTGCGACTTCACTTCCTCGAGCAATCGGAGCGAGGCGTAGTAGCGCGCGCCTGGCCGGATCGTGGGATAGAGCCGGGGCACCGTTTCCAGGTTGTGATTGTAGACGTCGGGGCCCGCCGCGACGATCGCCTCGACCGCAGGGCGCATCTTGTTGCGGAAATCCGGCGTCAGGATCTCGATCGTCGTGTTCGGCGTCTCGCGCCGAAGCGCCTCTATGACCTTCACGAACTGCCCCGCCCCGCCGTCCGGCAGGTCGTCGCGGTCGACACTGGTGACGACGATGTGTTCGAGGCCCAACTTTGCAGCGGCGGTGGCGACGTGTTCTGGCTCGAGCGGATCGACCATGCGCGGCATACCTGTCTTGACGTTGCAAAAGGCACAGGCGCGCGTGCACACGTCGCCGAGGATCATCACCGTGGCGTGCTTTTTGGTCCAGCACTCGCCGATATTCGGGCAGGCCGCTTCCTCGCACACGGTGTTAAGCGACAGGTCGCGCATGAGCTGACGCGTTTCGTTGTAGCCCTTGCTCACCGGCGCCTTTACCCGGATCCATTCGGGCTTGCGTTGGCGCTCTGGGCGCGCGGGGATCGGCGGTGCGGACGCGAGATCGTTCATGATGCGCACTTAGGCTCGGGGGTTGTCAGGTGCAATCCCGTGCGGCATCGGCAGCGCGATGAATACGACTCCCTCGCTCGAGCTCGCCGGCCTTGTCGAAGGCTATCGCCGCTTCCGCCAGAACGCCTGGACTCCGCGCCTCGAACGTTGGGCGGCGCTGGGCACGGGGCAAGAGCCCAAAATCATGGTGATCGCCTGTTCCGACAGCCGGGTCGATCCTGCGCAGATCTTCGACGTCGCGCCGGGCGAAATCTTTGTCGTCCGCAACGTCGCGGCGATGGTGCCGCCGTTCGAGACCACGCCCGGCCATCACGGCGTGTCGGCGGCTCTCGAATTCGCGGTCCAGTTCCTCAAGGTGCGCGAGATCGTTGTCATGGGCCACGGCCTGTGCGGCGGGTGCAAGGCGGCGCTCACACAGTCGATGCACGGGACCGAACCCGGCAACGGTGGCTTTATCGCGGACTGGATCGACCTGCTCGACGAAGCGCGCGAGGATGTCGTCGCCAAGCACGGTACCGAAGGCCGCGAGGCTGAGCGGGCGATGGAGATGGCAGGGGTCAAGGTCAGCCTCGCCAACCTGCGCACCTTCCCGTGTGTCCAGGAACTGGAATCGCGCGGGAAGCTGCGGCTGCGCGGCGCGTTTTTTGCGATTTCGGACGGCGTGCTTCACCTGCTTCACGAGGGAAGCGGCGAGTTCGAGCCGGTTGCGTAACTGCGCGGAGCGGCCCATCTGACCGCGTATGGAAAACAATAACGATAACCTGAAGAACATCGCCCTGCTGATCGACGCAGACAACACGACGCCAGCCGGGATTGACCCTGTCCTCACCGTCATGGCCGAGCTCGGCCAGGTCAACATCCGCCGCGCATATGGCAACTTTGCCAAGCAGGGCCTCTCGAAATGGGGCGAGATCACCAACAAGTACGGCATCCGCCCGCAGCAGCAATTCGACGTGTCGAAGGGCAAGAATGCCACCGACATGGCAATGACCATCGATGCGATCGACCTTCTTTATCAAGGCAAGGTGGACGGATTCGGGATCATGAGCTCGGACAGCGACTTCACACCCTTGGTTACCCGGCTGCGGCAGGATGGTCTGGTCGTCTACGGATTTGGCAGCGACAAGACTCCGCAACCTTTCAAGAGCGCGTGCACGCGCTTCATCGATATCGACCAGCTCATCCGCGCCGCTTCGACCGAAGACAGCGTTTCACCCCGGTCGAAAGACACGGTAACAGTGGACGACGATCTGATCGAGCTGATCGGCGCTGCGTACAAGGAGGCTAGGCGCGACGAGACGGGCTATGCCAAGCTCCAGCAGGTCGGACAGATCGCCGGTAACCGGTCGAGCTTCGACGTCCGCAACTACGGCTTCAAGAGCTTGAGCGACCTGTTCAGATCGCTCGAGAATTTCAAGGTCGAACAGCGCGAGGGCGGCCAACTTTGGGTCAAGCGCCTGCGCTGAACGCGCCAAGCGCCAGCGCTGAACGCGCAGAGGGCGCGCAGTCTTTCGACCACGCGCCCTCCGAGTTACTCGTCTGAAAAGGTTCAGGCGCCCTTCTGACCGGCGTAGATGCTCCACAACTGGGCGATCGTGGCACGCGGGCCCTGGACCTTGGCGAAGTTCGCCTTGGCTTCGGCCGTCTTGCCCTGATCGACCTGCGCGATACCGAGGCGGGTGAGAACCCGCGCCGAATCGACGCCCGGCTTCCCGAGAGCGCTCGTGTAGAACTCCTCCGCCTTGGCCGGCTGGCCATAGCTCAGGAAGGCATCCCCCGCCGCCATCGCGGTCGCCGCAGTCGCTCCGCCGGCCCTGGCGTCCCGCTCCAGGCCAGCCAGGTCCGCCGTGTCGGCTTTCACCCGGCCCGAAGCAATCGTGCGGGCTTCGGCGATGAACACGTCGTTCGACTTCAGTTTGCCTGCGGCGATGCCGGCACCGATCACCTTGTCCACTTCGCCCGGAAGGCGGCGCGCATCGGCGGCGGTGATGTAATCTGCGTAATCACGCTCCGAGCGCAATGCGTTGGTACGCGAAGCAAGTCGCATCAGGTCGAGAAGTTCCTGACCCTCGAAGTTGTACAGGTTCCGCTGGATGGCGATCGCATCGCCCCAGCTGGTCTGCGAGGGATAGTACTGCGCGTACTGGCCCGCGTACTTCACCGACACCTGGTCGAGCTTGGCCTGATAAGCCTGCGCAAGCGCGCGCTTCAGCCACGCTTCGGGCACCGGCTGCCCCGCTGCAGTCTTCTTGGCGATCGCCTTGTCGATTTCCGCGACGCCGGCCTGCGGTTGGTTCTCGGCGAAATAGGTTTCCGCGATGATCAGTTCGGCATCGCCGGTGTAACCCGCCGCGATCGCCGCCTGCGCGCGGGTCCGCGCCTTGGCGTAGTTCTTGGCGTTGTAGGCAAGCTGGGCCGATGCAAAGGTATTGCGCGCAAGGTCGGCAGCCGGGGTGCGGCCGCTGTCGAGCATCATGTCGAGGCCCTGCTCCTGCAAGGCGATGTCGCTGGTCTTCGCACCGATGTTGTAGGTCACCTGACCGGCGGCGAACTTATCATCGGGGGTCGACGCGGCAGCAACCATCCCGGCAACCTGAGCCTTGAGCGGGGTCAGGTCGCCACCGGCGTTGAGAGCGGCCGCTAGCGGCTGGTACGCCGCGACGAACGGCTTGGAGTAATTGGCCTTCGCGGCAGGCTGCTCCTTGTCCTTCTTCTGGGCGATGGCAGGCGTGGCAGCCGCGGTCATGCCGGCAGCGGCAGTGGTCGCAAGCGCAAGGGCAAGAGCAAGCCGCGAGGCGGCCGGGCGAATCGTGGGCATAGAGTGGTCTCCCAAGGATGAGCTTGGCCCGCAGGCGAGCCGATTGCCGAACACCAGGCGCTACTGACGCGGTGCGAACGACAATGCAATTCGAACTAGGGATTCGGGCGTGAACGCGTATTGAACGATGGTTTCAGCAAGCCGTCAGAGCTTGCGGTCGGCGAACACTAAACATATGTGGAAAAGGGCCCGCCAGAGCCCCACATGGGGCCGACCGAACTGGCGAATTTGCGCCCCGTCCCCTAGGCAAATCTTAGCCCTCCGCGCCTGTGCGCGCGCCACCGAAACGGCAGACCATTGAGCGACGATACAGACACCCTGACCCCGCCGGCCTCGCCGGAAGAATATGCTCGCGTCGACATCGTCGACGAGATGAAAACGAGCTACCTCGATTACGCGATGAGCGTGATCGTGGCGCGTGCCCTGCCCGACGTGCGCGATGGCCTGAAGCCGGTTCACCGGCGTATCCTGTTCGCAAGCAATGAAGGCGGCTTCGTCGCGGGACGCCCCTATCGCAAGAGCGCCAAGATCGTCGGCGACGTGATGGGCAACTATCACCCGCACGGCGACAGCGCGATCTACGATGCGCTCGCTCGCATGGTGCAGCCGTGGTCCCTGCGCGTTCCGCTGATCGACGGTCAGGGCAACTTCGGCTCGATGGATCCCGATCCGCCGGCCTCGATGCGGTATACCGAGGCACGGCTTGCCCGCGTTGCCAACAGCCTACTCGACGATCTCGACAAGGACACGGTCGATTTCGCCGAGAATTACGACGGCAGCCGCAAGGAGCCGACGGTCCTGCCGGCGCGATTCCCCAACCTGCTCGTCAACGGCGCGGGTGGAATCGCCGTCGGCATGGCGACCAATATCCCGCCGCATAATCTCGGCGAAGTGATCGACGGCTGTCTCGCGCTGATCGACGATCCGCTGATGACGCCCGAGGCGCTCATGCAGATCATTCCGGGGCCTGATTTCCCGACCGCGCCGCTGATCCTCGGCCAGACGGGTGCGCGCAACGCCTACATGACCGGGCGCGGATCGATCCTGATGCGTGCGCGGCACGTGATCGAGAAAACCCGCGGCGACCGCGAATCGATCGTCTTCACTTCGATCCCCTACCAGGTCGGCAAGTCGGGCCTCGTCGAGAAGATCGCCGAGGCCGCGAAGGACAAGCGGATCGAGGGCATCTCCGACATCCGCGACGAGACGTCGAACCGCGGAGGAGTGCGCGTGGTCGTCGATCTGAAGCGCGATGCCACAGCGGAGGTCGTGCTCAACCAGATCTGGCGCCACACTCCGGCGCAAGCGAGCTTTCCGGCAAACATGCTGGCGATCCGCGGCGGCCGCCCCGAAACGCTCGGCCTCAAGGACATCCTGCAGGCGTTCGTGACCTTCCGCGAGGAGGTGATCACTCGCCGCACCAAGTTCGAACTCGCAAAGGCGCGCGACCGCGCGCACATCTTGCTCGGCCTCGTGGTCGCGGTCTCCAACCTCGACGAGGTGGTGGCGATGATCCGCGGTTCGTCGAATCCGGCCGATGCACGGGCGAAGCTGCTCGCCAAGAAATGGCCGATCGGCGACATCGCGCAGTACATCGCACTGGTCGAGGCGATCGAACCGACCGATGCCGAACACGGCGGTACCTACCAGCTTTCCGAGCGGCAGGTCCGTGCGATCCTCGAACTCAGGCTCCACCGCCTCACCGCGCTCGGCCGCGACGAGATCGGCGACGAACTCAAGGGACTTGCATCCGCGATCGAAGAGTATCTCTCGATCCTGGCCGACAGAACCAAGCTCTACGACGTGATGCGCGCCGAGCTGCGCGAAATCCGCGACCTCTACGCGACCCCGCGCCTCAGCGAGATCGCCCCTGCGTGGGACGGCCTCGAGGACGAGGACCTGATCGAGCGCGACGAAATGGTCGTGACGGTTACGCTCGACGGCTACATCAAGCGCACCCCGCTCTCGACCTTCCGGGCCCAGCATCGCGGCGGCAAGGGCCGCGCGGGCATGGCGACGAAGCAAGAGGACGCGGTGTCGGAGATGTTCGTCACTTCGACGCACAACCCGGTGCTGTTCTTCTCGACCGCGGGCAAGGTCTATCGCCTGAAAGTGTGGAAGCTGCCCGAGGGCGGTCCGACGACGCGCGGACGGCCGATCGTGAACCTGCTCCCGGCGCTCGACGACGGCGAGACGATCGCCACCGTCCTTCCGCTGCCGGAGGACGAAAGCACCTGGGGCGCGCTCAACGTCGTGTTCGCCACCGCCAAGGGCAACGTGCGCCGCAACTCGATGGACGCGTTCGCCAACGTGCCGTCGAACGGCAAGTTCGCGATGAAGTTCGAGGACGGCAGCGCCGACCGTTTGATCGGCGTGGCGCTGCTCGAGCCAGGCGACGATGTGCTGCTCGCCTCGCGCGGCGGCAAGGCGATCCGCTTCGATGGTGAGGACGTGCGCGAATTCCAGAGCCGGACCAGTACCGGCGTACGCGGGATGCGCCTGCTCGGCGGCGACGAGGTCGTTTCGCTCTCGATCCTCCACAAGGTCGGAACCGGACAAGAGGAGCGCGAACAGTATCTCCGCTTCGCCCCATGGAAGGCGGAGAAGGAAGGCGAGCCCGAACTCGCGCCGGAACGCTTCGCCGAACTGGCCGATCGCGAGCAGTTCATCCTTACCGTCTGCGCCAACGGCTACGGCAAGCTGTCGTCCGCCTACGAATACCGGCGTACCGGCCGGGGCGGACAGGGCATCACCAACATCGACAACATCAAGCGCAACGGCCCCGTGGTCGCCAGCTTCCCTGCCACGCAGGCGCACCAGCTGATGCTGGTGACCGACCAAGCGAAGCTGATCCGGTTGCCGCTCGAAAGCCTGCGCGTGATCGGTCGCGGTTCGGCGGGCGTCCGCCTGTTCAACGTCGCCGACAACGAGCACGTCGTGAGCGCTGTCCGCCTCGATGAGGAGGAAGGTCCCGAAAACGCTGCCGAAGAGGCGATCGCGGAAGAGATGGAGGCTCGGGGCTCCGAGGTGACCGAAATCTACACTCCGCCGCAGTCGGACGACGACATCGTAGGCGAGCCAGACGAGTAACCTCCGGCCGCCCTGCGACCATCGGGCCTGGTCTTCAGACCCGATGGTCGCGGCGAATGGTGCGGATCACCCCCGTGCAGATCAGGAACTGTCCCGCGTAGTAGAGCGGCCAGACGAACCATTCGGTGAGCGACTGGTCGAGCACGCCGCCGAGCCGGGCGAAGATCAGCAGGTCGCTCGCCACGAACAGCAATGCGCCAATGCCGAGATGGTAGCGGCTGAACCGGCTGAGCCACGCCGTTGCGGCCATCGCGCCGAGTGCGAGCGCGTAGATCACCGCCAGGACGTCGTTGGCGAGCAGCCAGGCGGCCAGCGGCACGCCTACCAGCAGCGAGGTCGCAGCGCCGATCTGTCTTGCCGTCGGATGCGGCCGCGCGTTGAAGCGATAGAGCGTGATCGCGACGAGGTGGGAGAGCAGGAACAGCGCTCCTCCTGCCACGGTCGACAGTTCGATCCCGACGTCGCCAGCGGCCCCGATCGCCATCACCGCGGCTACCAGCCTCGCATCGCGTCCCTTCCCGCGAGTGAGGGCATAGATAGCCAATGCCGCCACCGAACCGCCCTTCAGCGCGATCAGGAACCACCCGCCGAGCGCACTGTCGCTGAGCACCCAGAACGCGATCGCCATCGCGAGCCCGGCGAGGAGCCAAGGGCGGCTGTCAATCAATGTGCGTCTGGCCACGTCCGCAAATCCCCCCTCGATTGCTTTCCGCGTGCCTAGCTGGCAGCGGCGGGCATTGTCGAGGCGTCAGACGGGCTTGTCGCAGACCGCCTCGATGTTCGCTCCATCCGGATCGTAAACGAAGGCTGCGTAATAGTTCGATCCGTAGTGCGGGCGTGGGCCGGGTGCGCCATTGTCGCGGCCGCCAGCGGCAAGGGCCGCGTCGTAGAACGCGCGCACGGCTTCGTGACTGTCGGCGTCGAACGCGACATGGATCCCCTCGCCTACCTTCTCGTTGTCGCCGATCCAGAACAGTCCGTTGTCGCCTTCCTCGCCATAGCCGACGGCGGTCCCGCCGCTTTCGGTCTGGCCGGGGCCGAATTCCATCGTGATCTTCATACCCAGCGGCGCGAGCGCGGCGGAATAGAAGCGCTTCGACCGTTCGATGTCGGACACCGGAATGCCAAGGTGGTTCACGGGCATGGGAAATCTCCTCGTCAATGGGCCTCACGGGCGATAACGGGCGAGGATGGATACGGTTCACATCATCGGCGGCGGGCTCGCGGGCAGCGAAGCGGCGTGGCAGCTCGGAAAGCGCGGCATCCCGGTGCGGCTGTCCGAAATGCGCGGCAGTGGCAGCACCACGCCTGCACATCAGGGCGATGGCCTTGCGGAGCTGGTGTGCTCGAACTCGTTCCGTTCGGACGACGATGCGAAAAATGCGGTCGGCCTGCTCCACCACGAAATGCGTCGCCTCGACAGCCTGGTGATGCGGGCCGGCGAGGAAGCGCGGGTCCCGGCGGGATCGGCGATGGCTGTCGACCGCGACGTCTTCTCTGCCGCCATCGAACGTGAACTGGCAGCGCTCCCCAACGTAGAGATCGTGCGCGAACGGATCGATGCCCTGCCTGCGTCAGGCCGCACCATCGTCGCCACCGGTCCTCTCACCGGGACGGCTCTCGCGGAAAGCATCGCTGCGGCCACGGGGCAGGACAGCCTCGCCTTCTTCGATGCCATCGCCCCGATCGTCCATCGCGATACGATCGACATGCACGTCGCCTGGATGGCTGCACGCTGGGACAAAGGAGGAAAGGACTACATCAACTGCCCGATGACCCGCGAGCAATACGCGGCATTCGTGCAGGGCTTGCTCGACGGCGAGAAAACCGCATTCCGCGAGTGGGAAGAGAACACGCCCTACTTCGAGGGGTGCATGCCGATCGAGGTCATGGCCGAGCGAGGCCCCGAGACCTTGCGCTTCGGGCCGATGAAGCCGGTGGGCCTGGACAATCCGCACGCCGCCACGCCCGAGCACCCCAACGGCCGCTGGCCCTATGCAGTCGTGCAATTGCGGCAGGACAACAAGCTCGGCACGCTGTTCAACATGGTCGGCTTCCAGACCAAGTTGAAGCACGCCGAGCAGGTGCGCCTGTTCCGCACGATTCCCGGCCTCGAGAACGCGGAGTTCGCCCGTCTCGGCGGTCTCCATCGCAACACGTTCCTGAACTCACCGCTGGTGCTCGACCGCGAGCTCCGCCTGAAGGGCGCAGAGCACGTGCGCTTCGCGGGTCAGATCACCGGCTGCGAAGGCTATGTAGAAAGCGCGTCGGTGGGGTTGCTCGCGGGCCTGATGACCGCCGCCGAGGTGACAGGCGAACCCTGGAGCTCCCCTCCCCGCACGACGGCGCTCGGCGCGCTGCTGGCGCATATAACCGGGGATGCCGAGGCCGAGACCTACCAGCCGATGAACATCAATTTTGGTCTGTTCCCGCCGCTGCATGACGTGCGTAAGAAGGCTCGCAAGGAGGCCTATACCGACCGCGCGAAGGCCGACTTGGCCGAGTGGAAGGACGGTCGCGAGGTCCTGCCCGCCTAGCAGCGGCAGGCCGGCTTTCGTGCCGTCGGACGCGGCGCGGTCGAGCGAAATTCGGCCATGTCGAGTTCCCGGTCGCTATTCGCGTCGGCCTTCTCGAAGCGATTGACCGTCGCGACCGCCCACTCCTCGAAGTCGAGCAGGTTGTTGCCGTCCTTGTCGAGCTTGCGAAACGCCTCGCTGCGCGTCGAGAGCATCTCGTTGCGGGTCACCCGCCGGTCGCGATTACGATCGTAGCGGAAGAAGCGCTGCTCCTCGCGGGTGAGTTCGGTCGCCTCGGGCGGCGCTGGTCCCCTGAGGTCCCCGGCGTTCGTCGTGGGCAGGCTCGCTGGATCGGACGTGACGGGCTGCTGGATGGGGGGCGGGGCGCCCTCCTCCACTTCGGCCCGGCCCTGCCACCAGAACAACCCGATGCCGACCATCACGAGCGCCAGCAATGCCCCGAGTACCAGCTTGTTCATGCGCGCCCCTGAACTGAAATCACTTTCGCTGTCATAGGTTAGCGGCGGAAGATGCCAACCCGCAACGCTGTGATTGCGGCCCCGCGTCCGTGGCAAAGCGGCTCCCCGCGTTCGATCGAGCGCCTCGCAAGCGCATCGAGGACCGCTACCCCGCGCACCGACCTTGGCATCGGTCTGCCCTGCGCGATCGCCAGCGTGAGGCCAAGCGCGCGATCACGCTCGAGCGGGTGTGATGTTCGGAGTGCGAAGTCTGCGAGTGCCCAGCGCTTGCCGGCATCGGCCACCTCGCGGACATCGGAGCAGCCATCGGCCGTTCGCGCGAAAGCTGCCAACGCGCTGGCGCGCGCATCGGCAAATTTTGCGATGGAGATTTCCGACAGGGGGGCATCGCCCAGAAGCTCCTCCCAACCATCGACGAGCGCGCCGAGCGCAGCATCGGAACCAGCCCAATGAATCCCGATGGCATCGAGCACGGGATCGCCGCGCGGCCGATTGCCGGGCGCTTCGCTCAGGCGCTCGCGCCACCACGCAAGGCGCAACTGGCCGAGAACCGGCTCGCTCACTCCGGCCACAAGCGTTCCAAGCCGTTCATCGAACAGGAACAGCGTGGCGAGCATTTCGCGGTGCGCTGCGGGTTGCCAAGCCAAGGCTAGCCGCAAGGCCGGATGCAAGGGATCGGGCAAAGTCACCGCCCGCCCTTCCGGTGTCGCCGCCGCCCGTGTCAAGCGCTCCGCCGAGGTGGCAACACCTTATTAACCCTGTCGTTTGGCATTCTGCTTACCTTGCGTCCGCTAAGGCACCCGGTGAACGGCCGCAGCTATCACAGGGAATGCTGACCATGGGGGCACTTGCCGACTTTCTCGGGCGCCTGCGCAGGAACCGCAGCGGCAACGCATTGCTGATCATGGCGGCGGGGATGCCCGCGCTGATCGGCGGGGCCGGTTTCGCGGTCGACATGACGCAATGGTACATGTGGAAAGCCGAGTTGCAGTTCGCGGTCGACCAGGCCGCGCTTGCCGGTGCCCATGCGCGAACGAGCGATGAGACCAAGGATACTTACGAGACGCGCGCCCGGCAGGAGTTCGCCGCGAACCTTGATCGCACGGCCGCGCTCGACGACGAGACCGATCCGGTTGCCGAAGTATCGCTGGAGGACTGGGCGACGGGTCATAACAACAGCGTCACCGTCAGCGCTTCGGTCACGCACACATTGCCATTCTCGAGCTTCCTGACCGGTAGCGGCACGACCGTCAGCGTCAGCGCGCAAGCCGCGTTCGAGAAAGGCACAACCTACACCAGCTGCCTCGTCGCGGTCGATCCGGACGCGGAAGGTGCAGTTACTATCGGCGGTAGCGCGGAGTTCATCGCGGGCTGCGGCATCGCGGCACTGTCGACCGACGAACTTGCAATCAAGGTCAACGGCAGCCCGACGATCGACGCGGGCTGGCTGCTCGCGGCAGGCGGGATCGACGACTGGTTCGACAACCCGGATAATTCCAACGATACCGTTCTCGAGAACCAGGAAGGGCTTACCGACCCGTTCGCGGGACTGACGCCGCCGACCAACGATACGCCGCGGACCTACGCCTGCCCGAAGGGCAAGGCGACAACGACATATATTGCGGATTCGATCTCGACACGAACCCAAGTGAGCTACGCGTACTACAAGAGGAACGGCAACAACTACACCGGCCAATCTTACGCTGGTGCCAAGACTAACGTTGATGACACGCAAACCCAGACCAACGTCACGTTGTCTGGCCTCCCCGCGTCCAACACGGAAGTCACCGGTCCGACGCAAAGCGCCATGGTGGTTGTGTCGGGATCGGGCAACAGCAGGATCTACGAGCAGTCCACGACGACGATCACGAAGACCTATGTCAACGCTCGTGCCGTTACGACCGAGGGTAAGGGTAGCCCCGCCATCCTCGAGCCGGGCACCTACAGCGACCTCACACTCCGTTGCGATACTGTGTTCAACTCGGGCATCTATGTGATCAGCGGCGGCTCGTTGGTGATCCACTCACAATACAACGTAACCGGCGCAGGTGTCCTGTTCGTCCTCAAGAACGGCGCTGGTCTCCAAGTGAACGGCGGCGCGAACGTCAGTCTGACGGCAATGACGGTTTCGCAGCTCGAGGCGGCTGGCTTGACCAACGAGCAGGCAGTGAAACTCGCGGGGATGCTGATCTTCGAGGATCGCAACTCCTCCGGCAACGCGCACAACAAGATCAATGGCAATTCGAGCACCATCCTCAATGGCACGGTCTACCTGCCCGTGAGCAACCTCGACATCATGGGTTCGGCCGGTGTTACCAGCCAGTGCCTCATGCTCGTGGCCAACACGATCACGCTGACCGGTAACGTCGAAATGACGAGCTTCTGCCCCGCGGGCATGAGCGAAAGCGACGCGGTGCTCACGACCAACGACCGAGTGAGGCTCGTCGCGTGATCGCTCCATTGCGCCTGTTTAAGCGCCTTCGCCGGGACCTGCGCGGGACGATGTTGATCGAAACCGCAGTGATCGCGCCCGCGCTCCTGACTCTGTCGATCGGCGGGTTCGAAGTGGCGACCATGGTCGCCAAGCAGAGCCGCCTGCAGTCGACCGCCGAGTTGGCGACCGAAATCGTGACCGTCACCGCCCCCGATACGGATGGTGAGCGGCTGGCAATCCAGACCGAACTGTCGCAAGCCCTGCCCGCAAATGCGTCGATCCAGGTGCAGTTCCAGTATCGCTGCGGCACCGAAACGACGCTTTCGACGACGGTTCCGATCGGGTGCAGCGAGGATATGCTCGCGACCTACCTGCACATCGAACTGTCCGATTACTATGAGCCCCTGTGGACCGATTTCGGCATCGGCAGCGGTTTCGATTACAACGTCGAACGAACGGTGCAGGTGTCGTGATTGCGCACCGCCTTCATCGCCTCGCCGCCGACGACCGTGCATCGGTCGTGGTGGAATTCGGGCTCATCGCGCCCGCATTCCTCGTGATGCTGCTTGGCGTATTCCAGGTGGGCATCTGGATGCAGTCCTACAATGCGATGCGCGATTCGATCGCTGAAACCGCGCGCAACATCTCGGTCGAATATCAGACCGACAACAAATTGACTGATTCGCAGATCCAGGACGTCGGCCTCGCAGTCGCGACGACAAAGCCATACATGCTAAACCTTCAACACACCCAGGTCACGGTCAACAAGGCCGGTGTTCCGGCGCAACTGATCCCGGGCACGCGCAAGATGACACTGACGATCAATTACCAGACCCCGTCTTTCCTTGGCGTGGTCGGCATCGACGGTCCAGAACTGGAATATACCCGGTCGCTGTTCGTGGAGATCTGATCGCCCCGTGGCGACAGGTCTAGCGTATCCACCATTCCGTTTGATCAAGGCGATCGGCGGCCGGCGGTTGATCGCACACACCTCTATTCAATTATGAAGCAGGTTCGCGGCGCACTCTCGCGGCTCGCCACATCCATCTTCGAACCGGTCGCGGAGTGCGACCGGTTCGAAGGTATCGCCGACTACTACGGCTAGTTGCGGTAGCAGACCTTGCGCGCCGCCTCGGCAATCCGCGGGGCATCGATCAGCGCGAGCTTCTCGAGATTGGCGGCATAGGGCAGCGGAACGTCCTCGTCGCAAACCCGCAGGACAGGTGCATCGAGATGGTCGA
Organism: Tsuneonella sp. HG094; assembly: GCF_053819285.1. NCBI lineage: Bacteria > Pseudomonadati > Pseudomonadota > Alphaproteobacteria > Sphingomonadales > Erythrobacteraceae > Tsuneonella > Tsuneonella sp. HG094. The sequence continues at coordinate 1,167,931 of NZ_JBSORA010000001.1, forward strand.
AGCCGTCCTCCATGCAGATCGCCATCACTTCGGATGCGATCGAGCAGGTCGGCCAGCCTTCTTCGGCGATGATCAGGCGATTGGTCTTGGCGAGCGAGGTGAGGATCGCTTCCTTGTCGAGCGGGCGCAGCGTGCGCAGGTCGATCACTTCGGCTTCGATGCCCTCGCCGGCGAGGGTTTCCGCGGCATCGAGCGCAAGACCGACGCCGATCGAATAGCTGACGATCGTCACGTCGCTGCCCTCGCGAACGATACGCGCCTTCCCGATCGGCAGGACGTAATCGTCGAGATCGGGAATGTCGAAGCTGCGGCCGTAAACGAGTTCGTTCTCGAGGAAGACGACCGGATCTTCGCTGCGGATCGCGGCCTTGAGCAGGCCCTTGGCATCGGCCGCATCGTAGGGCGCGATCACGATCAGGCCGGGGACGCTGGCGTACCACGGTCCGTAGTTCTGGCTGTGCTGCGCGCCGACGCGACTCGCCGCGCCGTTGGGTCCGCGGAACACCACCGGACAGCGCATCTGCCCGCCCGACATGTAGTTGGTCTTGGCCGCCGAATTGATGATGTGGTCGATCGCCTGCATGGCGAAATTGAACGTCATGAATTCGACGATCGGGCGCAGGCCGCCCATCGCGGCTCCGGTGCCGATACCGGCAAAGCCGTATTCGGTGATCGGGGTGTCGATCACCCGCTTCGGCCCGAATTCGTCCAGCAGTCCCTGGGTCACCTTGTAGGCGCCCTGGTACTGAGCGACTTCCTCGCCCATCACGAACACGCGGTCGTCGGCGCGCATTTCCTCGGCCATCGCGTCGCGCAGGGCCTCGCGGACAGTCACCGACTTCATCGCAGTGCCGGTCGGGACGGAGGGATCGCTGACTGGCTCGCGCTTCGCGGGTGCCGGAGCGTCGGCCGCCGGTGCATCGGCATGAGCGGGAGCGGGGGCAGGCGCCGCCGCCGGTTCGGGCGCAGCAGGAGCGCTTGCGACCTCACCGACCTCTCCCGCCATCGTCGCGATAACCGCGCCGACCTTCACGTTCTCGGTTCCCTCGGCGACGAGGATCTGGCCGATCGTGCCTTCATCGACCGCTTCGAATTCCATCGTCGCCTTGTCGGTCTCGATCTCGGCGAGGATGTCGCCGGCGGAAACGCTGTCGCCTTCCTTGACCAGCCACTTGGCGAGCGTGCCCTCTTCCATCGTCGGCGAGAGCGCGGGCATCTTGAGTTCGAGCGCCATCAGTAGGACTCCACCAGAACGTCGGTGTAGAGTTCGGCGGTCCCGGGTTGAGGCGAGCTCTCGGCGAAATCGGCGGATTCGGACACGGCGGTGCGGATGCGCTTGTCGATGTCCTTCAGCTTCTCTTCGGCCACGCCGCGCTCCATCAGTTCCTTTTTCGCCCGTTCGATCGGATCGTTGTGTTCGCGCTGGTCCTGCACTTCCTCGCGCGTGCGGTACTTGGCAGGGTCGGACATCGAGTGGCCGCGATAGCGATAGGTGTTGAGCTCCATGAGAACCGGACCCTTGCCGTCCCGCACGTGCTTGAAGGCGACTTCGGCAGCCTGGCGCACCTCGAGCACATCCATCCCGTTCACGTCCATGCCGGGAATGCGGAAGGCGGTGCCGCGGCGGTAGAATTCGGTTTCCGCCGAGCTGCGCGAAACGGCCGTGCCCATCGCGTACTGGTTGTTCTCGATCGCGAACACGATCGGCAGCTTCCACAGCGCCGCCATGTTCATCGTCTCGTAGACCTGCCCCTGGTTCGCCGCGCCGTCGCCGAAGTATGCGAGGCACAGGCCGCCATCGCCGCGATACTGGTGGCCGAGCGCGAGACCGCCACCGAGCGAGACTTGCGCGCCGACGATGCCGTGCCCGCCGTAGAAGCGATGCTCGGTCGAGAACATGTGCATCGAGCCGCCCTTGCCCTTGCTGATCCCGGCCTCGCGCCCGGTCAGTTCGGCCATGATGACCTTGGGATCGATCCCGTAGGCGAGCATGTGCCCGTGGTCGCGGTACCCGGTGATGACGCTGTCGAGGCCCTCGGTCAGCGCGGACTGAAGCCCGACCGCGACCGCTTCCTGCCCGATATAGAGATGGCAGAAGCCGCCGATCAGTCCGAGGCCGTAGAGCTGCCCCGCCCGCTCCTCGAAGCGGCGAATGAGCAGCATCTGCTCGTAGAAGTTGAGAAGTTCCTCGTCCTTCGCGTTGTACCGCAACGATTTCGCATGCTCTTCCTGCAGGGAGTGCAGCACGAAATCCAGTTTCGCCTGGTCGGTGATCTTCGCCTTCTTCGCGGCGGCGGACTTTGCGGGCGCGGTGCCCTTGCTGGCGGTCTTGGCCAAGTGTTCGGTTCCTCGACTTTGGGGCTGCTGGGGAGGCAGCGAGGTACTGCGCGCCTATGGCGCAAGCCATGGCGGGGCGCAATGCGCGTGCATACGAAAACCCGCCCGACGTAGCGTCGGGCGCGGTGGCGCCTAGCGTTCGCCTTCGGGCTTGAGCAGGATGACGACTTCGTCCGGGTGAAGGACGTTGAGCTTCTCGCGGATCAACTCGCCCGCGAAGTCGGCATCGGCGTGGTTCGGGTTGAGCGCATCGACTTGCAGCTTCAGTTCGTTGCGCTGGTGGGTCAGCGAGGCGATCTGCGCCCGGCGCTCGTCGAGCAGGCGCAGGTTGTCCCCCCAGGCGAGCAGTCCGCTCGGCCCCAGGATTGCCATGGCGCCCAGGATCAGGAGCACGGCCAGCGCGATGCCCCGCGCCAACCGTTCCTTCGGCGATTCTATGCGATGCCCTTCCCGTGTCACGAAAGCGACAGAATCACAGTTAACGCTGCGATTCAAGATGTTTGTCGCGAGTTTTGCGACATGACGTGAAAAGCCCGGGCCGACCGCGTGGTCGACCCGGGCTTCCCGGGAGTGGCCCCGCCTTACGGGAAGGTGGGCGGCGGAGCCGCGGGTACTTGCTTTATTCCGCAGCTTCAGTGGCTTCCGCCTGCTTGCGCGCGGTCTTTTCGAGCTTGCCTTCACCCATGGCCGAGATCAGCAGCGAGCCCGAGCCGGTGAAGTTGCCGGCCGGCACCGTCGCCGGGCCGTCCTCGGTCTGGACGACGAGATGCTGCACCCGCCCGCGGCCGTCCGCGATGACCTGCTTCACCACACCGATCCGGTCGCCGTCGTCGTCCGTCACCGGCATTCCGCGCGAGATGTCGAACGTCCCGGCCGCCTGCCCGGCTGCACTACCGGCCAGCGCGAGCTGACCCGCAGCGCCGGAGAACATCCCGCTGGCGGCACCCGAAGCGGAACCGCTTGCGCTACCGGCGGCACTCGCCGCCCCGCTCACAGTGCCGCGCGCCGTCGAGGCAACGCCGCGGGCCGTGCCGACCGCGCTCTGGCCCAGTCCGCGAACCGCGTCGGTTCCGATGAGTTGCGCGTCGGCGCCGACAGCGCCGCTACCCTGCGCGCTGCCCGAACCCGATCCGGCGAGGTTGCCGACCGGGCTGGCGACGGTCTGGTCGAGCGAACCCGAGCCCTGCGCCGAACCCTTGCGGTTGGCCGAGACGCGGCCCGACTTGCGATCGACCGACTGCGAACCCTCGGTCGAACCGGTGGCGGACCCGGCCCCGCGCGTCACGCTCTCGACCGAGCGAGTGGGCATATCGAGCGAACCCATGCCGCCGAGCGTGCCACCGATACTACCGCCGATATTTCCGCCGAGGCCGCCGCCGCCGAGGAGCTGGGCCTGCGCGGGCACTGCGGTCAGGAGCAGCGCGGCGGTCGTGGTGAGAATGATCTTCATGGTGCGTTCCTTCGTTATTCTCAGTCCGAAGGCCAGTTCACTGACCGGCCGTCGAAGAGAAAACGGAAGGGGCGTTCCGATCCATCCATCACCATTCAAAAATTTTTGCTAACCAACTGAATTTCAGCGGCACTTTTCGCAAACAAGCCCGCGCCCGTATGTGCCGTCGGGGCCCTTCTTGCCGAGATCGCGGGCTTCTCCATCGACCCTGGAGCGCCAGTTCGAGCCGCCCGCCGCGGCGATACGGGCGGCGACCAGTGGAGCGGCGAACGAGGTGCCCCGCAGCTTCTTCGCGCGGCCCCGCGCGTCGGTGCCCGAGATGTCGGCAGCCGGCGCCGCATAATCCAGATGGAGCGCCCGACCAGCCTCGATCAGCGCCCGGTTCCGTCCGTCGACACCCGTCACCGCGACCACCGATGGATAACTGGCCGGATAAGCCGGGGGCGCGGCAGGTCCGTCGTTGCCGACGGCGGCCACCACCACGACGCCCTTCGCCGAGGCGGAAGCGATCGCGCGGGAGAGCAAGGCGTTGTTCGGCCCGACCAGCGATACGGTGACGACCTTGGCGCCTCCCGTAACCAGCCAACCCAGCCCGCGAGCGACCGCAGTGGCGCTGCCACCCGCCGGGTCGTTGCCGTAGACATCGGCCACAGCGATGTTGCGCGCGCCCGCCCGTTTGAGCAGCGACACCACCGCGCTGCCGTGGTCGCTGGCGACCGGCGCGCCCTTGGCGAATCCTTTGCTGGCCGCGACCGCGAGGCCGGCGCCGGGCGCTCCGTCGATGATGCCGATCCGGGTATTGATCGGCGCGCTCGTCGTTGCGGCTACCGCCGCGCCGCCGCGGCCGGATTGCTCGTATAGATGGTCCGGGGTCCACTCGATTCCCGGCGCAACGCGGCCGATGATCACTTCCAGATCGCGCAGCTTCGCACTGCCCGGTACGGCGAGGCGCATGGTGCTGACATCGAGCCCGTCGAACGTTTCGGTGCCGAGAACTCGGAACCCTGCAGCCTTCAACCCTTCGAGCGCGATCGGATTGGGATCGAACACGAGGATCTCTCCGCGCCGGGCCGGGTAGCCGTCGCGCGTCAGCTCAAGCGACTGAGGATTTGCGCGCACCAGCTTCTCGAACCGGGTTGCGCGAAGCGAGGCGAGTTGCCGCCCCGCATCGGCCAGCACCGGATCCATCGCACCGGTCACTCCGTCGATCACGCGTCCGACCGGCCCGGTGGGCAGCGGAACGCCGGGCACCGAAAGCTGTGCCGCCGCGGGAGCGGCGAGCAGCAGCGAAGCCAGGACAAGGTGGTAATTGCGGCGGTTCATCGTTCACCCGGTGACTTTTTTGCGCTTAACAGGGATGGAACGACGCGGGCCACCCGTTTCATCCACACGAAGCGCCGAATAGGAAGGCCAGGACCCATCGCCAGCGGCTTTGAAGACGAGATGGTCGCATTGCTCCCCAGGCTGCGCCGCTTTGCAGTCGGGCTGGCGCGCGACCGCGTCGATGGCGACGACCTAGTCCAACTGACGGTGGAACGGGCGCTGGCTTCCCGCACACAGTGGCAGGATGGCACGCGACTCGACAGCTGGATGTACAGGATCATGCGGAATATCTGGATCGACGAGGGGCGCAGCCGCACACGGCGGGCGCAAACCTTCACGGGTGAAGAGGCGGGCCTTTCGGTCGGTGGCGACGGCGGGCAGGAAGCTGCTGCCGAGCTCGGCGTCGTGGGCCGCGCGATGGACCGCCTGCCCGAGGACCAGCGCGAGGCGGTGATGCTCGTTCTTGTCGAGGGCTACAAATATGCCGAGGCCGCCGAGATCGTCGGGTGTCCGGTGGGCACGCTGACGTCCCGGCTCGGCAGGGGACGCGAGTCGCTGATGGCAATGCTGGGAGAGGCAGCATGACCTGGGATCTCGAAATCGTGCGTGCCTACGTCGACGGCGAACTCGACGACGTCACTGCCGCTCGGCTCTCGCGTGAAGCCGAAGCTGACAAGGAGCTTGCCGCGGCAATCGCGGCCGAGCGCTCTCTTCGTGAAGCACTTGGCGCGCACTTCGCGCCGATCCTCGCCGAGCCGGTGCCCGAGCACCTGACTGCCCCGTTCGATGCGGCGCGCAAGGTCGTCTCGCTCGACGAGGTGCGAAAGCGACGCTTGGGTTTCAATGCGCGGACGCTCCGCTGGGCGGCACCCGCGATGGCAGCGGCACTGGTCCTCGCGCTCGTCATTCCCGGCATGGGCGGCCGCCAAACCGAGACCCGCGACGGATTGACCTTCGCCTCGAACGACCTCGCGCAGGCGCTCGACAGCCAACTGGCCTCGGACCGACCACTCGGGGGCGAGACGCGGGTGCTGCTGAGCTTCGCCGACGATGCCGGCACACTCTGCCGCGGATTCGCCCGCGCCGACCTGTCGGGGATCGCCTGCCGCGAGGAAGGCGGATGGCACCTGCGCGTCCAGCGCGACGGAGTGGACGTGTCGGCAAGCGACTATCGCCAGGCAAGTTCGGTCGACAACGCGATCATGACCGCGGCTCAGGACATGGCAGCCGGACCGGCGCTCAACGCCGAACAGGAACGCGCCGCCAAGGCGCGCGGGTGGCAGGCTCAGTAGCTGCGCGGTAGCCCGAGCACGTGCTCGGCAAGATAGCTCAGGATCAGGTTCGTGCTGATCGGCGCGACGGTGTAGAGCCGGGCCTCGCGGAACTTGCGCTCGACGTCGTATTCCTCGGCGAACCCGAAGCCGCCGAAAGTCTGCACGCACATGTCGGCCGCAGCCCAGCTCGCCTCGCTGGCGAGAAGCTTGGCCATGTTGGCTTCCGCTCCCGGATTCCCGCCCGCGTCGTAGGCCTGCGCGGCGTGATGGACCATGAGTTCGGCCGCGCGCATCTGGGCGTAGCATCGCGCTATCGGAAACTGCACGCCTTGGTTTTGGCCGATTGATCGACCAAACACCTGACGGTCCCTGGCATATCCCACCGCCTTCTCGATGAACCACTTGGCATCGCCCACGCACTCGGCGGCGATGAGGATGCGCTCTGCGTTCATGCCCGACAGGATGTAGCGAAAGCCCTGCCCCTCCTCTCCGATCAGCGCGGAGGCGGGTATGCGGAGGTCGTCGAAGAACACCTCGGTGGTAGAGTGGTTCATCAGCGTACGGATCGGCTTGATCGTCAGTCCGTTGCCCAACGCCTCGCGCATGTCGACGAGGAAGATGCTGAGGCCTTCGGTCCGCTTGGCCGCCTCCTCGCGTGGGGTCGTGCGGGCGAGAAGAAGCATGAGGTCCGAATGCTCGGCCCGACTCGTCCAGATCTTCTGGCCGTTCACCACGTAGTGATCGCCGTTTCGCGCCGCGCGCGTCTTGAGCGACAGCGTGTCGGTCCCGCTGGTCGGTTCGGAGACGCCGAACGCCTGCAGGCGCAATTCGCCGCTCGCGATGCCCGGCAGGTATCGCGCCTTCTGCTCGTCGCTGCCGTACCGCAACAGGGTATTCATGATGTACATCTGCGCATGGGCGCTTGCGCCATTGCACCCGGCAGCCTGGATTTCCTCCATGATCACCGCCGCTGCATCGAGCTTGAGCCCGCTTCCGCCGAACTGCTCGGGGATCAGCGCGGCGAGGAAACCTGCCCTGGTCAGCGCATCGACGAATTCGGCGGGATATGCGCGCTCGCGATCCTTTTCGCGCCAGTACTCGCCGGGGAATTCCTCGCACAGCGCGCGCACCGCGCGGCGGATTTCTTGTAGGTCTTCCCGCTCGTTCAAATCGCCCCACCCTCGAAGTTTGGTGCGCCCGACAGGATTCGAACCTGTGGCCCCCAGATTAGGAATCTGATGCTCTATCCTGCTGAGCTACGGGCGCGCCGCGGGCGGCTTTAATCGCGCGTCTGTGCGCTGGCAATCAGTTGAGTTTGTCGGGCGGTGCGACCGGAAACGGCAGCGGCGCGATCGGCACGCCTTCTTCCGCGAGAGCCTTGGCCTCGTCGCGGGTGGCCTGACCGTGGATCGTCGCGTGATCGCGCTCGCCATAATGCATGGCCCGCGACTGTTCGGCGAAGTCGGTGCCGACCCAGGTGCTGTTCTTCAGCGCTTCCGACTGTGCCTTTGCCAACGCTTCCATCGCCTTGGCAACCTCGGGCGGGATGCGGTTGGCGACCGCGCTTGCCGGCCGTTCGGGCCGCGCGTTGCCCTTCACCGGCACGGCAGGGGCCATCGGCGCCTTTTCGACGGAGGACGATCCGCAGTCCGGGCATCGGACGAGCCCCCGCGACTGCTGCGAGACAAACGCGTCGGACGAGGCGAACCAGCCTTCGAAGCGGTGCCCTTCGGCACAGGACAGGTCGAACACGATCATCGCGAGAGCCTAGTTGGGGATGGTGCGCTTGTTGACAAGACTGGGCAACTGCCGCCGCACATCGGCAGTCCGGGATGCTTCGATTTCGGCAAAGCCCAGTCCCGCCTTTTCGCCGCCCATGTCGAGCACCACGTCGCCCCATGGGTCGACAACCAGGCTGTGGCCGTAGGTCTCACGCCCGTCGGCATGCCTGCCGACCTGCGCAGCCGAGATCACCCACGCGCTGGCTTCCACCGCACGAGCACGCTGCAACAGGTGCCAGTGCGCCTTGCCGGTCGGCACAGTGAATGCGGCGGGTATCGCGATGGCATCGCAACTGCGCTTGCCAAGTGCCTCGAACAGTGCGGGAAAGCGGATGTCGTAGCAAACCGTGAGGCCAAGCCGACCGATCGGCGTATCGTCCATCGTTACGACGTCGCGACCTGGTTCGTAGGCATTCGATTCGCGCCAGCACTCCCCGCTGGCGAGATCAACGTCGAACATGTGCATCTTGTCATATCGCGCAGCGACTGCGCCCGACGGGTCGATCACGAGCGATCGGTTGGCCCACTTGCCGCCCTCGCCCGCGACTGCGAGCGAACCGAGAGCGACCCAGATGCCCGCACGCGCGGCTGCCTCGCGCGCGCCGGCAAGGACCGGATTCTCGTCCTCCGGAACTACATGCGCCGCACCGCGGACCCGATCGCGGTCCAGCAATCCGCTCATCTCGGGGGTGAACAGCATGGCTGCCCCACCTTGAGACGCCTCGGCGATACCGGAAGCGATCGTTTGCGCGTTTTCGACCGGGTCGATCCCTGTCGTCATCTGGAGCAGCGCGACGCGGGTCATCAGCCGGCCAGCAAAGCGTCCAGCTTGCCCGATTCATCTAGCGCATGGAGGTCGTCCGACCCGCCGACGTATGTTTCGCCGATGAATATCTGCGGGACCGTGCGCGCCATGGGCGCGCGGGCCATCATCTCGTCGCGCTTCGGGCCGCCCATCGTGACATCGTGCTCGGTGTAGACCACGCCCTTGCTGTCGAGCAGGCGCTTGGCCCGGAAGCAGTACCCGCAGCCGAACTTGGTGTAGATCACGACTTCGGGACTGCTCATTGGAAACCCTTGTTTTGCAATGGTTTGGCCAGTCTTGAAACCGTGCCGTCCACACCTATCTCTGAACCGTTCCAGTGCCGCATCGCGGGCCGGAATGCAAATGGGCGGTTGCCGCGACTGCGGGGCCGCCAATGAACCAGATTGCTCTTTGGAGGATTTGTACAATGTCGCGTCTCGATTTTTCCCCTTATCGTCGCACCACCGTCGGCTTCGACAAGCTGTTCGACCTGCTCGAAAGTCAGGTCCGCAACACGGCCGGCGACAACTATCCGCCGTTCAATATCGAGCGGAAGGGTGACGACGACTATCGCATCACTATCGCCGTAGCGGGCTTCAAGGCCGCCGATCTCGACATTACCGCGCAGCAGAACCTGCTGGTCGTCCAGGGTCGCAAGCGGCCCGAAGGCGTGCAGGGCGAAATGCTCCATGTCGGCATCGCCAACCGCGGTTTCGAACGCCGGTTCGAACTCGCCGATTTCGTGCGGGTCGACAACGCCGACCTCGCCGACGGTCTGCTCACGATCGACCTTGTGCGCGAAGTGCCTGAGGCGATGAAGCCCAAGAAGATCCACGTCGGTGGCCAGCCCACGCTCGAAGTCGTGAAGGACGACGACGTGGGCGATGCGGCAAGCGCTGCCTGATCCGACTTCCATAGAAGTGAAACGATTCGGGGGCGGGTCTAGGACCCGCCCCCACGACGACTGAACGCCGTCTCAGGCGAATCTGACCGTCCGGGTCGCAGAAGACGATCAAATCCGCGCCAAGCTCAAAATACCCAACCCGTAAGGGCCGGTTTAGCTTACCCACCTTAGCAAATGATAAGCCTGACGTGCGGCTGCCCCTAAGCGACCCGGCGTCAAAGGCAAGATATATTCGTTTTGCTGCTGACAGACTTGTAAAAAATGACCGGATGCCCCTGAGGGCGGTAAATTTATACAAGTCGCGCTTGCTGGAGCGCGGCGCCCACGAAACCGGCGAACAGCGGGTGCGGGTCAAATGGCTTGCTCTTGAGTTCCGGGTGGAACTGCACGCCGATGAACCAAGGATGGTCGGGCCGCTCGACGATCTCGGGCAGCAGGCCGTCGGGCGACATTCCCGAAAACACCAGCCCATCCTTCTCGAGAGCGTCCTTGTAGGCCGAGTTCACCTCGTATCGGTGGCGGTGCCGTTCGCTGATCGCCGTCGCGCCGCCATAAATCGTACTGACGTGGCTGTTGCCCGACAGCGCGGCTTCGTAGGCGCCGAGGCGCATCGTGCCGCCGAGATCGGTGTCGGCGCTGCGCTGCTGGAGGCCTTCCTTGCTCATCCACTCGGTGATGATGCCGACCACAGGTTCGTCGGTGGGGCCGAACTCTGTCGAGCTTGCCGCTGCGTGGCCCGCCGCGCGGGCGCCTTCGATGCAGGCCATCTGCATCCCGAGGCAGATACCGAGGAACGGCACCTTGCGCTCCTTGGCGAAGCGGACCGAGGCGATTTTGCCTTCACTGCCGCGCTCGCCGAACCCGCCCGGGACGAGGATACCGTGCAGCGGCTCGAGCCGGGCGGTGATCTCGTCGTCGCCCTTCTCGAAAAGCTCGGCATCGATCCAGCGGATGTTGACCTTCACGCGGTTGGCCATCCCGCCGTGTACCAGAGCTTCGTTCAATGACTTGTACGCGTCCGGCAGCCCGACGTACTTGCCGACCACGCCGATGGTCACCTCGCCCTCGGGATGCTCGTACCGATCGAGAACGTCGCCCCACCGCGCCATATCAGGCGACGGGGCCTCCATCCGGAAATGACGCAGCACCTCGTTGTCGAGGCCTTCGCGGTGGTATTGCAGGGGGACCGCGTAGATGCTGGACGCGTCGAGCGCGGGAATGACCGCTTCCTTGCGGACATTGCAGAACAGAGCGATCTTTGCCCGTTCGCCATCGGGCAGCGGCTTTTCGCAGCGGCACAGCAGGATGTCGGGCTGGACGCCGAGCCCGGTCATCTCGCGCACCGAGTGCTGCGTCGGCTTGGTCTTCAACTCGCCGGCGGCGGCGATGTAGGGCACCAGTGTGACATGGACGAAGCAGGTGTCGTCACGGCCCAGTTCGTTGCGGAGCTGGCGTAGTGCCTCGATGAACGGCAGGCTCTCGATATCGCCGACGGTGCCACCGATCTCGCACAGCACGAAATCGAGGTCGTCGGTATCGGCTTGGGCAAATTCCTTGATCGCGTCGGTGACGTGCGGGATCACCTGCACCGTCGCTCCGAGATAATCGCCGCGGCGCTCCTTCGCGATGATGTCGCGGTAGATCCGACCCGAGGTGATGTTGTCGCCCTGGTGCGCCGAGACGCCCGTGAAACGCTCGTAGTGCCCGAGATCGAGGTCGGTCTCCGCCCCGTCGTCAGTGACGTAGACCTCGCCGTGCTGGTACGGGCTCATCGTGCCCGGATCGACGTTCAGGTAGGGATCGAACTTGCGAATGCGCACGCGGAATCCGCGCGCTTGCAGCAGAGCCGCGAGGCTCGCCGCCATGAGACCTTTGCCGAGCGAGGAGACCACGCCGCCGGTGATAAATATATACCGCGCCATGGGAGTTGGGCCTTAAGCGTGTGCGAGGGGGTGGCGCAAGCGGCTTGGCGCGGCAGCGCGCCGCAATCCACAACCGTTTCGCCGCCGGGGCTTACTGGGTGACGTCGGCGAGCGGGTCGTCGGCGGGCGCCTGTGCGGGCGCGGCCGGGGCCTGCTGGACCGGACCCGCCGGGGCGGGCGCCGAACGGTCGAGGGTCGATTCGACCGAAACGCCGCTGTTCGAAGTGCCGGCGGCGAGCGCGGCGAGCACGATCGATAGGCCCACGAAGATGATTGCCAGCCAGCGGGTCGAACGGGTCAGGAAATCCGCTGCGCCACGCGCGCTCATCATTCCGCTCGGGCTACCGCCGATGCCGAGGCCGCCGCCTTCCGAGCGCTGCATCAAGATCACCCCGACGAGCGTTGCGGCAACGACCGCTTGGACGACGAGCAGGAACAGGAAAAGCGACATGAACGGGTTTACTCGGGTTGGCGTGTTGGGGCGCACTTAAGGGCAGGGACGGCCGCCCGCAAGGGGCGGTGCCCGGATCAGGCGTCCTGCGTGTCGACCGCGGCCATGACGATGCCGAGGAAAGATTCGGCCGTGAGGCTCGCCCCGCCGACGAGCGCGCCGCCGACTTCGTCCGCGCCCAACAGTTCGCGAGCGTTCTCGGGCTTCACCGAACCGCCGTAGAGGATGCGGACAATCGCGCCCTCTTCCTCGCCATATCGCGCGACCAGCAGCGAGCGGATCGCGCGGTGCATCGCGGCGACGTCGGCCACGGTCGGCGTGCGACCGGTCCCGATCGCCCAGATGGGCTCGTAGGCGACCGAAAGGCGCTCACCAGCGCCTTCGAGAGTTTCAGGGAGCGATGCGGTGAGCTGGCCCGTAACGAAGTCGATGGCACGTCCGGCATCGCGCGTCGCTTCGGTTTCCCCGCAGCAGACGATCAACTTGAGACCGGCGGCGGTCGCCGCTTCGGCCTTGGCTAGGATCAGCGCATCGCTCTCACCATGGCCCTGGCGTCGCTCACTGTGCCCCAGGATGACGAACTTGGCGCCGGCATCGGCCACCATGGCGGCAGAGATATCGCCGGTGAACGCGCCATCGGCCTCGGCGCTGCAATCCTGCGCACCGATGCCGATCTGCTCGGCTTCCTTGTGGACGGCGTGGATCAGCGTGAACGGCGGCGCCAGCGCGACTTCGACCTTCATCAGGCGCTGCGCCGAACGGTCGATCGCCCGTGCCTCTGCCAGCATGGCGCGCGTGCCGTTCATTTTCCAGTTGCCGACGATGTAAGGCCGCAGGGCCATGAACCAATTCCCGATGATGCGATGAGAGGGGTGCGCGCCCATAGCGGGCAACCGCCGCTCTCGCAAAGGGCCAAGTTCGTTCATGCACCAAAACGGTGCCGGACATGTTGCGGCAAGGTCGCATGGCTTCTAAAGCGCCCGCGACCGGCGGGCCTTCGTGTGCGCCAGCGTGCCCGCATCTGCCCTTACGATAGCTTTGGAATCCCATGCTCCAGTTCTTCCGCAACATGTTCAAGTCCAAGATCGGCCTCGGCATCACGATCGGCTTCATTGCGCTGATCGGCGTGGCATTCGCGGTGGGCGATGTCGCGAGTACCGGCTCGCTTGGCGGAATTTCTGGCGGCGACAACGTTGCCGTCGTCGGCGACGAGAAGGTCGGCGCGGCCGAGTTCAGCCAGGCGGCGAGCGTGGCAATCGATCAGTTGCGCCAGCAGAACCCCACGCTTTCGATGCAGGCATTCGTGCAGCAAGGCGGACTCGAAGACGTGCTCGACCAGCTGCTCGATCGGCGCGCAATCAGCTGGTGGGCTGACGAGCACGGGATGAAGGCAGGCAGCAACCTCGTGAATAGCGAGATCCGACGCATTCCCGCTTTCGCGGGAGCGGACGGCAAGTTCAGCGAGAGCGCGTATCAGCAGCTCCTCGCACAGCGCCGCCTGACCGATGCGGAAGTGCGCCGCGATCTCGCCGACGGCCTCCTCGCGCAACAGGTGCTCGTGCCGGCCTCGTTCGGCGCCAAGATGCCGACCAAGATCGCCACCCGTTATGTAGCGCTGACCAAGGAGCGCCGCGAGGGCGCAGTCGCACTCATCCCGAGTACCGCTTTCGCGCCGACCGGCAATCCGACCGACGCACAGCTCAACGCGTTCTACGCCGCCAACAAGGGCCAATACATCCGACCCGAACGCCGGGTCCTGCGCTACGCCGTGTTCGGCGCCGCTGCACTCGGCAGCGTGGAACCGACCGCCGCCGAGGTTACCGCGCGCTATAACCGCGACCGGGCAGAAAAGTATGCGGCGCGCGAAACGCGCTCGTTCACCCAGCTTATCGTGCCCACCCGCGCCGCCGCCCAGGCGATCGCGGGGCGAGGCGGAAGCGCGCTGGAGGCGGCCGCTCGCGAAGCGGGCCTCGAGGCGAGCAAGGTGGCGAGCACAGATCGCGCGCAATACACCGGCAGTGCATCGGCGGCAGTCGCCAACGCGGCGTTCTCCGCCGCTCGCGGTGCGATCGCCACACCTGCCCGCGGCGGTCTGGGCTGGTACGTGGTTCGCGTCGACGCGATCAATGCCAACCCCGCCCGCTCGCTCGAGCAGGCGCGCGGAGAAATCGTCACCGCGTTGCGCGAAGAAAAGCGCGTGCGCGGGCTTTCGGAACTGGCGGCGGAAGTCGAGCAGCAGGTCGACGAAGGCAATTCGCTGACCGACATCGCAAGGACGCTGAAGGTCGAGCTGCAGACCACTCCGCCGATCGTTGCGGACGGCCGGGTCTATGGTGTCGCCGGTCAGACCGTGCCGCCGGTGCTCGCCTCGGCGCTGTCCGCCGCCTTCGAGATGGAAGAGGGCCAGCCCCAGATCGCGACGATGCCCGGGAGCGGCGATTACCTCGTTTTCGAAACGACCCGGATCACGCCGTCGGCCGCCGCGCCGCTCGCCGAGATTCGCAACGATGCCATCGCCGGTTGGCGCCTCGACGTCGGCCAGAAGGCTGCCAAGGCTGCCGCCGACCGCATCGTCGCGCGGGTCGCCAAGGGCCAATCGCTATCCGCTGCGCTCGCCGCCGAAAAGGTCGTCCTGCCCGGCGTGGAAGCAGTCAACATGACCCGCGGCGAACTCGTGCAGCAAGGTCAGCGGATCCCGCCGTCGCTCGCCCTGCTGTTCTCGATGGCGAAGAACAGCGTCAAGCGGCTCGAGGCGCCGCGCGACACGGGTTGGTACGTCGTGACGGTCGACACGATTACCCCGGGCCAGATTGCACCCAACGACCCGTTGCTGGTGCAGGCCACGGCGAGCCTCGGCCAGTTGCTAGGTCGCGAATATGGCGACGCGATGCGCGCCGCGATCCGCAAGGATGCCGAGGTCGAGCGCAACGCCGACGCCATCGCTGCGGTGCGCAAGCAACTCGTCGGCACGGGCGAATAGGTCCGGTCCGCTGGCGGGAGGCGCACCCGAGAACGCCGCTGCGGCACGCGCAGCGCTGGCGCAGGGACAGCCGGCGCTGGTGTGGCGGCGCGTGGTCGCCGATACCGAGACGCCGGTCGGTGCCGCGCTCAAGCTGATCGAGCCCGGGCGAGGAGATTTCCTCCTCGAATCGGTCGAGGGCGGCGAGGTGCGTGGGCGCTACAGCATGCTCGGCCTCGACCCCGACCTCGTGTTCCGCGCAGCCGGGGCGAGCGCCGAAATCAACGCCACGTGGCAGCACGACCGCGACGGTTTCGCGCCTTGCGAAAGCGATGCCCTTGCCGAACTGCGCGCGCTGGTCGAGCGCTGCCGAATCGCGGTGCCCGAGGGCCTGCCGCCTGCGCTGTCGTTCCTGGTCGGGTACTTCGGCTACGAGACGATCGGCCTAGTCGAGAAACTGCCGCGTGCCGTCGGACCCGGGCTTGGTCTGCCCGACATGTTCTTCGCCCGCCCAACCGTGCTGCTCGTGTTCGATCGCCTGACCGACGAACTGGTCTGCGTCGCTCCCGTCTGGCCGGGCGGCGACCCGGCAGGCGCGGTCGATACTGGTGGCGAGCGGATCGACGAGGTCCTGCGCCGCCTGTCGAGCGCGGTGCCGTTGGCCGGTCGGGCCAGCACCCTGCCCGAGATGGCGCTTGCCCCGACCATGCCCGCCGAGCGGTTCGCCGCGATGGTTTCGAGGGCGAAGGACTATATCGAGGCGGGCGACGTGTTCCAGGTGGTGCTGTCGCAGCGCTTCACCTGTCCCTTCCCACTCCCCCCGCTGGCTCTCTACCGCGCGCTGCGGCGGGTTAACCCCAGCCCGTTTCTCTATTTCCTCGACCTGCCCGGCTTTGCCGTGGTTGGATCGAGCCCGGAAATCCTCGTCCGCGTGCGCAACGGCGAAGTGACCATCCGGCCGATCGCCGGCACCCGGCCGCGCGGCACCACGCTCGAAGCCGATCTTGCCGCCGAGGAAAGCCTGCTCGCCGATGCCAAGGAGCGGGCCGAACACCTCATGCTGCTCGACCTCGGCCGCAACGACGTCGGCCGCGTCGCTGCCAAGGGCACCGTGCGGGTCACCGACAGCTTCACGATCGAACGCTACAGCCATGTGATGCACATCGTCAGTAACGTGGTCGGCGCGCTTGATCCGGCCAAGGACGCACTCGAGGCGCTGTTTGCGGGCTTTCCAGCGGGCACGGTCAGCGGAGCACCGAAGATTCGCGCTTGCGAGATCATCGCCGAGCTCGAAGGCGATGCGCGCGGGCCCTATGCTGGTGGGGTCGGTTATTTCGCGCCCGACGGCACGCTCGACTCGTGCATCGTCTTGCGGACCGCCGTCGTGAAGGACGGCACCATGCACGTGCAGGCGGGCGCGGGCATCGTTGCCGATAGCGACCCGGCCTACGAACAGCGCGAGTGCGAGGCGAAGGCCGGCGCCCTCATCGCTGCCGCGCGCGAGGCTGCACGCCAGGCGATCGAGCCCGGGTTCGGGCAGTGAGGGCGCTGCCGCTCGCCATGCTGGCGGTACTCGCGGCCTGCGGCCAGCAGGCAGAAGGCGAGCCGGTAACCCGCATCGACCTCGACAACCCCGGCAAGGACATCGCGGCGGCGCCGACGCCCACCGCAACCGCCGCCGTTGCCTCGGCGTGCGAGACCGTCGCGTTCGAGGACGCCCAGCTAACCCACTGCACCGCCGATCCGGCGAAGCATCGCATCACTACTATGCTCGGCAATCCGCCTTATCGCGGCTTCAAGGCGTTCGCCGATGCCAAACCGGACGAGGCCAAACGGGTCGTCTTCGCGGTCAACGCCGGCATGTTCGGCGACGACGGCAAGCCGATAGGTTACTACGTCAAGGACGGCGAGCGGCTGAGAGAGCTCAACCGCAACGACGGCTCCGGCAATTTCCACATGAAGCCCAACGGCGTGTTCTTCGGCAGCGGTGGCAAGTGGCGCGTGATGACCGCCGACGATTTCTTCGCGCAGGTCGGCGATCGTCCGCAGTTCGGCACCCAGAGCGGGCCGATGCTGGTCGTCGGCGGCAAACTCCATCCCGAAGTCACCGACGACGGGCCGAGCCGGACGATCCGCAACGGTGTGGGCGTCGATGGCGCGGGGCGCGCACACTTCGCCATCAGCGAAGGGCCGGTGAGTTTCGGCAAGCTCGCCCGCTATTTCCGCGACGTGCTCAAGACACCGAACGCACTCTATCTCGACGGTTCGGTCTCCGCTTTATGGAATCCGGCGAGCGGACGAATGGACTCGCGCGCGCCGATCGGCCCGATGCTGCTGGTCGAGGAGAAAGCACCATGACGACACGCCGCACCCTCTACCCCGAGATCGAACCCTCCCAATTCGGGATGCTCGAAGTGGGAGATGGGCACTCGATCTACTGGGAGCGGGTCGGCACGCCCGGCGCGAAGCCTGCGGTCATGCTGCACGGTGGACCCGGCGCAGGTTGTAACGCCAACCACCGCCGCCAGTGGGACCCTGCGCGCTATGACGTGCTGCTGTTCGACCAACGCGGTTGCGGCCGCTCGACCCCGTTCGCCAGCCTGGAGGCGAACACCACCTGGGACCTCGTCGCCGATATCGAGCGGCTGCGCGAGATGTGCGGACACGCAAAATGGCAGGTGTTCGGCGGCAGCTGGGGTTCGACCCTGTCGCTCGCCTATGCGCAGGCCCATCCGGAGCGCGTGACCGAGGTCATCCTGCGCGGCATCTTCCTGTGCGAGCAGACCGAACTCGACTGGCTCTACGCCTATGGTGCCAGCGAGCTCTACCCCGAGGAGTGGGACCGCTTCGTCGCCCACGCCCGCGCGCATGGCGACGGCGACCTGCTCGAAACCTACATCCGCCTGCTCGACGATCCCGATCCGGCCGTGCGCAAGGCTGCGGCGAGCGCTTGGAACCGCTGGGAAGGCGTCACGGTCACGCTCCTGCCAGAGGAAGACACGATCGACTACATGGCGGACGGCGACAACGCGGTCGCCACGGCGCGCATCGAAACCCACTACTTTCGCCACAAGTGCTGGCTGGAATCGGGCCAGCTCCTGGCTGGTGCGGCTAAGCTGCGCGCCATCCCGGGCGTGATCGTCCAAGGGCGCCACGATTGCTGCACGCCGCCCGCGGCCGCGTGGAAACTCAAGCAGGCCTGGCCCGAGGTAGACCTGCAAATCGTGCCCGACGGAGGTCACCTGTTCACCGAACCCGGGATCACCGACGGGCTGGTGCGCGCAACCGACCGGTTCGCCTAAAGCAAACCTTGCTTGATCGGCGCGCCGCGACAGTTCAACGCGCGCCCCATGATCCTCGTCGTCGATAACTACGACAGCTTCACCTTCAACCTGGTCCATTACCTGATGGAACTGGGCGCGCCCGTGCGCGTGGAGCGGAACGACGCGCTAACCGCTGCCGAGGCGATCCGCACCAACGCGGCGGGCTTCCTGATCAGCCCCGGCCCGTGCACGCCCAGAGAGGCAGGCATCAGCCTCGACCTCGTCGCCGCCTGTGCCGATGCGGGCAAACCGCTGCTAGGCGTATGCCTCGGCCACCAGTCGATCGGGCAGCACTTCGGCGGCAACGTGGTGCGCGGCGGACTGATGCACGGCAAGACCTCGCCTGTCACACATGATGGCAGCGGGGTGTTCGCAGGACTGCCCTCGCCCTTCACCGCGACCCGCTACCACAGCTTGGTGGTAGAGAACGTGCCGCAAGCGCTTGTCGTAAACGCGACCGCCGACGATGCGCACGTGATGGGCTTCCGCCACGCCGAGCTTCCGATCCACGGCGTCCAATTTCATCCCGAAAGCATCGCGACCGAGCACGGCCACGCGCTGCTGGCGAACTTCTTGGCGCTCTGCGGCATCGAAGCGGGCATTCCGGCGTGACTGCTCTCCCCGATCCCGAACCGCACCTGAGCGAGGACGAGGCCGAACGCGTGTTCGGCGCGCTGCTCGATGGAGAGACGAGCGAGGAGGAGATCGAGCGGTTCCTTTCCGCCCTGTCCGATCGCGGCGAGACGGCGGACGAGATCGCCGGTGCCGCCCGCGCCCTGCGCGCCCGCCTGCTGCCGATCGTTGCCCCCGACGATGCGATCGATGTCTGCGGTACGGGCGGCGACGGCCATCACACACTCAATGTCTCGACTGCAGTGAGCCTCGTGGTCGCGGCGGCGGGCGTTCCGGTCGCCAAGCACGGCAACCGCGCCGCCAGCAGCAAGGCGGGTGCCGCCGATACGCTGGAGGCGCTGGGTCTCGACATGGATGCCGCAGGGCGCACCGCCGAGAAAACGCTCGCCGAGATCGGCATCGCGTTCCTGTTCGCGAAGAATCACCATCCGGCGATGGCGCGGATCCAGCCCATCCGCCAGCGACTGGGTCGCCGGACGATCTTCAACCTCATGGGCCCGCTCTCCAACCCGGCCGGGGTGCAGAGCCAGCTTATCGGGATCGCCCGGCCCGCCTACGTGCCGATCTACGCACAGGCGAAGGCCCGGCTCGGCACGCGCCGCACGCTGATAGTCTCTGGCGACGAGGGGCTCGACGAGTTGAGCCTCGCGGGCGGCAACGAGGTCGCCGATGTCCGCGGCAACGAGTGGGAACTGCGCCGCGCGTGCGCGTTCGACGCCGGCCTGCCGAGCGCTCCGATCGAGGCGATCCGCGGAGAGGACGCCGCGCACAATGCCAAGGCCTTGAAAGCCCTGCTCATGGGAGCGCCCGGCCCTTATCGCGACGCGGTGCTGTTCAACGCCGGCGCCGCGCTGATGATCGCGGGCAAGGCTGTCGATTATGCCGAGGGCGCAAAGCTCGCGGCGGAGGCGCTCGATTCGGGCCGCGCGGAAGCGCTGCTGGCGCGGTGGATCGATCTGGCGAAGTGAACAAGCTCGACGAAATCTGCGCGACCAAGCGCAACGAGGTGGCGGAGCGCAAGGCGCTGGCGACGATCGGCGATCTTGACGCGGCCGCTCGCGATCAGACAGCCCCGCGCGGTTTTCATGCCGCCTTGGTCCTCAAGGCGCAGGATGGCTACGCATTGATCGCCGAAATCAAGAAAGCGTCGCCCTCCAAAGGATTGATTCGGGCTGATTTTCGTCCTGCAGAACATGCGGTTGCCTATGAACAGGGCGGCGCTGCGTGTCTCTCCGTGCTCACGGACGCGCCCTATTTCCAAGGGCACGAGGACTACTTGGCTGACGCCCGACGGGCATGCTCGCTCCCGGTCCTTCGAAAGGACTTCATGGTCGATCCATGGCAGGTGGCCGAAGCGCGCGCGATCGGAGCCGATGCGATCCTGATCATCGTCGCCGCACTCGACGATGGCCTGATGGCCGAAATCGAGGCCGCCGCGACCGAGCGCGGCATGGACGTGCTGGTCGAGGTGCACGACGAGGCGGAAATGGCCCGCGCGGCACGGCTGCGCTCGCGCCTGATCGGGATAAACAATCGCGATCTCAAGACTTTCCGTACCGATCTTGCCATAACGGAGCGCCTCGCGCCACTCGCGCCGGAGGAGTCGTTCCTGGTCGGCGAAAGCGGGATCAACAGCCATGCCGACTGTGAGCGCCTCGCATTGTCCGGCGTGCGGACCTTCCTCGTCGGCGAAAGCCTCATGCGCCAGAACGACGTCGCGGCGGCGACCCGCGGGCTCCTTGGCTCCGCGTAGGCTTGCCTCGATGAAAGCGGCCGAACGATGAGCCTCACCCACCTCGACGAATCGGGCGCGGCGCGCATGGTCGATGTCGGCGGCAAATCCGAAACCGACCGCTCCGCCACTGCCGAAGGACGCATCCGGATGAGCGCAGCGGCGCTTGCCGCGATCCGTGAAGGCAGCGGACCCAAAGGCGATGTCCTCGCCGCCGCCCGCATCGCCGGGATCATGGCGGCGAAAAAAACCGCCGATCTCATTCCGCTATGCCACCCCCTTTCGCTTAATGCGGTGCGGGTGGAGTTTGCTTTCGGGGATGACGCCGTGCGGGTATCGGCAACCGCTTCGCTCACCGGCCGAACTGGCGTGGAAATGGAAGCGATGACAGCGGCTTGTGTTTCACTCCTCACGATTTACGACATGGCTAAAGCGGTCGACAAGGGTATGGTGATCGAAGCGGTGCGCCTGGTCGAGAAGACGGGGGGCAAGTCGGGCCACTGGCGCGCGGAAGAATGATTCCGCCTCTTTCGCTCGAGGAGGCACAGGCGCGCCTGCTGGCCGGGGTTAATCCGCTCGGCACGGAAACGCTCTCGACGGCAAATGCCGGGGGACGCTGGCTGGCCGAACCGGTCACCGCGCGACGCACGTCGCCCTCCGCGGATCTTTCCGCGATGGACGGGTTCGCCACCGCCGGCGACGGACCGTGGACAATCGTCGGCGAAAGCGCGGCGGGTCATCCGTATCTTTCAGCTCTCGAGCGCGGACAGGCGGTGCGGATCTCGACCGGAGCCCATGTTCCGGGTGGTGACGCGCGAATCCTTCTGCGCGAGGACGCAGTCGATCACGGCGAAACCGTATCGGCCCCGGGTAACGAGCCCGATGCCCGACACATCCGCCGCCGCGGGTTCGATTTCGCTGAGCGCGACACCCTGTTGTCCTCACGAACCCAGCTCGGCCCTGCCCAGCTTGCGCTCGCGATGATGGGCGGCGTCGGGCAGGTTTCGGTCGGTCGCCTGCCAACGGTCGCCATCATCGACAGTGGTGACGAGCTCGTTGTCGATCCTGCTGTTGCCCATGGAGGCTTCATCCCGGCGACGAACGGCCCCATGCTCGCTGCGCTGGTTGCGAGCCATGCAGGGGCGGTGACGCGCATCGGTCCGGTGCGGGACGATCTCGGCGCACTTGGGGCTGGGCTGGCGCAAGCCGCAGAGGCCGACCTGATCGTGACGAGTGGCGGCGCATCGGTTGGCGATCACGATCTCGTCCGGCCCGCACTCCAGGCGTACGGGGCGACGGTCGATTTCTGGCGGGTCGCGATCCGTCCGGGCAAGCCGCTGCTGGTCGCGCGCAAGGGCACCCAGGTCGTTATCGGCCTTCCCGGCAATCCAGCCTCCGCCTTCGTGACCACGGTGCTGTTCGTCCTGCCGATACTGCGGCGGCTTGCAGGCGCTTCTCCGGCGGCCTGCCTGCCAACCACAGTCCCCGCCCTGCTTGCCGCACCCGTCCCGAAAGGCGGATCCCGTCGAGAGTTTTTGCGGGCACGATGGACCGAGCACGGCGTAGAGCCGCTGCCGGAGCGCGACAGCAGCGCGCTGCGCACATTGGCAGCCGCAGGTGCGTTGATCGACCGCCCTGCGCATTGTAGCGCCGGAGTGCCCGGCGATGTGGTTCGGGTCATCCCTCTGCCGCCTTAACGGCAGGCTTGACGGCGTCTCGCAAGTTGCCTACTTGTTCCGCGTTCGTTCCCGAATTGGAACGGTTGCGTAAAGAGGCAAACATGCTCACCGCCAAGCAACGCGAACTGCTGCAGTTCATCACCGTCCGGCTCGAGGAAAGCGGGATTTCGCCTTCGTTTGAGGAGATGAAGGAGGCGCTCGACCTCAAGAGCAAGTCGGGCGTTCACCGGCTGATCTCGGCGCTTGAGGAACGCGGGTTCATTCGCCGCCTTGCCAACCGGGCCCGTGCGCTCGAGGTGATCCGCCAGCCAGAGGATTCGGTGGCCGCTCCGCGCAGCGCTACCGCACAACTTGCCGACAATGTCGTGCCCCTGCGCGCTCCAGCGCGTCCCGAACCGGCGAACGACGTCGTCGAACTGCCGCTCCACGGCCGCATCGCTGCCGGTATGCCGATCGAAGCGCTGGAGGGTCAGAGCACCCTTCCCGTACCCGCCGCGCTGCTCGGTCCGGGTGAGCATTACGCGCTCGAGGTTTCGGGCGACTCGATGATCGAGGCCGGGATTTTCGACGGCGATTTTGCGCTGGTCAAGCGCACCGATGTCGCGCGCGACGGAGAGATCATCGTCGCGCTCGTTCGGGGTGAAGAAGCCACGCTCAAGTACCTGCGCCGCGAGAACGGGATGGTGCGGCTCGATCCGGCGAATGGCGCCTACGAGCCACAGATCTACCGCCCGAACGAAGTAGAGGTGCAGGGCAAGCTCGCGGGATTGCTTCGCCGCTACCACTAAGTCCCGGCTTTGCGCTCCTGCAATTGTCCGCCTCGGGCTGTCCACCAAGGGTGCTGCCCCTGACTTTCGGCAACCGTGGCAACCCGTTCCTGCTCGAGGTAGATCGACAGTCCGCCGCTTTCGGCAAGGAAACGGCGGTCGGCCTTGAGCCATCGCGGTCGGCAGCTTGCGGGCAGGAAGCGGTCGGCAATGACAATGTCCACCCGGGTGCAGGACGCGGCCAGCGCACGCTCCTCGATCCGCGAGCGCGAGCGGGCAAGCAGCATTATCCAGTTCCGCCCGCCGCGCTCGATCGTGAGGATGCAGAAATCACGGCCGCACCGCGCACCGTCCCAGCGATCGAGCGGAACGGGATCGCCGGACAGGCCCGCCATCTCAAGCAGGTTATCCTGCGCGAATGTGCTGCGCCCGTCTCGCAGGACCAGCAATTGGTCGCCCTCGCCCGCGATCCCCACATGGCGGCCGTCGTTCGTGACGAGAACATCCGGCACCGGGGTCATCGCAAGCAGGCTGGCGGCAGCCAGAACCGGGATGAAGCCGAACAATCTAACCCGTCCGCGCCAGAGCGCGAGCCAAAGGGCCCCGATCACGAACAAGGCATAGGTCGAGGCGCTCATTTGCGGCATCAGGCGAACCGCACCTGGC
The DNA here is from genome assembly GCF_053819285.1 of Tsuneonella sp. HG094. Classification (NCBI taxonomy): domain Bacteria; kingdom Pseudomonadati; phylum Pseudomonadota; class Alphaproteobacteria; order Sphingomonadales; family Erythrobacteraceae; genus Tsuneonella; species Tsuneonella sp. HG094. The sequence continues at coordinate 1,191,937 of NZ_JBSORA010000001.1, forward strand.
TGTCCGGCGGTGAAATGCGCGATTGCCAACAATAGGTCGAGTGACTGCCCGGCGAGCCACCAGACCGGCTGTCCTGCCCCGACGAGGTCGAACAAGAGTGCAAGAGCGATCAGCGGCATGGAGACGAACGTCACCAGCGGTATCGCGACGACATTGGCGAGCGCGCCGTAGAATCCGGCGCGGTGGAAGTGGAACAGCACGATCGGCATCAGTGCGATTTCGATGACGATTCCGGTCAACACGAGCATGGCAAACTGTCGCCCCAGCCGGGCGCTCATGCGCTCCTCTCTCGGAGCCAGGAAAGCGCGAACCGGCGCTGCTTCGTACAAGGCGACAATGGCGATGACCGCGGCGAAGCTCATCTGGAAGCTGGGACCGACCAATGCTTCCGGCCAGATCAGCAGGACGGCGAAAGCTGCCGTCGCGACCATGCGCAGGGATAGCGGCTCGCGTCCGATCGCCAACGCAATCAGGACCAGAAGTGCGCCGATGCAACTGCGCAACGTCGGCACTTCGGCCCCCGTCAGCAGGGTATAGGCAATCCCTGCACCAGCGGCGATCATGGCGGCGACCAGCGGCAGCCGCACGCGCAGGACCAGCCACGGAAACAGCGCCAGCAGGCGGATCGCGAGGAAATAGGTCGCCGCGATCGTCGCGCTCACGTGGACCCCGCTGATCGACAGCAGGTGCGTCAGCCCCGAATCGCGCATCGCCTCCTCATCGGCCGGTGCGATCCCGCCCCGGTCACCGCTGGCGAAGGCCGCGGCGATGCTCCCCGCCGAACCCTCGAGGCGAGAGTGGACGTGCGCGGAAAGGCTCCGCTGTGCGCCTGCGATCAGTCCTCCTCCGCTCGACGGCTCGACGATGGTCACCGGGCCAAGCGCACTCCCGGTCGCAGAGAGGCCCGCGAACCACGCCGTGCGAGCGAAATCGTACGCGCCCGGCACCAGCGGCGCGCCCGGAGGCATCAACCGTGCTCGCACCCGCACCCGCGCGCCCTCGGTTACGCTGGCGGTCACTTGAGCGGTCGGGATGTTGACTCGAACCTTGCGCGCAGTCGCCGTCTCGGCGTCGCGATAGGCGAGCGTGAGGCGCACCCTGTCCTCTGCGGGACGATCCTCTCGCGCCAGTACTCGGCCATCGATGTAGGTCACTTGCGGTCGATCGAGAGGCAGGGCGCCGACCGCAGTCGATCGCGCCCATACGAGGCCGGTGCCCAACGCAGCGAGAAAGCCGATCGCCACCACGGCGCGGAGCAAGCCCACTCGATCCTCATTGCCGCGCCATCGGGCCACCGCACCGATAGCGGCCAACAGCGAGGCTCCTATCCAAAGGATCCATGACACCGGTCCGGGCAGCAGGAACCACGGAGCGATCCCCGCCATGAAGGCGACTGTCAGCCACGGCGCGCGGTCGAAAGCGGCCTGATCCAGAAATCGTTCGAGCTGGTCTGCGCCTCTGGACAAGAAGCGTCCCGTGCGCCAAGGGCGCTGCAGTGCAGCATCGACCTCTCGGTCGCCCTCGGCATCCGTGTCGGACAGGGGCACCAGCGGCACTGTACGGGTCGCCATGAAACCATTGGATAAGGACGATAATTCGGATGGCAAGCGATAGCGCAGGTGTGGTCACACGCTTCGCCCCTTCGCCTACCGGATTCCTGCACATCGGCGGCGCGCGGACTGCGCTGTTCAACTGGCTCTACGCCCGGCACCACGGCGGCAAGTACCTCCTGCGGATCGAGGATACCGACCGCGCACGGTCGACCGAACCCGCGATCAAGGCAATCTTTGACGGCCTCGGGTGGCTCGGCCTAGAGGGCGACGAGCCGCCGACCTTCCAGTTCGCCCGCTCCGATCGACACGCTGAGGTCGCCCACGACCTGCTGGCGAAGGGCGCAGCCTATCGCTGTTACCTGACGCCCGAGGAGCTTGCCGAACGCCGCGCCGCCGCGCAGGCCGAGCGCCGCACGTTCCGGATCGACAGCGAATGGCGCGATGCCGACCCGGCGACCTGGCCCGCCGAAGCGCCTTACGTCGTGCGCATCAAGGCCCCGCGCGTTGGTGAAACCACGATCACCGACGAGGTCCAGGGCTCGGTTACGGTGGCCAACGCCGAACTCGACGACTTCGTCCTGCTCCGCTCCGACGGTACGCCGACTTACATGCTCGCCGTCGTGGTCGACGATCACGACATAGGCGTGACCCATGTCATCCGCGGGGACGACCACCTCAACAACGCCTTCCGCCAGATCGTCATCCTGAACGCGATGGGCTGGCCGGTGCCGGTCTATGCGCATGTGCCGATGATCCTCGGCGCCGACGGGGCCAAGCTGTCGAAGCGCCATGGCGCGGTGGGTGTCGATGCCTACCGCGACGAAATGGGAATGCTTCCCGAGGCGGTATTCAACTACCTCCTTCGCCTTGGCTGGGGCCACGGGGACCGCGAGGAAATCTCGCGCGACGAGGCTGTCGAGCTCTTCGATCTCGCCGGCGTCGGGAAGAGCCCGAGCCGCTTCGACATCAAGAAGCTGCTTAACCTCAACGGGCACTACATCCGCGAGGCCGACGACGCGCGCCTGGCCGCACTGATCGCACCCAAGATTGGCCCCCGGGCCGATGTTGCGCTGCTGACGGAAGCCATGCCGCAGCTCAAACTTCGTGCGAAAGACCTCCACGAACTTGCTGATGGGGCGGCATTTCTCTTCAAGCAACGCCCCCTGCTGCTCGACGACAAGGCGGCGGCGCTGCTCACCGAGGACGCCTGCGCCCTGCTCGCAAGGATTTCTGCGCGGTTGCACAGTGAAACCCACTGGACGGTTGCGGCGCTGGAAGCCAGTCTCAAGACCTTCGCCGAGGAACAGGGGCTGGGTCTCGGCAAGCTGGCGCAGCCGATGCGGGCAGCGCTGACGGGGACAACCACGTCACCCGGGATTTTCGATGTTCTGGCCCTGCTCGGCCGGGAAGAGGCACTTGCGCGGATCGACGCGCATGCCACTCCGGCCGAAACGGATCATACTGCGTAGAAGGAGAGCACTGATGGCAGACAAGACGGCAACGCTGACGTACGGCGAAGAGACGATCGACCTGCCCGTGCTCGAAGGGAGCGTCGGGCCCGACGTGCTCGACATCCGCAAGATGTACGGCCAGACGGGTGCCTTCACGTACGACCCGGGCTTCACCTCGACCGCGAGCTGCGAAAGCGCGCTGACCTACATCGACGGTGACGAAGGCGTGCTGCTCCATCGCGGTTATCCGATCGGCCAGTTGGCCGAGGATTCCAGCTTCATGGAAGTCAGCTACCTGCTGCTCAACGGCGAGCTGCCGTCGAAGGCCGAGCTCAACGACTTCACGTGGACGATCAGCCGCCACACGATGCTGAACGAGCAACTGTCGACGTTTTATCGAGGGTTCCGCCGCGATGCGCACCCGATGGCGATCATGTGCGGCGTGGTCGGAGCGCTTTCGGCGTTCTATCACGACAGCACCGACATCTCGGATCCCGAGCAGCGCAAGATCGCGAGCCACCGCCTGATTGCCAAGATGCCGACGATCGCGGCGATGGCATACAAGTATTCCGTCGGGCAGCCCTTCCTCTATCCCGACAACTCGCTCAGCTACACCGGCAATTTCCTGCGCATGACGTTCGGCGTTCCGGCAGAGCCTTATGAGGTGGTCCCGGCGGTCGAGAAGGCGATGGACCGTATCTTCATCCTCCACGCCGACCACGAGCAGAACGCTTCGACCTCGACCGTCCGCCTCGCCGGTTCGTCGGGCGCCAACCCCTTCGCCTGCATCGCGGCGGGCATCGCCTGTCTGTGGGGCCCGGCGCACGGCGGCGCGAATGAAGCGGCGCTCAACATGCTCCGCGAGATCGGCACGCCCGACAAGATTCCGCACTACATCGAGCGGGCGAAGGACAAGAACGATCCCTTCCGCCTGATGGGCTTCGGCCACCGCGTGTACAAGAATTACGATCCGCGCGCGACGGTGATGCAGAAGACAGTGCGCGAAGTGTTCGACGCGCTCAAGGTCAACGACCCGCTGTTCGAGACGGCCCTGCGGCTCGAGGAACTGGCGCTGAGTGACGACTACTTCATCGAGAAGAAGCTGTTCCCGAACGTCGACTTCTACTCTGGCGTAATCCTGTCGGCGATCGGCTTCCCGACGACGATGTTCACCGCCCTCTTCGCCCTCGCTCGTACGGTCGGATGGGTCGCGCAGTGGAACGAGATGATCTCCGACCCCGGTCAGAAGATCGGGCGTCCGCGCCAGCTCTACACCGGGCCGACGCAGCGGGATTACATCCCCGTCGACAAGCGCTGAGACGGGGCCGATGCGCGCCCTTCGCCTGATCGCACAGGTTCTCGGCGTCGCGCTCGTCCTGTCGGGCGGGCTTTGGGCGTTGCAGGGCCTCGGCATCGTGATGTGGCCCGCCGAAAGCTTCATGCTCGCCGAGCGCAAATGGGCGCTCTACGGCGCGATAACCGTCGCGATCGGTGTCATGCTGTTCTGGTGGGGCAGCCGCCGCCGCGCCTAGTTCGCGGCGGGCAATTCCAGCGTGAACCGCGCGCCCTCGCCCGGCGTGCTGTCGACCGAAAGTTCGCCGCCCATCGCCCTGGCCAGTTTCCGCGAGATATAGAGGCCAAGGCCCGAGCCGCCGTCGCCCGAGCGCCCGAGGCGTTCGAACTTGTTGAACAGCGCGCCGAGTTTGTCGGGCGCAATGCCGGGTCCTTCGTCGCTGACGACGATCCGCGCCCGCTCTCCTTCGCGCTCGATCGACAGCGTCACCGTGGTGCCGGCGGGCGAGTATGCGATCGCATTGCCAACAAGGTTGAGCAGGATCTGCAGCACGCGCCGGAATTCGCCGGTCGCCGGAAGCACTGCGCCCTCGGGTGCCCGCAAGTCGATCTGCTTTTCCCGCGCTCTCACGGAGAGGATGCCGACGGCGCGCCGGGCTACGTCGCCAAGATCGATACGGTCGGGCGCGGTGCTGAAATCATCGGCTTCGACGATTTCCAAGTCCGACAGATCCTCTATCAATGACAGCAGGTGCTGGCCTGCCGCGGCGATGTCGGCGGCATAGTTGCTGTACTCGTCGGCCAGTGGCCCTGCGAGACGGGCGCGGATGGTCTCGGCATTGGCGATGATCCGCGCGATCGGTTGCCGCAGTACCGGCGTGAGCTCGCGGCCGAATGACGTCGTCGCGCGCGGATGTTCGACGGGCGCGGCCTGGATCGTCGGCAGCGGCGCATCGGCAACGAGGAGCAGTTCGAAGCCCGCGCTTCCCGGCTCGGGCTTGCCGAGAGGTACGAGCGTGGCGGTGAAAGCACGCGAAGAACCCGCAACGCTACACCGCGCTCCGTCGAGCAGGCGCCAGTGGAGCGGCTGACGGTGCGCAAGATCGGGCAGATCGACCGACGCGGTCCACGGCGCACCCCGCTTTTCGCGCATGGCACGCGCGAGCGGCAGCAGGTCGGGCGCGGTCGTCTCGACCGTCAGTACGCCCTGCCCAGGGTCGAGCCGGGCCGTAAGCTCGGCCGTTGCCCGGTCGATCGCAATCCGGCGCGCGGCGGTCGCATCCTCACTCGGTAGTGGACGAGGGCTCGTCGCCCAAGCGCCGATCGTGATCGCGCAGCCGCCGCCGTCGCGATCCTCGCGCGGGGCGATTTCGACCCACGCGCGGACGGTCTCGTCGCCGTCGAGCGCCTCGATGGTCCGCGACAGGCGCAGCCCGAGCTGGCGCGCCTTCCGCACCACTTCGAGCAGTTCGGGTATCGCGACGGTTCCCGGTAGCTCTCCGCCGCAGCGCAAGTGCAGGCCGGCCAGCGGCTCGTCCGCCTCGATCAGCCGATCATCGCCGTCGGTGCGCGCCTGCGCGAGTATGGAGGTCTCGGCGCCCATGTCAGCCGATCGTGCTCCGGCCCGACGCTTCGAGCATGGACGCGGCGCGATCGGCACGCAGCATTTCGAAGCCGTCCGGCAGGGCAGTGTCGGGATGGATATGGAGGAACTGTTCCTCGACCTCGCGCGGCTTCAGCCCGGCAGCACGTAGCGAAAGGGCAAGGCGAGCAAGTTGCCGGTCGTTCGTCACCACCGTGGCAAGGTCGCGATCCCATCGTGCCGTGTCGGCGAGTGCGGACAGGAATATTGCCGTTCCCGCGTGGGAAACGGACAGAGCGGCGCGAGAACCTGCGCCCATGCCCGCCACGAGGCGCGCGAGCAGCCCGATGCGGCCCGCGCTCTCGTCGAAGGATTTGCGAAGGCGGTCGACGGTGAGAGCGACCGGCTCGTCGATGTCGCCCCCCTCGTCGCCGATCCAGGTTGCGATAACGGCGTGGAAGGTGTCGGCGGGCAGTTCACCGAGCGGGAGCTCCATCCGCCGCTGCGCCTGCACGAAGCGGGCCTGTGCGGCGAGCGCCGCCATTGCCACGCTGGCGGTGCCCGCGTCGTCCGAGGCGATCAGCGCCTGGAGCAGCGGCGAAAGTACGGGGTCTATGGCCGAGCGGTTCTCCAGACGCCCTGTCAGGTGGCCCTCGAGAGCGAGCGCATGGCAATGGCCCACGAGGCGGGAATCCGACAGCAGGCGCATGGTCAGGTCGTCGCGCTTGGCATCGGCGTCTGCCCGCGGATCGAGCGCATTTGCCGCTTCGGCCCGAGCGATGAGCAACTGGCGGGCGACGTCCCCCACCATTCCGCGCACCCGGCTGACGATCTCGTCGCTGAACAGCGAGTGATCGTGATTGGCCAGCAGATGGCCGAGCACCGGCCCGATCGTGCCGAGCACGACATCGCCGTGCGCCAGTTCGGCGCGCAGGAATGCTTCGACGGGCGCCTCGCTCGATTGCATCGTCACCGTTTCGTTCATGGCATCGGCCATAACTGCGTGTGGTTAAACCTGCGTTAGCCGCTTTTGCGAGGCCAGAATAATCTCACCGCGAGCGCGATAAGAGCGATGGCAGCCATTCCCGGAATGAATCCGCCTGCCACCGCCGTTGCCGTCACGACCGAAATGACAAGGATGCGATCGCCGAGCGGGGCAAGCGGGCGCTGGGCATCACCCTCGCGCGCCAGCCGGATCGCCGCGATCAGGACGAGAGCGGTGAACGGAGCGGGCCACCCGGCGAACTCCTGCGGGCTGGCAGCGGTCGCCACCACTGCGGCATCGATCAGCGCGTCGCGTATCTCGATCATTCTGCGCGACCGGGGCGGATCACCCGCCCCTGCGCGCTCGAACCGTCCGAGGCGCTCGCCGACGTCTCCGATCAACGCCGAGAGCGCGATCGCGGCGAGTCCGCCTACGGTGATGCCAAGGTAGCCCGCAACGCCGCCGCCGACCGACAATCCCAGTCCCGCGATCGTCAGGGCTGGCGACAGCACGGGACGCTCGGCAGCACGGGGCAGGATCCAGCGTGCGACGCGGTGCGCCAGCGCCTCGCCGGGTCGATCGAGCGCGGGCGCGGGCACGTTGCGCGACTGCCAGCCTTCCTCGAGCCGGCGCGCGGCCGCGTCGTCGCCGAGCAGGGCCCAGCGCCCGTCGTCAAGCCAGCTCTCGGGCACATCCACGCACCGCCCGCCGCGCTGGAGCGCGACCCGCAACAAGCCGGCGATCGGGTCGGCGTCGATCGGGAGCAGCGCCAAGGCCTCCACCGCGTCGCCGCGGGTCGACAGGACCCCGCCCCATGCCCGGTCGCGATCGATGCGCTCGAAACCGCGCTCAACCGAGCCATTCGCGGGGAGTGCGGCGATCCCGGCACGCGCCCCGAGGGCTTGCGCCAGCCACTCGCGGTCGGGCAAGACGCCCGGCGCGAACACGAATAAGGTGTCGGCCGCGCTGACCAGCCCCGAGAGTGCACGGGCGTGCGAAATGGCGCTGAACTTCGCTTCGCGCGCCTCTGTCTCGCGCTGGAGCGCGGCAAGCGCCGGTCCCGGTGCATCGGCAAGGCACACGATCCGCTCGCAACCGAGGCCGAGCGCGGCCTGCAACTGATGCCAGGCCACAGGTCGACCGCCGAGGCGCACGGGCTCTCCCGCATCGTCCGTCATCGCCATCAGCGCGACCCGCAAATGTCATTCCTCCTGCCGCTCGTACGAGGCGGCAAGTCCTACGGGCGCTGGCAAGGCTTGACTAGGGGGACCCGCTCAGCGGGCGATGAAGCGTTCGCGAAAGTGCTCGATCCGCCGAACGACACCCGGTTCCCCGGGTGCGCCCTCGATCGCCTCGTCGGCGAGAGCGATCAGTTCGGACGCGTGAAAGCTGCTGGCCAGCCCCTTTAACCGCTGCGCCGCGACCGTCCAGTTGCCGTCGCAGCGCGCGCGCTTTAGCAGGTCGAGGTGGCGATCAAGGCTTTCGGAGAACGCCGCGCGCAGTTCGGCGGCAAGCGCAGCATCCTGTCCGGCAGCAGCCGCCAGTGTCGCATCGAATGAGCCGATTTCATACGCCATTGGCCGCATTCCTAGCATCGTGAGGATTAACACTCTGTTGAACATGACTGGAATCGTGTAGATTCTGCGGCATGAGCGGGGGATCTCACATTCGGGCCATCGGTCCGGGCAGCAGCGCTGCGGCGCAGGACGGCACCACCAGCGTCGCGGATGAACCGCTGACGCTCGACGAGAGCTGGGAGGAATCCGCCCCGGTCGAGGAGTACTGGGAGGTGCCTACCCCGCACGGCTCGCGGGCATGGATCGTGCCTGCGCTCGCGATATTCGCGGCTGTGGCATGGACCGGGTTTTTCGGTTGGGCGCAGCGCGCCGAACTCGCTGCCGGAATCACTCCGCAAGCCGGATCGGCGCTCGTCGTGTCGTGGGCCGTGCCAGTCCTGTTGATCGTCGCACTGGTCCTGCTCGCCCTGCGTCTGAGCACGCGCGAGGCGGGGCGGTTCACCGATGCCGCACTGACTCTGCGCCAGGAATCCGAAGCACTCGAAGCGCGGCTCTCGGTCGTCAATCGCGAGCTGAGCCTCGCACGCGAGTTCCTCGGCGCCCAAAGCCGCGAGGTCGAATCGCTCGGCCGCGTCGCGACGCAGCGCATTTCCGAACACGCGGATCGTTTGCAGTCGCTCGTCCACACCAACGGCGCGCAGGTCGATGCCCTCGCTTCGGTCAGCCGTACCGCACTCGACAACATGGAGCGCTTGCGTGACGACCTGCCGGTCATCGCCAACGCCGCGCGCGACGTGTCGAATGGCATCGGCGCCGCAGGCAACACCGCCCACAGCCACCTCGGCGAGCTCGTCGCCGGGTTCAACCGTCTCAACGAATTCGGGCAGGCGAGCGAACGACAAGTCGCCGCGCTGCGCAGCAAAGTCGACGCGGCGATCGCGGGATTCGAGGCGCAAGCGGCCCAGCTCGACCAGATCACCGGAACGCGCTTCGCCGCCCTGCGCGAGAAGAGTGACGTCTTCCGCGCCGAACTCGACGGGCGCGAAGTCGAGGCCCTCGCCGCGATGCGCCACCGTGCCGACCGCCTGCGCGAGGAAATCGGCAGCGCCGCGCAGGAACTCGAAAACCATGAAGGCGAACTGCTCCGGTCGCTGCAGGCGCGCACGACCGCCATTCGCGACGGTGCGGACACGATTTCCGCGAGCCTCGGTGCGGCCGAGTCCGCGGCGCTCGACAAGTGGCGCGAGCGGATCGAAGCGCTCAAGGCAGACCTCGAAGCGGCGATCAGGCATGTCGAGGCAATCGACAACGCTGCCAAGGTGGGTGCCCAGCAGCGGCTCGGCATCATCCGCGACGAGGCCACTCTCGTCGATGCCAAGCTGACCGAATCACACGCGATCTTCGTGACCGAGATCGAGAAGCGCCGGGCCGAAGCGACCCTGCTCGCGACCGAGCACGCAGCGACGATCGAAACTCGCCTCGCCGAGTTGGACGCCGCCATAAGCGAACGGCAGGCAATTCAGGACGAGCGGACGCGCGAAATGATCGCCGCAGCCGAAGTGCATCTGGCCCGGATCGACGACGCCGTCGCCGAGCGGGACCGGGCACACGGCACGCGCGTGCAGGAACTGGCTGGCGCGGTGACCAGCCAGTTGGCAGCACTGGATGCCGACATCGCCGATCGACGCGCCGCGCAGGACGCACAGGCACGCGAATTGGCTGCGGCGGTGTCGGCGCACCTCGCCGAGCTCGACGGGGCCCTCAACGAGCGTCGCGACGCGCAGGACGCGCGCAGCCGCGAACTCGCCGAAAGCGGCGCTCGACTGAGCGCGCAGCTCGATGCGCTTGCCGCGCAGATGACCGCCGCCGCCGACCAGGGACTCGCCGCGGAGGCCGCCCTCGCCTCGGCGATCGATGCGCTCGGCGAGCGTTTGGGGGCGAGCCGGACCGCGCTCGGAGACACCGACCGCGCTGTGGTCGAACTCACCGACGCCAGCGTCCGCCTGCTCGAGCTGATTCGGGCGAGTGCGGAGCATAGCCGGGTGGACCTTCCCGCTGCGCTTACCGAGACCGAAGCGCGACTGGCCGCGCTCGGCGAACAGGGCCAGGCGCTCGGCCTGATGCTGACCGGAGCGGGCGATCGCAGCCGCGAAGTTTCGGACTATGTTCTTGCGGCCCAGCGCAACAGCCATGCGGCGATGGATGAGATCGGCGAACTGCAGCTTCGCGTTTCTGCTGCGCACGAAGCGGAAGTCTCGCGGGTGGCCGCGCTGCGGAGCGAACTCGCCCAGCTCGCGCAGGAAAGCGAAGCACTGGCCGGGCAGGCGCAAGGAAGCCTGCGGGATGCGATCACCCAGCTTGAGGGATCGGCACGCGCGGCCATCACCGCACTCGAGGCCGAGGCCGATACCCGCATCGCTTCGCTCGCCGAACGGATCGCTGGCGACACCAACGACGCACTCGACCGGGCGATGCGCGAGCGCGTGGGTGCGGCGCTGGGCGAACTCGAAGGGAACGCGGCCCGGGCCGCTGGTGCGGGACGCGAGGCGGCGGTGCAGCTACGCGACCAGCTCGCCAAGGTCAGCGAACTCGCCGGCAACCTGGAAACCCGCGTGGCAACGGCGCGCCAGCAGGCCGAGGAGCAGGTGGACGGGGACTTCTCGCGCCGGGTCGCGATGATCACCGAAAGCCTCAATTCCAACGCGATCGACATCGCGCGCGCGCTATCGAGCGAAGTGACCGATACGGCGTGGGCAAGCTATCTGCGCGGCGATCGCGGCATCTTCACCCGCCGTGCCGTGCGCCTGCTCGAACCGACCGAAGCGCGCGAAGTGGCCGAGCTCTACGATGCCAACGGCGACTTCCGCGAACACGTGAACCGCTACATCCACGACTTCGAAGGGATGCTCCGCACGATGCTGTCCACCCGCGACGGGCACGCGATCGGCGTGACCTTGCTCAGCAGCGACATGGGCAAGCTCTACGTGGCGCTAGCGCAGGGCATCGAGCGCCTGCGCGACTGATAGGTCAACCGGCGATTCCGAGGGTATCGAGGGTAATCCAACCGAAGCTGTAGTTCGCGACCCACAGGGCGGTGAGGACAATCGCAATCATGGTCGCGCGAATCAGCAATTTGCGGGGCTGGAAGTTGCCCGGAGCACTGTCGGCCTGACCCGGCACCTTCTCGATGCCCAGTTCCTCGTGCGTACGCACCCCGAATGGTAGCAGCACAAATGCGCTGCCGACCCAGAACAGGAAGAAAATCGCGACGATCGAGGTGATATTCACGCCGCCTCTCCGGGAATGATGACCCGCACCTGCGGGCGCTTGCCCGACCAGCGCGTTGCCGCGCGCCTTGCGGCAAGCCGGGCAGTCTCCATCAAGGTGTCACGATCGCGCGCCGCAGGACCGCGCAGCTTGCCCAAAGCCTGCGCCACGTCGCTCTCGGTTTCCTTGACGAATGCTTCGTAGTCCTCGTCGAGCGGCAGTCCGATGCCTTCGACATAGACGCCTCCGCGCGGACCGATCACCACGACCACCGCACCTTCACGGGCGAGCCGCCGCCGCATTACAATCGCATCGCCGTCGGCCGGCGCGATGATCTCCCCGTCGAGCACGAGCCGACCGCTGCGCACTTCGGCGACCTTGCCCGGCTTGCCGGGGGCGAGACGGACGATGTCGCCGTTCTTCTGCACGACCGCCTGCGGAATGCCATTCGCAAGGCCGAGTCGCGCCTGCTCGGCCATGTGGCGCATCTCGCCGTGGACGGGCACCAGCACCTGCGGTCGCAGCCATCCGTAGAGCGTCTCAAGTTCCGGACGCCCGGGGTGCCCGGAGACATGGATCAGGCTCTGCCGGTCGGTCACCATCACGATGCCGCGTTGCGCAAGCTGATTCTGGACCCGTCCGATGGCGAGTTCGTTGCCGGGGATTTGCCTGCTGGAGAACAGTACGACGTCGCCGGTCGAAAGTTCGATCGGATGGTTTTCCTCGGCAATTCGGGCAAGCGCGGCGCGCGGCTCACCTTGCCCGCCGGTCGCGACGATCAGGACCTCGCCCCGGGGCAGCCCCATCGCCGTGTCGAAATCGACCGTCTCGGGAAGGTCGGTGAGGTAGCCATTGTCCTGCGCGACCTCGATGATGCGATCGAGCGAACGGCCCGCGACGCACAGCTTGCGCCCGGTCGCGTCGGCCACTGCGCCCAGTGTGTGCAAGCGCGCGACGTTGCTGGCGAACGTCGTCACCAGCACGCGGCGCCCGGTCCACTTGCCGACTTCCTCGTGCAGCGCTCGGTAGACCGCCCCCTCGGAGCCGCTTTCGTTCGGGTTGAACACGTTGGTCGAGTCGCAGACCAGCGCGAGGATGCCCTCGTCACCCAGTTCGCAGAGCTCTTCCTCCGTGGTCGGTTCGCCGACGATCGGCTCCTCGTCGAGCTTCCAGTCGCCGGTGTGGAATACCCGGCCGTAAGGCGTCTCGATCAGCAGCGCGTGGCCCTCGGCGATCGAGTGCGCGAGCGGGACGTAGGAGATACCGAACGGCCCCACCTGAAACCGCTCGAGATCCTCGACCACAATCAGTTCGACCCGGTCGGCGATCCCGGCCTCCTGGAGCTTGCGGAGTACGAGGTCGGCCGTGAATGGCGTCGCATAAAGCGGAACACCCAGTTCCGCCGCGAAATAGGGCACTGCACCGATATGGTCTTCGTGCGCGTGGGTCAGCACGATCCCGTCAAGCGCGGCCACGCGATCCTCGATGAATTCGAGATCCGCGAACACCAGATCGACACCGGGGTACTCGTTGCCGCTGAAGGTCATGCCGAGATCGACCATCAGCCAGCGCCCGCGGCAGCCGTAAAGATTGACGTTCATGCCGATCTCGCCCGAGCCACCGAGCGCGAGGAACAGCAGCTCGTCCTCGGGTGCGAAGTCCTTCTTCATGTGTGCGCCCGTTCGGCGAGGATTGCGAGCCCGTCGAGCGTGAGGTCTGCATCGACCGCGTCGAATATGTCCGTATGTTCGTCGAACAGGATCGCGAGACCGCCGGTGGCGATGACTTTTGCGGGGCGACCGATCTCGGCGCGCATCCGGGCGATGAGGCCCTCCATCATCGCGACATAGCCCCAGAACACCCCGATCAGCATCTGGTCCTCGGTATTGGTGCCGATAACGCTGTCCGATCGCGGCGCCTCGATGGCGATGCGCGGCAGCTTGGCCGTATTGCCGACGAGCGCGTCAAGCGACAGGTTCAGGCCGGGGCAGATGATCCCGCCCTTGTATGCGCCGGTGAAGTCGACCGCGTCGAACGTGGTGGCGGTACCGAAATCGACCACGATCAGGTCGCCGTCGTACTTCGCGTGGGCCGCGATCGTGTTGAGCGCGCGGTCGGCGCCGAGCGAGCGAGGTTCATCGACGTCAACGGTGAAGCCCCACGCGGCCCTGTCCTCCCCTGCGATCAACGGAGTGATGTTGAAGTATTTCTCTGCAAGCACGGTCAGGTTGTGGATCGAGCGCGGGACGACCGACCCGACGATGATCTGGTGCACCGCATCACGGTCGAAACCCTCGATCGCGAGCAACTGCAACAGCCAGACGGCGTATTCGTCTCCCGTGCGGCGGGGGTCAGTCGCGATACGCCAGCGCGCCTTGATCTCGCGGCCCTCGAACAGCGCGAAGACCACGTTGGTATTGCCGACATCGGCGGCGAGCAGCATCGCGGTTTCCTTCAGGCCAACATCACGTCGCCCGCGTGGATAGGCCGGGTTGCCCCGTCTTCCAAGCGCAGCAGGAGAGTTCCGTCATCGGCCAGCCCTGCGAACTGGCCAGCGATGGTCGCGCCGCCCGGTTCATGAACGGTGAGAGCGCTGCCGACCGGATGCGCGGCGGCCTGCCAACGGCGTAGCAGCGGCGCGATGCCGACGGTCCGCCAGCGTTCGAGTTCGCGGTCGAACGCATCGGCAAGCGTTCCGGCAAAAATGTCGCGGTCGGGGGCCGGCCCGATTTCACTGAGCGCGACCGTCTCCCGTCCCTCGACTGTCGGTGCTGCGGCGAGATTGACACCGATGCCGATGACGACCGCATCGCCCTCGCCCTCCAGCAAGATGCCGGCGAGCTTGGCGCGGCCCAACAGCAGATCGTTGGGCCATTTGAGCGTTAGGCGGGAAGGGTCGGCCAGCAGGGGCGCGACCGCTTCGTGCAGGGCTACCCCGGCCAGCAATGCGAGCGTGGGTGCCGGATGATCCTGCGGCGCACGGCGCACCACAATCGAGCCCATGAAGTTGCCCGCGCCGTCGAACCATGCCCGCCCCTGCCTGCCCCGTCCCGCGGTCTGGCGCTCGGCGACTAGCCAGTCGCCCTCGGCCACGCGCTCGCCTGCGCGCAGGGCCGCGATCAAGTCGGCGTTGGTCGAACCGGTTTCGGCGACGAAAGTGATCAAGCGGCCAGGAACAGAGCCGCTGCGGCGGTGTCGGCCAGGCGGCCCAGCCAACCGGTCAGCAGGTAACCGAGTGGCGAGATGAACACCGTGCTGACGATCAGCAGCGCCCAATGCGCCCAGTCGTTGCTGCCCTGCACCTTGTTCGCCGGTTCGTCGAAGAACATCACCTTGCCGACCTTGAGGTAGTAGAACGCGCCAATCACGCTTGCGGCGATGGCGATGGTGGCGAGCGCGATCATATCCGCGTTCACGGCAGCCTGGAACACGACGAGCTTGCCCCAGAACCCGAACAGCGGCGGAATGCCGGCAAGGCTGAGCATGAGTAGCAGGAGGCTCCATGCGATCGCCGGATTGGTCCGGCTGAGGCCCGCGATATCCGCAATCGATTCGACCTGGTCGCCCTCGCTGTCGCGCAACATCAGCACAGCGACGAAGCTGCCGACCGACATCGCGACGTAGATCGCGAGGTACACAAGCATCGCGCTCGCCCCCTCGGCGGTCGCTGCCGCGAGGCCCACGAGGATGAAGCCGACATTGTTGATCGACGAATAGGCAAGCAGTCGCTTGAGATTGCCCTGCCCGATCGCACCGAGCGCACCCACAACGATCGAAGCGAGCGCCGCGAAGGTCACGACCTGGCGCCATGCATCGACCTGACCGCCGAACGCGTCGAGCGCGACGCGCATCAGCAGCGACACGGCTGCGACTTTGGGCGCGGTGGCGAAGAACGTCGTCACCGGCGTCGGCGCGCCCTCGTAGACGTCGGGCGTCCACATGTGGAACGGCACCGCAGCGATCTTGAACGCGAGGCCCGCTAGCACGAAGATCACCCCGAACAGCGCCCCGGTCGATAGATTGCCTTCGAGCGCCGCGCGGATGCCCGTGAAGCTGGTCGTGCCGGTGAAGCCATAGGTCAGGCTCATGCCGTAAAGGAGGATGCCGCTCGCAAGCGCGCCCAGCACGAAGTACTTGAGGCCCGCCTCGGCCGAGCGCCCGTCGACCCGCAGGAACGCCGCGAGCACATAGGCCGCGAGGCTGTTCATCTCGAGACCGATGTAGAGCGTCATCAGGTCGCCGGCGGAAACCATGATGCCCATGCCGAGGACCGCGAACACGATCAGCACCGGGTACTCGGCGCGCATCGCGTTCCAGCGTTCGAAGAACCGCGGGGCGATCATCAGGCTGGCCGCGGCGGCGGCGTAAATCAGCAGCTTGGAGAAGGCGGCAAAGGCATCGGCGCGAACCTGGCCGAAGAAAGCCTCTGTGCCCGCGCCCATCGCGCCGCCGCAGAGCACCGGCGCGGTGAACGCTGCAGCGGCGGCGAGCAGGAACACGGCCGCGACCGAAATCGCCCGGCTGCCCTTGTCGCCCATCCACGCGGCGGCAAGCAGCAGCACGAGGCCGCCGACCGACAGGATCGCTTCGGGCAGAACGAGCGAGAGGGAGTTCTGGAGGTCCATCAGTGGCCCTCCCCTTCGGCAGCGCCTTCGGCGGCGTGGTGTTCCAACTCGTTCGCCATGCGGGTGCGGCGGGTGCCTTCGTCGAGCTTGCTGTCACCCGCCGGCTTGGCACGGCTGACGCGCGCGTCGAGCGCAGCGATGTCCTTGCGCATCGGGGCGAGGAAGCTTTCGGGATAGACGCCCATCCACAGCACCGCGGCCGCAATGGGAGTGAGCATGATCCATTCGCGGACGTTGAGGTCCTTCATCGCGGCGGCATCGGCGTTCTTCTGCACGCCAAACGCAACGCGCCAGTAGAGGTAGAGCATGTAGGCCGCGCCCAGGATGATGCCGCTGGTGCAGATCAGCGTGACCCAGGTCGAAACCTGGTAGATGCCTGCAAGGCTGAGGAACTCGCCCACGAAGCCGCTCGTGCCGGGAAGGCCGATGCTCGCCATCGTGAACAGCATGAAGAACAGCGCGTACTTCGGCATGTTGATGCTCAGGCCGCCGTAGCGATCGATCTCGCGCGTGTGCAGACGGTCGTAGATCACGCCGACGCACAGGAACAGCGCGCCCGAGACGAGGCCGTGGCTCAGCATCACGATCATCGCGCCTTCGAGTCCCTGCACGTTGAACGCGAACAGGCCGATCGTCACGATCGCCATGTGCGCGA
The DNA here is from genome assembly GCF_053819285.1 of Tsuneonella sp. HG094. Taxonomy (NCBI): domain Bacteria; kingdom Pseudomonadati; phylum Pseudomonadota; class Alphaproteobacteria; order Sphingomonadales; family Erythrobacteraceae; genus Tsuneonella; species Tsuneonella sp. HG094. The sequence continues at coordinate 1,208,865 of NZ_JBSORA010000001.1, forward strand.
CCGACGAATAGGCGATCAGCTTCTTCATGTCGTGCTGGACCAGCGCGATCAGCGAGGTGACGACCACCGCGATCATGCTCAGCGCGAAGATCAACCAGGCGAGGCTCGCGCTCGCCTCTGGGAACATCGGCAGGCTGAAGCGAATGAAGCCGTAACCGCCCATCTTGAGCAGAACGCCGGCCAGGATCACCGAACCAGCGGTCGGCGCCTGCACGTGCGCGTCGGGCAGCCAGGTGTGCACCGGCCACATCGGCATCTTGACCGCGAAGCTCGCGAAGAAGGCGAGGAACAGCCAGGTCTGCGCGCCGACCGGGAAGTCGTACTGCATCAGCGTCGGGATGTCGGTCGTGCCCGCCTCGTTGATCATCCACAGCATCGCGACCAGCATCACGACCGAGCCGAGCAGCGTGTAGAGGAAGAACTTGTAGCTGGCGTAGATACGGTCCTTCCCGCCCCAGATGCCGATGATCAGGTACATCGGGATCAGACCGGCTTCGAAGAAGATGTAGAAAAGCAGCAGGTCCTGCGCGGCGAACACGCCGATCATCAGCAGTTCCATGAACAGGAACGCGGCCATGAATTCGCCGACGCGCTTGTCGATCGATTCCCAGCTGGCGAGAATGCAGATCGGCATCAGGAACACGCTGAGCACGATCAGCAGCAGCGCGATCCCGTCGATGCCGAGCGCGTAGCCGAAGCCCGCGAACAGCTCGGCCCGCTCGACGAACTGCCACTGCGCGCCGCCGACGTCGTAGTTCGCCCACAGCGCGATGCCGAGCGCGAGGTCGATCAGCGTCGCGACCAGCGCGACCATGCGCGCAGCCTTCGCCTCAAGGAAGAAACAGGCCAGCGCGCCGACCAGCGGCACGAGGAGCATCAGCGAAAGGATCGGAAAGCCCCCCATCACACCAGAACCCAGGTAATCGCGGCGACGAGGCCGATCAGCATCCACAGCGCGTAGGTGTTGAGGAAGCCCGACTGGATACGCTTCGCACCGACCGTGCCCTGCGCCACGATCCACGCCGCGCCGTCAGGCCCGAAGCGGTCGATTACACCCTTGTCGATCCAGATCCAGAACTTGCGACCAAGCCACATCGAAGGGCGCACGAACAAGAAGCGGTAGAGCTCGTCGAAGTACCACTTGTTGTAGAAGAACCGGTATACCGGGCCGAGTTGTTCGGCCGCGCGGCGCGGCATGTCGGTATCGCGGATGTAGCCGAGCCAGGCGATTGCAAGGCCGATCAGCATGACCACGGTTGCGGTCAGCTTCACCCACAGCGGAACCCCATGCATCGCGTGGATCAGGTTCTCGTTGTAGAAGATCGAACCCTGCCAGAAGCCCGCGTCGTCGAGGAAGGCGTGGTTGAACACGAAGCCCGCGAACACCGCGCCGAGCGTCAGCACGCCGAGCGGGACGAGCATCGAGATCGGGCTCTCGTGCGGATGGTAGCCCGCAGTGCCGTCGCCGTGCGCGGTGTGATGGGCGGGCGCGTGGTCGTGACCGGCGTCCTCTTCCGAGGGGTGATCGTGATGATCGCCATGAACCGCGTGCTGAATGTGCTCACTGTCGGCCCAGCGCGGCTTCCCGAAGAACGTGAGGAAGATCAGGCGCCACGAGTAGAAGCTGGTCAGCAGCGCCGCGAACGCGCCAAGCCAGAAGGCGAAGTGCGCGATCTCGGTACCACGCCCCCACGCCGCCTCGAGGATCGCATCCTTCGAGTGGAACCCGGCGAAGCCCGCGTGCAGCCAGTAGATGCCGACGCCAGTAATCGCGAGCGTGCCCGCCATCATCGCCCAGAACGTGAGCGGGATGTGCCTGCGCAGCGCGCCGTAATAGCGCATGTCCTGCTCGTGGTGCATCGCATGGATGACCGAGCCCGCACCGAGGAAGAGCAGCGCCTTGAAGAAGGCATGCGTGAACAGGTGGAACATCGCCGCGCCATAGGCGCCGACGCCCGCGGCGAAGAACATGTAGCCGAGCTGCGAGCAGGTCGAATAGGCGATGACCCGCTTGATGTCCCACTGGGTCGTGCCGACCGTCGCCGCGAAAATGCAGGTCGCGGCCCCGATGAAGGTCACGAAGGCGAGCGCAATCGGCGCGGTTTCGAACATCGGCGACAGGCGGCAGACCATGAACACGCCCGCCGTCACCATCGTGGCGGCGTGGATCAGCGCGGAGACCGGCGTCGGGCCCTCCATTGCGTCGGGAAGCCAGGTGTGCAGGCCGAGCTGCGCGGACTTGCCCATCGCGCCGATGAACAGGAGGATGCACAGCACATCCATCGTATCGACCCGGTGGCCAAGGAAGCCGATCGTGCTGCCCGCCATGCCAGGAGCAGCAGCAAGGATTTCAGGGATCGATACCGTGCCGAACACCAGGAACGTGCCGAAGATGCCGAGCATGAAACCGAGGTCGCCCACGCGATTGACCACGAAGGCCTTCATCGCGGCGGCGTTGGCACTCGGCTTGCGGAACCAGAACCCGATGAGGAGGTAGCTGGCAAGGCCCACCCCTTCCCAACCGAAGAACATCTGGACAAGGTTGTCCGCCGTCACCAGCATCAGCATCGCGAAGGTGAAGAGGCTCAGGTAAGCGAAGAACCGAGGCTGGTCCGGGTCCTCGGCCATGTAGCCCCAGCTGTAGAGGTGGACGAGCGCCGAGACGCTGGTGATGACCACCAGCATGACTGCGGTCAGCGTGTCGACCCGCAGCGCCCAGTCGAACGTCAGCGTGCCCGACTGCACCCACTGGAGCACCGGAACCACGCCAGGCTCGCCCGTGCCGCCCACGAACGCCAGAAAGATCGGCCAGCTCAGCGCACACGACAGGAACAGTCCGCCGGTGGTGATCGACTTGACGATCGTGTTGCCCAGCGCGCGGTTGCCGAGTCCGCCGATGATGGCGGCCACCAGCGGTGCGAAAACGATGATGAGGATCGAGTTCACGGGCGCGCCTATCCCTTGAGCCGGTCGACGCTGTCGACCGCGATGGTCCCGCGGCCGCGGAAGTAAATGACGAGAATGGCAAGCCCGATCGCCGCTTCACCGGCGGCGACGGTCAGCACGAACATCGCGAAGATCTGCCCCGTCAGGTCGCCCAGCGCGGTGCTGAACGCGACGAGGTTGATGTTCACCGCGAGCAGGATCAGCTCGATCGACATAAGGATGACGATGACGTTCTTGCGGTTCACGAAGATGCCCAGCACGCCGATCACGAACAGGATCGTGCCGACGACGATATAGTGTTCGAGGCCGATCACAGCTGCACCCCCTGGCCCACTTCGGGTTTGACGTTGCGGGTCGCGTCACCGGGCCGGCGGCGGACTTGCTTGCCGATGTTCTGGGGCTTGGTGTCCTTGCGGTCGCGGTGGGTCAGCACGATGGCGCCGATCATCGCGACGAGGAGGATGATGCCCGCGCTTTCGAACAGGAACAGGTACTGGCCGTACAGCACCGCTCCGATGGCGGCGATATTGCTGTCGGCCATCGGCACGACCTGGTCGGCGGTGCCGGTGGCAAGCTCGATCCGGCCCGCCTGGTAGGCGCCGATGCCGAACACCAGCTCGGCCAGCAGCACCAGCGCGATCAGCAGCCCGAGCGGGAAATTCTTCACGAACCCGGCGCGCAGCGATGCGAAGTCGATGTCGAGCATCATCACCACGAACAGGAACAGCACCGCGACCGCACCGACGTAGACGATCACCAGCAGCATCGCGATGAACTCTGCCCCCGCGAGCACCATCAGGCCGGCGGCGTTGAAGAACGCCACAATCAGCCACAGCACCGCATGGACCGGGTTGCGCGCGGTGATCACCAGCACTGCGGACGCAATGGTGAGGAAGGCGAAAAGGTAGAAGGCGAGAACCTGGATCATGTGTCGGCGCGGCCCCTATCGGTAGGGCGCATCGGCTTCAAGGTTCGCGGCCAGCGCCCGCTCCCACTTGTCCCCGTTGGCCAGCAGTTTCGCCTTGTCGTAGAGCAGTTCCTCGCGCGTTTCGGTCGCGTATTCGAAGTTCGGCCCTTCGACGATCGCATCGACCGGGCAGGCTTCCTGGCAGAAGCCGCAGTAGATGCACTTGGTCATGTCGATGTCGTATCGGGTGGTGCGGCGGCTGCCGTCCTCGCGCGGCTCGGCCTCGATCGTGATCGCCTGCGCCGGGCAGACCGCCTCGCACAGCTTGCACGCGATGCAACGCTCCTCGCCGTTGGGATAGCGCCGCAGCGCATGCTCGCCGCGGAAGCGTGGGCTGAGCGGGTTCTTCTCGAACGGATAGTTGATCGTCGCCTTGGGCTTGAAGAAGTACTTCAGCGTGAGGGCGTGCGCCTTCACGAACTCCCACAGGGTGAACGACTTGATGAGATGGGCGAGCATCAGCCGTACCTCGTGAACATGAGCCAGCCCGACACGAGCACGACGAACAGCAGCGACAGCGGGAGAAACACCTTCCAGCCGAGCCGCATCAGCTGGTCGTAGCGGTACCGCGGCACGGTCGCCTTCACCCAGCTGAAGATGAAGAAGAACATCAGTATCTTGATGAAGAGCCAAATCCAGCCCGGCACATCGAACCACGGGAAATCAATGTTCAGGAACGGTAACCAGCCACCCCAGAATAGCACCGCGTTGAGCGCGCACATCAGCAGCACGTTGGCGTATTCGCCGAGCCAGTAGAGCGCGAAGCTCATCGAGCTGTATTCGGTCTGGTACCCGGCGACGAGCTCGCTTTCCGCCTCGGTCAGGTCGAACGGCGCGCGCGCGGTTTCGGCCATGCCGCTGATGAGGAACATCACCCAGATCGGGAACATCAGCAGATTGAACCAGTACCCGTTGACCAGCCCGAGCCCGTGCCCGCGCTGCGCCTCGACGATCGCGTTCATGTTGAAAGAGTTGGCGTAGAGCACCACGCAGATCAGGATGAACCCGATCGACACCTCGTAGGAAATCATCTGCGCCGCGGCGCGCATCGCCGAGAAGAACGGGTACTTCGAGTTCGACGCCCAACCGGCGATCACCACGCCATAGACGCCGAGACTGCTGATCGCGAGCACGTAGAGCAGGCCGACGTTGATGTCGGCCAGCACCGCGCCCGAATTAAACGGGATCACCGCCCACGCCATCAGCGCGACGGTGAACGTGATGATCGGCGCGATCAGGAACAGGCCCTTGTTCGCGGCAGAAGGGACGATCGTTTCCTGCAGGAACACCTTCAGCCCGTCGGCAAAGCTCTGTAGCAGGCCGAAGGGCCCGACCACGTTCGGCCCGCGCCGCAGCGCCATCGCCGCCCAGATCTTGCGATCGGCATAGATGATCATCGCCACCCCGAGCATCAGCGGCAGCGCGATCAGCAGGATGCCCGCGATGGTCGCGACGAACCACGCCCACTCGTAGGTCATGCCCCAGTTGATGAAGGTCTCGGTCATTCCGCGGCCTCCCGCACGTTATCGCCGTGCAGCAGTTCGGCCGAGCATTCCTGCATCACCACGCTCGCGCGGGCGATGGGGTTGGTGAGGTAGAAGTCCTTGATCGGATAGGCAATCGCGCCCTTGGCCTTACCCTTGCCGGGCTTCGGCAGCGCGCCGTAAACGGCCAGCCCTTCGACACCCAGCGCGGGGACTTCGGCGATCATCGCGGCCTGGAGCTGCGCAAAGCTGTCGAACCCGACATTCACGCCCAGCGCATCGGCGAGCGCACGCAGGATCGTCCAGTCCTCGCGCGCGTCGCCGGGAGCGAAGACGGCCTTCTCGGCGAACTGCACTCGCCCCTCGGTGTTGACGTAGGTGCCGTCCTTCTCGCTGTAGGCGGCGGCGGGGAGAATCACGTCGGCGGCGTGCGCGCCCTTGTCGCCGTGGTGACCGATATAGACCTTGAGGCTACCCGCGAACGCCGACCAGTCGACCTCGTCCGCGCCCAGCGCCAGGACAACCTTGGGCGCGGCCTTGGCAATGTCGGCGATGCCGCCAACTTGCGCATAGCCGAGCATCAACCCGCCCATGCGCGAAGCCGCCATGTGGAGCACGTTGAACCCGTTCCACCCGTCACGCTGCACCGGCAGCGCCAGTGCCGCGTCGAGCGCGCCCTTGGCCAGCCCCGCCCCGCCGACGATCACCGCCGGCCGCTGTGCGCTCGCGAGCGCTTCGGTCACGTGGCCCGGCAGGTCGTGCAGCATCGCCGCATCGTCGCCCAGGAACTCGGCCGGGAAGGTCGTATCCCACTTCGGCCCGATCACGAACACCTTCGCCCCGCGCTTCGCCGCCTTGCGCAGGCGCACGTTGACGATCGGCGCTTCCCAGCGGACGTGGCTGCCGACGATCAGGATCGCATCGGCGGTTTCGATCCCGGCAAGGGTCGAGTTGAAGTTCACCGCTGCGAGGTTGCCGGTGGGATAGCTCATCCCGGTCTGGCGCCCTTCGAGCATCGTCGAGCCCAGCGCGCCGACTAGCTTCTTGGCCGCGAACATCGTCTCGCAATCGACGAGGTCGCCCGCGATCGCGGCAATGGAAGCGCCTGGCTTGGCCTTGGCGATCGTCTTGAACGCCTCGTTCCAGTTGGCCGCCTGGAGCTTTCCGGCCTTGCGGATCCACACCTTGTCGAGCCGGCGGCGGGTCAGCCCGTCGACCATATAACGGCCCTTGTCGCTGAGCCATTCCTCGTTAACGTCGTCATTGATCCGCGGAAGCGCGCGGAGCACCTCGCGCCCACGGCTGTCGAGGCGGATGTTCGCACCGACCGCGTCGGAAACGTCGATCGAGAGCGTCTTCTTGAGCTCCCACGGCCGCGCCTCGAACGCATAAGGGCGCGAGGTCAGCGCGCCGACCGGGCACAAGTCGATCACGTTGGCCGACAGCTCGTGCTTCGCCGCCTGCTCGAGGTAGGTGGTGATCTGCATCTGCTCGCCGCGATAGAGCGCGCCGATCTCGTCCACGCCGGCGATCTCCTCGGAGAAGCGCACGCAGCGGGTGCAGTGGATGCAGCGCGTCATCACCGTCTTGATGAGCGGACCCATGTACTTCTCGGTCACCGCGCGCTTGTTCTCGTGATAGCGCGATCCGCCCCGGCCATAGGCGACCGACTGGTCCTGCAGGTCGCACTCGCCGCCCTGGTCGCAGATCGGGCAGTCGAGCGGGTGGTTGATGAGAAGGAACTCCATCACCCCCTCGCGCGCCGACTTCACCATCGGCGTGTCGGTGCGGATTTCCTGCCCCTCGGTCGCCGGGAGAGCGCAGCTCGCCTGCGGCTTGGGCGGCCCGGGCTTCACCTCGACGAGGCACATCCGGCAGTTGCCCGCGATGCTGAGCCGCTCGTGATAGCAGAAGCGCGGGATTTCCTTCCCCGCAAGCTCGCACGCCTGCAGCACCGTCGCGCCTTCGGGCACCTCGATCGCTTCGCCGTCTACGGTAACCTTGGGCATCAGACGTCCTTGACAGACCGGTATGCGGCCGTGGCGAGCATCGCGCGCAGGCCGGCTGGATTGATCGAGAGCGGCTTGCGGGCCTCGGCCGCCTTGGCGCAGAGCCCCATCGGAACCGCCAGCGCTTGGACCGCCGTATTCTCTTCGGCGGAGTTGCGTGCCGTGGAAAACAGCGTCGCCACGTCGCCGGGGGCGGAGCGGACCACGCAGATCGCCACACGGTCGGTAAAGCTGAACGCGGGAGTGGCCGGCATCGCCGCCGCTTTGGCCAGCGCATTGCCGATCGGCGTGCCGCCGCGCTCGATCAGAGCTTCGGCCAGTTCACCCGCCAGCAACAGGCGCGAGGTGCGCAGACTGCCGCGGAACTTGCGGCACTGCTTGTCCTCGTCGGTCAGCATCACGAAAGCGCGCTGGTAGCCCGACGAAGTGAAATCCATCGACAGGACCCGTCCCGCCTCGCCCGGGTTGGCGCGAGCCAGGCACCCGGCCCAGTCGGCCAACACAGTGCGCGATTCATCGTCGTTCGCCCGCGCCGCTATCCGGTCGCGCTCGGCGTTCTCCAGCATCTTCTCGGTCGATGCGTCGTCACGCGCCGGAAGGTTGTCGATCGGGGACTCGCCTGCCGTCTGTGCGACTGCCGCTGAGCCCATGCCTGCCAGCGCGGCAGCGAGGATGAGCGAAAGGACTCTCACTCCGCCGCCTCCGCCATGTTGCCTGCCTCGGCGATCCGCCGCTCGATCTCGGGGCGGAAGTGCTTGATCAGGCCCTGGATCGGCCATGCCGCCGCGTCGCCGAGCGCGCAGATGGTGTGGCCTTCGACCTGTTTGGTCACCTGCTGGAGCATGTCGATTTCCTCGACGTGCGCGTCGCCGGTGCGCAGGCGCTCCATCACGCGCCACATCCAGCCCACGCCTTCGCGGCACGGGGTGCACTGGCCGCAGCTCTCGTGCTTGTAGAAATAGCTGATGCGACTAATCGCGCGGACGATGTCGGTCGACTTGTCCATCACGATTGCCGCCGCGGTGCCGAGGCCGCTGCCGACTTCCTTCAGACCGTCGAAGTCCATCGGGCAGTCCCAGATCTGGTCCGCCGGGACCAGCGGGACCGAGGAACCGCCGGGAATCACCGCCAGCAGGTTGTCACGCCCGCCGATGATGCCGCCGCAGTGCTTTTCGATCAGCTCGCCGAAGGGGATGCTCATCGCTTCTTCCACGACGCACGGCTTGTTCACATGGCCGCTGATCTGGAACAGCTTGGTGCCCTTGTTGTTCTCGCGCCCAAAAGAGCTGAACCAGCTCGCGCCGCGCCGCATGATCGTCGGGGCGACCGCGATGCTCTCGACGTTGTTGACCGTGGTCGGGCAACCATAGAGACCCGCGCCCGCGGGGAACGGCGGCTTGAGGCGCGGCTGACCCTTCTTCCCCTCGAGGCTTTCGATCATCGCGGTCTCTTCACCGCAGATGTAGGCGCCCGCACCGCGGTGGACGAACACGTCGAAGTCGTAGCCCGAGCCGGCGGCGTTCTTGCCCAGCAACCCGGCGGCGTAGGCCTCGTCGCGGGCCTTGAACAGCGTCTCGGCCTCGCGGATGAACTCGCCGCGGATGTAGATGTAGGCCGCCCGCGCGCGCATCGCGAAGCCCGCAACCAGCGCGCCTTCGAGCAGCTTGTGCGGATCGTGGCGGATGATCTCGCGGTCCTTGCACGAGCCGGGCTCGGATTCGTCAGCGTTGATGACGAGGAAGCTCGGCCGGCCGTCCTTCGATTCCTTGGGCATGAAAGACCACTTCATGCCGGTTGGGAAGCCTGCCCCGCCGCGACCGCGCAGGCCCGAGGCCTTGATCTCGTCGATGATCGCGTCCTGGCCCCTGGCCATCAGTGCCCTGGTGTTGTCCCAGTCGCCGCGTGCCTGCGCCGCCTTCAGGCCCCAGTCCTGATAGCCGTAGAGGTTGGTGAAGATGCGATCTTTATCGAGCAGGCTCATTTCTTGCCTGCCTTGTCGCTCGCGCGCTTGGCCGCGCCGATCGCCATGAACGCTGCGCCGAGCGCAATCCACACTGCCGCACCGCCTTTGTTGTCGTCGGTCGCGAAGACGACGCCCAATGCCATGAAGGCGATGGCAACGGCGAAGAACGCGTGTTCCTTGCGAAGTCCCATCAGCCCATTCCTCCCTGCGAGATGAACCAGATCGCGGCGACCGCGATCAGCGCGATCAGGCCGAACTTGATCACGCCCTTCACTACCTTCCAGGCGATGAAGGCGAGCACGAGCGCGACGATGATGGTGACGATGCTCATGGCCGGTCTTCGGGTTGCTGCGCTTTCTTGGCGGCAGCCGCCTTGAGCGCTGCGAAGATGGCGAACTGCGACGCCCCTATCGCAAACATGGACGCGCCAAGCGCCGCCTTGTCTGTGGCGACAAAGTAAATTCCCAAGGCGAACAGGATAATGCCGAGAACGGGAATGAGTACCAGCAGCGCACTGGTAGTCTTTGCAGAGCGATCGTCCATCACCATTCCCCCCGGTAATCGTGGTTCTCGCCCACCATCGCGGTCAGGCTGCTGAGCGCGCCGACCGGCTCGACGGTGTGCCGCTCGGGGTCCTGCGTGCCTTCCTTGGGGGTCTCGCCGCGTTCGAGCGCGTCGAGCACCGCATCGAGGCGTTCGGGGGTCAGGTCCTCGTAGTTGGCGTCGTTGATCTGGACCATTGGGGCGCTGGCGCAATTGCCCATGCATTCGACTTCGGTCAGCGTCCACAGCCCGTCGGCGGTGGTGTGGCCCTTGGCCATCCCGCGCTTCTTGCACGAGGCGATGATGTCGTCCGATCCGCGCAGCATGCACGGCGTGGTGCCGCAGACCTGCACGTGGAAGCGGCCGACCGGCGCGATGTTGTACATCGTGTAGAACGTCGCGACCTCGAGCACGCGGATCACCGGCATGGCGAGTTGGGCAGCGACGAATTCCATCACCGGCAGCGGCAGCCAGCCCTGCGTATTCGTCTCCACGCCGACCTGCCGCTGGGCGAGGTCGAGCAGCGGCATCACCGCCGAACGCTGGCGTCCCTCGGGATAGCGCGAGACGATCTCCTTCGCCTTGTCCGCGTTCTCGGCGGTCCAAGCGAACGAACCCCACTGCGCGCGCAGTTCGGGGGTATCGGGATGGGGGGCGCGGTCAGCCATTAAAAGATGCCCTCCTGCCGTTCGACCTTCGACATCAGCACCTTAACAACCATGCCGTCTTTCACACGAACAACCGCGGCAGTGCGCCCTACGTGTCGAGGCTTCGCCGGACATTTCCACTGCAGCCCGAACTCATTCTTGGAGATCAATTCGGGTTGAACGGGAGCGCAGCCCTTCAATGCTGCAAGCTCCGTCGCCTCGGCAGGTGTTACCGCACCTTCGGCAAGAATTTCCTCGAGCGCCGCCCCGTTTGCAACGGCAATCGCGAAGCGGCCAGCCAGAGAGCTAGGACCGAGGTCGGAAGCGGCTGCGGCTGTAGCCGGCGCAACGCAGAGAGCGAGTATCAAAGAGAGCCTCACCGGTCGCACTCCCCGAACACCACGTCGATCGCGCCGAGGATGGCGGTCGCGTCGGGCAGCATGTGGCCCTTGGACATGAAGTCCATCGCCTGCAGGTGGCTGAACGCGGTCGGGCGGATCTTGCAGCGGTAGGGTTTGTTGCTGCCGTCCGACACCAGATAGACGCCGAATTCGCCCTTGGGGCTTTCGGTGGCGACGTAGACTTCGCCCGCGGGGACGTGGAAGCCCTCGGTGTAGAGCTTGAAGTGGTGGATCAGCGCTTCCATCGACTGCTTCATCTCCGCCCGCTTGGGCGGCACCACCTTGCGGTCGTCGCTGGCGATCGGGCCGTCGGGCATTTCGGCAAGGCACTGCTTCATGATGCGCGCGGACTGGCGCACTTCCTCGACCCGGACCATGAACCGGTCGTAGCAGTCGGAGTTGGTGCCGACGGGTATCTCAAAATCCATCCGGTCGTAGACGTCGTAGGGCTGGCTCTTGCGCAGGTCCCACGGGATGCCCGCGGCGCGGATCATCGGGCCGGAAAAGCCCCAGGCGACCGCGTCGTCCTTGCTCACTACCGCGATGTCGACGTTGCGCTGCTTGAAGATGCGATTGTCGACCACCAGGCTCATCGCATCCTCGAACAGGCGCGGCAGGCGGGTGTCGAGCCAATCGGCGATGTCGGTCAGCAGCTTCAGCGGCACGTCCTGGTGGACCCCGCCGGGGCGGAACCACGCCATGTGCATCCGCGCGCCCGATGCCCGTTCGAAGAAGTTGAGGCAGTCCTCGCGAATCTCGAACAGCCACAGGTTCGGCGTCATCGCGCCGACGTCCATCACGTGGCTGCCGAGGTTGAGCATGTGATTGCAGATGCGCGTCAGCTCGGCGAACAGCACCCGCAGGTACTGCGCGCGGATCGGCACCTCGAGGTTGAGCAGCTTCTCGATCGCGAGGACGTAGCTGTGCTCCATCCCCAGCGGGCTGCAGTAGTCGAGCCGGTCGAAGTACGGCAGCGCCTGGAGGTAGGTCTTGTGCTCGATCAGCTTCTCGGTGCCGCGGTGAAGCAGGCCGATGTGCGGATCGATCCGCTCGATGATCTCGCCGTCGAGCTCCATCACCATGCGCAACACGCCGTGCGCCGCGGGGTGCTGGGGCCCGAAGTTGATCGTGTAGTTGGTGATGACCTCGTCGCCGGTGGTGGGCGAGGTTTCCAGCTGCATGCTCATGGGGTGCAATTCCACGTACCGGGCGTGAACACCGTCTCGCCCTGGGGACCGGCGACCTTGAGGCCCGCGGTCCATTCGTTGCGTCCGGCGTTGACCCGCGGCGGCCCGTCGGCGCGCATGACGCTGACGGTGTAGCCCGCGCCCGACAGCGTCGGTCCGCTCTCGACCACCTGCGGTCCGCCCGCCATGCCGCCGGGAAGGACGACCTGCTGGCCGTCGATCACCAGCACGCCCTGCCCCTTGGCGCCCATGTCGTCGGGCGCGCCGACCACGAGCAGCGAGCGGCCCTGGTAGATGAACGAGCAACCGCCCCGGATCTTGCCCAGAGCGCGCGGTGCCTCTGCCGTGAGCGGCGTAAGCTGCGCCGCCCCGGTCGGAGCGACGACGGGCTGCGCGTTGATCTCGGCCACATTGGGCACGGCCCCGCCGGTGGACGCGCCAACGCCGGTGCGCGACGCGAAATCCTCGGCGCTTTCGCCCGCAGGCTCATCCGACTGCGAACAGGCGGCGAGCAACACTATCGCAGACAGGGCAATGAAGCGCTTCATTCGCCCGCGTCTTTCTTCTTGCGCGGAGCACGCTGCGGCTTCGTCTTTTGGGGTTCCGTCGCACCCTTGGTCTCGGGCGACTTGGCTGCGCGCGGCTTCTTCGCGGGACGCGCTTCGGTCGGTTCAGGAGCGTCCGGCGCCTTGGCGCGGGTCTTCTTCTGCGTCGGCGATCCGTCGGTCTTCTTCTCGGCAGCCTTGGCGTCGGTCTTGGCGTCCGCGCCGGTCTGCGCTGGCGTCTCGGTCGTCTTCGGCTCGGCGACGGGCGGAGTGGCGGGCTTTTCGGCCGCTTTCTCGTCACCCGGCAGCACGTAGTCCGCGCCTTCCCAAGGGCTCATGAAATCGAACTGGCGCAGGTCCTGCGGCAGGTCGACCGGCTCGTACACGACGCGCTTCTCGTCCTCGGAATACCGCAGCTCGGTATAGCCGGTGAGCGGGAAATCCTTGCGCTGCGGGTGCCCCTCGAACCCGTAGTCGGTGAGGATGCGGCGCAGGTCGGTGTTGCCGGCGAACAGCACGCCGTACATGTCGAACACCTCGCGCTCGAGCCATCCGGCGTTCGGCCACAGTGTCGTGACCGTGGGAACCGGCGTGCCTTCGCTGGCGGTGCACTTGACGAGGATGCGGTGGTTCTTCGTCAGGCTTAGGAGCATGTAGACGACTTCGAACCGCTCGGTGCGGCTCGGATAGTCGACCCCGGCGATTTCCATCAACTGCTGGTAATCGTGCTCGTCGCGCAGAGTGCGGAGCGCAGTCTCGATCTCCGCGCGTGCGACAGTGAGCACGATCTCGCCGTGCTCCTCGCGCCCGTCGAGCAGCATCGCGCCGAGCGCGCCCGACAGCGTCTCGCGCACGCCCTCGTTCGAGGCAATCTTCGGTGCAGAGTGAAGGACGGCGGCCATTTCAGCGCTCGATTGTCCCGCTGCGGCGAATCTTCCGCTGGAGCTGCATCACGCCATAGAGCAGCGCCTCGGCGGTAGGCGGGCAGCCGGGCACATAGATATCCACCGGCACGATCCGGTCGCACCCGCGCACCACGCTGTAGCTGTAGTGATAGTACCCGCCGCCGTTGGCGCACGATCCCATGCTGATGACGTACTTGGGGTCCGACATCTGGTCGTAGACCTTGCGCAGCGCCGGGGCCATCTTGTTGCAGAGCGTTCCGGCGACGATCATCACGTCCGACTGGCGCGGCGATGCGCGCGGGGCGACGCCGAAACGCTCCATGTCGTAGCGCGGCATGTTGACGTGGATCATCTCGACCGCGCAGCAGGCGAGGCCGAATGTCATCCACCACAGCGAGCCGGTACGGGCCCACTGGAACAGCTCCTCGGTCGACGTGACGAGGAAACCCTTGTCGTCGATCTCGCTGGTCAGCGAACGGTGGAAATCGGCATCGGGCGGCACGATACCGCCCGCAGGAGCCGGTTGGATCACTCCCATTCCAGCGCCCCTTTCTTCCAGGCGTAAATCAGGCCGATCGCGAGTTCACCGAGGAACACCATCATGGTGATCCAGCCCGGCCAGCCCGTCATGTCGAGGCTGACGGCCCACGGAAACAGGAACGCGGCCTCGAGGTCGAAGATGATGAACAGGATCGCGACGAGGTAGAACCGCACGTCGAACGGTTCGCGCGGGTCCTCGAACGCGGGAAAGCCGCATTCGTACTCGCTGAGCTTCTCGGCGTTCGGATTGTGCGCCCCCGTCAGGCGCGCGACGCCCATCGGCAGGAACACGAACAGCGCCGACAGCCCCAGGGCTATCCCGAGGAAGATCAGGATCGGCAGGTATTGCGACAGGTCGACCAAGCGTCCGTACTCGATTGCATTCGGGTTCGAGCCGCGCCTCTAGGCCGCGCTGCAATGCGGCGCAAGGCCGGGACTCGCCAAAAACCGGCGGATTCTACCGTCCTATTTCATCATGCCCTTGATCGCGCGGAGGGTTGCCGCGCCATAGGGCGGCTTGATCCCGCCGAGCTTCGCCACGTCGAGCCTGGACTGGGAGTAGACGCTGCGCGCGTGGCTGAACTCGCGGAAGCCTTCGGGCCCATGATAGCTGCCCATCCCCGACGGGCCAACCCCGCCGAATGGCAGGTCCTCCATCGAAACGTGGAACACCACGTCGTTGACCGTCACGCCGCCGCTGATGGTGCGGGTCAGCACCCGCTCGCGCTCTCCGCCGTCGTCGCCGAAGTAATAGAGGCCCAGCGGCCGGTCGTGCGCATTGACGTAGTCGATCGCCTCGTCGACCGCCTTGTAGGTCTTCACCGGCAGGACCGGGCCGAAGATTTCTTCCTGCATCGCGGTCATGTCGTCGGTGACGTTGCGCAGGATCGTCAGGGGCATCTTGCGCGTGTTGGCGCTGGCGAAGTCCTCCCCCGCCGGGTTGACCTCGACCACCTCGGCGCCCTTGTCGCGCGCATCCGTGACGAGGCCCTTGAGCCGGTCGAAGTGTCGGTCGGACACGACGCTGGCGTAGTCGTCGTTGGCGAGCAGCGTGGGATACATCGCGGCTGCGGCTTCCCGTACGGCGGCGACCGCGCCCTCCTCCGCTTCCTCGGGCACGTAGAGGTAATCAGGGGCAAGGCATATCTGCCCCGCGTTCAGCATCTTGCCCATCGCGATGCGTTCTCCGGCCTTTTTGAGGTCGGCATCCTTGCCAAGGAACACCGGGGACTTTCCGCCGAGTTCCAGCGTGACGGGAACAAGGTTCTTTGCCGCAGCCTCCATCACCTTGCGACCGGTCGCGGTCGATCCGGTAAAGACGAGGTGATCGAACGGCAATTCGCTGAAGGCATGGGCGACCTCCGGGCCGCCGGTCACCACAGCGCATTCGTCCTCGGCGAAGCGTGCCGCAACCAGTTCGGCCATCAATGCGCTGGTGCGTTCGGTGAACTCGCTCGGCTTGATCATCGCGCGGTTCCCGGCGGCGAACACCTGCATCAGCGGGCCGAAGCTCAGGTTCACCGGGAAATTCCACGGACTGAGTATGCCGATCACGCCCTTGGGCTCGAACCGCAATTCGGCCTTCGCGCCGAGCAGTCCAAGCGGGAACTGCGCCTTGCGTTTTTCGGGCTTCGCCCAGCCCTTCAGGCGCTTGAGGCAGTACTTGCCGAAGCCGATCGTGCCCGCAATGTCGGTGATCATCGATTGCTGGATGCTGCGGTTGCCGAAATCGGCGCTCATCGCGCGGCAAAGCTCGTCGGCGTTGTCTCTGAGCAGAGCAATCGCCCGCTCGATACGGTCGCGCCGGGCCTCCAACGGTTCTGGACGGCTCATCGTGAACGCATCGCGTTGCGTCTTCAGCAATTCATCGAGATCGGGCTGGGCCATGTCGCTCTCCAATGGGTTTTATCTTGCCACCGGCTTCGGGGATCGCCGTCCAATTGGCAAGTGCGCGGAGCGGAATTCACTGTCCTACACAGTGGTGGATATGCGATATGTGCAACCGTTCAACCGAGTGAGCTCGACCAGTTTACCCGGCGGTATTCTGCAAGTGCTCTGCTGGTGTATACTTCGTGTCACCTTTCGCTGCGGACAGACCGCTTTCTAGGCCAAAAGTCTCCCTTGTTTGCCATTGCCGCAGTGCACCATTAGATCGCGCCTAGCTTCAATCCTGAAAGGCCAGCCATGTCCGCTTTCTCCGCCGCCGATCCGGTCGTCATCCTCAGCTACGCGCGCACGCCGATGGGCGGGATGCAGGGCGTTCTGGCCGACGTTTCGGCGACCGACCTTGGCGCCACCGCGGTGAAGGCCGCGGTCGAGCGCGCGGGCGTCCCGGGCGAGGATATCGAGCGGATCTACATGGGCTGCGTGCTGCCCGCTGGCCTCGGCCAGGCCCCGGCCCGCCAAGCGGCGCTCAAGGCCGGCCTACCCAAGTCGGTCCAGGCGACCACGGTCAACAAGGTCTGCGGCAGCGGCATGCAGACGATCATCATGGCCTCCGAAGCGCTCGCAGCAGGCTCGCTCGATGTCGCCATCGCGGGCGGCATGGAGAGCATGACCAACGCGCCTTACATCCTCAAGAAGCACCGCTCCGGCGCCCGCATCGGACACGACACCGCCTACGACCACATGTTCCTCGACGGATTGGAAGACGCTTACGAAGCGGGCCGTGCGATGGGCACCTTCGCGCAGGACACGGCAAACGAGTACCAGCTCACCCGCGAGAACATGGATGACTATTCGGTCGAATCGCTCCGCCGCGCGAACGAGGCGATCCAGACCGGCGCCTTCACCGACGAGATCGTTCCGGTGACGGTCGTCAGCCGCAAGGGCGAGGTTTCGGTCGATACCGACGAGCAACCGCCCAAGGGCAATCCCGAAAAGCTGCGCCAGCTTCGCGCCGCCTTCGCCAAGGACGGCACGATCACCGCAGCCTCGTCCAGCTCGATCAGCGACGGTGCGGCCGCAGTCGTCCTCGCGCGTGAAAGCGTGGCCTCGGCCAAGGGCGCGACGCCGGTGGCCCGGATCGTCGCGATGGCCGCACACGCGCAGGAGCCGAAGGATTTCACCATCGCTCCGGTCGGCGCGATCACCAAGGTGCTCGACAAGGCGGGCTGGTCGGTCGGCGACGTCGACCTGTTCGAAGTGAACGAGGCGTTCGCCTGCGTCGCGATGTTTGCGATGAAGGACCTCGGCATCCCGCACGAGAAGGTCAATGTGAACGGCGGCGCGACCGCGCTGGGTCACCCGATCGGCGCGAGCGGCACGCGCATCGTCGTCACGCTGCTCAATGCCCTGAAGCAGAAGGGCCTCAAGCGGGGAGTCGCTTCGCTCTGCATCGGCGGCGGCGAAGCGACGGCGATCGCGGTCGAACTGGTCTAAGTTATCCACCGACTCGATTGCGGCTGGAAAGCGACGGGCGTATCTTTCCCTTCCCACTCAGAGGGGAGAGGAAAACCATGAAGAAGCTCATGCTCGTCGCGGCAGTCGCCGCTCTGTCCGCCTGCTCGCAGCCCGCCGAAGAAGCCCCGGCTCCTTCCGAGACGGAGACGGCCACCCCCGCGGCGGCCGAGGACGTGACCGGCGAATACGACGTGAAGATGGCGGACGGCTCGATGGGCAAAACTACCATCAATGCCGACGGCACGTACATCGATGTCGGACCCGACGGCAAGGAAACGAAGGGCACCTTCACGCGGGCAAACGGACAGGATTGCTTTGCCCCCGAAAGCGGTGAAGCGGTGTGCTGGACGGTTTCGCCTCCGGGCGCCGACGGCAGCTTCACGGCTACGACGGTCGACGGCAAGACAACCGTCACGGTGTCGCGCGCAGCCGCTGCTGCCGCCACGCCTGCACCCGCCGCGACCTGAACCGAACTGCGAGGGGCGGCCGGTAACGGTCGCCCCTAGCGCATCAGGGCTCGCCCGCACCCCACAGGCGCGCAGCCTGCATGAACCCGCGATGCCCCTGCGCGTCGATCGCGCACCATCCGGCCTCGCACTTGCCGAGCGCCACTACCACGCCGGGTTCGACGTTCCACTTGAGCCGCGAACTACTGATCGGCTTGTCGCGGATCGCCGCCAAATCCTCACCAGTAACGAGCGCACCGCGATCGGCACTAAGGAGGTTCGCCGTCACCCATCCCTCGTCACCCGCAGGATCGCGGACGAGGCGCCATCCTTCGTGCACACGCACGACCTTGAGCGGCAGCCCCTCGCGCCGATAGACCCAGCGGACCGGGAAATCGCGGCCCGGCCCTGCGCGCATATTGAGTGTCTCGGCCTTGATCGTCGCCCAGTACGGCACCTCGCGGTCCTGCGCGGCGGCGGCAACGGCGATGATCAGTGCAAGGAGGGTAACAGGAATTCGCATATCGAACCTCGCGTTAGCCCGTAATGCGTCGCTCCATCAAGCCAGCGATCGCTTGACCTTGCCGCCCAGTTCCCGATAGCCCGCAAATCGATGAGCGAGCGCCCTGCCCCCCGCCGTACCGCAAAGCCTAAGGTGGTCGTCACCCGCCACCTCCTTCCATCGGTCGAAGCGCGGCTGAGCGAGTTGTTCGACACGACGCTCAACCTCGACGACACGCCGATGGGTCGCGATGACCTCGTCGCCGCAATGCGCGAGGCGGATGTCCTCGTCCCGACGGTGACCGACCGGATCGATGCGGAACTGATCGCGGCCGCCGGGCCGAACCTCGGCCTGATCGCCAGCTTCGGGGCGGGTGTCGACCACATAGATCTGGCCGCTGCACGCGCGCGCAAAATCATCGTGACCAACACCCCCAGTGTATTCACCGACGACACCGCCGACCTCACGCTGGCGCTGATCATCGGTGTGCCGCGCCGCCTGCGCGAGGGTACGGCGCTGATCCGGCGCGGCGAATGGACCGGTTGGGCCCCGGGCGCGATGCTGGGCCGCAAGCTATCGGGCAAGGTGCTCGGCATCGTCGGCATGGGCCGGATCGGACAGGCGGTGGCCTTCCGCGCCCGCGCCTTCGGGCTCGATATCCGGTACCACAACCGCCGCCGCTTGCCCGAGGCGGTCGAGGCGATGTTCGGCGCGACCTGGGTCGACAGCGTGGACGATCTGCTGGCTCAGGCGGATATCCTGTCGCTGCACTGCCCATCGTCGAGCCAGAACCACCAGCTGATCGACGCCGCGCGGATTGCCGCGATGAAGCCCGGTTCGATCCTCATCAATACCGCCCGCGCCGACCTCGTGGATTACGATGCCATGATCGCGGCCCTCGAAAGCGGGCACCTCGGCGGCGCGGGGCTCGACGTATTCCCCGACGAACCGCGCGTAGACGAGCGGATCGTCACCCTGCCCAACGTCATCGCCCAGCCCCATATCGGCAGCGCCACCATTGAAGGGCGCGAGCAAGCTGGCGAGAAGGTCATCGCCAACATCCGCTTCTGGGCCGATGGCCATCGCCCGCCCGACCAAGTCCTGGAAGGGCTGGTCTGAGCCGCTTGAAAGCGACAGGCGTTGATGTAGGCACCGCCAAATGAACGAATTCTCCTCTACCATCGAAGCGCTCGAGCATCGCTGGATGCGCGGATGGATCGCGCGCGAGCGGTCCGAGATGAAGGCACTTGCCTCGCGCGATCTCGTGGTGCTGTTCGGTACCGAAAAGCCCGTCATTCTCGACCGTGCGAGCTGGCTCGACGCGACCGAAAGCCGGATGCGCTGCACGTCGTACCGCTTCGGTCCGGTCTACGTCCGGCGCCACGGCAAGACCGCCATGTTTACCGCGCCGGTCGAACTAGACCTCACGATCGACCGCGAGCCGGTACTCGGCAAGGCGTTCGTCACTTCGCTGTGGCAAAAGACGGCGGTGCGCCGCCGCTGGCTCTCGGTCGAGCGCGTGTTTGCCGGGATCGCGGAAGGCGCCGAACTGCACGGCGCGATACGCTCGATGCAGCTCTGGCGCTGAGCCGGGGCGTCAGTCGCCGGTAAGGATGCGCTCGACCAGTTGCTTCACCGTTGGGGTGAAATTGTTCGAATAGAACGGGTCCTGCTTGAAACGGTAAGCGGCGTGACCGGCAAACGCGAGATTGTCATCCGGATCGCCGCCGTGGGCGATATCCTGCAGCGTCTTCTGGATGCAGAAGCTGCGCGGATCGGCGAGGCGACCGGTCGTGTAATCGTCATGATCCTTCCAGCTCGAGAACTGGCAGTGGCTCAGGCAGCCCATGCAGCCCTGCTGGTCCGCGCGGATCTGGTCGGCGCTGTCGGGGGTGACGAACACCACCGTGTCATCGGGCGTCTTGAGCGCCTCGGTGAAGCCCTCGTGCATCCAGGCGAGCGCCTTGCGCTGGTCGCCCGGATGGACCCAGAAATACTTGGCCTTGCCATGGTCGGACAGCGGGATCGTGCCCTCTTCCTGGTCGCGCTTGAAGATCGGGATCTGCCGATCGGACCGGTGCATCAGGTCGTAGAGAAAGGGCGTCTTCACCGCGCTCGAATAGAAGCCGGTCGGGCTGAACTGGTGAAGGAGAACGTCGCCCGGCTCGACAGTGCGGAGCATGTCCTTCCATACCTGCGGGATCGGGCTTTCCTCTGTCAGGAGCGGCCGGGTGCCGAACTGGAATATGACCTTGCCGAGTTCGGGATTGTCGATCCAGTCGTTCCATTCGCGCAGGAACCATACGCCGCCGGCCATCACGATTCCGGTCTCTTCGGACACGCCCAATTCGCGCATCGTCGCGCGCAGCGCCGCGACGCGCGGATAGGGGTCCTCGGGCTTGCGCGGGTCTTCGGCATTCGAGAGTCCGTTGTGCCCTCCCGCGAGCCACGGGTCTTCGTAGACCACCGCGGCCATCAGTTCGGGCACCTTGGAATAGCTGCGCTTCCATAGCGCGCGAAAGGCACGGGCAGAGCTGATGATCGGCAGGTAATAAACGTTATGGCGCGCCGCGATTTCGGCGAGCTTGTAGGGCATCCCCGCGCCGCATGTGACGCCGGTCACCAGGCCGGGGCAATTCTCGAGGACGCCTTCGAGGACCTGCTGCGCGCCGCCCATTTCCCACAGGACGTTGATATTGATCGCGCCTTGGCCACCCGCGATCTCGTGCGCGCGGCGAACCTGCTCGGTTGCACCATCGATGGCGTAGCGGACGAGCTGGTCGAACCGTTCGCGGCGGGTCGCCTGCGGGTAAACCTGCGGAATCGGATTGCCATCGTCGTCGTAGCTGTCGGCATTGACCGCGCTCACGGTGCCGATGCCTCCTGCTGCCGCCCAGGCACCCGAACTCGCGTGGTTGGTGGCCGAGACTCCCTTGCCACCCTCGACCAGTGGCCAGACTTCTCGTCCGCCGTAAACAATCGGCTGCAAACCCTTGAATGTCATTTACTTTCAGTCGCTTTCTTAGCGGTAATCAGTGGCTGGCGCCGGGAGCGGCGGGAGTATCGCGTCGGCACGGCTTGATCGCCGCCGGCTCGGGCCTCGTAGCGGCTCGCTTGAACTGTGCATAGTACCCCGCCAGTTCGGGGGCATCCTTGAATGCTTCGAGCTGGAAACCGACCCGTTCGAATTCGCAACTGAGCAGCAGCGGATCGATCCCGTGCTGATCGGTGGGACGGTCGACGTCGACGACGATCACCCTGCCGTCCTTCCGAAGACTCGGCCATAGCCGCCAGAGAAAGGCATAGGGCTCGGCCACCTCGTGATACATGTGAACCATGAAGACGCGGTCGAAACTGTTTTCCGGCAGCTTGGCGTCATCCGGAGTGCCGAGACGCAGCGAGACGTTTTCGAGCCGTTCGCGCTCCACCCGCTGGGCGAGGCGGCTGAGCGCATCGCCGTCGATATCCTCTGCCAGAACACGGCCCCTGCGCCCCACCTTCTCGGCCAGACGAACCGTGTAATACCCCTCGCCCGCTCCGATGTCGGCGACCGTCATGCCGGGGCGGATATCGGCAAGATCCATGACGTTCTGCGCCTCACCGACACTGTCACGCTGCGTTTCGTTCGAGAACTGCCCGCTCGCGGCCGAAACTTCGCGTTCGGCCCGGGGGAAATCGCGGACACTTTCCGGGCGATCGCTGTCATCGGGCACCGCGAGGTTGCAGGCCGACAGCAGGCCAAAAGCGAAAAGGGCCCCTGCGCCTCGCATCAATCGGCGTCTTCCACCTCGACCGCCTCGCCGGTCACGCGCTGCGCGAGCGCTGCGGAAATGAACGGATCGAGCGCGCCGTCGAGCACGTCGTCGGGCGTTGGAGAAGTGTGGCCCGTCCGCAGGTCCTTCACCATCTGGTACGGCTGAAGGACGTAACTGCGGATCTGGTGGCCCCACCCGATTTCGGTCTTGCTGGCGTGCTCGGCCGAAGCGGCCTCCTCGCGCGCCCGCATCTCGGCCTCGTACAGGCGAGCCTTGAGCATGTTCATCGCGATGTCGCGGTTCTTGTGCTGGCTGCGGTCCTGTTGACTGGCGACGATGATCCCGCTGGGTACGTGGGTGATGCGCACCGCCGAGTCGGTTGTGTTGACGTGCTGGCCACCCGCGCCCGACGCGCGATAAGTGTCGATCCTGAGGTCCGCCGGATTGATGTCGATCTCGAAACTGTCGTCGATCACCGGATAGACCCACACCGAGCTGAAGCTCGTATGCCGCCGCGCAGAGCTGTCGTAGGGGCTGATCCGCACGAGGCGGTGCACGCCGCTTTCGGTCTTGGCGTAGCCATAGGCGTTCTCGCCCTTGATCATCAGCGTGGCGCTCTTGATCCCGGCCGCTTCGCCCGCGTGATAATCGACCAGGTCGACCTTGTATCCGCGCCGTTCGGCCCAGCGCGTGTACATCCGCTGCAGCATCTCGGCCCAATCCTGGCTTTCCGTCCCGCCCGCACCGGCGTGGATTTCAAGATAGGTGTCGTTGCTGTCGGCCTCGCCCGAAAGCAGCGCCTGGACCTTGTCCGCGTCGGCCCGCTCGGCAAGCCCGGCGAGCGTCGCAAGGCCCTCGGCCTCCACTTCGGTGTCGCCTTCTGCCTCTCCCATTTCGACGAACTCGACCGCGTCGGCCATTTCCGAACCGATTTCCTTGACCGTGCCGATGGCGGCATCGAGACGGCGCCGCTCGCGCATCACCGCTTCTGCCTCCTTGGGATCGTTCCACAAGTTCGGATCTTCGACGCGCGCATTGAGCTCGTCGAGGCGGCGGAGTGCGCGGTCCCAGTCGAGCGACTGGCGAACCAGCGCCAGTGCAGCCTCGATGCGGTCGATATGGGCCTGCCCTTCGGCACGCATGATTTCAATTCTCCAGCAGGATGGGCCCGCCGCTTAGCGGACGGTGCAGACATACGGAAGTGGGAGGATCAGCCCTTGCGCTTGCCCTTGAGCTTCCGGACGGCATCAAGCGTCAGCCGAACGTGATCCTTGTAGTCGAGATCCGAGTGGACGAAAACGATCCGCCCACTCCGATCGATCACGTAGCTCGTCCGCTCGGTGACGCCTGTCTTCTTGCCTTCGCGCACCAGGTCGGCGTCGTACGCGGCGACGATCTTTGGCGTGGCCGACCCGACGGCAAATTTGTCGCGGCAAGCCTCGGTCGAGAACTTTTTCAGCGTCGCGATCGAATCATTCGACATCCCTACGATGGTCGCACCGTAGCGAGCGAAATCGTCCGAAGCCTCGGCGAATGCGTGGGCTTCGAGCGTACATCCCTGCGTGAATGCCTTCGGGTAGAAATAGAGCACCACGGGCCCCTTCGCGAGCGAGCGGCGCAGGTTGAAGTCGAACTCCTTTCCGCCCTTCGCCGCCTTCGCCACGAACATCGGCGCCTTTGCGCCCGTCGGCAGGCTGGCATAGGCCGGCACCGCGAGAAGGCTCAAGGCAGCCGCAATGGACAGCATTCGGATCATATCGTTCGTCCTCTCCCTGCGGCTCAGTAGATGCCGCCCTGCTCCTCGACGAAATCCCCCGGTCGGTCTTCGCTTGCCCGAGCGCTTGTCGCTTGGACTGACGCCTGCCGGCCCCGCCTGATCATTTCGAGGATTTCATTGCGCTTCGCCGCAATCTCGTCCTGCCGGGTCGCCCGCGGAGGTTCGGTGTCGGGCTTGAAAGCCTCCCAGATGACCGACGCCATGGGATCGGACGTGGGCCACGCATCGAACACGCGCTTGCCGCTCTTTCTGTCGATGCGGACCATCCGAACGCCCGCCGGCGCGACGAAGGGATCGTCGGACCAGCGTTCGCGCGTGGCTTTGACGAAATCGATCATCATCGGTCCCGCCGTATTGCCACCCTGGACCCAACCCCCAAGGTTACGCGGCTTGTCGAATCCGATGTACATTCCCGCGATAAGGTCCGGGCTGCCGCCCACGAACCAGGCATTGGTCGGGCCGGACGTCGTTCCCGTCTTGCCGAACAACGGGAGGCCGAGCGCGCGCATACGCACCGCGGTGCCCCGTTGGACCACGCCTTCGAGCATGTGGACCACCTGATATGCGGTGCGCGCGTCCATCACCTGCCGCCCGGTTGCGGGCAGGCGCGGCATCGCCTTGCCGTCCCATTCGGCCATCCGGCAGCCCTTGCATTCGCGGCGGTCGGAGCGCCAGATCACCTTGCCCCGGCGATCCTGCACGTAGTCGATCAGCGTCGGCGCGTGCATGCGCCCGAAGTTCGCCAGCGCGGAGTAGGCGTTGACCATCTTGAGGACGGTCGTGTCGCCTGCACCTAGCGCGAAAGAGGGATAGTTCTCGTACTTGCCGATGCCCATCCGCTCGAACGTGCGGGTAACGTTCGGCATCCCGGCTTCCATCGCGATGTGGACGGTCATCAGGTTGCGGCTCTGCTCGAGCCCCCAACGCATCGTGTGCACGCCGCCGCCGCCGCCGCCGAAGTTGCGGAAGCATTTCTCGCCGAGCGCCGCGCCCTGGTAGAAGCAGTACGCCTGGTCGGGCACTTCGCTCGCCGGAGTCATGCCCTGGTCGAGCCCGGTGGCATAAACGAACGGCTTGATCGTCGAGCCGGGCTGGCGGAGCGCCTGCGTTGCTCGGTTGAAGTCCGACAAGCGGCTGTCGAACCCGCCCTGCATTGCGACGACCCGGCCCGACGCCGGCTCCTGCACGAGGAAACCGCCGGATACTTCCGGTACCGTGCGCACCGCGTAGGAGTTCCCGTTCGGCGCAGCGGCGATCACATCACCGGCGCGCAGGCTGTCGGGCAACCCGGTGAGCGGAGCGGTGTCGCCGTCGGAAAACCCGATCGTCGCGCTCGAACCGCTGCGCGCGGTCACCACGCCGACGCGCCAGTCCTTGTAATTGATCCCCAGCGGAGAGGCGGCCAGTTGCGACTGCCAGGTGTCGTTCGAGACGTCGATCGTCGCCAGCGCTCCCGGCCATGCCTTTCCGGCGCTGTAGCGCAATATGCCGCCACGAAGCGCGTCGCGCGCCGCATCCTGCAATTCGGGGTCGAGCGAAGTCCGCACCCACAGGCCGCCCGAATAGACGCTGTTCTTGCCGTCCTCCGCGGTCTCGCCGAACTTGGCCATCAACTCGCGCCGGGTCTCCTCGAGGAAGTAGCCGGCATCGACTGAGGGGACTGCGGACCGAGACGGCTTGAGACCGAGCGGCTTGGCCTTGGCCGCCGCGCTTTCGGCGGGGGTGATGAAATCGTTCGCCGCCATCTGGTCCAGAACGAAGTTCCGGCGAGCGATCGCCAGTTCCTCGTTCTTCTTGCGTCCGTAGCGCTCGGGCGCCTTGGGCAGGATGGCAAGGAAAGCCATCTCGTTGAGCTCCAGGTCCTTCACGTCCTTGTTGAAGTAGGCCCGGCTCGCGGCTTGCACGCCGAAGCTGCGCCGACCCAGCGGAATCTCGTTGAGATAGAGCTCGAGGATCTGCTGCTTCGTGAGCACCCCTTCGATCCGCCGCGCGAGAATCATTTCCTTGAGCTTGCGGGTGACCGAGTATTCGTCGCCGAGAAGGATGTTCTTGGCGACCTGCTGCGTGATGGTCGAGCCGCCGACCGCGCGTTCGCCCGAGCCGAACTTGGTCGCATAGTCGATTACGGCACCAAGTGTGCCGAAGATATCGACCCCGCCGTGGGTGAAGAAGGTCTTGTCCTCGGCGGCGAGGTACGATTCGATCAGCTCGCGCGGGAAATCGGCATACTGCAGCTGGACCCGGCGTTCGCGGGCGTATGAGTGGACGATCTCTCCGTCACGCCCGCGCACGATGGTGGGCAGCGGCGGTTCGTAATCGACGAGAGTTTCAGCGTCGGGCAGTCCAGCGGACAGGATGGTCCACATCAGGATGAACGCGAGAAGTCCGACTCCGCCAAGGCCCGAAACCCAACGGAACCAGCGTTTTTCGCGCCAGTTCTCGCGAAACCACGCGGCTACACCGTGGGCATCGCGGCGAATGCGGTAGCGGAAATGCTCGAGCGTCGTAGTGTCAGCCATGATCCGGCCGCGCCTTAGCACGGCGATTCCGCGCGGCGCCAGTGGCTTGCGTTAGCCGGTTGTCGCGGTCCGTGCGAAGTAGATGCGTACGGCCCGCGCAAGCACCTCGGCGAACTGGCGGCGCCCTTCGGCCGACGACATGCGCTCGGCTTCCTCGGGATCAGTGATGAAGCCCGCTTCGTAGAGCACGCTCGGCACATCGGGCGCGCGCAAAACGGCAAGTGCGGCCGACCGGCGCGTCTGCGGGTGGAAACGCAGGGTGCCCTGCCCTTCCCGCACGATGAGGTTCGCAAACTGGGAACCGGCGGATTGTGATCGCCGCTGGGAAAGGTCGACCAGGATCGCGCCGACGGAATCGCTCTTGTCGTCGATCCGGACGCCGTTGATCCGGTCCGCCTGGTTCTCGCGGGCAGCGAACCGCTCGGCCGCCTGGCTCGATGCGTCGTCGGACAAAGTGTAGATGCTCGCGCCGGTGACTCCCCCGACATCGCCCGACGAATCGGCGTGGATCGACAGGAACAGGTCCGCCCCGAGCGCGCGGGCGATCGCGAAACGCTCTCCCAAGACCAGGAACCGATCGTCGCTGCGAGTCAGCGCGACCCGGATGCCACCTTCGCGCACGATCTCGTCGCGCAACGACTTGGCCAGCGCGAGGACGAGGTCTTTTTCCTTCCGCCCACCCGCGCTCGCGCCGGGGTCGTGCCCGCCGTGCCCTGCATCGATGACGATCAGCGGCCGTGACACATCCTGCGGACCCTCGACTGGCGGCAGACCCACCGGCTCTCCAGCCGGTGGAAGTTCGAAGCGAACGACGTAGTCGCGTCCCAGCACCGGAACCGGGAGCGTCCGACCGAACAGGTAAAGCCCCCCGAGCAGTGCGACCGGTGCTAGGAAGATCGACCAGAGGGATACGCGTAGCGACATCGTTACCGCTGGTTAGGGACATGTCGCGCGAGCGCAATATGGTTGCGACATGAAACCCCCGGTGCTAGCTAACCCGGCAGCCGGGCCAGTGGCCCTTTTTTCGAAGACCGCACCGATCGCGTGCCTATTCGTCAGGGCCGGTCCGGATTTGTTTTTCCGGGCTTTTCCCGGCTACGACCAGGTTGACGCAAGCGATGAGCTCCCCCTCCCTGCAGTTCCCGTGGACGCCATTGCGCGGCCCGGCGGAGCTTGCTGGCCGGATCGCGCACCCGTTGCGCACGCTCACTCTTGCAGACACATCACCCCGGCCCTGCGCAAACCAGCGCGTGGGCCGGTCCGCATCCGCTGTCGGGCATCATTCATCCGACAGCGCTTCACCTACAGCTCGCGCGCCCAGCGCTTCGTCCGGTCGAGACCGGATCGCATCGGCGCGCGCACGGAGAATTACCAATGGCAACGCGCATGCTCATCGACGCGCGCCACCCGGAAGAAACCCGGGTTGCGGTACTACAGGGTAACCGGATCGAGGAATTCGACTTCGAATCTGCCGAACACAAGCAGATCAAGGGCAATATCTATCTGGCGAAAGTGACGCGG
Source organism: Tsuneonella sp. HG094 (assembly GCF_053819285.1). Classification (NCBI taxonomy): domain Bacteria; kingdom Pseudomonadati; phylum Pseudomonadota; class Alphaproteobacteria; order Sphingomonadales; family Erythrobacteraceae; genus Tsuneonella; species Tsuneonella sp. HG094. The sequence continues at coordinate 1,236,924 of NZ_JBSORA010000001.1, forward strand.
GTCGAACCGTCCCTGCAGGCGGCGTTCGTCGATTTCGGCGGCAACCGGCACGGTTTCCTCGCCTTCAGCGAGATCCACCCAGACTACTACCAGATTCCCAAGGAAGACCGTGAGCGCCTGCTCGCCGAGGAGGCCGAGGCCGCCGAGGAGGAGGCCAAGCTCCGCGCCGAAGAGGAAGAAGACGGCCACGCCCCCGGCGACGAATACGACGCCGAGGACGAAACTGGCGAATCCTTCGTCGAGGAAATCGCCGAAGACGGCGTCGAGGAAATCGACACATCAGAAAAGGATGAAGTCGCCACGATCGAGGGCGGCCAGGTCGACAACGGCGAGGACGACGAAGATCACGCCGACGAAGATGGCGAGCATGGCGAAGACGGCGACGATTCCCGCGCCCGCGGTCGCGGTCGTGGGCGTCGCCAGGGCAAAGGCGGCAAGGGTGGTCGCGGCAGCCGCGCCAAGGAAGTCGACGAGGTCCGCGCCAAGCGCCTCGCGCTCCGCCGTCGTTACAAGATTCAGGACGTCATCCAGCGTCGACAGGTCCTGCTCGTCCAGGTCGTGAAGGAAGAGCGCGGCAACAAAGGTGCCGCGCTGACCACCTATCTCAGCCTTGCGGGCCGTTACTGCGTGCTCATGCCGAACTCGAGCCATGGCGGCGGCATCAGCCGCAAGATCAGCTCGGCGTCGGATCGCAAGCGCCTCAAGGAAATCGTCAGCGATCTGTCGCTGCCGCGCTCGATGGGCATGATCGTCCGGACCGCTGGCCTCCAGCGTACCAAGCCGGAGATCAAGCGCGACTTCGACTACCTCGCCCGCCTGTGGGACGAGATTCGCGAGAATACGCTGAAATCGGTCGCCCCCGCCCTGATCCATTCGGATAGCGACCTCATCAAGCGCGCCATCCGCGACATCTACAACAAGGACATCGAAGAGGTCATCGTCGAGGGCGAAGTCGGCTACAAATCGGCAAAGGAGTTCATGAAGCTCCTGATGCCCAGCCACGCTCGCCGCGTGAAAGCCTACAGCGATCCGGTGCCGCTGTTTCAGCGCTACGGCGCTGAAGACCAGCTGCGTGCGATGTACGACCCGGTCGTTCAGCTGAAGAGCGGCGGCTACCTCGTGATCAACCCGACCGAGGCGCTCGTCTCGATCGACATCAACTCGGGCCGCTCCACCAAGGAACATGGGATCGAGGCGACCGCAGTCAGCACGAACCTCGAAGCGGCGCGCGAGATCGCCCGCCAGTTGCGCCTGCGCGATATGGCCGGCCTCGTCGTCATCGATTTCATCGACATGGAATATTCGTCGAATATCCGGAAGGTCGAGAAGGCGATGAAGGAGGCGCTGAAGAACGATCGCGCCCGCATCCAGGTCGGCCGCATTTCGGGCTTCGGCCTGATGGAAATGAGCCGCCAGCGCCTGCGCACCGGTGTGCTCGAGGCGACTACTCGCGAATGTCCGCACTGCGACGGCACCGGCCTCGTCCGCACCGCCTCATCGGCAGGCCTCTCGGCACTGCGCCTGATCGAGGACGAAGCGGCCAAGGGCAGGGGAACGCAGATCAACCTCTATGCCTCGACCGAGGCGGCTATCTACCTACTCAACGCCAAGCGCGGGGACCTTGCCGAGATCGAGGATCGCTATGGCGTGAACGTCGAAGTCCTGCCGGAAGGCGAGGAAGAGGGCGCCAAGATGCGCGTCGCGAGCAGTGGCCCCCGCCCCACCACGACGCCCAAGTTCGCCCCGATTGTCGAAGAGATCGACGACGAGCCGATCGAGGACGAATACGACGACTTCGAGGAAGAGGAAGCCGACGAGCGCGCGCCGCGCGAACGCCGCGACGGCGAAGACGACCGCGGCGGCCGCAAGCGGCGCCGTCGACGCGGCGGTCGTAATCGTCGCGATCGTGAAGAAGGCGAAGCTGCGCCTGGCGAAGATGCAAACGATGGCGGCGACGAAGACGCCGTCGGTGAGGAGCGCGAAGGTGCGCCTGTCGATGGAAACGATGAGGATCGTCCGAAAAAGCGTCGCCGCCGTGGCGGGCGTCGCAGGCGAGGTCGCGGTCGCGACGAAGGCGACGAAGCGGTAATGGGCGAGGAAGGCGAAGTGGTCGAAGAGGCTGTCGGCGAGCAGATCGCCGAGAGCATCGCAGTCGTGGCCGAGCCGGTCGAAGCGGCAGAGGTTCCCTCCGAGGAAGCGCCCAAGAAACGCACCCGACGCAAGAAGGCCGAAGTCGCGGAGCAGCCCGTTGAAGTCGAGGCGGTAGCCACTCCCGAGCCCGAAACGACTGCCGAGCCGGTCGCGGAGAGGCCCAAGCGGACGCGCAAGAAAAAGGTCGAAGCCGAGCCGGTTGTCGAAGTCGCCCCCGAGCCGGTCGCCGAGGAAGCCGCTCCTGCAGAGAAGCCGAAGCGGACACGCAAGAAGAAGGTCGATGCCGAAGTCGTGACTGCCGACCCCGCGCCCGCAACCGACTCGGTGGCGGACAACGACGCGAACGGGACCGACGAATCCGCGGAGTCAAAGTCCAAGCGCGGCGGGTGGTGGCAGCGCACCTTCGGCGAGTGACGAAACGCGAAGCCGTCGCCGGTTCACCGGCGCGTCACCGCCCCGGCGGCGGCTATCGCAATCCTCTCTGCACGATTCCGATCGGCAGCGTACACGGGGTCTGATCATGGCGCTGATGCCGATCACGACGGTCGTCCTCGCGGGCTCACGGCCCGGTTCCGATCCTTTGCTGGCTGGGACCGAACTCCCTAGCAAGGCACTCTTGCCGGTGGGCGGAAAGCCCATGCTTGCGCATGTTCTCGCCGCACTCGGTGGCGCCTCCGACACTGGGAAGACGATCGTCATCGCGCAGGACACTGCGCCATTGCAAACCGATCCCGCAATTAGCGAGGCGGGCCGCAATATCGAGTGGCGAGATTCGCCGGGGTCTATCGCCGATGCCATCCAGCGCACGCTGGGGGAGGCCGAAGGGCCGGTGTTCGTCACCACTGCCGACAACGTGCTGCTGACCGCGGCGATGGTCGACCAGTTTCTCGCCGATGCGGGCACGGCCGACGTCGCTGTGGGCCTCGTCGAGCGCAGCGCGGTGGCTTCAGCGGGCCATTCGACGGAGCGGACCTGGCTCAAGTTTCGCGGAGGGCAATGGTCGGGTGCGAACCTGTTTCGGCTCGGCGGGCCGCAAGTGCTGCCCCTGGTCGAATTCTGGCGAGCCCTCGAACAGGACCGCAAGAAGGGCATGAAGCTGATCGGAGCGTTCGGGCCCGGTTTGCTGCTCGGAGCGGCGCTACGCCTGATCGACATTCACACTTTCGCTGCACGCGTTGCCGATCGTTTCGGTCTCACCGCGAAGGTCGTGCCGATGGAAGCGGCCGAGGCCTGCATCGATGCCGACAAGCCGTCGGACATCCCGGTGATCGAGGCGATCCTCGCCGCGCGTCAGGCGAGCTCGTCGATCGCCTGATCGATCAGCTGCCGAGCGAGCGTTTTTTCTTCCGGATAGGGCATCGTCGCATCGATTTCGGCAATCGGCGCTCCTTCGAACGTGAGTTGCGGCGTTATCGCGATCTTGGCCTCGACCAGCTCACGACCATGCTCAGGCTTGCGCGCGAGCGCGGTGTCTGCATCGATGTTGAGCCGCAGGATCAGCGTGGGGCGATGCGCGACCATCTCCGAATAGAGACGCGCCTCGCGCGCCGCGAGCCAACGGACGAAGCCGCTCTCCGCACGAGCCATCGACAAACCTGGACCGTCGTAGAAGCCCGCCAGCTCGGTCTGGGGATAGCGATCGGTGATGACCATCACGCCGCGCCGGCGCAGCGCCATCATCGCATCGAAGCGCTTCTTGCGGCGGGTAGAAAACCAGAAGACCACGAGTGCGGTGACCGGACCGGGGATCTTGTCCCTGGGATCGCGAGTACGGCCTGCCTTCTTCTCGATCCGCGCGGCGACAAGCTTTCCGATAAGAGGCAGGCGCGCGATCCGGTGGCCGATCACACCCGAGCCCAGCCCGAGGTACACGTGCTCGGTCGGATGCTCCGTTGCAAACTCCGCGGCGAGGTCCGCCGCCAAAGTCGACTTGCCCGAACCGTCCGCACCGATGATCGCGATCAACGGCGCGAGGGAGGTCACCGCATATCCTTGTAGTATCCCACCCACGAACCGATCTCGGTCAGTGCGAACAGGACGGCAATCACTGCCCAGCCATAGAACACCCACATCCTGCTCGCCGGGATCGAGCCGAGGTCGAACCCGTAATAAGCGAACAGCGTCCCCGCGAGCGATGTCGTTAGCAGGAACACCTTCTGCCGCTCGCGCCAGATCATGCGCTTCCACCAGAAGTTGTACTTCGGTGCGACCCATCCGCGAAAGCGCGGGAACAGCGCGGGGACGTCCTTCGCCCAGTCGGCGTGCGCCTCCCCAAACTTGCCGCGCAGAAACTCTTCCTCGTAGATCGAAACGCGTTCGTAGATCAGCACCGAAAGCAGGAACACGACCGCCGCGAATGCCCAGCTTCCGCTGAGCATCGCCATGCCTGTGTAGTTTACGATCCGGCCGACATAGAGCGGGTTGCGCACCAGCGAATATGGACCCGTGGTGTTGAGCTCGGCCGCTTCGGCCGCAGCCTTCACGCGGCCCGAAGTGCCGAGGGCGGCCCAGCCACTCGTGAAGATACGGATGGCGGCACCGAGGCAAGCGACCGCGAAGCCGGCCGCGAACCAGGTGCGATCTGCCACGTCCGAAGCGAATGGGCCGAAGTCGCGATTGAACCACATGATGGCGATCGCACCGGCGATCGTCGCATAGATGTAGATGCCACGGATGACGAAGAGGGACTTTCCGCTGCGCGCCAGTTCGTGCTGATACATTGAAGGTTCCGTATGAGTGGCAGGCGCTGGCGCCCCGTGTGCGGTCGCCCACTAGACTATTTCGCCGGTTAGGAAAGTCTCGTTAAACCAGCTTGAGCGCGCGTCCGGTTTTCCCGAGGGCCTCGCGGTCGTGGAGCGGCAACGCAAATCGGCACGCAGTCCACGTCGCCGCCAGCATCAGCACGAGGGTCAGCGGGACCGAAACGAGGTCGGGCAAGAGGTTGCTGGCGAAAGCGATCGCCGCGAACACCGTAGACACAGTCACCGTCACGACGAACGTCCTGCCGAAATGATCGTTGAGCGGGGTCAGTCCCTCATCGAACCACATCTGGAAGACCGGCAGGACCGCGCCCGTACACAGGCCCGAGGTAACTGCGATGGCCATCCCGGTTAGGCCCCATTCGGGCAGCAGCAGGCGGCCGACGATCACCGCGACGACCATGCCGAGGATTGCTGCCACCAATTGTGCGCGGTAGCTCGAGATCACTTGCTGGATCGGCTGCGCAGCTCCGGCCAGCGCCTCGACGATGCGTGAGCCGACGAGGATCATGACCGCCGGGATGGCCGGGTTGGCCTCCTTCCCGAACAGCGACATGACCGCGGGAGATGCCGCAACAAGGACCAGGCCGGATGGCAGCGCCAGTGCGAACAGAACGCCGGTCGCGAAGCCATAGATCGATTGCACTTCGCTTCGCTCCCCGCGCGCGAGTGCCGAGGTCAGCGGCGAAAGAACGTAGGCAAATGCGAGCCGGATCGCCTGGATGAGGCTCGACACCTTGCGGGCGATCGTGAACAGGCCCGCGGCGACTGCTCCCGAAGTGCCCGGGAGGATCCAGTTCAGTGCGATCACCCCGCCGTCGCTGTAGAAACGCTGCGACAGGTTCGCCGGCATGATCGCGAGGCCGGCCCGTGCGGTCTCCCAGAAGATCGGTCCTTCGGCCTTGCCCTTGAGCAGGTCTTCCATGCTGAAGAAGCGAACGACGAGGCGCCCCGCAAGGATCGCCGTCATTGTCAGCGAAAGCAGGTGGGCTGCCAGCAGCCCAATGAAACCCCATCCGAGCAACCAGAAAATGCAGGCGAACAACAGGCGGATAAGCTGCTCCCAGAACACCCGCAGACGAATTTCCGGGCCGAACAGCCGTTGCGCTCGCAATGCCGAGGTGGCGATCTCGACGAAGGCCCACAGCGGCAGCGCCCAGGCGAAAATCTGGATCGCGGTCGACAGTCGCTCTTCGTCTTCGGGGGCGGCGTTGAAAAGGTGCGCGACCTGGTGAGAGAAGATCACAGCGACGATTGCGATTGCCAGGCATGGCAGGACACCGAGGATAAGCGCCGCGCGAAACGCGTGGGCCTGCTCGCGCCGGCTTGCGGCCTGCGGCACGGTTCGCTGCATCGCGCTCGTCATGCCGAGGTCGGCGAAGTTCTCGACCATGTTCACGATGCTCCACAGCACCGCATAGAGGCCGAATGATGCCAGCCCGTACATCCAGACGTACAGCGGCTGCGCGACCACTTCGATCACCCCGGCGAAGCGCGCAAGCGTCGACGTGCCGAGGTCTTTGGCGACCCGGCGATTGTCGATGATGTCGGGGGGATCGGTGGCGGCGCTCATTGGCTCGCGCGCCGTAAAGCGAAACGAGCACGAATGAAAGTATTGGTAACAGGCGTTGCAAATCTTTCATGGTCGCGCCCTTGCCCTCGGGCGGCCAGGCGCTAGAGAAGCGCCATTCGCTTGCCTGAGGATAGCGCACAGATGGCCACCTTCACCCTGCCGAAGAATTCGAAAATCAGCGGAAAGGGCCGTAGCCATCCGGCGAGCGGGGCTGCGCGCAAGAAGGCGTTCAAGATCTATCGCTTCGATCCCGACAGCGGAGAGAACCCGCGTTACGACACGTTCGAGATAGATCTCGACGACTGCGGGCCGATGGTTCTCGACGCGCTGATCAAGATCAAGAACGAGATCGATCCCACATTGACCTTCCGCCGCTCGTGCCGCGAAGGCATCTGCGGCAGTTGCGCCATGAACATGGACGGCAAGAACGGCCTTGCCTGCACGACCGCGATCGAGGACCTGAAGGGCGAGGTGCGCATCACCCCCCTCCCCGCGATGCAGGTCATCAAGGACCTCGTGCCCGACTTCACGCATTTCTACGCGCAATACGCCAGCATTCGCCCGTGGTTGCAGACGGTCAGCCCGACACCGAGTGGCAAGGAGCGGCTGCAGAGCCCAGAGCAGCGCGAGAAACTCGACGGATTGTACGAGTGCATCCTGTGCGCATGCTGCTCGACCGCCTGCCCGAGCTATTGGTGGAACAGCGACAAGTTCCTCGGCCCGGCAATCCTTCTGCAAGCCTATCGCTGGCTCGCCGACAGTCGCGACGAGATGACCGGTGAGCGGCTAGACGCGCTCGAGGACCCGTTCCGGCTCTATCGTTGCCACACGATCATGAACTGCTCGAACGTGTGCCCCAAGGGACTGAGCCCGGCGCGCGCGATTGCCGAGATCAAGAAACTGCAGGTCGAAAAGCACGGCTGATCGTGGACGGCGAAAGCCCGGCCTTCGAATACCGCGAACTGCCCGACCATCCCGGTTGGAGCACGTGGCAGCTGCGTGACAAGACGCGCTTCAACGCGGTCGTGCTGGGCGAGATGATGGTTCGCGTCGAAGGCGACAAATGTCGCCTGCGCATGTTTCCCGAGCGCAAGCACACCAACCTGCAGGACATGATCCACGGAGCGATCACCCTGTCCTTGATCGACGTATCGATGTTCGCTGCCATGCGCACCCTGACGGGCGGCGATGCGGGACCTGCTGTCACGCTCGAATTGTCGACACAGTTCATCGGCGCGGGAAAACCCGAGGAGCCGCTCGACGCCGTGGTCGAGGTCCTGCGGGAAACAGGCCGCATGATCTTCATGCGCGGCGAGATCGTTCAGCAGGACCATCTGGTGGCAGCATTCTCCGGACTGATCCGCAAAGCCAATCGCCGATGAGCGGCTTGCTCGCGCGTTACGACGCGCTGGTGGAGGCGGGCGAACTCAGGCCCGACCCGGACCAGCGAAGCGCTGCGGAAGCGCTCGCCCGATTGCAGCAAATACTCCAGCAGGAACCCGATAATGGGCTGCTCGGCCGCATTTTCAATCGCAAGCGCGAGACACCCCGCGGCATCTATCTGTGGGGCGGCGTCGGTCGCGGCAAGTCGATGCTCATGGACCTGTTCGTCGACACCCTCGCCATCCCCGAGAAGACTCGCACGCATTTTCATGCATTCATGCTCAGCGTCGATGGGATGATCCGCGAAGAGCGGGCCAAGGAGGCGGGGGATCCGATCAAACCGGTCGCCGCACGGATCGCCGAGGGTGCGCGCTGCCTCGCCTTCGACGAGATGGTGGTCACGAACACCGCCGATGCGGCCATCATGGCCCGGCTCTTTACCGCGCTCATCGTTGATGAGGGCGTGACAGTCGTCACCACCAGCAACCGCCCGCCCCGCGACCTTTACAAGGACGGCCTCAACCGCTCGCTGTTTCTGCCCTTCCTCGACCTGATCGAGACGCGGCTCGATGTCCTCACGCTCGATGGCCCGGTCGATTACCGGCTCGACCGACTGGCCGGGATCGCAACCTGGCACAGCCCGCTTGGCGACGCTGCCACGGCGCAAGTCCGCGAGGCGTTCTTCCGCCTCACCGATTACAAGCCCGAAGATGCGGCGCACGTCCCAAGTGCCGAACTCGACCTTGGCGGTGGACGCACCCTCCATGTCCCGAAAAGCCTCAAAGGCGTCGCCGTATTCAGTTTCAAGCGGCTTTGCGGCGAAAATCGCGGCGCGGCCGATTACCTCGCCATCGCGCAGACCTATCACACGGTAATCGTCGTCGGCGTGCCCATCATGGGGCCGGAAAACCGCAACGAGGCACTCCGCTTCACCAAGCTGATCGACGCGCTCTACGAACATAGCGTCAAGCTGTTCGTGACCGCCGCGGCCGAACCCGACGCGCTCTATCCGAGCGGCGAGGGCAGCTTCGAATTCGCCCGTACCGTCAGCCGGCTGGAGGAAATGCGCAGCGCCGACTACATGGCCCACGGGCACGGAGTGGAGGGTTGAACGCCCGCCGGGCTCTCACCACATAGCGATCATTCCGGCGGCAACTCCCCGCCGAGGTGGACTACCCCGATGATCGATATCCGACCGCAGGGCAGCCTTGCGCACCGCAATCACGGCTGGCTCGACACCCGCTTCCATTTCAGCTTTGCCGACTATCACGACCCCGACCGTATGGGCTGGGGCGCGTTGCGCGTGTGGAACGACGACCATATCGACGCCAAGAGCGGCTTTCCGCCGCACCCCCACCGCGACATGGAGATCGTCACCTTCGTGCATTCGGGTGCGATCAGCCATCAGGATTCGCTCGGCAATCGGGGCCGCACCGTGGCGGGCGACGTCCAGGTGATGAGCGCCGGGACCGGCATCACTCACGCCGAATACAATCTCGAGGACGAGGCGACGACGCTGTTCCAGCTGTGGATCATTCCCGACCGCACCGGCGAGCAACCGAGCTGGGGCACGCGGGAATTCCCACGCGACAGCCGCGCCGGGGACTGGGTCGTACTCGCGAGCGGCGACCCGGAAGGCGATGCAGCGCTGTCGATCCGGGCCGATGCGAAAGTCCTCGCCGCGACCCTCAAGGCGGGCGACCGGGTCAGCTATCCCGTCGATCCGTCACGCCACCAGTACCTCGTGGCGGTCGACGGTCGCTACCGGGTGAACGGGCAGGACGCATCGGCGCGAGACGGGGTCGCCATCACCGGCGAGACCAGCATCGATGTGGAGGCGATCGACGACGCCGAACTCGTGCTGGTCGATAGCCGCTAGGCGATCCGCAAGGCCGTTAGCGAGCGGTCGAGCATCAGCAATTGCCACAAGAACCGTGAATGGTCGGAGCGCCCTGAAATGTGCGCTTCGGCCATCGCGGCGACCTTGTTCGCATCGAACCACCCGGTCCGCGCCAGCGTCGCACCGCGGGCGATCGCGCGTGCCTCGACCGCCAGTGGCCCGCGCAACCACTGCGCGATGGGCGTGACGAAACCCTGCTTTGGCCGATAGAGCACGTCTTTGGGCAGATGGCGCTCCATCGCGTGTTTGAGCAGCCACTTGCCCTGCCCGCCCTTGATCCGCAACCGCTCCGGCAGGCTCGCGGCGAACTCGATCAGGCGATGGTCGAGCAGCGGCTCGCGCGCTTCCAGGCTCACGGCCATGCTCGTGCGGTCGACCTTCGTCAGAATGTCGCCCGGTAGCCAGAACTTGAGGTCGGCATACTGCGCACGATCGAGACCAGACCGGGCCGGGGCGGCACGCATGAGGTCTATCAAAGGCTGCTCGGCCCGGTATTCGCCCAGCTCGCGCGTCAGGGCGGGCGAATAGAGCGCCGCGCGGAGCTCGGGTGCTGTCACCGACAGCGCGCGGGTATAGCCCTCCTCGCCGCTGGCCGCGAGCGACTGGAACGTCGTCTTGGCGCGGAACGCCTGCGGGGCCCAGTCGGCCTTGGGCCAAAGCCAGCCGAGAGCGCCGAAGGCTGGCTTTCGCAATCCTGAGGGGAGGATCCCTCTCGCCCGCTCCTCGGCCGAATGGAATTTGTGCCTCCGATACCCGGCGAACGCCTCGTCCGCCCCATCGCCCGAGAGCGCCACGGTGACCGTCTCGCGAGCGAGCTGGCAAACCCGCCACGTGGGCAAGGCGGAGGCATCGGCGAATGGCTCGTCGAACATCGCGGCCAAATTGTCGATGTGCGCAAAATCGTCGCTGGCGACGATCCGTTCGCGATGGTCGGTGGCGAACCGCTCAGCGACATCGCGGGCGTAGCTCGTTTCGTCGAGGGCTGCCTCGTCGAACCCGATCGAGCAGGTTCGCACGGGTTCGCGGCTCGCTTCGGCCATCATCGCCACCACGCTGGAACTGTCGACGCCGCCCGAGAGAAAGGCGCCGAGCGGCACGTCCGCGACCATTCGGCTCGTCACCGCTTCCCGCAGGCGGAACAGAAGCTCGGCCTCAAGGTCGGCAGGTTTTTCCTGGCGGCGCTCTGCAAAGCTGACGTCCCACCATCGGATCGGCGCGGCGGGAGAGGCATCGTGCCTGAGCAGCCGATAGTGTCCCGCGGGAAGCTTCTCGACCCCGCGCAGGATCGACCGGTGATCGGGCACATAGCCCCAGGCAAGGTAATCCTCGATCGCCAGCGGATCGACCTCGCGGCGCAGCAGCGGATGCGCGAGCAGGCCTTTCAATTCGGACGCGAAGGCCAGGCTTCCGTCACTCAGCATGGCAGTGAACAAAGGCTTCACGCCGAGACGGTCGCGGGCGAGGAACAGGGTGCGCTGATTGAGGTCGTATAGTGCGAAGGCAAACATGCCGTGCAGTCGCGAAAGGCAGTCCGGCCCCCATTTCTGCCATGCGGCGAGAATGGTCTCGCTGTCGCCGTCGGTGAGGAAGGTAACGCCTTGACCTTCGAGCTCGCGGCGCAATTCGCGGAAGTTGTAGATCTCGCCGTTGAACACGAGCATCGCCCGCCCGTCGGCCGCCGCCATCGGCTGCGGCGACCCGGCGAGGTCGATGATCGACAGGCGGCGATGGCCAAGGCCCACGCCCGGCGCGGTCCAGACACCGCTACCGTCGGGTCCCCGATGCACCATGGCGTCGCCCATCGCGGCGATCCGCGCGGGATCGACCGGTTTGGGCGTGCCACAATGGAATATTCCGGCGATCCCGCACATCTGCAGCGTGCCTAGACGAGCGCGGCGAGCGCGGCAAAGGCGATTACCAACCCCGCGATCGCGAGTAGCGCTCGATCGGGCGTGGTCGAATACCGCTCGAGGGCGGTTATCGGATGGACCGACGCTTCCTCCGCCGTAAGGCCCGCCTCCGCCGGTTCGCGATCGAGCCAACGCCACGATGCCGCGATCACCACCGCGATCACGATCGCGAAGAAGACCCAGCCATATACGATGTGGTCGAAGCCGCCCGCGCGCTCGATGCCGATTAACTGCGCCACATAGATTGTTCCCCACGCGCGCACACCGTTGGCCAGGATCGAAAGGATGGCAGCCGCTGCTACCAGCGCGATGCGCGGCCGCCAGCGTGTGAAGCCGGTCCATCCGAGTAGGACGGTGAACGCCACCATGGCGATCAAGAATTTCACGCCCGAGCACTCCTCGGCCACGACGAACCGGCCCGCCGGGGTGTCGATGAAGAGGCCGTCGATCACTGCCGGCACTCCGCTCGCGTGTGTGAGAGCGATCGTCAGGCTCGCCGTCACCTGTTGCAGGGCCGGGATGAGCTCGTCGCCGAAGGGGACAAGGAAACAGAGATAGGCCAGCGGAAACGCGACAATGAGCGCGATGCGGATGCCGAGAACGGCCAGGAACGCGCCTTGGAACGCGAGGATTACCCCCGCCTGCGCGAACAGGTTGATCTCGGTGCCACGTCCGACGAGCCAAAGGGAGAGGCCAAACAGCACGAAAAGATGCCCGGGAATCCACGCCCTGGGCGTCGTCTTCGCAAGCTCGCCCTGGCGCAACCAGACCAGCCAGGCGACGATGACGGGAACGAGAAGCACGTGATTGTAGGTATCGATATCCCACCACTGATGGGCCATCTCGCGCCATTCGGCGAAAGTCAGCGCAGCCAGAGCAAGCCCCGCTGCGACGAGGCGGATAATCGCCGTGGACCAGGCCGAACCCGCTTGGCGAACTGCGGGCGACAGCGCGTCAGGCAGCATCGCGCGTCTTCTCGCCCCGTCCCATGATGGCGGCGAGCGGAGCGAGTGCAGCATCCCAACCCTTATGCGCTATCACGAAGCGCCGCGCCGCAGCGCCCATGTTCATCGCCCGGGCGCCATCCGACAGGAGTTCAAGCGCTGCGGTGGTTAGGGAGGCATCGTCGGCCCCGATCGCAAAATGGACACCATCGATGCCCTCGATACCCGTTGCCGCTTCGGGCGAAAGGACCACCGGGCGTGCCATCGCCATGGCTTCGAGCACCTTGTTCTGGACCCCGCGCGCGATGGCCAACGGAGCAAGGACGAGGTCGGCCACGGCAAGGAACGGCCGCACATCGGGCACTTCCCCCCACACCCGCGTACCGTTGCGGTCTTCGAGCGCCAGTACCTCCGCCGTCGGCGCGCGCCCCACGACATGGAATCGTGCTGTGGGAAAGCGTTCGCGCAAGCCCGGCATGATCGCGGTGGCCGCCCGCTTCACCGCCGCGACGTTGGGAGGATAGTCCATCTGGCCGGTGAACACGATGTGCGGCCCCGGCTCGGCAAGAAGCGCCGGATGCGGATCGATGGCCTGCGGATCGAACGTTCGCGTGTCGATGCCATTGCCGAGAGCGCGAATGTCTTCGCCATTAGAGAATTGGCGCGAGCGCAGCAGATCGGCCTCGGTCTCGCTGACGAGTAAAGTCGTATTGGCGCGTGCGACCAGTCTTGCCTCTTCGCTGGCAAGGAGGCGGGCCTCACGGGCGTAGAGACAGCTTCGAGGGCCCAGTGATTCCTGCGCATAGGATTCGAACTTCGCCGAATCGACGTCGCACAGGTCGATCACAACCCGCCCCTCGAAGGAGGCAGGCACATATTGGCCCATCTGGCCCGAGAACACGAAGATCGTATCGATCGGACGTTCGGCGATCAGGCGCGCGATCCATTCGTGCAGTTCGCCCACGCTGAAAGCCGTGAGGCTGACCGGCTTCCCGCTTGAAAGGGCTCGAATACCCGGGCGCGCAAGACCTAGCGGTCGCGTAGCCAGGCAATGGCTCTGGCACATTGCTCCCAACGCGGACTCTGCTGCGCGGTCCGCATCGGTCTCTGCGAGCGTCGCAACGTGGACCGGACCGAGCGCAGCAAGCGCCCTCAGGAGATTGTGCGAGCGGATCTTGTCGCCGCGGTCAGGCGGAAATGGGATCCGGTGCGCGATGAACAGCGTCTCGCCCATCAGGCGAGACCGCGCGCGATAACCGGACCGAGCCGATTGGCGATGGTTAGCGGTAGACGCTTCCAGGCATCGATCCGGGCTGAGTGTTCGTCGCTCGTAGGATCGACGTTGCGGCCTTTCGCTCCGGGCGCAGTCCATGTTGCGTACGCCAGCGCGGTCGGCTCGAAACCCCAGTTCTTCTTGTAGCTGAATGCGCCGCTGCCGACTTTCGAACGTCCGAAATCGAAAGTGGTACAGCCACGCTCCCGCGCATGGCGCATGAGTTCGAAATACATCCGCTCGTTCGCGCGCGTGGACCGCGCCGCGAAGGTGCCGCCACCCCAATACGGCATGGCCGCGCCTGCGTGATACAGGCTCAGCACCGACGCGATCGGCTCGCCGCCGAGCCGCAATGTGAGAATGTCTGCATCGAAAGTGTCGAGCACCGCGTCGAACAGCGCTCGCGGGAAGACCGGCGTGCCCAGGTTGCGGACGCTCTCGGAATAGACCGTGTAATGCGCAGCGCGGTCTACCACCGAGTTGCCAACCTCGACGGTGAAGTCCCGCTCGAGGCCCTTGCGCACCTCCGCCCGTTGCTTGCGCGGGATGGCAAGCAATTGGGCTTCATCGTCACCGCACAAAGGGGCCGAAAAGTTGGCGTGGCTGTCGGTGCGTACGGGCCATCCGGTCGGATGAGCGCCGCCGCGCAATTCGACCGAGGCGCACGATCGGCGGGCGGCGAGTTCAGCCGCTGCATCGCAAAGCCGTTCCGCAGTGTTTTCTCGCTCGGCAAGCACCCCTCCGCCCACCGCGAATCCGCTCGATACCAGCGTGCGGGGGAACAGGGGTGAATGCACTTCGGTCAGCGGCAGCCAACCTGTAATCGACCCGGCGCGCTCTGCGATCAGTCCTGTCGCGACTTGCCCGGTTCCCGCCTGCACCGCCAGTAACCATGCGGGGCGATGAAACGGCGTCCCGCACTGTTCATCTACGAACGCCCCGATCCGCGCGAACTCGTTGGGATCACGCAGATCGGCAAGCGCGATTGTTTCGGCAGAAAGACGGAACGGAGCATTCACGCCGCCAAGTCCGTCGCCAGGGCCGCCTCACGCTGCACAATCACGTCCATCCGGTCCCACGCGAATTCGCGGACCAGCGCGCGCAGCTTGTCGGCCATGCGGTCGAGATTGGTGTAATGGCGCAGCTTGGAGCGGACCGGAGCGTCGGCGACCCGCGGCTGCTCGGGGTCGATTTCCCAAGGGTGGAAATAGAACACCGCGGGTCGAAGGTCCTGCCGGTTGACCTGGCGGATAGCCCAGCGGCTGAAGGCATAGGGCAGCACCCGGAAGAACCCGCCTCCGCCCGCCGCCACGCGTCGCCCGCCGAGGATGGCGGTGGTCACGGGGACCTCGACGAGAGGGTGGTCTGGCAGCGGATTGAACGCGAACCGCGGTGCTTCGCGCCATCCGTAATGATCGTGCGCGACCGGCGCGACCGACGAGCTGTAGGAATAGCCTTGCTCGGCGAGTTCCAAGTAAGCCCACGGCGTGCGCTGGTCGATGGAGAAGCTCGGCGCGCGGTAACCGGTCACTTGCACGCCCGACACATCCTCCAGTACGCGCTGCGCCCGCGCGATGTCCGCGCCGAAGCTCGCCCGATCGAGCGTGTGGACGCGCGCATGGTCCCACCCGTGGCTGGCGATCTCATGACCTGCGTCCGCGATCCGTCGGATCAGCGTGCCGTTGCGTTGGGCAACCCAGCCAAGCGTGAAGAACGTTGCTTTGACGTCGGCTTCGGCGAACAGGTCGAGGATGCGCAGGACGTTGTCCGCTACCCGCAGCGGCAAGCCGTCCCACGCGTCGCGCGCGATCACCTTTTCGAACGCGCCGACCTGAAACCAGTCTTCGACGTCGACCGAGAGGCCGTTGACGACCCTCTTGCAGGAAGAGGCAGGATGCACTGCCATCGCGGCATTCTTTCCCTCAGGCCGCCGCGCGTGGTTCGTCGGCTTCGAACCAGTCGATTAGCAATGTCAGCACGGTGCGCACCGCCTCGTCCTGTTCGCTGACCCGCGCTTCGAGCAATGCGACGCGGTCCTGCCAGTCGCGGGCCATTTCCATCGACGGCGGAGCGGCTGCCGTCAGGTCGGCAATTGCACTGCGCAGATCTGCGATCTGGGCGTCGCGTTCGGCAAGCAGGTCCTCGATTTCGGCGCGAGGCCCATGAGGAGCGACGAAGGCGTGCTTGATCGGACCCGGTGCAGGAGCGACATCGATACGCGGAAGCGGCTTCGGCGCGGCGATCGGGAAAGTGTTCTCGCTCGCCATCTCCTTGCGGATGGACGAGAGCATCTCGGCATCGAGCCGGGTGCGCTGTTCGACCGCGCCTAGAAGGAGCAGGCGGCTCATCATCTGGTTGACACGGCGGGGGATGCCGCCGGTCGCCTCGTACAGTTCGGCGAAGACGCGTTGGTCGAAGCCGGGATTTCCCTGCCAGCCCACGCAGCGCAGGCGGTGAGTCACGTATGGCTCCACTTCATCGCGCTCCATCGCCTCGAGGTGGTGCGCCGCGATCACGCGCTGGCGGAGTTGTTCGAGCTGGTCGTGTTCGGCGAGCACCTGCTTGAACTCGGGCTGGCCGAGCAGCAGCGTCTGGAGCAGCGGGTGCGCGCCGAGTTGGAAGTTCGAGAGCATCCGCAGTTCCTCGAGCGCCGCGACGCTGAGGTTCTGCGATTCGTCGACCACCAGCAGGCAGCGGCGACCGGCGCGGGCCTCGTCCTGCAGGAACGCCTCGATCGCGCCCAGCGCGGCCGCCTTGTCGTGGCCGTCGACTTCGATGCCGAAGCATTGCGCCGCGACGTGGACCATCTCCTCGCCGTCGAGGCTGCTGGTCACGATCTGGCCGACCGTGAGCTGGCTCGGGTCGATCTTGCGCATCAGGTGCGCCACGAGGGTCGATTTACCCGCCCCCACCTCTCCGGTGATGACGATGAAGCCCTCGCCCTGCGCCAGGCCATAGCCGAGATAGCTCAACGCCTTGCGGTGCGTCGCGCTCTCGAAATAGAAGCTGGGGTCCGGCGTCAGCTGGAAGGGGCGTCCGGTCAGACCGTAGAAATCGTCGAACATCGTGGGTCTCTCGTTCCGTTCGTCAGAAGTCGTAGCGCAAGCCGAGCAGCGCCGCGGCGGAGGCGACATCCTGGCCCGCTTCGCCGTCGAGTTTGTCGAGGCTGACCGCTGCATTTGCGGACAACCCTTCGATGAGGTAGCGGCGATAGGCAGCCGCTGCGCCGAGGACGGTCGCATCGCCGGCCCCGGGAAATCCGCTCGTCAGCCACTGCACCCTAGAGTTCACCGTGAAGGAATCGCGCGCGCTGAGCTGCCCGGACACGTAGCTGGCAAGCCAGTAGTTCTCGTCGATCACCCCGTTCGCCGCCGTGAGCACGGTTCCGGGGCCCCCGATGAACTTGCGCCGGTCGTACCCCACGCCAACGCCGCCGGAGAGGCGGCCAAGCGTCTTGGAATAGCTGAGCGACACGCCCCGGCCGCGGAACACCGCCGATCGCACCGAGCCGAGCACGCCGGTCAGGCAGTTGCCACCCTGCTCGCTCGAGACGCAGCCGTCGAGATCGCCTGTCACCGGATTTCGGATCGCGGCAAAATCGGTCGGCAGCGCGATGAGCGCGTTGGTCAATTGACCGCCGAACCCGCTGATCCCGTCATAGACTGACAGGTTTACCGAACTGCGGCTGTCGGGTGCCCAGGCGAAGCTGCCGTAATAGGTCGTCGAATCGTATCGCTTGCCGACATGCGCCTCAGCGGCCGTGCGGGTCGACGGGCGCCAGACCACGCCGACATCCCAGATCAGGCCCGAGGCGTCGTAGGAGATCTGGCGCGGCGAGGAGGTGTCGGTGGCGAAGCGGCCATCGCTCCCGATCGCGGGATTGCCCGCCGCATCGCGCACGGCGTCGCGGTTCGAGACCTCGACGTCTTCCCAGCCCACTCCGGCGACGGCGGCAAGGCTCGGTCCGAGCGGCACCGTCACATCGGCGCGAACGTGCATGTCGCGGACCCGCGAATCGAGGTTGGTCGTGTCTTCCTGGTAGAAGCCGCCGCCCGCTCCCACGCCGATCGGCAAAGGTGCGCCGGGGCGCAGACCAACATGTGCGCCTGCGCGCTGGACCACGCTTTCGTCGAACAGGTCGACCGGGCTTCCCCCCGGCGCTGCCACTACGGCATCGGGAGCGTCGAACCGGGTGTAGCCGATGCGATAGTTTGCGTTGACCTCTGCGTCCCCAACGCTCGTATGCACACTGGGCCCCGCGTAGGCGGAATAGATACGGCTTTCGTTGTCGGTCGGACGGGGAGCGGTCCCGCTCGCGCCGCCGTTGCTTTCCACCCGACTGCGGGTTGCCAGCGCCCCTGCCTCGACGGTCAGGGCCTGCGGGACGACCGTCGCATAGCCGCGCGCAATGCCGCTGACGGTCGAGATGTCGATAACCGTGTCGTCGTAGCCGATGGTTCGCTCGTAGCGGATCGATGCCGAGGCGCCGTTGTTGCGGCCCTGCACGCCGACGTCCACGCCGGCGGCGACCTGGCTGTAGGTGACCGTGTCGTCGCCCGGTGCAATCTCGGCAGCCAAGACCTGGCTGGCCTCAATGTACGGGGCCACGCGCACGACCTTGCGCGAGTCGGCGCGATCCTCGTCCCGCGCCTGCACCGGAACGGCGATTGCCGCGATCGAACACAGCAAGAGGATCGAATGGCGAGTCATGCGATCAGCTTTCGTATCCGTAGTACGAGCCGAAGCGGCGACCGCTCGGACTGAAGTTGGCTGCGTTGAGCAGCAGCTTGATGTCCGGGCAGGCACCCAGCAGGTGCACGGCATCCTCCAGCGCGCTGCGACCGGTCTTGTCGGCCCGCGCAACGAGAAGCGCCTGGCCCACGTGCTTGGCGAGTTCCGCGGCGGGAGAGGCGGCCAACACGGGCGGGCTGTCGAACACGATCATCCGCGACGGCGCACCCCGTGTCAGCCTTTCGAACAGTTCGGCAGTGCGCGCGCTCGACAGGAATTCACTGTCCGAAGCGCTCTGGCTGCCGGCGGGAAGCACGAACAGGCCGGGAATGTCGGTCGCGACCACGAGGTCCTCGACCTTGATCGACGGGTCGGCCAGCGCGTCCATCAGGCCGGCCGACTTGGGGAGGCCCAGCGTCGAGAGGACCGATGGTTTGGCGATGTCCGCGTCGACGAGCAGCACTTCGCCGTCCCGTTCCCCTGCCATCGCGATGGCCAGGTTGGTGGCGCAGAACGTTTTGCCCTCGCCCGGATGCGGCGAGCAGACCAGCACGCGCCGCGCGGCCGCGACGCCAGCATCTTGTGCCGCCGCAATGACCTGGCGCTTCACGATACGGAATTCCTCGAGCAGCGCGGTCGCGCCCGCCTCAGGGACGATCATGCCGCGCGCCTGCAGGTGCTCGCGATCGATCGAGCGGCGCACCCCGTTGAACCGGACGGGCGCGTCGATGGTCTCCGCGCGCACGACAACGCGAGGTGACTGTACGGTAGGAACCGCCGCTTCGCTCGGCTGCGACGATGGAACCGGCGCCGATTCGGATGAAGCTTCGGGGCGCGGCGCGGGTTTGGCGCGCTTCATCGGCGGATCATCTAGGCGCGCGGGCATCCGGGCGGGACGAAACGGATCGAGCGCGAAGGTGCCGCTGGCGCGTTCGAGCAACGACCGTTCGGTCGGTTCGTTCTCACCTTCGTCGGGCAGCGGGATCTTGGTGTGCTCGGTCATCGCTCCAGCCCCTTCACGCAACCATTCCGCGCTGGACGAACTCGATCCCTAGCAGCACGACGAACAGCCCGGCGAGCGATGCGCCGCCGGCGTAGAACAGCTGCATGCGCTTGGCGCGAACGGCCTTGGCGCTTTCGCTCAGCGTTTCCGAAATCGTGCCCAAAACCGGCAGCTCGAGTGCCTTTTCGAGGCCAGAAGCGGTCGCAAAGGTCGAACGCAGCTGGGTGACACCGAATGCCGCGCCCACTCCCGCCGCGATGCCTGCGACCAGGACGCCGAACAGAAGCAGCGGCCGGTTGGGCGACGCGGGCTGGCGCGGCGTGGTCGGCGGATCGACCACATCGAACTTGAAGCTCGACCGCTCGCTTTCGACCTGCCCGCGAAGGCGCATCTCTTCGCGGTTCTGCAGGAGCTCGTCGTATTTCTTCTTCAGCACTTCGTAGTCGCGGCTGATCCGGTTCGCCTCGGCCGACACCGTAGGCTCGCTGGCCTGGTCCGCCATCGCACCGCTGATCTCGGACTGAAGCGCCGCCTTGCGCGCCATCAGCGCCGACACGTTGGCTTCGCGCTCGGCCTTGATCGATACGAGCGAACTGTAGGCCGGGTTGGGCGTGCCCGCCACCGCGCCGCCGCCACTGCGCTGTAGCAGTGCGATCTGGCGCTTGATCGCAGCGACATCTGGGTGACTGTCGGTCAGTCCCCGAGATTGCATCCCTGCGAGCTGCGCCTGCGCCTGTCCCAGCGCACTTCCGTCGCCACTGCCTGCAATGCTTCGCGGCGTACCGGCAAGCTGGCCGCTTATCGCCGCGAGCGCGCTCTGCGCTGCCGCGAGATCAGCTTCGACCCCGCGTAGTTCCTGCCGCGTACCGGACAGTCGCCCGGCGATGGCAAGGGAGCCGCCAACCAGTTCGGGATGCTCGGCCTCGAACTGCGAGAGCTTGCCTTCCGCCGCCTCCAGCTCGGCCTTACGCTGGTCGAGCTGCTGGTCGAGGAACACCACCGTTTCCGCAACCTCGCCGCGATTCCCGGCGATGTTCTCTTCGCGGAAGATGTCGATCAGTTTCTGGACGACGTCCTGCGACAGCCTGGCGTTTTCAGAATCCGCCAGCCTGCGGTTGCCGATCTTCGCGGTGATCGTGAAGATGTTGTCCTCGAGGCTCTCGACCTTGACGTCCTCCATCAGGGTCGCGACGGCCTTTTCCATCTCGCGCTGGCTCGCGATGCCCTTGCCGAGGTCGGTGCTGCGCACGACCTTTTCGAGGTTTACCGCACCCGCCAGCGTCTTCTTGACCCGCTGGATCTCGTCCTCGCCGCCGTTGGCGATCTTGAGCTGGTCCGACAGAACGTCGTCGAGTTCGACGTAGATGCGCGCCTTCGATTCGTAGGCGTTGGGGATCATCGCCACGGCGATCCAACCGACAAGACAGATGCCCCACGCGACTCCGAGCACAAGCCAGCGTCGGGCCCATGCCGAATAGGCGGCTGAGCGCAATTCGTCGAAGACCTCGTTCATCGCCGGATGGTCCTCAGAACATGCTTTCAGGAATGATGATCACGTCGCCCGGCTGGAGCATGACGTTGGCTTCGCTCTCGCCACGCTTGAGCAGGTCGCCGAGCCGCAGGCCGTATTCGCGTTGGCGCCCGGCCTGCTTCTCGAAGCGGATAAGCTTTGCCTTGTTGCCGGCCGCGAATTCGCTGAGTCCGCCAACTGCGATCATCGCATCCAGCACGGTCATGTTCGCGCGATAGGGAATGCTGGCGGGCTTCTCGGTCGCGCCGATGATCCGCACCTGCTGGCTGAAGGTGCCCGCGAAGTTGGTCACGATCACGCTGACCAGCGGCTCCTCGATATATTGCGAAAGCTGAAGCCGGATGTCTTCAGACAGCATGGCGGGCGTCTTGCCGACCGCAGGCATGTCGCTGACAAGCGGCGTGGTGATGCGGCCGTCGGGACGGACCTGGATCTTTTCGGCCGAAAGTTCGGGATTGCGCCAGACGCTGATGGTCAGTTCGTCGAGCGGGCCGATGACGTAGTCTTCGCCCGGCCCTTCCTGCATCGCGACGAATGAGGCGGGCGCAAGCTGCTCGCCGCCGCTGGTCGCGCAGCCGCCGAGAGCCAGCGCTGCAAGCGCGAGGATCGCGAAGGGACGGAAGTGGCGGCGGTCGGGCATCGATGCATCCTTGCGTGTCGTGCGTCGATGCGATGCGTGACCCGGGAGCGACCCGGCGCACCGCACAGGCGCGGGTACCGGAGGGCTGTCTCGCCGAAATTGGTGAACATACTGTTAGGTTTGAATGGCCATAACCTGCCCAGTCCCGCTGCGGGACATCGGCTTGGAAAAGGTTAAACCAGGATTTCGCGCGCCGGTCCCTGCCCCAGGAACATCGCCGGGGAAGCGCTCGCTCCATAAGCTCCAGCGCAGAAAACCGAGACGAGATCGCCGACGTCGGCACGGGGCAGCAGGGCCTTGTCCGCCAACCTGTCGAGCGGAGTGCAGAGGCAACCGACCACGTTAGCTTCCTCGTCAGCCTCGGCGCCGAACCGGGTGGCAATCGCGACCGGGTAGTTACGCCGCACCACCGTGCCGAAATTGCCCGAAGCGGCGAGCTGGTGATGCAGGCCGCCGTCGGTGACGAGGTAGGTCTCGCCGTGGCTGACCTTGCGATCGACAATTTCGCACAGATAGACCCCGGCCTCCCCGACGAGATAGCGACCGAGTTCGATGCACAGATGCGTGTCTGCAAGCGTTTCGGGCAAGGCGGCGAAGCGCGTGCCGAGAAGTGCACCGACCAGTGTCAGGTCGACCGGCGTGTCACCCGCGAAATAAGGTATGCCGAGTCCGCCGCCCATGTTGAGCTTGGGGAGCGGACCCCGGTCGATCTCGCGCGTCAGCCGGTCGGCGACGTCGAGGACGTTGCCTTGCGCTTCGACAATCGCCTCGGCGTCCAGCGCCTGGCTGCCGGTGAAGATGTGAAGCCCGCGCCAATCGGCCCCTGCATCGATGATTTCGCGCGCCAATGGGGGCACGCGCTCCGCATCGATCCCGAAGGGCTTGGCGCCCCCGCCCATCTTCATGCCCGATCCGCGCAGTTCGAAGTCCGGATTGACGCGGATTGCGAGTCGGGGTGTTTTCCCAAGACGATCTGCAATGGCGAGCGCCCGGCGCGCTTCGTTCTCGCTTTCGCAATTGAGTGTCACGCCCGCCGCGATCGCCGCCTCGAGCTCGCGGTCGCGCTTGCCCGGCCCGGCAAAGCTGACCAGCGCCGGGTCGATACCCGCCCCCAGGACCATTTCCAATTCGCCGCCCGACGCGATGTCGAACCCGTCTGCCAGTCCGCCCATGTGCTTGAGCACCGGACCCCACGAATTTGCCTTCACCGCATAGTGGATCGCCAGCCTGGCGGGCATTGCCGCGCGTAGTTGCGCCATCCGGGCTTCGAGATGATCGCGCGAATAGACGAAGAGCGGTGTGCCGCCGGCCTCATCTACCAGTTCGCGCGCGGTCCGGCCGCCGATGACAAGCTGGCCGTCGCGGGCGGCGTAGCCTTGTGGAGTAGGTCCAAGCGGCTTCATGCGGCCAGTTCCTGAGCGAGGGCATTGCGATCGAGCTTGCCGTTCGGGTTGCGCGGCATCTCGGCATACGCGCGGATCGTTCGCGGCAGCATGAAGTTGGGCAGGATCGCGGCGAGGGCCTTGCGCAGGGACACTTCGTCGAATGCGCCAACGGGGCGCACGGCGAGGCAGACGGCCTGCCCCAGCCTTGTGTCAGGCACACCGATCGCCACCGCTTCAAGCGCAAGCCCAGTCGCGACCGCGGCGTCCTCGACCTCCTGCGGACTGATGCGGTTCCCAGCGCTCTTGATCATCGCGTCCCGGCGTCCGACGAAGTAGAGCAGGCCATCGGCCGCTCGGCGGACCCGGTCACCGGACCACACCGCCATCCCGCCGTATGCGGACGCCGTCGGTGCGGGTTTGAAGCGCTCGGCGGTCCGCTCCGCATCCTGCCAGTAGCCTTGCGCAACGAGCGGCCCGGCATGGACCAGCTCGCCCTCCTCCCCGTCCCCGGCGATAATGCCCATGTCGTCGATCACCAGGATTTCTGCGAACGGAATCGCGGAGCCCATCGAAGTCGGGTGGCTGTCGACGCGGGAGGGATCGAGATAGGTCGAGCGGAACGCCTCGGTCAGCCCGTACATCGGGAATAGTCGGGCCGCCGGAAAGAGGTTGCGCAGGGAGCGTACGAGCGGTTCGGTCAACGCCCCGCCGCTGTTGGTCAGCCGCCGCATGGATGCGGTCGCTTCTTCGGGCCAGTCGCTCTCGGTCAGTTGGACCCACAGCGGAGGGACCGCAGCGAGCGTGGTGACGCCATGCCGGGCACAGGCTTTCACGACGTCGCGCGCCACGAGATAATCGAGCGGCACCACGCATCCGCCGGCGTACCAGGTGCTCAGGAGCTGGTTCTGGCCATAGTCGAAGCTGAGGGGGAGAACCGCGAGCGTTACGTCGTCCGGAGCCAACCCGAGATAGTGCGCTACGCTGACCGCGCCGAGCCACATGTTGGCATGACTCAGGACCACACCCTTGGGCTTACCCGTCGACCCGCTGGTATAAAGGATCGCCGCAACATCGGCCGGATCGTGGTCCGAGGGGCCGATACCTGCGCACATCTCGACGTCCGGCCACAGCGCATCCTCGCTGACAGAAACACACTCTGCGGGCACGTCGCCGTTCTCGACGCTGGCAAGCCGCGCGGCCGTCGCGATCAGGAGCACGGCACCGCTGTCTGCGAGGATGTGCGCAATCTGCATCCGCTTCAGCAGCGGATTTATGGGCACATGCACTACGCCCGCCCGCGCGCAGGCCAGCGGCAGCAGGCATGTCGCCTCGCCCTTGGCGGCCCAACTCGCGACGCGGTCTCCCTTGGCGACACGCGATTGAAGCCAGGCTGCCAGTTGCCCGACACGGGTTCTTAAGCCCTCGTGGTTAAGCGTGCGTCCGCGCAAGACCAGCGCCGGTGCGCTCGCCTCGCCCATTTCGGCGAGGTGATCGAGCGGCCGGGGCATTGGATCGGGCGCAGAGGACATGGTTACTCCGAAAGGGCACACTCGTTTTGGTCGCGGTCAGCTATCACGACACGGTTAACGTCTTGCAAGCCGTCGATGCCGCTCCGCAAGGGCCGTTCGACCGCGCCGAGTGGTTCGAACTGCTCGCCGAAAGTGGGCAGAAGCCGCTGGTGGCACTTGGCGCGAACGGTGCCGGGACGGCAGCACTGGTGCTGACCGAAGCGAACGGGCGGATCGAGCCGCTGCGCAACTGGTACTCATTCACCTGGCGGCCGCTGGGCACGCATACGGCACTGGCCGGGATGGCGGGCCACCTCAAGGGACGCACCCACCGCGTGACAGTCTGGCCCGTTCCCGACGAAGACGGCAGCGCCACCACCTTGGCCCAGGCCTTTCGCGAGGCCGGGTGGCAGGTGCGAAGCGAGCGCTGCGACCACAACCACGTCCTCCCAATTCGTGGACGGTCCTTCGCGGAATTCTGGGACAGTCGGCCCGGCTCGATGCGCACGACGCTCAAGCGCAAGGCTCGGAAGGTCGACGTGGAGATCTACGATCGCTTCGACGCGGGCGCGTGGGCCGAGTACGAGGCAATCTATGCCGAAAGCTGGAAACCCGAAGAGGGCGACCCCGCCCTCCTGCGCCGGTTCGCCGAGGCGGAAGGCGCGGCGGGCCGCACTCGCCTCGGCATCGCACGCGCAGCCGGTGAGGCGGTCGCAGCGCAATTCTGGACCGTGGAGAACGGGGTCGCCTACATCCACAAGCTCGCCCACCGCGAGAGCGCCAAGCCGCTATCGGCGGGAACGACGCTGAGCGCGGCGCTTTTCGAGCGGGTGATCGACGGCGACAAAGTTGCCCTCGTCGACTTCGGAACCGGCGACGACGCCTACAAACGCGACTGGATGGAGCTCGACCGCCCACGCTATCGCATCGACTGCCTCGATCCGCGCCAGCTCCGTGCCTGGCCTGCCATCGCCAAGCGCACGCTTGCGCGCGCCTCAAGCGACGTTTAGGGGCGCACGCGTTTCGTTAGGGGACCTTACCCGAATGACTGACGGCCATCACCTGGCGCCCAGCCGCGCGGCTATCGACGCCAAACTGCGTTCGATTCTGGCCGACGTGCTTGGCCTCGACGCCGACCGGGTTGCCGGGTTCGACGGCGAGACCGGCCTGTTCGGCCATCTTCCCGAACTCGATTCGATGGCGGTCGCGGGCCTCCTCACCGAGATGGAAGACCGCCTCGACATCGTGATCGACGATGACGATGTCGACGGCGAGATGCTGGAAACCTACGGCGGCCTGCTGGCCTTTGCCGAGGGCAAAGCCGCTTCGGCGTGACTCCTTTCGACCTGACCGACTGGCCGTGCCCCGGCCCCGGCGGCGGCACGCGCGACGAGCTTGCGCTCGTGTTCGACCGTGGCCGGGCGATGCGGCTGCTCGTCCTGCCCGCGTGGTTCGACGAGGCGAACAAGCTGCGCCGCCAGACCGTCGAGGTGATGCGCCGATTGGACCTGTCGGGGATCGACAGCTTCCTTCCTGACCTTCCGGGTTGCAACGAGAGTGGCGCAAAGCTCGTTCACCAGACGCTGGATGGCTGGCAGGATGCAGCTTCGGAGGCCGCGCATCATTTCCGGGCGACGCATGTTCTGACCGTTCGCGCAGGTGCCCTGCTCGCACCACCTGGTGTCTCCGGCTGGCGCTATGCCCCGACCGGCGGCCGCCAGACCCTGCGAGGAATGATGCGGGCCCGGATCATCGCCGCGAAGGAAGCGGGCAAGCCCGAACGAACCGAGGACTTGCAGGAACAGGGTCGTACCGAAGGGATCGAGCTTGCCGGGTGGCACATCGGCCCCGAGATGTTCGCCGCTCTCGAATCCGCCGAGCCTTCCGAGGCGCTCACGCTGATCGATCAGGACGCGCTAAGTGGCCCCGGCCTGTGGCTTCGCGCCGAGCCTGACGAAAGCCCGGAGCAGGCCGATGCGCTGGCCGCGATCCTTGCCATCGGGATGACCGAGGCGTGAGCCGGTTGCACCTTCCCTTCGGCTGCGGAGACGCCACGCTGGCGGGGACGCTCGACACGGCCCCTGGCACCAGCGGCCTGCTGATCGTCACCGGTGGCAACGAGGTCCGCAGCGGAGCTTTCTCCGGCCAGACCCAGCTTGCCGCGCGCATAGCCCGCAAGGGCTTTCCCGTCTTTCGGTTCGACCGCCGCGGGGTCGGTGACAGTGGCGGCCAGAACAAGGGTTTCCGCAAGAGCGCCCGCGACATCGAAGCCGCTCTCGCCGCCTTTCGCGCAATCGCTCCCGCCATCGACCGCGTGGTGGGATTCGGTAACTGCGACGCCGCCAGTGCCCTGATGCTGGCAGGCGGCGCGGAGTGCGACGCCTTGGTGCTCGCCAATCCCTGGACCATCGAGGGCGATGCGGACGTCCCGCCCCCGGCCGCGATCCGGGCCCGCTACGGTGCCAAGCTCAAGGACCCGAAGGAAATCCTGCGGCTGCTGAGTGGGGGCGTCAATCTCGGCAAGCTGGCCAAAGGCATCGCGCAGGCAGCGCGGCCGCGCGCGAAGCCAACGACGCTGGCATCGGAGATGACGAGCAGCCTTGCGCTGTTCGGAGGCGATGTGCGGATCGTGCTGGCCGCCTCCGATCGCACCGCCCAGGCCTTCGATGCCGTGTGGGATCCCGCCGACGTGCGCGTTTCGCGCTGCGAAGGGGCAACCCATTCGTGGATCGAGCCGCACGCGCGCGAATTCCTGGATGGTCACCTGCTGGCGCTCCTGCGCGCCTGATCATCGGACGAACAGGCTCGCCAGTTCGACGTGGGTCGACCAGCGGAATTGACCGACGGGGCGCAATTCCGCGAGCCGGAAGCCCGCATCGACCAGGGTCCGGGCATCCTTGGCCCAGCTGGCCGGGTTGCAGCTGACGTAAACGACCCGCTTCACGCCGCTGGCGGCGATCTGTGCGACCTGTTCGCGCGCGCCCGCTCGCGGCGGATCGATGAGTACACCTTCGAACGTATCGAGCTCGTTCGGGCGCAGCGGATCGCGAAAGAGGTCGCGGTGATGCGTGGTCAGGTCAACCCCAAACCGGGTGGCTGCAGCACGGCACGCGAGGTGCGCGTCGCGGGCTGCCTCGTAGGCCGAGACCCTGCCTCCGAGTGCGAACGCGAACGTCCCCAATCCGGCGAACAAGTCGGCGACATGTTCGCGTCCGCTCAGCCACCGTTTGGCTGCTGCGACGAGTTCAGCTTCGCCGTCGACCGTCGCCTGGAGGAACGCGCCGGCGGGCATTCCGACCGGAACCGTTCCCAGCGTGATCGTCACGGGCTCGGGTTCCCAGATCGCTTCCGAGCCATAGCCGAGGTCGACCGAAAGCCGCGCAAGCCTGTGTGCCTGCGCGAAGGTCAGCGCGGCCTCGGTCGCTTCGAGTCCTTCCATCGCATAGCCCTTCAGGCTGCAATCGATGCCCTGGTCGGCCAGTGTAAGTTCGACATCGACCGACCACTTCCCGCGCTGGATACCCAATAGCCCGCGCAGTGGTGCGACGAGATCGAACAGTTCGGGACGAATGACGTGACATTCCGCAAGGTCGACGATCCGGTGCGATCCGGCCTCGCGAAAGCCGATGATGGTCTTTCCGCCTGCTTCCTGAGCGTGGAGGGTCGCGCGGCGTCGGCTGCGCGGCGGCGACAGATGCGTGTCGCCGAGTACTTCGGGCTCGATGCCTTGACCGCGCGCGGCGAAAAGCACCCGGTCGCGCACGAATTCGGCGAGCGCTTCGTCGTCGAGGTGCTGGAGCTGGCACCCACCGCATTGACCGAAGTGGCGGCACGGCGGGTCGGCACGGTGCGGTCCCCGCTCCACGGTACCGTTCGGCAGCACGACGTCACCCGGGGCGGCTAAGGCGACATGCCTCCCGCTCGCCGTGACGCCATCGCCCTTGGCCGCGACACGAACGATTTCTTCCGGTTCCATCACAGGAAGCGCGCGTAAGCCACTGAAAGCACGTCGACAAGGTCATCCGCGATCAGTATCGATCCGGCTATCAGCGCGGCCTCGCGATGGAGCCAGACCGCCTCGCCTGCCGCTTGGAACGGATCAGCACCGGTCCCGAGGCGGCTCGCCACCAAGCCGGCGAGGACATCCCCCGTCCCGGCACTGGCAAGCCAGGTCGGCGCAGGTGGGAAGAAGGCCGTTCGACCATCGGCTGCGGCGAGGACCGTATCCGCGCCCTTGGCGAGCACTGTGAAGCCGGTGAGGTCCGCGAGTCCCTTCACCCGGTCGAGTTTCCCAGTTGCGGTGACGCCGAACGACGAACATAGCCGCGACAACTCACCCTCATGGGGCGTGAGCAATACCCGTGACGCGTCCACGCCCTCGACCAGATCGTCGTCGATCAGGTGAAGCGCATCGGCGTCCAGCACGGTCGGCAGGCCCGCCTCGAATACCTCACCCAGTCGTACGCGCGCTGATTCATCGCGGCCTAGCCCCGGCCCGACCAGCATGGCCGACCACCGCTCGTCAGTGAGCGCCTCGGGGAGCGACCTGCCATCAACCACGAGCGCTCCGGGTACGTTTCGAGGTCGTGTATCGTCCGACAACAGTTTCACATAGCCAGCGCCGCCACGCATCGCCGCCTTCGCCGCGAGCACGCTGGCGCCCGGCATGGCCCCGGCGACCACGCCGACGAGACCGCGCGTGTACTTGTGGTCGGTTCGCGACGGAGGCGCGAAGCGAGGCCGCGGGAAGATCGAGGCGGCCCCGTCCACCGGCGGGATGCCGATGTCGACCAGCTTCACGGTGCCCGTCCGGTTCATCGCCGGCATCAGGAAATGCGCCGGCTTCCACGCACTGAGCGCGAGGGTCAGGTCGAATTGCGGCACCGCGCTGAGCAAGGCTCCGTCGTCGGTCGCGACACCGCTCGGCAGGTCGATCGCGATTGCATGCGTATGGCTGAAAGCCAGTGCGGCAAGTAGCGCCTCGTGTTCGGGCGAGAGTGTCCTGCTCAGGCCCGAGCCGAACAGGCAATCGACCAGAATGCCGCCATGCACGTCGGTCGGTTCTGCTTTCGTGTGCCTGCGCCACGCCCCGCGCGCGCTTCTGGCCGCATCGGTCGCCGGTTCGCTCGGAGCGACGACGGTCACCGCCAGCCCTCGCTCCCGCAGCACTTCAGCAATGACATAGCCGTCACCGCCGTTGTTGCCCGGTCCACACAGGACGGTGACCGAACGCCCAGCGGCCATTCGCCACACCCACTCGGCGGCACTCCGTCCCGCGCGCTGCATCAGTTCGTTGACCGAAACGCCCTGGGCGATGAGCGCAGCTTCCGCCGCGCGCATCTGCGCGGCGGTCAGGACCTGGTCACTTTGCGGCATCGAGATCAGCCGGGAAGCGATAGCGATCGCCGCCAACTGTCACCTGCAGCACCTGCGGCGAACCCACCAGTTCGTTGACCGCGTCCTCTGCCCCGTCGACGGCCATCATGCCGGCCCGGTCTTCGGCAATGCGCAGGCGGCGAAAACCTCCGTCGGGGTGCCGCACGACATATTCGCTGCCCTGCTCGCCAGCGACCTTCTCAACGAGGCAATCGGGGCCGAAATCCGATCCTTCGCCGAGCGCACAGTCGATACGGGTCGCTCCGGCCGATGCCTGCGGCTGTTCCTCCCCCCGTCCGCAAGCGGAAAGAGCGAGCACCGGCAGGACGAGCGCGGCAACCCTCAACGGCGCAGCCGGCTCACGTCGCGCACCGCTCCGCGCGCGGCGCTCGTCGTCATCGCGGCATAGGCCTGCAGCGCCGAGGACACCGCGCGGGGGCGCGGCTTCGCCGGGAACCAGCCCTTCTCGTCCTGCGCGGCGCGGCGGCGGGCAAGTTCGTCGTCGGGCACCACAAGCTGGATCGTGCGGTTCGGAATGTCGATCTCGATCCAGTCGCCGTCCTGCACGAGCCCGATCGTACCACCCTCGGCCGCCTCGGGACTCGCGTGACCGATCGAAAGCCCGCTAGTGCCGCCAGAAAAGCGCCCGTCGGTGACGAGCGCGCAGGCCGCCCCGAGGCCTTTCGATTTGAGGTAGCTCGTCGGATAGAGCATTTCCTGCATTCCCGGCCCGCCGCGCGGCCCTTCATAGCGGATCACGACCACATCGCCCGAAACCACATGGTCGGTCAGGATCGCCGCCACCGCGGCCTCCTGGCTCTCATAGACCTTGGCCGGCCCGCCGAAGCTGAGAATGCTCTCGTCCACGCCCGCGGTTTTCACGATGCATCCGTCCTTGGCGAGGTTGCCGAACAGCACTGCGAGACCGCCGTCCTGGCTGAAGGCATGCTCCTTCGCGCGGATCACCCCATTGGCGCGATCGGTATCGAGTTCGTCCCAGCGCTTGGCCTGGCTGAACGCGGTCTGCGTCGGCACACCGCCCGGGGCGGCGCGGTAGAAGTCCTGCACAGTCGGATTGTTGGTCAGCCGCACGTCCCAGTCGGCGAGCGCATCCCCCATGGTCGGCGAGTGCACGGTCGGGAGCGCGGTGTGCAGCAGCCCCGCCCGGTCGAGCTCACCGAGGATGGCCATGATCCCGCCTGCCCGGTGGACGTCTTCCATGTGGACGTCGCTCTTGGCCGGGGCGACCTTGCACAGACACGGCACTTCGCGGCTGAGGCGATCGATGTCCTGCATCGTGAAGTCGACCCCCGCCTCGTGCGCGGCGGCGAGCAGGTGGAGCACGGTGTTGGTCGACCCGCCCATCGCAATGTCGAGGCTCATGGCGTTTTCGAACGCCTCGAAAGTGGCGACGTTGCGCGGCAGAACGCTTTCGTCCCCCTCGCCGTAATACCGGTTGCACAGCGCGACCACGAGACGACCCGCGCGCTCGAACAGACCCTGACGGTCGGCGTGGGTGGCGAGTACGGAGCCATTGCCGGGCAGCGATAGGCCCAGCGCCTCGGTCAGGCAGTTCATCGAGTTGGCGGTGAACATCCCAGAGCATGATCCGCAGGTGGGGCACGCGGCCTTCTCGATCTCGGCCACTTCCTCGTCGGTGTATTTGCCGTCGGCGGCGGCGACCATCGCATCGACGAGGTCGAGCGCGACCGTCTTGCCCTTCACCACGACCTTGCCCGCTTCCATCGGTCCGCCGCTGACGAACACGACCGGGATGTTGATCCGCATCGCGGCCATCAGCATCCCCGGCGTGATCTTGTCGCAGTTGGAGATGCAGACCATCGCATCCGCACAATGGGCGTTGACCATGTATTCGACGCTGTCGGCGATCAGCTCGCGGCTCGGGAGCGAATAGAGCATCCCGTCGTGCCCCATCGCGATGCCATCATCGACGGCTATCGTGTTGAATTCTTTGGCAACCCCGCCCGCAGCCTCGATCTGGCGCGCAACCAGTTGGCCGAGATCCTTGAGGTGCACGTGTCCCGGCACGAACTGGGTGAAGCTGTTGACCACTGCCACGATCGGCTTGCCGAAATCGCCATCCTTCATCCCCGTCGCGCGCCAGAGGCCGCGGGCACCGGCCATGTTGCGGCCGTGGGTGGAAGTCTTGGAACGGAGATCGGGCATCGGATAAGTCCTTGGTTGTCGAAGCGGGCCTAGGCCAAGCGCCACGCCAACCCCAACGGCTTTTCCTTACGCCGCCTCAAGCGCGAGTGCCACCCGCCCTGCTACGTCCGCGATCAGCGCCGCCCAGCGGGCCTGGCCGGCTTCGGTGTCGATCTGGTCCTGTCGCACCTCGATGCCGAGGTAGGGAAGGCCCCACGCCTCGGCGTGGCGGTTCATCGTCGCGTTGAGCAATTTGCCCGAATAAGGTTCATTATCTCCAACGTTTAGGCCGGCTTCTTCGAACAATCCTATACCGAGGCGGGCAGCGCGATCGTCGGTGTTGTAGAGGATTCCGACCTCCCACGGCCGGCTGTCGGACGCGCTTTTCATCGCCGGGGTGAAGCTGTGGAGCGATACGAGCAGAACTGGTTCGACCTCGTCGATCCAGTTCGCAAGCGCATCGTGGTAGGGGCGGTGGAAGCGGCCCAGCCGCGCCTCGAGGTCCGCTCCCACGTTGCCGGGTATTGTGTAACCGTCGCTACTGATCGGAACGACGCGGGGATCGCTTTCGTCGCGATTGAGATCGCATACAAGGCGGCTGACCGTGGCGAGGTGCGATGGCAGCCCGCTGCGCTCGGCTACGCACGCAACACCTATGTCGATCGCGATGTGATCGTGCATCAGCGCCGGTTCGATGCCGAGATCGATGTCGGGCGGCACGAAGTTGGACGCGTGATCGGCGGCGAGGAGGATCCCGCCCTTGCGCGGGGAAGGCCCGATGCGGCGCCAGGGCATCCAGTCGCTGGTCATGCGCGCAGCTTTCCACTCATCTGCCACCAGTCCGGCGGAAGGGCTGCGGCGGCCGCATCGCGATCGGCCTCGCTGGCGTAGAGCGCGAAGCATGTGGCGCCCGAGCCGGACATCCGGGCGAGTGTCGCCCGGTCGCGCAAGGCGTCGAGGACGTCTGCGATTTGCGGCACCAGCGCGATCGCGGGCGCCTCGAGGTCGTTGCGGCCTTCGGCGGCGATCATGGAGGCTGGCCCGTCGGGCAGCGACCCGCGGTCCTCGCCGCCCCACCCGGCGAACACCGGCCCGGTTGCCAGCGACACTCTAGGGTTTACGAGGAGCACAGGAGTGCTCTCCAGATCATTGACCACGCTCGACAATTCTGTTCCAGTGCCATGGCCGATGCACATCTTGCTTTCGACGCACGCGAGCACGTCGGCACCAAGGGACGCGGCCCGCTCACGCCAGTCGTCAGGCAGACCGTGCATCGCCTCGACAATCCGGAACACCGCCCCCGCATCCGCCGACCCGCCGCCGAGCCCAGCGGCGACCGGCAGGTTCTTCTCGAGCGCGATTGCCAGCCCACCGGAGCGCGGCAGCTTGCCGAGCGCCTTGGCCACGATATTACAAAACGGATCAGTTAGTTGCGGGGCAAACTCGCCGGAGACTGTCAGCTCGTCCCGCTCGGCCGCGCGCGCGGTCAGCCCATCCCCCGCATCGACGAACGCGAACAGCGTCTCGAGCTCGTGATACCCATCCCGCCGCCGCCGCCGGACATGCAGCGCGAGGTTGATCTTGGCGTAGGCGGTTTCGTGCACCGAGCGACCGCATCAACCTTTCGGAGCGACCGAATAGCCCTCGCTTGGCTTCACCCAAGCGATCGGTTTGGCGGGAACAACCACATCTATCCCTTCAACCGAACCCTGCTTGTTCAAGACACCCTCGATCAACAAGAACTCATCGCAAGCTCTTCGACCGATCATCGGCTCCATTGCAGCTTCTACGCGAGGTTTGATGGCAGCGAGTTGCTCCGCTGACGCTGGCTCTCCATTTACTCGATAGGTTACCGCGCTCAATGCGTCGGCGCTAAGTGCCCCGCACGTTTTCTGACCCCTCACAAACAAGGGTCCCGTCAACTCCATGCTGATCGGCGCAGTAGGGGCGAGTAACATCTCAACTCGTTCCACCACTGCCCCATCCTCCCGCAGAGTATAGGTCGCCAGCGCCGAACAAGTCTTGTTCTCAACATCTGGATTCGAGCAAAGCTGATGCTCAGCCCGGATGTTGGCCATCACATCGACGGGATTGACTATGCTCGCGCTCGTCGCTGCAGTAAAAAAAACTAGCGATAACATTCGTGCGACTCCCGATCCTTCGACAAGAACCCCCGATATAAGATTTGCGATCTCGCACTATCCAAAATCCGATCACATATTCGGATAGTTCGGCCCGCCGCCACCCTCGGGCGTGACCCAAGTGATGTTCTGGTTGGGGTCCTTGATATCGCAGGTCTTGCAGTGGACGCAGTTCTGCGAGTTGATCTGGTACTTCGGCGCGCCGGTGGCCTCGTCTACCAGCCATTCGTAGACGCCCGCCGGGCAGTAGAACTGCGAGGGGCCGCCATAGACGCCGAGCTCGCTGCGCTTCTGCAGCTCCATGTCCTTGACCTTGAGGTGGACCGGCTGGTCCTCGGCATGGTTGGTGTAGCTGTAGCTGACGCTGGTCAGGCGGTCGAAACTGATCACCCCGTCGGGCTTGGGATAAGCGATTTTCGGGAACAGGTCGGCGCGGCCGGTCAGTTCGTAGTCCGGTTCATGCTTGAACGCGGGGAGGATCGGCATCTTGAGATAGCGCAGCCACATGTCGAGCCCGGCGACCACGGTGCCGATGTCGCCGCCGAACTTGGCGACCGCCGGCTGCGCGTTCTGGACGAGCTTCAGCTCCTTCGCGATCCAGCTCGAGCGGACGGCCGCGTCGTAGTCCATCAGCGCGGTCTTTTCCTCGCCTCGGCCGATCGCCGCGGCGATGGCCTCGGCGGCGAGCATTCCGCTCTTCATCGCGGTGTGGCTGCCCTTGATCCGCGGCACGTTCACAAAGCCCGCGGCGCAGCCGATCAACGCGCCGCCGGGGAACGCGAGCTTCGGCACAGACTGCCAGCCGCCCTCGTTGATCGCTCGCGCGCCATAGGCCACCCGCTTGCCGCCTTCGAGGTATTCGCGGATTGCCGGGTGCTGCTTCCAGCGCTGGAATTCCTGGAACGGGCTGACCCACGGATTGCGGTAGTCGAGCGCGGTGACGAAGCCGATCGCGACCTGCCCGTTCGCCTGGTGATAGAGGAACCCGCCGCCCCAGCTCTCGCTCTCCGACAGCGGCCAGCCCTGGGTGTGGATCACCCGGCCGGGCACATGTTTTTCGGGATCGATGTCCCAGATTTCCTTGATGCCGAGGCCGTAAACCTGCGGCTGGCACTCCGCCTCGAGATCGAAGCGCGCCTTCATCTGCTTGGTGAGGTTGCCGCGCGCCCCTTCGGCGAAGAGCGTATACTTGGCGTGGATCTCCATTCCGGGCTGGAAATCGCCCTTGTGGCTTCCGTCCGCCGCCACGCCCATGTCCTGAGTGATGACGCCGCCGACCTTGCCTTCGCCATCTACGATCACTTCGGCAGCAGGAAAGCCGGGGAACACCATGACCCCCAGCCCCTCGGCCTGCTCGGCGAGCCAGCGGCACATGTTGCCGAGCGAACCGGTGTAACACCCGTCGTTCGACATGAACGGCGGCATCATGATGTGCGGCAGGCTGGTCTTGCCCTTCTTCGACAGGACCCAGTGCCAGTTGTCCGTGACCGGGACCTGCGCCATCGGGCAACTGTCGCGCCACTCAGGCAGCAACTCGTCGAGCGCCTTGGGATCGACCACCGCGCCTGACAGGATGTGCGCGCCGATCTCGCTGCCCTTTTCCAGAACGACGACCTCAAGCTCGGAATTGACCTGCTTCAAACGGATCGCCGCGGCGAGGCCAGCGGGGCCCCCACCGACGATCACCACGTCGCACGGCATCGATTCGCGTTCGATCATAACATTCCGGCTCCCCGTTCCAGCAATGTTGAACCGCTTGATTGCAGCGGCGGGGCAGGTCAAGACCCTGTCGCCTATGTCCCGCCCAGCATCCTCTTCGCTCGAAGCCGATATCGCAGCCGCGCTCGACTGGTGGCGAGAAGCCGGGGTCGATGCGGACTATGCGGACGAACCGCACGCCTGGCTCGATGCGACCAAGGTCGCGGAAGTGCCGGTCGAGCAGGTTCGCCGCCCTGTCGCAGTAGCCGCACCGACACGGCCAGAGCCCAAGATTGGCGGCACTCGCGAGGGCTGGCCACAAGAACTCGGCGCGTTCAGGCAGTGGTGGCTGGCAGAGCCGACACTCGACGAAGGCGGCCTTGCGCCCCGCATCGCGCCATCGGGCGAAACGGGTGCCGACCTGATGGTGCTGGTCTCGATGCCCGAGGAAAGCGACGCCGAGACATTGCTGTCCGGCCCGCAAGGCAAGCTACTCGACGGTTTTCTGACGGCAGCCGGCGTGGCAAGCGAGCGAGTCTATCGCGCCGCCGTCCTCCCGCGCCATACGCCGGTTGCCGACTGGCCCGAGCTGGAGGCCAAGGGAATGGGCGCGGTGCTCGCCCACCATGTATTGCTGGTCCGCCCGCGGCGGCTAATCGTGTTCGGCAGGAACATCCTGCCGCTCTGTGGGCACGATCCAGCGCAAGTCACTCAAAACTTACGTTCGTTTAACCATGAAGGCGGCAGGGTACCCGCGCTGTTCACGCTCGGGCTCGAGCGGCTGCGCGACAAGGGGCAGCTCCGGGCCAAATTCTGGGGCAGCTGGCTGGATTGGACGGAAAGCGACGCATGGCGCGAAAAGGACGGATAGCTGTTGCAATTGCGGGCCTGATGGCCTGCGCCGTCAGTACGCCTGCCCTCGCCAATTCCAGCGCCGCCGAATACTTCCGCAACCGCGCAAATTCCACCAATGTCCCTGAACTGCTGAACAAGGCGGATCGCGACTGGTACCGCGCGCTGTTTGCGGCGATCGACGTAAAGGACTGGACTCGCGTCGATGCAATGTTCGTGGAGCGACCCGACGGTCCCCTGCACCAGGTCGCCCGGGCTGAATACTTTCTCGATTCCGCCAGCCCCAAAGTCGAACTCCCGGCGATCGAGGCGTGGCTGTCGCAGGGCACAAGCCTGCCGCAGGCGACACGGGTCGCCAATCTGGGCCTGAAACGCGGCCTCACCACGATACCGGGCCTGCCGACCGAACAGCGCCTCGTTCCGCAAGGCTATCAGTCGCGCCGCACCATGCCCTCGGCAGTCGAGGACGGCACGATGCCCGCCACGGTCAAGGCTGCTATCTTGGAGCGAATCAAGAACGATGACCCTGAGGGCGCCCGCATCCTGCTCGACGGGGTCGATGCCTCGCTGTCATCCGCCACCCGGGCCGAATGGCGCCAGCGTGTCGCGTGGAGCTATTATATCGAAAACCAGGACGCCGCGGCGCTCGCGATGGCGAACACCGTGCGCGACGGCGGCAGTGGTGCGTGGGTCGGCGAAGGCGATTGGGCGGCAGGACTTGCCGCTTGGCGCCTGAACGATTGCGCCGCCGCGGCGGACGCATTCCAGCGCGCCGCCGGATCGGCGCAGAACCCCGAACTCAACGCCGCAGCCTATTACTGGGCAAGCCGGGCCTCGATCCGGTGCCGCCAGCCCGAACGCTCGGCCGAATTCCTGCGCGGTGCGGCGCGGATGGACGAGACGCTTTACGGAATGCTCGCGCGCGAAGCCTTGGGACAGGACCTGCCGGGCGGCAAGCAGAGCGCCGACTTCAATCTTGCCGACTGGCAGCGACTGCGCGATGCACCCAATGTGCGCGCTGCGGTGGCGCTCGCCGAGATCGACCGCGACACGCTGGCGGACGAGGTGCTTCGTCACGAGGCGAAGATCGGCCCGGCCAGCGAATACGATGCGCTTAGCCGCCTCGCGCGCGAACTTGGCCTGCCCTCAACCCAACTGTGGATGTCGGCCAACGCGCCGCGCGGAGCGCGCGCAGAGCCGTCGCTGCGCTATCCTGCGCCGCGCTGGCAGCCGACCAATGGCTGGAAGGTCGATCCCGCGCTCGCCTTCGCGCACACTTTGCAGGAATCGCGCTTCCAGGCGGGCGCTGTCAGCCCGGCGGGCGCTCGCGGCCTGATGCAGATCATGCCGGCGGCGGCGAAGGACCATTCGGGCAGCCTCGGCTACAGCGGCAGCCCAAGCGATCTGAACCGGCCTGAAGTGAACCTCGCATTCGGCCAGCGCCACCTCGCCATGCTGCGCGACAGCTCGGCGACCGGAGGACTGCTGCCCAAGATCATGGCGGCCTACAACGCGGGCCTCACCCCGCTGTCGCGCTGGAACTACGAGGTGAAGGATCAGGGCGACCCGCTGCTCTACATGGAGAGCATCCCGTACTGGGAAACGCGCGGCTATGTCGGGATCGTGATGCGCAACTACTGGATGTACGAGCGGCAGGCGGGCGGCGCCAGCGACAGCCGCAAGGCACTGGCGCAAGGCATGTGGCCGACCTTCCCCGAACTCGCTGGCGGCGGCGCGGTCCGTATGTCGGCCAAGTAATGGCCATCGATCCCGACCGGCTGTTCAAGCCGATCAACATCGCCCTCCTCACCGTTTCCGACACCCGCACGGCGGCTGACGACACCAGCGGCGATATCCTCGCCGAACGGATCGCATCGGCCGGACACCATCTGGTGGCGCGAGCGATCGAGAAGGACGATGCGAGCGTCCTTACGGACCGGCTCACCATCTGGATCGACGATCCGCAGATCGATGCGATCGTATCGACTGGCGGCACCGGCCTGACGGGCCGCGACGTCACGCCCGAAGCGCTCGACCGGGTGAAGGAAAAGGACATCCCCGGCTTCGGCGAGCTGTTCCGAATGCTCAGCTACAATTCGATCGGGACCAGCACTGTGCAGAGCCGCGCATTGGCGATCGTCTCGCGTGGAACCTACGTCTTCGCTTTGCCCGGTTCGAACGGCGCGGTGAAAGACGGGTGGGACGGCATCCTTGCCGAGCAACTCGACAGCCGCAACCGCCCCTGCAACTTCGTCGAACTCATGCCGCGACTGCGCGAAAAGTAGGCCCTTCCGACTCGCCTCTGTTCCGTGTATGTTCTCGCGCATGGAACGCCGCCTCGAACCAGAAATCACCGGTCGCGGCGCGCAAGGCGCGAAGGTGCCTACGCGCTTCGGCCTCGCCGAGCGCGAGATAGACGGCGACTGGCGCGATCACATGGAGGCGCTGGACGGACCCCCGGTGAAGCTGCGGACCACGGTGACCGAGGAGCATCCCAAAACGATCCTCAGCTTCAATACTTCACCCGACATCCCATTCGACCGTTCGGTAAACGCCTATCGCGGGTGCGAGCACGGCTGCGTCTATTGTTTCGCGCGCCCAACCCACGCCTATCACGACCTGTCGCCGGGCCTCGACTTCGAGACGAAGCTGTTTGCCAAGCCCGACGCGGCGAGACTCCTCCGCGAGACCCTCGCAAAACCGCGCTACAAGCCGCGTCCCATCGCGATGGGGACCAACACCGATCCCTACCAACCGATCGAGCGGACCTATCGCATCACCCGGCAGGTGCTCGAAGTTTGCCTCGACGCACGCCATCCGGTGACCATCACGACAAAGTCCGACCGGGTGTGCGACGACATCGACCTGCTGGCGGAACTCGCGAAGCGACGGCTCGCAGCGGTTTGCGTGTCGGTGACAACGCTCGATCCGAAGTTGTCCGGCAAGCTCGAGCCGCGCGCAGCCGCGCCCGCCAAGCGGCTCGCGGCATTGGGAAAACTTGTCGAAGCGGGTGTCCCTGTCCACTGCTCGGTCGCACCGATTATCCCGGCAATCACCGATGGCTTCATGGAGGAGATCGTCGCTCGCGCCGCCGCCTTGGGCGTCAAGTCCGCCGGTTGGATACCCATGCGCCTTCCGCATGAGGTGGCGCCCTTGTTTCGCGAATGGCTGTCGGTCCATTTCCCCGAGCGTGGGGACAAGGTCATGTCGATCGTCCGCTCGATCCGGGGCGGGCGGGACAACGATCCCGACTTCTTCACCCGGATGAAACCGAGCGGCGTGTGGGCGGATCTGTTCCGTGCCCGCTTCACGCTGGCCTGCAAGCGCGCGGGAATCGGCAAGGAGCGGTTCGAGCTCGATTGCACGAAGTTCCGACCGCCCGAAACCGGGGGCCAGATGCGCCTGCTTTGAAACGAATGCGGGGCGGACCGAAGCCCGCCCCGTATCGATTACATCCCGTCGAGGCCCTTGCTGACGAGGATGTTGACCGCGACGCGGCGGTTCTGCGCCTTGCCTTCCGCGGTGGTGTTGTCCGCCAGCGGATCAGCTTCGGCCATGCCGGTCGGCGTCAGCATGCGGTACGGCTTCCAGCCACACTGCTGCTGCAGGTAGTTCTTCACCCGCGCCGCCCGCTTCTCGCTGAGTTCCTGGTTGAACTCGTAGTCGCCCGTGGAATCGGTGTAGCCGACGATCAGCAGCAGCGCGTTGTCCATGCCTTCGGCCTGCTGGGCGGCGGAGCACAGGTCGCCCTGCGCCTGACCGGACAGGTTGTACTTGCCGGTGTCGAAGAACACGTTCGTGGTGCCCTTGACGTTGTACTGGTCGATATCGGCGACGCGGCTGCGCAGCGCTTCGGTCGCGGCGGTCTGTTCGGCGAAGCCCTGCGCAGTGCCACGGTTGATCATCGCGGCGGTCTTGAAGTCGCCGTTCTTGAACTTGACCGAACGGGCAACGAGGCCGCCGTTCCACTGGGCCGTCTTCACCGTCACCGGCAACCCGTTGAGCAGCGCATCGGAGGTCAACTTGCCGCGGCCAAGGCCCAGGAGGCCCTTGCTCGAGCG
Organism: Tsuneonella sp. HG094; assembly: GCF_053819285.1. Taxonomy (NCBI): domain Bacteria; kingdom Pseudomonadati; phylum Pseudomonadota; class Alphaproteobacteria; order Sphingomonadales; family Erythrobacteraceae; genus Tsuneonella; species Tsuneonella sp. HG094. Next base: position 1,277,909 of record NZ_JBSORA010000001.1, read on the forward strand.
GACTTCGGTCGACGAACTGATGCCGACCGGGGTGCGGGTGCCGTCATCCCCGGTCACCTGCATCCGGTCGCCCTTGCGAGCCGAAATGAAGCCCTCGACATCTGGTCCATCGGGCAGGCCTTGGAGATCGGCAGGGACCTCGCCATAAACGGTGACCGCATACTGGTCGTTGGCGGGCGCCTGGGCATCTTGCGCCATGAGGGTTGCCGCAGGCAGCGCGAGGCCGGCAAGAACCAGCGGCAGTGCCCGCTTGGTGGAAATCGCACGCATAAGAATCTCCTTCGATATTCTTCGGCCGACCGCGAAACCACGATCTCCCCGATCGTCCCCAATGGGAAGCGGATCGGCCGGAAAGCCCCCGGAAAATGTGTTCGGAGGTATGAGCGGAGAACCCGCTCACCATGCCCGGAATGTGGCGGATGTTGGGCAGAACCTGTCGTTCAGATGAACGCATGCGCTTAACGGCGGTGTTTGATGGTTATCTGGAGGTTTGCCTGCGGCGAGTCGTTTCCGCTTGATGGTGCGCGGACAGGGAATCACCCCGCCGTCAGGTCGAGTTGCATGTAAAGGGTATCGAGCACTCGCCCGAACTTGCGGCCGACGTTGCGCATTCGCCCGGCCTCGACAAAGCCTGCCTTGGTATGAACTGCGACGCTCGCTGGTTCAGCGCCGCCGATCACTGCGATCATCTGCTCGAACCCGAACGCCCTCGCCTCGCGCACGAGCGATGCCAGCAGGGTGGTTCCCACGCCCTGCCCAATGTGGCTCGGCGCGACGTAGATGCTGTCCTCGCAGGTCCTGGCGTAGGCGGGTCGGTCGCGGAACTGGCTGGCATAGGCATAGCCGGCGACCGCTCCGTCGACTTCGGCGACGACAAAGGGCCAGCCTTTCGCGATTATGGCGATAATCTTGTCGCGCCAGAAATCCACCGTCGGCGGATCGGTGTCGAAGCTCGCGGTACCGTGCAGGACGTGGTGGGCGTAGATTTCGGCGATCCCCACCGCGTCGGCAGATGCGACGGGGCGGATCGCCGGCCGAGCCATGTCAGGCGGCGGTGAGGAAGGCGTCCTCGTCGAGCGCCATCATCGCGTCCGACCCCGCTTCGAGTTTGCGCCGCAGCGCTCCGCAATCGGGGCCGTAGCGCTCGAAGAAGTACCGCGCGGTGGTCAGTTTGGCCCGGTAGAACGGAGTGTCTTCGCCGGCCGCAATCCGCACCGCGGCGACTCTTGCCATCTTGAGCCACATCCAGCCCAGCGACACGATCCCCATGATCGTCATGTAGTGGTGCGCGCCAGCGCCAAGGTTGTTCGGATTGGCCATGGCGTTCTGCATGAACCACATGGTCGCGGCCTTCTGCTCACCCACCGCCTTAGCAAGCGCCTGGCCGAGCGGCGCGAGATCGCCCTCGGCCGCCGCAGCCTCGTCGTCGACGAGCTTGAAGAAGGCCTGGATCGCCGCCCCGCCCTTGGTGGCGAGCTTGCGGCCGCACAGGTCCATCGCCTGAACGCCGTTGGTGCCTTCATATATCATCGCGATCCGCGCATCGCGAACGAACTGCTCCATGCCCCATTCGGCGATATAGCCATGCCCGCCGAAGACCTGCTGCATATCCGTCGCCACGGCATAGCCCTTGTCGGTACCGTAGCCCTTGATGACCGGAGTCAGCAGGCCGAGCAGGTCATCCGCCCTCGTTCGCTCCTCCTCGGTTTCGGCCTTGTGCGCGAGGTCGACCTGTAGCGCCCCGTAGAGATACAGTGCGCGCATTCCCTCGGTGAATGCCTTGGCGTCCATCAGCATCCTGCGCACGTCGGGGTGAACCATGATGCTGTCGGCCTTCTGGTCGGGTTCGGCCGGACCGGTCAGCGCGCGGCCCTGACGGCGATCGCGGGCGTAGGCGACGGCGTTCTGGTACGCGACCTCGGCCTGCGCGAGGCCCTGGATGCCGACGCCGAGGCGCGCGGCGTTCATCATCACGAACATCGCGGCGAGACCCTTCATCTCCTCGCCCACGAGCCACCCCGTCGCCCCGTCGTAGTTCATCACGCAGGTCGAATTGCCGTGGATACCCATCTTGTGCTCGATCGAACCGCACATGACCGCGTTCCGCTCGCCCAGAGAGCCATCGTCGTTCACGAGGAACTTCGGCACCACGAACAGGCTGATACCCTTGCTGCTCTCGGGGGCGCCGGGGGTCTTGGCGAGGACGAGATGGATGATGTTCTCGGTCAGGTCGTGCTCGCCTGCCGAGATGAAGATCTTGGTGCCGGTGATGGTGTAGCTGCCGTCGGCCTGCGGCTCGGCCTTGGTGCGGATGAGGCCGAGATCGGTGCCGCACTGCGGTTCGGTAAGGTTCATCGTGCCGAGCCACTTGTTGGCGATCATGTTGGGCACGTACATTGCCTTGAGCTCGTCGCTGCCGAACGCCAGCAGGGCGCTGACCGCGCCGTTGGTGAGCCCGGGGTACATCCCGAACGAATGGTTGGCGGTCGAGGCGAATTCCTCCAGCACGAAGCCGAGGACGTGCGGCATGTCCTGACCGCCGAACGCCTCGGGCTGCGACAGGGTCGACCAGCCCGCCTCGACGTACTGGTCGAACGCAGCCTTGAAGCCGGTCGGCGTAGTGACCGAGCCGTCGGGATGCCGCGTGCAGCCTTCGCGGTCGCCAATCTGATTGAGCGGTGCGAGCACCTCGGCGCAGAACTTGCCGCACTCTTCGATGACCGTGTCGATCAGATCAAGCGTTGCGCTCTCGAAGCCGGGGCGGTTGCCATGCGAAGCAAGGTCCAGCACTTCGTTGACGACGAACTTCGTGTCCCGCACGGGGGCCGTGTAGATCGGCATTGTCGGTCCTCTCTTACTGCTCGTCGGCGGCGCGTTCGACCAGCTCGACGAAATGCGACAGCTCGGCGATCGCCGAATCGATGTCGTCGCGCTGCTGTTTCAGCTTGGCGACGTGGGCGCGGCACTTCTCGATCGTCACGCGGCGCTGTTCGACACGACCGTCCCCGAGGTCGTAGAGATCGATCATCTCGCGGATCTCGCCAAGGCTGAAGCCGACGTTCTTCGCGCGCATGATCCACGCAAGGCGGGCACGGTCGCGCTTGGAATAGAGGCGCGCCAGACCCACCCGTTGCGGGGCGATCAGCCCTTCGTCCTCGTAAAAACGCAGCGCGCGCGCAGTACAGCCGAACTCCTCGGTCAGATCGGAGATCGAGAACTGTTCGCGCGAGTGCACGTCGGGGCGGTCGATGTGGGCGCCCTGGTGCGGCGTGTCGGATCGGGGTGCGGTGGCGGCCATGGATTGCGGAAATAGCGCCTAGCTTACGTTAGCGTCAAGTTGTCTCGCGAAGGGAGTCATCTTCCAGTTCTCGGTAGAAGCAACTTGTCGCGCCGGTGTGGCAAACGGGGCCTGCGGGGCGGCATTCCAGCACGAGGGCGTCCTGGTCGCAATCGACGAGGATACGCTCCACCGCGAGGACGTGGCCCGAACTCTCGCCCTTCTTCCACAGCCGCTGCCGCGAGCGTGAATGGAAGTGCGCGAAGCCTGTTTCGCGCGTCATTTGCAGGGCTTCAGCGTCCATGTGGGCGACCATCAGGACTTCGCGAGAGTCGGCGTCGGTCACGACTGCGGTCAGCAAACCGTCCGCGGCGAACCTCGGTTCGAACGGCCGGTCTGGCTGCTCTGATGGGCTGTTGAAAGTTTGTTGCACTATAACAACAGCTCTCCTTGAAAATCGGGCTTCGCGCAAGATGCGGCTTTGTCGAATCCGGGTTCAATGAGACACACCCCCCCGCAGCCCACGGGCAGCGAACCGGAACGCCGGTGCCGACAGAGCGCCAGGTTCAGGGACCGCCGAAGGAAGTACCGCGCCCCTCTAACGAGGATCGGTCGCGACTCCGGAAGCAGACGATGAGGGATCGGATCCCGACGGCCTCTAGGGGGTTGGCTGTCGAAGGTCCAAAGTATTTCGTCACGGTGCGCCCGGGGTTAACGCCCCGGGCGTTTCGTTTGTAGGCCCCGTGCCCGGCACATCGTCGAGCACCCGCGCGAAGCAGGCCACGATCACCTTGCTGGCACCAGCGCGCTTCAGCGCACACACACAGGCATTGCTCGTAGCGCCGCTGGTCAACACGTCGTCGACGAGGATCACCTGCGCGCCCTTTATCGACGCCGCGCGACGCGGATCGACCGCGATTGCGCCCGACAGCGCCCGCGCCCGCGCCTTTCGCCCCAATCCACCGAGAGCGGGAGTGCGCTTCGACCTCGCCAAAGCGTCGACCGCCAGCGTCTTGCCGGTCGCGCGCGCGACCTCGCCCGCGAGCAGCGCCGCCTGGTTGAAGCCGCGCGACCACAGGCGCCAGCGGTGGAGCGGCACAGGCACGACCAGCCATTCACCTTCGAGCGCCGGAAGCCGCGCACCGATAAGCCGCGCCAGCATCGGCGCGAGGGCAATTCGGCGCCCGTGCTTGAACGCGAGCACGAGCTTGCGCGAGCCCTCTCCATAGAGCGTGCCCGCCGCGATCCCGTCATGACGCGGCGGATCGGCAAGGCACGGCGCGCAGACCGCTTCGTGATCCACGGCGGCAGAACCGAACGGGCGCTGGCACAGCGCACACGACGGCTCTCCGGGGATGACCAACTCGCTCCAGCATTCGGAGCACAGCCCGGTTTGCGCTCCTATTCCGGTCCCGCACAGCGGACAGCGCGGTGGGTAGATGAGGTCGACCAATGGCGCGAGGCCCTCTCGCAAAGCGGTCGCGATGCTCATGCTTGCCACCGTCGCGCGAGCGGCGCAGGGGAACCGCGATGTCCCCGGCCACACCCCCGCAGATATTCAGCAAACGCCGCCGCACCGCGCACCTCGAACGGGCAAGCAGGTTGCAGCGACACGCAGGAGCCGCCGCGTGGCTCGCCGAGTCGCTGGTCGAGGACGCGCTCGACCGGATCGAGTTCATGCGCCTTCAGCCCGATCGCGCACTGGTGCTGGGCGCCGGCGCTGTCGAACTCGGCCGCGTGCTCGAGCGCAAGGGCATCCGCATCACTGTAGCGGAACCCGCATCGATCGATCTCGAGGCGCCCTACGCCGTGGGTGGGTTCGGACTGATCGTCAGCCTCGGTGTCCTGGACACGGTCAACGACCTGCCGGGTGCGCTGATCCACCAGCGCAACGCCCTTGGCGCAGGCGGGGTGATGATCGCCAGCATGGTCGGCGCGGGCAGCCTGCCGCGCCTGCGCGCCGCCCTTCTCGCCGCCGACGGCGAGCGGCCCGCCGCGCGGCTGCATCCCGCGGTCGATCCGCGCTCGGGCGCCGGACTGCTCCAACGCGCGGGGTTTGCGCGCCAGGTGGCGGATGGCTGGCCACTGCGGCTGCGCTACGGCAGCCTCGACTCCTTGATCGCGGACTTGCGCGCGCAAGGGTTGACGAGTGCGCTTAGCGACACCGCCCCGCCTCTCACCCGAAGTGGTCTGGACCGCGCTCGCGAGGCGTTCCTTGCCGAAGCCGATCGCCACGGGCGCGTGGTCGAGACGCTGGAAATGCTCACCTTGACCGGCTGGCACGACTAGTCGCGCAGCGCGGCCTGCGCGGCGGCGAGACGGGCGATCGGCACCCGGTAGGGACTGGCCGAGACGTAATCGAGACCTACCCGCTCGCAGAACGCAATGCTTGCCGGGTCGCCGCCGTGTTCGCCGCAGATACCGAGCTTGATGTCCGGGCGCGTGCCCCGCCCGCGCTCCGCCGCAAGGCTGACGAGTTGGCCGACGCCGTCGATGTCGAGGCTGACGAAAGGGTCGCGCGCGAACACGCCCTTCTCGACATAGGCCGCCAGGAATCGACCCGCATCGTCCCTCGAAACGCCGAGAGTAGTCTGCGTCAAGTCGTTGGTTCCGAACGAGAAGAACCGCGCTTCCTCGGCGATCTCTCCCGCCATCAACGCGGCGCGCGGCAGTTCGATCATCGTGCCGACGAGGTAATCGACACTGCGACCTTTTTCGGCGAACACCTCCTGCGCGGTGCGATCGACCAGCGCGCGGAGAATCTCGAGTTCGCGTTTCGTTGCCACGAGCGGAATCATCACCTCGGGCACCGGCGCTTCACCTTCGGAGGCGACGTCGCAAGCCGCCTCGAAGATCGCGCGGGCCTGCATCTCGTAGATCTCGGGATAGGTGATGCCGAGGCGGCACCCGCGGTGGCCGAGCATCGGGTTGAATTCGTGCAACTCGCCCGCCCTGCGCTTGAGGTGATCGACGCCGTATCCGGTGGCATCCGCCAGTTCCTCGAACTCGGCGTCGCCGTGGGGCAGGAACTCGTGGAGCGGCGGGTCGAGCAGACGGATCGTGCACGGCCGCCCAGCCATCACGCGGAAGATCTCGGCGAAGTCGGCGCGCTGCTCGGGCAGCAGCAGGGCGAGCGCCTTGCGCCGCCCGCGCTCGTCCTCGGCCAGGATCATCTGGCGCACCGCGCTGATGCGGTTTGCGTCGAAGAACATGTGCTCGGTGCGGCACAGGCCGATGCCTTCCGCGCCGAAGCTGACCGCCATGCGGCAGTCGGCGGGCGTTTCCGCGTTGGTGCGCACCTTCATCCGCCGGTGACGATCGGCCCATTCCATGAGAACGCCGAAATCGCCGACGAGTTCGGGCTCGATCGTCGCGACCTCGCCCGCCATGACCTGCCCGGTCGATCCGTCGAGCGTCAGCACGTCGCCCTCGGCCAGCTCACGGCTGCCGATGCGGAGCGTGCGCCCCTTGGCGTCGATCGACACCGCACTCGCGCCCGAGACGCAGCAGCGCCCCATTCCGCGCGCGACCACGGCGGCGTGACTGGTCATGCCCCCACGCGCGGTCAGGATGCCCTGCGCCGCGTGCATCCCATGGATGTCCTCGGGGCTGGTCTCGACGCGGACGAGGATCACTTTTTCGCCCCGCTCCGCCCAGGTTTCGGCGGTGTCGGCGTCGAGCACGATCCTGCCCGATGCCGCGCCGGGGGAAGCTGGCAAGCCGGTGGTCAGCACGTCGCGGTGCGCCTTGGGATCGAGCGTCGGATGGAGCAGCTGGTCGAGCGCCATCGGATCGACCCGCAGGATCGCGGTCTTCTCGTCGATCAGGCCTTCGTTTGCCATGTCGACCGCCATCTTGAGCGCGGCCTTCGCCGTCCGCTTGCCGCTGCGGGTCTGGAGCATCCACAGCTTGCCGCGTTCCACCGTGAACTCGATGTCCTGCATGTCGCGGTAATGCGCTTCGAGGAGGTCGAACACGCGCGCCAGTTCGCCGTAGGCCTCGGGCATCGCCTCTTCCATCGACAGCGGCTTCGCCCCCGCCCGTTCCCGCGCGGCGAGGGTCAGGTACTGCGGCGTCCGGATGCCGGCGACGACGTCCTCGCCCTGGGCATTGACCAGCCATTCGCCATAGTAGGCACGCTCGCCGGTCGCGGGATCGCGGGTGAAGGCAACGCCGGTGGCGCTGGTATCGCCCATGTTGCCGAACACCATCGCCTGCACGTTAACCGCGGTGCCCCAACCGGCGGGGATGTCGTTGAGGCGGCGATAGACCTTGGCCCGGTCCGAATCCCACGAATCGAATACCGCGCGGATCGCGCCCCACAGCTGCTCGTGGACGTCCTGCGGGAACGGCCGGCCGAGCTCGCCCTCGGCGATGCGCCGATAGTCCGCGACGAGCGCCTGCCAGTCGGCCGCCTCCATCTCGGTGTCGGCGAAGTAACCCTTGTCTTCCTTGGCGATCTCGAGCGCTTCCTCGAACAGCCCATGGTCGAGGCCGAGCACGACGTCGGAGTACATCTGGATGAAGCGGCGGTAGCTGTCCCACGCGAAGCGGGCATCGCCGCTGGCCTGCGCCAGCCCCTCGACCGTCGCGTCGTTGAGGCCGAGGTTGAGGACGGTGTCCATCATGCCTGGCATCGACACCCGCGCGCCGGAGCGGACCGAGACCAGCAGAGGATCGGCGGCATTGCCGAACGACTTGCCGACGGCGCGCTCGATGTGCCCGATCGCCTCGGCGACTTCCGCCTTCAGGCTCTCGGGAAACTCGCCGCCTTCATCGAGGTAGCGGACGCATTCTTCGGTCGTGATCGTGAAGCCCGGAGGCACCGGCAGGCCGATCGAGGCCATCTCGGCCAGGTTCGCGCCCTTCCCGCCGACTATCGTCTTGTCCCGGCTGCGCGCATCGTCCGACGTCGCACCGCCGCCGAAAGGATAGACCGTCTGGCTCATCAACAACCCTGCCCTGGCTGATTCTGGTGGATGCCCCCTGCCCGATACGGCGTGGGTCCAGAAGGAAGAAAACCTACGCCTCGGCCAGCCTCGTTCTGCCCCACCTCGGGTTGCGGCCAACGCGCCAAAGGTGACACGAAGTATACGCCCAAATCCTACCCCTCGATGCGCCCGAAATCCGCGACCCGGTGCACCGCGTCGCGGAACAGGGCCAGCAGGTCGAGGCGCGACGCGCGCTTTGCGGGCTCGGGGTCGTTCACCGTCACGCTGTCAAAGAACCGGTCGATCGGGGCGCGCAGCGAAGCCAGCGCCGCCATCGCGGCCGCGAAGTCCTCCGCCTCGACCGCACGGGCCGCTTCCGGCCCGGCCGCGTCGAGCGCCTCGATCAGGGCCTTTTCGTCGGCTTCGGGCGTGTAGGAAAGTGCATTCTGCTGCTCGGCCCGCGCCGCATAGACCGCCGCCATCGCGGGATCGTCGACGTCGGACATCGGGTCTTCCTCGCCCGTCCGCGCGATCTTCGTGGCCGACGACGAGGTCCAGCCCTCCTTCTTGAGGATATTTGCCGCGCGCTTGTATCCGGCAAGCAGGTTCGCGCCGTCCTCGGTGCCCATGAACGCCTGCAGTGCATGGACCCGCGCGAGCAGGCGGATGAGATCGTCCTCGCCACCCAGTGCGAATACCGCGTCGATCAGGTCGTGGCGAACGCCGGCTTCGCGCTGTTGGACTTTGAGGCGGTCGGCGAAGAAGTCGAGCAGGTCACCATCGGCAATCGCGGTCCGCAAACCGTTGTCCTGCACAATCCGGATGACGCCGAGGGCGGCACGGCGCAGTGCGAACGGGTCCTTGGAACCCGTCGGTTTTTCATCGATCGCGAAGAAGCTGCGAAGAGTATCCAGCTTGTCCGCCAAACTCACCGCCACCGTCAGCGGCGCGGTCGGAACCTCGTCGCCCTGGCCGACCGGCCTGTAGTGGTCGCGGATGGCATCGGCGACGGCGCTCGGCAGGCCTTCGGCGCGGGCGTAGTAGCCGCCCATCAGGCCCTGCAGTTCGGGGAACTCGCCGACCATCTCGGTGACGAGGTCGGCCTTGGCGAGCCGAGCGGCCTGTTCGGCCTGGTCGGCGTCGGCGCCCTTGACGATGCCTTCCTCGACCAGCCACCGGGCCAGCTTCGCCACCCGCTCGACCTTGTCGGCGACCGTGCCGAGCTTTTCGTGGAAGGTGATCCGTTCGAGCTTCTTCGCGTGCTCGGCGAGCGGGGTCTTGCGGTCCTGCTCCCAGAAGAAGCGCGCATCCGAAAGCCGCGCAGCGAGGACCTTGCGGTTGCCGTCGACGATCGCCGCGCCGCCGTCCGCCGCCTCGATATTGCCGGTGCAGACGAAGGCGTTGGCGAGCTTGCCGTCGGCCGAGTTGCAGACGAAATACTTCTGGTTGGTCCGCGCGGTGAGCTGGATCACCTCGGGCGGGACGTCGAGATAGGCTTCGTCGAAGCGGCCGAGCAGCGGCACCGGCCATTCGGTGAGGCCGGCGTTCTCGATCACCAGCCCCTCGTCCTCGACCAGCGTCAGCCCGCCCGCGATCGCGGCCCCGCGCGCCATCTCGCGCACGATGCCCTCGCGCTCCGCATGGTCCACGATGACGTGGCACGCGCGCAGCTTTTCGGCGTAGTCGTGCGCGCCGCCGATGGTGATTTCGCCCGAGTGGTGGAAGCGGTGGCCCATCGTGGCGTATCCGCTCGCAATCCCGCCAATCTCGCATTCGACGAGGTCTTCGCCGAGGATCGCCACGATTCCCGACAGCGGACGCACCCAGCGCAAGGATTCGGTCGAAAGCGATGCCGTGCCCCAGCGCATCGACTTGGGCCAAGGGAACTTCGCGACGATCGCCGGGATCGCCTCGCCCAGCACCTCGCGCGTGGCGCGACCGGGCTTGTCGATCACCGCGAAATACGTGTTGCGGCCCTTCACGTCGCGCAAGGTCAGCTGGTCGCGGGTAACGCCGGCCTTGCGGCAGAAGCCTTCGATGGCCGCGTCGGGCGCGCCTTCGGGCGGGCCTTTGGCCTCTTCGCTCACCGCCTCTGTCGCATCGGGCAGGTTTTTCGCGATCAGCGCGAGTCGGCGCGGGGTCGACCAGACGTTAACCTCGCCGACCGATACGCCCGCCGCGCCCATCTCCGCGCGGAACAGCTTTTCGAGATCGGTGCGCGCGCCGGCCTGCATCCTTGCGGGGATTTCCTCGCAGCGCAGTTCGAGAAGGAAGTCGCCGCCGCTCATGCCGACCACCCCGGGTATTCCTGCGCCCAGCGACCCGCTTCCTTCGCCATGTAGGCCTCGCACGATCCGCGCGCGAGATCGCGCACCTGCGCCATGTAGCTGGCCCGTTCCTGTACGCTGATCACGCCGCGTGCCTGGAGGAGGTTGAACACGTGGCTGGCTTCGATCGCCTGCTCGTAGGCGGCGATGGGGACCTCGGCGGCGAGCGCGTTCCTGCACTCGGCGGTCGCCTTGCGGAAGAGGTCGAACAGCGCGTCGGTATCGGCGACCTCGAAGTTCCACTTGGACATCTGGCGTTCGTTCTCGAGGAACACGTCGCCGTAGCTGGTCCCGCGCCCGTCGAAGTTCAGATCGTACACGTTGTCGACGCCCTGGATGTACATCGCGAGGCGTTCGAGGCCGTAGGTGAGCTCGCCCGCCACCGGCTTGCAGTCGAACCCGCCCATCTGCTGGAAATAGGTGAACTGCGTCACCTCCATCCCGTCGCACCAGACCTCCCAGCCCAGCCCCCACGCGCCGAGCGTGGGCGACTCCCAGTCATCCTCGACGAAGCGGATGTCGTGCTTGAGCGGGTCGATCCCGATCAGCGACAGGCTCTTGAGGTAAAGCTCCTGCAGGTCCGGCGGGCTCGGCTTCAGGATCACCTGGTACTGGTAATAATGCTGCAGCCGGTTCGGGTTCTCGCCGTAGCGGCCGTCGGTCGGGCGGCGGCAGGGCTGCACGAAAGCGGCATTCCACGGCTCGGGCCCGAGGGCGCGCAGCGTGGTCGCGGTGTGGAATGTGCCGGCCCCCATGCGCATGTCATAGGGCTGCAGGATCAGGCAGCCATTCTCGCTCCAGAAATCGTGGAGCGTCAGGATCATGTCCTGAAAGCTTTTGGACGGGTCGCGGCTCATGGTGCGCCGCGCAATGGCGGATGGGTTTTGCGCGGTCAATGGCGAGGTGGCGCGCCGGACCAATGGAAGGTCATGGCGACTTTTTGTCAGGTCTTGTTGACATAGTCAGCGAATCGCGACATAAAGTCAGGGAAACCTGACATATGCGCTTGATCGAGCATTATCCCATGAACAACCGCCTCAAGGTCCTTCGGGCCGAGCGAAACTGGAGCCAGGCCGACCTGGCGATCCATCTCGATGTCTCGCGCCAGGCAGTTAATGCCATCGAGACCGGCAAGCACGATCCGTCGCTGCCGCTCGCCTTCCGTATTTCCCGGCTGTTCGACATGCCGATCGAGGAGATTTTCGATGACCAGTGAGGAACTTGCCCGCGAGGATGACGGGCCAACAGCGCGCCACGTCGTGCAAGCGCTCATCGGCGGTTTCCTCGTGCTGTTCGCGTTGGGAGTGCTGGCCGGCTTCCTCGCCGCCGTAGCCGATCACGGCGTTCGGCACGGGTGGAAGGTGGCGCTGGTCATCGCCGGTGTCTTAAGTTTCGCGGCGCTGGGCGGCTCGCTCCTGCGCCGGTCGCTGCCGCACTTCTTCGCCGGCAAGCTGTCGCCCCGCACGAAGAAGGCGCGGTCGATCCTCTACGCCTCGGGCGCGGTCGGCGCGGTGCTCGGCGTCGTGCTGCAACTCGGTGCCTTCGAGACTGACCCGGCGATGCTGGCGGAGGGCCCGCTGCCCCCGCTCACCGCCGCGATCGCGATCGCCGTGTGGCTCATTGCGGTGCCGATCCTGAGCTGGATCTGGTGGAAGAACATCGATGAACACGAGGCGAGCGCCTACAAGGACGGCGCTCTGGTGGGGATCTATGCCTATAGCGCGATCGCGCCGACCTGGTGGTTCGGCTGGCGCGGCGGCTTCCTGCCTGAACCGCAGGAGATGATTACCTTCATGCTCGTGCTCACTGCGTGGGGCCTGACCTGGATGGTGCGCCGCTTCGCCTGAGAAATTTCACTTCCCGTCAATCCTGGTTGCTTCAAGGAAATATCTGCCATGACACTGCTTCGTTCGATTGCCCGCTCGCTCGTTCCCGCCGTCGCGCTGCTCGCCAGCCCGGCCATGGCCGAGACCCCTGCCGCCGTTGCCGCGACAGCTCCTGCTGCGGCCAATGGCCCCGCGCTGTGGAAGGTCGCCGACGAGGACACCACGATCTACCTCTTCGGCACGGTTCACGTCCTTCCCGAAAGCACGAACTGGTTCGACGACCGCATCGCCAAGGCGCTTGCCTCTTCGCAGTCGATTGTCACCGAATTGCCGCCGAGCGCGATGGCGGACCCGGCTGCCCAGCAGACGATCATGGGTTATGCGATGCTCCCCGCCGACAAGAGCCTGCGCGCCATGCTCAACGACGAGCAGCGCAAGACCTACGAGGCGGCGCTGACCAAGCTCGGCGTTCCGGCCCCCGCATTCGACCGCTTCGAGCCCTGGTTCGCGGCGATGACCCTGTCGATGCTGCCGCTGATGCAGAACGGCTACAAGGTCGACAGCGGCGTCGAGAAGGTGCTCGAGGCGAAGGCCGGCACCACCATGGAGCGCGGCGCGGTCGAGACTATCGACGGCCAGATGAAGCTGTTCGACGAGCTTCCGGCCGAAGCGCAGGTCAAGTACCTCACCAGCACCGCCGGTAAGGTCGACGAGGTCGTGCCCATGCTCAACGAGATGGTCGCCGCGTGGGCCGAGGGCGATGCCGACAAGCTGGCCGACCTGATGAACGAGGGCATGGACGACCCCGCACTTGCCGAACGCCTGCTCTATGCCCGCAACCGCAACTGGGCCGAATGGATCGACACCCGGCTCGATCAGCCCGGCACCGTGTTCATGGCCGTGGGCGCAGGCCACCTGGCGGGCAAGGAAAGCGTGCAGGACGCGCTTGATAAGCGCGGGATCAAGAGCGAACGCGTCCGGTGAAGCGTTTGATTATCGGCCTGGCTGCACTGCTCGCGTTGGCGGGCTGCGACCGGGCCGCTACGCCGCCCGACCTGCCCCCGCCCGATCCGGCGCTGTGGGAGGTTACGCTGGCCGACGGTTCTCCCGCCGGCTGGCTGTTCGGGACGATCCATTCCCTTCCCGAAGATACCGAATGGCGGACCCCGGCGATCGACAGGGCGATCGTCGGGGCCGATCTTTTGGTGGTCGAGGTCAAGGACCTGGCGGATTCGGGCAAGCTCGCCGCGACGTTCACGCGGCTGTCGCACACCACCGACGATCTGCCCCCCCTCTCCGAGCGCGTGCCGCCGACTTTGCGCACGCGCCTGCCTGCGCTGCTCGGCAAGGGCAACTATCGCGAGGCCGACTTCAAGGCGACCGAGACCTGGGCCGCCGCCCTCATGCTTGCGCAGCTCGCGGACGATTCGATCGGAGAGAACGGCGTCGACCGCGCGCTGCTGCGCGACTTCCGCGCGCGGCGGGTGGAGGAGCTCGAGGGGATCGAGGGCCAGTTCGCGCTGTTCGACGCCCTCCCGGAAACAGACCAGCGCGACTTGCTCGGCGCAGTGGTCGAGGAAGACACGATGACCGCCGACGACAGCGCGAAGCTCGCAAAGCTGTGGCTCAGCGGCGACATGGAAGCCATCGCACGCGAAGGCGACGAAGGAATGCTCGCCGACCCCGAACTGCGCGATGCCTTGCTGGTGAACCGCAACAAGGCATGGGCGGACAGGATCGCTGCGTTCTATGCAGCCGGCCTCAAGCCGCTCGTCGCGGTGGGTGCCGCGCACCTGGCGCCGCCATCGGGCCTCCCCGAGCTGCTCGCCGCCAAAGGCTACAAGGTCCGCCGCCTCCGCTGAGCTTGCTTTTCTGCCGTGTCCCGTCTAACGGCCCGCGCTCCGGCGTCATGGTCATCCCTGGAGGCGTGGCGGACCGGGCGTTCAATACACTTCGAAAGGCAATCCGATGAGCGACGCTCTGACCCTGCCGGCCGAGGCGCGCGAACGGGCTGGCAAGGGAGCCTCCCGTGTACTGCGCCGCGAAGGCCGTGTTCCCGCCGTCATCTATGGCGGCAAGGAAGAACCCGTTACAATCCACGTCGAGGCCAAGGAGCTGATCCGTCAGCTCGGCACCGGCCACTTCATGAACTCGATCGTGATGATCGACGTCGGCGGCAAGAAGGTTCGCACGCTCCCCAAGGACGTTGCGTTTCACCCCGTCACCGACCGTCCGGTCCACGTCGACTTCCTGCGCCTGGCGAAGAACGCCAAGGTCGAAGTCATGGTCCCCGTCGTGTTCCTCAACGAGGAAGCGAGCCCCGGCCTGAAGAAGGGCGGCGTGCTCAACATCGTTCGCCACGAGCTCGACCTGATCTGCGAATCGGACAAGATCCCCGACCAGATCGAGATCGACGTGACCGGCAAGGACGTGGGCGATTCGATCCACATCAGCGAGGTTTCCCTGCCCGCCGGTTCGGAAAGCGCGATCACCGATCGCGACTTCACCATCGCGACGCTCGTCGCGCCGTCGGCCCTGAAGAAGGCCGAAGGCGCCGAAGCCGCCGCAGCCGTCGCCGCGAGTGACGTGCCGGCCGGTGAGCAGACCGACGACGAAGCCGAAGAAGGCAGCGAGGACGCAGCCGCGGAGTAATCCGCCCGCCCTCACCGGCTTTCAGCAAGCGCCGGTCCTCGCAAGGGGGCCGGCGTTTTGCTTTTGTGGGTGGCGCGAGCGATGTCAGCTTTCGAAGGCTTTTCGGCGAAAGCGGCCTGTCGGCAAACGACCCCATTGCGGACGTTGGCACGAAACGTCATTGCTTAGGTATGAGCGCAGCTTTGAGACCACTTTCAACTTTGACTATTGCCGTCGGCGCGATGGCTCTTTTTTTGAGTGGTTGCGCCAATGCGCAGCAGCAGGTCGCTAATCACCGTTATGAGGTGCCTCCCGCCAATCTGGTTCCAAAGAGTGATTACCCTTTTTTTCTGCCTAAGTCGGACGAGGAGGGTTTCATCTTCACCCTCAACCCTGAAGCCGAACTACGCCAGCAGAGGAGTGTGTTGGTTCAAAATCGGGAACGCGTCTGCGCCCGAGCAAATGGAGCGGGATACGTTTCCCGAACGGTTTGCGGCCCGCGCGAGATCGCATGGCGAGGCCACGGCTGGCGTAAGGCCGGTGATGAAACATGGTGGACCTACAGCCCAGACACTCCCGTTCGCGGGGACGCCCCATTTGTAAGCTGCCACAAAATGCAAATAGAAGGTCACACCGGCCTATGCTCGGCAACCCTGGGCCTTGGCGATTTGCTGCTTACCATCAGCCTCAACGACGATGAACTTCCCAAGCTCGAAATGACCTATCAGCGAGCGGTGTCGCTGCTACGCTCATGGAAGGTCTAGAATGTCCGCTTTCCACCCCAAAAGTGGACCTTCAGCAGATACATTTAAACAAACACAAGCGGACTTTCAAATCGGCCGACTGCCCGCTTCGAGCTTCGCACCGCCCTTCCCCCCACACCTCGCCTCGGCTAGGCGCGCGCCATGCAAGTCTGGGCAGGCCTTGGAAATCCCGGTCCGCAATATGCGCTCCACCGGCACAACGTCGGCTTCATGGTGCTCGACGCCATCGCCGAGGTGCATGGATTCGGCCCGGTGCAGAAGAAGTTCTCCGGCTGGGTGCAGGAAGGGCGCATCGGCACGCAGAAGATCCTGCTGCTGAAGCCCGCCACCTTCATGAACGAAAGCGGCCGCGCGGTGGCCGAGGCGCTGCGCTTCTACAAGCTCGACGTCGACGCGCTGACCGTGTTTCACGACGAACTCGATCTGGCGCCATTCAAGGTGAAGGTGCGTGTGGGCGGCGGGTTGGCGGGGCACAACGGCTTGCGCTCGATCAACCAGCATCTAGGCCCCGATTTCCGCCGCGTGCGGATCGGCATCGGCCATCCGGGGCACAAGGACCGGGTCACCGGCCACGTCCTCGGCAACTACGCCAAGGCCGAGATGGACGATCTTGCCGACATGCTGGGCGCGATCGCCGGCGAGGCGGAGTGGCTCGCCAAGGGCGAGGACGTCCGCTTCATGAGCGAGTTCGCGCTGCGCCTGCAGGACTGACCGGCGTGCAGCGGGTCCTTGTCGTCGGACCGTGCGGGGCGGGCAAGTCCACCCTGTCGCACGAGCTGGCGAGGCGGCTCGACCTGCCGCTGTTCCACATGGACCGACTGGCGTGGAAAACGGGCTGGATCGACAGCACCCACGACGAATTGCGCGCCGCCCTCGCCCCGATCCTCGCAGGCGAGCGATGGCTCATCGACGGTAACTATGGCGGCACCTTGCCCGAGCGCCTGGCACGGGCCGATACGGTGATCGTGCTCGATTACCCGATCCCGCTGTGCCTCGCCCGGATCGTGCGGCGTTATCGGCAGTACCAGGGCCGCAGCCGCCCGGACATGACCGAAGGCTGTCCCGAAAAGATCGACTTCGAATTCGTGCGCTACGTCGCGACCTGGCGTCTCGGCCCCGCGCGCAGGCTGGAGGCGAGCCTGCGGGACTGGGACGGACGGATCGTGCGCTTGCGGAACCCGCTTGAGACCGAGCAATGGCTTGCCGCATCGTGCCCCGCAGCAGACCATCGGCTGGCGACGTCATGACGTCTTCGCAAGACCGTGAGGTATCGCGTCCGGTCGTCCTGTCCGTGCTCGCCATCCAGGCCTGCGTCCTCACCGCGATAGCCGCGTTTCTCTGGCACTGGTCGGGGCGACCGCTGGCAGGCTTCCTCGATCTCGAATGGCGATCCGCGTTGCACGGCGCTGCGTTCGGTCTGGCGATGATCGGACTGGTCGGGACCGCGTTTCGCCTGCGTCCGGATTTCCTCGAATGGACCGCACGATTGCAGGCACAGGTCGGTCAGGTTCTCGGCCGGACAATTTCACTGCCCGTCGTCATCTTGATTTCGCTGTGCGCCGGCATCGGCGAGGAAGCGCTGTTTCGGGGCGGGCTGATGCCGCTGGCGAGCGACACGATCGGCGCGCCCCTCGCGGTGATCGCGACGTCGCTGGCGTTCGCTCTGTTCCACGTGGCCAAGCCGCCGATTGCGGCCATGCTGTTCGTGATCGGACTGGTCTTCGCGGCGGTCTTCTGGTTCACCGGCAGCCTGATGACGGTGATCGTCGGCCACGTGGTCTACGACATCTGGGCGATCGTCGCCCTGCATCGGGAACTCGCGCGACTGGAGCTGCTGCCGAACCCGACCCGGGCCGATTAAAGGTCGATCCGCGCGTTCGGCCCTGCCGCCCATCCCAGCGAACCCATGCAACCGATGAAGAATTCGCGGCGATCGGGTTCTTCCCCGATCGACTTCGTCAGATCGGTGCAGCTGCGTTCCGCCTGGTTGAACGGGGTCGTGCCGCCGCCGGTCCAGCCATCGGCATTGGTGGTCCTGCACCCGGCAATGGCGAACATGGAAACGGCGATGAGGATGGCGCGACGCACGGTGCTCCACTGGACCGAGGTTACCTGGCGCGCAAGCGTTTCGGCGATAGCTTCGATCAGGCAGGCATCAGGGCTGTCGCCAGCGACAGGAAAATGCCCATGCTGGCGACATCGCTGGCCGTCGTCAGGAAGATGCTCGAAGCGGTCGCCGGATCGGCGCCCAGGCGCTTGAGGGTGAGCGGAATCAGGGCACCGGCGATGCCCGCCACGGTACATGCCGTGATCATCGAGAAGAACACGACCCCTGCTAGTGTCGCCGCCCGAGGCTCGCCCTGCATAGTGGCGTAGACGAACATGCCCAGCCCTGCGGTGATGCCGACCAAAGCGCCATTCAGAAAGCCCAGCATCCCTTCCTTGCGAACGAGGCTCGTCTCCATGCCCGGCTTGACGTCGCCCAGCGTCATGCCCCTCAGTGCGACCGCGAGCGCCTGGCAGCCGGTGTTGCCCGTCTGACCAGCCATGACCGGCAGAAAAACGGCGAGGATGACCAGTCGGCTCAGTGTGTCCTCGAATACCCCGACGACGGCGGCTGCAACGAATGCCGTGAGGAGGTTCACCTGCAACCATGGGTGCCGCAAGGTCAGACTGCGCGAGAGCGAAGTGCCCATGCGCTCTTCCTTGTCGACGCCGACCATCGCCCCCGACTGCGCGGAGATTTCGACCGCGCGGTTGGCGAAAAGGTCGGATCCGCGGACCAGACCGACAAGGCTGCCGCCAGCGTCGACGACCGGATAGACCGGGAAGTGCTTGTGCAGCGCAAGCTTCAGTGCCTCCCCCAGCGATAGCGACGCCTGCAGCGCGAATGGATCGGGGATCATGATCGACCCGAGTGTCGCGTCCGGCCTCGCCAGCAGCATTTCGCGCATGACGACCAGGCCGAGCAGCCGCCCGCCTCCGTCGACGACGTAGACATAGGTGATGAAGGCCGATTTCACCTGTTCGCGGAGAGCTTCGGTCGCTTCGGCGACGGTGACGTCCGTGCCGAACAGACCGACTGGCGGCGCCATCAGGTCGGCGACGGTCTCGTCACGGCTCGAGGTGGCAGGCGCGGGCGCGGGTGGCAACTCGTCCGCGGCGGGTTCGGCAATTGCGGTCGCATTCATGCCCGTCACTCCCCTGGCGCAGACAGCTATACGAAAGAGAGACTTAGCGTCTTGATCGGCGGGCGCAATGCCCGTTCGGACCTCGGATCAGTTCGGCATCCCCGGCGGAACCGTAGGCAGCAGCCGCTTGTCTGCAACCGCCGCCGCGAGCGCGTCGCGGCAAGGTCAGCATCTTTGGAACCATGAACATTTCCCTTTCCGCGCAAGATTAGCGCGCCCTTCCCCGCTGTCATCTTCCTTTCATGCGCGCGACCCGCTAAGGGCGCGCCCGTATCCCCTTTACCTTCCGGAGTCACCGATGGGTTTCCGTTGCGGAATCGTCGGGCTGCCCAATGTCGGCAAGTCCACGCTGTTCAATGCCCTTACCGAGACGCAGGCCGCGCAGGCCGCGAACTATCCGTTCTGCACGATCGAGCCGAACGTCGGCCAGGTTGCCGTGCCCGATGAACGGCTCGACAAGCTGGCGGCGATCGCCGGCAGCGCCAAGGTGATTCCGACCCAGCTCGGTTTCGTCGACATCGCCGGCCTCGTGAAAGGGGCGAGCAAGGGCGAAGGACTCGGCAACCAGTTCCTCGGCAACATCCGCGAAGTCGATGCGATCGTCCACGTCCTGCGCTGCTTCGAGGACGACGACATCCAGCACGTCGCCAACAAGGTCGATCCGCTATCCGACGCCGAAGTGGTCGAAACCGAGCTGATGCTCGCCGACCTCGAGAGCCTCGAGAAGCGCGTGCCCGCCGCGCAGAAAAAGGCGACCGGCGGCGACAAGGAAGCCAAGGTCATGGCGAGCGTCCTCGGCCAGGCACTCGACCTGCTGCGCGACGGCAAGCCCGCCCGCCTGACCCAGCCCAACGGCGACGACGAGGAGCGCGTGTTCGCGCAGGCGCAACTGCTTACCGCCAAACCGGTCCTGTACGTCTGCAACGTCGCTGAGGATGATGCCGCGACCGGCAACGCCCTGTCCGAACGGGTCTTCGCCAAGGCCGCGGCCGAGGGCGCCGAGGCGGTGGTCGTCTCCGCTGCCATCGAGAGCGAGCTCGTCGCCATGCCGGAAGAGGATCGCGCCGAGTATCTCGATTCGCTGGGTCTCTCCGAAAGCGGCCTCAGCCGCGTAATCCGCGCGGGCTACAAGCTCCTCGGCCTGAAGACCTTCTTCACCGCCGGCCCCAAGGAAGCGCGTGCGTGGACCTTTCCGACAGGCGCAAGGGCTCCGCAGGCTGCTGGCGAGATCCATACCGACTTCGAACGCGGCTTCATTCGCGCCGAAACGATCGCCTTCGACGACTACGTCGCGCTGGGCGGCGAAAGCGGAGCGAAGGAAGCAGGCAAGCTGCGCCAGGAAGGCAAGGAATACGTCGTCCAGGACGGCGACGTGATGATGTTCAAGTTCAACGTCTGACTTGCTTCTGAATCCGGCGGGCACCAACCTGCGCCTCACCCGTTGGGGGCGCAAAAGGGGAGACTGCCTGCCATGGTCGACAAGTCCGAAAAGTTCAGCCTGCTCGTGCGCCTCGGCTATGCCGCGCGCGGGCTCGTGTACCTCCTGCTGGGCTACCTGGCGCTGTCCACCGCCGGCAAGGCGAAGGAGGGGCAGAACGCGGTGTTCGACCTGCTGCAGGACGTGCCGTTCGGCACGCCGCTGCTGTATCTCGTCGCGCTCGGCCTGCTCGCCTACGGTGCGTTCAAGGCGATCGATGCCGCGACCGACCTCGAGAACCACGGTGACGACGCCGCAGGCAAGGGCAAGCGTATCGGCTCCGCCGCTAGCGCCTTGACCCACGTGGTCCTCGCGTGGACGGCGATCCAGTTCGCCAACGGCGAAAAGCAGCAGGCCGAAGGCACCAACAGCACGCAGGAAACCGCAGGCAGCCTGCTCGACTGGGAAGTGGGTCCGTTCGTGCTGGGCATCGTCGGCCTTGGCTTTTTGATCGGTGCCGCGATGCAGGCCAAGTCCGCGTGGACCGCCAATTTCATGAAGCATATCGGCGGCGGCGCGCCGTCATGGGTCAAGCCGGTCGGTCAGGCCGGCCATGCCGCCCGCGTGGTCATCTTCGCGCTGATCGGGTGGTCGTTGATCCGCGGCGCGTGGCTCGACAAGGAAAGCGAGGTCAAGGGCCTCGGCGATGCGATCGTCGCACTGTCCGACAGCGGGATCTACTCGCTGGTCGCGGTAGGCCTGGTCTTCTTCGGCGTCTTCAGCCTGATCACCGCGCGTTACCGGATCGTGCCCGACATCCAGCGCGGCGACCTGAAGCCCCATCTGTAGGTCAGTCGAACGCGGAGAGGATCGGACAGGGACCGCCCGATCCTTTCGCGCATTCGCGCGCGAGCTTCCCGAGCAATGCACGGGCATCCTGAAGCCGGGCGATCTCTTCATCGAGGGCCGCGATCCGCGCCTGCGCCATCGCACGGGCTCGCGGCCGGTCGTCGAGGCGATCGAGGGCGATCAGTTCCGCGATCTGCGCCAGCGTGAAGCCGGCTCCCTGCGCCCGGCGGACGAAGCGCAATCGGCGCACGTCGTCGGACCCGTAGTGGCGCGTGCCCGACGCGCCTTGTCCTGGGACAGCGAGAAGACCTTTGCGCTGGTAGAAGCGCACCGTCTCCACGCCTACTCCGCCGGCGCGCGCAAGGTCGGAAATACGCAAGGCCACCATTCGCTTGACTCCGTACCGTGGTACGGACGGTATAGGTGATTCGCATGGAACACGCAAAAACCGCCAGCCTGACCCGCATGGTCATGCCAACCCACACCTGCCCGTACGGCGTGAAGTCGAAATGGCTGCTGGAGAAACACGGCTACACGGTCGAGGACCACTGGCTCACGACCCGTGAGGAGACCGACTCTTACAAGGCCGCGCACGGCGTCGAGACCACGCCGCAGACCTTCATCGATGGCAAGCGCATCGGCGGATATACGGAGCTTCGCGCCTACTTCGGCAAACCGCTGCCGCCGCCCGGCGCAACCAGTTACGTCCCTGTTCTTGTAGTATTCGTCTCCGCGGCCGCGCTGGCCCTGGCGGTAAGTCACGCCGCCTTCGGCACTCCGTTCACGGTGCGAGCCGGCGAATGGTTCGTGTCGTTTGCGATGGTCATCCTCGCCATGCTGAAGCTGCAGGATATCGACAAGTTCTCCTCGATGTTCCTCGGCTACGATCTCCTCGCCAAGCGCTGGGTGCCCTACGGCTATTTGTACCCGTTCCTCGAATTCGGTGCCGGGTTGCTCATGGCGGCCCGCGCGCTCGACTGGCTGTCGATACCGGTCGCGCTGACAATCGGCACCATCGGCGCGGTCAGCGTCTTTTACGCGGTCTATGTGCAGAAGCGCGACATCAAGTGCGCCTGCGTGGGCGGATCGAGCAACGTCCCGCTCGGCTTCGTTTCACTGACTGAGAACCTGGCGATGATCGCGATGGCGGGGTGGATGCTCTTCGGCCATTGATCTCGGCGGTCCGGGATGGTCTATGGGTTTCAATCTAGGACCATTCCGGAGATCAGGCAGCGTGCAGTATTTCGAAGATCTTCCGGTCGGCGAGACCGCCAAATTCGGGCGTTACGAGGTCACCCGCGAAGAGGTGATCGAGTTCGCCAGCAAGTACGATCCCCAGCCCTTCCACCTCGATGACGAGGCTGCAGCAAAGACCCATTTCGGTCGCTTGTCGGCGAGCGGCTGGCACACCTGCGCCATGACGATGGCGATGCTGGTCGAGAACCTGAAAAAGAATCGTCAGGCCGGATTGGGATCACCGGGCATGGACAACCTGCGCTGGCTCAAGCCGGTGTTTCCGGGCGACACTCTCCGCTGCGAGACAACCGTGTTGGAAAAGCGCCGCAGCAAGTCGCGGCCCGAGATGGGCCTGTTCAAGTCGCACCTGCAAGTGTTCAACCAGAACGACGAGCCGGTGATGGAGATGACATCGAACGGCCTCATCGAAGTGCGCGATCCGGCAGCGCCGACCGAGGTCTAGTTCAACTGCCGCACTGGGCGGTGCCGTTGGCTTCGAACACGATCTGGTCGCGATCGTTGCGCAGCACGAAGTGCGCCGGAAAATTGACCGTTTCGCTGCCCGACTGGGCGCCCTCTTCAGCGGCGAGATCGAGTACGAACGACCACGCCTTCGACGTGTACTTGCCCTTCGCGCCCAACGGCAGGTCGCCGCTGCCCGCATCGGGCGCGAACGCCACGAGCTCGCCGTCGATCTTCATGAAGCCCTTCGACGGCTGCGCCAGCGCCACCGCCGCCATGCTGCCCTCGGGCGCGAAATTGCAGCCCGCGCCGAACAGATCATACCGCTCGATATCGGGATAGAGGATCTTGCCCGGTGTGACCGGCGTCGGCGGAGGAACCTGTGCGGCCTTGACCGCGGCGACGTCCGCATCGTCCATCTTGCGCTTTTCGGCTGCAGACGGTTCGTCCCCGCCGCAACCCGCGACCAGCATCACCAGCGGCGCGACCCACAAAGCCCGCATCAATGTCTCCCGAACAGTTTTTCTACGTCTTCCATGCGAAGCTTAACCCACGTGGGTCGTCCATGGTTGCATTGGCCCGAACGCGGGGTGCGCTCCATCTCGCGCAGGAGCGCGTTCATCTCTGCCACCGACAGCACTCGCCCCGCGCGGACCGAGCCGTGGCAGGCCATCGTCGCAAGGACGAGGTCGAGCTTCTCGCCCAGCAGCAGCGCCTCGCCATGCTGCGCGAGGTCGTCGGTGATGTCGCGCAGCAACTTCGCGGGATCGGCACCCGCAAGCGCGTGCGGCAGGCTTCGGACGAGCATTGCGCCCGGGCCGAACCGCTCGATAGCGAGGCCCATGCCCGCAAGCGTGTCGACAGCGCTTTCGAGCCGGTCGCAATCCACCTCGTCCAGTTCGACCACATCGGGAATCAGCAGTGCCTGCGCGCGCGCGTTCGCCTCCCCCGCCCCGGCCGCCCTCAATCGTTCGAGGACGAGCCGTTCGTGTGCGGCATGCTGGTCGACGATCACCAGTCCATCGGCCGCCTCGGCGACGATATAGGTCTGTGCCACCTGCCCACGTGCGACACCGAGCGGATAATCCTCGGCCGCCTCGGGCAGCGGCGTGGCTTCCTCCGCCCTGCCGTGCGGCGCAGTGAGCACGTCGGCTTCGTAGCCGCGCCAAGTGCGCGAGGCCTCGCGGACGCTGGCCGAAGGCGCGGTCCAGTCGCGACCGGCGAAGATCGATCCGAGCGTCGACTGGGGCGATGCAACCGGCTCGCTAGTCCAGCGTCCCATCGCGCCCGCATCGGGGACCTGTGCGCTCCGCCGGTCGCCCGAACCGAGCGCCTGCCGCAGCCCCGAAACGATGAATCCGCGCACCCCCGCAGCGTCGCGGAACCGTACTTCGGTCTTGGCCGGATGGACGTTTACGTCGACTTCGCTCGGAGGCAGGTCGAGAAACAGCGCGAGCACCGCGTGGCGATCGCGCGCGAGCATGTCCGAATACGCTCCTCGCACCGCTCCGATGAGCAGGCGGTCCTTCACCGGCCGACCGTTGACAAACAGGTACTGATGGTCGGCCACGCCGCGATTGTACGTCGGCAGCCCGGCGATCCCGCCAAGGGTCATTCCCCCGCGTTCCAGGTCGAGCGCGACGCCGTTGTCCTTCAGCTCGCGTGCCACGATCTGCGCCACGCGGTCGGTGAGGTCCTGCCCCGGTTGCAGCGACAGCACCGTGCGGCCAGCATGGTCCAGCGTGAAGCCAACGTCGGGCCGCGCCATCGCGAGGCGGCGCACGACATCGAGGCAGGCGGCATATTCGCTGCGCGCCGAGCGGAGGAATTTGCGCCGCGCGGGTACTTTGCCGAACAGGTTCTCCACCCGCACGCGGGTGCCCGGCGGCAGGGCGGCCGGTCCTTCTTCGGCCACAACGCCGTGATCGACCACCCGGCGCCAACCCTGCTCCGACCCGCGCACCCGGCTTTCGAGGGTGAAGCGCGCGACACTGGCGATGCTCGGCAGGGCCTCGCCGCGGAAGCCGAGTGTTGCGACGAGTTCGATGCTTTCGTCGGGCAGCTTGCTAGTGGCGTGTCGTTCGAGAGCGAGCGCCATCTCGGCGGGCGTCATGCCGCACCCGTCGTCGGTCACTTCGATCCGGTCGAGCCCGCCTTCGTCGAGCGCAACCGCGATGCGGGTAGCACCGGCATCGATCGCGTTTTCGACCAGTTCCTTGAGCGCGGCGGCAGGTCGTTCGACCACCTCGCCGGCAGCGATGCGATTGACCAGAGCTTCCGGGAGGCGGCGAATTTCGGCCATGACCCCCAACCTAGCGACCAACGGGCGCAAATTCGAGCCGAGCAGTGCAGATTGCCGGGGACGGCGGTATAACTTTTTTTGGCCTTTTCGGGCACCTTTGGGTAAGGGGCGCACATTCCCGTCACCCCCGGGTCGAAAGGGTCGCAGGTTTTGCGGCCGAAACCCGAACCATTCACGGAACGCGCAACCCAATGGGCTTCTTTTCCAATCTCCTGAAATTCGGCTCGCAGAACATGGCGATCGACCTCGGCACCGCGAACACGCTGGTCTATGTCGAGGGTCAGGGCATCATCCTCAACGAACCGTCGGTCGTCGCGATCGAGACGCTGAACGGCATCAAGCGGGTGAAGGCCGTGGGCGAAGATGCGAAGATGATGATGGGCAAGACGCCCGACAGCATCGAGGCGATCCGCCCGCTGCGCGACGGCGTGATCGCGGACATCGAAATCGCCGAAGAGATGATCAAGCACTTCATCCGCAAGGTGCACGGCAAGAAGAGCCTGCTGCGCTATCCGGAAATCGTGATCTGCGTTCCCTCTGGCTCGACCTCGGTCGAACGCCGCGCGATCCGCGATGCCGCTTCGAATGCGGGCGCCTCGCAGGTTTACCTCATCCTCGAGCCGATGGCCGCGGCGATCGGCGCCGACATGCCGGTGACCGAACCGGTCGGCAGCATGGTCGTCGACATCGGCGGCGGCACGACCGAAGTGGCGGTGCTGTCGCTGCGCGGTCTCGCCTACACCACCTCGGTCCGCACCGGCGGCGACAAGATGGACGAGGCGATCGTCAGCTACGTTCGCCGACATCACAACCTGCTGATCGGTGAAGCGACTGCCGAGCGGATCAAGAAGGATTACGGCATTGCGCGCCCGCCCGAAGACGGGATCGGCGAAGTGATCACGATCAAGGGCCGCGACCTCGTCAACGGCGTGCCCAAGGAAATCCAGATCAACCAGGGCCACATCGCCGAAGCGCTGTCCGAACCGATCGGCGCGATCGTGGAAGGCGTGCGCATCGCGCTTGAGAACACCGCGCCCGAACTCGCGGCCGACATCGTCGACCAGGGCATCGTGCTTACGGGCGGCGGCGCGCTGATCAGCGGGCTCGACGATCACCTGCGGGAGGAAACCGGTCTGCCGGTCTCGATCGCGGAAGATCCGCTCTCCTGTGTCGCGATCGGCACCGGTCGGGCGATGGAGGACCCGGTCTATCGCGGGGTTTTGATGACCGCCTGAAGGATTGATTGAGATGGCGCCGCCCTCATCACGGCGCTCCGGGCATTCGCGCAGGGCGCAATATGGACTGTTCACGGGCTACGTGCTCGCCGCGATCGGCGCTGCGCTGGGCGCGGTGCTGCTCGGCATTTCGCTGTGGCGGCCGAGTTCGTTCAACGGCCTGCGCACCGCCGCTGCGGACACCGTCGCCCCGGCCGGACAGGCCAACGGGGTGGTTCGCAGCGAAGGCCAGGGGCTGTTCGATACCATCAGCGGGTACCTCGCGGCCGGCAGCCAGAATGCCGAACTGAAGAAAGAGGTCGAACTCGCACGCATTCGCCTGAAGGAGGCTGACGCGGTCCGCAGCGAGAACGCGCGCCTGAAGACCCTCCTCGGCTTCCGCGAGGACGAAGTGAAGCCTGTAGCGGTCGCCCGCCTGATCGGGTCGACCTCGACCAGCACACGCCGGTTCGCCTACCTCGGCGCAGGGCGCGACCAAGGTGTCGGCATAGGCATGCCCGTGCGGTCGCCGCGCGGAGTGGTGGGCCGCGTGCTCGAGGTCGGCCAGGACAGTTCGCGCGTGCTGCTGCTCGCTGACACCGAAAGCGTGATCCCGGTGCGTCGATCCAAGGACGAGGTTGTCGCCTTTGCCGAAGGTCGCGGCGACGGGAAGCTGCGCATCCGGTTGATCAATCTAGGCCTCAATCCACTGAAGAAGGGCGACGTGTTCGTCACCAGCGGCGCCGGCGGATACTACCGCCCGGGCATCGCAGTCGCGATCGTGCAAGAAGTGACCCCCGACGGTGCGGTCGGCGGCGTGATCAGCGATCCGGCAGCGACCGATTTCGTCTCGGTCGAGCCGATCTGGCAGCCGCGCGCGGTGGAGGCTGCGGAAACTCCGGTGGGCGAAGCGATCGAGGAATGATCGACCAGCTGTCCTCCCGCGCCCGCAGCGATCGCTATGGTAGCAAGATCAACCGCACGCACTCGCCGGTCCTTGCCTACGCGGTGCCTTGGGCGTCGGTGATGATCGGATCGCTGCTGCCGCAGCTATTCATCGCGAGCGCGGTGCCGTTGGTGCCGCCGCTGGGATTTCTCGTGCTGCTGTCGTGGCGCCTCGTCCGTCCGGGCCTGCTGCCGGTCTGGGCGGGTTTCCCGCTCGGCCTGTTCGACGACCTGTTCACCGGACAGCCACTGGGCAGTGCCATACTGTTGTGGTCCGCCACGATGATCGCGCTCGAGATTCTCGAAACGCGGTTTCCGTGGCGTGGCTTTTTCCAGGATTGGCTCGTGTCGGGCATCCTGTCGGTGGGTTATCTCGTAATGGCGGCGATTCTCTCGGGCGGCCGGGTCGATGGCGTGATGATAGCGGTGTTGCTGCCGCAAATCGTCGTCACGCTCGTGCTGATTCCGGTGCTTGCCCGCTTCGTGGCTGCGCTCGACCGGTTCCGCCTGACCCGGGTGCGAGGGATCTGATGCCGCTGCGCCGTCGCCGCCGATCGAGGCGGCCCACGCCGATCGTCAGCCCCGCCACGCTCGACGCGACGTTCGAACGGCGCAGTTTCGTCATCGGCGCATTCCAGGGCGGCATCGGCGTGCTGCTGGCGACGCGCATGGCCTACCTCTCGATCTTCGAGAACGAGAAGTACAAGACCGAGGCGGAAAGCAACCGCGTCAATCTGTCGCTGATCCCGCCGCGGCGTGGGTGGATCCTCGATCGCAACGGTGCGCCCCTCGCCTCCAACAAGGCCGACTTCCGTGTCGATATCGTGCCCGAACGCATGCGCGATGCGAAGGGCGAGGTCGCCACGCTCGCCCCGCTCCTGGGACTCGACGATGAAAAGGTGCGCGACCTTCACGACAAGATCGATGCCGCGCGCGGATTTCAGCCTATCGAAGTGGCGAGCGGCCTCAACTACGACCAGTTCGCTGCAGTAAGCGTGCGCCTTCCCGATCTGCCCGGCGTCGTCCCGCAGCGCGGCTTCTCGCGATTCTATCCGACGGGTCCCTCGGTGGGGCACCTCATCGGCTTCGTGGGCCCCGCGAGCGCCGAGGAGTACGAGGAAGATCGCAACCCGATCCTGATCACTCCTGGCTACAAGATCGGCAAGGACGGGGTCGAGAAGCGGTTCGAGCAGAACCTGCGCGGCGTGCCGGGTGCCCGGCGCGTCGAGGTCACGGCCTCGGGTCGCATGGTGCGCGATCTGGAAACGCGCGAGGACGTTCAGGGCAAGCCGCTGCAGTTGACCATCGACGGACCGCTGCAGGACTATGCTGCACGGCGCATCGGCCTTGAATCCGGTTCGGTCGTTGTCCTCGATTGCGACACCGGCGACCTTCTCTGCATGGCGTCGATGCCGAGCTTCGACCCGAATAGCTTCTCGGACGGCATCGGCCGCGTCGAGTATTCGATGCTCAGCCAGGATGAGCGCGTGCCCCTGCGCAACAAGGTGCTCAAGGGGCTCTACCCCCCGGGTTCGACCGTCAAGCCGATGGTCGCAATGGCATTCCTGGAGGCTGGCCTCGATCCCAAGGCCACCGTCGGCTGCGGCGGCGGCCTGCGCGTCGGCAACCGCGTATTCCACTGCTGGGATCGTGGCGGACACGGCACCGTCGACATGGCCAAGGCGATCTACCAGTCGTGCGACGTCTATTTCTACCATTTCGCGCAGAAGCTCGGGATGGACGTGATCGCACCGATGGCGAAGCGTTGCGGCATGGGACAGAAATTCCCCCTGCCCGTGCTCAGCCAGTTCTTTGGCACCGTTCCCGACCCGGCGTGGAAGCAGAAGAAATACGGCCAGGCCTGGCAACCCTACGATACCGTCAACGCGACGATCGGTCAGGGCTACATGCTGGCGAACCCGCTTCAGCTTGCCGTGATGGCGGGGCGGCTCGCGACGGGCAAGAAGCTGATGCCGCGGATGATCCTCGACAAGACGCCGCCGCGACTGGAATCGATGAACTTTCACGGCGATCACGTGCAGATCATCCAGAAGGCGATGAGCGATGTGGTCAACGGGCCCGGAACCGCGGGACGTGCCAAGCTTCCGCTCGAGAACGTCCTGATGGCGGGCAAGACCGGCACCGCGCAGGTTGTCGGCCTCAACATCTCGAGCGGCAAAGGAGGCACCTGGAAATACCGCGACCACGGCCTGTTCATCTTCTTCGCACCGTTCGACAAGCCGAAGTACGCGGGCGCTGTGGTCATCGAACACGGAGGCGGTTCGGGCTCCGCCTATCCGATCGCGCGCGACGTGATGACGTTCCTGTTCGATCCGCAAAAGGGCCTCGACGCGCTCTACGGCTTCGAAAAGCAATGGGGCGGGACGGCTCAGCAACGGCTGGAGGCGCGCTACGCCGCGTTTGCTGCAGCCCAAGGCGAGAACGTCGGCCGCGCACCCCGTCGCGAGGAAGATGTGTTCGCGCGGGTCGATGCCGAATCCCGCGCCGTGCAGAACAAGCCGCAGCCGCTGGAGACGGGTGCAGTAGCGCCGCCGCCCGAGCCGGTCGGTTCAGCAGCGCCATCGTCCGTTCCGTCGCCGTCCGCACCCATGCCGACCGGTCCCGAACCGCGATGAGCTCTATCGTCCCCGCTCCGATAGCACGCCAGCCTTGGGCGATGCTGCTGCCCCTGATCCTGCTGGTTTGCTTCGGCGCGGCGGTGCTGGACTCGGCTGCCGGGGGCAAGTTCGAAGTCTTCTCGTTATCGCACCTCGTCCGCTTCGCCGTGTTCATCGTGATGGCGAGCGTGATGACGCTGTTCAATCGCGATTTCGTGCGCCTGATGGCCTATCCGGCCTACGCGGTGATCCTGCTCCTGCTGCTCGCGGTGGAGCTTCTCGGATTCGTCGGCGGCGGCAGCCAGCGGTGGATCAATCTCGGCTTCATCGTGCTGCAACCGTCCGAACTGATGAAGCCGGCGATCGTGCTGGCTCTTGCCCGTTTCTATGGCGACCTGCCTTCCGGCATGGTGCCGACATGGCGTTCGCTGGTGCCTGCGGGCGTGCTCATCGGTACGCCGATGCTGCTGGTGATGCTCCAGCCCGACCTTGGAACCGCGCTCGCAATCGGCTTTGGCGGGGCGTGCATGATGTTCATGGCCGGGCTACCCTTGCGCTGGTTCCTTATGGGCGGCGCAGCAGCAGCGGTGATCGCGCCGATCTCGTTTTTCACCCTCCTCCACGACTACCAGCGCAAGCGCGTCTTCACGTTCCTGGACCCCGAGAGCGATCCGCTCGGCACCGGCTATCATATCACCCAGTCGAAGATCGCGATCGGTTCGGGCGGCGTGACCGGCAAAGGTTTCGGAGAGGGATCGCAGAGCCACCTCAACTACCTGCCCGAGCCGCACACCGACTTCGTCTTCGCCACCATGGCCGAGGAATGGGGGCTGATCGGCGGCCTGTTCGTGCTCGTCGCGTTCTTCCTGATCCTGCGCTGGGGCTGGTCGGTCGCCCACGCAAGCCAGGATCGCTTCAACAAGCTGCTCGCCGGCGGCATGGTCGCGACGGTCTTCTTCTACGTCTGCATCAACCTCATGATGGTGATGGGCCTTGCCCCGGTGGTCGGCATCCCGCTGCCCTTCATGAGCCACGGCGGCAGCTCGATGATGACCAACATGATCTGCCTGGGCACTCTGATGATGGTCCATCGGTGGAACCGCAAAGCGGGTCGACGCGGGCTCGGCTGATTTAGCTTTCGCAAGGGGTTGGCAACGCTGAAATCGCGGCTATATGCGCCTCTCCCGACGATTCGGGGCCGCGAGAAATTGCCGCCCCAAGCTGACGGTACGGACGCATAGCTCAGTTGGTAGAGCAGCTGACTCTTAATCAGCGGGTCCTAGGTTCGAGCCCTAGTGCGTCCACCAACTTTCTCAGATAGTTAGCTGAAATTTGAGCGCCCCGCTCTGCGGCTGGGGTAACGTACGGGGTAACGGAATCTGGGAAGGTTATCGGGCATCCCGCTTCCGGTGAACCGATGTCCGGTTGCGCGAAGGGGCCGGGGGGGTCCTCCGGCACCAAATACGTTGGATCGTTACCCGCTCGTTACCCTAGGGCCGATCGGCACCGCGTAACCCTTTCAATCCATTAGGCAATCGATGCGATGGCTCGCTGATACTCAATCAGTGTGCCATTTCACAGCGCCACGCGCTCCAGTTCACCGCCCATCCGTTCGTATAGAGCCGCAGCCGCGTCCGCTGCCTCGCGAGCGATCCAGCCTCGGTTGCCGAATAAGTCCGCCATTTGCGCGTCTAGGTCGCGATCAGTGTCATCGCGAAGCGAATGGATCAGCGCGACTCGCGGCCCGATGACTAGGACGGGCCTGCCGATGTCATCCCGCTCCACTCGCCAGCGCCGTTCGATGCGATCGAAGCGCACCTCTGCTACGGTGTGCAGCAAGCCTTTCTTGCGCGCTCGCACCATCCGCTTGATGCCGCGACACCATTGGTCCCTGTATTCGGACCATCGCAACCGGATCGCGCCGATCTCGCCGCCCAGGACGAGGACGCAACGCGGTTCGCCGATCTCGAACGCCGTCATCGGCACCTTGCTATCCGCCATGTCAGTATCCCGCTATTTTGCGCCAGCCCTAGCGGCTGGAAAATTTATCGGCTGTTCGTTTGGACGGCGTTGTGTCGCCACGCACCATGCCATCCCACACGTCTGCTATGTCGCGCGCGGTCATTGTCTCGGGTAACAAGGGAGCCGGCTGCAAACCTAGAGCCTCGCGCACGTCGCGCGGCATTGGCGGTGTCCTGTATTCACCAGAAAGAAACGCCTCATACATCGCGGCACCATCGGGATATTGCGCGGCGGCCCGGTCGCATTCTGCGCGCCAATTGTCGTATCGAACGTGCAACGCTGGCGGCAATCGATACACGCGCGCCGCTATCGGATCGATGCGTTCCGCTGCTTCGATGATCGCGCCAAGGCGTCGATTCAAACTCACCCGGCTCATTTGCGCAACGCCGAAACGAGTTGCTCAAGTTCGTCGATTTGAGCCTTGATCTCTTTCATCTCGGCAGCGTCGACTGCGGTTTTCCAGCCTTGGGCTATTCGCGCAAACTCGTCCGGTGAAATCTCGCCAGATGTTACGGCGGCGATGAGTTCATTTGGATCAGCGGTGCCGTCGAGGTCGACCGTGCGCCCGCCGCGCGGCAACGTCATGTCGAGTACGTAGCGGATCGCAGGCCAACTGTTCTGCGATATGAGCATGGCGAGTTTGCCGATCGCTAAGTCCGAAAGGTTCTGAACCGCAGCGAGCGCGCCGGACGGTTTCCTATTGCGCGCACCAGCGGGCCGTCCGCCCTGCCCCGGTTTGAATTTCCCGGCCTTGTCGCGTTCCGGTGCCCATGCCGCCTGTGTGGATTGCGTTGTCATTGTCGCACCACCTTCACGCCGCGCGACGTAAGCCATTCGGCAAGGGCATCGGTCGACGTGTAGAATTCGCGTCCTTCGCGGTGGAAGCCGGGAAAGCCCTTGTCGCGCCGCCACAGGTGCAAAACTGCCTTGGAGACGCGTAGCGCGTCCCGAACGTGCCACGCGGCTATCATCGGCGCTGCGGGCAACGTCACGGGGGACGGGAGGCGGATACCTTGCGGGTTCATAGCGAAAGCCGCTCAAATGCCGCCTGGCGCGACTCGCCGGTAATCATGGCAACGGCGGTGATGAGGGTCGCCAAAAGCGGTGAGACGGTCGCCAGCAAGTCCCGTTCGGCTTCCATCCGCTCGAAGCGTGCGGTTGCTACCTTCAACGCCGCTGCCCGATCCGGATGGCCCGCGATTGGATCATCGGGCGAAGGTGCGGTGCTGAATTCCTGCCCTCGCATGATCGCATCGGCAAGTTGGCCCTCGCCCATCGTTCGGGTGAGCCTATCGAATACATCGCGTGGCAAACCGGACGCGGCGAAACCGCCCTCCACTACCGCCGCAGCAAGCGCCGGATCGGCATTGGCAGTTTCCAGCTTCGCAGGTGTCGACAATCCCCGCCACCATGTCCGCTGCTCGGCTCGCACGGCAGGGTCGCTTTCATCTGAAAAGCGCGGAGTGTTCAGTTTGCGCCACTCGGCATCGAATTCACGCTGCGCCGCATAAGTCGCTTCAACGGTGAGCCGGTGCGGTGGCCGTAGCTTGTCATCGACCAAGCGGCGCGCTTCCTTCGAAAATCCGTCATCGGAGAGGTCGCCAGAGCGGTGCGCCAGCGTCTCGGCGATCGTCGCGAATGATGTTTGAACCTGTGTCAGAGGTCCGCCGATACGATCGTGCTGGGTCAGTTGATCGGTAAAAGCGAGCGTAGGACCGGCATTGTCGCGCTTCGGTTGCAGGATCATCACGCCGGGTGCAGGATTGGCTGTGTAGGTGAAGTTCATTTTGAGGACCCTAAGAGATTGAGCCTTCAACTTGACGTTCTAAACAATAGTTCGTCAACATCTCATCTTATAACATAAATTATGATTCGTATATCGAGACCCAACGCTTTGACGCTTTGATCGCTTTGATTTTTCCAACTCCTCCGTCAGCATGTCAGGACGATATATTTAACGGGAGGCGTTCTTATTTATATTTCATTCTCGCTCACAAATTCGAGAAAATCAAAGCGTCAAAGCGTCATCACTCTGAAACCCGCAGAAAACTGCAAAAAATCGCCGCTTCGATAGGTGCTGCAATCAAAGCGGGTTCACAGCGTCCAAGCGTAGGCCTGCGCATCGCCGTATTTAGCGGGATCAGCATTTGGCTCTTCGTTCCATAAAATGCCGCGCTTGTTGGGGTGCTGGGTATCATCCTGTAAAAAGGGCCGCCCCCGCCTGACCAATCCGGTGAAAGCCAAGCGCGCCGATCGCAGCGCCGATCGCAACTGGACCGGCATTACGGCGGTTCTCGCGAAGCAAGCGGCCCACGGCGGCAGTGTTGATCCAGCCGCCACGGAACCCATCTGCCCCATCTTCGACCGCTGCGGCGATCAGCTGCTCTAGCCAGCCCCGCCCCGCTTCGATCGCCTCCACCGTGCTAGTCGTTACAGGCGCGCGCATCGGGATCGCGCCGCGCTCTATCGGATAGCGTAACAGATAGTCGGCCACGATCTTGAGGCCGCGCCGGTGCGTTCGGTTGCCGAGAAACCCGTCATAGAGGGTCGCAAAATAGGAATCCGTCATTCCGGCCCGATCGAGGTCCGCCTTAGTCTGCAATGGGCTGTAGAATATCGCAAACCGACGATCGTTCGCGTTGATCGGGATCGCGTCTTTGTGATTCGAAAAAAACGCCCAGTTCGCCGGATTGTCCGCCTTGCGTTGGTCGACACCCTTGCCCTGTATCTCCAACGTCTCTTCGCTAATCATCGGCTTCAATGTTTCAATCAAGTCGCGCCGATCATCGGTTTTGATCTCATCGGCGATGAGGAATAGCTTGCGCTCCATCCATTGATTAAATTTCGAGCCGCTAGAGCCGAGTTCCTTTGCGTTCGGCGCATAGGTGTAGTGATTGCCGATCGCGTGAGTCATCACGTATTTGATCGCGTTCTTGCCCACGCCTTGCGCCGATTGGATCAGCGGTGCCCACGGGATTTTGAAGCCAGGAAAGCGGACGTTGTGCGCCAGATAATCGAGCAAGATTTGCCGGTCGGTTTCATCGGGGATGACGCGCGCCAAGTGATCTAGGAACGGCGCGGGATCGCCTTCCATGCGTTCGATACGCGCCGGGACGTACACGTTGACGGCGGTGCGCCCCAGTTCATCCGCAGCAATGTCGCCGGTCGGAAGGTCGGTACGGAAGGCGTAGCCGTCCACCTTGGGCACGGTCCAAAGAGTCGACCGCGTTGCCGCCTTCCACGCCTCATCGGTTGCTTTGCCGTCGCGCGATATGATGAACCGGTGCCCGCCGAAAGCCGCATTGAACGCACCAGGGCCGTACTCAATCCCCTTCCCATCCACGATGACGTTGCGCGGGCCGATTAGCGTACAATCGCGGAAATACACGCGCTGCTCATCGCTGGTTAGAAATTCGCCAAAGGACTGTGCGCCCGCCCCGTCTCCGAATGCCGCGCGCGCCGCCGCAACGGGTGCGAAACGTCGCAAGAATCCCCAACCCAGCGCCGTTCCTTTGTCGAGCGAGCGCCACAGCTTGTCATTGTCGGCAAGGCTGTTGCCCTCAAAGCGAGCGCACCAGCGGTCCCACGCATCGCGCCCGCCCCCAGCGCCACGATATGCGGCAGTGAGATTGCGCCATTGATCGCGGTCGCATTCGTTCGGATCGATCTCATCCAACGCCGCTTCGACAATCGTAGTATCGACGGTTGGCAAGGTGCCAAGCGGTTGCCGTTGCCCAACAGATTGAGCGGGGCCGATCGGCGCGATCCCTTGCACGGTATCGAGTGGCGCGCCGCCTATTGGATAGCATTGCATCGGCTCGCCATCGTCAACCGCGCCCACATAGAATGCTTGCGAGGCGACGAACGTTTCAGTTGCCAGGACGCCGCCTAATGCGCCGTTGAGCCGCGCGGCCATAGCGTGACGCTCGGCAGGTGCGACAGGCTGCGATAGCGGGCACCAAACGCGCCAGCGCGGCGCATCGGGCCGGTGCGATGGTGTGGTAACGATCAAGCCGCAAATGCCCGCCGTACCCAGCTGCCCAGCCGCAATGGCAGGATGAACCGCTTCGCCGTCATAGTCGCCTTCGATCCCATAGACCGCTTCAAGGGTCTCATTGCTGCGGTGATCCCGCGCGAACGTCGCCAGCTTGATCAGGGGCAGTTCCGCCTTGGACGGTGCGCGCCGATCAGGTGACGTGATCCATTCCACCAGTTGCGGCCATGTCAGCGCGTATCGCGCGCCGGTGGCGACGTTGAACCGCTCAAAGTGCGTGAAGGTGAGCGGGCCTTGCGCCTCCACACCAGATTCTTTATCCGTCATGTTCTCGATCGCGTTAAGGCCCGCTGCGCATCGAACTGCGCGGCGGGCTTTTTCGTGCAGGTCAGGCGTTCACAGTCTTGCGGTCGTTCCACCACGAATTGACTTCTGCGGTGCGCCAATAGCGGCGGTGATTGACCTTTACGGGTTTGGGAAAATCAGCGTCCTTTAGCCAACGCCAAAGGGTCATATCGCTAACGTTGCCGCAGGTTTCGCGAACCTGTTTGGAATTCAGCATCGGGTCCATTTTTGCCGCTCCAGTTATATCAAGGGACGGCTCGCGATTATCGTCACAGCGCGAGAAAATGCACCAGCCGATTTACGCAAAGAAATCTTAGTTGATTGCGCAAAATGGGGGGCGTTTAGCCCCCCAAAGTCTGCACCAGGCTGTTATGGATTATCAGAAAGCGCGGATCGACTAAGAGGCCATGCTGTAGGACATGAACGCCTCCGCCTCTCTCTGCGCGTCGATCAAGTGGAATGCAGCACGGTCAGACTGCGCGACAGAGTTGCCGCGCGCGTCGTAAATGAACCAGTGTCAATCGCCACGTAGGTCAGGCAGATAATAGACGTTGTAAGGACGCATAACCGATCTCCCTTTTGGGGATGGGCCATGGTCGCGAAGGTTATCAAACCGGGCTTTGGTATGTGTGTTAGCTTCGAGAGGTCAATCGGCGCCCGTTTTATCGCTTTCGTTGTGGGTCGATCGGTTCTTATTATCAGCGAAAATTGATAGGCTCTCGGACTTACTCAAAAACTGTCTGCCGCAGTGTTATCGCAACCGTTTGTGCGTCTTTCGCGTCTTTATGGTGGTTCGTATGCGGGCATGGTGCGCCTCCTTTCTAGGGTGCGCAACCATGTTCGAACAAATGTGGAACGTCGGCAAGCTTTGAGTGATCGTTATCCCCGTTCGAATTGCGCGATCGCCTTGTCGCGCTGACGGCGCAAACGGATGTATTTTTCGACCGTGCGAATTGATTTGATGTTCTGCTCCGCCTGCACCAGTTTCTTCGCTTCGGTGTGTTGCCGTCCTTGTGCGATCAGATCGTCGTAGCGTTCTACAACTCGTCGAACCTCGGGGTGCCCTGCGTCCTTTTCCCGCCTTCCGACTTTGCCGCCAATGTCGCCGCGCGCATGTTCTGCCAATCGTTCTATCATCATTGCAAGCGCATCACGCTCGCCTGCGTCCAGCGTCCGATTCGAATCGCGTAGGATCGCGGCCATAGCGGTCGCGTTTCCGTTTAGCGCCTGCCATTGAGCATCGCTGAAATCACGATCGATCGCGTATATCACGCCGCCTCCCTCGTCTCGGCTGGCGCATCGAGCGCCGCCACGTATTGCGCCCATGCTTTGCTACCGCTTTGCAACGCGATGGCGCACGGTTGCCATGCCTCATCGCTGCCGTGGATCGTCTCTTTGATTCGCCGCGTGTCCCGCAATCGGGTGAACGTGTCGCGCGCCGTATCGTGTGCCACCACGTCCACCACGAAACGGGTCCACGCGGTGAGCGCATGGCCGCGCTCTTCGCGGTATTCGTGCCGCGCATAGACGCCCGCCACGCCCGCCTTTTTGCCGCTGCGGTGATTGAGTAGCGCCTCGGTCACTTCTTGAGGGACGCCTAAGGATTCCAGCCCCGTTGCGAACGTCCGTCGCAAATCGTGCAATCGCCAAGGTTCCGCAGCATCGACCGATGAATCGAGCCGGGCCTTCGCCTTGCCGAAACCGGAAAAAGGGGTCTTGCCTGTTGTGGTGAATATCAGCCCGTCTTTGCCGATACGCTTTACCGCGTCGATTTCCGAAAGGACGGCAGGGGTGAGCGGGACGGGATTCGGCTTGCCATTCTTCGAGCGGGCAGCGGGCACCGTCCAAATATCCTGCCGCCGATCGATCTCACCCTCTCGCATCCCCGCGACCTCCTCGCGCCTTTGTCCGGTGAGGATCAGGACGCGCACGATAGCGCCGAAAGGCTCGCCAACGTTCGCCGCAGCGTTCCAAATTGTCGCGAGTTCATCCCACGAAAGGACGCGATCGCGACTGTTGACGGGGTTCGGCATTTCAAATCCGGCATAGGGGTTCACAGCGACAATCTTGCGTTCTTTCGCCGCGCACCATTTCCAGAATTTCGACAAGGTACGGTGCAAGGCATTCGCCATGCTAGGCGCACCGCCCGCTGTCAGCCTGTCAACCGGAGCGCGGATTTCATCGTCGCGCAATTCGGCAATAGGACGGTCGCCTAGGTCGGTGAGTAAGTATCGCTCTAACTGCCGCTCCGTCTCCGCCCATGATCGATTTCTCGGCTTGGCATACTCGGCAATGAACCTCTCCACAGCCTGCCGCAATGTGAGCCGATCAGCGCGCACCGCGCGGGCCGTTGGATCGTCGCCATGCGCCGCACGAATGCGCGCCCTATCCGCTGCAATCCGCGCCTCTGCCAACGTGTGAGGCTCGCCTAGCGGCAAATCGTCGATCTCGCTTTCGCGGGCTTCGAGAACGGGACCTATGGTGAGTTTCTTCGGCTTGCCGTCATACCGAAACCGCAACGCCCACGATTTTGCGCCGGACGGTTGCACCACCAAAAAGAGGCCGCGCGATTTTCCATCGGGTATTTCAGTGCGTACAAGCGGGCCGTTCGGATCGGCTTTTGCCGGATAGGCCTTCGCGTTGCGGACTGCCGTTGCCGATAAATCTCTAGCCATGCACCCTCCGGGGTAACGCGAGGGTAACAAGCGCAGCGGGATTGCTACTGTTACCCTGCGTTCGTAACAGCGCATCACATGCGGGAGAAATCACGGTAATTCAAGCGATTTGAGCGGCTGGGACCTTCTAACATGTGCGGCACTGTTAGACCCCAAATTTTAACTCTTAATCAGCGGGTCCTAGGTTCGAGCCCTTGTGCGTCCACCACCCTCCTCCATTTCTGGCTTCTTCAGGACAATGCTTCCTGGTCGGGGATGAGGATCGCGCGGTCGAGCAGTTCGGGGCGCAAGCGACGCATCCAGTGAGCACCAGTCATGCGCGGCGAAGGATGCTCGTTTTGCAAGTGGCCTGGGCGTTCGCCCGACGACGGGCGGTCTTCGATCTCGAATTCCATCGGGCAAATCCTCTCTCGATCGGGCAATGACCGACAGAAGCGCGTGTTCCGCGATTTTGCGACGAATTGCAGGGACTTGCGACGAATCGCCAGACCTTAGATGTGCAGCGCGCGGCCGTATGCGGCGAGCACGCTTTCGTGCATCGATTCGCTGATCGTCGGGTGCGGGAAGACCGTCTGCATCAGTTCCGCCTCGGTCGTCTCGAGCGTCTTGCCGATGACATAGCCCTGGATCATCTCGGTCACTTCAGCGCCGACCATATGCGCGCCCAGCAGCTCGCCGGTCTTGGCGTCGAAGACGGTCTTCACGAAGCCCTCCGCCTCGCCCAGCGCGATGGCCTTACCGTTGCCGATGAAGGGGAACGTGCCGGCCTTCACGGCGTAACCTGCCTCCTTGGCCTTCGCTTCGGTCAGGCCGACGCTGGCGATCTGCGGGTGGCAATAGGTGCAGCCCGGAATGTTGCCGCGGTCGAGCGGGTGCGGGTGGACGTCCTTGTTGCCGAGTTCCTTGGCGATCGCCTCGGCAGTAGTGACACCTTCGTGGCTTGCCTTGTGCGCCAGCCACGGGCCGGGCGTGCAGTCGCCGATCGCCCAAAGCCCCTTGGCCTTGGTGCGGCCGTAGGGATCGATCTGGATGAAGCCGCGGTCCATCTCGACCAACTTGTCGAGGCCGATATTCTCGGTGTTCGGCACGATGCCCACGGCGACGATGCAGTGGCTGAACTCGTTTTCGGCGACTTTGCCCGCCTTGTCCTTGATCTTCGCCTTCACACCGGTCGGCCCGACGGCAAGCGCCTCGACCCCCGCGCCGGTCATGATCGTCATGCCCTGCTTGGTCAGTGCCTTTTCGAGGAAGGCGGACACGTCCGCGTCCTCCACCGGCACCACGCGGTCAAGCATTTCGACCACGGTCACGTCGCAGCCCATGTCGTTGTAGAAGCTGGCGAACTCGATCCCGATCGCGCCGCTGCCGATCACCAGCAATTTCTTCGGCATTTCGGTGGGCGTCATCGCGTGGCGATAGGTCCACACGCGCTTGCCGTCGGACTTGGCGAACGGCAGCTCGCGGGCCCGCGCGCCAGTGGCGACGATGATGTGCTTGGCGGAGAGTTTCTCCTCTCCCTTTTCGCCCTTCACGGTCAGACTGGTGGGGCCGGTCAGCGCGCCCTCGCCCATGTGGACCGCGATCTTATTCTTCTTCATCAGGTGCGTGACGCCGGCGTTGAGCTGCTTGGCCACGCCGCGACTGCGCTTCACGACCGCCTCGAGGTCCGCCTCGATCGTGCCCGCGATCTTCAGGCCGTAGTCCTTGGCGTGCTGCGCGTAGTGGAGGATCTCGGCCGAGCGCAGCAGCGCCTTGGTCGGAATGCACCCCCAATTGAGGCAGATGCCGCCGAGCAACTCGCGCTCCACGATCGCGGTCTTGAGGCCGAGCTGCGCGCAGCGGATCGCCGCAACGTAGCCGCCGGGGCCACTGCCGAGCACGATGACGTCGTATTGGGTGTCAGCCATGAAAATCGGGTCTCTCGAAAGCCAAAGTATACACGAAAGTTACACCTGAACCGCGGCGTTGATCGGGCTGCGGTTCGGGCGGAACCGGCACGCATCGGTCGCCGCGCGCCGCGCCGTGGACGGCATGGCACAGGGGTGATGCTGTAGGAAAACGATCATTGCGCCTGCCCCACGCGGACAGGTCGCGGGGTGCCGTCTTCATCGGCCAGCACGAACACGAAAGTGCCCTTGCAGACCAGCTTCGTCGCCTCGCCGTGCCGCTCCCGTGCGATGCCCTCGACAGCGATGGTGATCGAGGTGCGCCCTTCGGACGCGATCTCGCCATAGATATTGAGTTCGTCCCCGCACAGCATGGCGGCGGGGAAGCCGAAGTCGCTCGCCGCGACCACATTGGCCCGCCCCTGCCCGACTCGGCTGGCAAGACTGCCCGCCCCGAGTGCCATCTGGCTCATCAGCCAACCGCCAAACACGCCGCCGTATGGGTTCATGTCCGTCGGCATCGCGGTGACGCGGATGAGGGGGTCGCGGCTCATGGCCCGCTCAGGCGACGAGGCCGAGCGGTGCCTCGACCAGTTCCTTGAACACCTTCATCAGCTCCGCACCGTCGGCGCCGTCGATCGCGCGGTGGTCGAAGCTGCCGGTGGCGCTCATGACGGTGGCGACGCCGAGTGCGTCGTCGACAATGTAGGGGCGTTTCTCGCCAGCGCCGATCGCCATGATCATGCCCTGCGGCGGATTGATCACCGCCTCGAACTGCTTGATCCCGTACATGCCCATGTTCGACAGGCTGGCGGTGCCGCCCTGGAATTCGTCGAGCTTGAGCTTGCCCTCTTTAGCGCGACTGGCGAGGTCCTTCATCTCGGTGCTGATCGCGCTGACCGACTTGGACCCGGCATCCTTTACGATCGGGGTGATGAGGCCGCTGGGGATCGACACCGCTACCGAAATGTCGGCACGGGTGAAGGTGAGCAGTTCGTCGCCCGCGT
Organism: Tsuneonella sp. HG094; assembly: GCF_053819285.1. NCBI lineage: Bacteria > Pseudomonadati > Pseudomonadota > Alphaproteobacteria > Sphingomonadales > Erythrobacteraceae > Tsuneonella > Tsuneonella sp. HG094. The sequence continues at coordinate 1,319,828 of NZ_JBSORA010000001.1, forward strand.
ACTGCACGTTGCACTTGGGCACCGCGAGCAGCGACTTCGCCAGCGCCTTGATCAGCAGGTCGTTGACCGACAGCTTCACGCCCTGGCTCTCGAGCGCCTTGTTGAGATCCCCGCGCAGCTTGAGCAGCGCATCGAGGCGGACGTCCACCGTCAGGTAGATGTGCGGCACCTGCTGCTTTGATTCGGTCAGGCGGCGCGCGATGGTCTTGCGCATCGAGCTGAGCTTTTCCGAGGTATGCGGGATGCCGAAATCCTGCGCGACGGACGCGGCAGGAGCCGGAGCAGCGGCCGGCGCAGCGCTGGCTGCGGGGGCAGCGGCAGTCGCTGCAGCACCGGGCTGCGCACCCTCGACGTCGGCCTTCACGATGCGGCCGTTGGGGCCGGTGCCCTTCACGCCCGCAAGGTCGATGCCCTTCTGCTCCGCGATCCGCTTGGCGAGCGGAGAGGCGATCACGCGGTCGCCGGCGGGCTTGGTTGCGGCAGCAGCCGGTGCCGGTGCCGGAGCAGGTGTGGGTGCAGGGGCAGCAGCGGGCGCGGCCTTCGCCTCTTCCTTGTCCGGAGCAGGCGTCGGTGCGGGCGTAGCGACCGGTGCCGAAGCATCCTCGCCCTCACCCGCCAGCATCGCGATCACGGTGCCGACCTTCACGCCTTCGGTGCCCTCGGCCACTTCGATCTTCGCAATCGTGCCTTCGTCGACCGCTTCGAATTCCATGGTCGCCTTGTCGGTCTCGATCTCGGCCATCACGTCGCCTGCGCTGACCGTGTCGCCTTCCTTGACCAGCCACCTGGCTAGCGTGCCCTCTTCCATCGTCGGGCTGAGGGCGGGCATCTTGATCGGAGTCGGCATGGGTGTCCTTCACTGGGGAGTGATCCGCGCCCGCTTTGGCAAAGCCGTAGCGTCACCGCAAGCGGCTTGCCCTGAATACGATTTCCGCCGATATCGGCACCTGCGAGAGGTGGGATCGATGCGCGTCTATCTGGTAATCATGGACGAGACCGACGAGGCGCTGCGCGCGCTGCGCTTTGCCAGTCGACGCGCGACCAAGACCGGCGGATCGGTCCACATCCTGGCGCTCGTCCAGCGCGAGAATTTCAATGCGTTCGGTGCGATCCAGGCCACCATCGAACAGGAAGCGCGCGACCGTGCGGAAATGGTCGCTTCGAGCGCAGCGGGTTCGCTGTTCGCCGAAAGCGGCAAGATGCCGGTGATCGCGGTCAAAACCGGCGATGCGCAAACGGTGATCAAGGAATACCTCGAAGAGCATCCCGAGGTCGCCGCGCTCGTGCTGGGGGCGGCGGCAGACGGCGGACCGGGTCCCCTGGTCACGCACTTTTCGGCTCACGCCGGCCACCTTGCCTGCCCGCTTTTCGTGGTGCCGGGCGGCCTCAGCGACGAGGATATCGACCGGCTTTCCTGATCTTCGAACCCGCCTCCGCGGGTCCGTCCTCGCTAGACGCGCAGGCAAGCTGCGCCCGCTGCGGGCGGCCGTTCGGCCTTGCGGTCGATGCAATCGACCGACGCTGTGTCCTATTTCGTTCGGCCCCGACCTTGGTGACGGATGTTGCCCGGACGGCCCCGTGTGCCTTGCACAGGCTTCGGTTTGACCTTGGGCGGCGGTCGATTGCCGCGCGGTTCGATGCGCCCCTCTCCATCGGGCAGTTCGAACTTCAGCGCCCCGGTCAGCGGATTGGCCTCGGCGAGCCGCAGTTCGAGGCGGTCGCCCGGTTTGTAGGCCGTGCCGCTGTCGTCGCCGACGAGGCGCTGCGCACCTTCCTCCCAGCGAAAATGCTCACGGCCGAGAGTCGAGACCGGGACCAGCCCGTCGCCGCCGAGGCCAACTATCGTGGCGAAGAACCCGAAGCTGGTGACGCCGGTGATCCGCGTCGCGAACACCTCACCCACGCGCCCCGCGAGCCATGCGGCGACATAGCGGTCGATCGTCTCGCGCTCGGCCTCCATCGCCACGCGCTCGGCGCGGCTGATGGCCTCCGATACCTTGGAAAGGTCCGCGCGGTCTCGGTCGCTGAGGCCGCTCGTCTCGGGCAGGCCCGTCGGCGGCTTCGGTTGTTCGAGCTTGTAGGCATCGACCAGCGCGCGGTGGACCAGCAGGTCGGCGTATCGACGGATCGGCGATGTGAAGTGCGCATAGCTGCCCAGCGCCAGGCCGAAGTGCCCTGCGTTCGCCGGACCGTAATAGGCCTGCGTCTGGCTGCGCAGCACCGCTTCCATCACCTGCGCCTTCTCGGCGTCGTCGGCGATGTCCTTGAGCATCCGGTTGAACAGGCTGGGCGTGATGACTTGCCCGAGCGCGAGCGAGTGCCCGAAGGTCTTCATGTAATCGCGCAGCGCGATCAGTTTCTCGCGGCCCGGTGCCTCGTGTACTCGGTAGACGACAGGCGCGGTCTTCGCCTCCAGCGCCTTTGCCGCGGCGACATTGGCAGCGATCATGAAGTCCTCGACCACGCGGTGCGCATCGAGCCGTTCGCGGATGGCGATTTCCGAGATGCGGCCCTGATCGTCGAGGCGGACCTGCCTCTCCGGCAATTCGAGGTCGAGCGGATCGCGTTCGCTGCGCGCCGCGGCAAGCAGCTTCCACGCCCCCCACAGGTGGGTCAGGAATTCGCGCGGTGATTCGCCGTCGACCTCCGCCTGTGCGTCTTCGTAGGCGATGTTGTGCGCGATGCGGACCAGCGCGCGGGTGAAGCGCCACTTCGTCACCTTGCCCTCCGGCGAAATGCGCAGGTGGCAGGCCATCGCCGCGCGATCCGCGCCTTCCTTGAGGCTGCAGACGTCGGCGCTCAGCACCTCGGGGAGCATCGGGACGACGCGGTCGGGGAAGTATACGGAATTGCCGCGCTTCCGCGCCTCGCGGTCGAGCTGGCCGCCCGGGCGAACGTAGAACGAGACGTCGGCGATCGCGACGAGCGCGTTATAGCCGCCCTCGCCATCGGGTTCGGCCCAGATCGCATCGTCGTGGTCGCGCGCGTCGGCGGGGTCGATCGCCACGATGGGGAGGTTGCGCAGGTCCTCGCGGTGGTCGGACGACAGCGGCAGCTTCGCGGCGCGCTGCGCCTCGGTCAACACCTCCTCGCCGAAGACGTGCGGAATGCCGTGCTTGGCGATGGCGATGAGGCTGAAGGCGCGCGGCGCCAGCGGGTCGCCGAGGACCTCGACCACTTTCACCCCCGAGCGCGGCGACTTGCCTGCGGGTTCGGCGAGCACCAGTTGCCCCTCTTCCGCGCCGCCGAGGTCGGCGATCGGCGCGGACGTGCGAACCCGCTTGTCGACTGGCGCGAGCCAACCCTTGCCGGTGCGGTCGATCTCGACCACGCCCATCAACCCGTCGGTGCGCGCGGGCAGCTTCTTCATAGGATGCGCGGTCAGGCCGCGCCCCGTTTCCTCGGTGCGCGCGAGAATGCGGTCGCCGACCTTGAGAGCGGGGAAGCGGTTGCCGCTCCCCCGCTTATCCTTCCTGCCTTCGATCACCCGCAGGCGCGGCGGCGGCGCGCCGTCGTCGGGCGACCAGGCATCGGGGATCGCATAGGGTTCACCGTCCTCGATCTCGAGCACGCGCAGGACGGTCACCTTCGGCACCCCGCCCATTCGGTGGTAGGCGGTCTTCTTGCCGTCGATCAGGCCTTCCTCGGCCATGTCCTTGAGGAGCGCCTTGAGAGCGATCTTCTCCTGCCCCTTGAGGCCGAACGCCTTGGCGATCTCGCGCTTGCCGGCGATCGTGGGACTGGACTGGAGGAATTCGAGCACTTGCGCCCGGCTTGGCATTCCGTGACTTTGGCCGTGTGTGCGGCCCGTCTTGTTGTTCTGTTTCATTGACCGTGAATATGGGGGCAGCCGAGCTATTTGTCACCCGCAGGCTTGGCGATCGGCGCGAAGGCCCCGCCCGGCACCGCGCTGGCGAACGGGCTGCAGGCGCCGTCCGCCGAACAGGCGCTCACGCCGAAGATCCAGTCGTCGCCGCGAATCTTGGCGACATGGCTGAACGGCGTCGTCTTCGCCGGAACCGCCGGCGACGCGGTCTCGCGACTGGCAATCGCGATGTCGGTCGACCAGTCGGCCTCGTTCGTCCGCCGGGCCTTGAGCACGTAAGTCGCCGCGCCGGGCACGTCGCTCCATTCTAGCAGGGTATCGTTGCGCACCGCTGCATCGGCCTTGAGCACCGGGGGCAATGGCGCGCGGGCCAGCCGGTCGAGTGCCCGCACGTTGAGTGCGGTGACCTTGGCGAGGTAGCCGAAGTCCATCGCGTCGATCGTGTCGCCGTAATGCACGTCACCCTCGGTGCGCAGGTCCTGGTGCTGCTTGTCGTAATTCTCGACCGCGACAGAAAAGCGGATCGCGGGATAGCCCTTGTCGAGGAACGGCAGGTGGTCCCCGCCCCGGCCCATGCGGTCGGCACGCCAGATCGGGCGGACCTGCAACGCTTGGCTGTCGATCCCGTCGAGCCAGCGGGACAGGTTGCGGCTCGGACTGTCGTTCTCGCCCGCAAAGCGGCGCTGGTCCGCACGGGTCTTGTCGTCGAGGTCCGCGCGCGGCCCTTCGCTGAAAACGCGGACGTGGGCAGGATCGCAATAGCCATCGCTGCTGCACGAGTTACCGACGATGTCGTTGTTGAGCACCGCCTTGACGGTCCAGCCCTGCTCCGCCGCATAATCGGCGAGAAGCTGCCCGCCGTGAAGGCCCTGCTCCTCGCCCGATAGCAGCGCGTAGACGATCGTCGTCGGATATTTGTTCTTGGACAGAACCCGCGCCGCCTCCAGCACCAACGCGGTACCGCTGCCGTCGTCGTTCGCGCCCGGCGCGTCGGAGGTGAAGTCCATCACATCGGAGACGCGGCTGTCGATGTGTCCCTGCACGATCACGACCTCGTTCGGTCGCTCGGTCCCGCGCTGGATCGCCACGACGTTGACGAGCCGCGTCGGCGTCGGGATGCGCGCACCGCTGACCATGCGCTCGGGTAGAACGATCTCGAGGCAGTTGCCGCACGCCTTGCCGGTCTTGCGGAACTCCGCCTCGCCCCAACGCCGCGCCGCTCCGATACCGCGCGTCTTGCTGACCTGGTCGGACAGCGTGTGCCGCGTGCCGAAACCGACCAGCTTTTCGACATCGGCCTTGAGGCGAGCCTCTGAAACTGGTTCATCGGCAGCGGCAAGAGGGGCGGCCGCGACAAGCGCCGCGCCGAGCAAAAAGCGTGAAGTCATGGGGCCTTGTCGATCAGCCCCGCGCGCTTGGCAAGCGGTCAGTATGCCTTCGCGACGAGCACCCGCTCGACCGCCGGTTCGCCGGTGAACACGCACGCACCGTCCGCCGCAGCCGCGCCGATCGGCACGTTGCGCAGTGTGAGCTTGAGCGCCTTGAGCTTCTCGGTCACCGCCTCGAGCGCGGCACCGGTCGGCTTCGACCATTGCACTTCGAGCCAGCCCGGGTTCTTCTGCCCTTCGGCAAAGTAGGCGGAGAGACCCGCAAAGTCGGTCACGCCGCGTTCGATGCGGGTGTCGCGCACCGCGGCGGCATCGGCCAGCAAGCTCGCCTGCATAGCCTCGAGCATCTTCGGTATCATCGCTGCAGCTTCATCAAGCGAAGGCGCGGCGAAATCGGGCTTGCCGTTGTCGGCCCACAGCGCGTCGCGGCGCAGCAGGCTGACCTTGCCGCCCTCCATGTCGCGTCCGCCGACCTCGACGATCAGCGGCGCGCCCTTGCGCACCCAGTCCCACCGCTTGGCGGCGGCCTTGCCCGGCTTGGTGTCGAGCAGCACCCGCACGGGTTCGCGCAGCGCGTTGCTGACGGCGAGCTTCGCACGCAGGCCCTCGCAATAAGCGATCAGCGCGGCATCGCCTTCATCCTCGCGCAGCATGGGTACGATCACGACCTGCCACGGCGCAATCGCCGGCGGGACCTTGAGCCCGTCGTCGTCGCCGTGGACCATGATCACCCCGCCGATCATGCGGGTGGAGACGCCCCAGCTCGTGGTATGAGCGAGCTGCTGGCCGCCTTCGCGGTCCTGGAACTTGATCCCGCTCGCTTCGGCGAAATTGGTGCCGAGGTAGTGGCTGGTGCCGGCCTGCAGCGCCTTGCCGTCCTGCATCATCGCCTCGATCGACCACGTCTCGACCGCTCCGGGAAAACGCTCGTTCTCGGGCTTTTCGCCCGCGATCACCGGCAGCGCGAGGTCTTCCTCGGCGCAGGCGCGATAGACCTCGAGCATGCGGAGCGTGTGCTCCTTGGCCTCGGTCGCGGTTTCGTGCGCTGTATGGCCTTCCTGCCAAAGGAACTCGCTCGTCCGCAGGAACATCCGCGTGCGCATTTCCCAGCGCATGACGTTGGCCCACTGGTTCAGCTTGAGCGGCAAGTCGCGCCACGACTGCACCCAGCGCGCCATGGCGTCGCCGATAATGGTTTCGGACGTCGGCCGGATGACGAGCGGTTCTTCCAGCTTCGCGGCGGGATCGGGCACCAGCCCGCCCTTCCCGTCGGCGATCAGCCGGTGGTGGGTGACGACGGCCATTTCCTTGGCGAACCCTTCGACGTGCTCGGCCTCGCGCTCGAAGTTCTTCAGCGGAATGAGCAGCGGGAAATAGGCGTTGTCGTGTCCGGTCGCCTTGATCCGGTCGTCCAGCAGGCGCTGGATGCGTTCCCAGATGCCATAGCCCCACGGCTTGATGACCATGCACCCGCGCACGCCAGATTCCTCGGCCATGTCGGCAGCGGAGATGACCTCCTGGTACCAGGCGGCAAAGTCATCGGCGCGCTTGACCGAAAGGGCGTGGCGGATCTGGGACACAGGAATTGGCTTTCGTATTCTATTGCGGCGCAGCGCGGCGCCTTAGCGGGCGTTGCGAGGAAGGGTCCAGAGCCAGATGGCCGGAGCTACTGCATGTCGTCGAGTTTCTTCTGCATCGCCGCCATCTGCGCGCGGAGTTTGGCGATCTCGTCCGACTTGTCTGCGGCCGGTTTAGGGGCTGGCTTGCTACCGCCCCGCTTGGGAATGAGAGCGTCGGTCGCGGCGCGCATCATCGCCATGTTCGTTTCCGCGATCTTCCCGAGCGGCGTGTCTCCCGCACGCGCCATAAAGGCATCGTGCAGCTTGGTCTGGTTTGCGCGGAAATTGTCCATCATCGCATCCAGATAGGACGGCATCATCGACTGCATCGAGTTGCCGTACATCGAGATGAGCTGCCGTAGGAAGTTCGTCGGCAGCATCTGCTCGCCGCCGCTCGATTCCTCTTCCATGATGATCTGGGTCAGAATCGTGTGAGTGATATCGTCGCCGGTCTTGGCGTCGAGCACCTTGAACTCCACTCCGTCGCGCGTCATTTTCGACAGGTCGTCGAGCGTGATGTAGCTGGACGTACCGGTATTGTAGAGCCGCCGGTTGGCGTACTTCTTGATAACGATGACGCCGTCTTCCGCTTCCCGTCGAGCCATTGCTGCGCACCTCTAAACCCAGTTGAGGCATCTCCTTAGCACTCGCAGCATTTGCAGTGCAACAAATGCTGCAATGCCTGTGCGCAGCAATGTCAGCGGCGGAGGCGCTGGCCGAGCGTGGTGAGGAGCTCGTATTGCGACAAGCCGGTTCGCGCGGCCTCTGCAGGAAGGTCGAAGGGCACGTCGAGCCAGTCGCCCTCGCCAATGTGCGGCGCCTCGGACAGGTCGACGACGACCATGTCCATCGAAACCTTTCCGAGCAGCGGCAGCGACTGCCCCCCACTCGTCAACACTCCGTTCGGTCCCCTGCAGCGCAGGAAGCCGTCGGCATAACCGAGCGAAACGACGCCGACGCGCATGGGCTCCGGAGCGACGAACTGTGCATTGTATCCCACCCCCTCGCCCGCCGCGATCTCGCGTACCTGCAGGATAGCCACCCGCGGGTAGGCCACTTGGCGGATCGCGCCGCCGAATTCGGAGCGCGGTACGCCGCCGTAAAGCGCGAGGCCCGGCCGGGTCAGGTCGAACGCGTAGTCGGCCCCCAGAGCGATCCCGGCACTATTGGCGAGACTCCGGCGGCGCGCGGGGATCGCCTCGCCAGCCTGCCGGAAGCGTCCGAGTTGCTTCTCGTTGAGCGCCGAATCCTCGTCTGCCGAAGCCAGATGCGACATCAGCGTATCGACCTCCAACCCTTCGAGCACCGGATCGCCGAGCGCGTCCAGTGGCAGGCCGAGGCGGTTGATGCCGGTATCGACCATGACATCGCAAAGCCCGCCGCCGCTCGCCTGCCAGCGCGCCACCTGCGCGAGGCTGTTGAGCACCGGACGAACACCCGTAGCGCGCTCGAAGGCGCAATCGGCTTCGGTGAGCGGGCCGTGCAGGACGGCGATCCGGGAGGCCGGTACATGGTCGAGGACCGCAGGCACCTCGCTCCAGTGCGCGACGAAGAAATCGCGCGCGCCCGCTGCGGCCAGGACCGGCACGACCTTGCCAGCGCCAAGGCCATAGCCATCCGCCTTCACCGCCGCCCCGGCGCGCGCCGGACGGGACATCCGGTCGAGGGTGCGCCAGTTGTCCGCCAGCGCCTGCGTATCGAGGTCGAGCCGCAGGCTGGGCGGCGGAAGCTGGGTCATGGCGTGGCGGGCGATACCGGCGGCAGTTCGCCGCTGTCCTCGAAATCGCGCGGCCGCCCTCCGGGGATGCCCCACCATGCTACTAGCAGGCCGAACGCCATCACCACCCAGCAGTACCACAGGCCAGCGTAGGCGTCGCCCGTGCTCGCGACGATATAGCCCGCGATCAGCGGCAGGAACCCGCCGAGGTAGCCCGCGCCCATGTGATAGGGGATCGACATCGAGGAATAGCGGATGCGCGCGGGAAACATCTCCGACAGCAGCGCCGCGACCGAACCGTAGGTCAACGCCGACAGCATCCCCAGGCTGCACAGCAGGGCAACGATCCCGACGAGGTTGATGAGCGGCGGCTTCTGCTTCGAAAAGTCGAAGCCCTTTGCCTCGAGCGCCGACTGTAGCGCGGCCTTGCGGCCCGCGTCGTCGGCCATGTCGATCGCCAGCGCTTCGTTACCCGCAGACACCCGCGCAGCGCCCGAGGGATCGGACAGCGAATAGCCCACCCCGAGCGAGGTCAGGTCCGCCAGCAACCGTCCGCATTCGGTCGCCTGCTTGCTGGCGAACGGATCGAAGGTGCAACCCTCACCCGCGACGACGACCGGCGTCTCGCGCGCGCTCGCCGCAAGGCCCGGATTGCTCAGCGCACCGAGGCCCCAGAAGATCGGGAACAGGAAAACCAGCGTCGCAATCGCGCCGATGATGATCGGCTTCTTGCGCCCGACGCGGTCGGACCACTTGCCGACGAAGAGGTAGAAACTCATCGAAATGAGGCCGGAGATCAGCATGACCCATTCGGTCAACCCATCGTCCATCCGCATCGGGCCGCGCAGGAACGACAGGCCATAGAAGAACGCAGTGTACCAGATCACCGTCAGCACGCCGGCCACGCCGAACATCGCGACGAAGATGCGCTTCTTGTTTCCCGGATAGGTGAAGCTCTCGACGAACGGGTTGCCGGCGGTCTCGCCCGCCGCCTTCATCGCGCGGAACACCGGGCTCTCGGACAGCTTGAGGCGCATCCACAGGCTGATCGCGAGCAGCGCGATCGAAAGGAGGAAGGGCACACGCCAGCCCCATGCGGCGAAAGCCTCTTCGGGGATCAGGTACCGGCACGCCGCGACGACCGCGATCGACAGCACGAACCCGCCGACCACGCTCGCCTGGATGAAGCTCGTATAGAAACCACGCCGCTCGGGTGGAGCGTGCTCTGCGACATAGACCGCCGCGCCGCCGTATTCGCCACCGAGCGCAAGGCCCTGCAGTATTCGCAACGCGATCACGATCACCGGGGCAGCGAAGCCGATCGTCGCGGCCGACGGGATCAGGCCCACGCCGGCGGTGGCGATACCCATCAGGGTGACGGTGACGAGGAAAGTGTACTTGCGTCCCAGGCGGTCGCCGAGGAACCCGAACAGGACCGCGCCGAGCGGGCGAAAGCCGAACCCGACCGCGAAACCGGCCCAGACCAACAACAGTTCGAGCGTCTCGTTTCCGCTGGGGAAGAAGGCCTTGCCGATCAGTGCCGCGAGTGTGCCGTAAATAAAGAAATCGTACCACTCGAACACCGTCCCTGCGCTCGAGGCGGCGATGACGAGGCGGATTTCCTTTGCGCTCGGTTCGTGATGCGCGATTGCAGCGGTGTCGCTCATGACGGCAGCGGTCTCCCCTTCCAGCCCATCCCGGAATGGTCAGGCTCTAGCGAGGCGCCTCGTCGTTGGAAAGCGCGGCCAGCGCGGCATTCCACGCCAGAAGTATCGCCCCGTGCCGTCCCGGATGCGCACGCGCAGCTTGGAGGGCTTCAAGTCCGGGCCAGCCGGGCATCGCAGCATCGCCGCCGAGCCATGCCGAGAGAGCGTCGCGCTTATCGGCAAGCTCCGGACGCGATCGACCCACCGCGCCGCGAACGAACAGCGCTGCAGCGGCTTGCCCCACCGCGCATGCGCTGGCGCGCAGACCGATGCGCTCGATCCTCCCGCCCACGTCGACAGCGAGCGAAATCCGCACCGTGCTGCCACAGGTGCGCGAATGAGCATCTCCGATAAACGGCATCGCCGGGTCGAAGGGATTGGCCGCGAGCGATACAGCCAGCGACAACAGTTCGGGGGTATAGAGTGCGCCGGTCGCCGGCCTGGCGGCGGCGTTTGCGCTCATCGCTCGATGGTGCGGATGCTGGCGTTTCTGTCGCTGCGCGTCGCTTCGTTTCGCTCGATGAGCTGGACCATCGCATCCGCTCCGGCATTCACGAGCGGATAGGTCCGCGCCTGGGTCACCCAGGTCGGTCGCCCGGCAATGCCCCACGTGTCATCATAGCCGAGCACCATCAGGGAGAAAGCGCAGACCACGACGATCGCGCCTTTGATGGCGCCGAATCCGAATCCGAGCACGCGGTCCACCGGATTGAGGACCGTCGCGCTGGTCGTCTCGCCAAGCCGCCCGACGATGAGCTTCATCGCCGCCCACGGGATCAGCAGCATCGCCACGAATGCCACCGTTGCCGCGCCGGTCGGGTTGCCGACTTTCGGGAGCAGGAACTCATAGAGCGGTGTGTGCATGTAGTGGATCGCCAGCACGGCGAACCCCCATGCGATCAGCGACAGGATTTCCTGCACGAAACCGCGCATGGATCCACCCAGAGCCGCCACACCGACGACCAGGAGAACGAAAAAATCGAAACCCGTCATGCGATCGCCTGTCGCTTATCCCTCAGCCATCACCCGGTCAACGAGGTTGGCGAGTCGACCTAGCCCGCGATAGTTAAGTCCAGATGAACTGCCGTCGGCATCCGACGGACCGCAGCCGTGGCCGAAACCCAGCTTGGCCGCCTCGCGCAAACGCAGGCCAGCGTGGGCGACCGACCGAATCTCGCCCGCCAGCGATACCTCGCCGAACCACACCGAACGCGTGTCGAGCGGCTTGTCGGCAAGTGCCGAGACGAGCGCCGCGGCAACCGCGACGTCCGCCGCCGGGTCCGACAGGCGATAGCCGCCCGCGACGTTCAGATAGACTTCGGCCGAGGAGAAATTGAGCCCACAGCGCGATTCGAGAACCGCGAGCAGCATCGCCAGCCGTCCGCTATCCCACCCCACCACAGCGCGGCGCGGGGTCGCGCCTGACTGGAGGCGCACAATCAGCGCCTGGATTTCGACGAGCACGGGCCGCGTGCCCTCCAGCGCCGGGAACACCGCACTGCCCGCCAACGGCTCCTCGCGCCCCGACAGGAACAGCAGCGACGGATTGCCGACCTCGGCCAGCCCCGCCCCCTCCATCGCGAACACTCCGATCTCGTCCACCGCACCGAAGCGGTTCTTGAGTGCGCGCAGGATGCGGTACTGGTGGCTGCGCTCGCCCTCGAAGCTCATGACCACGTCGACCATGTGTTCGAGCACGCGCGGCCCCGCGATGCTGCCATCCTTGGTGACATGCCCGACAAGGACCAGCGCGGTGCCGCTTTCCTTGGCGTAGCGGATCAGTTCGAATGCACACCCTCGCACCTGGCTGACGGTCCCCGGCGCGCCCTCGATCGTGTCGGAGTGCATCGTCTGGATCGAATCGATCACCAGCAGCGATGGCGGTGCCATCGTGCCGAGGGTAGTGAGCAGGTCGCGCACACTGGTCGACGATGCGAGCTTGATCGGCGCATCGGCGAGGCCAAGGCGCCCCGCGCGCATCCGTACCTGCCCCGCAGCTTCCTCTCCGCTGACGTAGACCACGCCGAGTCCGCGCTTCGCCACGGCCCCCGCGGCCTGCAGTAGCAATGTCGATTTGCCGATGCCCGGATCACCGCCCATCAGCACCGCCGAGCCGGGCACCATCCCGCCCCCTAGCGCACGGTCGAATTCAGCAAGCCCCGTAGGCAATCGAACGAGCGGTTGGGACGGCGCATCGAGCGCTTCGAACGTCAGCGCCCGGCCGCCGCTCGACAGGTCGTGCTTCATCGAGAAGACCGTCGCCGGCGCATCCTCGACCAGCGTGTTCCATTCGGAGCAATCGGCGCACTGGCCCTGCCAGCGACCGCTGACCGAACCGCAATTCTGACACACGTAACGGCGCTTGGTCTTGACCATCGCCGCCTCGGGTAGCGGGAACATTTGTGGAACGCAATTGCCTTCGCCGCTTTTGCACGGCACAGAGCGGGCGTGCGGCAGAAGGAACTCAGGATCGCTCTGGTCTGCTACGGCGGGGTGAGCCTGGCGGTCTACATGCACGGCGTCACGAAGGAGTTGTGGCATCTCGCCCGCGCGAGCCGCGACCATCACGGCGACGATGCCGACAAACCGGGCGGCGTGCGTGCGGTTTATGCCGACCTGCTTTCGCGCATCGAAGCCGACCACGACCTGCGGCTGCGGGTGCTGCCCGACATCGTCACCGGGGCGAGCGCGGGCGGGATCAACGCGATCTTCCTGGCCCAGGCGATCCATTCGGGCACCAGCCTCGAACCGCTGACCGAGTTGTGGCTCGAGACCGCCGACGTCGACCGGTTGCTCGACCCCGAAGCGCGGCCGTGGTCGCGCGCGGCCAAGCTCTGGGCCATGCCGCTCGTCTGGTGGCTGCTGCGACGCCCCGGCAATGCAGTGAGCGAGAGCGTCGCTCCCGAGACCCGGGCCGAGGTGCGGCGCAAGGTCTCGCACCTAGTGCGCGGCCGCTGGTTCGAACCCCCGTTCTCCGGCGCCGGATTTTCGGCCCTGCTCTACGACGGACTGCAAGCGATGGCGGCGTCCCGGTCCGAAGCCCCGCTATTGCCGCCGGGGCACCCGCTCGACCTGCTGGTCACCACCACCGACTTTCGCGGCTATCTTTCGGTCCTGAAGCTCAACAGTCCGCCGATGGCAGAAGAGAGCGAGCACCGGATGCCGATCGGTTTTCGCAGCAAGACGCCGGTCGCGGGCGGCGAATCGCTCGCCGATCCGCTCGAGCTGGCGCTGGCCGCGCGCGCGACGGCGAGCTTTCCCGGCGCGTTCCCGCCGCTGCGTCTTGCCGAAATCGAGGGCCTGGCCGCAGAGCGCGGAAAAGAATGGGCCACCCGCACTGCCTTCCTCGAACGAATCATGCCCGTTCACGTGCGCCAGGGCAACGAGCAGCACGTATCGCTGATCGACGGGTCGGTGCTGATCAACGCGCCGTTCGCCGCCGCGCGGGCTGCACTGCCCGCGCGGCCGGCCCAGCGCGAGGTCGATCGGCGGTTCGTCTATATCGATCCGCGGCCCGACCGCTTCGGCTCGCTCGAATCGCGGATCGATCGGCCCGTCGGTTTCTTCGGCGCGATCTTCGGTTCGCTGTCCACGATCCCCCGCGAACAGCCGATCCGCGACAACCTCGATGCACTGGAACGCCAGTCACGCGAGGCACAGAAGTTGTCTCGCATCGTGTCGGCCCTGCGCCCGCAGGTCGAGGAAGCGGTCGAGAAACTGTTCGGGATGACGCTGTTCCTCGACAGCCCGACGCCCAAGCGGCTCGCATCTTGGCGCAACAAGGCGCAAACGGCTGCGGCCGAGCGGGCGAGCTATACCTTCCATCCCTATGCGCAGGCCAAGGTCGCCGGGATCATCGACGTGCTCGCCCGCACTGTGCTCGACTCAGCGCCCGCGCTGAAGCTGGCCGAGCCCGAGCCGATCGCGCTGCGCCTGCGCCGCGAGCTCGACGAGCGAGGCCTGGCGACGCTGGTCGACACCGGCGGCGGGGCGAGCGATGCAGCGATCGCGTTCCTCCGCGCGCACGACCTGGCGTTTCGCATCCGCCGCCTGCGGCTGATTGCCCGCCGCCTTTCACGCGAGTGGGAAGCCGATCCCGCAATCCCCGAGGCCGCACTGGAGGCCGCGCGGGACGCGATCTACTCGATCCTTGCTCTCTACTTCGCCCGCGAAGGGACGACGAGCCTGGGCGACGATTTCACCGTCATCGCCGAAAAAGTGATGGAGGAGCCGGGCGCCGTGCTCGACGCGCTTGCGACACGGCGCCTGCTGCCGGAGGTCGACGCCCAGGCAGAGGAAATGCTCGCTGCAGCCTTGGCCGACATGCCGAAGGAGCTGCGGCGGCGGGTGCTGCTCGCCTACCTCGGCTTTCCGTTCTACGACGTGGCCACGCTGCCGCTGCTGCAGAACGAAGGGCTGACCGAATTCGACGCGGTAAAGGTCGATCGGATCAGTCCCGAAGACGCGCTCTCGATCCGCAAGGGCGGCACCCGGGCGACGCTGCGCGGGACCGAGTTCTACAATTTCGGCGCCTTCTTCAGCCGCGCCTATCGCGAGAATGATTACCTGTGGGGGCGGCTTCACGGAGCGGAGCGAATGATCGATCTCGTCTGTTCCACGCACGACGGCTTCGACGCCGGCGAATGCACCGCATTCAAGCGCCGTGCGTTCCTCGCGATCCTCGACGAAGAGGACGCCCGGCTGAAGGTCGATGCCGGGCTGGTGGCCGGTCTGCGACGAGAGGTCGAAGCGATTGGCTAACGGGCGAGCCGTTCGGCCAGCGCCTTGGCGGCTTCGGCCACCACATCCCACGTGTAGGCGAAGATATTTTCGCGATCCAAGTACGGGTCGCGGATGTTGGTGCCTTCGCGCCCCTTTACCTCATTGAGCAGGAGCGTGACCTCCGCCGTCGCTCCCGTGGGCGCCATTGCGTTCAGGTTGGCGAGGTTCTTGGCGTCCATTGCGAAAATGTGATCATACCGGAAGAAGTCGTCTTCGACGACCTGCCGCGCACGGTAGTCCGAGATGTCGATACCCGCCACCATCGCGGTTGCCTGCGCACGCGGATCGGGCGGATCGCCGACATGCCAGTCTCCGGTCCCTGCCGAGTCGACTTCAACCTCAAGGCCAACGCGCTCGGCTTCGGCGCGAAACGCCGCTTCGGCCAGCGGGGAGCGGCAGATGTTGCCGAGGCAGACGAACAGGACGGCAGGCGTCCGCTCGCTCACGCGCCGAAGGCACCCTTCAGCTTGTCGAAGAAGCCCTGGCTTTCGGGGCATTCGTCGCCGGTCTCGGTCTCGCGGAACTGCTGGAGCAGGTCCTTCTGCGCCTTGGTGAGCTTGGTCGGGGTCTCGACGACGATCTCCACCACGAGGTCGCCCCGCCCGCGCCCTTGCAGCACCGGCATACCGGCTCCGCGCACGCGCAACTGCTTGCCCGACTGGATGCCCGCCGGGATATTGACCGTGTGCGCCGTCCCGCCGAGGTCGGGGATCTCGATCGCATCGCCAAGCGCGGCGGTCGTGAAGCTGATCGGCGCGCGGGTGAGCAATGTCGTGCCTTCACGCTCAAACACCGAATGCTGGCGGACATGGACGAAGATGTAGAGGTCGCCCGGAGGCGCACCCCGAGGGCCCGCCTCGCCCTTGCCCGACAGGCGGATGCGCGTGCCGGTGTCGACGCCCGGCGGAATTTCGACCGAGAGCGCCTGCGCCTTGTCGATCCGCCCTTCCCCGCCGCAGTCGCGGCACGGGCTTTCGATCACCTCGCCCCGGCCGTGGCAATTGGGACACGGACGCTCGACGACGAAGAAACCCTGCTTGGCGCGCACCTTGCCGTGGCCCGAGCACAGGTTGCAGCGGCGCGCGCCGGTGCCGGGCGTTGCACCCGATCCGTGGCAGGTGTCGCAACTCTGGCTGACTTCGATCTCGATCTCTCGCGTCTGGCCGTGGAATGCCTCGTCGAGCGTGACTTCCATGTCGTAGCGCAGGTCCGCGCCGCGGCGCGGCTGCTGGCGACCACCGCCGCCGAAGGCGCTGCCGAAAATCGTTTCGAAGATATCGCCGATGTCGCCGAAGTCCGCGCCCGGGTGCCCGCCCCCGCCGCCGCCCTGCTGGAAGGCGGCGTGGCCGAACCGGTCGTAAGCGGCGCGCTTCTGCGGATCCTTGAGGCATTCGTAGGCAGCCGAGACCGCCTTGAACTTGTCCTCGTTCTCCTTGCACCCGGAGTTGCGGTCCGGGTGGAATTGCATCGCGAGCTTGCGATAGGCGCTCTTGATCGTCGCGCCGTCGGCATCGCGCCCGACGCCGAGCACTTCGTAGAAATCGATTTCGGTGGCTGACATTGACCCGGCCCCAAACTCAGCCGCCACCGGCGCGGTGTGCACCGGTGGCGGTCTGGGCTTCCATCAGATTGATCAGCTCTTCGCGTCTTCGTCGACTTCGGAGAATTCGGCGTCGACCACCTCGTCCTCGGAGCCGCCCTGACCGGCGTCGCCAGCGGGAGCATCGGCCGCAGCCGCCTGTTCCTGGCTGTAGATGGCCTGGCCCATCTTCATGGCCACCTGGGTCAGCGCTTCGGCCTTCGCGGTGATCGCGTCGGTGTCGTCGCCTTCCAGCGCGGTCTTGGCCTCGGCGATCGCCGTTTCGACCTCGGACTTGAGGTCGGCGTCGATCTTGTCGCCGTTATCGGCGAGCTGCTTTTCGGTCGCATGGACGAGGCTGTCGGCCTGGTTGCGCGCTTCCGCGCCCGCGCGCCGCTTCTTGTCCTCGTCGGCGAACTTCTCGGCATCCTTGACCATCTGGTCGATGTCGGCGTCGCTGAGACCGCCCGAGGCCTGGATGCGGATCTGCTGTTCCTTGCCAGTGCCCTTGTCCTTCGCGCTGACGTTCACGATGCCGTTGGCGTCGATGTCGAACGTCACCTCGATCTGCGGCACGCCGCGCGGCGCGCTCGGAATGCCGACGAGGTCGAACTGGCCGAGCAGCTTGTTGTCCTGCGCCATCTCGCGCTCGCCCTGGAACACGCGGATCGTCACCGCCTGCTGGTTGTCCTCGGCGGTCGAGTAGGTCTGGCTCTTCTTGGTCGGGATCGTCGTGTTGCGATCGATCATGCGGGTCATGATGCCGCCCAGCGTCTCGATGCCCAGCGACAGCGGGGTCACGTCGAGCAGCAGCACGTCCTTGACGTCGCCCTGCAGCACGCCCGCCTGGATCGCCGCGCCCATTGCCACGACTTCATCGGGGTTCACGCCAGTGTGCGGTTCCTTGCCGAAGAAATCCTTCACGACCTCGCGAACCTTGGGCATGCGGGTCATGCCGCCGACGAGAACGACGTCGTCGATCTCGCTGGCCTTGAGGCCGGCGTCGGCAAGCGCCTTCTTCATCGGCTCCTTGGTGCGCTCGATCAGGCCCGCGACCAGCTTTTCGAGGTCGGCGCGGGTAATCGTCTCCACGAGGTGGAGCGGCGTGGTGCTGCCGCCTTCCATGCGGGCGGTGATGAAGGGCAGGTTGATCTCGGTCGTCTGCGCACTCGAAAGCTCGATCTTAGCCTTTTCGGCGGCTTCCTTGAGCCGCTGGAGGGCGAGCTTGTCGGTCTTCAGGTCCATATTCTCCTTGGACTTGAACTTGTCCGCCAGGTACTCGACGATCGCCGCATCGAAATCCTCACCACCGAGGAACGTGTCGCCGTTGGTCGACTTCACCTCGAACACGCCGTCGCCGATCTCGAGGATCGACACGTCGAAGGTGCCGCCGCCAAGGTCGTAGACCGCGATGGTCTTGCCGTCGCTCTTCTCGAGGCCATAGGCGAGAGCGGCCGCGGTCGGCTCGTTGATGATGCGCAGCACTTCGAGGCCCGCGATCTGGCCGGCGTCCTTGGTCGCCTGGCGCTGCGCGTCGTTGAAGTATGCGGGAACGGTGATGACCGCCTGGGTCACGGTCTCGCCGAGGTAGCTCTCGGCGGTTTCCTTCATCTTCTGGAGGATGAAGGCGCTGACTTCCGAAGGCGACAGGTCCTTGCCGCCCGCGTTGACCCACGCGTCGCCGTTCTTGCCCTTGACGATGGTATAGGGGACGAGCTCGGTGTCCTTCTTGGTCACCGGATCGTCGAAGCGGCGGCCGATGAGGCGCTTCACCGCGAAGACCGTGTTGTCGGGGTTCGTGACCGCCTGGCGCTTGGCCGGCTGGCCGATCAGGCGCTCGCCGTCCTTGGTGAAGGCGACGATCGAAGGCGTGGTGCGCGCGCCTTCGGAATTCTCGATGACCTTGGGCTTGCCCCCATCCATGACCGCGATGCACGAGTTGGTGGTGCCGAGGTCGATACCGATTACTTTGGCCATTGTTTCCCTATTCGCTTGGGCCCGGCCCATTCCTGAAATGGAGGCCCGGGGGATTGTTGGACACCGCCACTGGTTGCTCCCGCATGCGCGGCAAGCTCCTTCGGCAGCTCGGATTGCGGGGGCGATATAGGTGCGGAATTTCTTGGCACAAGAGACTGGCGCGGCTACCGCTGGCCGCCTGTTCCAGAGGGGGAAAACGGATGTTCGGACGCAGTTTGATGGTCTTGGCGCTGGTTGGCGCAACCCTGCCGCTCGCCGCCTGCGGAGAAACCCCGGCCGAGGCTCCCGAAGCCAACCCGGGTATTCCGGGCATGAGGATCAGCAACGCGCGGATGGTGCTGGCCCCGGTTTCGGGAAATCCGGCCGCCGTTTACTTCGACCTCGCCTATGACGGGGACCGCAACGTCGCGCTCAACCGGGCCGAGGTAAAGGGCGCGAAAAGCGCGATGTTCCACGATTATGGCGAATACGACATGAAGGTCCAGATGATGGATATGCTGCCGGTTCCGCTCAAGAAGGGCGACACGCTGCAATTCAAACCCGGCGGCAAGCACCTGATGGCGATGGAGCCGGATGCCTCGCTCAAGCCCGGCGGCACCACCGAAGCGACGATCATCGTCTCGGGCGGCAAGAAGCAGACGTTCCCGGTGGAAATCCGCGCGGCCGGGGACGAGCGCTGACGGACGAGGAGCACCCGCTCGGACTGGAGAGTCATGACCAGCCAATCGGGCCATCATGCCCGGTCGGCGGAGAGCGGCGACTGTCCGAAGGCGAGATCGCCCTCGCCCGCAGCGTGTTCGGCAGCGCCATCGACTACGCCAAGGTCACCATCCGTCGCCGCAAGTTCTTCCCGTTCCAGCCGAAACGGGTGACGATGGCCCCGCGCGGGCACTTGCATTTCCACCCGCTCGGAAGCGGCTATTGCGACGATTTCGCCGCCGCGAGCCGCATCGCGCAGGGCTTGTTCATCCACGAAATGACCCATGTCTGGCAGACGCAGACGCGCGGCGACTGGTATCTTCTCCTCCACCGTCACCCGTTCTGCCGCTACGACTACAGCCTCAAGCCCGGCTGGAGCCTGGAACGCTACGGCATCGAACAGCAGGCGCAGATCGTGAAGCACGCCTTCTGGCTGCGGAACGGGGTGCAGGTTGCGGGCGTGGCGGACCCAGGCGCGTACGATATGCTGGTGCGGTTTCCGGGGTCATTTAGCTAGTCAGCCGAAATTACGACCAAAGCTTTACTTCGTTTTTATTGATCTGTCCTAAGCGCCAATTCAATGCCCACTCCACTGCCCAATGAGGACTCGTTTCATCGCGAACGTAGCAAACTGATTGATGCTTATGCGTCAGTCGAGGCTGTGTTGGTCAAGGCGGTGACTAGCAAGGGTGAACAAGGCAAAGGAGGCACACTAGCTACACGGATCAAAGCATTTCGGGCCGCGTATCCGAACCTAAGCGAATCGACTGAAGCCTGCCTCGAGTTCATTGGCCAACAGAATGCCAATCGAACCGACATCGTTCACGGTGTACTTGGATTGTCTGATAGCGACGGGCAGCGTTTTGCCGTTTTTAGCAATGCTCGTGACGCAGCCAAAGACATCCAACCTGCCACACGAATGGAGTTGGCGGGAATGAAGCGTCTTCGCGAACGACTAACCTCTTGCGCGAGCGAACTAGCGAAAGTGAAAGCGCGCTAACCCGGCTTTTTCGCCACCCCCACCATCGCCGGCCGCAGAAGGCGGTCCTTGATCATCCAGCCGCTCTGCATTTCCTGCACGACCGTGCCGGGCTCGTGGCCGTCCGTGGGGATTTCCAGCATCGCCTGATGCTGGTTGGGGTCGAGCGGCATTCCGGTCGCAGCGATGCGGGTGATGCCGTGGCTGGAGAACACCTTCTCGACCTCGCGCTGGGTCGCCTCGATCCCGGTGACGAGGCCCGACAGGCGCGGGTCGTCGTGGAGGTCGGTGGGGATCGCCTCGATCGCGCGGACCAAGTTATCGTAGACCGACAGGATATCGCGCGCGAAGCCCGTCGCGGCATAGGCGCGGGCGTCGGCGACGTCCTTTTCCATCCGGCGGCGCACGTTCTGAGTTTCGGCGCGGGCGTAGAGAACGTCCTGCATCGCCTTGTCGAGGTCGTTCTTGAGTGCGGACAGGGCATCGCCGAGGTCGTCCTCGCCTTTGCCATCCGCCTCGTCGATCATGTCGGCCGGAACACCGTCAAGTTCCTCGGCCACGGCCTCGTCGGCCGCCTGCTTCTCGTCTTCGATCATTGTTTTTTTCGCGTCTATCCGATGAGTTTGCCCAGCGATCGGGCGGTGAAATCCACCATGGGGACCACCCGCGCATAATTCAACCGCGTCGGCCCGATCACCCCGAGCACGCCGACGACCCGGCCCTCGCGATCGCGATAGGGGCTGGCGATGACCGACGATCCCGACAGCGCGAACAAGCGGTTCTCGCTACCGATGAAGATCCGCGTCGCCTCCGCCCCGCGCGCCGATTCGAGCAGTTCGGCAACCGCCTGCTTGTTTTCGAGGTCGTCGAGAAGCTGCCGCACCCGCTCGATATCGCCGAGCGCGCTTTCGTCCAGGAGGTTGGCCGCGCCGCGCACGATCAACACCGGTCGGCGGGCGGCATCCTCGCTCCAGACGGCCAGCCCACGCTCGACGAGGTCGCGGCTCGCGGCATCGAGCTGCGTTTGGCCAGCCGATAGCTCAGCCCGCATCGCGGTCGCCGCTTCGGCCAGCGTCCGCCCGGCAAGGCGCGCGGTGATGTAGTTGCCGGCCTGCTCCAGCGCGGCGGCGCTCGCCGGAGCGTCGAGGTCGATGATCCGATTCTCGATTCCGCCATCCTCGCCCACCAGCACCGCCAAGGCGCGGGTCGGGGCGAGCGGGACGAGCGTGAGCTGGACGAGGCGCGGCTCGCGGCGCGGAACCATGACCATGCCCGCCGCGCCCGAGATGTCGGACAGTAGCGCACTCGTCGCCTCCAATGCCGCCTCGATGGGACCGGGCGCGGACAGGCGCTTTTCGATGACGCGACGTTCGTCGGCGGTCGGCTCGGCCACCTGCATCATCCCGTCGACGAACAGGCGCAGCCCGCTCGTCGTCGGCATTCGCCCGGCGCTGGTATGCGGTGCGGCGAGCAGGCCCAACCCCTCAAGCTCTGCGAGAACAGAGCGAATCGATGCCGGCGACAGGTTCAGAGTGCTGTCGCCGGCCAGCGTCTTCGATCCCACCGGCTGTCCGCTCGTGATGTATCCTTCCACGACAAGGCGGAAAATGTCGCGCGCGCGGGTGCTCAATTCTGTGACGGGCGGAGTGACCATTGCGGTCAATCTAGAGCGCGCACTTGCGGCGGCAAGGCCCAAGCGCCTAGGCGGCGATCACGACTCACAAAGGAATTATCATGCGAGCTTCCGGCCGCGCGCCCGACGAGATGCGCGCCATTTCGATCGAGACCGGTTTCACCAAGCATGCCGAGGGTTCATGCCTCGTCGGCTTCGGCGATACCCGCGTCCTCGTCACTGCCTCGGTCGAGGACCGCATTCCGCCATGGCTGCGCGGCAAGGGCGAAGGCTGGGTCACGGCCGAATACTCGATGCTGCCCCGCGCCACCCACACGCGTGGCCAGCGCGAAGCGGCCAAGGGCAAACAAAGCGGTCGAACACAGGAAATCCAGCGATTGATTGGCAGGTCGCTGCGTTCCGTAGTCGACCTCAAGAAGCTCGGCGAACGGCAGATCGTGCTCGACTGCGACGTGATCCAGGCCGACGGCGGCACGCGGACCGCGGCGATCAGCGGCGCCTGGGTCGCCCTGCGCATCGCGGTCGACAAGCTGTTGGCATCGGGCGCGATAGCCGTCGACCCGATCGAGGCCAAGGTTGCCGCGATCAGCTGCGGCATCTGCAAGGGCACGCCGGTGCTGGACCTCGACTATCACGAAGACAGCTCGGCCGATGCGGACGCGAATTTCGTTCTCATCGAAGGCGGCCGCATCGCCGAGGTGCAGGCCACCGCCGAAGGCGCGACCTACGACGAGGAAGGCCTGCTCCGCCTCCTCCGCCTCGCCCAGATCGGCTGCGCGCAGGTGTTCAAGGCGCAGGAGGCCGCGACCCGGCCATGACCCGCCGTATCGGCTCCGGATCGCTGGTCATCGCAACGCACAACGCGGGCAAGCTGAAGGAGATCGGCGCACTGCTCGAACCCTATGGCGTGAAATGCATCAGCGCCGGATCGCTCGGGCTGCCGGAGCCGAAGGAGACCGGCACGACATTCGTCCAGAATGCGCTGCTCAAGGCGCGGGCGGCGGCGGAGGCGTCGGGATTGACGGCGCTGGCCGACGACAGCGGCCTGTCGGTCGCGGCGCTCGACGGAAGGCCGGGGGTCTACACCGCCGACTGGGCCGAACGGCAGTGGTTCGAAGGCGATCCGGGCCGCGACTGGTACATGGCGATGGGCAAGGTCGAGGGGATGCTGCAGCAGAAGGGCGCTGCCATTCCGCGCGATGCCTGGTTCTCCTGCGTCCTCGCGCTGGCGTGGCCGGATGGCGAGACGGCGGTCTACGAAGGGCGCGTAAACGGCACGCTGACTTGGCCGCCGCGCGGCACGCTGGGCTTCGGCTACGATCCGGTCTTCGTTCCCCAAGGACGTGATGTGACCTTCGCCGAGCTCGATCCGGAGGAAAAGCATCGCATCAGCCACCGTGCCGATGCGTTCGCGAAGCTCGTCGCCGAGCAGTTCGGCTAGGTCAGCCGACCTTTTCGCCGAAGGTGTTGCCCGGCGGGTTGTAGCGGCAGACGAGGAAATCGTCGGTCCGTCCCTTGGCGACCGCGCAGCCGACCTCGGTCGTCCGCGGCCAGATGATCTGGGTGTAGTGGCCCACGTCGGACCAGTTCCCGGTGCGGCTCACCTGCGGGAATGTCCCGGCGCGGAATTTCTCGCGTTCGGTCAGGAAGCCGCCGACCATGTCTTCGGCGGAATAGTTCCCCGCGGAGCCCATCCAGAGGTTCTCGCCCATGCCCTTGCGGACGTGGCTTTCGGCGTGCTGCAGGCTTCCCCGGCGCGAAAGCTGCAACGCCCAGTCCTGCGCGTCCTGTGCGAGACTGCGCGACCACGAAAGACGCGGCAGGCCCGCATTATCTCGCTCGATGTTATGCGCTTCCAGCAGGCGCCCGGCGAAATCGCCACGCGGTTCCGCTCCGGCCGGCACGGCTGCCGACGCTGATGCGACGATTGCGAACGCACTCAACGCGCGCGATATGCTACGACCCATTCCCCGATCCCCATCCAGGCGTCGTGTCGGCTATAGCGGACACGCTTAACCGATTCTGTATCAGTGAAGGTAAATGGCCCGCGCACTCTACATCCACTGGCCGTTCTGCCTTAAGAAGTGCCCGTATTGCGATTTCAACTCGCATGTCCGAGATGGCGTGGATGTGCCGGCGTGGCAGGCCGCGCTGATCGCCGACATGCGACACGAAGCTGCATTCGCGAGTGGCGAACCGCTTGATTCGATATTCTTCGGCGGCGGCACGCCGAGCTTGATGCCCCCCGCCCTCGTAGCTGCGCTGCTGGCCGAGGCCGAGCGGCTGTGGGGCTTTGCCGACGCGATCGAGATCACGCTGGAGGCCAACCCTTCTTCGGTCGAGGCTGCGGCCTTTGCGGGACTGGCAGCGGCGGGAGTGAACCGGGTCTCTCTGGGCCTCCAGTCGCTCGACGATGCAGCGCTGCGGTTCCTCGGGAGGCTGCACGATGCGAGCGAGGGTCTCGCCGCGCTCGAAACGGCGCAGAGCGTCTTCGCGCGGGTCAACGCAGATTTCATCTACGCGCGCCCCGGTCAGACCGTGGCGGATTGGGAAGCGGAGCTGGCCCGGGCGCTGGCGCTCGGCACCGATCACCTGTCGCTCTACCAGCTCACGATCGAGCCGGGCACGCGGTTCGCCACCGATGTGCGGCAGGGCACGTTCTCCCCGCTCGACGACGATCCGGCTGCGGACCTTTTCGCCCTCACCCGCCTGATGACCGCGGCGGCGGGCATCCCAGCCTACGAGGTGTCGAACCACGCGCGCCCCGGGCAGGAGAGCCGCCACAACCTCGCCTACTGGCGATACCGCGACTACGCGGGGATCGGCCCCGGCGCCCACGGCCGACGCGGCGGGCACGCGACGGTGCGCCACAAGAAGCCGGAGAACTGGCTCGCTGCGGTCTCGACGAGCGGGCAAGGCATCGCGGAGGAACGCTCGCTTAGGCTCCGCGAACAAGCTTCCGAAGCGCTGTTGATGGGCCTTCGACTGGCCGAAGGGGTGGATCTTGCCGCCTTGTCGCGCCGCTTCGCCGTTCCGCAAGGCGACCTGATCGACGCGGATCGCCTTGCGCTTCATCGGTCGCTCGGGCTCGTCGCCACCGAGGGCGACCGGTTGACCATCACCGAGGCCGGGATGCCGTTGCTCGATGCATTGCTCGGAGAGCTCGTGCCCGACGCGCTGGTCGAGGCGTGAGCAAGGCCGACCTCCTCGAAGCATGGGGCGCACACCTGCGCGACGGTCGGCGCCGCAGTCCGCATACCGTTCGCGCCTACCTAGCCGCGGCCAATCGCCTGCTGGAAGCGACCGGCTTGAGGGAATGGTCACAGGTCGCCGCGACCGACGGACCCGCGCTACGCCGGCAGCTCGCGCTGCGTCGTGCCGACGGCCTCGCCAACGCCTCGGCTGCACGCGAGCTGTCGGCGCTCAAGGGGTTCGTCGCCTTCGCGCGCTCGCAAGTCGGCGAGGATGCGACCGCACCGCGACTGCGTGGACCTCGCCTGAAGAAGGGGCTGCCCCGCCCGGTCACGCCCGACGAGGCAGTGAACCTGACCGATCTCGTCGCTGGAAGCGCGAGCGAGGACTGGATCGGCTCGCGCGACCGGGCGGTTCTGCTGCTCATGTATGGCGCGGGCCTGCGCATCGCCGAGGCGCTGTCGCTAACCGGGGCCGACCTGCCGCTGGGCGAGACGCTGGTCGTGACCGGCAAGGGCAACAAGCAGCGCGTGGTGCCGCTCATCCCGCTGGTCCGCGCGGGTGTGGCCGATTACCTCGCCAAGAGCCCTTGGCCGACCGCGCGGGAAACACCCGTGTTCCGCGGGACCAAGGGCGGACCGCTCGGCCAGGGAATGGTGCAGAAGGCGATGGCACGCGCGCGAATTGCACTTGGCCTGCCTTCGACCGCAACGCCCCACGCTCTGCGACACAGCTTTGCCACGCACCTGCTCAGCGCCGGAGTGGACCTCAGGAGCCTGCAGGAACTGCTTGGCCATGCAAGCCTGGGATCGACCCAGATCTACACCCGCGTCGATGCGGCGACGCTGCTCGATACCTACCGCAACGCACACCCGCGCGGGTGACGGCTACTCGGCGGGAAGCTCCCGCTCGTGCCGCGGCTTCCAGGTGGCGACACGCCAGATGTATCCGGCAAGGCCGAGGGCAATCAGGCCGAGAATCGTCCAGCCCATTACCACCTCGTACTCGCCGAGGAACCGCGCGAGCACGGTCCCACCCAGGATCAGCAGCGCGTTCCACACGATCGACCCGAGCGTGGTGAACAGCAGGAACTTGCCGACGGGCATGTGCGCAAGGCCCGCGGGAAGAGAAATCATCGTGCGCATGAACGGCGAGAAGCGCAGAAACAGCACGACCCACTGGCCATGACTGTGGAAGAACCGGCTCGCCTTTTCGACATGCTCCCAGTCGATCGTGAGCCAGCGGCACCACCGGTCGATGAACGGCCTGGTGCGCTCGTAACCCCAGTGATCGCCGAGCCAGTACCAGGCATAGTTGCCCGCTACGGTCCCCGCCGTACCCACCGCAAGGAGCGGCCAGAAGTCCATCTGTCCCCGCGAAACCAGCACGCCGCCGACGCCCATGATCACTTCGCTCGGCAACGGCGGGAAGATGTTCTCCAGCGCCATCAGCAGGAAAATGCCGACGTAGCCGCCTTGCGCGATGGCGTTGATGATGAACTGGTCCATGATCCGCTCAACGACCGAGGAGGAAAAGGGTTCGCGGGCCGTCTTTGCCTTGTCGCAAGCGGCGCGCTATCTGCCGTCGATGGAATCGGTTGAAACTATCCTCGCCCAGCTCACGGAGCACTACGACCGCGCGGTTCAGAACCTGCGCGACGATATCGTCGCCTTCGCCCGCGACGGGAAACTGCCTGCGGCCTCGCGCCGGATCGACGGCAGCTATGCCTATCCCGAACTGGTGATCCGCTATGGCGGAGAGGCTCCTGCGAGCCCGCACGGTCTTGCTTACGGGCGGCTCAACGCGCCGGGCACTTACGCGACGACAGTGACGCGCCCGGCGCTGTTCGCTTCGTACCTGACCGAGCAGCTCGAACTGATCGCGGCCGATTACCCGGTCGAGGTGGAAGTGCGCGCTTCCCGGCAGGAAATCCCGTTTCCCTACGTACTCGACGGCACCGCCGGGGCGGACCTTGCGGGCATCGCGCCGCAGGTCCTTGCGCGGCATTTCCCGGCAACCGAACTCGCGCTTATCGGCGACGAGCTGGCCGACGGGATCGAACTCGGCGGGCCCGACGATCCTATCCCCCTGTCGCTGTTCGACGGCCTGCGGACCGACTTCAGCCTTGCGCGGCTCGCCCACTACACGGGCACAAGTCCTGAACACTTCCAGCGCTTCATCCTGTTCACGAACTATCACCGGTATGTCGATGAATTCGTTGACTGGGCGGCCGAGCAGCTCGGCGGCAACGCATTCAGCGCGCTGGCCGGCGCGGGTGGGTTGTATCTGACCGAACCGCGCGGCAACGCGCGGATGCAGCTTTCGGATACCGCGTGGCGGCGGCACCAGATGCCCGCCTATCACCTGGTCGGCGAGAACCGAAGCGGCATCACGTTGGTGAACATCGGGGTCGGTCCTTCCAACGCCAAGACGATCACCGACCACCTCGCCGTCCTGCGGCCCGAGGCGTGGCTGATGATCGGCCACTGTGGCGGCCTGCGCCCGAGCCAGAAGATCGGCGACTACGTCCTCGCCCACGCCTACCTGCGCGACGATCACGTGCTGGACCCGGTCCTGCCGCCCGAAATCCCCCTTCCCGCGATCGCCGAGGTCCAGCAGGCGCTCTACAGCGCGGCGGAGGAAGTATCCGGGACGCAGGGCGCCGACCTCAAGCAGCGGATGCGCACCGGCACCGTGGTCACCACCGACGATCGCAACTGGGAACTGCAGTACACCAAGTCGGCGCACCGCATGTCGTTGAGCCGTGCGGTCGGGGTCGACATGGAGAGCGCGACGATCGCGGGCCAGGGCTATCGCTTCCGCGTACCCTACGGCACACTGCTCTGCGTCAGCGACAAGCCGCTCCACGGCGAGATCAAGATGCCCGGCCAGGCAAACAAGTTCTACGAGGAAGCGATCGCCGCGCACTTGCAGATCGGCGTCGCAGCGTGTCGGCGACTCAAGGAGGAAGGCGAGCGCCTCCACTCCCGCAAGCTGCGCGCGTTCAACGAACCGCCGTTTCGCTAATCGGCCGAACAGGCGGATTGCGCTGAAGCCATCGAGCTATTTTCGCTCGTCCGCGAAGACGGCGTCGGCAATGGTAGAAAGTTTATCGACATAGGCCTTCACCGCTGTGGTGAAGACGTCTTTCGGGATGCCGCTGCCCGTGAAGAGGTCGAAATTGACCCACGGGTCGCCATCCTTGTCGAGCCACATCGCCGTGTAGCGGTATTTGGTGACGACCTCGTTGAGGGTGGTCAGCGGCAGCGGATTCTTGCGATCGAAGCCCGATCGAAGCTGCACCGATTCGCAGCGGTCGTGCGTAGCTTCGTCGCATCCGTAGAAATACACAGCACCCGTGTATCCACCCCACTCGGTATTGATGATCGGATCGCCGTAATCGTCGACGTCGATCGTGGCCTTGTATCCTGCATCGGCGGTCGCTACGCCGCCCGGGTTGTAGGCGGTGACAGTGTCGGCCGCGGTCGCCGGAGCTGCAAGAACAGCTCCAGCCACCATGAGTGGACCCAGAATACCTGCGCGCATCGAATGTAGTCCCCCTTCTCGAATCGAAAGCCGATCCGGCGTCCGAATTCCTCAGGAGATTCATCGACGCGCGCAAGTGCGCTTTTTGCAAAGGCTTACCAGCCGCTGGGCTTGCCCTTGTTCTTCTGGTCGAGCCACTTCTTGAGCGGGGCGAAGTAGTCGAGCATCGGCTTGGCGCTCATCTCGCGGGTGCCGGTGAACGCCTGCAGCGCTTCGGGCCAAGGCTTCGACGCGCCCATTTCCAGCATCGCATTCAGCTTAGCGCCGACTTCCTTGTTGCCATAGAACGAGCAGCGGTGGAGCGGCCCCTTCCATCCGGCCTGCTTGCAAGCCGCCTGGTAGAACTGGAATTGCAGGATCCGCGCGAGGAAGTAGCGCGTGTACGGCGTGTTGCCGGGAATGTGATACTTCGCACCCGGGTCGAACGCGTTCGCGGGCCGATCGACCGGCGGAACGATGCCCTGGTACTGCTTCTTCAGGTCCACCCACGCGCTGTTGTAGGTCGCCGGCGTGATCGTGCCATCGAACACGCCCCAGCGCCACTTGTCGACCAGCAGGCCGAACGGCAGGAACGCGACCTTGTCCATCGCCTGGCGCAGCAGCAGGCCGGTGTCCTTGTCGGCACTCGGAACCTTGCTCTTGTCGAGCAGGCCGATGTCCACGAGGTACTGAGGGGTGATCGACAGCGCCACGAAGTCGCCGATCGCCTCGTGGAAGCCGTCGTTCGCGCCGTTTAGATACGCGAACGGCTGGTCCTTGTAGGCGCGCTGGTAGTAGTTGTGGCCGAGCTCGTGGTGGATGGTCACGAAGTCGTCCGAATTGACCTTCGTGCACATCTTGATGCGGATGTCGTCCTTGTTGTCGATGTCCCACGCGCTCGCGTGGCACACGACTTCGCGGTCGGCCGGCTTCACGAACATGCTGCGCTGCCAGAACGTCTGCGGCAGCGGTGCCATGCCGAGCGAGGAGTAGAAGCCCTCGCCGATCTTGACCATGTCGAGCGGGGTCTTGTTCTGCGCGGTCAGCAGTTCGCCGATGTCATAGCCGAGGTCGCCCGAGCCTGCCGGCGCGACGAGCGGGTAGATATTGCCCCATTCCTGCGCCCACATGTTGCCGAGCAGGTCGGCGCGGATGGCGCCGGTCTTGGGCTGCACCGCATCGCCGTACTTCTCGTTGAGCTTCCAGCGCACGTAGGTGTGCAGCGCCTGGTACAGCGGCTTGGTCTCGTTCCACAGCCGCTCCGTCATCGCCTGGAAATCGGCGGGGCTCATGTCGTAGCCCGAGCGCCACATCGCGCCGGTGTCGGCAAAGCCGAGTTCCTTCGCGCCCTCGTTGGCGATGGTCACCATGCGGGCGTAATCGTCCTTCATCGGCGCGCCGACGTTGGTGTGCCAACTCGCCCACATCTCGCTGAGTTCGGCGGGTGTCCGCTCGGGATTGCCCATCTCGGCCTCGATGTCCGAGCCGTTGATTTCCTTGCCGTTCAGGGTGCCTTTGCCCTTGCCGTACTGGCTTTGCAGGCTGGTCGCGATCGTATTCAGTTCGGTCGCGGCACCCGGCGTGGTAGGGGCAGGCAGCACGAGCCCATTGCGCATGATGTCGAGCTTGCGCTTCACGTCTGCGTCGAGGCCCGGAAGCGCAGCGAACTTCGCCGCCTCGAGCGCATACTTCACCGTCTTTTCGGTTCCCACCGCGTTGATCCGCGCAGCCATCGCGTCGGTATCCTCGGTGATGTTCGTGGCGTTAACCCAGTTCACCTGGCTCGCCTCAACCGTATAATCGAACAGGTCCTTCTCCGCCGCGGCGACGAACTGCGCCGCACCTTCGGCGGTCTGCGGATAAGTGACTTCGTTGTGGGCGAAGGCGGGAGCGGCGAGCGCGACGGCAAGCGCGGTCAGCGCAACGGATGCGAACTTCATGGCGGAACTCTCCTGGAGCGAATGGCAACCTGTTGGTTTCAGCTGTTACCGCCCTAACCTGTGCCTCGGCTTAATCAACCCGACAGGAAGCTAACCAGCGCATCGCCCAGCGCGCCTTCGGTGACCGAGCCCATGTGGGTGCCCGGGATAACCTCGTGGCGCGCATCGGGTAGCGCCTCCGCCAGCGCGACGGGATCGCCGTTGTCCCGGTCTTCGGCGCCGCAGAGGACGAGCGTCGGCATGGCGATCTTCTCGAGATCGGCCGGCTCGGTATCGCCCACCGACTGGAGCAGCAGTCGCGCCGCCACGCGGTCGATCTTCTGCGTCTTCATGAAGGCGACCGCCATGAACGCGGGATCGCCGTGCTTCACCGAATCGAACCGGTCGATGGCGTCGAGGAAGAAGGCGGAGCGCCGATTCCAGCCCGCGAGCCCCTCGAGACCCATGCCGGCGAGCACCAGACGCCGCGGCTCCAGACCCGCGATTACGGAACGCGCCGCCGTCCGTGCGCCGAGCGAAAAGCCGACGAGGTCGTAATCGACGAGCCCCAGTTGCTCGACGAGCGCGAAGGTGTCGCGCACCAGTACATCGGTGGGGTAGGCTGCCGCTTCGTGCGGCTTGGCGCTGGCACCGTGCGCGCGCAGATCGGGCATGATCGCCTCAAACCCGGCGTCCACCAGTTTCTGCGCATGACCGAACCTGATCCAGTTCGTGTTCGCTTCCGAAAATAGGCCGTGAAGGAGGAGAACCGGCCGTCCCGCTCCGATCCGGTGGACAGCCAGCGGCGCGCCGTCGAAGCCTTCGAGGGTTTCGGTAGTGACGGTGCTCACTTCGGCGGCTCCGCGCCGGCGTCTTTCCACTTCTGCATTAAGGCGTCGTATTCGTCAGTCCGCATCCGCGGAAGGTCGTGAGTATCGATCCAGGCTCCATGGATCGATTCCGCGCCGAAATGATGCTTCGGCTTGAAATCCCACGGGTCGTCATAGCTGCCCACGGTCAGGTCCATGTTCGGGCCATCGTCGGCAAACTGGAAGCCCAGCGGCGTACCGCACTGCGAGCAGAACGGTCGCTTGGCGATGGGTGACGAAGCATACCAGTCGGGCTCGCGCTCCCATTGGCACTCCGAACGCTTGACCCCGACGAAGGCGATCGAGACGCCGCCGGTCGCGCGCTGGCACATCCGGCAGTGGCACAAATAGGCCGAGTCCGGGTCCACGGAAACGCGATAGCGTATGCGACCGCACTGGCATCCGCCGCTCTTGATCGATTCTGTCATTTCCGCCGCCTAACGCCTCGACGAAATTCCGCCAACCAGCGATTGTCTATCATGAGTGTGCTTATTATATGCGCTACTATGGACAAGATGGCACCATACCTCCTCGTCGACAGCTCGCGTCTCCTGCGCCGTGCCTTCGACGACCGTGTTCGCGCAACCGGCGCCACCTCGCCGCAGGCGCGGCTGCTGCTGATGCTGGCGCGCAATCCCGACCAGAACCAGGCGTGGTACGCCGATCGTCTGGAGATCGAGCCGATCACCTTGTGCCGCATGGTCGATCGGATGGAGGAGAGCGGTCTGGTCGAACGGCAGCAGGACCCCACCGATCGCCGCGCGCGGCGCCTACACCTGACCCCGCGCAGCCGCAGCGAAATCGAAAGCATCGAACGGGCAATCGATGGACTGACCGAGACGATGTTGAGTGGGTTTGATGACAAGGAGCAGGCTCAGCTCGCCGCCATGCTCAAGCGCATCGCCGAAAACCTTGCGGCGCCGGTAGATAAGGTCGTGGTCAATGGCTGAAGCCGATCCCATGAGCATCCCGGTCGATGCGTCCGAGCAAGAGACCGTCACCAAAGCCGCGTCTCCGCGACGTCTCGGCCGACTTGCCCTGATGATCTCGCTACCGCTTGCGCTGCTTATAGGGGGTGGTCTCTATTGGCTGAGCCTTCAGGGAAAGGTCACCACCGACAACGCCTACGTCCAGCAGGACAAGGTCTCGATCAGTGCCGAGGTCGGCGGACGGATCGTCGAAGTCGCGGTGAAGGACGGCCAGACCGTCCAGCAGGGCGATCTCCTCTTCCGCATCGATCCCGAGCCCTACCGCCTGCAGATCCAGCAGGCAGACGCCTCGATCGCGACCGCGCAGGCGAACGTGACCGCGCTCGCCAGTGCGGCCGATCTGTCGGGCGCCGATATTGCCGCCGCACGGGAGGATATCGGGTTCAACCAGGCCGCGCTCAGCCGCCAGCAGGCGTTGTGGAGCCGCGGCTTCACGACGAAAGCCGATCTCGAGGCCGCGCAGCACTCGGTCGCGGAGGCCCGCGAACACCTCAGCGCAGCCGAAGCCCGCCGAAGCGCTGCACAAGCCAAGCTCGCTACAGGCGCGCAGGTGCCGGGCGAGAACCCGCAGGTGGCCGCAGGACGCGCACAGCGTGCGCTGGCCGAACTCAACCTGCGGCGAACCGAAGTTCGCGCCCCGCTTACTGGCCGCGTGGCCCAGGCCGACCGGCTTCAGGACGGGCAGCAGATCGTCCAGGGCCTCCCCGTGGTCACGCTGGTTGCCACCGGCAGCACCTATGTCGAGGCCAATTTCAAGGAAACCGACCTTGCCGACATGGCGGTCGGGCAACCAGCCGAGGTCCGCTTCGATGCCTATCCCGGTATCGTCGTAAAGGGCCGCGTATCGTCGATCGGTGCCGGTACCGGGTCGGAGTTTTCCGTCCTGCCCGCGCAGAACGCCACCGGCAACTGGGTCAAAGTCACGCAGCGCGTACCCGTGCGCATCGCGATCGAGGGCAAGCCACCGCGTGCGATGATCGCCGGTCTCTCGACCGAAGTCACCGTGTTCACCGACGGCAAGCGCCACTAGGGCGATGGCCTCGGCCGCGATCCCGGCTGATGGCGCCGTTCCGGCAGCCGAAGCAGCGCGGACAGACCAGGCGCTGCTGCCGGTCGAGAACCATGCATTGCTGCTTGTCGGCATCATGGCTGCATCGCTCCTGCAGGTGCTCGATTCCACGATCGCCAACGTCGCGATCCCGCACATGCAGAGCGCATTGGGAGCGACCGCCGACACAATTACCTGGGTGCTGACGAGCTATATCGTCGCGAGCGCGGTCGCGATGCCGATCACCGGCTGGCTTGCCGACCGGATCGGAGCACGGCGACTGTTCATCGGATCGGTAGCCGGGTTCATCGTCGCCTCGATGCTCTGCGGCATGGCGCAGAACCTGCCCGAAATGGTGATCTTCCGCGCATTGCAGGGCGTTGCCGGCGCGTTCATTCCCGCGCTCAGCCAGAGTTTCATGCTCGATACGAGCCGACCCAGCCGCCACGCCCAGGTGATGGCGATCTGGGGCATGGGGATCATGATAGGCCCGATCCTCGGCCCGGTACTCGGCGGCTGGCTGACCGAAAGCGCCAGCTGGCGCTGGGTATTCTACGTCAACTTGCCGATCGGCGTCCTGTCGCTCGCGATCCTGATGTCGCTGCTGCCGGAGCGCGAGGCAACCCCGCGGCGCTTCGACCTGATCGGTTTCGCGCTGGTGGGGCTCGCGCTCGCCGCGTTCCAGCTCATGCTCGACCGCGGGCACCAGCTCGACTGGTTCGCGTCCAAGGAGATCTGGCTCTATGCGTTCCTGGCCGCGAGCGGTGCATGGATTGCGGTCATCCACTTCGCCACCGCGCGTCAGCCGCTGTTCGACACCGCGCTCTTCGCGGACCGGAACTTCGCGATCTCGTTGGCCTTCATGCTGGTCATCGGACTCGTGATGTTCGCCAACATGGCGCTGATGGCGCCGATGCTCCAGCACCTGTTCGGATACAGCGTGATCGATACCGGGATGGTCTTGATGCCACGCGGGATCGGCGTTCTTATCTCGATGCAGCTGGCCGGAGTTCTCGTGCGACGGGGCGCGGATGTGCGCGTGGTCGTCGGCAGCGGGTTCGCGATCGTTGCCTTGTCCCAATGGCAGATGGCGCACTGGTCGCTTGCGACCGACGCCTGGCATTTCGTCCAGTCCGGACTCATCCAAGGTCTCGGGATGGGCCTTGTCTTCATTCCGCTCAATATCGCGGCCTATGCGACCCTCGAGCCCCGCCTCCGCACCGAAGGGTCGAGCCTTCTGAACCTGATGCGCTCGCTTGGCGCCTCCATAGGCATTTCCATCACCACCATTCTGCTCGCCGCCAACATCCAGATCGGGCACGAGGAACTGGGAGGGCGCATCAGCAGCGCGGTGCTCGGGTCGCTCGATCTCACGACGATCGATCGCTACCAGACGCTGGGCGACGTGGCGCTCGGCATCGTCGATGCGGAGGTCAACCGGCAGGCGGCGATGATCGCCTATCTCAACGATTTCTATCTCATGGCCTGGTTTGCACTCGCGGCAGTGCCCCTGGTGTTGTTCCTGCGCCCCGCCGCTTCGAGCGGTCCGCCTCCGCCGATGGCGGAACACTGATCGGTCGCCGATCTAGCGGAAGAAGCAGGTCAGTCCGGCGTGGAGGCTCACGACCTTCGTTTCGCGGTCCGCGCCCGCGACGAAGCCGCCGATCCAGTTGCCGTCAGCCGCGAGATACTCGAATTCGCCGTCGAGGGTGCTTCCCTCCACGAAGCGAACGCTGCGGGTGATCCGCAGATCGCGCAGGAACGTGCCCGGGCGAATTCCGTCGGACGTAATGACGTGGGTATCCTCGCGCGCAAGCCATCCCGCGAAGTTCCCGTCCTGGAAAACGAGCCGCAATCCGGGATAGTCGGTGAACTCGAGCGGACCCTCGCCGCACTCGCCATTGGCCGAGCGCTCGCGCGCAACCCCGAGAGCAGCGTCCGCCGCTTTCTCGACTTCGGCCCGCGCAGCGCCGAATGAAAAGCGGGTGGCGCTGGCCGACGCGCGACCGAAGCCGGCTCCGCCTGCACTGAGGATCGCCTTCCCGACCACCACAGGGGCGGTTGCCGTGGCAGTGGGAGACGGTGTCGCGTTGCCCGAAGCGCTCGCAGTGACCGAAGGCTGCGGTGCCGCCGGTTCCTGTCCGCATCCGATGAGTGCGAGCGCCAGAAGCGGTACGCCGAGGCGGAGCACGGTCAGCCCTTCTTGAGGCAGCGCCGTCCGAGCAGTTCAGCAATCTGGACCGCATTGAGTGCGGCACCCTTTCGCAGGTTGTCGCTGACACACCAGATGTTGAGGCCGTTCTCGACGGTCGAGTCTTCGCGCACGCGGCTGATGAAGGTCGCTCCGTCGCCGACGCACTCAACCGGGGTGACGTATCCGCCGTCCTCGCGCTTGTCGATCAGCATGACGCCCGGCGCCTCGCGCAGGATGTCCTGTGCCTCCTGCGCCGAAATCTCGCGCTCGAATTCCAGGTTGATCGATTCCGAGTGACCGACGAAGACCGGCACGCGCACGCAGGTCGCGGTCACCTTGACCTTCGGATCGAGGATCTTCTTGGTCTCCACGACCATCTTCCACTCTTCCTTGGTCGAGCCGTCGTCGAGGAAGCTGTCGATGTGCGGGATCACGTTGAAAGCAATCTGCTTGGTGAACTTCTGGCTTTCGACCGGATCGCCGACGAATATGCCGCGGCTCTGCTGGAACAGTTCGTCCATGCCCTGTTTGCCCGCGCCGGATACCGACTGGTAGGTGCTGACCACCACGCGCTTGATGCCGGCGGCATCGTGCAGCGGCTTCAGCGCAACGACCATCTGCGCGGTCGAGCAGTTGGGGTTGGCGATGATGTTCTTCTTCGAGTAGCCGTCGATCGCGTCCGGGTTCACCTCGGGCACGATCAGCGGCACGTCGGGGTCCATGCGGTAGAAGCTGCTGTTGTCGATCACCACGCAGCCCGCCGCAGCCGCCTTGGGCGCGTATTCCTGCGCGGGGCCGCTGCCGGCGGAGAACAGCGCGATGTCCCAGCCAGCCCAGTCGAAGTGCTCGATGTTCCTGCACTTGAGCATCTTGCCGGTGTCGCCGAATTCGACCTCGGTCCCGGTCGAACGCGAACTCGCAACCGCCGCGACCTCGTCGCAGGGGAACTCGCGCTCGGCGAGCACGGCCAGCATCTCGCGGCCCACGTTGCCGGTCGCTCCGACCACCGCCACCCGGTAACCCACTTCACGTACTCCTTCGTGCACTCGGACGATTTCGAGCGGCCCCTCTACGCGCTTGCAGCAAAAGCGCAACGCAGCGTGTCCTTGGGGCACGCCAAGCCTGGTTAATTCCGGGTTGACCGGCTTTCTTGAGATTTGCCTAACAGCCGGCCGCCACACCGGTCCCACCGGCTCATGAGGCGCCGCCGAGCACCGATACGGGCCGGGTCGCAAAGGACACCCGCATCACGCGGACACAGGGGGTTTTCCGGCGTGATGCCGTGACGTCTCCTGACACAAGTCTTTCGCCCACGACTGGCGGGGCGGCTCCACTGGCCCCCCGGCGCCGCCCCGCCCGTTTTTACCCCGCTTCGACAAGCGGTTCGGCCCGCCTGCGGAACGGCTGGATCGACAGGTACGACAGGCTCCGCCACAGCCATTCGAGCGGGCCCGACACGAAGAACCGCATCCAGATATTCGCAAACACCAGCAGGAACGCGACGACCGCCGTCGCCTGCCAGGCGAGCGTGGCCCACCCCTGCGCGCCGGGGAGATGCAGGCCGATGGGCGAGAACATCACGTAGACGCCGATTACCTGCTCCATGAAATAGAGAGTGAAGGCCATCTTGCCCGCCGCCTTGAAGGGAGCAAGCAGCGAGCGTCCTGCCGCCGCCTTGACCAGCAGGTTCACCAGCGCAACGTGCCCCAGCGATACCGCAAGACGCGCGAATTCGGCGGTAATCCAGATCGTCTTCGGAATGGGAGCGAAGGCCAGCCGCTCGGTCACCCCGAGATAGCGCAGGCCCATGCCCATCCCATAGGCTACCAGCACCAGCACGAGGTATTCTCGCTCAGTCCGCTTGCCCTGGATCACGCCGAGCTTCCACAGAGCGATACCCAGCAGCATCGCGCTGAACGCCTCGAACACTCCGAACAGCAGGCCGCCCTTGCCTGTGATCATGATCCACGATTGCCACATGAAGGACGCGTAATCGAGCATCGAGCCGCTGCGGGCCTTCTTCTCGTCCTTGGCGATCTTCCGGCCGAATTCGCCGCCGGTGGCGATGTCCTTTTCCTTCTTGCGCCATTCCTTGACCGCGTCCTGCTCGGCCTTGGTCAGCTTTGTGCCGCTCGCTGCCTTGTCCTGCGCCACGGCGTAGGTCGCCTGCATCTGCGTTCGGCTCGAATATTCGAAACCGCCGCCGACCGCGCTGAAGGTCGCGAACAGAAGGCCAAGCGGTATCAGCCAGCGCACCGAGAGTGTGCGGAACGGAAACAGCAGCAACGCTGCGAGGCCGTAGATGTGGAGAATGTCGCCGGGCCACAGCAGCGCGAACACATCGAGCATGCCGAATGCGAACAACCACAGGTTTCGGCGAATGTAGAGGTCGGCGATCCCTACCGGCCCGGTCGGATCCATTGCCTTCGCCGCTGTGACCATTAGCCCCGCGCCGAAGAGAAATTCCAGCATCCCGCGCTGCGTGCCTTCCCAGGTCACCGCGATGACGCTCCACGTCGCGGCATCCGCCGGGGTCCACCCCATCTGTCGGATATCGCCGACCAGCGCCGCAATCGGGCCCGCCATGAAAGGGATGTTCATGTAAAAGATGCCGAGGATCGCTATCCCTCGCAGGATATCGAGCACATCGATCCGGTCGCGTCCGCGAACCGGCGCCAGCGTAATGCCGTCCCCCATGGTCATATCCCCCCGACCACCGAACCGGGCGCGGTCATCCCCGGTTGGTAAATGCGATCAAGCGGCAAAGTCGCGCAAGAAAAAAGGCGCCCCGGTTTCCCGGAGCGCCCTTTTCTATTCGGTTTCGACCGGACGGCTGTCTCAGCTGTCCTTGACGACCACCTGCTTGCGCTCGGCAATGCGGGCGCGCTTGCCGGTGCGGCCGCGCAGGTAATACAGCTTCGCACGGCGCACGACACCGCGACGCACCACGGTGATGCTCTCGATGTTGGGCGAGTAGAGCGGGAACACACGTTCCACGCCTTCGCCGAAGCTGATCTTGCGCACGGTGAAATTCGAACCCATGCCGCGGTTCGAACGCGCGATGCACACGCCTTCGAAGTTCTGGGTACGGGTGCGGGTGCCTTCGACGACGCGCACGCCCACGCGCAGCGTATCGCCGGCGCGGAATTCGGGGATGTCCTTGCCCTGCGACAGGGCCTCGACGGCCTCGGCCTCGAGCTGCTGGATCAGATTCACTGGTCCTGGTCCTTCGTTTCTCGCTGCGCACCAGAGGCAGGCTGGCCCCGAACGCCACTGTAGCGTTCCCAAAGGTCCGGCCTGCGTAGCCGAGTATCGTGTTCGCTCATGGACTTGCGCCATGCGGCGATCTTCGCATGATCCCCCGATCGCAGCACTTCGGGGATCGTGCGCCCTTCCCATTCATAAGGTCGGGTGAACTGCGGATATTCGAGCAGGCCTTCCTCGAAGGACTCCTCGGCTCCGCTGAGCGGGGCGCCCATTACGCCGGGAAGCAGGCGAATGCAAGCATCGAGAAGGGCCAGCGCGGCGGGCTCGCCGCCAGAGAGCACGATGTCGCCGAGCGACACCTGCTCGATCTCGGGCCGCGCCTCGAACAGGCGCTCGTCGAAACCTTCGAACCGGCCGCACAGGATGGTGACACCCGGCCCAGCCGCAAGCTCCCGGATGCGCGCCTGGTCGATCGGTTTGCCACGCGGGGTCATCGCCAGAACCGGCCGCCCTGCAGGCACGCTATCCAGAGCGGCAGCGAGCACATCGGCCTTCAGCACCATGCCTGCGCCGCCGCCGGCCGGGGTGTCGTCGACCGTGCGATGCTTGTCCGTCGCGAAGTCGCGGAGCTGCACTGCCTGAAGGCTCCAGTCCCCCCGCTCGCGCGCCCGCCCCGCGAGCGAAACGCCGAGAGGTCCGGGAAACATCTCGGGATAGAGCGTTATGACGGTGGCGGCGAAGGTCATCGGCCCGCCATGATGAAGCTGGACGGGCAAGGCAAGCATGAGCGACGTAGAACTGGACGTACCGGACGACTGCATCATCATCGGTGCCGGACCCGCGGGGCTGACCGCGGCGATCTACCTCGCCCGCTATCACCTCTCGATCCGGCTGTTCGACAGCGGCGAGAGTCGCGCGGCGTGGATCCCGACGAGCCACAACCACGCCGGCTTTCCCGACGGGATCAACGGCAAGGATCTCCTCAACCGGATGTACAAGCAGGCGCACCAGTACGGTGCGATCCGGGAAGAGAAACGCGTGACGCACCTTGCGAAGACCGGCGACCATTTTACCGTAGGAACCGACAGCGGAACCTACACCGCACGGTCCGTCCTGCTGGCGACTGGAGTGATCAATCGCCGCCCCGCGGGCTTGCCCGACGAAGTACACGACGCGGCGCTGGCTGCAGGGATGCTGCGCTATTGTCCGGTTTGCGATGGCTATGAGGTCACCGACAAGCGGGTCGCGGTCGTGGGCAGCGGGACGCATGGCACGGCTGAGGCGCTGTTCCTTCGCGGCTACACCAGCGATCTGACCCTCGTTTCGCACGATGAGTGCCACGAACTCGATCTGGAATGCATCGCCAAGCTCGATGACGCAGGGATCGTTCGCGTCGATGGCCCCTGCGGAGACTGGAAGATTGAGGGCCAGCAGTTGGCGCTGCACACGTCGCGAGGCTGGATGACCTTCGACAGCGTCTATCCAGCGCTCGGCAGCCACATCCGTTCCGAATTGGCCGAGCAGGCCGGTGCGGACACGAGCGAGGACGGCTGCGTGCTCACCGACGATCACTTCGAAACGAGCGTGCCGGGGCTGTTCGCAGCGGGCGACGTGGTGAAGGGCCTCGACCAGATCAGCAATGCTATGGGCCAGGCGGGCGTGGCATCGACCACCATCCGCAACCACTTGGCGAAGGAGCGCCCGATCAGGCGATAAAGGCGGGGTCGACTACCGCGCGGGCGGCATTCCATTCGGGCACCGCATCGGCGTTCATCGGGACCATCGCCCGCTTCCCGCTGACAAGCTCGATATCGAGCACATCGCCCGCCCCGTAGTTCTCGACCGCGACGATCATGCCCAGCATTTCACCTTCGGGCGAGACGGCGGAGAGGCCGATCAGGTCTGCGTGATAGTATTCACCCTCACCGAGCGGTGGCATCGCGTCACGCGTGACGGTGAGGACTGTGCCGCGAAGATTCTCGGCGGCTGTCCGGTCGGCAATCTCGGCGAAGCGGGCGACTGCGCCGCCCTTGCCGTCGTCCCGCACTTTCGACAGCGTGAGAGCACCGTCGTTGAAAGTCTTGTAAATCTTGAGCGATTCGACACCTTCGCCGAACAGCTTCAGGCGGACTTCGCCCGCCACCCCGTGCGCACCGGCGACGGCGGCGAGGGTGACGGGCTTGTCCATCGGGTCTTAGCCCTCGGCCTTTTCGTCCGAAGCCTCGGCAGCCGGGCCGCCCTCGGCGACTTCTTCGGCGATCGCGGCAGCGTCTTCCGAAGTGGTTTCGGCTGGGACTTCGTCGGCAACGGCTTCGGCAACAGCCTCGGCGGTCGCTTCCGACTTCACCGAACCGGTCGCATCGCTTTCGGCGGCGGCGGGCTCGGCCTCGACTTCCGGATCCGGCTCGGGGGCGGGAGCGGCGGCGGCCGCAGCGGCGGCTTCGGCAGCCTCGGCAGCCTTGGTGGCACGCTCTTCGGCGCGCTCCTTGGCGGCTTCGCCCGGCTCACCCTTCTTCGGGTTGTTGCGCGCGGCGCGCTCGCGAACGCCGGCGGCGTCGAGGAAGCGAGCGACACGGTCCGACGGCTGCGCGCCGACCGAGAGCCAATGCTTCGCACGGTCGCCGTCGATCTTCACGCGGTTCTCGTCGTCCTTGGCGAGGAGCGGGTTGTAGGTCCCGATCTGCTCGAGGAACTTGCCGTCACGGCCCGAGCGGCTGTCGGCCACCACGATCTTGTAATACGGACGCTTCTTCGCGCCACCGCGCGACAGACGAATTGCAACTGCCATTTCACTTCACCTTTCTGAAATACGAAACTGTAATCACTTCTTTTTCATCAAATCCTGGAGGTTTCCGGGGACCCCCCCGCCTCCGAGTCCGGGTAACGCAGGCGGAGCGGAACCGCCGCCGCCACCCATGCCGCCCATTCCGCCGAGCGCACCGCCGAGGCCGCCCTTTCCGAACGCCGCGGCAAGGCCCTTGAAGCCGCCCATCTTGCGGATCTGCTTCATCGCGCGGGCCATTTCCTGGTGCATCTTGAGCAGTTTGTTGACGTCCTGGACGTCGAGCCCCGCACCCGCCGCCACCCGCTTCTTGCGCTTGGCGTTCATCAGTTCGGGACGGGCGCGTTCCTTGGCCGTCATCGAGCCGATGATTGCGTCCATGTGGACGAGCACTTTGTCGTCCATGCCCGATTGGGCCATCGCCTGCTTGGCCTTCTTCATGCCCGGCATCATGCCTGCGAGCATCCCGAGGCCGCCCATGTTCTGCATCTGCTTGAGCTGCATGCGAAGGTCGTTGAGGTCGAACTGACCCTTGGCCATGCGCTTGGCCAGCGCCTCGGCCTCTTCTTCCTTGATCGCGGTGGCCGCGCGCTCGACAAGGGAGACGACGTCGCCCATGCCGAGGATGCGATCGGCCACGCGGCCGGGATGGAACGCCTCGATCGCGTCGAGCTTTTCGCCGGTGCCCGCGAACTTGATCGGCTTCCCGGTGACGTGTCGCATCGACAGCGCCGCGCCGCCGCGGGCGTCGCCGTCCATCCGGGTCAGCACAACGCCAGTCAGCGGCACCTCGCCCGAGAACGACTGCGCGACGTTGACCGCATCCTGGCCGGTCAACGAATCGACCACCAGCAGCACTTCGGTCGGCGCCGAAACGGAGGCGACCGCCTTCATCTCTTCCATCAGCGCCTGGTCGACGTGCAGGCGGCCGGCGGTGTCGAGCAACAGGACGTCGATGTTCTGCAACCGCGCCGATTCGAGCGCGCGGCGGGCGATGTCGACCGGCTGCTGGCCCTGCACGATAGGCAGGGTCGCCACGTCCACCTGCGTGCCGAGCACCGCAAGCTGCTCCTGCGCCGCGGGCCGCGCGACGTCGAGCGAGGCCATCAGGGCCTTCTTGCCGTGCTTCTCGCGGATATATTTCGCGAGCTTGGCGGTTGTGGTCGTCTTGCCCGAGCCCTGGAGGCCGACCATCATCACGACGACCGGGGGCTTCGCTGCGAGGTTCAGCCCTTCGGCAACCGCGCCGTCGCCACCGCCGAGCATCTCGACGAGCTCGTCGTGGACGATCTTGACGACCATCTGGCCCGGGGTGACCGAGCGGAGCACGTCCTGCCCGACTGCCTTCTCGGTGACCGAATCGATGAACCGGCGCGCGACCGGCAGGGCCACGTCCGCCTCGAGCAGCGCGACGCGCACTTCGCGCATGGCATCGCGCACGTCCTGCTCGCTCAGCGCGCCGCGACCGCGTAGGCGGTCGAAGACGGTGCCGAGGCGATCGGACAGGGTGTCGAACATGCGCTACCTCAACTCGGCCAAACCGCATGGGGCCCGGCAAATGCGAAAAACGCCGGCGGACGAAACCTCGTCGGCCAGCGTGCGAGCCTCATTGCGAGAAACCCGACTTTGTCTGTTTCGATGGTGGAGCCTAGCGGGATCGAACCGCTGACCTCCTGCATGCCATGCAGGCGCTCTCCCAGCTGAGCTAAGGCCCCATCTCATCGATGTGTGCCGATCCGTGAGGTCCGGCGGGCCGCCCCTTTATGGAGGGCGGCCCCGGTTGGCAAGCCCGAAATCGGGCTGCCGGACTTACTCGTCCACGTCGTCGTCGTCGCCCGCCGTGGTCACGCCGAGATCGTCGTCACCGCCGAGGTCGACGTCGTTGTCCGGCGAATCCTCGTCGTCATCGACGTCGAGATCCTCCAGATCGTCTCCGGCGAGGTCGGAATCAGCCTCTTCCTTCTTCTTCTTTTCTTCCTCGAAGGGGATCGGTTGCTTGGACTTCAAGACGGGTTCGGGGTACCACTTCTCGCCGCATTCGATGCACTCGACCGGCTCGTCCTTCGTCAGGTCGTAGAAGCGTTCACCGCACTTGGGGCACTGGCGCTTGGTGCCCCACTCTGGCTTGACCATTGTATATCCTCGATGCTGCCTGCCCGGGAGGCGGGCAAGGGCGTAGAATTCACGAAACTTGATGGATATCCGGCGCACCGGAATCAAGAGCGGGCGCGCCTTGCCACAGGGTATGGGCGCTGTCAAAGAGCCGCCGTCTTGACCAGCGATACACCCTCCCCCCGCCGCTTCCTGCCATCCGCCCCCCTGCGCGGTCGAATCCGCGTGCCTGGCGACAAGTCAATCAGCCACCGATCTGTGATGCTGGGCGCGCTGGCGGTGGGCGAAACCCGCGTGACCGGCCTGCTCGAGGGCGAGGACGTGATGGCCACTGCCGCCGCCATGCGCGCGATGGGCGCACAGGTCGAGAAGTACGGCGACGAATGGCGCATCCACGGTGTGGGCATCGGCGGCCTGCTGCAACCGGGCGCCGCGCTCGAGATGGGAAACTCGGGCACTTCGACCCGGCTGCTCATGGGGCTCATCGCCAGCCACCACATCACCGCCGCCTTCACCGGCGACGCGAGCCTGTCGAAGCGCCCGATGGGCCGGGTGATCGAGCCGCTGAGCCGCATCGGCGCGAGTTTCACCCCATCGCCCGGCGGCCGCCTGCCGCTGATGATGACCGGCGCGAAAGTGCCGGTGCCGATCGAGTACCGCCTTCCCGTCGCGAGCGCCCAGGTGAAGAGCGCGGTGCTGCTTGCCGGCCTCAACACCGCCGGGATCACCACGGTGATCGAGCCGGTGCCGACTCGCGACCATTCTGAGCGGATGCTGCGCGGCTTCGGCGCGGAACTGCAGGTCGAGGAAGTGGGCGGCGAACGGATCATCACCGTGCGCGGCGAGGCCGACCTCAATCCGCAGACGATCGAGGTTCCGGGCG
This sequence comes from Tsuneonella sp. HG094, assembly GCF_053819285.1. Taxonomy (NCBI): domain Bacteria; kingdom Pseudomonadati; phylum Pseudomonadota; class Alphaproteobacteria; order Sphingomonadales; family Erythrobacteraceae; genus Tsuneonella; species Tsuneonella sp. HG094. Next base: position 1,364,453 of record NZ_JBSORA010000001.1, read on the forward strand.
ACCCTTCGTCGGCCGCATTCTTCATGGTCGCGGCGAGCGTGATCGAGGGCAGCGATCTCGTGATCGAGAACGTCGGCCTTAACCCCACGCGGGCGGGCCTGGTCGAAGTGCTGCGCCAGATGGGCGCGAGCATCGAGGAACTGGACGCGCGCGAGGTGGGCGGTGAGCCCGTGGCCGACCTGCGCGTCCGCCATGCGCAGCTCACGGGGATCGAGGTCGACCCGGCGGTCGCGCCGAGCATGATCGACGAGTTTCCCGTCCTTTTCGTCGCGGCTGCGCTGGCAAACGGCCGCACCGTGACCCGCGGGCTCGAAGAACTGCGCGTCAAGGAATCGGATCGCCTCGCCGCCATGGCCGCCGCGCTCACCACTGTGGGCGCACGGGTCGAGGAGGTCGAAGACGGCCTCGTCATCGACGGCACCGGCGGCGACCTGCTGCCCGGCGGCGGCCCGATCGTCACCCACCTCGACCACCGTATCGCGATGAGCATGGCGGTCGCCGGCCTTGTCAGCCGCGACGGCGTCGAGGTCGATGACACGCGCCCCATCGCAACGAGCTTCCCCGCCTTCGAAGCTCTGCTCGACAGCGCGCGCGCATGAGCGGTCTCGACATCTACACCCTCGTCGGGTTCGCCGGGATGGCGTGCATCATCGCCGCCTATGCCTACCTGACCTGGGCCGACGCACCGAACCCGTTCGTGCTGCACGGCACCAACCTTGCGGGTGCCGCGCTGCTGACCGTGTCGCTCATCGTCCATACGAACTTGCCGAGCCTGGTGCTCGAAGGTTTCTGGGCCGCCATCGCGATCTACGGGCTGGTGAAGGCCACCCTCGCCCGCAGGAAGGCCGCATGATCATCGCCGTCGACGGTCCCACTGCCTCGGGCAAGGGGACGATCGCCCGCGCGCTCGCGGCGCATTACGGCCTCGCCTATCTCGACACTGGACTGCTCTACCGCGCGGTCGGATGGCAGGCGTTCCGCGATGGCGGCGATCCCGACGATGGCGGCGATGCGCTTGCGGCGACGACCTTTCCCGACAGCCTGTTGGGCGACCCCCATCTGCGGACCGAGGAAGTCGGCGGCCTCGCAAGCCGCGTGTCGATCCATCCGTCGGTGCGGCAGGCACTGTTCGAGCGGCAGCGTGCCTTTGCCGAGCAACCGGGCGGAGCCGTGCTCGACGGGCGCGACATCGGCACCGTCATCGCGCCCGACGCCGACGTGAAGCTCTTCGTCACAGCCAGCGTCGATGCCCGCGCCGAGCGTCGCTGGAAGGAAATGCGCGAACGAGGGATCGAGGCCGACCTCACGTCCATTGCCGACGACATTCGCCTCCGCGACGAACGAGATGCCAACCGCAGCGATGCCCCCTTGCGGGTGGCAGACGGCGCGTTCGTGATCGACAACTCGGCGATGACCCGCAACGAAGCACTCGCTGCCGCAATCGAGGCAATCGAGCGTGCGCGGCGCGACTGATCCCAAAGCATTTTCCTACACGCGGCAATCTCGCCATGAGCTGGGCTATGCAGATAGCGCGACGGTCAGCCCGAAATCCGATCTTGCCGTCGCGCATTCCCGACAACGGGCAACCAGCCCTGTCCGCGCCGAATTCTGGTGTATACTTCGTGTCACCTTCCGCCGCCGGCCCCGGCTTGCCTTCGACCGGCTTTTCGCCTAGGGGCCGCCCGTCCCCGAAAGCATCTGCTCGACTGGACCCGTGCGACGGCGATCGGCCCCGCGCGGCATCGGCCCTCTTGGCCCGTGAAGGCAATCCCGCCGACGCGGAGAAAGACCCGGGTAGAACCCGCGGCCGGTAGCAAACGTGAAGGAACATAGCATGGCATCGACTGCCAATCCCACTCGCGCCGATTTCGAGGCGCTTCTCAACGAACAGCTCGGCGGCGCCGGCGACGAAGGCTTCGAAGGCCGCGTCGTCAAGGGCACCGTCACCGCCATCGAAAACGGCATGGCGATCATCGACGTCGGTCTGAAGAGCGAAGGTCGCATCTCCCTGCGCGAATTCGAGCGCGGCGAAGAAGACGGCTCGCACGGCCTCAGCGTCGGTAGCGAAGTCGAAGTCTTCGTCGACCGCGTCGAGAACGCCGACGGCGAAGCGATGCTCAGCCGCGACCGCGCCCGCCGCGAAGCCGCGTGGGACAAGCTGGAAAGCGAATTCGGCGAAGGCAAGCGCGTCGAGGGCCGCATCTTCGGCCGCGTCAAGGGCGGCTTCACCGTCGACCTCGACGGCGCCGTGGCGTTCCTGCCCGGCTCGCAGGTCGACATCCGCCCGGTGCGCGACGTCGGCCCGCTGATGGACATGGCGCAGCCGTTCCAGATCCTGAAGATGGACCGCCGCCGCGGCAACATCGTCGTCTCGCGCCGCGCGGTGCTCGAGGAAACCCGCGCCGAACAGCGCAGCGAGCTGATCGACAAGCTGGGCGAAGGCCAGGTGATCGACGGCGTCGTGAAGAACATCACCGATTACGGCGCGTTCGTGGACCTGGGCGGCATCGACGGCCTGCTCCACGTCACCGACATGAGCTACAAGCGGGTCAACCACCCGAACGAGGTCATCAACATCGGTGACACGGTCAAGGTGCAGATCATCCGCATCAACCCCGAAACGCAGCGCATCAGCCTCGGCATGAAGCAGCTGGAAAGCGATCCGTGGGATGGCGTCGCCGCCAAGTACCCGGTCGGCATGAAGATGACCGGCACGGTCACGAACATCACCGAATACGGTGCGTTCGTCGAAATCGAGCCGGGCATCGAAGGCCTCGTCCACGTTTCGGAAATGAGCTGGACCAAGAAGAACGTCCACCCCGGCAAGATCGTCTCGACTTCGCAGGAAGTCGACGTGATGGTACTCGAGGTCGACAGCGACAAGCGCCGCATCAGCCTCGGCCTCAAGCAGGCCCAGCGCAACCCGTGGGAAGAGTTCGCCGAAGCCCACCCGGTCGGCGCGAAGGTCACCGGCGAAGTCAAGAACGCCACCGAGTTCGGCCTGTTCATCGGCCTGCCCGGCGACGTGGACGGCATGGTCCACATGTCGGACATCGCCTGGGGCATTTCGGGCGAAGACGCGCTGGCGCTCCACCGCAAGGGTGAAGAGGTCGAAGCCATCGTTCTCGACGTCGACGTCGAGAAGGAGCGCATCAGCCTCGGCATGAAGCAGCTGGAAAAGGGCGCCCCGGTTGCCGGTGCGACCACGGGCGGCTCGAGCGGCATGAAGAAGAACGACGTGGTCACCGTGACCGTGCTCGAAGTCCGCGATGGCGGCCTCGAAGTGCAGGCGGGCGACGACGGCGCGACGGGCTTCATCAAGCGCAGCGACCTCGGCCGCGACCGCGACGAGCAGCGTCCGGACCGCTTCCAGGCGGGCCAGAAGCTCGACGCGATGGTCATCGGCTTCGACCGTTCGAAGAAGCCCAACTTCTCGGTCAAGGCGCGTCAGATCGCCGAAGAGAAGCAGGCTGTCGAACAGTACGGTTCGTCGGATTCGGGTGCGTCGCTCGGCGACATCCTCGGCGAGGCGCTGAAGGCCAAGCAGGACTGATCCTGACCTAGCCGCTTCGGCCATTCAGGAAGGCCCGCTTGCTCACACGAGCAGGCGGGCCTTTCCTACATGGGGCGGACGCACTACCTTTGGTCCCCAGGTAGCGAAGCGGTAGGACGACGAAGACTCCGATGCCCCTAGAAATTCACCAGTTCCCCTGTCTGAGCGACAATTACGGCTTCCTGGTCCACGACCCGGACAGCTGCGAGACGGTCGCGATCGACACGCCCGACGCAGATGCCTACCTCGCCGCCGCGGCCGAGAAGGGCTGGCAGATTACCCAGATCTGGAACACGCACTGGCATCCCGACCATGCCGGCGGGAACGAGGCGATAAAGGCGGCAACCGGCTGTACGATCGTCGCTCCGGCAGAAGTCGAACGGATCTCGCCGATCGACCGCGTGGTGAAGAACGGCGACACCGTTACCATCGGCGACCACGAGGCGGCGGTCATCGATGTCGGCGGGCATACCAACGGCCATATCGCCTACCACCTCGACGAGGATGACGTCGCGTTCGTCGGCGACAGTATCTTTGCGCTCGGCTGCGGCAGGATGTTCGAAGGCGAGCCCGATCAGTTCTGGGCGAGCCTCGAACGCATTCGCGCCCTACCGCCCGAGACGATGCTCTACTGCGCGCACGAATACACCCAGTCGAACGCGAAGTTCGCTCTCCACGCCGATCCGGATAACCTGGACCTCCAGCTCTACGCAAAGGAGATCGACGACAGGCGGGCCCGTCACGAACCGACGGTGCCGACCAAGCTCGAACGGGAGCTGCTGACCAACCCGTTCCTGCGGGCCGATCGCGAAGACCTGCGCAACCGCTGGGGCGGCCACACGCCGCAGGAGACGTTCGCCAAGTTGCGCGCCGCCAAGGACAATTTCTGACGATGGCGATCCGCGGCTACCACGCGCACATCTATTTCGATCCGGAACAATTGGGGCAGGCGCAGACGCTCGCCGACGCCGCGCGCGAGGCGCTGGTCTGTCCTGTCGGCCACTTCCACACCGCCCCGGTCGGCCCGCACCCGCGCGGGTCGGTGCAACTGTCGCTGCGTCCCGAACAGTTCGCGCGGTTCGCCGCGTGGATTTCGGATGTGCGCGGCAGCCTGACGGTGTTCGCCCACGGCCTCAGCGGGAACGATCTCGACGATCACACCCGCTTCGTGATCTGGTTCGGCAACTCGGAGCCGCTCGACCTGTCGATCTTCGCTTGAGGCGGTGAGCGAGGCCTGAAACGCGAAAGGGCGGCCCCGCGGACCGCCCTTCATTAACCAGCGAGGCGTCTGGCTTAAATGCCGGCGATGATCTCGTCGGCGAGCTTGCGGTCCGCGTCTTCGGCGTGGTTCTCGGCGATCAGCTTGCGGGCAGCGACGGTCGCCGCCTCAGCAGCACGCGCCTTGACCTGGTCGACCGCTTCGCGCTCGGCGGCGGCAATCTTGTCGGTCGCCATGCGTTCGCGGCGCGCGACGACTTCCTCGCTGTCGGTCTTGGCCTTGTCCAAAATGAACTCGGCCTCATGACGGGCATTGGCAAGGAGCGATTCGGCGTCCTTTTCGGCGCCGGCGATCTTGGCTGCGTACTCGGCGCGAAGCTGCTCGGCCTCGGCGCGCAGCGCCTTGGCTTCGTCGAGCTGCTGGCGGATCGCGGCGATCTTGCCGTCGATCCGTCCGGTGATCATCCCCGGCACGCGCTTCCAAACCATGATCAGGATGAGGATGAGCATCGCCAGGGCGACGATCTGGAACGGGGCCATGCCGAAGAGTTCGGGCTCCACATGAACGGGCGCCCCGCCATGGCCGGTCTCGGCCACGGTTTCGGCTTCGTTCGCCGTGAAGACTTCGGGAAGCGGATCAGCCATGGGTCATGGCCTCCTTCACGGCCTTGCTGGCGACGGGCCTGGTCACCTTGATGCCGGCGAGCCGCTGGACGATGTCCTGCGCAGCCTCGGCGGCAACGGTCTGGATCTCGCCCATCGCGGTGTCACGCGCCGCACCGATGCGCGCTTCGGCCTCGGCCATTCGCGCGTCGATCGCCGACTGAGCGGCAGAGAGGCGAGCTTCTGACGCGACCGAAGCCTCGCCCTTCGCCTTGGTGAGGACGGCCTGGGCGGCTGCCCGGTTGTCGTTCTCGCGCTTGCGCCACGCCTCTTCCTGCCGGTCCGCCTCGTCCCGTGCGGCCTGAGCGGCCGCAAGGTCGGTGGCGATCTGCGCATCGCGCGCTTCCACGGTCGCCATGATACGCGGCACCATGCCGCGACCGATGAAGAAGAACGTGAAGCCGAAAAAGATCAGCAACCAGAAGATCTGGCTGGAATAGGTTTCGGCTAGCTGGGCTATCTGTGGCATCGCGCGCTCGTATCATGGGCGCCGACCGGACCCGCAGGTCCGGACGGCGTAAACCCGTGGTCGGTCTTAGGCGACGAAGATCAGGATCATCGACACGACGAACGCCAGCAGGCCGAGAAGTTCGGCGGCGGCGAAGCCGATGAACAGGCGACCCTGCTGGCCGTCGGCGGCACCCGGGTTGCGCAGCGCGCTCTCGAGGAACGAGCCGAAGACGTTACCCACGCCGATGGCGGCCATGCCGGCGCCGATAGCAGCAAGACCCGCACCGATGAGCTTGGCGGCTTCCATGTCCATGATAAAACTCCTTTGAATTTCGTAAGTTGAAGAAGAAACTTAGTGAAGGTTCTCGGCGTCGTTGATGTACAGCGACGTCAGAAGGGCGAAAACGTAGGCCTGGATACCGGCGACGAGCAGTTCGAGCGCGCAGATGCCGATCATCAGCAGGAAGCTGGGAAGCCCGACAAGCAGGCCGAAGCCGACGCCTGCGTTGGTCCCGTCGATGACGAAGCTCGACAGCACTTCCAGCAGCACGTGGCCGGCCATCATGGCGACGAACAGTCGCAGGCCGAGGCTGAACGGGCGCACCATGAACGAGATGAACTCGATCGGCGCGATCACCGGGATCATCGGCAGGGGAGTGCCGTGCGGCACAAACAGGCTGAAAAAGTGGAAGCCGTGACGCCAGAAGCCGACGACCAGCACGATCGCGAAGCTGAGGATCGCGAGAATACCGGTCACGGTGAAGTGACTGGTGAACGTGAACGGGTGCACGCCGACAACACCCAGCGGCAGCAGGCCGAGAAGGTTCGCGAACAGGATGAACATGAACAGGCTGAAGACGTAAGGCACGTACTTGCGCCCGGCCTTGCCGATGTTCGCTTCCAGCATGTTGTCGATGAATCCGGTGAACGTCTCCACCATCATCTGCCAGCGACCCGGAACGAGCTGGCGACGCATGCCGCCGGCGACGAACAGGGTCAGCACCACCGTGGTGATGAGCATCCACAATGCGGAATTGGTGAAGGCGACGTTGTACCCGGCAACTTCCCAGCCCGACGTGCCGGCGAGCGGCTCGATCGTGAACTGGTGCATCGGATCGACCTTGGCTTCGGCTGCCACTGTGCGAAAATCCCTGATCCTTGTCAGTGGCGACCCGCGAAGGCCGCCACCCATGGCGCTATTGGTCGGGCGGCCGCTTCGCTGCCCGGAGGATGTTCTTGAAGGCGACCACGATCCCGAGGGCGAGGCCAACCAGCAGACCCCAAGGCAAGGTTCCCGCCAGCCAATCGAACAGCCAGCCCAGAACCAAGCCGCCGAGAACCCCGCCGAGCAGGTCCGCCAGTGCCCGGTTGCCGCTGCGATAATTCGCGTCGGCGCCTTGCACGTTGGACCCGGTGCGCTCCTCTTCCCGCTCGCGCGCGGCTTTCAGCCGCTCCTCGAGCGCGTCGATCCGCGCATCCTCAACGATAGGTTCCCGTGCGGGCTTCTCGTCGCTCATACCACTCTCCCTGATACGGGCAGTCCCACGATGGGAAAGACCCTTTTAAAGGAAACGCGCGGCATGCGCGGGAGGTGCCCGCCGAGGGCGCCGCCCCCTTAGGCGGGGGTCCTTGGCAAGTCAACCGGCGCGCAGCCGCTTTGCGGCTTCCTCGGGGTTGTCTTTTGGACCCAGATCAACAAGGCCCCTTCCATGACCGAAAAGCGCATTCCTTTCGCCGAGCGCCTAGCCCCGGTCCGCGCCCTTTTCACGTCGGACGCTCGCGAGGGGATTCTCCTCATCGGTATTGCCGTGGCCGCGATGGCGATCGCCAATTCGGCGCTTGGCGAAGAGTACCACACGCTATTCCATGCAGACCTGGCGGTGACCCCGATCCCCAAGCTCGCGAACGCACACCTGTGGATCAATGACGCGCTGATGGTGATTTTCTTCTTCGTCGTCGGACTCGAGGTAAAGCGCGAGATCGTCGAGGGTGACCTCTCCGATCCGCAGGCCCGCAGGCTTCCGGTCATCGCGGCCATCGCCGGAATGGCGGTCCCCGCCCTGCTGTTCCTCGCCCTGGTTGGCGACGACCCGCGCCTTCACCGCGGCTGGGCAATCCCGGCGGCAACCGACATCGCCTTCGCAATGGGCGTGGTCGGATTGCTCGGGCGCCGAATTCCCGGCAGCCTGCGCCTGTTCCTGCTCACCGTCGCGATCGTCGACGATATCGGCGCGGTCGTCATCATCGCCGCTTTCTACACTGCGCAGGTCAAGGGAGCGTGGCTGATCGCCTCCATCGCAGTAGCGCTCGGGATGGCGGTCATGAACCTGATGCGTGCGGACCGGATCTGGGGCTATGCGGCCGCGACCGTGGTCCTGTGGTTCTGCGTCCTCAACTCGGGCGTCCACGCGACTATCGCCGGGGTCGTGGCGGCGGTCATGGTGCCGATGTACCGTCGCGACGGGAAGCACCTGCTCGAGAAAGTCGAGCACCGACTCGCACCGTGGAATGCCTATCTCGTCGTGCCCGTATTCGCCCTCGCCAATGCGGGGGTCGACCTACGCGGCCTCGGCGCGGGGGGACTGCTTGCCCCGCTGCCGATAGCGGTCGCAGCCGCTCTGTTCTTCGGCAAGCAGGCGGGCATATTCGCTGCGGTCGCGGCGGCCGACAAGCTCGGCATTGCGAGCAGGCCGGAAGGCACGTCGTGGATGCAGGTCTGGGGCGTCGCGATCCTGTGCGGCATCGGCTTCACCATGAGCCTGTTCATCGGCGCCCTCGCCTTTGCCGACGAGCCGCTTCTGTACGAACAGGCGAAAATCGGCGTTCTGGGCGGGACGCTCGCGTCGCTCGTCGCGGGATATCTGCTGATTCGGTTCGCCCCGACGCGCTCGGAGAACTGACTGGAGCGGCCGACGTCACCAGCTCCCGGTGCTCGCCATGCTGGCCCATGGCTCCTGCGGAGGCAGGTGACCGTCCTGCAGCAGTTCGACCGAAATCCCGTCGGGCGACTTCACGAAGGCCATGTGCCCGTCCCGCGGCGGCCGATGGATGATATGCCCGGCCTCGCTCAGCCGCTGGCACGTCTCGTAGATGTCATCGACGCGGTAGGCGAGGTGGCCGAAGTTGCGGCCGCCGTCGTACTCCTCGGCGGGCGAACCATCCGCGGGCGGCCAGTTGTAGGTCAGTTCGACTTCGGCGACGCCTTCCTGTCCGGGAGCCGCGAGGAAGATCAGCGTGAACCGCCCTGCCTCACTGTCGAATCGGCGCGATTCCTTGAGGCCGATGAGTTCGAAAAAAGCGATCGTCGCGTCCGGATCGGACACGCGGATCATCGAATGCAGGTACTTCACCACGGTTTGCTGCCTCCAATAGGGCGGAAACTCAGGTGGACCAGATGGGTGCTGGGGCGGACTCTTGGAAGAGGGCCGGGTCGCTCAAGCTCCGATCGACGGAACGAGCATCGCGCTTACAAAGGATTATGGTTGAAAAAATTGCGGGGGCGACAGAGCGCCGCCCCCGCAACCGGATCAGAAACTCGCGCCGAGCGAGACGACGACCGTATCGTCGGTAACGCCGTCGAACAGCGGCCCGCCGGGTCCATCGACACCGACATAGGCTACGCCGAGGGTCAGCGAACCCAGCACGGTGGCCGAAGCGCCCACCGAATAGTCGAACGCATCGCCATCGGCCGTGTAAGTGAGGAACCCGTCGGTGTAACCGGCGTGCGCCGTCAGAGTGATCGGAGTGTTGGGAACACCCAGCGAGGCATCGGCCGACAGGTAGAGATTGTCACCGCCGCCGAGCGAATCCTGGTCCCACGAATAGAACGCGCCGAGCGTCAGGCCGAGCGGGCCGATCGAGGGTTTGAGCTTGCCGTAGACTTCCCAAACGTCCGACGGACCCGCGCCGGGATCCTTCGACGGGTAGGCATAGTAGGTCACGCCGACGTCGGCGCCGAGGCCTTCGCTGATGTCCCCGGCCCAGCCGGCGAACACGTCGACTTCGACCTCACCGTAGACCGGCGTATCCTCGAGCGACGAAGCCCAGGTGCCGACGTAGAGGCCGCTTTCGTGGTTGAGCGTTACACCGCCCTGGATGGCGATGTCACCGCCCGAAAGTCCGACGCCGCGGAAGCGGTAGTCGGACACGAGGGTTACGCTGCCTGTTACGGTGACGGGTCCAGCTTCTTCGTCCTGCGCAAAAGCAGGAGTCGCGACGACGGCGGAAGTTGCAAGAATAGAGGCGGCGATAAGGCCGCGGATGGACGTGAGCATCTCAAACTCCTTTGGGTTTGTGCCTCGTCCCACCTGCGCACACACCGCGGATCCGTCATTTTTCGCGGATCGCATTCGGTAGATGCGCAACTTTCTTGCCGGGCGATGCTGCGCCGCACAAGATAAATCTGATTGACGCCCGTGAAGCCGTGCCGCTGTGTTGATTTTGTGCATCACCTTCCATCTGGTTCACGGGAGGCTCATGGCTTGCCGCGCAAAAGCCCCTCCCCTATGCGGCGCCGACCGCACACCAGTCGCGAGTAGCTCCGACCCCCGCTTATGTTTTCATCGCTTCGCAACCTGTTCGGCTCCAGGCCGGAGCCTGTCCGGTATGCTGTGCCCCAGGGAACGCGCTACTACGTGGTCGGCGACGTCCACGGCCGCCGGGACCTGTTCGATGAGCTGATCGCCGCGATCGAGCGTGACGACCGCGAGAGCGAACCGGCAGACACGACTGTCGTGCTCCTCGGCGATCTCGTCGATCGCGGTCCCGACAGCGCGGGTGTCGTCAGTCGCGCAATCGAGTGGCAAGCAACGCGCCGGGTCGTGCTGCTCGCGGGCAATCACGAGGAGATGTTCCTCGATTCGTTCGAAACCGAGGGCGTGCTTCGTCACTTCCTCAGGCATGGCGGACGCCAGACCCTGCTGAGTTATGGCCTGACCCGCGCGCATTACGACGCCGCGACGATCGAGGAACTCCAGGACCTCATGCCGCGGATCGTGCCGCAGTCGCATCGCGACTTCCTGTCTGCGGCGAGCAACCATCTCGTAGCGGGCGACTATCTGTTCGTTCACGCAGGCATCTTTCCTGATGTTCCGCTGGGCGAACAGCGGGAACACCACCTGCGGTGGATCCGCGAGCCTTTTCTCGACCACACGGCGCCGCATGAATTCATGGTGGTCCACGGCCACACGATCACTGACGACGTCGACCTGCGGACAAATCGCGTCGGCATCGACACCGGCGCTTATCGCACCGGGCGATTGACTGCGCTCGTTCTCGAAGGCGAACAGAGGCGCCTGATCCAGGCGGTGGAGTCCGAACTGGGAATGACGATCGAATATAGGGAATGCAGGGCATGAAGATTGCAATGGTCGGCTCAGGCTACGTGGGACTCGTTTCGGGCGCGTGCTTTGCCGATTTCGGGCACGAGGTCGTCTGTATCGACAAGGACCAGTCGAAGATCGACCGTCTGCACGCGGGCGTCATGCCGATCTACGAGCCCGGTCTCGACGCGCTCGTGGCCAGCAACGTGAGCGCCGGCCGCCTGTCATTCACGACCAGCCTTGCCGAGGGAATCGCCGGCGCGGCGGCCATCTTCATCGCGGTCGGTACGCCAAGCCGTCGCGGCGATGGCCACGCCGATCTGTCGTTCGTCTATGCCGTCGCGCAGGAAATCGGGGAGAGCCTGGCGGGCGATGCAGTCATCGTCACCAAGTCGACCGTTCCCGTCGGAACCGGAGACGAGGTCGAGCGCATCATTGCCGAAAGCGGCTGCACCCACCGCTTCGCGGTGGTCTCCAACCCCGAGTTCCTCCGCGAAGGCGCGGCGATCGGCGACTTCAAGCGGCCCGACCGCATCGTGATTGGTGCAGAGGATGACTTCGGGCGCGCGGTCATGCGCGAGGTCTATCGCCCGCTGTTCCTCAATGAAGCTCCGATCCTGTTCACCGGGCGCCGGACCAGCGAACTCATCAAGTACGCAGCAAACGCCTTCCTCGCGACCAAGATCACCTTCATCAACGAGATGGCGGACTTGTGCGAGAAGGTCGGCGCAGATGTCCAGGACGTCAGCCGCGGGATCGGAATGGACGGGCGCATCGGTTCGAAGTTCCTCCACGCCGGTCCCGGCTATGGCGGATCGTGCTTCCCGAAAGACACCCTCGCCCTGCTCAAGACCGCCGAGGATTACGACAGTCCGACGCGGATCGTCGAGGCGGTGGTCAAGGTCAACGACACCCGCAAGCGGGCGATGGGCCGCAAGGTGATCGACGCGCTCGGCGGGATCGAGGCGGCTCGGGGCAAGAAAGTCGCGCTGCTCGGCCTGACCTTCAAGCCGAACACCGACGACATGCGCGACAGTCCGGCCATCGCCATCGCGCTCGCGCTGACCGACGCCGGCGTGTCGGTCGCGGCTTACGATCCCGAGGGGATGGAACTCGCCGCTCCGCTCATGCCGGATGTCACGATGTGCACCAGCGCGTACGCCGCGCTCGAAGGTGCGGACGCCGCAGCGATCGTGACCGAGTGGGACGTCTTCCGCGCCCTCGACCTGAGCCGCGTGAAGCAGATCATGAATGCCCCGGTGCTGGTCGATCTGCGCAACGTGTACCGCCCGGCGGACATGCAGGCCGCAGGCTTCGCCTATACGAGCATCGGGCGCGGCTGATCGCCATGGCCCATGGAGAGCGGGCGCGGTGGGTTGCCGCGCCCGCGCCGACTTACTTGCCGGCCAGTTCCTTCACCAGCGCCGGCGCCGGGTAGATCTTCTCGAGCGCTTCCTGCACGGCATCGCTCGACACCACGACCGTACGGTTCAGCGTGCCGTCGTAGCCGTAATTGCCGCCTAGCGAGTGGATGTTCCCGTCGAAGGCAGCACCGATCACCGTGCCCGCACGGTCGATGACCGGCGAACCGGAGTTGCCGCCGATGATGTCGTTGGTGGTCACGAAATCGTACGTTGCCTTCGGGTCGATCTTGCCCTTCGCGGCGGTGAAGCCGGGTGCCACATCGTAGGGCGGATTGCCCGTCGCGCGGTCGAACGTGCCGCCGAGCGTCGTCTGGAACGGCACCTGCTGGCCCCGCTCGGTCCAGCCCGCCACCTTGCCGTAGCTGATGCGCAGCGTGAACGTCGCATCGGGATAGAGCGTGTCGCCATACGCCGCAAAGCGCGCGTCGGAGAGCTGACTGCCGGCAATCGCGAGCGGACCGCTGTAGGCCGCATCGACCTGCTTCTTGAGCTCGCGCTGGCGATCGGTGATGCGCAGGGCATAGACGATCATCGGATCGTCGGACGCCTTGATCGCCTTAAGCCCGCCATCCCATAGCGCCTTGCGCACGGCAGGATCGGCGAGCTTCGTGCCCGAGACGAGCGATTCGCTGAGGCCTTCGGGGCTCGCCTTGCCGAGCAGCAGCTTGGTGTCCGCGTCATCCGCGCCAAGGTACTCGCGCGCTTTCGAAAGGCTCCACTCAAGCATCAGCTTGTCGAGCCAGGGGTAGATCGGCCGATCGTCGAGCACGCGCTTCTGGGTCAGCGGCAGCGCACTGTCGGTGTAGCCGGGCAGCCGCTCGCCATTCGGCTTGTCGCGTTCCTGCGCCGCGAGCACCAAAGTCTGCGCATACCCGAGAAGGTCGCTGGACGGCTGGGTAAAGCGCTGCGCGAGGTAGAGCGAACGGTAGGCGCTGACCGCCGAATCGACCGCTGTCCACGGATCGCCGATCTTCGCGTTACCCGCGTTCTTCGCCTTCAGGTCGGCCTCGGCGGCGGCGAGCCTCCCGGTAAACGAGGGATCGTTGAGCGCCTTGGTCCGACCGATATAGACTTTCAGGCTGTTCTCTATCCCGTTGAGGGTATCAAGCCCCTCACGCTCGTGTGCCGGGCTTTCCTGCATCGCACGGATGAGACGGCCGCGCAGTTCCGAGCTGGTCGCCAGCGTGATCGGCAAGCGCACTTCACGTTCGAACGCGATCTGGCTGCCGGTCCACAGGCGGCTGGTCGAACCGGGGTTGCCGACCACGAAAGTCGCCTCCTCAGCCTTGGGCGGGCGCGGATTCCACTTGAGGTATTGCGGGGTCGCGATCGGCTTGCCGTTCTCGTATGCGCGCAGGAAGCTCGCATCCATCGAGTAGCGGGGGAAGTTGAAGTTGTCGGGGTCTCCGCCGAACGTCGCCGCACGATCCTCGGGCGCCCAGGCGAGGCGCACGTCGGAATACTTGCGGTATTTGTAGAGCTTGTACTGCCCGCCGCCGAACAGCGTGACGACCTGGCAGCGCGTTGTCGCCGTGTCGGTGCATTCGGCCTTCTCGATCGTGGCCACCTCGGCGTCGCGGGCCTTGGTCAGCGCTTCGCCCGTGAGCGCGCCCATCGCGCCCTTCACCCGCGTGGTCACATCGGTGATCGCGGTGACGACCTCGGCCTGCTGGCCGGGGCACTTGAGCTCGAGGTCCCGGCGTTCGGCGACGTACCCCTTGTTGAGATAGTCGTTTGCATCGGTCGAATTGTCGAACAGGCAGCTTGCGACGCAGTGGTGATTGGTCAGGATCAGGCCCTGCGCCGACACGAAGCTGGCCGAGCAGCCGCCGGTCAGCCGGACCGCGCCATTGCGCACCTTGTCGAGCCACGCCTGATCGGGTGCCCAGCCGTAATCGGCGCGCATCTTCGCTGCGGGGAAACCGTCGAGCGTCCACATCCCTTCCTCCGCCGATGCGGCGACCGGGGTCAGGACGACAAGTGCGGCAGAAGCAAGCAGGCCATTGCGAATCATGCGTATTCTCTCCTGGAATTCGAGCCAGCATTCCGCTGCCGAACCCGCAAAGTCCAGAAGCGGTTTCAATTGCAACGGGTGAGATGCCAGGGGGCCTGTAAGCCGGGTTCTGTCCGGCGGGCGGTATCCCGAACTTTCGCTCGAGGACCCACGCCGCCGTGGCAGCCATTCATCTGGGCCGTGCGTTGCCGCGCGGCTCAAGCAGCCAACCCGGGTCTCTCGGGACGAAACGCCCCTGCTTTCGCGCGAGACCCCTATTTGGCCTTGCTCCGGGTGGGGTTTGCCGTGCGAGCCCTGTTACCAGCGCCCCGGTGCGCTCTTACCGCACCCTTTCAGCCTTACCCGCTGATGCGGGCGGTCTACTCTCTGTGGCACTTTCCCTTCGGTTGCCCGCGGCGGGCGTTACCCGCCACCCTCGTTTCGTGGAGCCCGGACTTTCCTCGAACATCGTGAGATGCCCGCGGCTGCCCGGCCCCCTGGCAAGTCGCTACCTAGTCCGCCCTTGGTCGCGATCCAAGAGCAAACGGAACAGGATCGCGCGAACCTGTCCATCGATCTGTCCATTGATCTTTTCCGGCCGCCACCGCCGCTGGAACGCCTCGACCGCCTTGTGCCCGTCGGTCACGTCGTATCCGAACCGCTCGAGCGCGAGATAGAACGACGCGTCGTTATCAAACGGATCGCCGGCTTCCAGTCTGTCTGGGCGCGGCAGGCAGAGCTTGTATTCCGCGAGCCGGTCCCACGGAAACAGCTCGCCGGGATCGATCTTGCGCGCCGGGGCGACGTCGGAATGACCCACCACGTTCGCACGCGGTATTCCGTACTGCTTCACGATCCGCGCGAGGAGCGGGACGAGCGCGGCGAACTGCGCTTCGGAGAATTCCCGATAGCCGAGCGCATGGCCTGGATGGTCGAGCTCGATCCCGATCGAGGCAGAGTTCACGTCCGGATGCCCGCGCCAGTAGCTGACGCCGGCATGCCACGCGCGCTTGTCCTCATCGACCAGCTGAACGACCTCGCCCGCCTCGCTGATCAGGTAATGCGCGCTGACCTTCGCCTCGGCATCGCTCAGCCGCGCGATCGCGGTCTGGGCGTCGGCCATTTCGGTATAATGCAGCACGACCATGCTGATCGGCAGCTTGCGCTCATCCCAGTTGGGCGACGGGACAGTGCGATGGACCAGCTCGTCGCCCAAGAATCAGCCCTCCGGCAGGACCGCGCCGAGCACCAGCGCGTCGTCGGACAGCATGAATTGAAGGCCTCCGCCCGCCTGCTTCGCCAGCAGCGCGAGCATGTGCGCAGCGGCGGTGCGGCTCGAAAGTTCGCCCGCATCGAGCCGGTTCTCGAGTGCACGGCCGATCGACTCGTCGAACGCGATCCGCGGTCCTGCCGCGCGCACGACGATCTCGCTCGCCCTGTTGCGGCTTTCCGCGCCGATGTCGAGCGTGCCGCCGCGGACCAGCGCGTCGAGCCCGATCTGCGCGAAATTGAGCAGCACCTTCACCGCGCCCTTGGGGAGGCGGTCGGTGGTTACGCCCCAGGTCATTTCGACCCGCTTGGAGCCTCCCACCAGTGCTTCGGTCACGCTGCGCGCCTCGTCGACTGGGACGCTTTCGCCGAATCCGCCTGCCGCGCCGAACGCCAAGCGGAAGAACTTGAGCTTGTCGGCGCTAGTCTTCGCGCTTTGATCGAGCAGTTCCATGCAGCGCTGGCGCATTTCGGGGTCGCGCTCGTCGGCGAGCAGTTCGAGCCCGTTGGTCAGCGCGCCGACCGGCGAGAGCAGGTCATGGCAAAGACGCGAGCAGAGCATCGCGGCCAGATCTAGTTGAGCGGTATCGGTCATGAAAGGCGGGCGATTCCTGAAAGGTTACACAAAGTATACGCCAATGCGGCGAGGCAGCGGATTGCCGATCATGCGATCGACGAGGGGACCACTGTATCGCAGGCGGGGCAGATGGACGACATGCCTCTCCCTAACGTTCCGACCGCGTGTAGGAAAGCGGCACGAACCCGCCCGGCGTGTCGCGCCACCAGCCGACCGTTTGCCCGGAACCTTCCAGCGCAACGATAGCCCACACCCGGCCGTCACCCGTGGCGTGCGCGCGATCTGTCGCGGACGGGCTCGGCGGGCCTGCCGGATGCGAGTGCCAGTATCCTACCACTTGGGGACCGCCCGCCCGCGCCGTGCGATGCGCTTCGATCAGAGCCTGTGGGTCGATCTCGAAATGCGTGGCCGGGTCGGGATGAACGTTGGGGCACGACTGCATCCCGCCGATTCCCGCACCATCGCCCACAAGTATTCCGCACGCCTCCAACGGATACACTGCGCGCGCTGCCGCGAGCAGTTCATCGATCAGCGTGCTTGAGACTTGGAGCGTCATCGACCATCTCCCTAGCATGGGGGACAGCGAAATCATCACCGGCACGCTGCCCGGTCCCGGTCGGCTCGACAAACTGCTTGCCGAGGCAAGCGGGCTGTCGCGCGAACGCGTCAAGGCGCTGATGAGCGAGGGCGCCGTCACGGTGTCGGGCAAAGCGGCTGGCAGCGGCTCCGCGAAGGTTTCGGGCGGCGAATCCTTTGCCATTGCCCTCCCCCCGCCCGCGCCCCTCGACACCGAAGCGCAGGATATCCCGCTCGACGTCGTCTTCGAGGACGAGCACCTGATCGTCGTCAACAAACCGGCGGGCCTCGTCGTTCACCCGGCCGTCGGCAATCTCGACGGCACGCTGGTCAATGCCCTGCTGCATCACTGCGCGGGTCGGCTGTCGGGCATCAACGGCACCTTGCGACCGGGGATCGTCCACCGGATCGACAAGGATACCTCGGGGCTCCTTGTGGTCGCCAAGAGCGATGCGGCGCACGAGGGGCTGGCCCGGCAATTTGCCGATCACTCGATCGAGAGGACCTACCTCGCGGTCACCGGAGGCCAGCCGAAGCCCGCCGAGGGCACGATCGCCACGCGCATCGGTCGCTCGGACGCCAACCGCAAGAAGATGGCTGTGCTGCCCGACACCTCATCGCGCGGAAAACACGCGGTCACGCACTATAAGACGTTTCGACAGTTCGCCCATGCCGCGCTCGTGGAATGTCGCCTCGAAACGGGGCGCACGCACCAGGTGCGGGTTCACCTTGCGTCAATCGGTCATCCGCTATTGGGAGACCCTGTGTACGGACGCACCCCCGCGCCGCTCCGCGCGCTCCTCGCGGACATCGGTTTCCACCGTCAGGCGCTGCATGCGGCCAGCCTCGGCTTCAATCATCCCGTCACGGGCGAACGCCTCGCCTTTGCCGTGAAACTGCCCGCCGACATGGCGGAACTAATCGACCAAGTTGCACATTGAAATCGACGAAAAGCACTCGAAAGGTCGGAGTGCCAGCTATATATACCACGGAGCGTGCCCCGCCCGACGGATGCCCATACGGGGTCCCGATAACGAGGGCGACGCAGGAAAGGTCAGGGTAAAGTGAGTAATTCCAGTAAATTGTCGGTCCCTGCGCTGGGCGGTGAGCAGAGCCTCAACCGCTACCTGGCGGAGATCAAGAAATTCCCGATTCTGACGCCCGAGCAGGAATATATGCTCGCGAAGCGCTATGCCGAGCACGAGGACCCCGAAGCGGCGGCCCAGCTCGTCACCAGCCACCTGCGGCTCGTGGCCAAGATCGCCATGGGCTACCGCGGCTACGGCCTGCCGGTCAGCGACCTCATTTCAGAGGGCAACGTCGGCCTGATGCAGGGCGTCAAGAAGTTCGAACCCGATCGCGGATTCCGCCTCGCGACCTACGCGATGTGGTGGATCAAGGCGTCGATCCAGGAATTCATCCTCCGCTCGTGGTCCCTCGTGAAGATGGGCACCACCGCGGCGCAGAAGAAGTTGTTCTTCAACTTGCGGCGGATGAAGAAGGAGCTCGAAGCCTACGAGGACGCGGACCTCCATCCCGACGACGTGACCAAGATCGCGACCGACCTCGGCGTGCCCGAACAGGAAGTGATCAACATGAACCGCCGCATGATGATGGGCGGCGACGGGTCGCTCAACGTCACCATGCGCGGAGCCGAGGAAGGCTCGGGCGAATGGCAGGACTGGCTGCAGGACGACCGTCCGCTCCAGGACGAGACCACCGCCGAGGTCGAGGAAGCGACAATGCGTCACGAGATGCTCGTGGAAGCGATGGACAGCCTCAACGATCGCGAGAAGCACATCCTCACCGAACGGCGCCTGACGGACGACCCGCAGACGCTGGAGGAACTGTCGCAGCACTACGACGTCAGCCGCGAACGCATCCGCCAGATCGAGGTGCGCGCGTTCGAGAAGCTCCAGAAGGCGATGCAGCGCATCGCCGGCGAGCGGCTTGCCCCGGCGGGCAGCATCGCGGCGCTCGCCGCGGGCTAAGGTCCCGACAGCAGACAAACGAAAGGGGCGCGTCCTGCCCGGCGCGCCCCTTTTCTTGTCGGGTCAGAAGACGCTAGTCATCTTCAACGCGTCGGAGAAACGTCCTTCCTGCTCCGCGTTGCGCAAGAACTTCACATTGTTGGTGAGCACTTCCTCGGGCGTCGCGTCCATCGCGAACTGTGCCATCGTCTCCTCGATGAACGCATCGAGCGGCATGTAGCCCTCGCGGGTCGACTGGCCGGGGGTCAGTTCGGTCCGGACCGCAGGGGGAGCGATTTCGATTACTTCGACCGAACCAGCCAGCTTGGCGCGCAGCGAAACGGTATAGCTGTGAAGCGCCGCCTTGGTCGCCGAATAAGTCGCGGTCTTCGGCATCGGCACGAAGGCGAGGCCGGAGGTGACGTTGATGATCGCGGCGCCTTCCTGCGAGTTGAGATGATCGACCAGCGCATCGATGAGCCGGATCGGGCCGAGGAGATTGGTGGCGATCGTGTCCTCGGCATCTGCGAGGTTGCGCGCGGTCGTGACGTCCTCGTACCGCATGACGCCGGCGTTGTTCACCAGAACGTTGAGTGCGGGGAAGCGCGCCACCACCTCGGTCGCAAATCGCGTGATATCGGGGGCATCGCCGGCGTCGAAAGTCATCGCGTGGAAGCCCCCCGCGCCGCCGGTGGTCTCTTCGAGGTTCGCGGCATTTCGTCCCGCGACGATCACCGTGTTGCCGTGTGCGTGCCACCACCGCGCCATTTCGCGGCCGATGCCGCTGCCGCCGCCGGTGACAAGGATCGTGTTTCCGCTGGTTTTCATGGGGTCAGTTCTCCGCGAGCTTGATTGCCCGATGAGCGCGAGTTAAGTGCAATACTCTCTTTTGGAAAGTAGGCACCTTTTCGTGCTATACTCACCCGTGGGTAACCAATGAGCGAAGCAACGACGAGTTACAGCGACGACCCCGAAGTCGACCGCTTGGTCAACGAGACGATCGGTCGCGTCGCCGACCGCTGGACGTTCCTGTTGATCGAGGCGCTTGAGGAAGGCGGCACAGTGCGGTTCAGCGCACTCGGACGTTCGGTGCCGGGAATCAGCCAGAAGATGCTGACCCAGACGCTCCGCGCGATGGAGCGCGACGGGCTGGTCTCGCGCACAGTCCACCCGGAAGTGCCGCCGCGCGTCGAGTATGCTCTCACACCCGTCGGGCACGAACTGGCCGAAGCGTTCTGCCCCGTTTGGTCCTGGGCGGAACGGAACCTCGCCTTGATCGGAAAGGCACGCGCTGCCTACGACGCGCGCTAGGCCGTCACTCGGCCGTGGTTGGGTCTATCACGCTCCGAACCTGCGCAACGCTGTTCGCGGGAAAACCCGCTGTCTCGGCATGCTGGCGGATGAGGTCGGCACTCGGCGCGCGGTAGATACAGTAGATCTTGTCGTCGGTGACGTAGCTGTGCACCCACTGGATGTCCGGCCCGAGGTCGCGCAGCACGCTGCACGACTGCTGCGAGGCGCCCTGCAGGTCGCTCGCTCCAAGACCGCCCACTCCGGGCATTTCGCGTTCGATGACGAATTGCGGCACGCTCGATCTCCCAATCTGCGAAGCGCGCAATGTGCGCCGCTTGATCGGGCGAGTCGATACCCCTAGCAAGCGGGCAATGTTGTGGTTCGCCAAGCTGGTCGCCAAGGTCGCCGTCGGTTTCGTGGTGCTCAGCCTGGCGCTGGTGCTGCTCTTCCGTTTCGTGCCGGTGTTCTACACCGCGACCATGCTGATGGACCCCAACCCGGTGACCCGGAACTGGGAGCCTCTGTCGAGCATCGACCGCAACATGGTCTCCGCGGTCATCGCGGCCGAGGACGGCAAGTTCTGCAGCCACGATGGGTTCGACCGCGAGGCAATCGAGCAGGCCATCCAGCGCAACATGGAGGGCGGGCGCATCCGCGGTGGCTCCACGATCAGCCAGCAGACCGCCAAGAACGTCTTCCTGTGGCAAGGCGGCGGCTACATCCGCAAGGGGTTCGAGGCGTGGTTCACGTTCCTCATCGAGAATCTGTGGGGCAAGCGGCGGATCATGGAGGTCTACCTGAATGTCGCCGAGACCGGGATCGGCACCTATGGCGTCGAGGAAGGGTCGCTGCGCTACTTCCGCCATTCAGCCGACCACCTGACTCGCACCGAAGCGGCCCGCATGGCCGCTGCCTTGCCCCTGCCCAAGAAGCGCTCGGTGTCCAATCCGAGCGGTTTTACCCGCCGCTATGGCAATACGATCGCGGCCCGAATCGGTGTGGTCCGGCGCGACGGCCTCGACGCCTGCGTCTACGAGTAAGGCAATGGGCGCGGGGCACGATCATTCCCACGGACACAGTCACGGGCATTCGCATGGCCCGGTAAACCACGGCCCGGCGTTCGCGATCGGGGTGTTCCTCAATCTCGCCTTCGTGGGGATCGAGGCGGTCGCCGGGTTCCTGTCGGGCTCGATGGCGCTGATTGCGGACGCGGGCCACAACGTCAGCGACGTGCTCAGCCTCGCCCTTGCATGGGGCGCGAGCGTCCTTGCCAAGCGGCCACCCGCCGGGCGCTATACCTACGGTTTCAAGAGTTCGACGATCCTCGCCGCGCTCGCCAACGCCGGGCTGCTGCTGGTGGCGATCGGAGGCATCGCGCTCGAGACCATAAACCGCATGAGCGCGCCTCCCGTGGTCGAGGGGCGGACGATGATGATCGTCGCGGGCATCGGCATCCTGATCAACGCGGGAACCGCCATGCTGTTCGCCCGCGGCCGCAAGCACGACATCAACATCCGCGGCGCCTTCCTGCACATGGCGGCCGATGCCCTCGTGAGCCTCGGTGTGGTCGTCGCGGGCGGCGTGATCCTGCTGACGGGCGCGCGCTGGATCGACCCGCTCACCAGCCTTGCAATCGTAATCGTGATTGCCTGGGGCACCTGGGGCCTGCTCAAGGACAGCGTGAAGCTGGGCCTGAACGCGGTTCCCGGGCACATCGACGAAGCCGCGGTGCGCCGCCATCTCGCCACCCTCCCCGGTGTGACGGCGGTCCACGACCTCCACATCTGGCCGATGAGCACGACCGAGGCCGCCCTGACCGCGCATCTCGTGATCCCCGCCGGTCACCCGGGAGACGCATTCCTGCGCACTCTGGCGCACGACCTCGAGCATCACCACGGTATCGGCCACGCGACGGTGCAGGTGGAAACGGGCACCGCCGATTGCGAACTGGACGGGGATGCGCATCCATAGGAGGCAGTCGATGGGAGAGGTCATTCGCGAGGGCGGCTGCGGCTGCGGCAAGGTGCGATACCGCGCGATCGGCGAGCCGATTTTCGTCAACAACTGCCATTGCCGAAAGTGCCAGCAGCAGACCGGTTCGACCAGCGTGGTCAACGCATTCTACGAAAGTGAACGGATCGAACTGGTCGATGGCGAACTCAGCGAGCACGTCGTAACAACCGGCAGCGGCGGTCCCCACGTCATCTGCCGCTGCGCCGCCTGCGGCAGCGCGTTGTGGAGTCGTTATCCGCGCCTCGGTACGCTCGGGCTCGGGCTGAGGGTCGGCACACTGGACGACCCCGGTTCGCTGACGCCCGACGCGGTCATTTTCACCGAGAGCAAGATGCCTTGGGTCGCCCTGCCTGATGGCATTCCGGCGTTCGAGACAATCTACAACCCGTTCGAGTTGTTGCCTCCGGAACGCTCGGCGCGGTTGCAGAATCTGGTCGACCGCCGGAAGGCAGGCGAAGGCGGGTAACCCCGCCTTAGGCTGTCGAAGCTAACCCGGCCACATGACCGACTGGTATCGCAACGAAGACTGGTCCGATGCCATCGCCGCCGATTTCGAGCGACGCCTCGCCCGGTCGCGCCACCAGAAGGCGCAGAATCTCTCGCTGCAGGGCTATCACCTCATCCCGCGCCACCCGGACGTGGCGCGCGAACTCCTCGTCCGTGCTGTCGAGATCGGTGACGTTTTCGAGACCCCGCGGGCGCTTGGCTTCCTTGCGACGGCGCATCTTGCGTTAGGCGCAGTCGATGATGCTCTCGTTGCCTTTGAGCGCGCGATGGAACTCCAGGTCGCGAATCCCCGGATCATTGCCGTCCAGCCCGCGGATTATATGTTCTTGGTCGGTGTCTTCGATCGCGCGGACCGACTCGAAATGGCGGAACCGATCGCGGATACCCTGCCCGATGACGGCCTCTTCGGACCGGACCCTCAGGTCTACTCGGGAAAGGCGCTCGTCTATCAACTCGCTGGTCGAACGGATGACGCACGACGGTACGCCGCTCTGGCGCTACCGTTGATGGAGGATATGCCCGACGTAACCGCGCTGGGCGTCGACATCGGCGAGCTGCGCAGCAGGTTGCAGGAACTGTCCGGAGGCTGATGCTCCGGAAGAGGCGATCAGGCCGCCTCTTCCTTCTTGCCCTTCTTGTTGTTGATCACGCGGACCGGGTCCTTGCGACCTTCGACCACGTCCTTGTCGACGACGATCTCGGTCACCCCGTCCATGTCGGGCAGGTCGAACATCGTGTCGAGCAGGATGCCTTCCACGATCGAGCGGAGTCCGCGCGCGCCGGTCTTGCGCTGGATCGCCTTCTCGGCGACCGCCTTGAGTGCGTCCTCGGTGAAGGTCAGTTCGACGTCTTCCAGCTCGAACAGCTTTTGGTACTGCTTGACCAGCGCGTTCTTTGGCTCGTTGAGGATCTGCACCAGTGCCGCCACGTCGAGATCGTTAAGCGTGGCGATTACCGGCAGGCGGCCGACGAATTCGGGGATCAGCCCGAACTTGAGCAGGTCTTCCGGCTCGCACTTCTGGAGCAGTTCGCCCACGCGGCGCTTGTCAGGGTCGGCAACGTGCGCGCCGAAGCCGATCGAACGCTTCTGCAAGCGGTCGGCGATGATCTTCTCGAGGCCCGCGAAAGCGCCGCCGCAGATGAACAGGATGTTCGTCGTGTCTACCTGCAGGAATTCCTGCTGCGGATGCTTGCGGCCGCCCTGCGGCGGGACGGAGGCGGTGGTGCCTTCCATCAGCTTGAGCAGCGCCTGCTGAACGCCCTCGCCCGACACGTCGCGCGTGATCGAGGGGTTTTCGGCCTTGCGCGTGATCTTGTCGATTTCGTCGATGTAGACGATCCCGTGCTGCGCCTTCTCGACGTTGTAGTCGCTGGCCTGCAGCAGCTTGAGAATGATGTTCTCCACATCCTCGCCCACGTAGCCCGCTTCGGTCAGCGTGGTGGCGTCGGCCATCGTGAACGGCACGTCGAACGTGCGCGCCAGCGTCTGCGCCAGCAGCGTCTTGCCCGAACCGGTCGGCCCGACCAGGAGGATGTTCGACTTCGCGAGCTCGACCTCGCCCGACTTGCCGCTATGCTTCAGTCGCTTGTAGTGGTTATGCACCGCGACCGAGAGCACGCGTTTCGCGCGGTCTTGGCCGATCACGTAGTCGTTGAGGGTGGTGAAGATGTCGAGCGGCGTCGGAACGTCGCCTTCCTTGCGACCCGCAAGGCCTGCCTTCGTCTCTTCCCGGATGATGTCGTTGCAGAGTTCAACGCACTCGTCGCAGATGAACACGGTCGGTCCTGCGATGAGCTTGCGTACCTCGTGCTGCGACTTCCCGCAGAAGCTGCAGTAGAGGGTGCTTTTGGAGTCGGTTCCGCTCAACTTGGTCATATCCTGGCTTTCGAAGCCCGTTCGGGATTCGCCGACCCTAAGGCCGGATTTGCGATAATCAACTGGAAGCGCCTAGCCTATCCGCCCTTGCGGCAAGCTGAAGCGGCAAGGTTGCCGAAATGCTACGCCCGTGTCCCGCAGCGGGATTGGGGCGCCGCAACGGCTTACTCCGGGGCCCCGCCAGACCCTTCCGCATCTCCGGCGGCTTCGGATTCAGGCCGCGTTTCGAAGACCTTGTCGACGATGCCGAAGGCCATCGCCTCGTCCGCTTCGAGGAAGGTATCGCGGTCCATCGCCTTTTCGATCTCTTCCAGCGTCTTGCCGGTGTACTTGGCGTAGAGGCCGTTCAGGCGCTTGCGCATCCGCAGGATTTCACGCGCCTGGATCTCGATATCGGAGGCCATGCCGCGCGCGCCGCCGGACGGCTGATGGACCATGATGCGGGCGTTCGGCAGCGCGATGCGCATGCCGGGCTCGCCCGCCGCGAGGAGGAAACTGCCCATCGAGGCGGCCTGCCCCACGCACACGGTCGAAACGCGCGGCTTGATGTACTGCATGGTGTCGTGGATCGCGAGGCCCGCGGTGACCACGCCGCCCGGCGAGTTGATGTACATGCTGATCGGCTTCGACGGGTTCTCGCTTTCGAGAAACAGCAACTGCGCCACGATCAGCGAAGCCATGTTGTCCTCGACCTGGTCGGTCACAAACACGATGCGTTCGCGCAAGAGGCGGCTGAAGATGTCGAAGCTTCGCTCACCCCGGCTCGTCTGCTCGACCACCACCGGCACCAGCGCGCCGGTCACGGGATCGCGGGCGAACTTGCCCTGGCTGCCGTAGGTTTCGCCGTAGCCGCCCAACACGTCGATCATGGAAATGTCCGTCCTTTGAATTCTTGTCCGGACCTATGTCGCGAGTGGGCCAACGATGTTCAAGGGGATTAACCCTTCACCCGGACCAAGCTGGACACGAAGCTGGGGATTGACGCGTATGGCGGCAGTGCCACGCTGCATGGATGGCCTGCTCGGCCCGCGCGCAGCTTGCCCCACTCTCCTTCACCATGCCTGTGTGCCGGTACCACTGGTGAAGGCCGGAGACCGGACCGGCGCACTGCGGCGCCCGGTCCGGCCCGGTTCGACTTACTTCTTGGCAGCAGCCTTCTTCGCCGGGGCTTTCTTGGCAGCCGGTTTCTCTTCGGCGGGAGCCGCAGCCTTCTTGGCGGGTGCCTTCTTCGCAGCCGGCTTCTCTTCGGCCGGAGCTTCGTCCTTCTTGGCGGGAGCCTTCGTCGGCGCAGCCTCGGCCTTGTCGGCCTTCTCGGCCTTCTTGCCAGGAGCCTTCTTGCCCTTCGCCGGTGCGGCCGTGGCGGTCTCTTCCGCCTCGATTGCGGCCTGAAGCTCGTCGCGGGTCACTTCACGCTCCGATACCTCGGCCTTGTCGAACAGGAAGTCGACGACCTTGTCCTCGTACAGCGGCGCGCGCAGCTGGGCGGCGGCCATATCGTTGGTGCGGATGATCTCCATGAACCGGTCGCGGTCTTCCGGACGGTACTGCTGGGCGGCCTGCTGGACGAGCATGCTCATTTCCTGCTGGGTGACCTGCACACCATTGGCCTGGCCGATCTCCGACAGCAGCAGGCCAAGGCGAACGCGGCGCTCCGCGATGGCGCGGTAATCGTCCTTTTCGGCCTCGATTTCCTTCATCGCATCGGCCGGGTTTTCGTCCTGCGCCGCTTCCTGCTGGAGCTGGGCCCAGATCTGCTCGAACTCGGCGTCGACCATCGTCTGCGGTACGGCAAAGTCGTGGCCGGCGGCGAGCGTGTCGAGCAGCTGGCGCTTCATCGCGGTGCGGGTGAGCCCGCCGAGTTCCTGCTCGAGCTGGCCCTTGAGCAGGCCGCGGAGCTGTTCGAGGCTTTCGAGGCCGAGCGACTTGGCAAAGTCCTCGTCCACGGTGGTTTCGTCCTCGACCTGCACCTTGTGCACGTGGATCGCGAACTGGGCGTCCTTGCCGGCGAGTTCCTTGGCCGGATAGTCGGCCGGGAAAGTCACGGTGATGGTCTTGTCGTCGCCCGCCTTGGCACCGGCGAGCTGCTCCTCGAAGCCGGGAATGAAGCGGCCCGCGCCGATGATCAGCGGAGTTTCTTCGGCCTTGCCGCCGTCGAATTCGACGCCGTCGATCGAGCCGGTGAAGTCGATGATGAGCTGGTCGCCATCGGCCGCCTTTTTCGTCTTGGGCGCGTCCTTCCAGCTCTTCTGCTGCTTGGCGATATTGCCGACCGCCTCGTCGACCTCGCTTTCGCTGACCGGAACGGTCAGCTTCTCGAGCTTCAGGCCGTCGGTCGAGGGCGCGGCGATCTCGGGCAGGACTTCGAGCTCGACGTCGAGCGTGGCGTCCTTGCCTTCGGCGTAGCCGTCACCCAGCTCGACGCGCGGCTGCATCGCCGGACGCAGCTTCTTGTCCTTCAGCAGCGAATCGACCGCGCCCTGGATCTGCTCGTTGACGACCTGGCCGTGGATCGCTTCGCCGTGCATCTTGCGCACGAGGTTGGCGGGCACCTTGCCGGGGCGGAAGCCGGGCATGCGCACCTGCGGAGCGATCTTCTTGACCTCGGCGCCGATCGCGGCGTCGATGTCCTTGGCCGTGATGGTCACCCGGTAAGCGCGGCGCAGGCCTTCGTTGGTCGTCTCTTCGATCTTCATGGGAGGTCGTAAGCCTTTGTAAAACGTCAATCTCGTGATCGCTCGGGACCGGGGCGGCGGCTGGTGCGGGCGAAGGGACTCGAACCCCCACATCTCTCGATGCCAGAACCTAAATCTGGTGCGTCTACCAATTCCGCCACGCCCGCAAACCCGAACGAAGCCGCACGGGCGGGATGCCCCGTCCGCGAACAGGGGTGCGCCGTTACAGCGCGCGGACGGAAAGGGCAAGCGGGGGAACATCGCCGCCCCACGGACCGTTGGCTGCATGACACGAAAGGATGCCCGATGGCCTCGAACCCCGAAATCCAGCCCGACCCCGGCCCCGACACGATCGACCCCGTGGCGCCGCCCGAAACCCCGCCGGTGATCCCACCTGCGGAAGACCCCGTGCGCCAGCCCGACGAGGTCAATCCCGTCCCGCCCGATATCGCCGCGCCGAACCAGCAACCGGTGGAAATGCCTCCGCCCGACTGACCTTGCCCGCAGCGGAGTGCGCGACTAAAGGCGCTGCCCCATGAGCGACGAGAAAAGCCAGACCCCGCCCGACCGCCTTTCGGTCAACCCGCGCAACCCGCATTTCGATCAGTCGGTGCTGGAGCGCGGGATCGGAATCCGGTTCAAGGACCGCGTCCGCACCGATGTCGAGGAGTACTGCATCTCCGAAGGCTGGATACGCGTGCAAGCCGGCAAGACGATGGACCGCAAGGGCCAGCCGTTGACGCTCAAGCTCAACGGCCCTGTCGAAGCCTGGTTCGAAGATCTCGGCGACGAGCCGCCGATCTCGAAAGCCTGATCAGTTGGCGTAGCGCGCGAGCGCTGCGTCGATCGCATCGCGAGGGCGCGCGGGCGACGCCTGCGCCATCCGGCGGGGCTGCGCGATCCCGGTCGGCGCCGCGCGTATCGAGGGTGCGGCGGCGAGTTGCGGTTCTCCGAAGCCCGCAAAAGCCTTAGAAAACGCCTTCGACGGATTTGGTGAGGCAGACGGCGCGTAACTCGCACTTGCGAGTACCCGCGATCCGCCAAGCGGCGCACCGCTGTCTCGCTCACCGTAGATGAACCCTTCGACCGGCCAGGCGGTCGTACCGAGATCGCCCAAGGGCGCATACCACACTCGCACTTGCGTCCAGTCGTTCGCGGGCGAGACGTCGATGGCCCGCACCCCGCGCTCGATCTGGCCGCGACGGCCGTTGATCGGCGACCAGTTGGCGTGGTCGAGCAGCACGGTGCGGCTGTCGATCACCTTGCTCACCGCGGCAACATGACCCAGCACCATGCTACCCGTCGGACGAAAGGTCATCACCGCGCCAGGCCTGGGCGTGTTTCCGCGCTTGTAGCGCCCGGCGGCCTGGTTCCACCAAGTCCGCGCATCGCCGAAAATCTGGACGCCCGACCGTTCGCGGGCATAGGGTACGCACTGAAGGTACGGCGCAAGCTCAGTGCCGTCGATCGCGTTCGCGACATCCGCGCTGTCGGCCCGGGCAACGCCCGGGGCAGTGGCCGCAAGCACAGCGGCAAGGATTCCCAACCGTCCCCACATGGGCTTGTGGATGGCCAATGAGGGTTAATTTGCCGTTACGCCGCTTGCCAAGCGCGCCGCCAGCGGCCACCTCCCGCGCGAAAGATCCATGAAACCGCAAGTCATCATCATCGGCCGACCCAACGTCGGCAAGTCGACGCTGTTCAACCGCCTCGTCGGCAAGAAGCTCGCGCTGGTCGACGACCAGCCTGGGGTAACCCGCGATCGCCGCTTCGGAGACGCGGTGATCGCCGGGCTCGAGTTCACGATCGTCGATACGGCGGGGTGGGAAGACGAGGACGCCGAATCGCTCCCCGGCCGGATGCGGAAGCAGACCGAGGTCAGCGTCGAAGGCGCGGACGCCGCATTGTTCGTGATCGATGCGCGCGCCGGCCTGACACCCCTCGACGAGGAAATCGCCCGCTGGCTGCGCACGCAGGAAATTCCCGTCGTGGCGGTTGCCAACAAGGCCGAGGGCCGCGCGGGTGACGGGGGGCTGTACGAAGCCTTCTCGCTCGGCTTCGGTGAACCGGTGGCCCTGTCGGCGGAGCACGGCGAGGGCGTGGCCGATTTGTTCGACGCGCTCTATCCGATCATCGGCGCATCGGAAGACGAACGCGATGCGTCCGAACGGGCCGGCGAGGTCGATCCCGAAGATGAAGCGCTCGGCCCGCTCAAGCTCGCGATCGTAGGTCGCCCGAATGCCGGCAAGTCCACGCTCATCAACCGGCTGCTGGGAGAAGATCGCCTGCTGACCGGGCCCGAAGCGGGCATTACGCGCGATTCCATCGCGGTCGATTGGCAGTGGACCGATCCCGAGGGCGAAGTGCGCGACATTCGCCTGATCGATACCGCCGGTATGCGCAAGCGCGCGGTCGTGGTCGACAAGCTGGAAAAACTGTCCGTCGCCGATGCCAAGCGAGCGGTCGATTTTGCCGAGGTCGTGGTGCTTCTGCTCGATGCCACGCGCGGCCTCGAGCATCAGGATCTCAAGATCGCGGCCCACGTGATCGAGGAAGGTCGCGCATTGATGATCGCGATCAATAAGTGGGACCTGGCGGGCAGCGAGGAAGTGGGCGATGCCAGTCGCCTGTTCAACGGCATCCGGGGCGCGCTCGAGGATGGATTGTCCCAGGTGAAAGGCCTGTCGCTGTTCGCGGTCAGCGCGAAGACGGGCAAGGGCCTCGACCAGATGCTCAAGGCGGCTTTCGAAATCCGCGAAGCATGGTCGAAGCGCGTCCCGACTTCCGCGCTCAACCGCTGGTTCGACGATGCGTTGGAGGCCAATCCGCCACCCGCGCCGAAGGGCAAACGGATCAAGCTGCGTTACATCACCCAAGCCGGGACCCGCCCGCCGCGATTCGTGATCTTCGGGACCCGTCTCGACATGCTGCCCAAGAGCTATGAGCGATACCTGGTCAACAGCATCCGCAAGGAACTGGGATTTGACGCCGTGCCAGTGCGGGTGGTGCTCAAGGCACCGAAGAACCCCTATTCAAAGGACTGACGGGCCGTTCGGCTGCAGATTCGCAACGTCGTAAACACGCCCCGACTGGTCCGGTTAGCGTCGCCGTTGTCGTGATACTGCCACAGGCTTGCGCTATTCAGTCCTTGTTGGGCGCGATTTCCTGCGCCCGCTGGACAGGAGGCCGCGATGAGCGACTTTTCGGTGCTGATCACTCCGCCGGGCCCCGGAACTGCCGGGATCGAGCCGCTGGAGTTTGCCACCCCGGACATGGCGACCTCGCTCGTCGTGGCAGACCTGAACCTCGACGGCGGAACGGCTGAAGTGCGCCGCGACGGCTTGCTCGTGGCGACCCTCAAGAAGCTCGGTGAAGAGGGATCGCCGGTCTGGATCGTCAACCAGAAAGCGGATTAGTCGGCGCCCTCGCCCGCCGGCGCGCTCTGCAACTGGACGTAGTTGGCCAGGCCCATCCGCTCGATCATCTCGAATTGCGTTTCGAGGAAGTCGACGTGCTCTTCCTCGCTTTCGAGGATGCGTTCGAAGATCTCGCGGCTGACGTAATCGCGAACGCCTTCGCAGTGCGCAATCGCCTCCTTGAGCAGCGGTATCGCTTCCATCTCGAGCGCGAGGTCGGCCTTGAGGATTTCCTCGACCGTCTCGCCGACCTTTAACCGGTTGATCGCCTGGAAGTTGGGCAGCCCGTCGAGGAACAGCACACGCTCGGCGAGCACATCGGCGTGCTTCATCTCGTCGATCGACTCGTGCCGTTCGTACTCGGCAAGCTTGCAAATGCCCCAGTGGTTCAGGACGCGGTAGTGCAGCCAGTACTGGTTGATCGCCGTGAGTTCGTTGGTGAGCGCCTGGTTGAGGAACTCGATGACGGTCTGATCGCCCTTCACGGCTTTGATCCTTTTCACGCGGAGGCTGAGTTATGGGCCTTCGGCACCGGTGCAGCAAGGCGAAACCCGGTCGAAAGTCGCAGAATTCGGCCCTTTGCGATTGCCTCGCAAGGTCAGGCTGCAAACGGGATGCTCGCCAGTTCGCGTTGCTCGGAAGCGACCTCATCAGCGTCGTCCAGGCACTGGCCACACTGCGGGCGCTTTCCCAAGGCAGCATAGATCGACTCGGCATTCCCGGCACAGCGCAGGGCCATGCGACGGAATTCGCACTCCCGAATGGCATTGCAGACGCAGACATACATGCGCAGCTACTCCCGACTTCGGAAACTAGCTAATGCGAACCAATCGCAAAAACAAGCCCTATCGGGTCAGCCTAAATATGTGCCGATAAGTCAGGCAACGCCACAACCATTCGAGTGGGCCATACCGGAAGCGCGCCAGCCACGCCTTCGACCACAGGAGCATCACTACGCACACCGCCAAAGCGACGAGGTAAAGCGATTCGCGCGACAGTTCGCCAAACAGCCCGATGGCCCATCCCTGGAACACGAGCAGAGTGATGAACGAGGTCCCGATGTAATTGGAGAACGCCGTGCGCCCCGCCGCGACAACGCGGCTCGAGAACCATCCATCGGCGCGAGTGCAAAGGCCGAGCAGAGCAGCGAAACCCAGTATCATCGGAAGTCGCGTCAGTCCCTGCGGTCCGAGTGCGGCGAAGATCGTGGTCGCGTAGCTAAAATCGCTCGACAAGACCCACAATCCCAGCGGCATCGTCAGCAGCGCGCCAGCGATTACCCCGGTCCAGCCCCAGACCGCCTGGCTGCGCCGGTTCAATCGACCGTCGAACAGTCCGATGCGGAACAGCGCCATGCCGATCAGCATGAGCGGGATAACCTCGGTCGAGGAATAAATGAAAACATCAAGCCACTCCCACCGATGGACCGTCGCCGTGTGGGCAACGTAGTCCAGCCAGGTTCCGTCCGCAGAAATCGAGGCCTCGCGAAGCGCGTCCGCGCGGTCGCTGGCAATTATCTCGTCGGTCGCCTTTGCGATCCCGGAGTATTCGGGCAAGGTTGCACGGTTGGTGTCGTTCGCGATCCAGACCGGCACGAGCGAGACGGTGTTATAAATCACGCCGAAGACATAGGCCGTCAGCCCGACAGCGAATTGCTGCACCGGTGTCCAGTTCACTGCGACAAGCGCGATCGCGCCGCCCATTGCATAGAGAGTGAGGATATCGCCGCGCCAGAGCAGATAGAAATGCGCAAGCCCGAACAGGAAGAGCCAGAACAACCTCACCGGCGCCAACCCTCGACCGCCGCCCCGCGCGACGGCGCGCTCGGCGAACAGCACGAGGCCCGCGCCGAACAGCAGGGTGAACAGGCCGCGCATCTTGCCGTCGATGACGACGAACTGGACAACCCAGAGCCAGTCGGCGAGCTGGTCGTGACTGCTGAAGAAGCCGCCCGGCCAAGTGTAGGCCGAATAGGGCTGCCCCATCCCGATTATGTTTGCGAACAGGATGCCCATCACCGCGATTCCGCGGGTGAAATCCAGGCTCGTCAGCCGCTCGCGGCCGCTAATCGGCGCGGTCTCGCGCGCAAAAGGAGTTTGGATGCTCTCGGGGAGCGAAGCGGGCACAGGTGCCTCGGCCTCCTCAGCGGGTGACGAGACAGGCTTGCCCCCCAGCCTTGAGTGTTGCGCAGGCCGCTTCGGCAGCCCCCTGCGTCGCCCAGCCCGAAGCGAGCAGGCGGGTCAACTTGCCGGCCGGCTGGAGAATTTTGACCTTGCCCGAGAGCGCCGCCTTGCCCGCGACCTGACCCCAAGCCTTGTCTGCATTGCCGGGGACCGAGAACGCACCGAGCTGCAAACGCCAGGGGCCGTTTGCGTTGGCAATGGCTGGTGCCGCGCGCGGCGGCGCGGTTGCCGCGACTCGGGCAGGTGGTGGCGCGGGTAGGCGCACGGATGGCGGCGCCGAAACGATTGCGGCGCGCGCGAAATCGGCCCCCGCGGTCGCCGGACTCTCCGTCCCCTGCACACCCGTTGCGGCCCTGATGGCCGATTGTCCCGACGACGCGGAGGGCGGAACCTTGACCGGCACAACCGCCTGCGGCACCCGGCGTGCGGGCGTTGCGTCGGCAACGGTCGGCGCCGCTTTTACCACCGGCAGTTCACGGGTTCCGGCACCCAGGTCGGCCGCGGCAAGCTGGCTCGACCGAACGGAATCGGCGCGCGTGCGCATCGTCGAGGCGAGCGTCTGGGCCTGCTGCCTCTGTGCCAGCGGGATAGTGCCGTCCATCTGCCGGATCACCTGCGCCGCCTGCGGCAGCCCTGCCCCATTCGCGAGCGTCAGCAACGCGTATGCACGGACCCAGTCCTTCGCCACCAGGTCGCCGTTGAAGTGCGCTATGCCGACGAGATACTGCGCGCGCGGATCGCCGCGTTCAGCGGCTGCGACGACATACGGCAAGGCCTGCTCGCGGCGGCCGTCCTGAAACAGGAGCAGGCCGTAGTTGTCGGCCGCTTTGATATGGCCCTTGGCGGCCGCCCGCGCATAATACGTCTCGGCCTGCTTGATATCCTCGGGGACACCGCGGCCGAGGCGATATGCCTGGGCAAGATTGAACATGGCGTCCGGGTCGCCTTTGTCAGCCGGCCCGCGCCATTCGGCCACGGCCTTCGCGTAGTCGCCCGCGCTCCAGGCATCCACTCCGGTCTTTACGTCGGCGAATGCCGCGCTACCGACCATGAGACAGGCAGTGCCGACAAGACCGGTCATTGCGGTCAGCACCGTCCGTACTGCGTTCATCCCGTCCCCCCAAAGCAGCGTCCCAGAGCGGGCCCCAGACAAACTGACATAGTGAATGCCTCGTTAGCAAAGAGTTTCTTTTGGCGCTTTTTCGCACTTCTTTGCGGCATCGCGCGATGTTCCGATGTTAATCCAATATTAGGGCAATGCTGCGATTTCCTCGCTGGGCAAGGTGCATGGGTGCGCCTTTGCTCAGGGATTTAACGGGGGATCGGCCTTGCGCGTTTTGGCACTGGCTTCGCAGAAGGGTGGTTCGGGTAAGACCACTTTGTCCGGACACCTTGCGGTTCAGGCGCAGCGCGCCGGCGCTGGCCCCGTCGTGCTGATCGATATCGATCCGCAGGGGTCGCTTGCCGATTGGTGGAACGAGCGCGAGGCGGAATATCCCGCTTTCGCCCAGACGACTGTCGCCCGCCTCGCCAGCGACCTCCAGGTTCTGCGCCAGCAGGGCTTCAAGCTCGCTGTCATCGATACGCCCCCGGCGATTACGATGGCAATCCAGTCGGTTATCGGCGTCGCCGAACTGATCGTGGTTCCCACCCGCCCGAGCCCGCACGACCTGCGCGCCGTGGGTGCCACAGTCGACCTGTGCGAACGCGCCGGCAAGCCGCTGATCTTCGTCGTCAATGCCGCCACGCCGAAGGCCAAGATCACCTCCGAAGCCGCGGTCGCGCTGAGCCAGCACGGCACCGTGGCCCCGATCACCCTGCATCACCGCACCGACTTCGCCGCCTCGATGATCGACGGCCGCACGGTGATGGAAGTCGACCCGGAAGGTCGCTCGGCCGCCGAAATGGCCGCCCTGTGGAACTACATTTCGGATCGCCTCGAAAAGAACTTCCGCCGGACCGTGTTCGCCGCTCCCAACGCCGGAAACCACCACCAGCAGGCGGCAGGCGCAGCCTATCGTCCGCAAGGCGGCTTCGGTCGCCGGGTGGCGCAGTAAGCGGCGGCCCGGACAGAAGGCCGATCGCAGATGGCCGAAGCATCCTTCGCCTCGCTGAGCCCCACGCTCCTTGCCCGCAAGGGCGGCGCCAAGCCCGCCATGCGGCCGCAGCACGCGGCGCTCGCCTCGATGCCGGCCGACCAGGTGCAGGCCGATCCCGACACGCTCGAGGATCTGGGCTGGAACGACATGGGCGAAAACGACGACCAGCAGACCAGTGCGGAAGTCGTCCACCTGATCCCGGCAACGAGCGCCGTGACTTTCGCGCAATCGCAGCCTGCCGTTCTCAGCGAGCGCGAGGGGATCCAGCAGCGCATCGCGGCGCCGGCGATTCGCCAACGCACGAAGACCGACAGCGCCAACCGTGCCGCGTTCACGCTGCGCCTCGACACCGACCGACACCTCAAGCTGAAGCTGGCCTGCACGGTGCGCGACTGCAGCGCGCAGGCGCTCGTCACCGAAGCACTCGACGCACTGCTGGGCGCCATGCCCGAACTCGAAACCATCGCCGCGCAGGTCAAGCGGCGGAACTGATACCACCCGAGGGGAAACGACCATGAGCCGCAACACCCGCTTGCTGAGACTCGCCGCCGGCACCGCGCTGGCGTCCGTGATGCTTGGCGGCTGCGCCACGCAGTCCGCTCCGCGCGCCGACCTGTCGGCAAATCGCGCCGAAGTCGCGCTGAAGGGCGGCAAGGTTTCCTCGGCGATCGCGCACGCGGAAGCCGCCGTACTGGCCGACCCGCACAACGCCGCGTACCGCACCATGCTGGGTGCCGCCTATCTTGAGGCGGGACGTTTTCTTTCGGCGCGCACCAGCTTCGACGACGCCCTGACCCTCGGGGACGAAACGCCGCGTACCGCGCTCGGCTTCGCGCTCGCTTCGATCGCCACCGGCGACCGCGCTTCGGCTCTCGAAGTGTTGGAAGACTGGCGCGACGATATCCCGGCGGCCGACCTCGGCCTTGCCCTCGCGCTCGCCGGGCAGAGCGATCAAGGCGTTGCGATCCTTTCGACAGCAGTGCGAAGCGGCGACGATACGCCCAAGACGCGCCAGAACCTCGCCTACGCCCTTGCGCTGAATGGCAACTGGGGCGCTGCGCGCATCATGGCGGCGCAGGACGTGCCGCTCGACAAGCTCGATGCGCGCATGGCGCAGTGGGCCGCCACGGCGCGCACCGAGGACTCGCAGGGCCGCGTCGCTGCGCTGCTCGGCACCCAAGTGGTCGCCGACAACGGCCAGCCCGCTCAGCTCGCGCTCGCCAATCACCCGACCAACGAACAGCTTGCCAGCGAAGCGGCTGCCTATGCTCCGCTGGTGGCCGATGCCGCAGCTGAGAGCGAAGGCGGCGAACTGCCCGCGCTTGTGGCTGCCGCAGTCAAACCGTCCACTGCCGAGGTGCAGCCCGCCCTCACCGTCGTCTCGCCGCCTGTCGGCGCACCGGAGGACTTCCAGGCCGCCTTCGCGCAGCCCGCACCGGCCGGTGTAACACCTGCACAGATGATCGCTTCGGCGGTCGAATTCGCTGGCCAGCCGGTGGTCCAGCAGACCCCGACGCGCCTCGGTGCTGCCGAGACCCCGAAGTATACGCGCGGCAATGGCGCAGCTTCGGCCATCCACGCTGGCGATCACCTCGTCCAGCTCGGCTCGTTCTCGACGGAAGCCGGTGCGCGGCGTGCCTGGGGCGTCTACGCCAAGCGGTTCCCGCAGCTCTCGCAGTTCGACATGGTCATCACGAAGGCCGTCGTGAAGGGCAAGACCTATTACCGCGTTTCGGCAGGTGGACTTGCCCGTGCGGATGCCGGCTCGTTCTGCTCCGGCGCGAAACGCCAGGGCCAAGGTTGCATCGCCTGGTCGCCCGGCCGCCCGCTCCCGGGTGCGGTCGACACCGGCGTGCGGATGGCCCGCCGCTAAATTGCCGATCCTGCCATTGAGGAAGGGCTCTCCTGCCTGCGGGAGAGGCCCTTTCCTTTTTCTCTCAGAGGGTGGCGCCGGCGATCGACGACAGCGCGATTGCCGGAAGGATTCCGACAGCCGTGGCCACCGCGTAACGCCGCGGCCCCACCGAGGCGAGCGCGCAAAGCGCCGTAACCGCGAGATGCGGCAATCCGGCCAGACGCAGCGCGACGATCGGCAGTAGGCCGCCGCGCGCGGCCCAGTTATCCAGTCGCTCGAGATGGTGGCCGTACTTCTTCGATAGGCGTGCCCGTGGCCCGCGCTCGAGGAAGGTATAAAGCACAGTCGCGCCTACCAAGGCGCCCGTGCCGACAGTCAGCATTCCCAGCGCCCCGCCCAGCAATGCTCCCGAAGAGAACGAGATCGGCAGCAGTGTTCCGGGTATACCCGATGCGTAGACGGATGCGGTCAGGGCAAGGAACCCCAGGCTAACCCACAGTTCACCGAACGGCATCGCCAGCGCGGCCTGCAGCCAGTCGAGCGGCAACCATTGGGTGAGCGTACCTTCCACGCAAACAAAGCGA
The DNA here is from genome assembly GCF_053819285.1 of Tsuneonella sp. HG094. Taxonomy (NCBI): domain Bacteria; kingdom Pseudomonadati; phylum Pseudomonadota; class Alphaproteobacteria; order Sphingomonadales; family Erythrobacteraceae; genus Tsuneonella; species Tsuneonella sp. HG094. The sequence goes on from NZ_JBSORA010000001.1 coordinate 1,401,965, forward strand.
ACCGCAGAATAAAGGGTTCCCGCCGCTTCCACGGCCTGGCGCGCTAAAGGAGCAATCCGCCCTTGTAGAGGGCCACGACGCGGCCCTGGGTCGGCTGCTTGTCGAACGGCGTGTTACCAGCGGTGGCCTCCATCTTCGTCCTGTCGACCACCCATGGGCGATCAACGTCGATTATGGCCACGTCTGCCGCCCGGTCCTCAGTCAATTCACCTGCTTGCAACCCGAGGATACGAGCAGGTGAGCCAGCGAGGAGTTCGAATGCACGCGGAAGGTCGATCACTTCGTCGCGCACCAGCGTCAATGTCATGGCGAGGAGCGTTTCGGCGCCAGCCATACCGGGAGCGGCGTCCGAGAACGGCAGGCGTTTGTCCTCCGGCCCGCGCGGATCGTGACCGCTGGCGATGACATCGATGGTGCCGTCGGCGATCGCCTCGCGCACCGCTTGCCGGTCGTCCTCGCAGCGCAGGGGCGGCGACAGTCGTGCGAACGTGCGGAATTCCATCGTCGCGAGATCCGAGAGCATGAAATGCGCAGGCGTGACGCCGGCGGTGACCGATACTCCGCGCGCCTTCGCGCCACGAACGAGATCGAGCGCGGCCCGTGTCGTGACTTGTCGCAAGTGGAGGCGCGCTCCGCACATCTCGGCTAGCGCAACGTCACGGGCGACCGCGATGGCTTCGGCACTCGCCGGCGCGCTCGGCAGGCCGAGCCGGGTGGCGACATCTCCGGCGGTAGCGACTGCGCTTCCGACAAGTCCTGCGTCTTCGGCATGACTGACAACGACCAGATCGAGCATCGCTGCATACTGCAGCAACCGCAGCATGACGCCCGAGTTGGCAATCCACCCTCGCCCTGTTGCAATGCCCCGCGCACCGGCGTCGCGCATCAGCGCGATCTCGGCGAGCTGGTCGCCTTGGAGACCTACGGTTGCCGCAGCGAGCGGATGGACCCACAGATCGGGCTTGCCGCTCTTGGCGATGAAATTGACCCGAGCCGGATAGTCGAGCGGAGGATTCTGGTCGGGCATCAGCGCTGCGCGGGTGATCCCGCCGAACCGGAATGCGGGCTTATCGACTGCGAACACGCCAAGATCGACGAGGCCGGGTGCGACCACCCTGCCCTTCGCCTCGACGACTTCATCCCCTTCCTGCGGTCCGGCGAAGCCGGCGATAAGTCCGTCGGCCAGCCGAAGGGGCACCTCGCGAACGCCATCCCGGGTGACCACCCGGCCACCGACGATCGTGATCGGACGGGGCGTCATGCGCCCGCGCTCCAACCGTCGACTCCGCGGCGGCGGCGGGTCAGCACATCGAGACAGGCCATCCGGATCGCGACGCCCATTTCCACTTGTGCGGTAATGATCGAGCGGTCGATGGAGTCGGCCACGTCGCTGTCGATTTCCACACCGCGGTTCATCGGCCCCGGATGCATGACGATGGCATCGGGCGCCGCCTTAGCGAGCCGTGCGGCGGTGAGGCCATAGAGGTGATGGTATTCACGCGCCGACGGCACGAACTGACCGTTCATCCGCTCGGTCTGCAAACGCAGCATCATCGCGACGTCGGCTCCTTCGAGCGCCTTGTCGAAATCGTGGAAGGGTACCGCGCCCATTGCCTGAATTGCCGAGGGCATCAGCGATGGCGGCGCACAGACGCGCACGATCGCGCCGAGCGCCTGGAGACACAGGATGTTGGAGCGGGCCACGCGGCTGTGCAGCACGTCACCGCAGATGGTGACGGTCAGCCCGGTAAAATCGTCGGCCGTGTGCGCCCGCGCCCGCAGGGCATGACGCAAAGCCAACGCGTCGAGCAGCGCCTGCGTCGGATGCTCGTGCTGTCCATCGCCCGCGTTGAGCACCGGGCAATCGACCTTGTCCGCGATCAGCGCGGTTGCGCCCGAACTACCGTGGCGGATCACGATCGCATCGGGTCGCATCGCGTTGAGGGTGATCGCCGTGTCGAGGAGGGTCTCGCCCTTCTTCACCGAGCTTTGGGCGGCGTGCATGTTGACCACGTCAGCGCCCAGCCGCTTTCCAGCGATCTCGAAGCTCAGCAGCGTGCGGGTCGAGTTCTCGAAAAACGCGTTGATGACCGTCATGCCCGCAAGCAGTTCGCTGTGCTTGGCGGCGCTGCGGTTCATCGCCACCCACTGTTCCGCCTCGTCGAGCAGGAACAGGATTTCGTGCCGTTCGAGGTGGCTGATCGCGAGCAGATCGCGATGCGGGAACGCGCGCGCGCCCGCCGGGTAGCGATCTGCCACGTGAATATTTTCCGCCGATGTCATTGAAGCCATGCCCTTGGTCGAGAGGGGTATGCCGGTCAAGTGCATTCGGGTGGTCAAGCCCAGCGCGTTTCCCTAGACCGATAGCAAGACACCACTCTCCAAGGACAATCCCATATGTCGTTCGCCCGCAAGGTCTGGCACCTGATCGTCGCCGTGAAGGACGGCCTCAGCCTGCTGTTCCTGCTTCTGTTCTTCGGCGGCATGTACCTGCTGCTCACCGCCCGCCCCAGTCCGGCCTCGGTGCGCGAAGGCGCGCTGCTGCTCAAGCTCGATGGCGTAGTGGTCGAGGAGAAAAGCCGGATCGATCCGATTTCGGTGCTGCTGTCGGGCCAAGCCCCCGCCGGGGAATACGACGTGCAGGAACTGGTCCATGCGATCGACGAGGCGGCGACCGACGAGCGGATCAAGGCGGTCGTGCTCGACCTCGGCAGCTTCGTCGGCGGCGGGCAGGTTCATCTGACCGAGATCGGCGCAGCGCTCGACCGTGTTCGCGCAGCAAAGAAACCGGTGCTGTCGTGGGCAGTTGCCTACACCGACGATTCGCTGTTGCTGGCGAGCCATGCGAGCGAGGTCTGGGTCCATCCGCTCGGCGGCGCGGTGGTGCTCGGCCCCGGCGGCAACAACCTCTATTACGGTGACCTGCTGCGCCAGCTAGATGTCAATGCGCGGGTCTACAAGGTTGGAACCTACAAGAGCGCAGTGGAACCCTACACGCTCAACCAGATGTCCGATCCGGCGCGCGAGAACTATACCCAGCTCTACGGCGCGCTGTGGTCCGAATGGCAGGCGCAGGTGACCAAGGCGCGCCCGCAGATGCGCCTCGCCCAGCCCACCCGCGATCCTGCCGCGTGGCTCCAGGCCGCAGGCGGCGATACCGCGACCGCCGCCAAGGCCGCTGGCCTCGTCGACACGCTCGGCGACCGGGTGATGTTCGGAAAGCGGGTGGCGGAACTCGCGGGTGAAGACGAGTGGGACGACGCCCCTGGCGCATTCGCCTCGACCGAACTCGACCCGTGGCTCGCCGACAAGCCGCTCGCCTCTGACGGCGACGCGATCGGTGTCGTGACCATCGCCGGGGAAATCGTCGATGGCGAGGCTGGACCCGGCACCGCCGGCGGAGACCGGATCGCCAAGATCCTCGACGAAGCGCTGTCCGACGATCTCAAGGGCCTTGTCGTCCGCGTCGATTCCCCCGGCGGCTCGGTGCTCGCCAGCGAGGAGATCCGGCGCGCGATCCTCCGCCACAAGGCCAAGGGCATCCCGGTCGCGGTGTCGATGGGCAACGTCGCGGCGAGTGGCGGTTACTGGGTCTCGACCCCGGCCACGCGAATCTTCGCCGAACCCGACACGATCACCGGATCGATCGGCATCTTCGCCGTCATCCCCACGTTCGAGCGCCTTGCCGCCAAGTGGGGCGTCTCGTCCGACGGGGTGAAGACCACGCCGCTCTCCGGCCAGCCCGACCTCATCGGCGGCCTGCCGCCCGAAGCGGACGCGCTGATGCAGACCTACATCGAGAACGGCTATGCCGACTTCATCGGCCGCGTCGCGGAAGCGCGCAAGTTGACCCCGGCGCGCGTCGACGAGATCGGCCAGGGCCGGGTGTGGGACGGTGGCACCGCCCGCCAGATCGGACTCGTCGACCAGTACGGCGGACTGCCCGACGCGCTCGAATGGGTCGCGGGACAGGCCAAGCTCGGCAAGGGCGAATGGCACGCCGAATACCTCGGCGACGAGACGCCCACCGGTGACACGCTGCTGCGCCAGTTGCTGCTCGGCGACAGCGCTCGCAAGGACAGCGCAAGCGACCTCGTCGGCCTGTTCAACCTGCGTCGCACCGAGTCTCTCAATCGCCTCGCGGGAGACCTCCAGCGACTGACCGGCGCGCAAGGGATGCAGGCCTACTGCATCGAGTGTGCTCCCGTGGTGCGGAGCCCCGTTTCCAGCGATGCGAAGGGATGGCTGGCAAAGCTGCTCGCGCTGCTCGACTGATCGCGCCAACTGGCAGCTTGCCAAGCGCCGATCGCGGTGGCAAAGGCGCGCCCCTGTCCAGCAGGACGGGCGCGTAGCTCAGCGGTAGAGCACACCCTTCACACGGGTGGGGTCACAGGTTCAATCCCTGTCGCGCCCACCATCCCTTTCAGGCCTGGAAGCGATGGCGCCGGCTCTACGCGAAAGCGTCATGATTGCCGCCGACCTGTCAAATAACCCACATCGGGCCGCAACAATGCGACCCTAGCCGCCCCTCAAGAACCGAATGAGGGGTAATACGACGATGATTCGACTTCTGTGCGGTGCCAGTCTGATGGCACTGGCCGTTCCCGCTTCCGCCGCCGACGAGACAAACGAAGAAGATGCGCCTGGCGAAATCCGGACGAGCCGCGAGATCGTAGTCCAGGGCGATATCGGCTACCGCAACCGCTCCGACGACGCCGAGCCGGTGCTGGTCTACGACGAGGAATACTTCCAGCGCTTCGAACCGCTGACCGCGGGCGACGCGATGAAGCGGGTCCCTTCGGTCACGTTCCTGTCCGACGTCATCGAAAGCGACGGCGCGCGGCTGCGCGGCCTCGATCCCGGATACACCCAGATTCTGATCAACGGTGAAAAGGTCCCCGGATCGAACGTCGACCGGTCGTTTTTCCTCGACCGCATTCCGGCCGAACTGGTGAAGCAGGTCGAGATCGTCCGTTCCTCGTCGGCCCGCCGCACGGGCGACGCGGTGGCTGGTACGCTGAACATCGTCCTGCGCGATGCCTTCACGCTCGACGGCGGCTACTTCCGTGCCGGCGGGCTCGGCTTCGATGACGGCGCGATCAAGCCGACCGCAGGCTTCTATTACGGCGGCGCGCTCGGACCGGGCCGTGTGCTGTTCGGCCTCAACGTACAGGGACGCTACAACCCCAAGCAGAAGAGCAGCCTGCGCTACTCGGATTCGCCCGAGAACAACGCCGATTTCGCAACGCAGGATTTCGACAATCGAGAGGACCAGTCGGACGTTCGCGACGGGTTCGACTATGCGGCCAACGCCAGCTGGGGGATCGACAGCGGAACCACCAAGTTCGAGTTGGCTGGCAACTTCGTCCACACCAACCGGACCGAAGACGAACGCAGCTTCGAATACAACGACCCCACCGCGATCACCGGCCCGGTGCGCCGCGCGGTGCCGGGCAACCTGCTGACCGACAACCACAACCTCGCGAAGATCGAGCAGGAGAACTGGAGCGTCGGCAGCAAGCTTAGTCACGAATGGAGCCTGGGCGAAACCAAGCTCAAGGCCGGATACGCGCGCTTCGACGACCATCGCGACGAGTTCGAGAACGAGGTCGATTTCGACCGAGCCGCGCCTCGCCTCACGGCCGACCTGATATTCAGCGACATCGTCGACGAGGAACTGAGCGCGGAGATCGAGCACGCCTTTCCGCTCGGCGGAGAAACCACATTCGCGATCGGCGGCTTCTACCAGGACAAGGACCGCGACAGCGACATCCGCGACAACACCGCCACCCGCAACCGCCGCAACCTGACCGCAGCGGATCGCAACGGCTATGACCAGTTCCGCGACTCGCCGGACGCCTTCGTGACAACGCCGGGCACGATTACGTCTGCACCCGGCGGCCTCAGCACCATCGGCGAAACCCGCAAGGACCTGTTCGCCCTGATCGAAGGCAAAAGCGGAGGCCTCTCGTTCGAGGCAGGTGTTCGATGGGAAAATACCGATGTCTCGATCGACGACCTGACGGTCGCAGCAGCGAACCAGTTGACCGAAGTCGATTACGACGCCCTGCTCCCATCCGCTTCGCTGAAATTCGACATTGGGAACGGGCGGATCACCGCGTCGGCCGCGCGCACCGTCCGCCGTCCGCGCTTCGGTTACCTTTCGCCGGTCCTGCTGCTCGCCGAATATGGCGACAACGATTTCCGCGGCAATCCGCTGCTTGCGCCGGAAAAGGCGTGGGGCGCCGACCTCGGGTACGAACACCGCCTCGGCCGCTCGGGCGTGATCGGAGTTAACCTGTTCTACCGCAAGATCGAGAACGTGGTCGAACTCACCAACACCGGGGTTGTCGGATCGGAAGGCGCGGGCACCTTCGTGCTCCAGCCGCAGAATACCGGCGACGGAGAAGTGCGCGGGATAGAATTCGACCTCTCGGCCGACCTCGGCTTCATCGGCCTTCGCGACACGGGCGTGTTCGGCAACCTGTCGTTGATCGACAGCGAAATCGACGACGTGTTCGGCACGAGGCGGTTCAATGGACAGTCGAAGTACGTCTACAACTTCGGGATGATCCAGAACCTGCGCCGCATGGGTGCAGCGTTCGGCGCCACATACCGCAAGCAAGGCCCGGCATTCGATCGACTGATCGGCGAGGAAATCACCACCACCTATGGCGGCGACCTCGAAGTGTTCGTCGAAAAGCGCTTCGGCGACTCGATTACCTTGCGGGCCGTGGGATCTAACCTGCTCGACGGAAAGAAGCGCGAGGCGTTCAACAAGTTCACGACCATCGCCGACCAGATCGCGCGGGACTTCGACGAATATGAGCAGGAGAGCGAGCGCGCAGGGCCCGTATTCCAGGTCATCGGCCGGTTCGCCTTCTGATGCGCCGACTTGCCACGATCGCCGGGTGCAGCCTGCTTGCGGGCTGCGCCACGGTGCCACCGCCTTCGCTGCCAGCCGTCCCGATCACCGCATCGGGAGAGACCGTTCCGGTCGGAACCGCCGCGCAGGACGCGGCGGATGACCCGGCGATCTGGCGCAATGCCGCCGACCCCGCCGCCAGCCTGATCGTCGCCACCGACAAGAAGGCCGGACTCTACGTCTACGGTCTCGACGGCAGGGTGCGTCATTTCGAACCGGGCGGGCTGCTCAACAACGTCGACTTGGTGTCGCTTTCCGACGGCACCGTCCTCGTGGTCGCGAGCGATCGCAACGACCTCGCGCAGGCCAGACTGCGGCTGTACCGGCTCGACACGGGCACCGGGCGCTTGGCTCCGCTCGGCGCAGTGACCGGCGGTGCGGGCGAGGCCTATGGCGTGTGCCTGTGGCAAGATGGCAGCACGCTCTATGCGTTTTCGGTCCTCAAGCCGGGCGACATCCACCAGGTCCTGATCGATCTCGACGCAGGCGCCCCCCGCGGTACGGTCGTGCGCTCGCTCAAGCTGGCGACGCAGACCGAAGGATGCGTAGTCGATCCGCGCACCGGCACGTTATTCGTCGGTGAGGAAGACGTCGGCATATGGCGCTTCGATGCACGAACCGGCGCAAGCACCACCGGCACACTCGCCGCGCCGACCGACGGGCAGCAACTTGTCGCCGATGTCGAAGGACTTGCGCTTGCTCCCCAAGGCGCGACTGGCGGCTGGCTGATCGCGTCGAGCCAGGGCGACAATGCCTATGCGCTCTACCGCCTTCCCGGCCTGGAACCCGCGGGGCGGTTCTGCGTAAGCGCCGGCATCGTCGGCGCGACCGAGGAAACCGACGGGATCGAAGCCGCGCTCGGCGATTTCGGGCCGGCTTACCCGGATGGTCTCGTGGTCGTGCAGGACGGCGTGAACGCGCCCGCAGCGCAGAACTTCAAGCTGGTTTCCTGGCGCAAGGTTCGTGAGACGCTGGGGCTTCGGGATACGCAATAAAGCAGGCCCTCGATGGCGATTGCCGCTTGGCGTGAGCCGCGGCCTTCGCCATCGTGGCGGCAATGAACCTGCGCCATATCGAAGTCTTCCATGCGGTCTATGTCAATGGATCGGTCAGCGCGGCGGCACGCGTACTCAATGTGTCGCAGCCTTCGGTTTCCAAGGTCCTGCGTCATGCGGAATCGCTGCTCGGCTTTCCGCTGTTCGACCGCTCGGGCGGCAGGCTGGTGCCCACTGAAGACGCGCACGCGCTGTTCGCCGAAGTCGCCGAGATCCAGGACAGGGTCTATGCCCTGCGCGAGGCGAGCCGCAACCTGAAGCGCGGCGCGGGTTCGTTGCTGCGCATCTCCGCCCTGCCCTCGATCGCGCTCGACGCGCTGCCGGTCACGGTCGCAACCTTCATGCGGCGTCATCGCGACACCCGCTTCGACTTGCAGACGGTCCACCACGCCGATTTGCTGCGCAAGCTATACGAGCGTGAGACCGACATCGCCGTCGCCTACGAGGTGCCGCCAGGCGCGCCGCTCGGGCGACACTGGCTCGGAGCGGGCGAACTCGTAGTGCTCTACCGCGAGGAGGACATGCCGGATGCCCCCTCGCGCATCGCGCTGGAAGACCTTGCCGGACGCCCCCTCATCAGCCTCGCCGCCAGCGGCCCCGTCGGCACGCTCTTCTCAGCTGAGGTCCAGCGGCTGGGGATCGAGCTTGACGAGGTGGTCTCCGCGCGGACGTTCCACATCGCTACCGCGCTCGTTCAGCTCGGTGTGGGAATGACCGTGGTCGACAACCTGACCGCGCGCGCCTCGCTCGCCCCGGGCCTCGCGATGCGGCCGCTCCGCTCGCGCCTGACGTTCGACATCAACGCGATGTATCTGCTGGAGCGTCCACCATCGGGCCTCGCTACCGAATTTCTCAAGGGACTCGCAGATACGATCGAAGCGCGTTCGGGCCCCGCATAACTCCCGGTTATGCCCCGCCGCCGCGCATCTCGTTTCCCGCATCGGGTGGGGCGGTGTAGCAAGCTCGGGTGAACATCCAAGCGCCATTCCTGCTCTATCTCGGCAGCACGACCGATCCGGTCGCGATCAAGACCTCGCGCGGGCTTGCAGAATTCCGCCGCGACGACTGCGTCGGCGAATTCCGGCACGACGATTGTCCGCTTACGCTCGACCTGCCGCGCATGACCATCGCGGAAGGGGCGGCCGCTGGCGCTCGAACGCTGGTCCTCGGCATTGCCAACGCGGGCGGTGTGATGAGCCCAACGCTCGTCGCCGATGCGATGGCGGCGCTGGAGGCCGGTCTCAACGTAGCTTCGGGTCTGCATCAGCGCCTTCGCGAAGTGCCCGAACTCGTCGACTTGGCCGCGGCGAAGGGTCTTTCACTGTTCGACGTGCGCGATCCGCCGGCGGACCTCGACGTCGGCAACGGCAAGCCGCGCACCGGACACCGGCTGCTGACCGTCGGCACCGATTGCTCGGTCGGCAAGATGTACGCCTCGCTCGCTCTGGTCGACGGCCTGCGCAAGCGCGGCGCTGCAGCCGACTTCCGTGCCACTGGGCAGACCGGCATCCTGATTGCAGGCGGCGGCATTCCGCTCGACGCGGTGGTGGCAGATTTCATTTCGGGCGCGATCGAGCGACTTGCGCCCGCGCGGGCCGACGACGGCTGGGATGTGATCGAGGGGCAGGGCTCGTTGTTCCATCCCTCGTTCGCGGGGGTATCGACCGGCCTTCTCCACGGGGCGCAGGCCGAAGTGCTGGTGCTATGTCACGATCCGTCGCGGCCCCACATGCGCCACTTGCCTCACTACCCGATGCCGGGTCTGGCCGAGTGCCTTGCCGCAAACTTGCAGGTCGCACGACTGACCAGCCGCAAGGTCCGTTCCGCGGGCGTGTGCCTCAACACCTCCGCCTACTCGGAAGATGAGGCCCGGCGGATGTGCGGCGAGACCGGGCACCTGCTGGGCTTGCCCTGCACCGATCCATACCGATTCGGGGTGGATGTCATCGTCGACAAGCTGCTGTGCCACGAACGTTCCGAGCCCGCGCCGACCGCTTCGCGCTGAACCGACCGTTCCGTATCTCGCGCGGTGTCAAGACCGCAGCCGAGGTCGTCACGGTCGAGATTTCGCATGACGGCGCGACCGGACGCGGCGAAGGTGTGCCCTACCCCCGTTACGGCGAGAGCATCGAGGGGTCGCTGGCCGAGATAGAAGCGACACGCATTGCCATCGAGGATGGCACAGATCGTTTCGCCCTGCTGGCGCTGATGCGCGCGGGAGCGGCCCGCAACGCGGTCGACTGCGCGCTCTGGGATCTCGAGGCGAAGCTGGCTGGAAAGACGGTGGCGAACCTGATCGGCGCCCCCGCCCCCGCTCCGCTGCCAACCGCGCTCACCGTCGTGATCGACACACCCGAAGCGATGGCGGCCGACGCTGCCGGGATCGCCTCGGCCCCTTTGATCAAGATCAAGGTCGATGCCACCGATCCGTTAGCGATGATCCGTGCCGTCCGTACCGCTGCGCCCGATGCAGCGCTGATCGTCGATCCCAACGAAAGCTGGGACGAGGCACTGGTTCGCAAAGCGATGCCTGTACTCGCCGAATGCAGGGTGAGCGTACTCGAACAGCCGTGCCCCTCCGAGGCTGACGGCTGGCTGGCCGGGTATCGCGGCCCGGTGCCGATCTGCGCCGACGAATCGGTGCACACGGCCGCTGAGCTCGATGCAGTGGCGGCGCGCTACCAGGCGATCAACGTGAAGCTCGACAAGACCGGCGGGCTGACCGCCGCACTGGAGCTGGCGCAGGCGGCGCGCGCGCGCGGATTGGGGCTTATGAGCGGCTGCATGGTCTGTTCCTCGCTCGGGATTGCGCCCGCGCTCCATATCGCGCGGATGGCCGACTGGGCCGACCTTGACGGGCCGCTGTGGCTGGCCGAGGACCGCGCGGGCGGGGTTCGCGAAAGCGGCGGCGTGATGCACCCGCCGGCGGAGGGTTTCTGGGGTTGAGACAGGTCGCGATCGGGCTGCTCGCAACGCTGTTGGCCTCATGCGCCACGGTCGCGCCGGTCAACGTCGACCTCCTGATTAAAGGCGGCACCGTTTATCCCGGAGGCGACGAGGCGTTCACCGGCGACGTGGCAGTGCGCGGAGATCGAATCGTCGCCGTCGGCCCGAACCTGCGTGTCGACGCCGCCCGAACGATCGACGCGCGCGGGATGATAGTGGCTCCCGGTTTCATCGACCCGCACACCCACATGACCGGGTGGCTCGCGAGCGACGACGCCAGACGGCGGCTAGTCGAGCCGTTCCTGCTCCAGGGCGTCACGACCGCGGTGATCGGTAACGACGGCGGCGGGCCGATCGAGGTCGGCAAACTGCTCGACGGTAGCGTCGCGAAGCCGGTCGGGATCAATTTCGCTGCCTTCACCGGCTTCGGCACCATCCGCGAGGCCGTGATCGGAGAGGCCAAACGCGCACCGACCGCCGAAGAACTGACGCGCGAGAAGGCGCTCGTCCGCAGTGCGATGTGCGAAGGCGCGCTCGGCTTGTCGACCGGGCTGTTCTACGCCCCGCAAAGCTTTTCCGAAACGGCAGAGGTGATCGCGCTTGCCCTTGTCGCGGGCGAATTCGGCGGCGTCTACGACACCCATTTGCGCGACGAATCCGATTACACCATCGGCCTTTCCGCCGCCGTCGACGAGACGATCGCTATTGCGCGCGCCGCGCGGCTGCCGGTTCACATCTCGCACATCAAGGCGCTCGGAACCGCGGTCCGGGGCACCGCCCCCGCGATCGTCGCGAAGATCGACGCGGCGCGCGCGGCTGGACTGGACGTGAGCGCGAGCCAGTATCCGTGGGAGGCGAGCGGCACGAGTATGGTCGCATCGCTGGTGCCGCTATGGGCCCTCGACGGAGGGCGCGATGCGATGCTCGCCCGGCTCGTGGAGCCGGCGCAGACCGTGCGCCTGCGCGAGGGGATGGCCGAGAACCTCCGCCGCCGCGGCGGGCCGGCGAGCCTGCTGGTCGTCGAGGGCCGTTGGAAGGGCAAGCGCCTGAGCGAGATCGCTGCCGCCACTGGCGCCGACCCGATCTCGGCCGCAATAGCGGTCATCCGCGAGGCCGACGTTGCCGTCGTCAGCTTCAACATGGATGAACGCGACATCGTCACGTTCATGCGCCAGCCGTGGACGATGACCGGCTCAGATGCCTCGACCGGCCACCCCCGCGTCTACGGCAGCTTCGCGCGCAAGTACGCGGTCTATGTCAGGGAACGCGGCGCGCTGAGTGTCCGCGACTTCATTGATCGCAGCACGTCAGTTACCGCCGATTTCCTCGGCCTGACGGATCGCGGGCGGATCAGGGCCGGAAACTTCGCCGACATCGCGGTGTTCGATCCCGCGAACTACGCGGCCAACGCGACATACGAAGAACCCGAGCGCACAGCGAGCGGGATGCGCGCTGTGATTGTCAACGGCAAGCTAGCGGTCGAGAACGGCGCAATGACGGGCATCGCGGCGGGGCAGGCGCTCCGCCACCGCCCGCCGCCGGGATTGTGCCCCGGCTAGTTGCGGTAGAAGCGGATCGCGCCGACCTCGAGCGACGCAGTTCCACCGGTCCTCCCCGACAGCTGCACCCGCAAGGCGCGAAGCTGCGACAGGTCGAGCCGGGCCGCGTCGTCCGCGCTCTTGAATCCGGCAAACGGCAAGCGGATCTTCGCTTCGGTATCGCCCGGCGAGAACGGTGCGGCGAACCAGTCGCTGCCGTCGAGGCCGTAGCTTTCGATCACCATGCGGTAGTCACCCACACCCTTTACGACCAGCTCGATGCCTGCGAATCCGGTGGCATCGGCAATCTTGATGGGACCCCGCGTGAGCGGCACCACCCATTGCACGTAGGGACGCGGCGCGGCACCCATCTGCGCGGCGAGGAAGTGCGGCTTGCCGCCCGGCTTGTCGAGCGAGATGAGGTGCGAGTGATCGGTGCCGGGATCGGTAGTGGCGACCGGCAGCGTATCGAGATCGGTACGTCCATCCGCCCGCGCCTGGCTCAGCACGGGACCGGTCATCTTCTCGGACGGAAGCGGAGTCGTCGCGGCCTCTCGGAATGCCTTGAGTTCGCCCAGCGGCATCTCGCGTCCGCTCTGCCAGACCCGCGCGACCTTCCAGATGTCGTCGATCCGGCGGTCGGGCTCGCCGTCGATCAGCACGAGATCGGCGCGCTTGCCCGGCGCGATCGTGCCGCGGTCGCCATCGACGTTGATGATTTCCGCGCTTGCCCGCGTGCCTGCGACCAGCGCTTCGGCAGGTGTCAGGCCCAACTGGGCGAGCCACCACAGTTCGCGCACCGCGCTTTGCCCGTGATAGACCCCGCCGATGCCCGCGTCCGAACCGACGCCGATCGGGATGCCCGCCTTCCTGAGCCGCCCGATATTGCTGCGCATGATCTGCCAACGCTGGCTATCGTATTCGGGAATGTCGCCGCCCAAGCGCCGCGCTGCATCGGCCCGCTCGCCAGCGCTCAACCTCCCGAGTTCGGCCTCGCTCAACTGGCGGGCTTCCTGGGGCTCGTAAACCACCAGCGTCGCGATATAGGCAGTGCCCTTCTTGCGCATCAAGCCGATCAGTTCGTCGTCGATCAGCGCATCGCCAACGCCGTGGCCGACCGCATCGACCCCCGCCGCCGCAGCGACCTTCGCGCCTTCGAGCGTCACGGTGTGCGTGATCACGGGCTTGCCCGCCGCGTGCGCATCCTCGACGATGGCGGAGAGCGTGCTCTCGTTCATCGAGTTGATGTCCGGATCGCGGCCATAGCGCCAGCCGTCGGCGAATACCTTGATCAGGTCGGGGTCGTAGGCCAGCGCGCGCGGCATCAGGGCGTGCGCGGCGCGCGCGGTGGTGGTCTGCATCGTGAAGAAGCTGCCCCAGCCGTATTCGGTGCCATGACCGCCCGGGACGCCGAAGCGGATCGCCTGGTTGAGGTGCGGCGCGAAAAAGCCGCCGGGCCCCGTCAGCTCGCGGATCGGTCCGATCATCTCGCCCGAGACCGAGAAATCGTTGATAGTCGTAACGCCCGAGAGGAGGTAACCCGCCCACGCCTTGGGCAGGTCCTCTGGCGCGTTGTAGGCGGGCGAGCGGGTGTGCGTGTGGAGGTCGTAGAGGCCAGGGATCAGCGTCTTGCCGCGACCGTCTATGCGTGTCGTCCCCGCGGGTGCGGAGAGGTTCTTGCCCACCGCAACGATCCGTTCTCCCTCGACCAGCACGTCGGCAACTTTCGCCTTTGCGCCGGTGCCGTCGAATACGCGGGCTCCCTGGATCAGCATCGCGTCCTCCGCGTAAATTGGGGAATGGGGTGCGGCCGCAAGCAGCGTCGCGGAAAGGGCCGCGAGCAGCCCGGAACGAATGCGTGGCGTCCGGCTCATCGCCAGCCTTGTGCAGGGGTCGCGGGGGGCCGACAACCCCTGCCGAACCCCTCGATTGCCCGCGGGTTATGCGTAAGCCAAGGCTTGGAATGCGCACTGCTTGCCATGGGACCGGCGTGCGATAGTCTCCGCGCCGATGCGTATCTTCCTCCCCGCCCTCGCCCCGCTCCTGCTCCTCGCGACACCGGCTTTCGCGCAAGGCGACGGCGGAGCGCCCGCGATCCTCGCCGAAGCCGGACCGGGGACGCGATGGGGCCTCGTCGTTGTCGACGACAGCGGCCGCGAGATCGTTGCAATCGATCCCGAGGACCGGTTCATCCCGGCCTCCAACACCAAGCTCTTCACAACAGCGGCGACGATGTGGGCGATGTCACGGGGCGAACTGCCAGAGGCAGGCAACGGCGGCGCGCGGGTCCGGCTCGAGGCTTCTGACCGTGGGCGGGTGCCGAACGTCGTTCTGGAGGGACGCGGCGACGCCCGTATGTCGGCGGCACCGGATTGCACGACGAATTGCTTGGCCACGCTCGCCGATGCCGTCGCGGCAAGGACCAAAACCGTGCACTCGGTGATCGGCGACGACACCCTGTTCCCCGATCAGCGGTGGAGCCCGGGGATGAGCTGGAACAACATTCCGACCGATTCCGGGACCGGCATTTCGGCGCTGACGATCGACGACAACGAGATTCATGCGACCGTCACTCCCGGAGCGATCGGAACCACCCCCGCGATTGCCCTTCCCGGCTACTACACGGTCGCGAACCATGCGGTGACCGTCGCGGGCGACAAGGAGGAACTCGAATTCGATCGCGCGCCCAACGGCCGCGAACTCGTGCTCAGCGGCACGATCGGGGCGGACGCAAAGCCCGAAGTACTCCAGCTTGGGGTGGACGATCCCGCGCACTATGCCGCGTGGCGCCTTGCGGGCATGTTGCGGGCGCGCGGCGTGAAGGTGACGGGCGAGGCTGTCTCGCGCCATCGGCCCCTGATGCCAATCGACGATCCGAAAAAGCGCGACTCCAACGCCATTCTAAATGCGCCGGACCTGCCTTCGCTCGCCACTCTAGAGCCGGGGCCATTGCAGGACGACGTGACCCAGGTGAACAAGGTCAGCCAGAACCTCCACGCGGAATTGCTGCTGCATCGGCTCGGGCGCATTCGTGGGACCGGCTCGCTTGCGGACGGGCACGCTGTAATCCGCGCCATGCTCGACGAGGCAGGTGTAGCCCGGAATGCGGTAAGCCTGTCGGACGGATCGGGCATGTCGACTTACAACCGCGTCAGTCCCCGCGGGATGACGACACTGCTGCGCTGGATTGCCCGGCAACCGTGGGGCGCGGCTTTTCGCGAGACGCTGCCTGTAGGCGGCAAGGACGGCACCCTTGCCCGCCGTTTCCCGGCGGACAGTGCCCTCAACGGAAAGCTGTTCGCCAAGACCGGTACGCTCAACGCGACCAACGCCCTCGCCGGGTACATGACCGCGGCGAGCGGACGGACGCTGACCTTTGCGGCTTACGCCAACGATGTGCCGGAGGATGTGCGCGCCACGCAGTTCATGGACCGCGCCCTGCTGGCAATCGCCGCCGCTAACTGAGCGCGTCGAATGCCGCGATCACCGCATCGCCCGTTGCCGGCCGCAATTCGAAGATGCCGTTGTCGACATGGCGCGTGGGATGCACGCGGTTGGTGAGCAGCGTCCACGCGAGGCCGCGCTCGAAATCGACCCAGAGCCCTGTCCCGGTGAAACCGGTGTGCCCGATCGTGTCTGCCGAGCACGCCTCTCCCCCCTGCCACCCCGGGAAGCGGCGCTCCCAACCGAGGGTGCGCTCTTCGCCGTGCGGGGTGCGGATATTATCTCGCACGAATGCGCTGGCGCCGGTGCCATCGAGCAGTCCCTGCGCGAAGTCGAGAACCCCGTCGACGGTGCCGAACAGACCCGCATGGCCGGTCGCTCCGCCGAGCGCGAAACAGTTTTCGTCGTGCACCTCGCCCTGCATCACACGGCCGCGCCAACTACATCGCTCGGTCGCTACAGCGGGTCCCGGCGCCGGGCCGTAAGTCAGGCCATCTCCCAGAGGCCAGTCGCGCAAGGAGCGCCCCGTCACCCGCTCGATCGCGATGCCGAGCAGGATGAAATTGATGTCGGAGTAGACCGAGGGCCCCTTCGGCCAGTCGCGCTGCAACACGAAAGCTCGCAGCGTATCCGGATCGTTGCCGTAAGTGTAGATCGGATGGACAGCAGGCAACGACGTCAGGTGCGCGAGACAGTCGCGAAAAGTAAGCCGCCGCTCGGTCGCGCCGACTTCGTCGTACTGCCGCAGGTCGGGGATGGCGGTGGTGAGAAAGCTATCGAGATCGATGCGGCCGGCCTCGGCGAGCTCCAGGATCATCGAGGTCGTGGCGATGACCTTGCTGACCGAGGCAAGATCGAACCAGTGTTCGCGGGTCAACGGCTCGCGGTCGGGCTGGATTGCGGCAAACCCGTCCATGAGCACGGCGCGATCGCCGCTTGCCGTCACGATGCCCAGCGTCGCGCCCGGTATGGCCTCGCTGCCAACAGCCTCGGCGGCATGGATGAAAGCGCGGCGGGCGACCTCGTCGATCATGCGCCGAACACGCTGTCGGGCGTCACCACACTTTCGTCCGGCTCGCGGGCGCGAATGCGGGCGATGAACGGGATTAGCACAACCGCAGCGAGGCTCAGCACGCCGCTGAGGATAAAGAACCCGTCATAGCCGATCGCCTTCTCCATTGTCCCCGATGCGCCCGCGAGCAGCCGCGCGAGGAGGAACGCGAAGCCCGACAGAAACGCATACTGCGCCGCCGGGTAGCGCGGGTTCACCAGCATCGACAGGTAGACCACGAAGACCGTTCCCGCGAAGCCGTTGCCGAACTGGTCGAGCGCGACCGAGCTGTAGAGCACCCAGCCCTCGGCCGCGCTCCACCACAACCACGCGTAGACGAAGTTGCCCAGCGCGGCGAGCACGGCTCCGGCTGCCAGTATGCGCCCGAGTGGCCACTTCGCTGCCAGCCATCCGCCGAGCGCGACGCCGATCATGCTCGCGGGCAGCGCCACGAACCCGTCGGCGATACCGATCTGGTCGAGCGAATAGCCGCGCTCGTTCCACAACGGATGTGACAAGGTCAGCGCCAGTACGTCACCCACCCGGTAGAGCGAGACGAACGCAAGCACGACGAGCGTGCCGAAGCCGAAGCGCCAGAAGATGTCGACGTACGGCCCAAGTGCCGGCGAGCGGCGCAGCGGTGCCTCGGCAGTCATCCGCCGGATGCGCGGCAGGGCGAATGCGAGTGCCACGAACGGCACCATGCAAATCGCCAGCACCCACGGCGTGACGTTGCTGTCGGAGGTGATGCCAGCTGCCGCGGCGGCCCCTAGCGCGGCCCAGCCCACCACCGCGGTGAAGACTGTCACTGAAACAAGCAGGGCTACGCTCGCCCCCAGTCCGCCAAGCAGCGCCGAGAAGCGCGAGGCGTCCGCGCCCTCTTCGCGCCGCATCGCCACGAGGATCGGAAACGGCAGGAATGCAAGGACCGCGATGGCGAGATAGGCTGCCGGCCAATCCGCCCGCGCTGCCACGAAAGCCGCCCCGCTGCCTGCCGCGACCATTGCGCTCCGATAGCCCCACAGATTCGCCGCGACGACCGGTCCCTGCTCCGCTTGGGTCGGCGCGAGTTCAATGCGCCAGCCGTCGGCGGCGACCTCCAGCGTGGTTGTCCAGAACGCCAGCGTCACCGCGAACAGCGCAGTGAGCGGCAGGCTCGCGTCGTCCGCGGTCGCCGCCATGCCGATCATGGAAGTGACGATGCCGAGCTGTGCCAGCATCAGCCAGCCTTTCCGCCTCCCCCAGAACCGCGTGAAGCCCGGCACGTCGAACCGCTCGAGCAGCGGCGCCCAGAGGAACTTGAAGGTCGGCAGCAGAGCAATCCACGCGAAGAAGCCGACGATCGCGATGTCGATCCCGTGCTGCGACAGCCGCAGCGTGAGTACCGCGTTGAACATGTAGAACGGCAGCCCGGCGGAAAAGCCGAGCAGCAGGTACAATGCTTGGATGCGGCGCTTCGTCAGTGTCCCGGCGATTGCCGGACTGTCCAAGGCAGTGGATGCATTCACACGCCGTGCCTAAGGCGATCGGACGGACGGCGCGAGCACTCTCGCGCCGTCCGCACCGATATCAGCGCAGGTTCAGTCGGACACCGGCCCGGAAAGTGCGGCCTAGCAGGTCGCTGAACGTGCTGTTCGCGGCAAGCCCGGTCTCCGGCAGGAGCAGCGGGGTCGAGTTGAACACGTTGGTCACGTTGACGAAGAACTCGCCGCGCTTGTCGCCGAAGGTGTCGAACTTGAACGTGGTGTTGAGGTCGAAGTAGAGCGTCCCCTTCACCCGATTGTTGTCGTAGGTCGGGAATGCCGACGCTTCGGCCGCAGTCCGGTTGGTCGGACAGGTGCCAGGCGCACACTCGATACCGTTGGCGGCGTACAGACCTTTGCTTACTCCACGCGCGACGCCCGAGATCGCATAGTCCGGGGTGTCGACGGTCGCGCTGAACCGGAAAATCCAGTTCGGGGTCGAGAACTGTCCACCGTTGACGCCGACCGTATTCAGGATCGCCGAGGTTGTGATCCCGGTGTCCACGATATTCTTGAGATACTTCGTGGCGAGTCCGCGAAGAGTGAGCGCCGCATTCGAACCGGCGAACAGGCTTTCGAGTCCTGTGCGATAGGTCGCTTCGAAGTCGATGCCCTTCACCAGCCGGCGCTGGAAGTTGAAGGGAGTTGTTGTCACGAGGATGCGCGCCGCGTTGGCCGGATCCTGGATGATCAGGGCGCAAGTCTCGGCACTACCCTGGAAGCAGAGGTCGACTGCGCTCTGGGCGCTGATCGAATCGATCGCGCCGTCCATGTCGATGCGGAACCAATCGGCCGAGGCGCTGAACCCGGGCAGGAAGCGGGGTGTGATGACACCGCCAACGTTCCACGTGTCGGCCTTCTCCGGGCGCAGGTTGGGGTTACCGGCCGAGAATCCCGAATAGCCGATCGTCGCCGTGTTGTAAGAGACCCCATTGAGCGGCGAGGCGGTACCGGTGGTGGCGTTGTAGAACGGGTTGCGCACCGAATCGCTGTTGGCAGAACCGGCGGCGAACAGTTCGTTGAGGTTGGGCGCACGAATATCGCGCGACCGGGTCGCCCGCAGGCGGAAATCGTCGATCGGCGACCAAGTCGCGCCGAGACGCCATGTCGTGACGTAACCCGAAGTGGAATAATCCGTCGCGCGCACCGCGCCATTGACGTCCAGGCCGAAGCCCAGCGGCACGGCTGCTTCAAGATACGCCTCCTTGACGGTAAACGACCCGTTGCTTGGCAGGTAGTTACCCACCGACCACAGGTTTGTCGGCGGCGGAACGATTTGGCCCGCCGCGTTGCGGGTGAAGACCGGCTGGAATTCGGTCGGGACGAAGCCCTTGATCTGTTCCTTGCGATATTCGCCGCCGACCGCGATGCTCACGTCACCGGCCCAAGTCGCGAACGGCGTCAGCGACAGATTGGCTCCGAAAACCGTCTGCTCGACTATCTCATCGCGATAGGGATCACCGAGAACGTAATCGATCGCAGCTGCAGATGCGACACCGATCCCGAGCCGATTGAGCGGGACACACGCGGCATCGTTGTTGGTCGTAATGGCATCGAGGTTGATCGTGCACTGGATCGAACCGACCGCATATCCGCCCGGATTGCCCGCCTGCGCGAAAGCGACATTCGTGGCGTTGGCGAGCTTGTTGCGATTGTCGGCAGGCCCCGTCTGCATGATGTTGCGGAGCTGCTCGTGCAGCTTGGCCCGGCCATACTGCCCGTAGACATCCCAATGCGCCTCATTGCCGAAGGCCGCGAAATCGCCCTCTGCCCCAAGGACGTAGCGTTGCACCGAGCGCTTGTTGTTGATGACCCGGGGCGGAAGGTCGGCGGCCGTTGTCGCCAGCGTCACGCTGGTTATTCCGGCCAGCGCTGCCGGGCCGAGGGCGTTATAGAGAAAGGCGTTGCACGTGATCGGAGCGCTCGCCGCAGTGGGGGCAGTGCCGCAACCGCTCGCGCTCAGTGTCTGGCCGGTCGACAGGTTCGGGCCCGCGTTGAAATAGACCTCCTGCCAATTGTACGATGCTTCGCCGAACAAGGTTACGTTGTCCGCGACATCGAAACTCAGGCGAGCAAACGCGCCCCTGCGGTCGTCACGCGGGTCGAGGCCGATCCTCCGACCCGAATCGTTCACACGCCAAGAGCCGCCCTGCGTAAGCGACGGAGCGCCGTTTGCCGGCAGCGGGAAGCTCAGCGCACCGTATTGGTACTGCAAGACCTGGCCGCCGTCGCCGAAGTATGTGCCGCGCAGACGGTTCGCCACGCCCCCCGCCGAGCCGGTAATCAACCCGCCTGGGGTCGAGTTGGCGGCACCGATCTGGAGTTGCGTGGTGATGAACTGCGGGTTCGGGCTGCCGTTGACCCAAGTCGGATCCTGGATGCGTACGTAGCCGCGCTGGTTCCACTCGCGGTCGTTCGTGTTGAAGACCCCGTCGGTGTGGGCGAGTTCGCCGCTGACGATGAGGTGGCCACGTCCATCGGCGAAGGACAGTCCGCCCGCGCCGCTGAACGAATAGTTGAAATCGTCGCCGTACGTCGTGATGCCGGCATCGCCCTCCAGCTTCAGGCCGGTGAATTCCTTGTTGAGGATGAAGTTCACGACGCCCGCCACCGCGTCCGAACCGTATGACGCGGACGCACCGCCCGTCACGATGTCGACGCGGTTCACCAGCATCTGGGGGATGGTATTGATGTCGACGACGCCAGTGATCGTCGATGCAACCGAGCGGCGACCATCGAGCAGGATCAGCGTGCGAGTTTCACCGAAGTTGCGCAGATTGAGCGCGTTGATGCCCGCCTGTCCCGAACTGATGTTCAGGCGCGAGTTGGCGGGCCGTGTCGATCCAGCGAGGGCAGGGAGCTGGTTCACGAAGTCGGCGATGTTGTTCGACGGCGACCCGTTCTGGATCTCCTGTTCGGTCAGCACCGTCAGCGGAGTCGGCGCCTGGTAACCGTCTCGAACGATGCGCGTACCGGTGACGACGATATCGCTTGCCGGCGTGGCCTCTTCCCCCTCGGCACCGACATCCTGGGCTACGGCAGCGGGGGCGAACACGACACCTGCGGCAGCAGTGCTGGCGAACAGAGCGAGGCGGAGCGAAGTGGAAACGCGCATGGATAACCCCCTGAAATGCTTTTGTGCCGGATACCAATCCGTTGAGTCGCGCGAAAGAGTATCGGCGCATTCTCCTAGCGTGCGGCAATTATGTTACAACCATAGGCGATAGCCTGTGGCTATAGGCTTCTCAAACAGCGCAGGGGTGCCGCGAAAAGGCCCGAATGGTTGCACCGGCGTTAACCGCGCCTGGAAAGCCTGTCCTTACACTGTCTCCGTATTTCGGGCGGTATGGAAAAGTGCCTGTCAGCCCGTAAGCGCACCGTCCGCATCGTTGCGGCCCTTTCCGCGCTTGGCCTCGCCTCGATCGCCAGCCCTGCCCATGCTGCGCTGGAGGCCGTCATCGCCCCAATTGCGCCAGTCGTTATCGACGCCGTTTCGCGCTGCCCGATCGCTTCGCAGCCCTTGGCGCCGGCCCTTGCGCCGGCTGCTCCGATGACGAAAACCGCCGCCTTGCTTGGCGGTGCGCCGAGTGCGCTCGACCTAATTCGCTCGCAGCAATCGGGAGCGACTGCCCCCGGCCAGTCCATGATAGCAGGTACGTCAGCCTCAATTCCCAAGCTCACGCTTGGTGTGGACGCTTCGCTGTCCGCAATCGCGGGCTGCGCGGGACTTGCCGCAAGCCGTGCGGAGGCCCTTCCTGGGCTCTTGGCCGGGCTCGCAACCGATCCCGAAAACTTCCTGGCGAGCAAGCGCGTCCGCATCGGACGCACCAACTTCGATCGCGACTGGAAACGCGTTCGCGGCGAAACGCTTGCTCCGGGGATCGTAAGGACGTTTCTGACATCGGTCTCGACCGACCGCGAGAACACCCTCGCGATCGTCAACCGCAGCGTCAACCAGCGCATCCGCTACGCCGAGGACCGCGACCAGTACGGCAAGGCCGATTTTTGGGCCGGTGCTCGCCGCACCCTCAAAAGCGGCCGTGGTGATTGCGAGGATATCGCACTTACCAAGATGCAGCTTCTCGCCGCCACCGGCATTCCGCGCGAGGACATGATCCTGACGATCGCCCGCGACCTCGTCCGCAATGCGGACCACGCGGTGCTGATCGTACGGACCGAGAACGGCTATCGAATGCTCGACAATGCGACCGACGCAGTGCTCGATGCTGCGCCCGGCAACGACTACCGTCCGATCCTGAGTTTCGGCAGCCAGACGAGCTGGCTGCACGGCGTCTGAGCCATCAGCGCTCGGTAAGCGCCATGTCGAATGCCTTCTCGATCGGCTTCAGCAGATAGGTCAGGATGCTGCGGCTGCCGGTGATGATCTCGACGTCGCAGATCATGCCAGGCACGATCGGCAGGCGCTGACCACCCTTGGTGATGTACGACCGGTCGGTTTCGATCAGTACCGTATAATAGGCCTGCCGCTCGACTTCATCGAAGATACTGTCTGCGGAGACCTGCTGGACCTTTCCGCGCAGCCCCCCGAAGATAGAGAAATCATAGGCGGTGACCTTCACATTGGCGGTGTCGCCGACCTTGATGAAGGCGATGTCGCTTGGCGAGATGCGCGCCTCGACCAGCAGCTTGTCGCCCACTGGGATGACCTGCATGATCTTTTCGCCTGCGTTCACGAAGCCGCCGACGGTGGTGATCTGCACGTCGTTGACGATCCCGTCGCTCGGCGCGCGAAGGGCGTTGCGCTCCTGCCGGGCGGTCGCCCCGCGGATCGTCTGTTCGTTGACCGCGATCTTGGTCTGCAACTCGCTACGCTCGGTCAGCGCCTGTTGCCGGAAATCGAGCCGTGCCGCGCTGAGATCCGACTGCGCCTCATTGATCGAGGCTGCCGCCCGGCCCGCCGCCTGCCGCGCTGCGGCCAGACGGCCCTGTGTATCGACAAGGTCGCGCTGCGCTGACAGCAGCTCGGTCTGCGGGACGATGCCCTTGGCCGCGAGCGGAGTGAGCATGTTGACCTGCTCGCGCGCGAGGCGGACGCTGTCCTCGAGCGAAGCGGCGGTCGCCTGCGCTTCCGACAGGTCGCGGCGGCGTTGTTCAACGGCGGCGCCCAAAGCGTTCTGCCGCGATTGCGCGGTTGCCACGCGAACCTGTTGCAGGCGGCGTTCGTCCGCACAATCGGTCCCTTCGCAGCCCAGTGCACCGCCCCCGGCCTCGCCCTGCAGGCGATCGGCTCGGATCGAGAGCCGCTCGGTCTCGGCCTTGAGTTGGCCCAGCTCCGATGACGATTGCGCATCGTCGAGCCGGACCAAGAGCTGGCCCTTCTTCACACTCTGCCCGCCGCGAACGAGAATGTCCTTGATGACTGCTGGTTCGGACGGCTGGACGAGCTGCGCCTTGCTCGACGGGATGACCTTGCCCATCCCCCGCGTGACCTGGTCGACCTGCGCGAAGGCGGCCCAGACCAGCAGCAGCAGCAAGCCAAGGGCCGAAACGGCGATCAGGCGGCGGCTGGCATCCCAGTTGTCGTAACGCTCGCGCCAGGTCACTGGGCGGGCTCCTGTGCGGGAGCGCCGGCAGAGTCGGTCGCCTGGCTCGAGATCGTGCTTTTGTAGCCGTTGCTGATCTGCACGGGGTCCGGGATGGACATCCGCCAAGTCGTCGTGGTGTCGAGGCGGCCGCCGACGTCGCCTGGCGAGTGGCGATCGCTCTCATGAGGAGTAACCGTCAGGCCGGGCACAAACGCCTCGGTCGGCTCGAGGATGGTTTCATCAATGATCCGCGCATCGAGCGCCGCGCGTAGACGTCCGAAGTCGAGCTGCGGGATGCGTTCCACACCTGTCCATCGATCGCCGAACGCGCCTTCACTGCCGACCCGTCCGGGCAAGCGGTAAAAGATGTGCCGACCGATCTGCGTGAGTTTGCCGAGCGTGAACGCCCAGCGCGGCACGACGTAATCGGCGTGGTAGTTGGTCGCAGTGCCGACCGAGGGTTCGGTCGCACCTGCGAGCGCCTCGGCGGCGATGCGGCGCGACTCGTTCCACTGGCGCGCCATCGGCGTGCGCAGCAGCGATCCGTCGCAGGTGAAACTGAACTGGCAGACGCGCGCGTTGGCGCCTTCGTAAACCACGCCGCAGACCGAATTCGGATAGGCCGGGTGGCGCAGCCGATTGAGCACGACCTGCGCGACACCGCGCTTGCCCGCCTCCGGCTCGTTCGCCGCCTCGTAGTAGATCGCCTGCGTCATGCACTTCAGCGCAGTCGAGTAGCCTGAAGCGCTTGTCCCGATCTCGGTGAAGCCGGACAGACGCCCGACAGCCAGTTTGCTCAGCGGGATCAGGGCGTTGCGCTCGACCGCGCCGTCGCCGGTCACGAGGAGCGGCTGGTCGACGCCGGTCGACATCGTCGCGATCTGGTCGCGCACTTCGGTCGAGATCGGCACGGCCGCGCTCGCCGCCTGCTCCGGCGGGACGAACGACGAAGCGCCAAGCGCACCGGCAACGACCGCGAAAAGCCCGCCGCCCTTGATCCAGCGTCCCCGAACGCGCACGCCATCGGCGCTTGCCCCACGGGCAGCGTCAAGGGATTGGTCGATGGTAAGCGTGGTCATTGGGTTTTTCCTGCGAGCCCCGAGCGGGCGATCACGTCCTGGATCGGACCGTCGGCAACAACACGACCGCTGTCGAGTACGATCAGGCGCTTGCAGATGGCAAAAAGCGCCGGTCGGTGGGTCGAAATGACCAGGGTCTGTCCATCCGTCAGGGAATGGGACAGGCGGTCGACGAATAGTTGCTCGGTCTGGGCGTCCATAGCGCCCGTCGGCTCGTCGAGGAACAGCAGTTCGCACGGTGTCACGAGCGCGCGCGCAAGCGACAGGAACGAGCGCTGTCCACCCGAAAGTGAGCGACCGCCCTCGCCCACCGCGCGGTCGAAGCCGCCGGAGTCGCGCGACAGGAACTGGTCGGCACCCGTTGCACGCAGTGCTTCGACAAGGCGATCGTCGCTTACTTCGCGGCGACCGAGCAGCAGGTTATCCTTCACCGAACCGGTGAAGATCGCCGCGTCCTGACCGACATATCGGAAAGCCTCGCGAAGTTGCTGGGGTCGATACTGGCGGCTGTCGAGGCCGCCGACCAACATTGCGCCTTCGGTCGGTGCGTAGAGGCCGCACAGCACCCGGCCGAGCGTCGATTTGCCCGAGGCCACGCGGCCGACAACGGCCACGCGCTCGCCCGGCTCGATTGTCAGGTTCAAGCCCTCGAGCGCGGATTGCGCTGCGTCGGGATACTTGAACGCCACGTTCTCGAGCTTGATCGTCGGGCGGTGTATCGCGCTGAGCGCGAGCGTACCGGTACGCCGGCGCTCGTCCTCGCCATCGAACAGGCGTTCGATGCTGGCGAGAGTCTCCTGCGCCTGCCGCCCGCGCGTCAGCAGGAACGCGATCTGCCCTGCCGGTGCCAGCGAGCGCGAGGCAAGCATGACGACCGCAATGATCGCGCCCATCGTGATCTGCCCGGCGGCAAACAGGTAATAGCCGCCCACGACCAGCGCCACCGAGGAGACCTGCTGGAAACTCTGCGAGAGGCCGATCGCGAGCGCGTTGATATGCCGCAGCTTCTGCTGCGAATGGACACCTACCTCGGCCAGCCGCCGCCAGCGGCCGATCATACCGCCCTCGCCGCCGAGGCTCTTGAGGGTTTCCATGCCGGTCAGCGATTCGACGAGCAGCGTTTGTTGCAGGCCAAGGTCTGCCTGCGCGTCCTGCGCCGCGCCGACGACGCGCTTCTGCAGGACCCAACCGGCGATCGCCATCGCGGCGATGATCACCAGCGGGACCAGCGCCAGCCAGCCTGCGATGATCGCGATGACGCCGACGAACACGACCAGGAAGAACACGTCGACCACCAGCACGACAGTGGTCGAGGCAAAGAAGTCGCGCACCGTCGCATATTCCGAAACCCGCGCGGCCAGCGCGCCGGTGTGGCCGCGGCGGCTGTCGAGCGGCGCGGCGAGAAGGCGCGAGAAAATCTTCTGCGAAAGCTTCAGGTCGAGCCGGCGAGCGACCTCGTCCACCACCTCGGTCCGCGCACGGCGGATCATGAATTCGAACACGAAGGCGACCATCACGCCGATTGCGAGCACCCAGAGGGTCGCCTGAGCCCGGTTCGGAATGACCCGGTCGTAGACGTTCATCGAGAACAGCGGGAGCGCGACGGCGAGCAGGTTGATCACCACCGAGGCGACGAGCACCGGCGTGAACGCCGGAAGTTCCTTGCGCAGTTCGCCCCAGAACCAGTGACCGCGACCCTTCGCGTGCCACGGCGCCTCGTCTGCGCGCTGTTTGTCGGGATCGCCGTAGACGGAGATGAAGCGGGTGATCGGCAGCGACTTCAGCGCCTTGCGGCTTTCCCACCGCTCGCCCGCGTGCGGCCACCACAGCAGCACGTCGCCATCGCGCGCATTGAGCCCGAGTGCGAATTCGCCTTGCGCGAACTCGATCAGCGCGGGATATTCCGACGCGAGTTGCGGCAGTCGCTGACGCACGTGGGGCTCATAACCGATTTCGGCGACCTCGAGCGCCGCCTCGGCCTGGTGGCCGGGCAAGCGCCCTTCGCGATCGCGCGGAAGGTAGTCGAGGCGCGCGACATCGAACGACGGCCCCAGCCGCCGCGCAAGTTCCCGCACGCACTCCACCAACGGGTCGGCTACCACGCCCTCGATCGTTTCGCCTTCAATCATCATACTTCCAGCTTCCGTGCGACCGGTCTGTCCTGTCAGGGATAGACCCGGCGCTGCAACTCTGCCGGAGCCGGTGGCCCAAAATCGAACCGTTCTCGTTCAGAAGTTCCCGCGCCCGCCCCCGGTGCGATCTGGAGGGCATCGAGCAGGGCATTGGTCGCCGCCAGCGTCTGATATTGCGCGAACAGCTGCGAGAACCGCGACGTTTCGAGGCGCACCTGCGTGTTGTAGCGGGTGTTTTGCGCATCGAGCACGTCGAGCAGCGAGCGGCGGCCGACGTTGAACTGGCTCCGGTAGGACAGCAGTAGATCGTCGCTGACTTGGCTCTGCCGTTCCACCTTGCCGACGATATCGGCCTGGCTGTTCATCGTCGTCCAGGCGGTGCGCACATCGGCCTCGGCCTCGCGCTGCAGTTCGTGCAGGCGATAGCGGCTCTGGCTCGCGCGGCGGACCATTTCCTGCACCTTTGCGCGGTTGATACCGCCGTCGAATATGTTCCAGCGCATGACGGCGCGGGCCTGCAGATCGTTGGTTTCGCCGCGGAAACCATCTATGTCGTCGCCGTAGCGGCCGCGCAGCTCGATCCCGACGGTCGGATAGAGGTCACCCTCGGCCGACTTGACCATGGCAGTCGCCGCATCGACGTCGGCCATCGCCTCGCGCACCTTCGGATGCTTGGTGCGCGCGATCCCGACGGCCTGGTCCAGGCTCGGCGGAAGCGCCGTTGACAGGTTCGGCGGAAGGACGACCTGCGAGATGTCGAGGCCGGTGAGCCGCTGCAGGTTGATCATCGCATCCTGCAAATCCTGCTGTGACTCGGTCTGGCGCACCAGCGCAGACTGCAGCCGTTCTTCGGCCTGCTGGCGATCGGCTACGCTGATCGAGCCCTGTTCCACGCCCTTGCCAAGGTCACTCACCAACATCTGGTGGAAGGTCACGTTGTCGGTCGATGCAGCCGAGACGCGCTGCTGGAGAAGGACGTCGAAATATTGGCGCGCGATTTGCAGCGCGACGAACTCCGACCGCTCCACCACGCGCAGCGAAGCGCCGTCGACTCGGGCGGCCTGGCGCAGCAGCTCACCGCGGCGGCGGCCGAAGTCGATCACGGTCCAGTCTACCACGCCGCCGACTTCCAGCGGATACAGTTCCTGGTCGGCGATGTTGAGCGTACGACGCGTCTGGTTCTCCAGACGCCGGATGCCCGCCGAAGCCTCGAGATCGACGCGCGGGGCGTAGAGACCTTGCGCCTGGCGACGCTCGGCCTGGATCGCCTCGGTGTTCATCTGGGCCTGGATGATTTCAGGGTTGGCCTTCATCGCCACTGCGACGGCTTCCTGAAGCGACGTTGGACCAGCGTCTTGAGCCATCGCGGCCGGAGCGGCAGATGCCAGCAGGACCGCGGTCGCGATCGATAGTGTGTACTTGCGCATAGTAACCCCTCGAAATGTTACCGAACGCCGATCTCAACGCGGCGATTCTGCGGATTGCGGACCCCATCTTCGGTGGGAACTCGCGGCTCTTCCTCGCCGCGCGCACCGGTGGTGATCGCGGACTGGGCAATGCCCATCGATGACATCATGGCGGCGACCGCGGCAGCGCGCTGCTCGGACAAGCCGTTGTTGTAGGCGTTGCTGCCGGCGCGGTCGGCGTGGCCGATCACGTTGAACCCGGTCCAGTTGCACGCCGCGGCATTGCGCGCGACGAACTCAATCGTCTGGGTCGCATCGGCCGGGAGGGCCGCTGAATCGAATTCGAAGAACACTATGCCGGGCAGCCGGTTGCTGCAAACCTCGGGAAGCGGTGCCGGGGGCACCGGAGCCGGCGCGACGTAAGGCGCCGGCACGCGGTTCATCAGGCGGGCCGCCATCTCGCATTTGCCGATGCTGACTTCGTCGCGAGTTGAGGATTTGAGATAGCCCAGCGCGATACCGCACTGCGCCTTCGCCTCGTTGGCCCACACGAACCGTGAATCGTTGCCCGATACGACAGCCGGATCGACGGAAAGCGCGAGCGCGGCATCGTAGCGCTGCTGGATCTCGGTTCGCAGCGATCCCAGGTCAAGCCCGGCGAGCGAGCTCTCCTGCGCCTGTGCCGGAACCGCCACCATGGCGGCGGCGATCGCAGCAATTGAAACAAACCTTGTGGTCATGATTTCCCCCGTTCCTCGAAGATTAGGCCTGTGCCGCTGCGAGCGCGCTCGCATCGTCATGGGCATCGGGCAGTATGGTATATCCGGCGATCCCTGCGCTTCCGCCGAGCCCTTGCGCGAGCATGAAGCTGGCGTCGAAGCCATCGACCTGCGGCACGACGGCCACGCCTGCCGCCCCCGCGAAGTGATCGACAACCGCGTTGACCATTGCCGTACCGGCGAAGTCCGACAGGGCATCGCCGATCGTCGCCGCGACGTCGGCCGGAGCGGCAGTCGCGGCCGCCTGGCCGGGCCCCATCGCCAGCAGCGCCGCCATCACGCCATCGCCGGCCATGCCGGCAAACAGCGATCCGCTATCGCCATGCGCGATCACGTGATCGGTCACTCCCGCATCCGAACCGATCGCTTCCACGCTGAAGTGCGATTCCGACGTAGCGAGATGGGCCTCGCTCGTTTCACTGCCGGTGTGGGCCAGCGACGCGGCAGGCGCATCACTTCCGAGCGTCCGCGTCGCGACCGCCTGGTCGGGCTCCAGCGAAACGTGTTCGCCGGGTGCGTCGACCTCGGCCAGCGATGCGGTCGACAGTTCGATCGTCGGCAGGGTCCTGCTGACATCGGCTGTGTCGATTGCAGGCTGCGCGGCTGCGACCGAAGTCTCGACCACCGCTCCCGCAAGTGCTGCAACCGCAGCGATCTCGGCAGTGCGCTGTCCTTCCTTCGCCTTGGTCGCGAAAGCTGCGTCGGCGAGCGACCCGGTCGAGCCGTCGGACTTGGTGTAGCTCGACGAACCGTAGACCGTCACGTCTCCGCCCGCCGCCGTATACCCGGCACCGTCAGACTTGAGCGAGATCGAAGTAATCCCGAGCTCGGTCAGGCTGCGGAATTCGCCAGCATCCGAAGCGCCATCGCTATCGGCATCCTGCCACACCCCGAACCTGGCGAAGTCGGCGTCATTCGCGTCGAGCGTGCCGTCGCGGTTCGTATCGTACTTTGCGGCGAGCCCTTCGAGATCGGTCAGGCCGTCGAAGCCAAACACGATTTCCGACCCGCCGTCGACCGACCCGCTGTCGTTCGCATCGATTGCCAGAATACCGTCGTCTGCTCCCGCCCAGCCAGTTCCGACGGCATTTCCATCGGAGTTGTAGTCAAACATCGCTCCCTCAGAAGCAGCGATGAATTCGACACCGTCGCCATCGAGGTCGAGAACGATCGGCGTAACCGGATTGAGCGTGACCGCAATCGATCCCGTAGACTGATCGCCATCCCCATCGGTCAGGACAACCGGCAGGTTAAAGGAGACAGGGGAGCCGATCGCCGTGAAGTTGTAGGCGAACCCGCCCACGGCGAAATTGTCGCCAGCGTACGTTCCTCCGCCGACCGCCTTCGGATCGCCGACCGCATTCTCCATCCGGAAGGCCTCGAATGTAGCATTCGCTTGAGCCCCGAACGTCACCGTATAGCCGGTCTTTACCCCGGTCACGACGATGTCGTTTCCTTCGTCGAAGATCGCGATGCCGGTCGTGACGAGATTGCCGGCAGTGTCACGAACCTGGACTGTCGTGTGGTCGAGATTGACCGCCGTGTTGATCGTAGGGTCACCGACGTTCGACTGGCTCAGCGGGTTGGCGTCGTTCACATTGGTCGCACTGATCCGAATAGCCGCGGTGGCATTCGGGTTGCTCTGGACCTGGATGATCTTGAACGTCGCCTGGGTTACACCGCTGTGCGTGTCGTAGAGGTAGCCATCGGCATCGCTTGTTCCCTTGCCTGGATCGAAACGAAGATCCTGGACGAGGTCGATGCGAACGAATTCGTTCGAGTCGATGAACTGGTTCGAAGTACCGATATCGTCGCTGTCGGAATTGACTGTTCCGCCGGGCGATACGGTCACCAGCAGGTCGGTCGAATCCGGGTTGGGATCGTTGGCCGCGTCGATCGCGATCGCCGCGCCATTCACCAGGTCCGCATCGACGCCCTTCCACGGTGTGTTGCCGGCGCCAGCCTTGCTGAAGTCAGCGACCTTCACGCCGCTGCCGTTGTCTATCGTACGGTCAAAGTCGATCGAGTAAGTTCCCGTCACTGCATTGAGAGTGGCAGTGAACACAGTCAGCGATGCGGTCAGCCCGTTGCTGGGATCGCTGTCAGTGCTGGCGATCAGCGACCCGTTCGCCTGGATGTACAGGTAGATATCCGCACCACCCGACTGAAGCGTGCCGCTGGTTCCGGCGAGCTTGGTCCCGTTGATGGCTGGCGCGAACGTGATGGTTCCGACCCCGTCCGCACCGGCGTTGTCAAAGATCCCGTTGCCAACGGTATCAAGCACCTGATTGGAGATCAGGGCCGTTCCAGTGTTGATCGCCGTCGCGTTTGCCGGTGTAAAGCTGCTGGGCACGTCGTCGGACACTTCCACGGTGACCTTGTTGGTCGCGGTGTCGCCGTCGGTATCGGTCGCGACGACGGTCACGAACCCGAGGTTCTTGAGGTCGTCCGCGGTGAACCCGGGGTGCGCGTCGTAGTTGTCCGACAGCGTCGCCTTCACGCTCACGCTGCTGCCCGTCCGGACCAGGTCGAGCGTCACGATCGTGACCGCTCCGTCCTTGCCCACGATCTGCGTGTCGGACACCCGCGTCCACGTCAGGCTGGCATCGAGGCTCGCCACGCTCGTCCCGAACACGATCGAAGCGATCGCATCCGAGCCCGGCGTGAACGTGATCGTGTCGGTATCGGTCACCGGTACCGCCGGCGTGCTGCCGTCCGCCAGGTTCTGGTCGTCCACCGTCAGCGTGATGTCGGTCCCCGCCTGCGGACCCGCACCGTCGGTGATCGTCACCGTCTGGGTCGCATCCGAGACATCGCTGTCGCCGTCCGTGATCCGGTAGCTGAAGCTGGCGTCCACGCCCGCGTTGGCTGCGTTCACCACCGGCACCGGATCGAAGCTCCAGCTGCCGTCGGCGTTGAACACGTACGTGCCCTTGCCCGCCACCACGAAGCTGTAGCTGCCCGGCGAGCCCACCACAGGCGTCCCGCTCGTGATCGCCACGAACCCGGAACCCAGGTTCACATGGCTCACCGCCGCGCCGTCCGCACCCCTGGTGTCGTTCGCCAGCAGGTTCTCACCCGGCGTCGCACCGACGCTCTCGACAACCGACAGGGCGGTGTCGCTGCGCGCCGTCGGCACGTCGTCGGACACTTCCACGGTGACCTTGTTGGTCGCGGTGTCGCCGTCGGTATCGGTCGCGACGACGGTCACGAACCCGAGGTTCTTGAGGTCGTCCGCGGTGAACCCGGGGTGCGCGTCGTAGTTGTCCGACAGCGTCGCCTTCACGCTCACGCTGCTGCCCGTCCGGACCAGGTCGAGCGTCACGATCGTGACCGCTCCGTCCTTGCCCACGATCTGCGTGTCGGACACCCGCGTCCACGTCAGGCTGGCATCGAGGCTCGCCACGCTCGTCCCGAACACGATCGAAGCGATCGCATCCGAGCCCGGCGTGAACGTGATCGTGTCGGTATCGGTCACCGGTACCGCCGGCGTGCTGCCGTCCGCCAGGTTCTGGTCGTCCACCGTCAGCGTGATGTCGGTCCCCGCCTGCGGACCCGCACCGTCGGTGATCGTCACCGTCTGGGTCGCATCCGAGACATCGCTGTCGCCGTCCGTGATCCGGTAGCTGAAGCTGGCGTCCACGCCCGCGTTGGCTGCGTTCACCACCGGCACCGGATCGAAGCTCCAGCTGCCGTCGGCGTTGAACACGTACGTGCCCTTGCCCGCCACCACGAAGCTGTAGCTGCCCGGCGAGCCCACCACAGGCGTCCCGCTCGTGATCGCCACGAACCCGGAACCCAGGTTCACATGGCTCACCGCCGCGCCGTCCGCACCCCTGGTGTCGTTCGCCAGCAGGTTCTCACCCGGCGTCGCACCGACGCTCTCGACAACCGACAGGGCGGTGTCGCTGCGCGCCGTCGGCACGTCGTCGGACACTTCCACGGTGACCTTGTTGGTCGCGGTGTCGCCGTCGGTATCGGTCGCGACGACGGTCACGAACCCGAGGTTCTTGAGGTCGTCCGCGGTGAACCCGGGGTGCGCGTCGTAGTTGTCCGACAGCGTCGCCTTCACGCTCACGCTGCTGCCCGTCCGGACCAGGTCGAGCGTCACGATCGTGACCGCTCCGTCCTTGCCCACGATCTGCGTGTCGGACACCCGCGTCCACGTCAGGCTGGCATCGAGGCTCGCCACGCTCGTCCCGAACACGATCGAAGCGATCGCATCCGAGCCCGGCGTGAACGTGATCGTGTCGGTATCGGTCACCGGTACCGCCGGCGTGCTGCCGTCCGCCAGGTTCTGGTCGTCCACCGTCAGCGTGATGTCGGTCCCCGCCTGCGGACCCGCACCGTCGGTGATCGTCACCGTCTGGGTCGCATCCGAGACATCGCTGTCGCCGTCCGTGATCCGGTAGCTGAAGCTGGCGTCCACGCCCGCGTTGGCTGCGTTCACCACCGGCACCGGATCGAAGCTCCAGCTGCCGTCGGCGTTGAACACGTACGTGCCCTTGCCCGCCACCACGAAGCTGTAGCTGCCCGGCGAGCCCACCACAGGCGTCCCGCTCGTGATCGCCACGAACCCGGAACCCAGGTTCACATGGCTCACCGCCGCGCCGTCCGCACCCCTGGTGTCGTTCGCCAGCAGGTTCTCACCCGGCGTCGGACCTGCGGATTCCACAACCGACAGCGCCGGTCCCGCAACCGCAGTGGGGACATCGTCCCGCACGGTTACCGCGAACGATCCGGTGGTCTTGTCGCCATCATTATCGGTAACTTCGATGGTAACACCCGACAGTAGGTCGGTATCTTCGGTTCCCGCTGTTGCGTGACGCACCGGCTGCGAGAGCGTGACAGTGTAGCCGTACGCCACTTCACCCGCCGTCGCGGTGGTCGCAGAAGTGGTCAGTGCGATGCGGATAATTTCCGCACCAGCCGAGCTTCCGGCACGACCGACAAGGGCGCCGCCCTCGATCCCGAACACAACATTCTCGCCCGCGAGGGTTACGAGCTGGCCGTCGAGCGCCGGTGTATCGACGAGAACCGCCGAACCAGCGAGAACGCCGGGGATATCATTGCCGAACTGGAACAGCGCCGTGCCGGAGCCGATTGCGCTCTCGGTGCCGTCGGACTCGGCCGGTGCCGCCTGGAGCGGCGAGGCGTCGACGTTTGCCGAAGCGAGGCCGTCTTCGTCGACCTCGACCGGAGCGGCGCTCTTGAAACTCGGCGTCGAGTCGCCCGCCAGGATGATCGTGACCGTTGCGAAGTCGGTATCACCGTCGCCGTCTGCGACCGAGTAGTCGAACGTGATCGTGCCGCTTTCGCCCGTGGCTGGACTGTACGTGAACGTACCGTCGCCGTTGTTGGCCAACGTGCCGGCCGCCGCACCGCCGTCGAGCTTGAGGCTGCCCGGGACCAGCGCGACGCTCGCCACCACCTTGCCGTCCGCCCCGCCGAGGTCGTTCGCGAACACGTCGATCGTGACCGGCAGACCTTCGTCGGCAGCCGCCTGCGTCGTCATGTCGTCGACCGCCACGATCACGTCGTCGACCACCGTGATGTCGACCGTATCGGTTCCCACCGTGCCGTCGCTGTCGGTGACGCTGACCGCGAAGCTGTCGGTCAACTGCGCGTCGTTCGCTCCGGTGTGCGTAAGCGTGTTGTCGTCCAGCGTGTAGCTGTAGCTCACGCTCGCCGACACCACATCGCCCGCCGCGTCCAGCACCGGCGTCACCGCAGTGATCGTCAGCGCGCCATAGCCGGTCGAGATCGACTGGCCCGGCACGAACGCACCGCCCGTGAATACCACCGCGCCGCCAACCGAAATCACGGAGATCCCGTCGAGAGCGGCGACATCGAAGCTGCCCGCCTGGGTCAGCGCCGCCCCATCGGGCGACTGGCCGTCGGCAAGATCGTTCTCGTACACCGTCTCCTCGGCGCCGGCCGGATTGAGGCCGGTGATCACAATTCCATCGTCGCTACCGACGATGGTGATCGTCAATGTCGCGGTGTCGACATCGGTATCGCCATCGGTAATGGTGTAGGTGAACGTCTCGATCAGCGTCTCGGTCTTGTCGAGACCCTGAACCAGCGGGTTCGCGTTATCGAGGACGTAGCTGTAGGAGCCGTCGGCGTTCAGCGTCAAGGAGCCGTACGCGCCAGCGAGTGCGCCGCCGACAGGCCCCGATACGGCAGCCCCGCCGCCAACCGGGTTGAATACGATGGCCGTGACGCTCGCGCCGTCCGCGCCCTCGACATCGGCGATGCCGTCCGAATTATTCGCGTCTGCGCCTACCACGACATCGCTGCCAGTGATGACATTGCCCGTGGCGGTCAGCGGACCGTCTTCGGTAACCGCGTCGACATCGTCGTTGGCCGTCGGGAGATCGTCGACAATGTTGATCGTCAGCGTGCCCGCCGTGCTGTCGTTGTCCTGGTCGCGGACGACGACCGCGAAATCGTCGAACGTGGTGTCGCCCGAAGTGTTCGTGGTCAATTCGTAGGAGTAGCCGATCGCACCCGCTGCAATGCTGGTGATCGTGAGCGTTCCGAAAGCACCGCTGATGGTCTGGCCGACCGCAGTGATCTGGGTCCCGTCGATAGTGACGATCGCCGGACCGTCAGGCGCGGTGAAAGTGAACGAGCCGCTGGCGAACTCGCCGTTACCGGCTGCATTCGAGCCCGCAGGAAGGCCTTCCTCGAGAACTTGCGTGACACCGGGTGTGCCGGCAATCGGGAGGTCGAGCGACGTGCCGCCGTCGGCAATCGTGATGACGAGATTGGCCGTGTCGAGGTCGCCGTCACCATCGCGGATGGTGTAGCTGAAGGTATCGGTGACGCCACCGGGGGTACCGGGATTGCGCGTGTAGCTGAAGGCGCCGTTCGCAGCGATAGTCAGCGTGCCGTACTGCCCGTTGACGGTCGTACCGGCCGCGCCGGTCGTGACACCGGTATATTCGATCACGACGATGCCGTCGGCACCGGGAGTGTCGTTCGCGGTCACGCTGCCGCTGACGGGACCGTAGCTGCCAGCGCCGAGCGCGGCTGCATCGTCGGCAGCCGTGGGCACGTCGTCGGCGATCGCGATCACCAGAGTGGTACTAGCCGGATCGCCGTCGCTGTCGGTCACCACCAGGGTGAACGTATCGCTGTCCGGATCGCTCAGCGTGTTGTCGGTCAGCGTGTAGCTGTAGCTGTATGCTCCGTTTGCGACAGAGACTGTCAGCACGCCCTTCGAAGTGGTGACGGTACCGCCGGCGGTCACGTTGACACCGTTGATGACGAGGCTGCCGATGGTATCGCCGCCGGTTGTGATCGCTATCGTTCCGGCTGCGGTTTCGTCCGGGCTCGCAGCATTCGAGCCGGCCGGTTCTCCGGCGCGGGCGGGGAGTGCCGCTTCGTCGACGGTGTTGTCGCCCGCCACCGCGATGGTCGGGGTCGAATCCGCTGCGAGCGTGATCGTCACGGTCGCGCGATCGGTGTCTCCGTCGCCGTCGGTGATGGTGTAGTCGAAGGTGACCGTGCCGGTTTCGCCGGAGCCGGGCGTATAGGTGAAGGTTCCGTCGCCGTTGTTTGCAAGCGTGCCGGTGCCGCTGAGGGTTCCCGCGACGAGGGTCACGGTGCTCGGCTGCACGCTGTCCGCGCCCTGGATGTCGTTCGCCAGGACGTTGACGACAACCGGCACGTTCTCGGCCGACTGCGTGGCCGCATCGTTGATCGCGTCCGGCATGTCGTCGACAATGGTAATGGTGAGGGTCTTCGTGTCCGAATCGCCATCGACGTCGGTCACGGTGATCGGGAAGGTGACCGTAGTGGTGTCGCCGGTTGTGTTGTCGGACAAGGTGAACGAGTAGGTGATCGTTCCCGTTGCCGGATCGTAGGACGTGATGGTGAGCGACCCTTGCGGCGTCGTGATCACTTGTCCCGGGCCCGTGACGGTCGATCCGCCGATCTGGACCGAGGCAATGCCGTCGGGCGCAATAACGGTGATCGTTCCGCTCGTCGTCTCGACGTTCGTCGTCTGCGCCGTACCGGGCGCTTCGCCAGTACGGGGAGGGAGACCCTCTTCATCGACGATCGTGCCAGCGCCGGACGTCGGCAGGGAGACGACCGAGGCAGGGCTGTCGCCAATCGAAATGACGAGCGTGGCCGTATCGGTGTCGCCGTCGCCATCGGTCAGGGTGTAGGTAAAGGTATCGGTTACGCCGCCCGCCGTGTTGGGCGTTCGCACATAACTGTAGGACCCGTCGGTCTTGATCGTCAGGGTGCCATAGGTGCCGGCGACGACAAGATTGCCCGCCGAATCGAAGGTCGTGTCAGAACCGCCAGTACCACTGATCGCGGTGACCCGAGCGCCATCGGCCCCCTGGACGTCTGCGCCTGCAGCACCACTGGTCGTTCCCGCACCGGTAATGACGTTTCCGATTTCCGGCCCATACGTGCCGGCCGCAACCGAATCGGTATCGTTACGTGCGTCGGGCGCGTCGTCGATCACGTTGATCGAGAGGGTCGCGTTCGCCACGTCACCGTCCACATCGGTAACGACCACGGCAAACGAGTCGTTCATCGTCTGGCCGAGCATATTGTCGGCAAGCGTGTAGCTATAACCGATCACACCCGGAGCAATGCTGGTGACAGTCAGGGTCCCGTTGGGGCTCGTGATTGTCTGGCCAACAGTCGTAACGACGACACCGTTGATGCTGATCGACGAAAGGCCGTCCGGTGCGCCGAAGACGATCGTCCCGGTGGTCGTCTCGGAATTCGAAGCCGCGTTGCTACCCGGAGGCTCGTTACCGCGCGCAGGCAATCCGGCCTCGTTCACCTGGGCCGTTGCCGAAGTCGCCCCCGCCGGTTGGTCGGGCGTGACGACGACGACGTCGGGCTCGCGATCGGGCCGCTGCGGGATGACTTCCCGTTCTTCTGGCTGCGGGAACGACAGTTCAGTATAGGGCAGCAGGTCGCCAAGCCCGTAAGCGGCCTGGATCGGTCCGACGGCGCTGGCGAAATTGCCGCCCGAGCTTTGCGCATTGCCAGCCGCCGGCTGCGGTTCGTTGCCGATCAGCAGGGCTGCGAGGTTGAGCGGCGGAATCGCCACGTCGCCGATGACCAGTTGGGGAACGATGATCGCGCCGTCGGGAATGACGTAGCGAACGCCGTCTTCACCGATGACTACGAGATCGCGGCCCTCGACCCGAAGATCGCCGAGTTCGGTTCCGGCGGGAAGAACGACGACGCCGTTTGCATCCGCAACTAGGACCCGAGAAGCACCGCGGCTGGCAGCAGGTGTCGAAGCACCCGCATCCTGCAGTTCTACCGAGTCCTGATCGCCGAACGAAGTCGGCTCCTGATTGTGCAGTTCCATTCTTCACCAACCTCGCAATTCGGGTTCGCTTCATCAGCGTTGCAAGATTGGCGGGCAGAGTGCTTGGCTACACGAAGCGGTACGCGCTTCGGCAGGTTTTCCCGTCAATCCTGCGGCCCAGCTTCTGTTCGCGAAAGGTCACGTCGATGTGCCCTGTATTCGCGACGAGTCGTTATCTAACCACACAACAGGAAATCGGACATGCTTTCAAGCCAATTAACCTTCATCGGCTAAGTTTCGGTAATTCACCGCTTTACGCCTCTGCACGAGGGCAGGAGAAGTCTGGATTCTCGAAACGGGACAGATTTCCGATTGCGGGCCGGAAAAAAACGGTGCCTCGATCCAGTCCCCTTGTCATCATGTTCGATATGGCGAATTCTTACGCGCGGCTAACGAAGACAGCGCCAGCGCAAACCACAGGTTAAAGGGAGGCGAACCGTGGACATGACCCGATCATTCTACCTCTCGCTCGCCGCGGCAGGCGTGTGCGGCATGATCGCGACAGCCTGGGTTTTCCTTGAACCGGCGACCCGGTCCTGGTTCGGGCAAGCGTCTCTGGAGCGTTCGGCGTCGGAACCTCTGATGGCCGTCGCAAACTATCCTGTCCGGATCGAATTGCCGACATCGCGCAATGCGGAAATCTCGCCGGGTGCGCTTGGCCATCCTGTTCGATCTGGGCTTGAGTCGACGATTCTCGAACCGATCCGTGAGACGGTGGCATCCTGGGCGTTCGGAGAGCCCCGGCTTGCCCAAGCCCCTCAGCGCGTCGACCCGGTCAAGGTGGCACCAGCATCGGTCACTCCGCGCAACGGTCTCCTTCCCGCCAAGTTCGATATCGCGACCTTCGGGCGTACCGTGACCGACGCCGATACGGAACTCCGTGCGCGCAAGCCGTTGATTGTCGGTGGAGAGCGAGTCGGCGCACTGGAGCTGGCGATGGGCCAAGGTTCGATCGTTTCGGTCGACCGGGCGGAGCTTGCCGGACTGTTGGGCGACCGGGTGCCGGACCTGTCGGCAGCGCTGGCCCGGCTCGGAACGGAGAGGGTCACGTTCGATACGCTCAGGACCCGTGAGATCCGGATACGCTATGATGCGCTGTCCGATGCGGTGGTGATCGAAGACCGGACCTAGCGCGGGTCAGCCGGCGCGCACCATTGGCGTGTCCGAACCGCCGAGCGGAACGCTGAAGCGGCGGATATAGGTCTCCATCCGCTCGAGGACCTCGCCTTCGCTCAGCCCGAACTGGCCCAGACTGTATCGGTGCGGACGGCGTTTCAGCGAGCGACTACGGTCAATGAAGCGCTGCATTCCCGGGATTGCACCGTCCATTTCAAGACCGAGAAACGCGTAGATGCGCTCCATCGTCACACGCCAGTCCTGGTCCATGTCGTCATAACGAACGTCGATGATCCGGTCGTCGGGCACGGCCTTGCGGGCGGCCATCATCCGGTCGGCCATCAGGCCCGTCTTTCGAAGCCATTCTTTCCCCACCGTACCCGGGTCGGCATGGTCGGAATAGATGATGGTCTGGTTCCACGCGAGCGAGGCGGCGCTGCCGACGACGTTGCGCGGATCGCGGTGGGTGAAGATCAACCGGGCGTCGGGGAACACTTTAAGCAATGCCGGCAAATCAAGCATGTGCTGCGGGGTCTTGAGAATCCATGGCCGCAAGCTGCTTTCCTGCTGCGACCAGCCGATCAGGCGCAGGAGGTTGGCCATATGCTGGTAAGCAGGGGTCGCGTCCTGGTCCTCGCACCACCGACCGTAGGTGGGCACGTGCCACTGCGCGTCGTGCTTCATGCTCCACATGCTCGCGACCAGCAGGCCAAGCTCTTCCTCCGGCTCGTAGGGACCGGTCGGGTGGATCGACAGCGTGCGCGGATTGGCGAGCCGGGCGACCTTCATGATCCGGCTCGCGAGCTTGGGGCGGAAGTCTGCCTTCCTGCCGTCCATCACATCTTCGAAGTCGGGACGGGGCACAGGGCTGATGGTCTCGAAGCTTCGCAGGCATGCGAAACGGCGATCGGCCGCGAGCAACCGGTGCAACCGCGTGGTGCCCGATCGCATCGGCCCGACGATGACCACCGGATGCCGGATCGGCCTGGCGAGAATTTCCGGATGCCGCTTGAACCACATCTGCGCCAGCAACCGATCGCGCAATACGTGGTGGAACTGCTTTTCGGCCGCCAACGTGCCTGCGTCGTTGAGGCGGGCCTCGGTACGGACCGCTTCGAGCAGGACGTCCATCGGACCCTCGAACCAGCGATCACCGAAATCGTCGAGGCCGGTTGCCGCCATCGCATGGTCGAGCAGCCCGGCCTTGGTCAGCCGCGCAGGCGCAATCGCGCCCAGCTTGCGGCCGAAGCGAACGGTGCCGTCGAGCACGCCAATGAACGGCGTGCGACGCGGCGGCTCGTCGATGGTGCGGCTCAGGTTTGCCCCCATGTTTTCCGGTGTTTGGCAGTGTCGACTATTACCGACAGGCAAGGGCACGGTTCCCGCATTGCCCTCGTCCCGGCGGTCGGGCATAGGCCGCGCCCATGCACGACATACGCGCCATCCGTGACGATCCAGCGGCATTCGACGCGGCCCTCGCCCGCCGTGGATTCGCCGCGTCGGCAAGCGAAGTGCTGGCACTCGACGAAGCGCGCCGCGCGGCCGCGACCCGTGCACAGGACATGCTCGCCCGCCGCAACGACGCGTCAAAGGCGATCGGTGCCGCGATGGGCCGCGGCGACAAGGACGCTGCCGAAGCGCTCAAGTCCGAGGTCGCGGCGATCAAGGCCGAACTGCCCGCAGTCGAGACCGCCGAGCGCGAAGCCGGCGCCGCGCAGGACGACCTGCTCGCCCGCCTGCCGAACCTTCCAGCGGACGATGTGCCCGAGGGCGCGGACGAGGCCGGCAACGTCGAAGTCGCGCGCTGGGGCAAGCCCGGCGATTTTGCGTTCAAACCACAGGAACACGCCGACTTCGGCCCCGCCCTCGGTCTCGATTTCGAGACCGGCGTGGCGATCGCGGGTGCGCGGTTCACCTTCCTGCGCGGCCAGATGGCCCGGCTGCAGCGCGCCCTCGCCCAGTTCATGCTCGACGTGCAGACGGGCGATCATGGCTACACCGAGTGCGCAACACCGCTTCTGGTGCGCGAGGAGGCGATGTTCGGCACCGGACAACTACCCAAGTTCGCCGAGGACAGCTTCAGCACGTCCGACGGTCGCTGGCTGATCCCGACCAGCGAGGTCAGCCTGACCAACTCGGTGCGCGAGCGCATCATCGAGGACCTTGCCCAGCCGCTCCGGCTCACCGCGCTGACGCCCTGTTTTCGCTCGGAAGCGGGATCGGCGGGACGCGACACGCGGGGCTACATCCGCCAGCACCAGTTCGACAAGGTCGAGCTCGTCAGCGTGTGCCGCCCCGAGGATGCCGCCGCCGAACACGACCACATGCTCCGCAGCGCGCAGGTGATCCTCGAGCGGCTGGGCCTGCCCTATCGCACCATGCTCCTCTGCGCGGGCGACATGGGCTTCGGCGCGCGCAAGACCTTCGACCTCGAGGTCTGGCTGCCCGGCCAGTCCGCCTATCGCGAGATCAGCTCGGTGAGTTGGTGCGGCGACTTCCAGGCGCGGCGGATGAACGCACGCTACCGGGCCGAGAACGGCAAGCCCGCATTCGTCCACACGCTTAACGGCAGCGGTCTCGCGGTCGGCCGCACGCTCGTCGCCGTACTGGAGAACTACCAGCAGGAAGACGGCTCGGTCGTGGTCCCGGAAGCGCTGCGCCCGTGGGCCGGTGGGCTCGAGAAACTGGTCCCTGTCGCCTGATGCGCATCCTGCTTACCAACGACGACGGCATCCACGCCCCTGGCCTTGTCGTGCTGGAGGAGATCGCTCGCTCGTTCACCGACGACGTTTGGATCTGCGCGCCTTCCGAAGAGCAGTCGGGCGCCGGGCACTCGCTGACCCTCACCCGCCCCGTTCGCCTGCGCAAGCACGGCGAACGGCGCTTCTCGGTCAGCGGCACCCCGACCGATGCGGTCACGCTTGGCCTGCGCAAGGTCATGGACGGTCCGCCCGATGTGATCCTTTCGGGCGTCAACCGGGGAGCCAACCTGGCCGACGACGTCACGTATTCGGGCACGGTTTCGGCGGCGATCGAAGGCGCGTTGGCTGGCATACGCTCGATCGCGCTGAGCCAGGTTTATGCCAGCGAGGGCATGGGCGATTCGGTGCCGTTCGATGCGGCGCGCGCGTGGGGCGCCAAGGTGCTTGCCCCGCTGCTCGATGCACCGCTGCCCCGGCGCACTCTGGTCAACGTCAACTTCCCCGCGCTCCCTGCGGATGCGGTCAAGGGCATCCGCGTGGTGCGACAGGGCTTCCACGATTAC
Organism: Tsuneonella sp. HG094; assembly: GCF_053819285.1. NCBI lineage: Bacteria > Pseudomonadati > Pseudomonadota > Alphaproteobacteria > Sphingomonadales > Erythrobacteraceae > Tsuneonella > Tsuneonella sp. HG094. Next base: position 1,445,125 of record NZ_JBSORA010000001.1, read on the forward strand.
TCGCGCGGCACCGTGGTCGAAGGCCGCGATCCGCGCGGCTATCCCTACTACTGGTTCGGGCTCGAGGCGATCGAGCACACGCTCGACCACGGAACCGATCTCGAAGCGATCGACGACGGCTTTATCGCGGTGACTCCGCTACAGCTCGATCTCACGCATCATGCGTCGCTCGGCGCATTGGGCGAGCGGTTCGGCTGATGCGCGGCGGGGTCGCCCTCGCCCTCGCGGCTTTGGTGCTGGCAACGGCGGCAGCCGACCCGAAGACCGAACGCAACCATGTCGTCACCGAGGGCGAAACCTTGAGCGGTATAGCCGAGCGTGCAGGCGTACCCGCGACGGTCATCGCCGAGGCGAACGGACTGCGCGAGCCTTATTCAGTCCGCAAGGGGCAGCGCCTCGCCATCCCGCGCCAGACTTCCCACACGGTTCGCAAGGGCGAGACCGGCCATTCGATCGCGCGGCGCTACGGCGTGCCATTCGCGCAGATCGCGATTGCCAACGGTCTCGACGACAAGGGCACCGTCAAGCTCGGTCAAAGCCTGATCATCCCGGCGGTGGTGAGCGCCCCGCCCGCGGCGACCGCCCTCGCCGCCGCACCCGCCACCCCCTATTTCCGCCGACCGCATGACGGTAAGGCCAAACTCGGCTTCGCGGTCCGCGAGGATGGCGGCGGCCACGACGGTATCGACTACGCCGCGAAACCGCTCGAAATGGTTCGCGCGGCCGCCAGCGGCACGGTCAGCGGCATCTCGCGCCGCGACCCGCGACTTGGGATGCTCGTCACCATCGACCACGGCAACGGCTGGAAGAGCGCATACGGACACCTCTCGCGGATCACGGTAGCGATGGGCGACGTCGTGAAGGTGGGTGAACGCATCGGCCTGGCCGGCAATAGCGGCCAGGCGGACGGGACCGAGGTCCATTTCGCGATCCGCCGCGACGGTAAGGCGGTCGATCCGGCGCCGCTGCTGGGACTCTGATCCGCATGGCCAAGCGACCGATCCGGGTCCAGCCCCACCAGCCGATCCGCCGCGCGGTCAGGGTGCCGGTCTGGGCCGACCTGTTCATCCGGCTCGGCCTCGCGCTCGGGCTCGTGTTCCTTGTCGTGATGATCCACTGGTGGGACCGCGCCGGGCTGGTCGACAACTACGACGACGACATCACTTTCCTCGATGTCGTCTACTTCACGATGATCTCGATCACGACGACCGGCTTCGGCGACATCGCCCCGGTGTCGGACCGGGCACGCCTGGTCGAGGCGGCGATCGTCACGCCGATCCGGATCGCGGTGCTATTCATATTCGTGGGCGCGGCCTACGACTTCGTCATTCGCAAAAGCTGGGAGAAGTGGCGCATGCGTCGCATACAGGAACGCCTGACCGGCCACATCGTCGTCCTCGGCTACGGCATCTCGGGCTCCGAAGCGGTGCACGAACTGATCGAGCGCGGGACCGAACCGTCCTGCATCGTCGTGATGGACAACTCCGCCGAGCGGCTGGCCGAGGCAGAGGCGCTGGGCTGCAACGTCATGGAGGCCGACGCCACGCGCGACGAGAACCTCGTCGCGGTGCGCATCGCGGAAGCCGAGACGGTGCTCGTCTCGGCCGGGCGGGACGACAGCTCGATCCTGATCGTCCTCACCGTGCGCCACCTTGCGCCCAAGGTGCCGATCAGCGTCGTCGTGCGAGCGGTCGACAACGAATTGCTCGCCCGCCAGGCCGGTGCCGACAACGTCATCAACCCGGTGCGGTTTACCGGGCTGCTGCTCGCCGGCAGCGCGCAGGGATCGCACATCGCGGACTACATGGCCGACCTCGCGTCCGTCGGTGGACGCGTCCAGCTGGTCGAGCGACCGGTCCTGCCCGAGGAAGTCGGTCGCTCGATCGATCATCTCGCTACGGGGGGCCGTGGACTTCGCGTCTACCGCGGCGACGCGGCGCTGGGTTACTGGGAGGTCGGCACGCTGGCCGATGGAGACGTGATCGTGGAAATTCGCCCGACCAACAGCAACGGCTAACCGAGCGCGAAGAACACCGCGCCCATCGCGAGATACGCGGAGAGCCAGTATCCCGCATCGATCAGTGCCACGCGCGTAGGTACGCGGATATGGCTGAAACTGACCCACAACGCAGGAATTACGAACGCGGTCGCAAGGCCGCCGCTCATCATGAAATAGAGCCAGGGCTTTGCCGCCAGCGTCTCCGCCCCGACCCGCGCAAACATGTGCCCCAGCATTGTCGAGGTTAGCAACAGGAGCACGAGGGTCAGTACGGCGACACGGTCGGGCCGGGCTTTCACCATGACCCGGTTCCCCGCGACCTTGCGCTTCTTGGCGCGCCCGAAAAGCGGTCCGAACCAGACGAACGACAGCGCGCCCGAGACCAGCGCAGCTAGGATAACGGCAGTCCAGTTAACCGGTCCCACGCGCATTCCTCTCCACTGTGACGCGAGAGGTGTAGCGCATCGGGCGAATGAGGTGTAGGGGCGCGCCCGCAATGTCCCTGCCAACCATCACCGACATCCCCGACCAGAAGAAGGTCGGGATGGTCAGCCTCGGCTGCCCCAAGGCGCTCGTCGATTCCGAGCGTATCCTCACCTCGCTGCGCGCCGACGGTTACGCGATGAGCGCCGACTATGCCGGTGCCGACGTGGTGCTCGTCAACACCTGCGGCTTCCTCGACAGCGCCAAGGAGGAAAGCCTCGAAGCCATCGGCGAGGCGATCGCCGAGAACGGCCGCGTTATCGTGACCGGCTGCATGGGCGACGAGGCGGAACTGATCCGCGCGCGCTTTCCGCAGGTGCTCGCGGTGACCGGCGCACATCAGTACGAAGCGGTGGTCGAGGCCGTGCGCGAGGCCGCGCCGCCGAGCCAGGGGCCGTACGTGGACCTGGTTCCCCAGCCCGGCGCGCTCAAACAGCGAAGCGGTAGCGCAGACGAATACGTGAAGCTGACGCCGCGCCATTACAGCTACCTGAAGATTTCCGAAGGCTGCAATCACTCCTGCGCCTTCTGCATCATCCCGCAACTCCGCGGAAAGCTCGCCAGTCGGCGGATCGACGCGGTGCTGCGCGAGGCCGAGAAACTGGTCGCGGCGGGGACGAAGGAACTGCTGGTCATCAGCCAGGATACCAGCGCCTATGGCGTCGACATCCGGCACGAAGAGCGGATGTGGAAGGGCCATCCCGTCCGCGCGCACATGACCGACATGGCGCGCGAGCTCGGCGGACTGCGCACCCCGGAAGGCGACACGCCGTGGGTGCGGTTGCACTACGTCTATCCCTACCCGCACGTCGACGCGGTGATCCCGCTGATGGCCGAGGGGCTGTTGACCCCGTATCTCGACATCCCGTTCCAGCACGCGAGCCCCGCGGTCCTGCGCGCGATGAAGCGTCCGGCGAACGAGGCCAAGGTTCTCGAGCGCCTGAAGTCGTGGCGTGCGATCGCCCCGGACCTTACCGTGCGCTCCAGCTTCGTCGTCGGCTTCCCCGGCGAGACCGAAGACGATTTCCGCTACCTGCTCGACTGGCTCGAGGAAGCGCAGCTCGACCGGGTCGGCGCCTTCCGCTTCGAACCCGTCGCGGGCGCGGCTGCCAATGCGCTGCCCGATCCGGTGCCCGAAGCGGTCAAGGAAGAGCGCTATGCCCGGCTGATGGAAATCACTGCGCGCATCAGCGCCGAAAAGCTCGCCGCCAAGCTCGGCCGTACGCTGCAGGTGATCGTCGACGAAGTCGGCGAGCCGGACGAGGACGGTGACATCGGCGCTACCGCGCGCAGCCAGGCCGACGCCCCCGAGATCGACGGCCAGGTTTTCCTGCGCAACGTGCCAGCCACCCTCAAGCAGGGCGATTTCGCGCAGGTCCTCGTCGAGGATGCCGATGACCACGATCTCTATGGTGTGATCGCGGGCTGACGCTCGCTGAAATTCAGCTTACCGCGCCGGTTTCCGCCGGACTTGGCTGCTCGATCGCCCGCCCTTCGCCGTCGCGCAGGCGGCGGGGTTCGCGTATTGCGGCGGTCTCGATCAGGTCGAGCGCACGCTGGGCTCGCTCGTAGCGCCGCGCATCGACCAGCCAGGCACCGGCGTTCTCGACACCCGGGAGCTGTTCCACCTCGGCGATCGCGCGGTCGACCCGGCCGCTCTCTAGGAACATCCGCGCCCGCTCGAGCCGTCGCGAAGGCTGTGGCGAAGGTGTCGATTCGCGGCGGATCACGAACAGGCTGGAGAGTTCGTGCTGCAGACGCGCCATCGTCGGCTGCCCGCTTGTGGCGGTGAGCTTGGCGCCCAGGCCGTCGAGCCGCGCGAGCAAAACATCGAGCGTGATCGGATTGCGGGCGAACTGGATCACTGTCTCGACCGAATTGGGCTGCGCGTCCTCGAACCGCAGGCGGAGCTGGTCGGAAAGGTATCCGAGTTCTGCCCCGCGCTCGATCGCGCGGCGGGTCGCGAAGGCGATCAGCAGGCCTTCGGCGCGCGAGGCATTGCCCGCAGCGGCCTGCGCCTGGAGGTCGAGCCGGGCGATGCGCTGTTCGGCGGCGGCAAGGCGCTGGTCGAGACCGCCCTGCGTCTGCTCGACCCGTTCGACCGCGGCAACCGCCGCGGCGGTCTGGCTGGTGCTGGGCGTCGGACTTGGCGAAGGGTCGGTGCTGGCGAACGCAGCGGGCTGATCACCGAGGATAATCGCGCCGTCGACGTCGCTGGCGAAATAGCCCTTCCAGGCGAGATAGCCGACCGCCGACGCACCGAGCAGGAACGATGCCAGCACGGCGAACAAGACCGGTTTGATTGACGGACGCGGCTGCGCCCTCGACATGCTATCGACCATTCACTTCCCGTAATGCGACCCGCCTTTACAGCGATGTACGACCCCGACTGCGATCAATGGCACATGTCTTTCGCCAAGGCCAGCAGCGCGCCGTCCGTCACCGCCGAAGCAACTGTCACGCGGTGCCAGCCCGTCCCCAGCGCGTCCGCGATCCGCGGTGCGAGGGCCGCCGCTGAAATCGATGTGCGCGCAAGACCTAGCCGGGTGCACTCCTCGGCAAAGCGCCGCGCAGCCTCGCCCGAATGAACCAGGGCTATCGCTCCGCGCATCAGAGCGGCCGCAGCCGCACCTGAGAGAGCCAGCGGCTCGGTGCGATAGACGACACGTTCCTCGATGGTCACTCCGGCGAGCGGGGAAAGCTCAACCCGCGCCTCGCCCGCCAAACGCAGAAGCCGTGTCGGGCCGTTGACCGTATCCAGCATGGCCTGGAGTCCGCCGTGACCGGTAGCCTCAACCGTAAAGCCTGCCGCACGCGCCGCCGTAGCGGTACTCTCGCCGACCGCGAGGACCGGCAGTCCCGTCAGTGCGGCTAGACCATGCCCTCCGCCACGAAAGGCGTTGGCGCTACCGGCAACGATCGCATCGAATTGGGACGGATCGGGCGATAGCCAAGCGACAGGTCGAATCTCGAAAAGCGGAGACGCGACAGCTTCGAGCCCCTGTCCCCGGGCCGCCGTTACGGTCGCCGCGCAGCCCGGCTCGGGACGCAGGACGACGACGGTGCCGCTCAATCGACGCCTGCGAAAAGAGCTGCAATCCCCGGCGTGGCCCGAGCGAGTAGATCGGCCGCGAGCCGAGCGGGAGCCGCGTGGTCTCCAGATGCGAAGGTCACCGTGCCTTCGACGGTTTCCGCTCCATCGGCGCTGTAGAGCGCGGCCGTGAGCGCAAGCGTGTCGCCGGCCTCGCGCGTCAGCACCGCGATCGGCGAGTGACAGGTGCCGCCGAGGCCCGCGAGGAACGCCCGCTCGCCCTCGACCGCCGCACGGGACGGGCCGTGATCGATCGCCGCCAGCCAGCCGCGCACATCGCCATCTTCGCTCCGGCATTCGATCGCGATCGCGCCTTGCGACGGGGCGGGCAGCCAGTCGTCCACCTCCAGCGGAGTCCCGACGCCGGTTTCGCCCAGCCGCTCGAGCCCGGCGGCAGCGAGCAATGTTACATCGGCCTCCCCGGCCGCGAGCTTGGCGATCCGCGTGGCGACATTGCCGCGGAACGGCACGATCGTCACGTCCGGTCGGCGGTGGAGCATCTGGGCTGCGCGGCGCGGCGCGCTGGTCCCCACCCGCGAGCCTTCGGGGATCGCGCATATGCTCGCGGCGCCGAGGAGTACGTCGCGCACGTCGGCGCGCGGCAGGACCGCACCGATCGTCAGGAAGTCCGGCCGCATGGTCTCGACATCCTTGAGCGAATGCACCGCCGCGTCGATCCGCCCTTCGGCCAGCCAGCCGTCGAGCTCCTTGGTCCACAGGGCCTTGCCGCCGATTTCCGCGAGCGGACGGTCCTGAATCTTGTCGCCCGAAGCAAGCACGGGCACCAGTTCGACCGCCTCTTCGGTCCATCCGTGCGCCGCGCAGAGCCGCGCTCGCGCCTCGTGCGCCTGCGCCATCGCAAGCGGCGAACGTCGGGTTCCAAGGCGTATGCGGGGGGTATCAGGCATCGGGCGCGCTTGCCGTAGCCGGGCAAAAGCCTAAGGGAAAGCGCGATGGGCGTCGTCCTTGGCATTGAATCGAGCTGCGACGAAACCGCGGCGGCGCTCGTCGCGCACGATCGCACGATCGTGGCGCAGAAGATCGCCAGCCAAGATGCCGAGCACGCCCCCTACGGCGGCGTCGTTCCCGAAATCGCCGCCCGCGCGCACGCCGAGCGGCTCGCCCCGATGATCGCCGCCGTCCTCGATGAAGGAGGCGTCGCGCTGTCCGACCTCGATGCGGTCGCCGCGACCGCAGGACCGGGGCTGATCGGCGGAGTGATGGTGGGCCTCGTCAGCGCCAAGGCGCTCGCGATGGCCGCAGACGTACCGCTGATGGCTATCAACCACCTCGAAGGTCACGCGCTCTCGCCCCGGCTCGCCGATCCCGCGCTGACCTTCCCCTATGCCCTGCTGTTGGTGTCGGGTGGGCACTGCCAAGTCCTGCGTGTCGACGGGGTCGGGCGCTACCGAAGGCTCGCGACCACGATCGACGATGCGCTGGGCGAAGCATTCGACAAGACCGCGAAGATCCTGCGCCTCGGCTTCCCCGGCGGCCCCGCGGTCGAGCGGCTGGCACGAGAGGGCGATCCCAAGGCAGTGCCCCTCCCCCGCCCGCTGTTCGGCAGCAGCGAGCCGCACTTCAGCTTCGCCGGGCTGAAGAGCGCGGTCCTGCGTGCGCACGAGAGCGGCCAGCACGCACCGGCCGATATCGCCGCAAGCTTCCAGCAGGCCGCGATCGACTGCGTGATCGATCGCCTGTCGCGGTCGCTCGATTCGATAGCGCCGGTCGATAGCCTGGTCGTCGCGGGCGGCGTCGCGGCGAACCGCGCGGTGCGCGCGGCTCTGGAAACGCTCGCCGAACGCCGTTCGCTGCGCTTCTCCGCGCCGCCCCCGGCGTTATGTACCGACAACGCAGCCATGATCGCATGGGCCGGGCAAGAACGCCTTGTTGCCGGGCTTGCAGCCGATCCGCTCGACGTCGCCGCTCGCCCTCGCTGGCCGCTCGACCCAGCCGCGGAGCCGGTACGCGGAGCAGGAGTGAAGGGATGACCGCGATCGGAGTGCTGGGCGCCGGCGCATGGGGCACCGCGCTCGCGCAGATGCTCGCCTCGGATGGGCGTGACGTGCTGCTGTGGGCGCGCGAGAGCGAACTCGTCGAGGAGATCAACGCGCGGCGCACCAACAGCCTGTTCCTCCCGTCCACCACCATCGCTGCGACGATCCGCGCGACCGGCGACCTGGGAGAGATGGCCGCTCTCGACATGCTGCTCGTCGTCACACCGGCGCAGCACATGGCGGCGGTACTCGGCGCGATGCCGTCGCATCCCCGCGACCTCGTCCTTTGCTCGAAAGGCATCGAAGCCGGCACCGGACGTCTGATGAACCACGCGGCACGCGAGAGCGCGCCCGGCTCCGACATCGCGGTGCTTTCTGGTCCAACGTTCGCGCATGAAGTGGCGGCCGGACTGCCGACCGCAGTAACGCTGGCTTGCGGGGGAGGCGAAGTGCAATGGGAGCGGCTGTGGCCTGCGATCGCTCGCCCCTCGTTCCGCCCCTACTACTCCGATGATGTGACCGGGGCGGAGATCGGCGGTGCGGTCAAGAACGTGCTCGCGATTGCCTGCGGTGTGGTGGATGGCCTCGGGCTCGGCCAGAATGCCCGGGCCGCCCTCATTGCGCGCGGATATGCCGAGATGCTGCGCTTCGGGGAGGCGCTCGGAGCGGAACGGGATACGCTGGCGGGCCTGTGCGGCCTCGGCGACCTGGTCCTGACCTGTTCCTCGACCTCCAGCCGCAATTTCAGCCTCGGCAAGGCGCTTGGAGCCGGCGGCGATCCGGTCGCGCTGATGGCCGACCGGCGCACAGTTGCGGAGGGCGCGCATACTGCCCCGGTCTTGACCGAACTCGCCGCGCGCCACGGTGTCGCGATGCCAATCGTCGCGGCGGTATATCGCCTGCTACAGGGAGCCCCAGCGCGCGAAATCGTCGCCCAGTTGCTGGCCCGCCCCCTCACCACCGAGAGCGCCGCGTGAGCGTTCCGGCGACGCAGCCCGAAACTCCGCAGGAAGATATCGCGGCGCTCGCCAAGGGCGGGCGGACGAACTTCTTCGGCTTCCTCATCCGCCTCGCAGGCATGATGCCGTTCCTGTTCATCGCCGGGCGCCTCTACGGCGCCGCCGCGCTCGGCCGGTACGCCTCGGCGCTGGTTGTCGTGGAATTGACCGCGATGGTCTGCTCGATGGGCGAGAAGCGCGGCCTTGCCCAGCGGCTGACCGAAGCACCCGACACCGAGCCCGCCAATCTCGTCTTCGACGGAATGCTGGTCGCTATCGTTGCCAGTTTCGCTGCCGCGGCATTCTTCTGGCTCGTTCCCGCGCCGATGTTCCCGAGCGGCGAGTACACCCAGCTCGACCGGCTGATCGTTCTGGCAATACCCGGATATGCGCTGACCGAGATCGTGCTCGCCGCGCAGGCCTACAAATTCGATATCGGCACCACCGTGCGCGCTCGCTCGGTGGTGCTGCCTTGGACGCTCTCGATCTGCGCAGCGGCGTTCTACTTCGTCATTCCCGAATCCGGTCTGTCGATGGCCTATCTCGCCTCGATCTACGCAGGCCTCGCCGCGGCGCTGTGGCCGTTCTGGAAGACGTACGGGCTGCCTCACCAATGGAAGCCGAGACCGCGCGCGCTGGGCAAACTGACGATGCGGGCGCTGCCGCTGGCGACCGCGGACGCGATCGAATGGGGAACCCGGCGCCTCGACATCTTCATCCTAGGCTTGTTCGCGGCGCCTTCGGCGGTCGGCGTCTATTATGTCGCGCAGCAGGTCGCCTCGCTGCCGCAAAAGCTCAAGACCAGTTTCGAGCCGATCCTGGGGCCGGTTATCACCCGCAATCTCAAGGACGAGAATTACGCTGCGATCGCCCGGCAGGTGTGCCAGGTGGGGTTCTGGATCGTCGCCGTGCAGGCGGGGATCGGGCTAGCGCTCGGCATCCCGGGCGAAGGCGTGATGGGCCTCGTCGGACCGAACTTCGTCGGCGGTACGGGTGCGCTCGCATTCCTTCTCGCGGCGGAGGTCGTGGCAGCGACGGCGGTCGTTTCGGAGGCTGCGCTGATCTACGTCGCGCGGGTCCGCAACCTGATGATCTCGGTCGCCACGATCGGATTCCAGGCGGTGCTCACGATCGCTGCGATGATCGCGATCGCGAGGCTCGACATGCCGGAGAACTACAAGGCCGCTGCCGCTGCCGCTGCTTTGATGGTGGCACTCGGCACCGCCTCGTTCGTGAAGGCACGGCTGCTCTCGCGCATCCTCGGCCAGCCGATCAACAACTGGCGCTGGGCCCTGATCTGGGCCGCAGCGCCGGCGATCCTCGTCGGCTGGCTGGTGGTGCAATTGCCCGAGTGGGCCGAGCTCGCGTTCGGCATTCCGGCGATCCTGCTCGCTTATGGCGCGGTCATCTGGCGCTATGGCTTCGGCCCCGAAGACCGCGTTCTTTTCCGGCGCCGGATCGAACATCCCGACGATTCCGACGAAGATGATGAAACCCCACCGCCCAAGGAGGCCCGCACATGACCGATTTCGTCGCCGCCAACCTGCCGTTGGTCATCATCGGAGCACTCGTCGCTCTCGTGGTGCTGTGGTGGGCCGTGATGGCTACGCGGCGCACCCGGGTTTCGGTCGACCGGCGCGACACCCTCGACGAAGGAGCGGCCGCCGCCGCACGCAATCAGGCGCTGATCGACGCTGCCCCGGCCGCGCAGAAGGATGCCGTACCGGTGCCACCTGCAACGCCCGAGGCGCTTGGCGGTGTGGGAATGGCGGTGGCTGCAGCGGTGGAGGAAGCGCAAATCACCGCGTCGGCCGCAGGAACAGGGGACGACCTGACCCGCATCAAGGGTCTCGGACCAAAACTCGCCGCCGCTCTGGGCGAACTCGGGGTGACCCGTTTCGACCAGATCGCCGCGTGGACCGACGCCGATATCGACCGGATCGACCCCCAACTCGGCCGCTTTGAAGGGCGTATCCGGCGGGATGCCTGGGTGGAGCAAGCCGCCCTCATCGCCAAGGGCGATTCCGCCGCTTTCGAGCAACGGTTCGGCGCGAATTGAGGGAACGAAACCGAGCGAACAAAGTTAAGATCGGGCCGAACCGCACCCCAACACGGAGTCCTGCCCATGTCCCTGCAATCTGTCCTCGTGGCCGAAGATGAAATGATCATCGGTGTCGACCTGTGCGACACGGTACAAGAGGCCGGCTTCGTAGTGGACGGGCCTTACGACACCGCGCGGTCCGCGATCGACTCGCTCGAGAAGCACAAGCCCGACCTTGCCATCCTCGACGTGCGTCTCGACGACGGGGAAGTTTACCCATTGGCCGACCGCCTCATCGCGGCGAATGTGCCCGTGATTTTTCATTCGGGCGAAGTGGCACCGCGGGATGTGACGGCGCGCTATCCCGATGCGCTGGCGCTGGCCAAGCCTTGCCCGCCCGACCAGATCATCGCCAAGATGCACGAGGCGCTTGCAACCGCCTGACGGCAGCCCACTTGCGCGCACTGCGCGGTCCTGCGATTGGGCCGCACATGACATCATTCGACTGGCAGGATCCGTTCAACCTCGACGCGCAGTTGTCCGAAGACGAGCGGATGATCCGCGACGCGGCGCACGCGTTTGCGCAATCCGAACTGCAGCCGCGCGTGATCGAGGCGTTCGCCAACGAGATCGACGCGCCTGAGCTCTTCCCGCTGATGGGCCGCGCGGGCCTGCTCGGCGCGACGGTGCCCGAAGAGTACGGCGGCGCAGGCGCAAACTACGTGTCCTACGGCCTCATCGCGCGGGAGATCGAGCGGGTCGATAGCGGCTATCGCTCGATGGCCAGCGTGCAGTCGAGCCTCGTGATGTACCCGATCTTCGCTTACGGGTCTGAGGAACAGCGCAGAAAGTATCTGCCCGGCCTCGCCAGCGGCGATCTCATCGGCTGCTTCGGCCTGACCGAGCCCGACGCTGGGTCCGACCCCGGATCGATGCGCACCTACGCGAGGAAGGACGGCGACGGATATTCGATCTCCGGGTCGAAGACCTGGATCAGCAACGCCCCCTTTGCCGACGTGTTCGTGGTCTGGGCGAAGAGCGAAGCGCACGGCGGCGGCATTCGCGGTTTCGTGCTCGAAAAGGGCATGGCCGGACTCTCCGCGCCCAAGATCGACAACAAGCTCTCGCTGCGCGCATCGACCACAGGCATGATCGTGATGGACGAGGTCAAAGTTGGCGCCGACGCGTTGCTCCCCGAGGTCCAGGGTCTAAAAGGCCCCTTCGGATGTCTCAACCGCGCGCGCTACGGCATTTCGTGGGGCGCGATGGGCGCAGCCGAGTTCTGCTTCCACGCCGCACGCCAATACGGCCTCGACCGCAACCAGTTCGGCCCGCTCGCTTCGAAGCAGCTCTATCAGTTGAAGCTCGCCGACATGATGAGCGAAATTGCGCTGGGACTGCAGGCCAGCTTGCGCGTCGGTCGCCTGATGGACGACCACGACTTCGCGCCAGAGATGATCTCGATCGTGAAGCGCAACAACGTCGGCAAGGCGCTCGATATCGCCCGCAAGTCGCGCGACATGCACGGGGGCAACGGGATCAGCGGCGAATACCAGGTTATCCGCCACATGGTGAACCTGGAGACGGTGAACACCTATGAAGGAACCCACGACGTTCACGCGCTCATCCTAGGCCGCGCGATTACCGGAATCCCGGCATTCTGAGGCGCGGGGTTGGTTTCACCCGCAACCGCTCCTAAGGATGCGGTGATGCGCCTGTTCGCCTATTTCCGCAGTTCGACCAGCTATCGGCTGCGTATTGCGCTCAATCTCAAGGGCCTCGATTACGAGATTGTCCCGGTTAACCTGCGGACCGGCGAGCAGAAGGACCCAGCGTTTCTCGCAAAGAACCCGTTCGGCGGACTGCCGGTGCTGGAGGCTGACGGTCGCGACCGGGCGCAATCAATGGCGCTGCTCGCCTGGCTCGACGAAGCCTACCCGGATCCGCCGTTGCTGCCCGCGAGCGTCGAGGATCGCTACACCGTGCGCGAACTCGCCTATGCGATCGCCACCGAAATCCACGCGCTCAACAACCTGCAGGTGCTCAAATACCTGCGCGAGAAGCTGGGTCACAGCGAGGGGGAAACCGACGAGTGGTACCGCCACTGGCTCGGCCGCACGCTCGACCCGGTCGAGGTTAGACTGGCCGCGCTGGGAAGCGGCGACTTCCTGATCGACGGACGACCCAGCCTGTTCGAGGTCGTGCTGCTGCCGCAGCTCTACAACGCCCGCAAGCTCGCGTTCGACCTGACCGCGCACCCGCACCTCACCCGCATCGAGGCAGCCTGCCTCGCCCTGCCCGCTTTCCAGCGCGCGCATCCCGACAACCAGCCGGATACTCCCCCCAAGGACGGATGACATGAAACTCGCTTCTCTCAAGCACGGCCGCGACGGCAAGCTCGTCGTCGTTTCCAAGGACCTCACCCGGTACTGCGCGGCCGACAACATCGCACCGACGTTGCAAGCGGCGCTAGACGACTGGGAGCGCGTCTCGCCCTACCTCGAAGCGCTGTACCGCGACGTCGAGCACTGGAGCGTGCCCTGCGGCCGGTTCCACGAGCATGACGCGATGAGCCCGCTCCCCCGCGCCTACCAGTGGGCCGACGGCAGCGCCTATATCAACCACGTCGAGCTCGTACGGCAGGCGCGCGGCGCGCAGGTACCCGAAAGTTTCTATCACGATCCGCTGATGTACCAAGGCGGCAGCGACGGCTTCCTGAGCCCGCGCGATCCCATCCCCCTGAAGGACACCGCATGGGGCTGCGACATGGAAGGCGAGATCGCTGCCATCGTCGACGACGTGCCGCTAGGCGTTTCCGCCGCCGACGCCGCAGGGCACATCAAGTTGCTGATGCTGGTCAACGACGTTTCGCTGCGTGGCCTGATCCCCGGCGAGCTCGAAAAGGGCTTCGGCTTCTTCCAGTCCAAGCCCGCGAGCGCGTTCTCGCCCGTCGCAGTTACGCCCGACGAACTCGGCGATGCGTGGACCGGCAGCGTGATCGACCTGCCGCTTATGGTGGACTACAACGGCCAGCCCTTCGGCCGCGCCAATGCGAAGCAAGAGGCTACCTTCAACCTCGCCGATCTCGTCGCGCACGCGGCCAAGACGCGCTCGCTGTGCGCGGGTTCGATCATCGGTTCGGGCACGGTCAGCAACAAGGGTGCCGACGGCGGTCCGGGCAAGCCCGTCGCCGATGGCGGTGCGGGCTATTCGTGCATCGCCGAAATCCGCATGATCGAGACGATCGCGGGCGGAAAGCCGACCACTCCGTTCATGCAGCCCGGCGACACCGTCTCGGTCGAAATGCGCGATGCGCAGGGCCACTCGATCTTCGGCAAGATCGAGCAGGAGGTCGTCACCGCCTGACCTTCGCGTCCGCTTGCCGGCCGCCGCCACCCGCTTGACGTTTACGTAAAGCGGCGTAAGGTGGCGAACGACAACCGATATCAAGGAGAGGGCCGATGGCTACCGTGGCCGAACCGCGCGAGGCGACGAACGACGACGCTTTCCGCGAAGACGTGCGCGCATTCCTCGCCGAGCATTTCGCACCCGAACTGAAGGGCAAGAACAACGCGCTCTCCAGCGTCGAGGGCCCCACCAACGAAAGCCCTGCCGAGAAATCCTGGCGCGAGGCGATGGGCAGCCGCGGCTGGGGCACGCCCACTTGGCCCAAGGAATACGGTGGCGGCGGTCTGACCCGCAAACAGGCGGCGATCCTCAACGAGGAAATGGCGCGCGTCGGCGCGTACAATCCGATCGGCGGCATGGGCGTGATGATGTTCGGCCCCACTCTGCTCGAATACGGCAGCGAGGAGCAGAAGGCGGAACATATCCCGCCGATCTGTCGCGGCGAGATCCGCTGGTGTCAGGGCTACTCGGAACCCAATGCAGGGTCCGACCTTGCCAACCTGCAGACTTTTGCCGAGGACAAGGGAGATCACTACCTCGTCAACGGCCAGAAGACCTGGACCAGCGGCGGCCAGTGGGCGGACAAGTGCTTCGCCATCGTCCGCACCGATCGCAGCGACAAGCACCACGGCATCAGCTTCCTGCTGATCGACATGGATTCACCCGGGGTCGAGGTACGGCCGATCACGATGATCAGCGGCACAAGCCCATTCTGCGAGACATTCTTCACCGACGTGAAGGTGCCCAAGGGCAACCTGGTGGGACAGGAAGGCCAGGGCTGGACGATCGGCAAGCGGCTGCTGCAACACGAGCGCACCAATCTGTCGGGCGGCGGCAGCATGGCCCGCCTCATGGGCCAGAGCCTGTCCGGAATCGCAAAGAAGTATCTCGAAACCGATGAGACCGGCGCGATCGCCGACAAGGTCATGCGCGACAGGATCGCAGACTTCGAGATCCGCTGGCAGAGCTTCCTCCTGACCGCCAAGCGCGCGGTCGAGGAGAGCAAGGCGGCGGGCGGCGTTTCGGAAATCAGCTCGGTGCTCAAGAAGCTTGGCACCAAACTGGGTCAGGAACGCAGCGAACTGCTGATCGAGATCAGGGGCCTGCAGGGTCTCGGCTGGGAGGGCGAAGGCTTCTCTGAAAGCGAGCTGGAGGCTACGCGCGCGTGGCTCTTCGGCAAGGCCACCACGATCTACGGCGGCAGCACCGAAATCCAGAACAACATCATCGCCAAGCGCGTGCTCGGCATGCTGGACCACCAGTAAGGGGAGCGCAGGACATGGCCATTCTCAACGAAGAACAGGAAATGCTGCGCGACATGGCGCGCGAATGGGCGACCAACGAAAGCCCCGTCGCCGCCTTCCGCAAGGTCCGCAGCGAAGCGCCCGCCGAAGGCTATTCGACCGATGCCTTTGCCACCATGGCGCAGATGGGCTGGACCGGCATCGTCGTGCCCGAAGCCTACGGCGGCAGCGACTTCGGCTGGCTGTCCGCAGGCCTCGTGATCGAGGAACTCGGCAAGACACTGACGGCGAGCCCGATCGTCGCCACCACGCTTGCCGCCAGTGCCATCGCGCTGGGCGGCAGCGAGGAACAGAAGGCGAAGTGGCTGCCCAGGCTGGCCAGCGGCGAGATCGTCGGCACGCTTGCGATCGACGAAGGATCTCGGCACGGCGGCAAAGCTGCTGCGACGGTCGATGGTGGAAGGCTCAGCGGAACCAAGGCCTTTGTGCACGAAGCACACGGTGCCTCGCTGTTCGTCGTCGCGGCAGCCGATGGCCTGTACCTCGTCGAAAAAGGCGACGGCGTGGCGCTGTCGAGCCGCAAGCTCGCCGACCAGCGCAGCCATGCCGACGTCACGTTTGCGGGCGCCGCGGCCGACAGGCTGGCGAGCGGGCCGGAAGACCTTATCGACCAGGTGCTCGATCGCGCGCGGATCCTCACTGCCGCCGAGATGCTCGGCATGGCGCAGCAGGTGTTCGACGTGACGCTCGACTACCTGAAGCAGCGCGTTCAGTTCAACCAGGTGCTCGCCAGCTTTCAGGCCCTGCAGCACCGCATGGCCGACCTGTTCGGCGACCTTGCCATGATGCGTAGCGCGGTTGAGGGCGGGCTCGAAGCGCTGGACAGCGGCGCCGGACTCCCGCGCGCCGCCTGCGTCGCGAAGGCGGAGGCAAACCGCGTGCTCCATGCCATGAGCCGCGAGGGCATCCAGCTCCACGGCGGCATCGGCATGACCGACGAATACGATGTCGGTTTCTATCTCAAGCGCGCCCGTGTGCTCGAAGCGAGCTGGGGTTCGAGCGGCTACCTCAAGGATCGCTTCGCGGCACTCGCAAGTTACTGACCGGAAAGAATATGCTGCATCCTGTGGGGTGCAGCATTTATCTCAATCCAGCCCTGGCGGGTCGGTGAACATCCCGGCGCACAGCGTCCACGCGTAGAGCCGGACCGCGGTCTCGGGATCGGCCTGCCGCGCAGCCCACGCCCTCGCCTCCTCGGCACCGTTGAGCGCGGGCATAATCAACTGGCTCGCGACCATCGGATCGACCGCGCGCATGCTGCCGTCGGCGATGGCATCGGCGATCATCCCGGCGAAGCGATTGGCAAGGCGATTGGAGCGGACGACCACGTTGCCGCGCTCCTCGCTCGGCAAGGCCTGAAGTGCGGCGGTGCGCAGCAGCGGCATGGCATCGTGGAACTGGAGGTCGATCGTCTCCGCCAGCGCGCTGGCGATCCGGGTCCAACCGTCGGCCTCCAGCTCTCCCGCTTTCAGCTGCACTTCCGACAGCCGCGCATAGCTTTTGCGGAAGCATTCGAAGACGAGGTCGTCCTTGGCGCTGTGATGGTGGTAGAAGCTGCCCTTGGTCACGTTGAGTGCCGCAGCAATCCGGTTGACCGACGCGCCGCGATAGCCTCGCTGGTTGATCATCAGCGTCGCCGAGCGAAGGAATGCATCGGCCGTCTCACCGCCCTCACCCTCCGGTGTCCGCCAGGCGCCCCCGCTCAATAGCTGCGGGTTCCAGTCGCCCGGACGCGCCGCAAGCCCGCGCGCGAAGATATCGAACATCCGCTCCTCGAGCCGATCGAAATCGCGCACCGAGTAGCGCAGCGACCAGACCGGCCACCAGAACATAGATTCGAGCAGGATGTGCGCGCGCGCCGTATCGAGCGCGCGCCGTTCACCCGCGCGGTCGTCGCCGAAGAAATGGCGCACTTGCTCGACCACCCGCCCATATTGCGCGCGCAGCGGCCCCTGCGCCTCCTCGTCGAGTGTGCGGATTTCACTCAACACGGTGATCAGGCCGTCCTCGCCGTCGCGAATCCGTCGACGCAGTTCGACATGGGCATGGATGAACGCGCGCAGCCTGTCGGTCGGCTCGGGCAGGCTCGCCGCCTCGCGCGCGGCATCCTCCAGCCAGTCGAGCGTGGCCGCGAACACCGCCGCGACGAGCTTGTCCTTGCGGTCAAAGTAGTACGTGATGCTGGTCGCGTTGAGCCCCACCGAGCGGGCAAGCTCGGCAAAGGTCGTGCCCTTGACGCCGATCTCGTTTACCAGCACCGAGGCGGCGCGGATCACGTCATCGCGCCGCTTCTCGTAACGCGCGGTCTCGCTGGCTTTCGACGTATCCTGCACCCGTCTCCATTCCCCCCAGTGGGTATCGGTAGACTGTCGAACTTACGGCATAAGCGCCGCCGCGCAAGCGCGCTTTCGGTGAACGGGTATGCAATCGCTCACAAGAGGACGGTTGCCGTTTGACGAAAGCCGGGTATGGAAAGTTGCCATAAGCAACCGGGAGTTCGGGATGATCGCTGTGGGTGACGCACATGCCGCGGGTTTCGACCCGTCGCGGCTGGCCAGGATCGAGCCATTCCTGCGTAGCGCCTACCTTGAAACGGGCCGCCTGCCCATGATGCAGCTGCTGATCGCCCGTGACGGAGTGCCGGTGGATCACCTCAACATCGGCAAGATGGGCGAAGGCCGCGAGGACCTGCGCGAGGATGCGCTGTTCCGCATCGCCAGCATGACCAAGCCGATCACCTCGATCGCGTTCATGCAACTCGTCGAACAGTGCAAGGTCGCGCTCGAGGAACCGGTCACGCGCATCTTTCCGGAATTCGCCAACCTGTCGATTTTCGCCGGAGGCGGAGGCGGCGAACTGCCCTTCATGCCCGGCGCCGCTGCCGGTCCGATGCGGTTCGTCGACCTGCTGACGCACATGTCGGGCTTCACCTACGGCCTGCAGAACCGCAGCAATGTCGACGCGGCTTATCGCGTGCACAATTTCGACTTCGCCCGCCGCCACCTCGACAGCGCCGAATTCGTCGAGCGCCTGTCCCGCCTGCCGCTGGAATTCTCGCCGGGAGATCGCTGGAACTACTCGGTGTCGACCGACGTGCTCGGCATCGCGGTGGAGCGCATCTCGGGCATGCGGCTGGGCGACTATTTCCGCGACAACATCTTCGCGCCGCTCGGCATGGACGACACCGCCTTCGGCCTGGCCGAAGGCCAGAGCGAGCGTCTGGTCGATGCCTATCAGTACGTGCCCGGCAAACCGGCGAAGCTGTTCGACGGAGGACTGACCAGTTCGCTTTCTCAGCCGGGCAGCTTCGACAGCGGCGGCGGCGGCCTGATCTCCAGCCTGGCCGACTACCACCGTTTCGCCGCGATGCTGGTGAACGGCGGCGAACTCGATGGCGCGCGGATCGTCAGCCCGAAAACGCTCGCTCTGATGACCGCCAACCACCTGCCGGGCGGGCAGGACCTGACGGCATTGTCGCAAAGCATGTTCTCCGAAAGCCAGAACGCCGGCGTCGGCTTCGGGCTCGGCTTCGCGACGGTGATCGATCCTGCGAAGACCCTGATGCCCGCCAGCAAGGGCGAATTCTACTGGGGCGGCGCCTATTCGACCGCGTTCTTCGTCGATCCGGTCGAGAAGATCACGATGGTGTTCATGACGCAGGTCTATCCGTCGAGCGCCTATCCGGTTCGCCGCCAGCTCAAGACCCTGATCTATTCCGCGCTGACCGACAGCCGCGCCTGAGGAGAAACCCGATGACCAGTCCGATTTCCACGCGCCGCGACGGCGATGTCCTGATCGTGGTGTCCGACAATCCGCCGGTCAACGCATTGGGCCACGCGGTGCGTGCCGGCCTCGATGCCGCGATCGCCGAAGCTGCGGGCGACGATGCAATAAAGGCCGTCGTGATCCGCTGCGACGGGCGCACTTTCTTCGCGGGCGCCGATATCACCGAATTCGGCAAACCGTTCGTCCCGCCGGGCCTTGGCGAGGTATGCGACGCCATCGAGGCGAGCCCCAAGCCGGTCGTCGCGGCGATCCACGGCACCGCCCTCGGCGGGGGGTGCGAAGTCGCGCTGGCCTGTCACTACCGTGTGGCCGTGCCGAGCGCAAAGATCGGCCTGCCTGAAGTCAAGCTGGGCCTGATTCCCGGGGCTGCCGGCACCCAGCGCCTTCCGCGGATCGTCGGCGCTGAGGCCGCGCTGCCGATCGTGGTCGGCGGCGATCCCATCTCGGCGAAAAAGGCGCAGGCGATCGGCCTCGTCGACGCGCTCATCAGCGAAGACAACCTCGAAGCGGATGCGATCGCCTTTGCCCGCAGCAAGATCGGCCAGCCGGTGCCAAGGTCGAGCGAAGGCAAGGCCAACCAGGACGGCGTGAAGAACCCTGCCATCTTCGACGATTTCCGCCGCACCCAGGCGCGCAAGATCCGCGGATTCGATGCACCCAACGCGGGGATCGAGGCGGTCAAGGCCGCAGGCGAGCTGCCTTATGCAGATGGCGTGAAGCGCGAACGTGAGCTGTTCATGAAGCTCATGACCGGCACGCAGAGCGCGGCCATGCGCCACTACTTCTTCGCCGAGCGCGCCGCCAACAAGATCGACGACGTTCCCGCCGACACGCCGTTGATCCCGATCCGAAAGGTCGGCGTGATCGGCGCCGGCACGATGGGCGGCGGCATCGCGATGAACTTCCTGTCCGCGGGTATCCCGGTCACCATCCTCGAGATGCAGCAGGACGCGCTAGAGCGTGGCACCGGCACGATCCGCAAGAATTACGAGAACACCGCCAAGCGCGGTCGCATGACCGCCGAGCAGGTGGAAGGCGCGATGGGCCTGCTCACCTCTACCCTCGACTACGGCGACCTTGCCGACTGCGACCTGGTGATCGAGGCCGTTTACGAGAATATGGACGTCAAGAAGCAGGTCTTCGCCAAGCTCGACGACGTGGTGAAGCAGGGGGCAATCCTCGCCTCCAACACCAGCTATCTCGATGTCGACGAGATCGCGACCGCGACCAAGCGCCCGGGCTATGTCCTCGGTCTGCACTTCTTTTCGCCCGCGAACGTGATGAAGCTGCTGGAAATCGTGCGCGGAAAGGAAACCCGCGGCGATGTGCTGATGACCGCAATGAAGCTCGCCAAGACGATCGGCAAGGTCGCGGTCGTTGCCGGTGTGTGCGACGGCTTCATCGGCAACCGCATGCTCAGCCCGCGCCAGCAACAGGCCAACGCGCTGATCATGGAAGGCGCGAACTACTGGGACGTCGACGACGTGCTGCTCGAATTCGGCTTCCCGATGGGCCCGTTCCAGATGAGCGACCTCGCCGGTGTGGACATCGGCTGGCACCGTGACCCCAACCGGATCGAAACCATGCGCGACGCGCTGTGCGCGAAGGGTCGTTGGGGGCAGAAGGTCGGCAAGGGCTTCTACGACTACGACGAGGCGCGCACCCGCACCCCGTCGGACGAGACGAAGGCGATCATCGCCGATTGGGCCGCCAAGACCGGCAAGCCGCAGCGCGAAATCTCCAAAGACGAAATCCGCGAGCGGCTGCTGTATCCCATGGTCGATGAGGGGGCGAAGATCCTCGACGAGAAGATGGCCCAGCGCGCCAGCGACATCGATGTGGTGTGGATCAACGGCTATGGCTGGCCGCTCTACACCGGCGGCCCGATGCACTGGGCCGAGGACGTCGGTCTTGCGAACGTGGTCGCCGGGCTTGAAAAACATGGCCTGCCGGTGAGCGATTACCTTCGCGCGAAAGCGACCGGGGGTGGCAAGTTCGACTGACGTGATCGCCGACACGACCCCGGTCATCGTCGGCGTAGCGCAGGTCGTCGAGCGGATCGGGGAGCCGAACTACCGCGCGCTCAACGCGGCCGAACTCGCCGCGTGGGCGGCGGAGAAAGCACTCGCGGACGCGGGTGCCCGGGTCGACCTGCGCCCGATGGTCGAGATCGTCAGCGCGATCCGGACATTCGAGGACTCGGGTGCCGCGCCCTCCCCGTTCGGCAAGCCCGACAAGTTCCCGCTCGCGGTCGCCCGGCGGGTCGGCCTGACACCGCGCCACGCAATCCTGGAGGCGGTGGGCGGACAATCGCCTGTCACCGCACTTGTCGAGATGGCGGAACGGATCGCGCGCGGCAAAACACCCGCTGGAATGGTGTTCGGGGCCGAGGCGATCTCGACCGCTCGCCATCTCGCAAGCCAAGGCGAGGCGCCCGATTGGCACGAGGCCGACGACGGCGATATCGAAGATCGCGGCTCGGCGCGAATGCTGACGAAACACGGCATCGCTCACGGGATCGTCAGCGCGCCGATCGCCTATGCCTTGCAGGAGAATGCGCGCCGCGCACGGCTCAGGATGAGCCGCGAGGATTACCGCCTCGCGATGGGCGAACTCTTTGCGCCCTTCAACGCGGTTGCTGCGGCAAATCCGAACGCGTGCGCGGTCGGCGAACCTCTGTCCGCACACGACATCGCCACCGTCACGTCCCGAAACCGGATCATCGCCGATCCCTTCCCGCTCAAGGTGGTCTCGCGCGATCAGGTCAACATGGGCGCAGCGCTCCTGATAATGTCGACCGCCGCTGCGCGCGAAGCAGGGGTGGACGAAGCCAAGTGGATCTACATTCGCGGCGCGGCTACCGCGGCCGAGCCGGATATCCTCGAGCGTGCCGATCCCGGTGCCTATCGAGCGGCTGAATCAACTCTCGATGCCGCCCTTGCGGCAGCGGGGAAGTCGATCGCGGATATCGATCTGCTCGACTTCTACTCCTGCTTCCCGATCGCTGTGTTCTCGACCGCGATCGATCACTTTGGACTGTCGCCGGATGACCCGCGCGGGCTTACGGTGACCGGCGGACTGCCGTATTTTGGCGGTGCGGGAAACGGCTACTCTTCCCATGCGATTGCGGAAATGGTTGGTCGGCTGCGCCAGCAGCACCGCGCATTCGGTCTCGTCGGAGCCAATGGCGGCTTTCAATCGAAGTACGCGGCGCTCGTGCTGTCGGACTCGCCAGCCGCGTTTCCGGGATGGAGCAGCGCGTTTCGCCCCGATGACGGCGCGCCGGACGTGGCCGGGCTCGTCGAGGGATCGGGCACGATCGAGACCTACACGGTGGTCTACGCTAAGGATCGTCCGCACTACGCCATCGTAATCGGCCGTCTGCCGGACGGACACCGATTCATCGCCCGCGCGGACGATGCGGAGACGGTCGGCGCCTTGGTGGCTGACGATCCGCTCGGTCGCTCGGTCGCCCTCACCAATGACGGCACGGTCAACCGCTTCACGCTGGCCGGGGATGTGCCTCCAGCCAGTTAGCAAGATCGGCGATCACTGCGTCCTTCTCCGGCTCGTTGTAGATCTCGTGGAACAGGCCGGGATAGGTGATCACCGTCTTATCCGTCGCGCCGATCGCAGCAAGTATGTCGCGATTGCCCTCCAGCGGGACGAGGCTGTCGGCTTCGCCATGCTGGATCAGTACCGACACCTGCATGGTAGGCGCGGCGACGCGGTAGCGAGCGACCACCGACAGCATCTCGTACGCCGTTCGCGCGGGAACCTTGCCGACCGTCACGAGCGGATCCGCGATGTAGGCCTCGACCACCGCCGGATCGCGGCTGACCGCTTCAGGCGGCAGGGCGATCATTCCTGCCGACGGCGCGATGGCTGACAGGATCGACAGCGGGACGCGCTGGACGGCGGGAAGTTCGCCGCCGATCAGAGGTCCCGAGAGGATCAAGCCAGACAGGTCGTCCGGCCAGCGCAGCGCATAACCGAACGCGACGTTGCCGCCCATCGAATGACCGAGCAGCTTGACCTGCACGCCCCCATGGCGGGCACGCACTTCGCCAGCGAAGGCGCGGAAATCCTCGATCACCAAGTCCATCCGGTCGACCAGCGCGCGCTTCCCGCCAGAGCGTCCGTGCCCCCGGTGGTCAACCGCGTAGAGCGCGTAGCCGAGCGGGACCAACCGCTCGACCAGGTTGCCGTAGCGACCGCCGTGCTCGGCGTAACCGTGCGCGATCGCGATCACGTCGCGCGGCTCGCCATCGGGCAGCCAGCCCTGCGCTTGCAGTGTGACCCCGCCGTGCCCGGTGAGCGACCACTCGACGTGCTTCATGTGACCGCCGCCCGCACCTTGAACTCCGGCCGGTTCCACGCGCGCTCGTCCATCACCGCGCCGATCGCCGCGACCGCCCCGGCGACGTCGCCGAATGAGGTATAAAGCGGGGTGAATCCGAACCGCAGCACGTCGGGTGCGCGGAAGTCGCCGACCACGCCGCGCGCGATCAGCGCCTGCACGATCGCGTAAGCCTCCGGATGGGCATAGGAGATCTGGCTCCCGCGTTCTTCGGGATCAACGGGACTGACGAGCCGAAAGCCGTGTTTCGCGCAGTGCGGTCCCATCGCCTCGGCAAACATCATGCCCAGCGCCACCGACTTTTCGCGCAGCAGCGCCATGTCGGCTTCGAGCATCAGGTCGACGCCGACCTCCAGCGCCGCGAGGCCCAGGATCGGCGGCGTGCCTACGAGGAAACGCGAAACGCCCTCGGCGGGCTCGTAGGCGTCCTCGAACGCGAACGGCGCCCTATGCCCGAACCAGCCCGACAGCGCAGGCTGCGCCTTCGCCTGGTGGCGTTTGGCGACGTAGATGTATCCGGGAGCGCCCGGCCCGCCGTTCAGATACTTGTATCCGCAGCCAACCGCGAAATCGGCGTTGGCGGCGGTGAGGTCGACCGGGATCGCCCCGGTGCTGTGGCTGAGGTCCCAGATCATCGCTGCACCGCTCGCCTGCACCGCTGCGGTTACCTCCGCCATGTCGCGCACCTTACCCGTGCGATAATGGACCTGTGTCAGTAGAACAGCGGCTGTATCAGGGCCGATCGAGCGATTGATTGCGTCTGGTTCGACCAGTTGCGCTGTGACCTGACGGCCGGTCAGCGCCTCGATCCCCTGCATCATGTAGACATCGGTCGGGAAGTTGCCGCGTTCCGAGAGGATCGTGGAGCGACCGGGCTTTATCGAAAGCGCCGCACACAACGCCTTGAAAACGTTCACCGAAGTCGAATCGCAGGCAACGACTTCGCCTTCACCCGCGCCGATCAGTCGCCCGATCTTGTCGCCGACCCGCTGCGGCGCGTCGACCCAGCCAGCGGAATTCCACGAGCCGATAAGCCCTTGGCCCCATTCGCTTTTTACCACTTGGGAAATCCGCTCGATCGTCACGCGCGGCAGGCACCCGAGCGAGTTTCCGTCGAGGTAGATTACTCCTTCAGGAAGAGCGAATCGCTCGCGAAATTGCCGCAGCGGATCGGCGACATCGAGCGCGGCGGCGTCCATCAGTAGAGCTTCACCTCGATCAGCCGCGGACCCGCTTCGCGATTGGCGTTAAGCAGCGCCTTGGCCAGACCTTCGGCGGTATCCACCTGCACGCCGGGAACGCCCATCGATTTCGCCATCGCGATCCAGTCGATCGTCGGTCGGTCGATGTCGATCATCGTCAGCGCCCGCTCGCTCGGCTTGCCGCCCGCGCCCATGTTCGAATATTCTGCCTTGAGGATGTTGTAGGTGTTGTTGGCGAACACCACCGTCGTCACCGGAAGCTGCTCGCGCGACTGCGTCCACAGAGCCTGGATCGTGTACATCGCACTGCCGTCACCCACGAGGCAGATCGTCCGCCGGTCGGGACACGCAAGCGCCGCACCGGTCGCCACCGGCGGCGAATAGCCGATCGAGCCGCCCAGGTTGTTGATCATGTCGTGCGGCCGCGCGCCGAGCGTGTAGCTCATCGACTCGCGCCCGCTCGTAAGGCTCTCGTCGACGACGATCGCATTCTCGGGAATGCCCGCGCAGAGCGCATATGCGATCGAGATCGGGTCGAGCTTGCCCTGTGGCATGACGGTCTCGGCGGACGGCTGGTACGCCGCCTGCGCGTTGCCGAGGCCCAGTTCGTCGATCAGCATCTCGAGCGCGAGGGTCGAGTCTTCGTCGGGCTCGGACAGGATGTGCACCTGCGTGCCCGGTTCCTTAAGCAGGCTCGGCAGACCGGGATAGCTGAAGAACGCGACCGGCTCCTTTGTTTCGAGAAGCACGAGGTGCTTCGTGCCTTGCAGGAACTTCATCGCGGGAGCCACCGAATAGGGGATGCGCTCGAGCGGCACCCGCCCCGCCCCGCGCTCGATCCGCGTGGTAAAGAACTGGCTGGCCAGACGACATTGCGTCCCCGCCGAAACTTTACCGGCCAGTTCCATCGGCTCGACCCGGCACGCCTTGTTGGCGAGGATCAGCATCGTCGGCTCGCCCGAGCGCAGGACCTTGGCGACCTCGGCGATGCGCTGCGGATCGGGCGCCTTGCGAGGACTGGCGACAGGCGGAGTGGCGATCGGCGCACCGGCGTCCTGCCATGCGGTGTCGCCGGGGAGGATCAGGGTCGCGATCCGCCCCGGATGCTCGTTCGCCTTGGCGATGGCGGCGGCGGCGTCCCACGCGATCGTCGTGGCGCTGCCGGCGGTCCGCACCCAATGACTGAGCGGCCGCGCGAGCCCTTCGATGTCGGACGTCAGCGGCGCATCGTACTTCAGGTGCTTGGCCGCGTGCTCGCCGACCACGTTGACCATCCCGCTCGATGCGCGGCGCGCGTTGTGGATATTCGCAAGACCGTTGGCG
This sequence comes from Tsuneonella sp. HG094, assembly GCF_053819285.1. Lineage (NCBI taxonomy): Bacteria > Pseudomonadati > Pseudomonadota > Alphaproteobacteria > Sphingomonadales > Erythrobacteraceae > Tsuneonella > Tsuneonella sp. HG094. The sequence goes on from NZ_JBSORA010000001.1 coordinate 1,471,117, forward strand.
AGGCCGGGGCCGAGGTGCAGCAAGGTCGCCGCCGGCTTGTCGGCCATGCGATAATATCCGTCCGCCGCACCGGTGCACACGCCTTCGAATAGGCACAGGACCCCGCGCATCCGCGGATCGCCGAGCGCGGCGAGAAAATGCATCTCCGAAGTACCGGGATTGGCGAAGCACACGTCGACACCGTTGTCGACCAGCGTGGAAACAAGGCTCTGCGCGCCGTTCATGGAAATCGTTCGGGTCCTCTTATGCATCCGTCTCTTGCTGCGAGCGGTAGCGACCCGGAGCCACTATGCGAAGGGGTAACGCAGCGCGCCGGCGGTTAACGGCAAGTTTTCCGAGAGCCCGTTCGGCAGGCCGAGTTCAGCCTGCGTCGCTGTGACCGATCTCGTCGACCGTGTTGAACTCGGTCGCGGAGCTCTGCGGCGGCGGGGTTGCGCCACGCTCAAGTCGCACAACCGCGCCACGTGCAATGGGGGACAATCCGGAAAGGTCACTGGCGAACAGCGCCGCCTTCATGCGCGGCTCCCAGAACGCAGCGATGTGATCCGCCGTCGCCGCCACCGCACGATCGTGACCGCGGGATTCCATGTTCCGAGCAATCTGGTCGATCATGTAATGCAGGCGCGCGATATCCATCGCTACTCCGCCGCCTCGGCTTGGCTTTCGATCCGCCGCGACCGGGCGGTGCGTTCGGCATAGTCTTCCTGCCAGTCGGTCGGGCCGTTCGAGGGCGAGACCTGCACAGCGGTGACCTTGTACTCGGGACAATTCGTAGCCCAGTCGGAGAACTCGGTCGTCACGACATTGGCTTGCGTCTGGGGGTGGTGGAAGGTGGTGTAGACGACGCCCGGGGCGACCCGTTCGGTCACGAGAACGCGCAGGGTCGTCTCGCCGGTTCGGCTCGCCAACCGCGCCCAGTCGCCCGACTTCATGCCCCTGTTCTCGGCGTCCGTAGGGTGCATCTCGAGAAGGTCCTCGGGATGCCATGCGACGTTTTTCGTCCGGCGGGTCTGCGCGCCCACGTTGTAGTGCGAGAGGATGCGCCCCGTTGTGAGCAGCAGCGGGAAGCGCGGCCCGGTGCGCTCGTCGGTAGGGACGTAGTCGGTGACGACGAACTTGCCCTTCCCGCTTGCGAACCCGTCGACGTGCATGACCGGCGCGCCGTCGGGGAACTGCTCGTTGACCGGCCACTGGAGCGATCCGACCTCGTCGAGCCGAGCGAAAGACACGCCCGCGAAGCTCGGGGTCAGCCGCGCGACCTCGTCCAAGATCTCGCTAGCGTGGGTGTAGGACCAGTCGAGCCCGAGCGCGTTTGCCAGCGCCTGCGTGACCTCCCAATCCTCCATTCCGTTCGCCGGTTCCATCACCTTGCGCACCGGCTGGATGCGCCGCTCGGCATTGGTGAACGTGCCGTTCTTCTCGAGGAAGGTGCTGCCCGGCAGGAACACGTGCGCGTAGTTCGCGGTCTCGTTGAGGAACAGGTCGTGGACGATCACGCAATCCAACGCTGCAAGCCCCGCAGCGACGTGGGCGGTGTTGGGATCGGACTGCAGGATGTCCTCTCCCTGGATATATATTGCGCGGAAGCTGCCATCTAGCGCGGCGTCGAGCATGTTCGGGATGCGCAGGCCCGGATCGGGGTCGAGCGCGACGCCCCAGTCAGCCTCGAAAAGCGCGCGGGTCTCACCGTCGGAGATATGTCGGTAGCCGGGCAGTTCGTGCGGGAAGCTGCCCATGTCGCACGCGCCCTGCACGTTGTTCTGTCCCCTGAGCGGGTTCACGCCGACGCCCGGACGACCGATGTTGCCGGTCGCCATCGCGAGGTTGGCGATCGCCATCACGGTCGAGGACCCCTGCGAGTGCTCGGTGACGCCGAGGCCATAGTAGATCGCGGCATTGCCTCCCGTCGCATACAGACGCGCGGCAGCACGCAGATCGCCGGCCGGGACTCGGGTTACTGCCTCGAGCGCTTCGGGTGAGTGGCGCTCTTCGGCGACGAACGCCGCCCAGTCCTGATACTCGTCCCAGTCGCAGCGTTCGCGGATAAAGGCGTCGTCCGCCAAGCCCTCGGTCACGACGACGTGCGCCATCGCGGTCAGCACTGCAACGTTGGTGCCGGGCTGCAGCGGCAGGTGGTACGCGGCCTCGACGTGCGGCGAGCGAACGAGGTCGATCCGCCGCGGGTCGATCACGATCAGCTTCGCACCCTGCCGCAACCGCCGCTTCATGCGGCTGGCGAAGACCGGGTGCGCATCGGTCGGATTGGCGCCGATCACGAGGATGACGTCGGCCTGCATCACACTGTCGAAGTCCTGCGTGCCAGCGCTGGTTCCGAAGGTCGCCTTGAGGCCGTAGCCGGTCGGCGAATGACAAACCCGTGCGCAGGTGTCGACGTTGTTGGTACCGAACCCCGCGCGGACCAGCTTCTGAACGAGGAACGTCTCTTCGTTGGTGCAGCGCGACGAGGTGATCCCGCCCAGCGCACGCGGCCCGCTCTCGGCCTTGATCCGGTCGAGCCGCTCGGCGGCGAAAGCCAGCGCCTCATCCCACGGGACTTCGCGCCACGGCTCTTCGATATTGTCGCGGATCATGGGCGACAGGATCCGGTCCTGGTGGTTGGCGTAGCCCCACGCGAAGCGCCCTTTGACGCAGGAATGCCCGCGGTTCGCCTTGCCGTCCTTCCACGGCACCATGCGGACGAGCTGATCGCCGCGCATCTCGGCGCGGAAGGTGCAGCCAACTCCGCAATAGGCGCAGGTCGTGACGACCGAACGCTCGGGCTTGCCGATTATCGTGATCGCCTTTTCCTGGAGTGTCGCCGTCGGGCAAGCCTGCACGCAGGCGCCGCAGCTGACGCACTCGGACGACAAGAAATCGTCGCCGCCCTGCCCGGCCGAGACCACCGAGGCGAAGCCGCGTCCGTCGATCGTCAGCGCGAATGTGCCCTGAACTTCGTCGCATGCGCGCACGCAGCGGCTGCAGACGATGCACTTGGACGGGTCGAAGTCGAAATACGGGTTGGATGTGTCCGCCCGCTGGTCGAGGTGATTCTCGCCCGCATAGCCGTAGCGCACGTCGCGCAAACCAACCGCCGCGGCCTGGTCCTGCAACTCGCAGTCATTGTTCGCGCTGCAGGTCAGGCAGTCGAGAGGGTGATCTGAGATGTAGAGCTCCATGACGCCCTTGCGCAGCTTCTGCAGGCGGGGGGTCTGGGTGCGGACTGCCATTCCGTTGGCGACGGGAGTGGTGCACGAAGCGGGTGTACCCCGCACTCCGTCGATCTCGACCAGGCACAGGCGGCACGATCCGAACGCCGCCATGTTGTCGGTCGCGCAGAGCTTGGGAATGGCGGCCCCGGCGATCGCTGCCGCACGCATCACGCTCGTCCCCGAAGGAACCGCTACCGAGCGGCCGTCGATGCTCAACGAGACTTGCGCATCGCTCTCCACCCCGGGGGTGCCGAAGTCCGGTTGCGGTTCATAGCCCATGTCGCGACTCCGCAGCGGCCAAGTCAGCCGGCGTGTTGATATTACCAGGATTGGCGGCAAGGTTCACCGGCCGAGCGCCGATCGCGTGTGCGAGGGCCAACATCGAGTGACGGCCGTTGCCTGCAAGGATCGCTTCGACCGCTCTCGCGGCAGTAGCGGGCCAGAGTCCGACGACCGGCTGGCCCGTGAGAAAGGCGGGAGCGGGATCGAGTATCCGGTCCAGATCCGGCGGCAGGCCGACCGAATCGACACCGCAAGTGAGAACGGCGTCGAAGCCGGCCGCCTCCGCATGGCGCAGCGAAGCCGCGATTCCGGCCAGCGGCCCCATATCGGGCGCTGGCCAATCCGGTATGGTATCCACGCTCGCCCCGTCTCGGCCCACCACCACGACCCGGTCGCAGGATCGCTGGAGCGCCTGGATCGCAAGTGCCAACAATGTCTGCCCACCGATCTCGGCCAGCGCCTTGTCGCTGCCGAAGCGGGTGGCACGTCCGCCAGCAAGGACCGCGCCCAGCATCATGCCGCATGGTCCGCTAGCGAATGCCGCAGCCGCGCGGCCCCGTCGCAGACAACCAGCATACTGTCGTCGCGCGCGAGCGCGATGAGCGTCATCCCGGCGCCGCGCGCCCGCTCCACCGCAAGGGTCGTCGGCGCAGAGATCGCGACCAGCATGGGGCACCCGACCCGGGCCGTCTTTTCGACCAGCTCATAGCTGCATCGCGCCGATACCAGCACGAAACCGCTCGCCGGATCGGTGCCCGCCCGCGCCAAAGCGCCGACCAGCTTGTCGAGAGCGTTGTGCCGCCCGACATCTTCGCGAGCAAGCACGATCGATCCGTCGGCTCGGCAGAATGCGGCAGCATGCATCGCACCGGTTCGACGGCCTTCGATCTGGAACGTCGTCAAGTCGCTCACTGCGCGCCGGACAGCCGAATGTTCAACCGCCAGGTCCGCTTCGACCGTCGGCAGTGGCCGAAGCACTTCCTCGATGCTGTCCAGACCGCAAAGCCCGCAGCTTCCTTCGGTCAGCCGCATCCGGACGCGCTCGAGCAGTGGCCCCGCGCGCTCTTGATCGAGCGTCAGCCGAACGAGGCACGCTGCCCCAGTCTCGTGAAATGACAGATCCAGAATGTCGCTGGGTTGCCCGATCATGCCCTCGGCAAGCGCGAACCCAGTTGCATAGTCCTCTAGGTCGGTCGGAGTTGCCATCATGACCGCGTAGGCGATGCCGTTGACCTCGAACGCGACTGGCATCTCGATCGCGAGCGGACGATCGAGCGCGCGCTCGCGTCCCATCGCATGGGAGACCTCTACGACCGGGAACGGGGCCGAGCCTTTCACGCGAAATCCTCTGGCCAGTGCCTGAGCGCACTCATCACCGGGTACGGCGTGAACCCGCCCAGCGCGCAGAGCGATCCAAACTTCATCGTCTCGCACAGGTCTTCGAGCAGGGCCACGTCGGCCTCGCGCGTGCGCCCGCCCTTCGATGCATTGTGCATTTGGGGAAGCGCCTCGACCGCGTCGGCCACGCGGCCATTTGCTCGGATGCGGTCGATCAGTTCGACCCCGCGTACCGCGCCGATTCGGCAGGGCGTGCACTTGCCGCAACTTTCCGCCGCGCAGAATTCCATCGCGAACCGGGCCAGTTTGCCCATGTCGGCGGTGTCGTCGAACACCACGATGCCGCCATGGCCGATGAGCGCGTCGGCGGCGGTATAGCTCTCGTAGTCGAACGCGAGGTCGAACTGGTCGGGGTGGAGATAGGCGCCAAGCGGGCCGCCGACCTGCACCGCCTTGACCGGACGGCCCGAGGTAGTTCCGCCGCCGATGTCATAGACGAGTTCGCGCAAGGTGACGCCGAATGCGGTTTCGAACAGCCCGCCATGCTTGATATTGCCGGCGAGTTGAATCGGCATCGTGCCTTTCGACCTGGCGAAGCCAAGCGCACCGTATTGCCTCGAGCCGCCTTCGGCGAGGATATGCGGAATGGCCGCCAGAGTGAGCACGTTGTTGACCACCGTCGGGCAACCGAACAGCCCTTCGATCGCCGGGAGCGGAGGCTTCGCACGCACCTCGCCGCGCTTGCCCTCAAGGCTATTGAGCAGCGAGGTTTCTTCGCCGCAGACATAGGCCCCCGCACCCACACGTACCTCGATCGCGAACGGGGCGACGATGTGCGCGCTTACCTTTATCGCGGCGCGCAGCTTGGCGATGGCATGCGGATACTCGCTGCGCACGTAGATGAACCCCTTCCGCGCATCCACCGCCAGACCTGCGATTGCCATGCCTTCGATGAGCGCGAACGGATCGCCCTCCATCAGTATGCGGTCGGCGAAGGTCCCGCTGTCGCCCTCGTCGGCATTGCACACGATGTACTTCGTTTCGCCGGGCGCATCGGCGACGGTTCGCCACTTGATGCCGGCGGGAAACCCTGCTCCGCCACGGCCGCGCAATCCCGAAGCGGTCACTTCCTCGACGATCTGACCCTTCGCCAAGTTTCGCGCACGGCGTAGCCCCACCCAGCCACCGGCCGACTCGTAATCGTCGAGGCCGAGCGGCCGCGTCCGGCCGGCGCGCGAAAACGTCAGCCGCTGCTGGCGGCGAAGAAACGGGTGGTCGGCGATTTTGCCAATCGACTTTCCGCAATTGCCGCGCACCACGTCCGCAACATCGGACGAAGTCACCGGTCCGAACCCTTCCCCCTCGACCTCGACCAAGGGTTCGAGCCAGTGCATGCCCCAGCTCGAAACACGCTCGACCGTCCAGCCGAGTGCCTCGAAAGCGCGGGCAACGTCGTCTGCACCGCACGCCAACGCCAGCGCGTCGTCGGAAATGCGAACCGTGGTCATGCCGACTGCACCAGTTCGACCAGCGCAGCCTCGTCCAGGCGGGCGTGCAAGCGATCGCCGACCCGCGCGTTCGGCCCGACGCTGCACAGGCCAAGGCAATATACCGTGGTGAGCCTGACGCGCTCCCCGGCGGCCACTTCCGCCGGGCCGATGATGCCTTCAATGCCCCGCGCCTGGCAGGCTTCCGCGCGGCATATCTGCACTTCCGGGCGGACATCGGATTCAGGCCGAAAGTCGTGATAGAAGCTGACTACGCCGTGGACTTCGGCACGGCTAAGATTGAGCGCGTGTGCGATCACTCGTTCCGCCTCGGCATCGACGCAACCGAACTCGGCCTGCACCGCGTGAAGGATCGGCAGCAGCGGACCCTCAAGGTCCGCCTGCTCGGTGCAGATCTGTCCTATCCGCTCTCCCTTGGTCATGATGCAGGCGGTACTCCTGCACGGTCCCAAAGCGCAACTGGCTGAGGGATCGGAATGGCGATCCCTGCCAATTCAGGCCTGCATTCGCTCGGCATGCCACGCGACATGCTCGGCCAAGAAGGTCGAGATGAAGTAGTAGGAATGATCGTAGCCGTCCTGCATGCGGATCGTCGCGGGGATGCCAGCAACCTTGCAAGCGTCGACCAGCAACGACGTCTTGAGCTGTTCCTCGAGGAAATTGTCCGCCGTGCCCTGGTCGACCAGCAATTCGGGCACGCGGGCGCCGTCCTCGATCAGCGCGCAGGCGTCGTACTCGCGCCATGAGGTCCGGTCCGCGCCGAGATATCCGCCCAGCGCCTTCTCTCCCCAAGGGCAATGGAGCGGGCTGACGATCGGCGCGAAGGCGCTGACCGAACGGAACCGATCCGCGTTGCGCAACGCGATAGTGAGCGCCCCGTGGCCGCCCATCGAATGGCCCGTGATCCCCTGGCGCGTCATCTCGACCGTAGGGAATTGCGCCGCAATCAACGCGGGCAGTTCGTCCTCAATGTAGCTGCGCATGCGGAAGTTGGAGGCCCACGGCGCTTCCGTAGCGTCGACGTAGAAGCCAGCGCCTTTGCCGAAGTCATACCCCTCATCATCGGGCACACCATCGCCGCGCGGCGAGGTGTCGGGCGCGATGAAGATCACCCCATGCTCCGCACAGGCCGCGCGATATTCGCCTTTCTCGGTCACGTTCGCGTGGGTGCACGTGAGTCCTGACAGGTACCAGAGCACCGGCAGCTTCGCTCCCTTGTCGTGGTCGGGGACAAAGACAGAGAACGTCATAGGCGTACCGGTCGCATCGCTCTGGTGGCTGTAAACGCCCTGCGTGCCGCCGTGACTGCGATTGGTGGAGACCGTCTCCATGCCGGTCAGAACACCACGACGCTGCGGATCGACTTGCCTTCGTGCATGAGGTCGAAGGCGGTGTTGATCTCTTCGAGGCCCATGACGTGGGTGATCATGGGATCGATCTCGATCTTGCCGGTCATGTACATGTCGACGATCCCCGGCACGTCGGTGCGGCCCTTGGCGCCGCCGAAGGCGGTGCCGCGCCAGTTGCGGCCCGTCACCAGTTGGAACGGGCGCGTCGCGATCTCCTTGCCTGCTTCAGCCACGCCGATGATGATCGAGGTGCCCCAGCCGCGGTGACAAGCCTCGAGCGCGGTGCGCATGACCTCGGTGTTGCCGGTCGCGTCGAAGGTATAGTCGGCGCCGCCGTCGGTCATCTCCACGATCTTCGCGACCACCTCTTCGCGGCTCATGCCCTTCGAGTTCAGGAATTCGGTCATTCCGAACTTGCGGCCCCATTCCTCGCGATCCGGATTGATGTCGACGCCGACGATCCGGTTCGCACCGGCCAGCCGTGCTCCCTGGATGACGTTGAGGCCAATCCCGCCGAGCCCGAACACGACGACGTTGTCGCCGACCTGCACCTTGGCGGTGTTGATCACCGCGCCGACGCCCGTCGTCACCCCGCAGCCGATATAGCAGGCCGACTGGAACGGCGCGTCCTCGCGAATCCTGGCGACCGCGATCTCGGGAAGCACGGTGAAGTTCGAGAAGGTCGAGCAGCCCATGTAATGGAAGATCGGCTGGCCCTTATAGCTGAAGCGCGTCGTTCCATCGGGCATGAGGCCCTTGCCCTGCGTCGCCCGGATCGCGGTGCAGAGGTTGGTTTTGCCGCTGAGGCAGCTTTTGCACTGGCGGCATTCGGGGGTGTAAAGCGGAATCACATGGTCGCCCGGCTTGACCGACGTGACCCCCGGACCGACCTCGCGCACCACACCCGCGCCCTCGTGGCCCAGGACGCTCGGAAAGATCCCCTCGCTGTCGAACCCGTCGAGCGTGTAGGCATCGGTATGGCAGATGCCCGTCGCCATGATTTCGACCAGCACTTCGCCGTCCCTCGGGCCCTCGAGGTCGAGCTCGACGATTTCGAGCGGCTTCTTCGCTTGGAACGCAACGGCGGCACGGGTCTTCATTGAGCAAACTCCTTTGACATCCCCCTAGTTTCATTGCGCGTGAGGAAAAATCCTGCGAATGGCAAAACACTATTGCCAGTCAGGAATAATCCATGAGCCAATGGGACGGACTCGATGAAATCGTCGCGGTCGCCGAAGCCGGCAGTTTCGTGGCCGCCGCACGCCGACTAAACGTATCGGTCAGCCATGTCAGTCGCCGGGTCGCAGCGTGCGAGGAACGGCTGCAGACACAGGTCTTCGCGCGTACGACCCGATCGGTCAGACTGACCGACACCGGGCGTCTGCTGGTCGAGCAGTTCCAACGACTGATCGCGGAGCGCGAAGAGGCTTTCGCGATGGTCGAGGCGAGCGGAGAGCCGCAGGGCGGGCTGCGGATAACCTGCTCGATTTCTCTCGGCGAAAGGTTCGTCGCCCCGATCGTTCGTGCCTATGCGCAGGAATACCCCCGTCTTGCCATCGATCTCGACCTCACGAACCGGGTCGTCGACCTGGTGTCCGAAGGCTATGACCTCGCCATTCGCACCGGCGCATTAGGCGACACGCGACTGCTTCGGCGCCAAGTTTCGACGCGGCAGGTCGATTTATGCGCATCGCCTGCCTATCTCGCGCGCCGCGGAACGCCGCGATCGCCCAACGATCTCGCCGCGCACGACTGCCTCGTCGGTTCGAACCGCCAATGGCATTTCGTGAACGATGGCGAGGCAATCGCCTGGCGTCCGAATGCGCGCTGGCAATGCAACAGCGGGGCCGCCGTGGCCGACGCTGCTATTGCCGGGATGGGCATCTGCCACCTCCCCTCGTTCTACCTGCGCGAGGCGATTGCCTCAGGGGCACTTGTTCCGCTGCTCGAGCCGTTCCGGGCGCCCGACGAAACCGTGTGGGCGGTTTACCCGCAGCGCCGCCACCTGTTGCCCAAGGTGCGCCGACTGGTCGACCAACTGATCGCCGGAATGGGCCCTGCGATCTGAGGAAACCCGGTGTAGAAGTCGACCAAAGCTCGGGAGGATTTCTCAGGCAGACTTCGCGACGGCACTGCGCGGATCAATCCGGGTTCCTTGCGAAGGCAATCGCGCCGACGCAGCGTAAGCTTTGGCGACAGCTTCGCCGATCAGGATAAGCGTCGGCGCATTCTGAGCGAGCGCCGCGGCCGCCAGCGGCAGCAAGTCGAGACGAGTAGCCAGAAGCCTCTCGCTTTCAAGGCTGACATCACACGCGACGAGCACCGATGTCTGCGGCGGCATACCGGCTTCCATCAGCCGGACGCTGATCTCGCCCGCCGCCTCGCGGCCCATGTAGAACGCGAGCGTCGACTGTGCGTTGGCGAGCGCATCCCAGTCCAGATCGAGATCCTCGCCGCGGCGGGCGTGAGCGGTGACGAACAAGGTGCTTCGCGCAATGCCGCGCAACGAGAGCGACATTCTTGCCGAGGCCGCCGCAGCACTGGCAGTCGTGATGCCCGGGCAAATCCGGACGCGGATCCCGGCAGCATGAAGCGCTGAGATCTCTTCCTCCGAACGCGCGAAGATTGCCGGGTCGCCCCCTTTCAGGCGTATCACCCGCTTGCCCTCCAGGGCAGCCCGCACCAGCAGGGCGTCGATGGCCGACTGCTCCTTCGAGTGTCTGCCCGACCGTTTGCCAACGCTGACCCGAACGACGCCAGAAGGGACGAGATCGAGCACGCCCGGACCCACGAGCGCATCGTGGAAGACGACATCGGCAAGCTGGAGCAGTCGCTCCGCCTTGCGGGTGAGCAGTTCGGGATCGCCCGGGCCAGCGCCGACGAGCCATACCGAACCGGGAGGGAAATCGTCAGGCGACATCGTGAATGTCCTTCGCAGGCAGGAGTTTGGCGAGTGCTGGGCGACACGAGCCGCAGTTCGTCCCGGCACTGAGGGACCGGCCGATGGCCGCGACGTCGGCAAGCCCCTGTTCCGCGATAGCGGCGACGAGCGTGTTGAGACCGACATCGAAGCAGGCACAAACAATTGGGCCCCTCTCAGCGGCCGCGCCTGGTGCGCGCCCGGCGAGGACTGCAGGCGGGGTTGCCACTTCGCCGAGGGCGCCGAGCAGATAGTCGCGCGATGGCATCTCGCCGGTGCGGGTAACCATCAGCACGCCGGCGAGCTTGCCGTCGGTCAGGACCGCCACTCTCCGTGATCCCATCGCCCGATCCTCTGCCTCGAGCAATTCGCCCCGTGGGAGCAGCTTCTCGAGTGCTCGTGGATCGCCGTTGCCAGCAAGCTCCCAGAGGGTGCCACCGCGGGCAGCCACGCGCACCGCCCACAAACACTTTGGAACGACTTCCAGATCACGGTTGAGCAACAGGAATCCGCGCCACGCAGTCGTCACCGGCTCGATCCGGGCGGGCGTGCTCTTGAAACCGGGCTGGCCCGAGTAGGGATCGACAAGCGGACGGGGAAGCAGGCCGGTGCGGCCACCGGTCGCGTTGCGGTCGGTCCAGTGAATCGGCACAAACGCCTCGCCACGGCGCTGTGCCGCGCTGATCTCTACGCGGTACACGCTGTCGCCCTGCGGTGTGCAGACTTTCGCCAGTCCCCCAGCGGCGATCGCCAGTTGATCGGCATCGTCGGGATGAACCTCCACCCTTGGCTCGTCGCGATGGCGTGCCAGCTTGGGCGCGAGACCGGTACGGGTCATCGTGTGCCAATGATCGCGGTAGCGACCGGTGTTGAGCGTCATCGGCCAGCGCTCCAGAACGGGCTCCAGATCACGCTGCTTCACCGGCACCAATCGTGCACGTCCGTCGGGCGTTGGGAACAGACCGCCCGTGAAGGGTTCAGCGCCCCAGCGAAAAGGCTCCATCTTGTCATAAGCGGGGTTGCCCATCCCCGCGTGGCCTGGAAGCGCGAAGAGCCGCTGCCCCTCGTTCTCGTAGACCGACAGGCGACAGTGCTCGCGCCAGACGTCGGCCGGGCTTTCGTAGGGAAACGCCGTCTTCCAGCCCATTCGCCGGGCGACCTGGGTCACGATCCACCAGTCCGGCTTCGCATCGCCAGGCAATTGGAGGAATGGCCGCTGGCGGCTCACGGTCCGCTCTGAATTGGTGACCGTCCCGTCCTTTTCGCCCCAGGCGGCCGCCGGAAGCCGGACGTGAGCGTGCGCGGTCGTGTCGGTTTCGGCGATCACGTCGGATACCACCACGAACGGACATCCGGCGAGCGCATCGCGGACGCGGGCCGCATCGGGCATCGACACCGCTGGATTGGTCGCCATGACCCAGAGCGCCTTCACCCGTCCCTCGCCGATCTGCCGGAACAGGTCGACCGCCTTGAGCCCGGGTTTGGTCGCCATCCGCGGCGCCGCCCAGAAGCGCCCTACACGCGCAACATTGTCGGGCGCGAAGTCCATGTGCGCGGCGAGTGTGGTCGCCAGCCCGCCGACCTCGCGCCCGCCCATGGCATTGGGCTGGCCGGTGATCGAGAACGGCGCCGCTCCCGGCTTGCCGATGCGACCAGTGGCGAGATGAAGGTTGATGATCGCGTTGACCTGATCGGTGCCGGAAAGCGATTGATTGATCCCCTGACTGAACAGGGTGACCGTTCGCGGGTTCGCCGCGAACAGATCGTAGAAGCCCCTCAGGTCCGCCGGCGGAACATCGCACGTCCGCGCGACTGACCACAGGTCGCTTCCCTCTCCCAACGCGGTCCAGAACTCGTCGGGAACCGCTACGTGCTCCGCCAGATAGGCTTGGTCGACGATGCCGTGGTCCACGCAATGCCACAGCAACCCGTTCATCAGCGCGACGTCGCTGCCGGGGCGGATGGGGAGATGGAGGTCGGCCTCTTCGGCAGTCTCAGTCCGGCGCGGATCGATGACGACCAGCTTGGAGCCCCGCGCGGCTCGGGCGGCCTGGATGCGCTGGTAAACGATCGGGTGGCACCAGGCGGTGTTGGAACCGATAAGGACGATCAGGTCCGCTTCGTCGAGGTCGGCATAGCTTGCCGGGACCACGTCTTCGCCAAACGCGCGGATGTGCCCTGCAACCGCGCTCGACATGCAGAGGCGGCTGTTCGTGTCGATGTTGGCCGAGCCGATGAAGCCCTTCATCAGCTTGTTGGCGACGTAATAGTCTTCGGTCAGCAGCTGGCCCGATACGTAGAAAGCGACGCTGTCCGGCCCGTGTTCGGCGATGGTTTGCCGGAACCGCTTGGCGACGAGGTCGAGCGCCTTGTCCCAGCTCGCGCGGCGGTTGCCGATCATCGGATGGAGCAGCCGGCCCTCGAGCCCCAGGGTCTCGCCGAGGTGGGTGCCCTTGGAGCACAAGCGCCCCGCGCTGGCCGGATGGTCAGGATCACCTTCGATCCGCACTTCACGATCGCCGATCGGGGTCGCACGAATGCCGCAGCCCACTCCGCAATAGGCGCATGTCGTACGGACGGGGGCCAATTCAGGTCGCCGCCGCCAAGGTCGCAGCGCGCTGGATCAATATGCGACCCGAATCGATCCGCACGGGAACGGTGGGCGTGCAACCCTTGTCTTCGCCCAGCGCCTGGCCGGTGCCGAGCGAGATACGCCAGTTGTGCAGCGGACACGCGACCGCTCCGCCGTGCACGATCCCTTGGCTCAGCCTTCCGTGCTTGTGCGGACAGCGGTCGCGCAAGGCGAAGACCTGGCCATCACCGGTGCGGAACACCGCGATGTCGTCGCCGCCCGCAACCTGAATCACACGACTGCCGCGCACCGGGATTTCCTCGACCCAGCCGATATCGAGCCACTGTGCGATCATAAGGCCATCTCCGCCGGAGTGAACCGCGCCATCGGCGCGTGGTGCTCGCGCTCTGCCCCTTCGGCACGCTTGGCCCAGGGGTCGTCCTGCGAGAATGACTGCGAGTGGAAGAACCGTGCCGCGAGCTCGGCGCGCTCGTCGGCGTCGTCGAGCAGCCGCGATTGGACGTAAGCCAATCCAACCCGCTCGATCCACGGCGCAGTCCGTTCGAGGTACCAGGCCTCCTCGCGGTAGAGCTGGATGAACGCCGCGCAGTGCTGGATCGCCTCGGCTTCGGTGGCGACCTTGCACAGGAGGTCCGTGACGCGGACCTTTATGCCGCCGTTACCGCCGACGTGCAGTTCATACCCGCTATCGACGCAGACCACGCCAAAGTCCTTGATCGTCGCCTCGGCGCAATTCCGCGGGCAACCGCTGACCGCGATCTTGAACTTGTGCGGCATCCAGCTGCCCCATGTCGCCTGCTCGATCTTGACTCCGAGCCCGGTCGAATCCTGCGTGCCGAAGCGGCACCATTCGCTGCCGACGCAGGTCTTCACCGTGCGCAGCGCCTTTCCATAGGCATGTCCTGAGACCATCCCGGCTGCGTTGAGGTCGGCCCATACCGCAGGCAGGTCCTCCTTCTTGATTCCGAAGATGTCGAGCCGCTGGCCGCCGGTGACCTTGACCATCGGGGCGTCGTACTTCTCGACCACGTCGGCGATCGCGCGCAGCTCGGTCGGGTTGGTCAGCCCGCCCCACATCCGCGGGACCACAGAATAAGTTCCGTCCTTCTGGATGTTGGCATGGAGCCGCTCATTGACGAAGCGGCTCTGCTGGTCATCGACGAATTCGCCCGGCAGCGCGCACAGCAGGTAGTAATTGAGCGCCGGGCGGCAAGACGAACAGCCATCGGGCGACGACCAGTGCAGCTTCTGCATCACCTCGGGGATCGAGCGCATATCCTGAGCGACGATCTCGTGGCGGACGTGTTCGTGGCCGAAAGATGTGCATTTGCACAGCGTCTTTGCGCCCTGCTGGACCTCGTCGCCGAGCGTCAAGGCGAGCAGGTTTTCAACCAGTCCGGTGCAGGAACCGCAGCTCGCGGAAGCCTTGCAGGTGGCGCGGACCGCGTCGAGGCTGCACGCGCCCTTTTCGATGCAGGCGACGACCTGGCCCTTGGAAACGCCGTTGCAGCCGCAAATCTCGGCATCGTCCGAGAGCGCTGCAACGGCCGCCTTAGGGTCCAGCGCGCCTCCTCCAGAGGCGAAGGCTTGGCCGAAGATAAGAGCATCGCGGAGGTCCGAGATGTTCTCGCCCCGCTTGAGCAAGTCGAAGTACCAACCCCCGTCGGCAGTATCGCCGTAGAGCACCGCACCGACAATCCTGTCGTCCTTGACGACGACCCGCTTGTAGACCCCACGGGCCGCGTCTCGCAGGACGATGTCCTCGGCGCCCGCGACATCGGCGAACTCTCCGGCCGAAAACACGTCGATCCCGCTGACCTTGAGCTTGGTCGAAGTGACGGAGCCGGTGTAGCCGGTATGCTGGTCCACCAGCCCGTCGGCAAGCGCGCGGCACATCTCCCAGAGCGGCGCGACGAGGCCGTAGACCTGACCGTCGTGTTCGACGCACTCGCCGACCGCGAGGATCGCCGGGTCGCTGGTGACCATATGGTCGTCGACCTGGATGCCGCGCCCCACCGTTAGCCCGGCATCGCGCGCGAGCGCCACCGACGGACGGATACCTACCGCCATGACCACGAGGTCGGCCGGGATCGTGGTGCCGTCCTTGAGGCGAACCCCTTCGACTTTGTCGCTCCCGATTATCTCGGCGGTGTCCGCGCCGGTCAGCACGGTCTGACCGCGCGCCTCGAGTTCCTGCTTGAGCAGCCACCCGGCCGCCTCGTCGAGCTGGCGTTCCATCAGTGTCGGCATCAGGTGGAGGACGGTGACCTTCATCCCCCGCAAGGACAGTCCGTGCGCCGCCTCAAGGCCGAGCAGCCCGCCGCCAATCACCACCGCGCACCCGCCCTTGTCGGCCGCGCCGAGCATGGTTTCGACATCGTTCATGTCGCGGAAGCCGATGACCCCGGGCAGATCCTTGCCGGGCACCGGGATGATAAACGGATCGGATCCCGTCGCGATGAGCAGTCGGTCGTACACGGTGGTCAGCCCGCTGCGGCTGGTCACCGTCTTCGCCGCGCGGTCGATCGCGAGCACCGGATCGCCGGCGATCAGCGCAATGCCGTGCTCGTCGTACCAATCGTGGCCGTTGATGACGATATCGTCGAAGCTCTTCTCGCCCGCGAGGACAGGCGAAAGCATGATCCGGTTGTAGTTGACCCGCGGCTCGGCGCCGAAGATCGTCACGCGATAGCGCCCGGCATCCCGCGCGAGCAATTCCTCGACCGCGCGGCAGCCGGCCATGCCGTTGCCGATCACGACGAGGTGCTCGCGGCTATCGTCGTCCCGCAGCTTGAGCGCCTGGTGTTCCATCAAATGCTCCAGTCCATCTGCAGCCAGAATTTCTGCGTGTCGGTGGCGAAAAGGTCGGCGTCGTAGGCGGCGTAGCGGACCGACAGCGCGGTCTTGCCAAGCCTGCCGCTCGCCAGCAGGTTGATCTCGTTGCCATAGTGGCGCACGATGCGGTCGCTTTCGAAGCGGTGGTAGGCGGCCTGGAGCGCGATGTTCGACATCCCGCCCCACTTCTTCCAACCGTAGCCGACCGCGCCGTAGAGATCGCGCACACCGTCGGGCGGCGTGGTCAGGAACTTGTCGGCCCAGCCCTGGAACTTGAAGCCGGTCGCGAGAGGGGTCTGGAACGAGGTGAAGGCCGCACCGTCTGCGGCGCCGAGCACTTCATAGCCCGCGCCGAGCTTGAAGCCGCCGACGTCGACCATGGCATCAGCGAGGTAGTAGTCCACCCGATAGTCATTCGGATTGCGATGGTAGTCGGACTGGCTGCCGTAACTGAATTGATACGCCAGCTTGGCCGACCCCACTGGACGCGTGCCTGCCAGGCGGACGCCGTAAGTCTGGCTGGCGAGGCGAAAGCCGTTCATCGCCGCTTCGTCTTCATCGACAAGGTAGGCGAAACCGCTGAAAGTCCCGATCGTCGAGGCATAGCCGGCGTTGGCGAATACGAAATCGCCTGAGACCGCCTGCTGGCGTGCGCCGACCCCTTCGACACCC
Source organism: Tsuneonella sp. HG094 (assembly GCF_053819285.1). NCBI lineage: Bacteria > Pseudomonadati > Pseudomonadota > Alphaproteobacteria > Sphingomonadales > Erythrobacteraceae > Tsuneonella > Tsuneonella sp. HG094. Next base: position 1,487,823 of record NZ_JBSORA010000001.1, read on the forward strand.
CACAGTGTGCGGTGGCTCCAGGCATAGGCCGCGTCGATCTTGAATCCCGCATGCGGGGTCACCTCGGCACGGACAGCGTCGAAGGTCTGGCCGTTCTGCCGAAAATTGACCGCGCCGACGAAACGCTCGTCGTCCAGTGCGATCCGCTGACGCCCGGCGGTCAGCGTCAGCAGTTTGGTCTTGTACTGGAGCTGGGCCCGGTAGAGCGCAACGTTCTCCGGATCGGCCACCAGCGGCCGCGTCGCGGTGCTCTGAAGGCCGTCGTAGTAGTCGGCGACCGAAGCCAGGGTGCCCTGCCCTTCGACCAGAGCGGAGAGCGTGCCTGACTTTGCTTCGACTCCGGCGCGGACCCGCGCGGTGGCCGCATCCGCCTGCTGCGGGAGCCCGTCTTGGTCGACATGCTCGTAGCGCAGGCGCGCATCGAGCAGGGGTTTCAACTGGACCGTCTGGGCCGCGGCGGGGTTAGCCGCCGCGAGCCCGACGATCACGGTGGGGGCCAGCAGCCGCATCGGCTCAGATCCGCACCGTCGCGGCAGCAGCCCAAGCGGAGCGCCACTTGGTCTTGACCAAGGTGAGGCCCACCAGCGCGAGCACCGCCAGCGCCGCGAAGATCAGGAACCCGGGCGCAAAGCTGCCGGTGTACTGCTTCGCGAAGCCGAGCGAGGAAGCGAGGTAGAACCCGCCTACGCCGCCGGCCATGCCGACCAGCCCGGTCATCACCCCGATCTCGGCCGAAAAGCGCTGCGGCACGAGCTGAAACACCGAGCCGTTGCCGGTGCCCAGCGCGAGCATCGCGACGACAAAGAAACCGAGGGCTGTTGCGACCGTAGCCGCACTACTCACTCCGGCGAGCGCGAGCGCGGCGACGATGAATACGCCGGTGAGCGCCTTCACGCCGCCGATCTTGTCGGCCAGCGCCCCGCCCATCGGACGAATGAGCGAGCCGGCCAGCACGCACGCGGCGGTCAGGTAGCCTGCCTCTACCGGAGTGAGCCCGAAGCGGTCGGTGAAGTAGATCGGCAGGCTGGCGGCGAGCCCGACGAAGCCGCCAAACGTCACGGCATAGAAGCCCATGAGCCACCAGGCGTCCGCCGTCTTGAGCGGTTCGAGGTAAGCAATCAGGCTCTTGGGAGCGGGCGCGTTCGGCGCGTCCTTCGCCATTAGCAGATAGGCGACGAACACGATCGACAGCGGGATGCAGGCGAGGCCGAGCACGGCGTTCCAGCCGAAGAGCTTGGCCAGAGTCGGGGCGAACAGTGCGGCGAGCACCGTTCCCGAATTGCCCATTCCTGCAAGCCCCATCGCCTTGCCCTGGTGCTCGGCGGGGTACCAGCGGCTCGCCAGCGGCAGCGCAATGGCGAAGCTTGCCCCGGCAAACCCGAGGATCACGCCGAGCGCCAGCGTGCCGGCGAAGCTGTCGACACCCATCAGGTAGGCGGTCATCAACCCGACGATCACAATGACCTGGCTGATCGCACCCGACAACTTGGGGCCGATCCGATCGACCAGCAGCCCGTTCACGACCCGGAGCACCGCGCCCGCAAGCGTCGGAGTGGCGACCATCAGGCCTTTCTCGGCCGGGGTGAGCCCGAGCGTCTTCGAGATCTCGGGCGCGAGCGGCCCGAGCATGACCCAGACCATGAAGGCGAGGTCGAAATACAGGAACGCTGCGATCAGCGTCGGTGTGTGGCCGCTCGACCAGAAACTGGTCTTCTTCGGTTCGGCCGTCTTGTCCCAGAACTGCGTAGCCATGTCGTGCCTCCGAGGCGTTTGGACAAAAGAAAAAGCCGCCAGAAGGCGGCCCTTCCGGGCGGCCTCCTGACGGCTTCGTTGCCTTATTGGCGGTTCGGCGCGTGGCCGGTCCGCTGTCGTTCAATCGCCCCGGCGCTGGAGCAATCGAGCGTCTATCTCGTGCCCGGCAGCGTTGCCGGACTGGAAGAGACTGCCAAACTACGCCCACTTCCACAAGTGTTATTTCGCAGGTGCAGCAAGAATCCTAGCTGAGCGACGCGAGGTAATCCGGAATCTGGTCGGGATCGAACGATCGCCCGTCGAAAAAGGTATCCCGGCCGAGGATGAGTCGGCCTTGCGCCGCACCGACCCCGAGCGCGTCGGTGACCGCCCCCTCCAGTTTCGAACTCGCGCCAGGCAGGGTAGCGCCGGCTTCCGCCATGGCAGCGCGATAGATGTCGGGGCGGAACACATCCTGCGCTGCCGCCGATTCGTCTGCCGAGAACGGGGTGCGGTCCCAGCGGGTCATTTGTGCGTAGAGCCACGCCGCCTGGCTGCGCCACGGGAAGTTCGCCGCCTCGCGGTATTGGAACATGAAGTCCGGGACGTGCAGCGGCTCCGCGCCGGCTGCGACCCGGATGCGGTCGGTGATCGCGCGTGTCACCGCATCGAGCGGGGCATTGCAGTATTCCGGCCGCGCGAGGATCGCGGCGTTCTCGGCGGCAGCATCGGGCTCGACAAAATGCGCCGCGGCAGCGTGGAGTGCGCGAAGCAGCGCAGCCAGCTCCTCCGGCCGCTGGTCGACGGTATCCTGGCGGGTGGCGAGCACTTTCTCGACGCCGCGCCGCCATATTTGCGCAGTGACCAGCGCGATCCGGCCAACACCGCGATCGACCGCAACGCTGTTCCACGGCTCGCCCACGCAAATCCCGTCGACGTCGCCCGCCGCCAGTGCGTCGGCGGCAAACGGCGGACTGGTGACGACGATTTCCACATCGCTGTCCGGCCTGATGCCGACGCCGGCGAGCCAGTATCGGAGCATGTAGTTGTGGCTCGAATAGCGATGCACCACACCGAAACGCAGGCGCTTGCCCGCCGCGAGCCGCGCGGCTGCTACTTCCCTCAGCGCGGCGCCGAGCTCGTTCGGTTCGCCCAGTGTGTCCTCCACGCCGCATGCTGCCGCCAGGGCGGTCGAGAATGTCACCGCGTTGCCGTTGAGCCCAAGGACGAACGGCACCGCGAGCGGAGCCGCGGGTCGGCCTCGGCCGAGGGTAGTCGCAATCGCGAGCGGCGCGACCAGGTGCGCCGCATCGGTATGGCCGTAGAGCAGTCGGTCGAGCACCGTCGCCCACGTCATGTCGCGCACCAGCGCGATCTTCACGCCCTCGGCGGCGGCAAAGCCCTGCTCGTGCGCAAGGATCGGCAGCGCGGCGTCGACCAGCGGAAGAAATCCGATGCGGAAGGTCGTCACGGCAGGTCTCCCATGAGTTCGTCGCTTGTGACGATGGCCTGCGCGATCTCGGCGATCCGTCGATTGCTCTGCATCGCGTGGTTGCGCAGCAGGCTGTAGGCGGCCGGTTCGTCGAGACCGCGGCGCTTGATCAGGATCGCTTTGGCCTTGTCAATCAACGCGCGCTCGGCGAGCGCGCTCTTCGCCTCACGCAGCTCGTCCTCGAGCCGCGCGAACGCCTGGAACCGCCGCACGGCGAGGTCGAGAACCGGTTTGATTCGCTTCTTGGTCAGGCCGTCGACGATATAGGCCGACACTCCGGCGTCGACCGCGGCCATCGTCGCCTCGCTGTCGCTCTGATCGACGAACATGGCGATCGGACGGGCCAGCGCGCGACTCATCGCAAAATAGTCTTCAAGCAGATCGCGGCTGGGGTTCTCGAGATTGACGAGGACGACCTCGGGCCGCGCTTGCTCCAGTTGGCTGAGCAGCGGTGACTGGGGATCGATCAGGGCGACATCCGTCAGCCCCGCTTCACGCAATCCTTCGGCGATGATCGCCGCACGCGAAGTACTCGTATCGATGACCGCGATGCGCACCTGGTTCGCTTATGCTGCCTTGCAGCATAAATCCAGCGGCGCCTTTTCCTCGCGTCCGGTTCGTCTGTTTGCAACCGGTAAGCCAGCGCTCTGGGTCGCCCTGCCACTCGAACGCAAAGAATTGGAACAAGTGGTAGCGGAGGAGGGACTCGAACCCCCGACACGCGGATTATGATTCCGCTGCTCTAACCGGCTGAGCTACTCCGCCCCAAGGGCTGGCCAGGCGCGGTCGGGCGGCCTGGCAGGCGGCGCATTTAGGGCGGGGTCCCCGCTGGGTCAACCTGTCAAATCACGTCGCTGGAAGGCATGTATCAACCGTGAGCCGCCGCTTCGTTCATGCGGCGGATTTTCGCTGCAAGTGCCCGGTTGATTGCACGGTCGAAAGCGGCGCCGATTTCCGGGACGGCCTCGCCCAATTGCACCAGAGCAGCGCGATCGACCAGTGCAATGCGCATGGGATCGGTGACGATCACCGAGGTGCTCGCCGGCTCGCCCGTCGCCGCGCTCATGTCGCCCAGGAAATCGCCGTGGCCGCACACGGCCACGAGTTGTCCATCCAGTTCGACTGCACCCGCGCCCGATGCGACATAGATCAGCGGCGGGTGTGGCTGCCCCTGCCGGATCAGAACTTCACCGCCCGGCACATCGCGCCAGGTGAGCAGACCGATCAATCGCCGCTGCTTTTCCGGATCGTCGACCCGCAGTATGCCCTCAAGCAGTTCGCGTTCCTCGGGGCGCATGGTCCCATGCCGCATGGCCTGCTCGAGTTGAGCGAGCCGCCATGCATTTACCCCCACGAACAGCGCCGCTACCGCGATCACCGCCCCGTTCTGCCCGCCGAGAAATGCAGCCAGCGCGATCGCGAGCCCGCCCGCAAGAGCCATCAGGCGCAACGCGCGCATGCCGGTCATTGCCACGGCCGCAATGAGCAATACGCTGCCAACCAAAAGCAAGATTTGATCAACCTGCATGACGCCCCCTGATTATCGGCGCTCAGACCTTACCGCGAAACGCCCATCGATGCACCGTTTCCCACGGGCCCCCGCGGTAGCGATGCAAGCCCAGCCCACGAAACCGGAAATCGCCCGGTTCGATTCGCGCCGCCAACGCCGCCTGGAGCGCCCGCGCAGCTTCGGGCGATACCTTGTTCTGGACTGTCACGTGCAGCCTCGGCGTGTGCTGGTCCTGCGGGGATAGCAACCCGTGGAAACGATCCGCCAGCCGCTCGCGCAGCGCGAGCATCGCGGGACTGGCGATCTTAAGCGCGGTTCCGCCACCGAGGCTCATCACACCTTCCAAGCGAGCCGGCAGCGGCGCACCGCGCGACTCCTCCGCGATTGCGTCACGCAGTTCCGGCTCGATGGACGGGGGCAGCGCATGGAACAGCGTGACGTGCGCCTTGAGGAAATTGCGCTCGGGCGGGAAATGCGCCGCGCGAAGCTGGTCGGCGCGCGACTGCAATGCCTGCGGCAGTTCGGCGGTCACGATCAGCGGGGCAAACCCGCCGTCGATCAGTCGAGCTCCCCGCGCGCTCGCCGGATCGCGAACCACTTGCGCACGTTTTCGTTATGCTCGGCAAGGGTCGCGGCAAACACGTGTCCGCCCTTCCCGTTCGCGACCATGAACAGCGCGTCGGTCCTTTCCGGGTCGAGCACCGCGGCGATACTGTCGCGCCCTGGATTGGTGATCGGCCCGTTGGGCAGTCCGCTCATCGTATAGGTGTTGTAGCCGTTGACCGCGGCGATCTCCGACTGGCGAATCCGGCGGCCGAGCGGCTTGCCCTTCGTGATCGGGTAGATGATCGTGGGGTCGGCCTGCAGCGGCATCCCGGTCTTCACCCGGTTCGAGTACAGGCCCGCGACCATGCGCCGCTCGCTGGCAACGCCGGTCTCCTTCTCGACGATTGCGGCCAGCGTTACCGCCTCTTCCGGCGTCGAGACCGCGATGCCCGGCTTCCGCTTCGACCAGGCCTCGGCAAGGTAGTTTTTCATCGCGGCCTGCATCCGGGCCAGCACAGCGGTGCGCGCTTCGCCGCGCTCGAAGTCGTAGGTGTCGGGCATGACCGAGCCTTCGGCCGGCATCGGGATCGGTCCGGTCAGCAGCGGCTCTGCCATCAGCCGTTCGTAGACCATGATCGACGGCAGTCCCTCGGGCACGGTGACGAAGCGCCGGATGACCTGGCCGTGCTGGAGCGTATCGAGGATCGTCGCAGGGCTGGCCCCCGCAGGAAGCGCGAACTCGCCGCGCTGGACGGGGTCGCCGCTGCCGAGGATTTTGGCTCGGAGCAGGAATGCATCGGCCGAGCCGATCAAGCCGTCCTCTTCCAGCTTGCGCGCAACGCTGGTGAGGGTCGCGCCGTCGGGAACGGTAAACGCGGTCTCCTTGTCGACGTTGGCACTGCCGTACCATCCGTACGCAAACCACGCGAACGCCAGCGCGCCGAAAACGGCGGCCAGCAGGACGAGACGTTTCACGTCAGTCGACCTTCTTGAAGATCACGCTCGCGTTGGTGCCGCCGAAGCCGAAGCTGTTCGACAGCGCGGCCTCGACTGCGCGCTTCCTCGCATGGTGCGGCACGAGATCGACACCTTCGGTCCCCTCGTCGGGATCGTCGAGGTTGAGTGTCGGCGGCACGACCTGGTCGCGAATCGCCAGGACGCAGAAGATCGCCTCCACAGCGCCGGCGCCGCCGAGCAAGTGTCCGATCGCGCTCTTGGTGCTCGACATCGAGGCGCCCGAAAGATCGTCGCCCAACACGCGCTTGACTGCGGCGAGCTCGATGGTGTCGGCCATCGTGCTGGTTCCGTGGGCGTTGACGTAATCGATGTCCTGCGGCTCGAGCCCGGACTTCCTTAGCGCCATCTTCATGGCAAGCTCGGCGCCCCTGCCTTCGGGGTGCGGCGCAGTCACGTGATAGGCATCGCCCGACAGGCCGTATCCGACCACCTCGGCATAGATCTTCGCGCCGCGCGCTTTGGCGTGCTCGTATTCCTCGAGCACCATGACGCCCGCGCCCTCGCCCATCACGAAGCCGTCGCGGCCCTTGTCGTAAGGGCGGCTGGCGCGTGTGGGATCGTCGTTCATGCTCATGTTGAGCGCCTTGGCCTGCGCGAAGCCGGCGATACCGATCGGATTGATCGTGCTCTCGGCCCCGCCCGCGACCATCACATCGGCGTCGCCGTCCTTGATCATGCGTGCCGCGTCGCCGATCGAGTGCGCGCCGGTGGAGCAGGCCGTCACGACCGAGTGGTTCGGCCCCATGAGTCCGTACTTGATCGAAACCTGTCCGCTGGTGAGGTTGATCAGCCGCCCGTGGACGAAATGCGGCGACACGCGGCCCGGGCCTTTTTCGGCAAGGACCAGCGATTCGCTCTCGATCCCCGGCAGGCCCCCGATGCCCGAGCCGATCGAAACGCCCGCACGTTCCTTTTCCTCCTGGGTCATGTTCTCGAGGCCGGCATCTTCGATCGCCTGCCCGGCGGCGTCGATCGCATAGACGATGAACGGATCGACCTGGCGCTGGACTTTGTGGTCGACGCGCTTGTTGGGATCGAAACCCCATTCGTGGTCGGCGGGCTTCACTTCGCCGGCGATCTTCGCCTTCTGGTCGCTGACGTCGAAGCGGGTGATCGGTCCGATCCCGCTCTTTCCTGCGATCAGGTTCGACCATGTCGTTTCGACGTCCGCCCCAAGAGGGGTGACGAGGCCCAGTCCGGTTACGACCACTCGGCGCATGCTACTCTCCGTAAACGCGACAGGCCCGGCCCTGCAAAGGGTCGAGCCTGTCGTTGTCCCGCCGACTGGCCGTCAGGCGAGCACGGCGGGATGGGCGATCAGCCCTTGTGCTCTTCGATGTACTTGGTCGCGTCGCCGACGGTGGCGATCTTCTCGGCCGCATCGTCGGGGATTTCGACGCCGAATTCTTCTTCGAACGCCATCACCAGCTCGACGATATCAAGGCTGTCCGCGCCCAGATCGTCGATGAAGCTGGCTTCCTGGGTGACCTTGTCGGCCTCGACGCCAAGGTGTTCGACGACGATCTTCTGCACGCGGTCGGCGGTATCGCTCATGAGTGTGCCCTCTGTTACTGGGGGGTTTCAGGTTGCCTGTCGCCCTAATGAACGACATCGGGGCTGGCAAGTGCCCCGCGTCCGATGGCCCAATCAGCCTGCCTTCTCGTCGGGCATGACGTTGTACCGCCGGACTTCCTCTTGGCTAAGGCAATAGCGAGTGCTGGCGTTTTCGGCCGATTTCACGGCCTGCTGGCGATACATGATGTCGGTCAGCAGCTTGCGGCTTATACCCATACGAATGAGAAAGTCGTTGTCGTCGCTTGCCAGCAGCGCGCTCGATTGTTCGATCTCACCGATCAACCCGGCGGTCGCATTGGTCCCCTCGGCGATCGTTTCCTGGATAACGTCGCGCTGATTGGTGTGTGTAAACATGTGGACCATGAACACGCCGCCCGGATCGACGACGCGCCGGTCGCCGCCCATGAAGAGGAAGTTGCAGGCGGAAAAACACGTCCAGCCAGCCGGAATCCTCGTCAGCATTCCGGGGAAAGAGCGGATCACCTTTCCCGCAGCATTGCCCGCCGCTGCATCCCCTCCGCTGGAGCGGATCCAGATCTCTCCGATCCGGTCGTCCTTCTCGATTGCCGCTTTGAGGCGGGCTGGCAGGCCGTTGTCGATCTTTCCTTCGGCCAGTAGGACATGCGCGCCGTTGCGAATTGCCGGGGTCAGCGTCATTGCCTTGAGTGGCCCCCAATCGGGCGATGCAGGACACGTCGGGTTATCGGGGTCGGTCGCCCCCGCCAGGAGCGCGAACGCAACCACAGCGGCGGCCAGGCGAGGAAGGCGCTTCACGCGGCAAGAGCGTAGCGCGCCGCCGGCGGTTTCCGGCACATGCGCTTGTCGGCACGGGTTTCCTCGCCCTGCACGATGATGACGTCGGACACGGTGATGCACTGCATTCCGCCACGTTCCTTGTCGTTGCGGGCAACGACGGTCGAAGTGCCGGTGACGTTCTCGCGGGTCCCCGAAGTCCAGGCGGCCGAGGTGCCTACCGCCACCTCCGCCTGCTCGCCTTCACCCCGTGTCACATCGAGCGTCGCCTGCGCCGCCTGCTTCTGCTCTTCGGGATCGAGCTTGCAGGCGATCGCCGCAGTAAGCTGGTCGGTGAATCCTGCAACCGGAACCCAGGAATAGATACCTGCACGTGAGGCCGCGTCGCCAGCGACGGACCCGACGATCGAACCGAATATCTGCGATCCGGCGCTGCGCGACTTGCCCTTTGCGCACCCGTCAGTGGTTTTTTCCGCCTTGGGTTGCAGCGCCTTTCCGAGAATGCCTCCGAATTGCGCCTGGACCGGCGTGGCGAGCGCCAACACGGCCAGCATGGCCGCGCACGTTCCGGTCACGCGCAGGTGAAGCGACTTCATCCCTATCGACCCCTCGGTACAGGGCTCGCAGGCCGTGTCGACGCGCGAGCCGATGGAAAGAAATACGCCTGCGTGAGCGGCGGGTCAAATCCCGCCTGCCATCAAGCCGGCTTCTGCTGCTCCATCAATCGCACATGGACGTCGCGCAGCGCTCGCGCGGGCACCTCGCTCGGCGCCCCCATCATCAGGTCCTGCGCCCGCTGGTTGAGCGGGAAGGCGATGACCTCGCGGATGTTGGGCTCGTCGGCGAGCAGCATCACGATGCGGTCGATGCCAGGGGCACTGCCGCCGTGCGGCGGGGCGCCGAGCTTGAACGCTTCGAGCATCCCCCCGAAGTTGGTTTCGACGTCTTCACGGGTGTACCCGGCCACCTCGAATGCCTTGTACATGATGTCCGGCCGGTGATTCCGGATCGCGCCCGAGGACAACTCGTAACCGTTGCAGACGATGTCGTACTGCCACGCGAGGATATCGAGCGGGTCCTTGCTCTCCAGCGCCTCCATCTCGCCCTGCGGCATCGAGAACGGGTTGTGGCTGAAGTCGACCTTCTTGGCGTCCTCGTCGTATTCAAACATCGGGAAGTCGACGATCCAGCAGAAGTCGAAGCGATCGTCGGGAATCAGGCCGAGTTCCTCGCCCACACGGGTCCGCGCTGCACCGGCGAGCTTGACCGCGTCCTTTTCCTTGCCGGCAGCAAAGAACAGGCCGTCGTTCTCGCCCAGGCCGAGTTCGGCATAGAGCTGTTCCATGCCTTCGGGACCATGGTTCTTGGCGATCGGTCCGCCGAACTCACCGCCCTTGCGGGTGACATAGCCGAGGCCGGCGAAGCCTTCCTTGCGCGCCCAATCGTTCATGTCGTCGAAGAACTTGCGGCTCTTCTCGTGCGTCGCTGGCGCCGGGATCGCGCGGACCACGCCGCCGGTACCGACGATCTTCTCGAACAGGCCGAAACCGCTCTGGGTGAAGTGGCCGGAGACGTCGCTGATGATCAATGGATTGCGCAGGTCGGGCTTGTCGGTGCCGTACTTGAGCATCGCCTCGCGATAGGGAATGCGCGGGAATGTGCCCGCCGGGGTCACGGCCTTGCCGTTCGCGAATTCCTCGAACACGCCCGCAAGCACCGGCTCGATCGCCTGGAACACGTCCTCCTGGGTGACGAAGCTCATCTCGAAATCGAGCTGGTAGAATTCGGGGCTGCGATCGGCGCGCAGGTCCTCGTCGCGGAAGCAGGGGGCGATCTGGAAGTAGCGGTCGAAGCCGGCGACCATCAGCAACTGCTTGAACATCTGTGGCGCCTGCGGGAGCGCGTAGAAACGGCCCGGGTGGAGGCGGCTGGGCACGAGGTAGTCGCGCGCGCCCTCGGGGCTCGACGCGCCGAGGATCGGGGTCTGGAACTCGGTGAAGCCCTGTGCGATCATCCGCTTGCGCAGCGACGCGATCACGTTCGAACGCAGCATGATGTTCGCGTGCACGCGCTCGCGGCGCAGGTCGACGAAGCGGTACTTGAGGCGGGTTTCCTCTGGGTAGTCCTCGGCCGAGTTGACGATCAGCGGCAGGTCGTCCGCGCGGCTCTGTACGGTGACTTCGCGCGCGAACACCTCGATCGAGCCGGTCGGCAGGTTCGGGTTCACCGCCGCATCGGCACGCGCCTTCACCGTGCCATCGATTGTGACGACCGATTCCAGCTTGAGCCGCTCGAGCACGGGCAGCGCGGCGCTGTCGCTGTCTGCGACGACCTGGGTGATGCCATAATGATCGCGCAGGTCGACGAACAGCACGCCGCCGTGATCGCGCTTGTTGTGCACCCAGCCCGAGAGGCGGACGGTCTCTCCGACGGCATCCTTGGTCAGGGCACCGCAGTTGTGGGTACGATAGGCGTGCATCTAAAATCTTTCCATTTTCGGCTGTATGGCGCTAGGGGCGCGTCGCGCGCTGCCCCATAGGCGGAAACGACGCGCGCTAACAGGGGAACGCTCCGGCTTTGTCAAGCTAGGCAAGGTGTCTTGGGCGGTCCCGGGGGCGGTACTCCGCCCGACGGACAAGAAAAGTACAATGAAGATACATGACCTGATTACCACGACCGCCGCGCTCGCCGATCTGTGCGGGCGGCTGGCGAAATCCGATTTCGTCACGGTCGACACCGAATTCATGCGCGAGAACACCTACTGGCCGGAACTGTGCCTGGTGCAGATCGCCAATACCGAGGAAGCCGCGGCGATCGATCCGCTCGCCGACGGGATCGACCTTGCTCCCCTGCTCGACCTGCTGTGCGAGAACGAGGACGTGCTCAAGGTCTTCCATGCGGGCGGGCAGGACGTGGAAATCGTCTACAACCTGACCGGCAAGACCCCGCATCCCATCTTCGACACACAGATCGCGATGATGGCGGTCAGCCAGTCCGAACAGATCGGCTATGCCAACCTCGTCGAAAGCTGGCTCGGCTTCACTGTCGACAAGGGCGCGCGTTTCACCGACTGGAGCCGCCGCCCGCTGACCGATCGGCAGATCGAATACGCGATCGGCGACGTGACCCACCTGGCGGTGATATTCCCGCGTCTTCTCAAGAAACTGATCAAGACAGGTCGCGGGTCGTGGCTCGATGCCGAGATGGACAAGCTCGCCGATCCGGCGAACTACGCCAACGACGCGGGCGAAGCGTGGCAGCGCATCCGTGCGCCCAGCCGTAACGCGACCGTGCTCGGCCGCCTCAAGGCGCTCGCCGCCTGGCGCGAGCAGGAAGCCCAGCACAAGAACATCCCCCGCGGCCGGATCATGCGCGACGAGACCCTCGCGGACCTTGCGGCGCATCCGCCCAAGAGCCAGCCCGAATTGGTGAAGGTCCGCGGCCTTTCCACCGCGTGGAAAGACAACGACATCGGCAAGCGGCTGATGAAGGCGATTGAAAAGGCCGAACCGCTCCCTGCCGACGAACTGCCCGACAAACCCAAGCGCGGTGCGCCGCTGGGCAAGGAAGGTGTGCTGGTCGCCGACCTTCTCAAGCTGCTGCTCAAGATTCGCGCCCGCGAGATCGACGTCGCCGCGCGGCTGCTCACCCGCAGTGACGAGATGGAATCGCTCGCAAGCGGCATGCGCGACCTGCCGGTCCTCAAGGGCTGGCGCTACGAGGTGTTCGGCAAGGACGCGCTCGATCTGGTCGAGGGCAAGCTCGGCTTTGGGGTCGAGAACGGCCGCCTCAAGATGACGCGCATCGAGATCGCCGAACCCGAAGCAATCGCAGCCGAGTGAGCACCTATCTCCCCACCATCAAGCAGCTGCAGTACCTCGTCGCGCTGCACGAGCACGGACATTTCGGCCGCGCCGCCGATGCGAGCTTCGTTTCGCAATCAACTTTGTCGGCCGGTCTGAGAGAGCTCGAATCGCTGCTGGGGGTGACGCTGGTCGAGCGAAGCCGAAGGGTCGTCCGGTTCACTCCGCTTGGCGAGCAGGTGGTGGCGAAAGCGCACAGGCTATTGCGCGAGGCGGAAGAACTGTCTGACCTCGTGCAAGCCAGCGGCAAGCCGCTGTCCGGCGAATTGCGGATGAGCGTGATCCCCACGATCGCGCCGTTCATGCTGCCCCGGATCCTGCCGCGTCTCCGGCGCGAGCGACCGTCGCTGAAGCTCTTCCTGCGCGAGGAAACCAGCGATCACGCGGTGGAAAGCCTGCACCACGGGCGGGCCGATTGCGTGCTTCTCGCCCTGCCCTTCGCGACCGGGGAGATCGAGAGCGCACACATCGCCGACGATCGGCTGTTCGTCGCGTTCCCCAAGAACGATCCGCGCGATCCACCAGCCGAGATTCCGGCTTCGATGATCGACCAGGGTCGGCTTTTGTTGCTCGAGGATGGCCACTGCCTGCGCGACCACGCGCTCGCCGCCTGCAATCGACCCGATCTGCGCGCATCGGCGACGATGATAGGGACCTCGCTCCACACTCTGGTGCAGATGGTCGACAACGGCCTCGGCGTTACGATGCTGCCCGAGATGGCGATCAACGCCGGTATCCTGCACGAAACGGAGGTCGTCGCGCGGCCCCTCAAGGGCAAGGCACCCACGCGCCAGATTGCCCTAATCTGGCGGCGCAATTCACCCCGTGCCGACGAATTTCGCCTGCTTGCCGAGGAGCTACGCGCGGGCTGAAACGCCGTTTCCGAGTTCCAGCAGTTTCGCGATGACCGATGAGGCCGCGCTCGGCTTGCCGATGATCGGGGCGTTCATGTCGCGCAGGAATTCGCCTGCACGGTTGAGGTCGCCGGTGTTGAGAACGAACGGTACGCCGCGATCCTTCAGGGTGCGGGCGACGCGCTCGCAGGTTTCGCCTTTCCCCAGGTTCACGTCGAGTATCGCGCCATCGATGGCATGAAGCTCCATCGCCTCGTTCGCCTGCTCGCAGCTCGCCGCGGTAACCGATTTCACGCCTGCATCCTCGCAGGCGAAAACCAGGTCGAGCGCGATGAATGGCTCGTCCTCGAGAATCAGCACACAGTTCATCTATTGCTGATCCTAACCTTTGATCGGAAACGAGATTTCGGCGCGCAGTCCATCCGGTTCCCACGACCGCTCGAACACACCGTGCGAGTGACTGAGCAGCGCATCCGCGATCGCGAAACCCGTGCCGACATCGGTTGGCGGACCGTCGATTACCGGACCACCCGTTTCCTTCCAGTCGACGATCAGTGTTCGGCGACCGTGCCTGTCGAGGTCATGATGCCATTGAACGGTGATACGGCCCGAATCGTTGGACAAGGCACCGTATTTCGACGCGTTCGTGGCGAGTTCGTGCAGCGTGAGGCCGATCGCGGAGATCGCGTTCGGTTCCGTCCGCACGCCATTCCCGACGAATTCTATCCGGTCGCCTTCGGGATCGTAGGGACGCAGGACGGCGCGGATCGCCTGCCCGACCTCTATGGTGCCGAGGAAGGCATCGTCGAGCGTCGGCTCGTAGCTTCGGCCCAGTGCGTTGATCCGCTCGTTGATGCGCTCTGACACAGGACGCGCATCCATCGCGCGGCCGGTGATGTTCACGATCCCCGCGATCACGGCAAAAACGTTCTTGAGACGATGAGAGACCTCGCGCGCCATCTCCTTGGCGTGGCGCTCTTCCGCCCGGGCGAGGTGGATATCGGACACGTCCCACTGGCTACCGAAGAAGTAGGCGATGCTGCCGTCTTCGTTGTAGATCGGACCGAGGTGGAGCGCGTTCCAGAACTTGGTGCCGTCCTTGCGGTAATTGAGCAGTTCGACGACGGCGACCTCTTCGGTCTTCAGCGCGTCGCGAATGCGATCGACCTGCTTGGTGTCGGTCTCCGGTCCCTGAAGGAAGCGGCAGTTGCGACCGATAATCTCATCGCGATCGTAACCGGTCAGGTGCTCGAACGCCTCGTTGCAGAAGATGATCGGGTCGTCCGGCTGATTTGGATCGGTCAGACAGACTGCCATGCGCGTTTGCGCCATGGCCTGCTCGAACAGCATGCCCGACGCGCCTTCGAAACGCGCTCGATCACCCGGTCGCCCGGGAGGTGTGCTCAAGGCCTGGCCAGGCCGTGGTGTATCCGCTCCGCTCAAGGTCGCCGAATCCCTGTTCGCAATTGCAAAAGAGGCCGCACCTGCCGGTGCAGCCGCATGAACTCCCAGAAAACGTGATTGCTTAACGACCACAAGAAAAGGCGGTTCCCGCCGCGCTCCGATCGTCAATCCATATGCTTGAGGCCGACGCGAAGATAATCCCAGCCGGTGAGGAGCGTCAGCGCCGCCGCCGCCCACAGGCTCGCAAGGCCGACGAGGTGTATCCACTGGCCCGACAGCGGGCCGCAGTCGCCACGGACCACGCACGGGGCCCCGTGCACCGCGCCGCCCAGAATCAACGCCCCCAGGCTGACGAGCTGGAACGTCGTCTTCCACTTGGCGAGCTTGGATACCGGCATCGAGATTTGCAGCGGCCCAAGAAACTCGCGCAGGCCCGATACCGCAATCTCGCGGATGAGGATGATCAATCCTGCGATGACATGCAGGTCGCCCACGTATGGTCCGCGCATATAGCCCTGCGCAGCAAGCACCAGGATCACGGCAGCGACCATGATCTTGTCCGCGATCGGATCGAGGAAAACGCCCAGCTTGCTCACCGTTCCCTGCGCCCGTGCGAGATAGCCGTCGAGGTAATCGGTGAAACCGATCACGCAGTAGAGGATGAAGCCGAGCAGGTAGCCGAAGCGCCAGTCCGGCCACCACAGCAGGAACGCGAGCAGAGGGACCGCGAATATGCGGCTGAGGGTCAGCAGGTTCGGCAGCGTCAGCATTGCCCGCCGCTTAGACCAGCAAGCCGCCGTGCAAAAGCACCGTTAGCGCTTGTCCCCTGCGCCACAGCCGCTAGACCCGGCCACCGTGAAGCAGGCCACAGGATTTGCATGACCGTTTCCACGCACATGCTGCACCGGCGTCGCTTCCTTCCGCTGTTCGTCACCCAGCTTCTCGGCGCTTTCAACGACAACCTCTACAAGAACGCCATGGTGCTGTTCGTCGTGTACAGCGTCTACAACTCGGAAGACGCCGAAGGGCTGTTCAGCTCGGTCGCCAGCGCAGTGTTCATCCTGCCGTTCTTTCTGCTCTCGGCGCTCGCCGGGCAACTTGCCGATATGCGCGACAAGGCGCGAATCATCCGCATCGTCAAAGCGGCGGAAATCGGCATCATGTGCGTTGGGGCAGCGGGACTGTTCCTCGCGCGAGAGGGGATTGCGGTCGACGTGATCGCCATCCCGCTGCTGATGCTCGCGCTGTTCGCGATGGGCGTCCATTCGACGTTTTTCGGCCCGATCAAGTATGCGATCCTGCCGCAGCACCTGCATGACGACGAGGTCCTCGCCGGTACGGGCCTGGTCGAGGCGGGGACCTATATCGCAATCCTGTTCGGCACGATTATCGCCGGCTGGATTTCGGTCGAGGCGGCGGCCGTCGGCGTGATCGGTGTTGCCATCGTGGGTTATTTCGTCTCGCGCGCGGTCCCCCCGGCGCCTGCGCAGGGAGAGGTGGAGCCGCTCGACTTTCACTTCGTGCGCAGCTCGATCGCGCTCGTCCGCAATACCAGCCACGATCGGCGGGTGTTCCTCGCGATCATGGCGATCAGTTTCTTCTGGGCGATCGGAACGGTGTTGTTCATCCAGTTCCTGCCGCTCGCCAAGAACGTGCTCACGGCCAGCAAGGAAGTCGCGAGCCTGTTCCTCGTGATTTTTTCGATCGGCGTGGCGATCGGTTCAGTGTCGGTCAACGCACTGCTCAAGGGCACGGTGTCGGCCCGCTACTCGCCCATTTCAGTGGTCGTCATGGGCGTGTTCGTTCTTGCGTTCTACGTGGTCTGCCGGACGTGGATTCCGGAAACCGACGGAACCTTGCTCAACGTGTCCGAGTTCGTCGCGCATTCGATGGCGATACCGCTGCTGATCTGCCTGCTGGGTATCGCGATTGCCGGAGGAATGTTCGTCGTACCGCTCTATGCGTTCCTGACCACATTCGTGCCCAAGACGCAGACTGCGCGGACGATCGCCGCCAACAACATCGTCAATTCGGGTGCGATGGTCGGCGGCTCGCTGGTCGCGGCGGGCCTGAGCGCGCTCGGCGTGGACATCGTCCACCACCTGCTGTTCACCGCGTCGATGTGCCTCGTCTCGGCATGGCTCGGTTGGCTGCTGCTGCGCGCGGAACGCGCGGCCGCGAAGAGCTAGACGATGAAGACCGCCACCGCGACCAGGCTGGCGAAATAGGCGCCGACGAAGCCTGCGACATCGTCGCGGCTGATGGCCCATGACGGTCTGATCGGGACGATCCGTCCCCCCCGGCAGACATGGCGTGCAAGGGAAGCCCGGAAGGGGTGCCGGGCCTGTTCGTCGGTGAGTACGAGTGAGCGTCGCATGATGAAAGCTTAACGCTGCGGAAACCATTGCGCTCCGCAGAAATCCGCGGTGTCGCAGCGTGGGACGTTAAGCTTGTTCGTTGACGACGCTGCGGTGCGCTCTGCTTATTTCCCCGCCGCGAGCTTCAAGATGTAGCGCCACTCTGTGGGCCGAATTTCAGCCACCGACAGTCGCGAGAGCTTGAGCAGTTCGATCTCCGCCAGCTTCGCATCCGCCTTGATCTCGGCGAGGGTAACGGGGCGAGCCAGCCGCTCGACCGGCTTGACCTTCACCGACGCCCACTTGCCGGTGTCGTCCGACGGATCGGCAAGCCCTGCCACGCTGACTTCGACCACGCCGACGATCTCCTTGCCGATGTTGGAGTGGTAGAAGAACGCCTTGTCGCCCACCTTCATTGCCTGGAGGTTGTTGCGGGCGCGGTAGTTCCGCACGCCGTCCCATGTCCCCTCGCCCTCGGCGACCAGGTCGTCCCAACTGTAGGCATCGGGTTCGGACTTCATCAGCCAATAGCGAGGCAAGCTTAGATTCCCTGGTCGTGCGACGGATGGTGAGGGACATCGGCGGCGCGCGCCTTAACCCAATTTTCAGCCTCTTAGGCGATAGGACGGCGTTCGCAACAGTTGGGGGCTCAGTTGCCGAACAGGCACGCCTGGAAAATGACCGATCACGAAAGCGAGAGCCCGATGGCGCGCGCGGATCGCGATCTCGTCGCCCTTGCCATCGCAGTGGCAGCGATCATCCTGTTCGTCGGGACCGGCGGCATGGTGCTGCCTCAGGCGCTCAAGTCTCTCCTAGGACTTGGCCATGCTCCCGATCCCATCCTCGTCAACGCGCTCCTGCTCAATATAGCGCTCGTCATATTCGGTTGGCGCCGATACGCCGAATTGACACGCGAGATTGCAGAACGTCGAAAGGCCGAGGAACGTGCACGCCAGCTTGCGGAAACCGATCCGCTGACCGGGTGTCTCAATCGCCGAAGCATGGGCACCGCCACCGACGCGCTGCTCGCCCGCGCCCGCGCAGATGGTCGTTCGATCGCCTTCGTCATGGTCGATCTCGACAATTTCAAGACGATCAACGACCTCAACGGACACATCGCGGGCGATCGCCTGCTGGTGGTCACCGCCGAACGCATCCGGGCCTTGCTGCCGAAGGAAGCGCTGCTCGCGCGTCTGGGCGGGGACGAGTTCGCCTGCGTCGTGCCCTACGATTCCCGCTTCCCCGATCGCATCGACCAGTTCGTCACCGTGTTGATCGACCGGGTGGGCCATTCTGTCGAACACAACGGGCTGACGCTCGAAATCACGGTGTCGGTGGGCATCACCGCCAATGCCGAGGGGAGCGATGCCGAAACGACCGGCGGTACGCAGGACCTCATCCATCGCGCCGACATCGCGATGTACCATGCCAAGAAGCAGGGCAAGAATCGCTATTTCTGGTTCGAGGAGCCCATGGAAAGCGAGCTGCGCTTCCGCAGCGAGCTGGAGACCGGCATCCGGCGCGGCATCCCGCGCGGCGAGTTCGTGCCATTCTACGAACAGCAGATCGACCTTGAGACGGGCAAGCTGTCGGGCTTCGAAATGCTCGCGCGGTGGCAGTCGCCGACGCTGGGGCTGGTCGGGCCGGACGTGTTCATCCCGGTCGCCGAAGAAATCGGCCTCATCGCCGAACTGAGCGAATCGTTGATCGACCAGGCGCTCGCCGACGCGCGCGACTGGGATCCGAGCCTGTCGCTGTCGGTCAACATCTCGCCGATCCAGCTGCGCGACCCGTGGTTCTCGCAGAAAATCCTCAAGCTTCTGGTAAAGCACAATTTCCCGGCCAGCCGCCTCGACATCGAGATCACAGAGAGCTGCTTGCACGAGAACGTCGGCGTGGTCCGCTCGATTATCACCAGCCTTAAGAACCAAGGCGTGACGATCAGCCTCGACGATTTCGGAACCGGATTTTCCAGCCTGTCCCAGCTTCGCACCCTGCCGTTCGATCGCCTGAAGATCGACCGCAGCTTCGTGTCCGAGCTGTCGGGGACGGACGATGCCGACAAGCTGGTGCGCGCGATCGTGTCGCTAGGCGACGGGCTCGAACTGCCGATCACGGCCGAGGGCATCGAGGACACCGAAATCCTCGCCAAGCTGCGTTCGATGGGCCAGCTCAAGGGCCAGGGATATTACTATGGCCGCCCGGAGAGCATCGATGCGGTGCGTTCGCGCCTGTCGACGGCGGGTCTGCTTGCCGAGCCACCTGCCAAGACGGTGGATACCGACGGCACCGCCGACGAGGGCCAGCGCAAGGCGGGCTGACGCGCGCCACTGGACGTAGCCCCCGCTCGGGCATAGAGCCGCGCCTCGATGCGCGTTCCCTTCATCAAGATGCACGGTCTCGGCAACGACTTCGTCGTGCTCGACGCGCGTACCGAGGCGCTGCCGCCGATCAGCCGCGCGATGGCGATTGCACTCGCCGACCGGCGCACGGGCATCGGCTGCGACCAGCTCATCCTGCTGGAGCCCACCGAAGCCGCCGATTTTCGCATGCGCATCTTCAACTCCGACGGGGGCGAGGTAGAGGCGTGCGGAAACGCCAGCCGCGCGGTCGCGATCCTCCACGGCGTGCCGGCGCGTGTCGAGACCGCAGGCGGCACGATCGCGGTCGAACCGACCGGCCACGGCGCGCGGATCGACATGGGCGAACCGGTGTTCGAATGGAACCAGATCCCCCTCGCCTACGCGATGGACACCGCCGCGATGCCGGTCGCGTGGGAAGGCCTCGAAAGTCCGATGGCCCTGCGGGTGGGAAATCCGCACGTCGTCTTCTTCGTCGACGATGCCGAAGCCGTACCGCTCGACCGGTTGGGGCCCGAGATCGAGAACGATCCGCTGTTTCCCGAACGCATCAATGTGATGGTCGCGCAGGTTACAGGCCCATCGGAAATCCTCCTCCACGTGTGGGAGCGCGGCGCGGGCCTGACGCGGGCATGCGGTACTGGCGCTTGCGCGACGGCCGTGGCGGCGATCCGGCGCGGCCTGCTCGACGGGCGAGCGGCGACGGTCACCTTGCCGGGCGGTCCGCTCGAGATCGAGTGGGGCGACGACGGCCGTATCGCAATGACAGGCCCGGCGACCGAGTCCTTCCGCGGGAGCTTCGACTGGGGCGATTTCGCGTGAGCGCAGACGTCGTGTCGTTGGGGTGCCGGATGAACCTGTCCGAGAGCGAGCGCATTCGCGAGATTCTTGGCGAGGACCAAGATGTTGTCGTCGTGAATTCATGCGCCGTCACAGCCGAGGCGGTGCGCCAGACGCGTCAGGCGATCCGCCGTGCGCGCCGCGCGCGGCCCGATGCGCGGCTGCTGGTGACGGGCTGCGCGGCCGAGATCGAACGCGACGCAATCTCTGCCATGCCCGAGGTTGACGGCCTCATCCCCAACGCCGCGAAGCTCGATCCGCGCGCCTGGAACGTGCCATCTCCCCGGCGCTTGAAAGCTTCGACTTCACATTCGCGAGGGTTCGTCGCGGTTCAGAACGGCTGCGACCACGCCTGCACCTTTTGCGTGATCCCGCAAGGCCGCGGGCCGAGCCGCTCGCTGCCTGTGAACGCGGTCCTTCGCGCGGTCGAAACCGACCTCGATCGCGGCGCTGCCGAGATTGTGCTAAGCGGGGTCGATCTGACGAGTTGGGGCCATGACCTGCCAGAGGCGCCACGCCTCGGCTCGCTGGTCGAAGCGATCCTGCGCGCCTTTCCCACCCTGCCCCGGCTGCGCATGTCGTCGGTCGACGGGATCGAGATCGATCCGTTGCTCGAAGAGCTGATAGCGGGTGAGGCGCGGGTGATGCCGCACCTCCATCTGTCGCTCCAGCACGGGCACAACCTGATCCTCAAGCGAATGAAGCGGCGGCATTCGCAAGAACAAGCCGCAGCGCTGGTCGAGCGCCTGCGCTCCCGGCGACCCGGTATTGCGATCGGTGCCGACCTCATCGCCGGTTTCCCGACCGAGAGCGAGGAGCACCACGCCGCTAACCTCTTGATCGTGCGCGCGCTTGGGATCGTCCACGGTCACGTGTTCCCCTATTCTCCGCGCCCCGGCACGCCGGCTGCGCGGATGCCGCAGTTGCGGCGCGAGACGATCCGGCAGCGGGCAGCGGAACTGCGTGCCGCGGTGGCCGACGTTCGAGGCGCCTGGCTCGCGACGCATATCGGCCAGCCGCTGAGCGTCCTCGCCGAGCGCGATGGCACCGGCCATGCGCCCGATTTCGCGCGCGTCGCGATCCCCGCGCACACTGCGCCCGGCACCATCGTGACCGTCACCCCTACCCGCATCGAGGCAGGCCTTCTGGCATGAGCGAACCGACCTGGACGGAGCGCCTGTTCGGCGGCTTCCGCAAGACGTCCGAACGACTGAGCGAGAACCTGACCGGCGTCGTCGGCACGGCGAAGCTGGACGATGCCACGCTCGATGATGTCGAGGACGCTCTGATCGTGTCGGACCTGGGTCCCGCGGCCGCGCGGCGCATCCGCGACAAGCTCGCCGAAAAGCGCTTCGGACTCGGCATCAGCGAGCGCGAACTTCGCGAAGCGGTCGCCGAGGAAATCGCCGCGATCCTGCGACCGGTGGCGAAGCCGCTCGAGATCACCGCCTTCCCCCGTCCGCAGGTCATCCTCGTGATCGGGGTGAACGGCAGCGGCAAGACGACCACCATCGCCAAGCTCGCGCACTGGCTGCAGGAAGACGATTACGGCGTCATGCTGGCCGCGGGCGACACGTTCCGCGCCGCCGCGATCGGCCAGCTCGCCACCTGGGCCGAGCGGGTCGGCGTGCCGATCGTCAGGGGTCCGGAAGGCGGCGATCCCGCCTCGATCGTGTTCGACGCCGTCAAGGAGGCGACCGCCACGGGGATCGACGCGCTGGTGGTCGATACCGCCGGGCGCCTGCAGAACAAGCGCGAGCTGATGGACGAGCTGGCGAAGATCCGGAAGGTTCTCGGCCGTCTCAACCCCGAAGCCCCGCACGACGTGATCCTCGTGCTCGATGCGACGAACGGGCAGAATGCCCTTTCTCAGATCGAAATCTTCAAGGAAGTCGCGGGCGTCACCGGCCTCGTCATGACCAAGCTCGATGGAACCGCGCGCGGCGGCGTGCTGGTCGCCGCGGCCGAGCAATTCGGCCTGCCGATCCACGCCATCGGCGTCGGCGAGAAGATCGACGACCTGCGTCCGTTCGATCCCGACCTCGTCGCGCGCGTCATCGCCGGAGTCGCCTGATGACCGAAGTACCCAAGAAGAAGCCCTCGGGCTGGCTCAACCTCGCGATCGACTACGGTCCGATCCTCGTGTTCTTCCTCGTCTATCGCTGGTCGAAACCCCACGGGGATTCGCCCGCGGGCGAGATCTTCGCAGTGATCCAGAGCACGATCGCCTTCATGGTCGCTGCGGTCGCCGCGCTGATCTTCTCGAAGTGGAAGCTCGGCCGGATCTCGCCGATGTTGCTGCTGTCGACTGCGCTGATCGTGGGTTTCGGCGCGCTCACCATCTGGCTGCAGGACGAGCGATTCATCCAGTTGAAGCCGACTGTGATCTACCTGTTCTTTGCCGTGATGCTTATCGGCGGCTGGATGCGCGGCAATGCGCTGCTGCAGGTGTTGCTCGAGGCGGCTTTCGAGGGGCTCGACCGCGAAGGTTGGCTCAAGCTCAGCCGCAATTGGGGATTCTTCTTCGTCTTCCTCGCAGGGCTGAACGAGATCCTGCGGATGCAGCTTTCCTTCGGCGACTGGCTATGGGCCAAGCTCTGGGTATTCATGCCGCTGTCGTTCCTGTTCACCTTCACCCAGATCCCGATGCTGCTGAAGCATGGGCTCGGCGCGGAAGGGTTGGCTGAAGAGGAAGGCACTCCTCCACCGACTTGAACCTCGCGGGAGTTGCATTTTCCCGCCGACTGCGTCCAAACAGCCCCTGCTTGGGTCGCACATTCGGGTTGGGGGAATTCGCAATGGCCAAGTTTTTCGGAAATCTACACCTCGTCCTCGTGACGGGACTCGTACTCGCGATCGTCTTGATCGTGTCGTTCACCGGCTGGACCGGGGAAGGCGCGGTCGCCATCACCGACGATGTGACCCGCTGGTTGCACGCCTTCTTCGGAATCCTGTGGATCGGCCTTCTCTACTACCTGAATTTCGTGCAGGTCCCGACGATGCCGTCGATCCCTGCCGAACTGAAGGCGGGCGTTACCGGTCATATCGCGCCGAAGGTGTTCTTCTTCTTCCGCTGGGCGGCGGCGATGACCGTGCTGTTCGGCCTGATCATCGCCTTTCATAGCGGATACCTGGTCGACGCGCTGACCTTCCAGGGCACCGGCGCCGACGGCATCAACCTGATCGGTATCGGCATGTGGCTGGCGCTGATCATGGCGTTCAACGTGTGGTTCATCATCTGGCCGGCGCAGAAGAAGATCCTCGGGATCGTCGAGGCGAGCGCCGATGAAAAGGCCAAGCTCGCCCCGCGCGCGCTGGCTGCCAGCCGCACCAACCTGCTGCTGTCGCTGCCGATGCTCTACTGCATGACCAGCGCGAACCTCGGCTGATCCGGCGGACATGAGAAAGGGCGCGGTGCCGTACGGCCCGGGCCCTTTTCGCTGCCGACGTTCGGCGTGATTATTCGATGTAGGGGGCGAGCTTCGCCATCAACGCGCCGATCCGCTCGGCGGCTTCGGTAAAGGTCTCGACGTCGGCGCGATTGTTGTTGCCGCGCGCTTCCTTGGCCGACTCGAGGTAGCCTTCCTGGTCGGCCTCAAGCGCGTCGTTGAGCAGTTCGATTTCCTCGATCGTGAGCTCGAGCTTTATCTTGTCAGTCATTTTAGTCCCTAGATTTCAACCTGGCTTCCGAGCTCCACCACACGGTTGGTGGGAAGGCGGAAGAATTCCATCGCGGTCGCCGAATTGCGCAGCATCCAGCTGAACAGCTTTTCGCGCCAGACCGCCATTCCCGGTTTTTTGCTTGCGATCAATGTCTGGCGGCTGAGGAAGAAGCTCGTCTGCATCATGTCGAACATGCCGCCGCATTCACCCATGCCTTTGAGCGCGGCCGGCACGTCGGTCTCCTCCATGAAGCCGTAATGCAGGATCACGCGGTACAGGCCATCGCCCACGGCGTGGATTTCGAACCGCTCGCCGGGATCGACATAGGGCACGTCGGCGATCTGCACGGTCAGGATCACCACCCGTTCGTGCAGCACCTTGTTATGCTTGATATTGTGGAGCAGCGCGCTCGGCACCCCGCCCGTGGCCGACGCCATGAAGATCGCCGTGCCCGGCACGCGGGTCGCGGAATTCTTCGCGCTCTTGGCGAAGATCGCGATCGGTAGCGCCACCTCGCTCATCCGGTCGCGCATCAGCTTGCGCCCGCGCGCCCAGGTGGTGAGCAGGGTGAAGGCGATCGCGCCGATCAGCAGCGGGAACCAGCCGCCGTCGGGCACCTTGGGCAGGTTCGCGCCGAAGAACGATCCGTCGACCACAAAGAACACCGCCGCCACGCAGAGCGCCATCCAGCTCTTCCACCGCCACACGGCGACGAACAGCACCGCCATGAGACAGGTGTCGATCAGCATCGCACCCGTCACCGCGATGCCATACGCGCTCGCGAGGTTCGACGAGTTGCGGAAAGTGACGACGAGCAACACGACCGCGATCATCAGCACCCAGTTCACGAACGGGATGTAGATCTGGCCGTGCTCGGTTTCGTTCGTGTGAAGGATCGACAGGCGCGGGATGAAGCCGAGCTGGATCGCCTGCTGGGTGACCGAGAATGCCCCGGTGATCACCGCCTGGCTGGCGATGAAGGTCGCCGCGGTCGCCAGCAGCACCAGCGGCAGGCGCCAGCTTTCGTTCGCCATGACGAAGAACGGGTTCTTGATCGCCTCGGCCGCAGCAGCCGCCTCCAGCTCCATGATCATCGCCGCCTGACCGAAATAGTTGAGCAGCAGGCAGGGCATCACGAACCCGAACCAGCCGATCCGCAGCGGTCCGCGGCCGAAGTGGCCCATGTCCGAATAGAGCGCTTCGGCGCCCGTCACCGCAAGGACGACCGAGCCGAGCGCGAGGAACGCGAGCCACTTATCGGTGATGAAGAATTGGATCGCGTACCACGGATTGAGTGCTGCCAGCACGCCGGGGTTGCTGAGGATATGCATGATCCCAAGCCCCGCCAGCGTGATGAAGTAGGTCAGCATGATCGGCGCGAACAGCTTGCCGATCGTCGCGGTGCCGCGTTTCTGCAGGAAGAACAGCGCGATCAGCAGGGTGAGCGCGATGGGAATGACGAAGGGAGCCAGCTCCGCCTCGACCGTGGTGAGGCCCTCGACCGCCGACAGCACCGAGACCGCGGGCGTGATCATGCTGTCGCCATAGAACAGCGCGGTCGCGAAGACACCGAGCATGACCGCGATCCAGCCACGGTTGGTACCGCCGATCTTGCGCGAGATCAGCGCGACGAGCGCGAGCGTGCCGCCCTGCCCCTTGTTGTCGGCGCTCATCAGGATGGTGACGTACTGGATCGAGACAATGATCGTCATCGCCCAGAAAATCAGGCTGACGACGCCCATCAGGTGCAGCGTGTCCAGTGTCAGCGGGTGGTGCCCGACGAACGTCTCGCGGAAGGCGTAGATCGGCGACGTGCCAATATCGCCGAAGACGATCCCGACCGCCCCGACAGCAAGCTTGACCTTCGCACTGGTGGTTTTCGCACCGCCGTGGCCGTGCGCGACAGCGTCGCTCATCGAGGATTGCTTCCCGTCATGAAGGTGGCGGCGCTTAGCACTGCGTCATGGCCCCCGCAATCGCGCTTGGCGGGCCCTATTGGCCGCCGGTTTGCGCGAGGAGAACGTCGAGCCTGTCGAGACGTTCCTTCAGGCCCGCGCGCCATTCGGCATCAGGTGGAGCCTTCTCGAGCATGTCGGCCCACAGTCCGCGGGCCTGCTGGAGCCGACCGCCGCGAATGAGGGCCACGCCGAGGAAGAACCCGGGTCCCGGTTGGCCGGGGTCGGCACGCTCGGCCTGCTCGTAGGCATAGACCGCCGCCGGGGTAAGCTGGCCGTCGGCATGCTCCATCAGCGCGTTGGCGAGCGCGAGCCACGCCTCGGGATCGTCGGGTGACTTGGCGAGCGAACCGCGCAGGATGCCCGCCGCGTCGGCGAACTGGCCGCGGCGGGCGAACCCGTCGGCGACGGTGACGAAGTTGCTCGGCGGCGCGGGACCGTAGATCGCCCGGCGCGCCTCGACCAGTTCGGCACCCTCGGCATTGCGGTCGGACGCAGCGTCCTTGGGCGACCCGGCCTGGCCCGGCGAGCCCTGCAGCGCGTAGCCCGCCAGCCCGAAAAGCAGCGCGGCGCCCAGCAGTGTCCAGCCGGTCCGCGGCAGGCGCAAAGCAAGAACCGCGACTGCGAAGGCGGCGGCTGCGAGCAGCAGTATCGGAACGAAGCTCATGTCTTCCTCCCGAAGCGTCGCCAAAGCAGCAGGCCCGCCAGCGCGAGCAGCACCAGCGGTCCGGCGTAGAGCGGCCAGGTCGTGCGGCTGACCACAGGCGCGTAGCTTACGTAGTCGCCGTAGCGCTCCATCATCCACGCGCGGATCGCTTCCGGCTCCTCGCCCGCGGCGATGCGGGTGCGGACCTGGTGGCGCATATCGCCCGCCATCGGTGCGTCGCTGTCGGCGATCGACTGGCTCTGGCACTTGAGGCAGCGCAGCTCTTCCATGAGGCCTTGCGCGCGCGCCTCCATCGCCGGATCCGCGAGCTGGCGGTAGGCGTAGGGTGCGGGTGGCAGAGAATCCTGCGCCGCCAGTGGAATGGCAAGGAACATCGCCAGCAAGGCAATCAAGCGCTTCATCCGCGCGCTTTCCGCAATTCTTCGAGCAGCAGGGGCACGTGTTCGGCCCGGATGTCGCCGATGTGCTGGAAACGGATGATCCCCTGCCCGTCGACCACGAACGTCTCGGGCACGCCCGAACTGCCGATCGAGAGCTGTAGCTCGCTCATGTCGTCAGCCCCGATGCGAGTGAACGGATTGCCGTAGCGGGCCAGGAACGCGGCGACGTCCTCGGGCCGGTCGCGGATCGCGACGCCGACGATCGGCACGCCCTGTTGCGCAAGCGCGGCGAGTTGGGGCGCTTCGGCGGCGCAGGGAATGCACCAGCTCGCCCAGATATTGACCAGCTTGGGCGTACCGTCCTTGAGATCGGCGAGCGCGAGGCCGGGCCGGTCGGGGCTCGCGCCGCGCATGTCGAAGGCCGGCATCGGCTTGCCGATCATCGCCGAATGGACGAACTCGTCTTTCGGCTGGGTCAGCTGATATCCGGCGATGCCGACGAACAGCAGGAAGATCGCCAGCGGCAGGAAGAAGCGCCAGCCCTTCACGCGGCCAGTTCCTTGCGCCGCGCCGAGGCCTTGCGCTGAACGAAACGGCGGCGAAGGTCGTCACTCACCCGGCCGATCAACGCGAGCACTCCGCCCAGCGCGATCATCAATCCGCCGTACCAGATCAGCGTCACGAACGGCTTCCACCACAAGCGAACCTGCCAACGCTCGCCGTCGGCCGCCTTGCCGAGTACTGCGTAGAGCTGGCCGTTCCAGCGGGTTACCAGCGCGCTCTCGGTCGTTTCCTGCGGCGGCGACCAGAAGCTGCGCGCTTGCGGGTGCAATTCGATCGGGGAGCCACCGGCATAGCTCGCCTGCATGACTCCCTCGAGCGCGGTCCAGTTGGGCCCCGCCACCGGGTCGACAGAGGCGAGCCGCACCGACCAGGGGCCGACAGTTGCGCTCTCACCTGTGCGGACAGCAGCGAGTTTTTCTTCGCTGAAAGCGCTCTCGCTCGCCATGCCGAGCAACGCGACCGCGATGCCGAGGTGCGCGATCACCATGCCCCAGGTCGCCAGCGGCAGGCGGCGCAAATTGCGGCCCCGTAGCGGCAGCACGCTCGCCACCGCCAGCCCGAGACCGAGCGCGAGACCGATCAGCGGAAGTATCTTGGCACCCAGAGCGATCGCGATCGCCAGTCCGGCAAGCAGCGCGAGAAAGCCGACCGCCGCCAGCTTTTTCACCCGGTCGAGCCGATCGCTCCGCCAGCGCAGCAGCGGGCCGACCATCATGACCAGCAGCATCGGCACCACGAAGATCGCGCCGACCGGATCGAAATACGGAGGGCCGACGGAAACCCGCACGCCCATCGCCTCGGTCAGCAGCGGATAAAGCGTACCCAGCAGCACAACTCCGAGGATCGACGAGAGCAGGACGTTATTGACGACCAGCGCGCCTTCACGGCTGACGAGCGCGAACTTCTCGCCCTCCGAGATCGACCCTGCCCGCAAGCCGAACACCGCGAGCGCGCCGCCGATGTAGATCGCCAGCAGCGCGAGGATGAAGCTGCCGCGCTCGGGATCGACCGCGAAGGCATGAACGCTCGTGAGGATGCCCGAGCGCACGAGGAAGGTGCCCACCATGCTCATTGAAAACGCGACCACGCCGAGCATGATCGTCCACGCCCTGAGCGCATCGCGCGCTGCCAGCACCGAAGCCGAATGGAGCAGCGCGGTCGCAGCGAGCCACGGCATAAGCGAGGCGTTCTCCACCGGATCCCAGAACCACCAGCCACCCCAGCCGAGCTCGTAATAGGCCCAGTAGCTGCCCGCGGTGATCCCGACGGTGAGGAAAATCCACGCGCCGAGCACCCACGGGCGCATCGCGCGGGCGAATTCGGGCGTCACGCTCTTCGTCAGCAACGCACCGACCGCGAAGCTGAACGCGACCGAGAGCCCGACATAACCGAGGTAGAGCGTGGGCGGATGGAACGCGAGGCCGATATCCTGCAGCAGCGGGTTGAGGCCGTTGCCCTCGATCGCGGGCACCGGCAGCCGCTCGAACGGGTTCGAACTGAAGAGCAGGAAGGCGTAGAAGCCCAGCGCGACGAACCCCTGCGCCGCGAGCGTCGCCTGCATCGTGCGCTCGGAAAGGCGGCGCTCGACCAGTGCGATCAGCGCACCCGCGCCGCTCATCACCATGACCCACAGCAGCATCGAGCCTTCGTGATTGCCCCACGTGCCCGCCAGCTTGAATATCAATGGCTTGTCCGAATGGGAGTTCATCGCGACGAGCTTCACCGACAGGTCGGTCCGCACGAACAGCCACATCAGCATCGCGAACGAAAATGTGCAGATCGCGCCCTGGAGAACCGCTGCCGGGCGCACGAGGCTGGCGATCTCGCCTTCGCCCTGCCGCGCGGCAAGGAAGCCCGTCGCAAGTTGCAGCGCCGCGAGCGCTGCGGCGAGCCACAGCGCGGCGAGACCGAGTTCCGCGATCATGGCGTGGTCTCGGCGACGGCCGCCTTCTTCTGCGCCGCAGTCATTTCCTCGAGCTCGCGCGGGACGTAATTCTCGTCGTGCTTGGCGAGCAGCGTGTCGGCGTTGAACGTACCATTCGCCTGAAGCCGCCCCTCGGCGACCACGCCGGAGCCTTCGACGAATAGATCGGGCACGATGCCCGAATAGCGGACCGGAACCCGTGCATCCCCGTCGCCGACGACGAACTGTATCGTCACCCCGTCGGGCTGGGTCACGATCGAGTTCGCCTCGACCATGCCGCCGAGGCGCACCGCGCGTCCCGCAGCGGGCGGGTCCTTCACCATCTGGCTCGGGACATAGAAATAGCTGGCCTGGTTGCGCAGCGCCCAAGTGGCGATCACCGCCGCGGCGATCAGCGCCACGAGCGCGAATACCACTAGCGCGAGGCGCTGATGTTTTGGCTTCGGACCGCTCATCCGCGCGCCTCGTCGCGGCGACGCTCGGCGCGGCGCATCGCGAGCCACGACCAGCCGACCAGCAGCAAGGTGCCGCCGATACCCAGGGCATAGGATGCCAGAACGA
The DNA here is from genome assembly GCF_053819285.1 of Tsuneonella sp. HG094. NCBI lineage: Bacteria > Pseudomonadati > Pseudomonadota > Alphaproteobacteria > Sphingomonadales > Erythrobacteraceae > Tsuneonella > Tsuneonella sp. HG094. Next base: position 1,517,839 of record NZ_JBSORA010000001.1, read on the forward strand.
AGGGCCAGTGATCGAGCGCTTCGCGCATCAGCCGGCCTCCCTCGCCCGCCGCCGTAGCCGCGCTTCTGCCTGTGCCTCGGCCAGCAAGGCGCGCATCCGCATCAGGATCACCGCTGCGAACAGGAGGGTAAAGCCGAGCGTGGCGGCGAGAAGCGGCCAGAGAAACGCCGGCGCCATCGCCGAGCCGCCGGTGGTGAGGCTGGGCGGCTGGTGGATCGACGACCACCACAGCACCGAATAGTGAATGACCGGCACGTTCACGATGCCGACGAGGCCGAAGATCGCCGGGATCCGGCTCGATCCGCCCTCGCGCGCGGCGGCTCCCGCCAGCGATATGTATCCGAAATAGAGGAACAGCAGCACGAGCATGCTCGTCAGCCGACCGTCCCATTCCCACCAGGTGCCCCACGCAGGGCGCCCCCACAGTGAACCGGTGGCAAGGCAGAGAGCGGTGAACACCGCGCCCGGTAGCGCGGCGGCGCGCCCGGCGATCGACGCCAGCGGATGACGCCAGACGATCTCGGCGAAACTGGCGCCCGCGATCGCGGACCAGCCCGCCATGCCGAGCCATGCGGCGGGCACATGGATGAACATGATTTTCACGGTATCGCCCTGCAGGCGCTCGGCAGGAACCGCCAGCAGCCCCCACGCCAGCGCGCCGCCCGTGAGCGCCAGCCCGAGGCCGAGCAGCCACGGAGTAAGCGGGCGGGCGATGCGGAGAAATCGCGTGGGATTGGCGTAGCCGTGCATCGGTGTCCTTCGCGATGCTTTGGCATCCCCACCCCAGCGCGGCAAGGGCCGCCGGGGCCAATTACCGCCGAATTGTCCTAACGGCCAATGAGTTCCTGCGCCATGCGATCGGCAACCCGGTCAGACGAGACGCCGGTAGCCTCGCTCTGCTCCCAGATCGTGCGCAACCGGTCGGGGATCAGCGCGATGCGCTTGCGCACTTCGTTGATGTCGCAATCCTCGCCGCGCGTGCGGGCAAGGTATTCGAGCGTGACCGAGATAATGCCGCCGGCATTGATGACATAGTCGGGCGCGTAGAGGATGCCGCGCTCGGCCAACTGGGCGCCATGCTCCGCGCGGGCAAGCTGGTTGTTCGCTCCGCCTGCGACGATCGCGCAGTCGAGCGCGGCGATGCCCGCTTCGTCGAGAATCGCGCCGAGCGCGTTCGGGCTGAACACGTCGCACGCGACCGACATGATCTGCTCGGGCGATACGGCTTCACCGTCGACTTCGCTGGCGAGTGCCTTCGCGCGCGCCTCATCGACATCCGCGAGTACGATCCGCGCGCCGTCCTTGGCGAGCAGACGAGCCACCCCGCCGCCGACGCTACCGGTGCCCTGCAGCGCCACGCGCACGCCCTTTACGCTGTCCTTGCCCAGCTTGTGCGCGACCGCCGCCTTGATGCCATGGTAGATGCCCATCGCGGTGAACGGACCCGGGTCACCGCCCGCCTGCCCTTCGCCGACCGGCAGGCCCGACACGAATTTCGTGCGCTGCGAAACGGCGACCATATCGCCCTCGCTGATGCCGACATCTTCCGCCGTCACATACTTCCCGCCGAGCGCGTCGACCGCATCGCCGAATGCGGCGAGCAGCTCGGGCGTCTTGGTGCGCGCCTTGTCGGCCAGGATCACCGCCTTGCCGCCGCCCATCGGGAGACCGGCCATGGCGTTCTTGTAGCTCATCCCCCGGCTGAGGCGCAGCGCATCGCGCAGACCGTCGGCAGGATCGGCATAATGCCAGAATCGCGTGCCGCCCGCGCCGGGGCCGAGGTGGGTCGAGTGGAGTGCGATGATCGCGGTGAGGCCCGATTTGGCATCGCGCACGAGCTGAACCAGCTCATGGTCGTCGAAATCCGCCTGGGTCCAGAAAGCCGTCATCAGTTGTGCCCCGCATCGCGCTGGAATCGTTCGGCAAACGATGGGGGAAATGGGGCGATCGAGGGGTCTCGAACCCCCGACCTCCGGTACCACAAACCGGCGCTCTAACCAACTGAGCTACGATCGCCACATGCCCCCGGCATGCCGTGAAGGGGGGCCATTAGCTCCGCGCGAAACGCCGTCAAGGCGGTTCCCGCGCGGGCGAGCGCCTGTTGCATAGCGCCTGCTATTTGGGAAGAGAAAACTGCGTGGGGAGCGATTGCGCGCAAGATTGTTTCGCGCGCCGATTACGCCTATGCCTGCTACATGCCCGCACCCGGCGAATCTTCGCCCGATCTCCTGCTCGCTCGACCCGGCATCCAGCGGGCGCCCTTTCCCAAGCTCGAACTGTTCCAGTTGCGCGGGTTCCTGCCGCCCGCGCTGTGCGCCGACCTGATCGACCTGATCGATGCCGGCCGCCGCCCGTCGACGATCGCGGACCCCAACGGCGACCAGTATTTCCGCACCAGCGAGACCTGCGACCTGGAGGCCGACGAGCCCGCCGTCCTGGACCTCGAGCAACGCCTGTTCGCGCTGAACGGCATCGATCCGGCACATGGCGAACCGGTGCAAGGCCAGCGATACGAGGTCGGCCAGGAATTCAAGGCGCATACCGACTACTTCGAGCCGAACGGCGCAGATTTCGAGCGCTACTGCTCGGTCGCAGGCCAGCGGACGTGGACATTCATGATCTACCTCAACGATGTCGAGGCCGGCGGCGGCACGCGGTTCGGGGTGCCGAAGAAGATCGTCCAGCCCGAGACAGGCAAACTGCTTGCGTGGAACAACCGCCGCACCGACGGCAGCCCCAATCCGAGCACGCTTCACCACGGCATGAAGGTGCGCAGGGGCGTGAAGTACGTGATCACCAAATGGTATCGTGAGCGGCCCTGGGGATAGGCAGCGCAAACGAAAAGGGCGGCCCCGCAGGACCGCCCCATCGTGTTTCGCAGATCGCCGACCGGCTTACTTCTTGAGGGTGAGCCCACCGAAGCGCTGGTTGAACTTGGCAACGCGGCCGCCTTCCTGCAGCTGCTGCTTGCCGCCGGTCCAGGCCGGGTGGCTCGTCGGGTCGATGTCGAGCGCGAGCGTGTCGCCCTCGGCGCCCCAGGTCGAGCGGGTCTGGAATTCGGTACCGTCGGTCATCTTGACGGTGATCATGTGGTAGTCGGGGTGACCTTCGGTCTTCATCACGTGTCTCCGTAGCCTCGGAACGGTTCCGACCGGTCCAGCTGTTGAATGAGAAGCGGCGCCGTTAGCGGGCTAGGCAGTGAAACGCAAGCGCCGCGAGAGCACGGTCGACGACGCCAGTCGACCGCAAGGGCGAACGCCCGCCCGCAGGTGCCCGGAGTGAAGCGGAGGATTAGCACCGAGGACGAGCGCGCGGAGGCGCGCTCGAAAAAAACTAAGAAGCAGGCGCGTCGGCGATCATCGCGGTGAATTCGACCTCGCACGTCGTGTTGCCCTCGACGCTGGCTCGGCCCTTGAACTTGCACACCCGGCTCGACTTGCGGGTGAACTCGACCTCGAGGTCGAGCAGGCAGCCCGGCTCCACCGGAGCGCGGAACTTGGCGTTTTCGATCGCCATGAAGATGACGAGCTTGCCGGTGCCCGCGAGTTCGAAGGTCTCGATGCCGAGGATGCCCGCGGCCTGCGCCAGCGCCTCGATCTGCAGGACGCCCGGCATGATCGGACGACCGGGGAAGTGCCCCTGGAAGAACTGCTCGTTCATCGAGACAGCCTTCACCGCATGAATCCGCTCGCCCAGCTCGATCGAACGCACCCGATCGACCAGCAGCAGCGGATAGCGGTGCGGCAGGGCCTTGAGCACCTTGAGGATGTCGTACTGCTGTGCGGCGTCCTCGCCCATGGCCCTGCCCTTGCGCCCGTGTCTTAGCGGCCGACGGTGGCCGGCGGGTTCGTTGTCGGTGCGGGCGTGCCGGTTGCGGCGGCCTGCGCGGCCTGCTGCTCGCGGATCTGGCGCGGCACCCAGCCCTGCGGAGGAACGAGCTGCGCGCTGGGAAGCAGCGTGTTCAGCTCGTTCAGCACGTCCTGCGTGATGTTGTACGCAGCGTCGGCATAGAGGACCGCACCCTGGGTCGGATCGAGAATGAGCTGGATGTTCTTCTTCTTCGCGGCGTTCTGCACGGCGGCGTCGAGCTTCTCCTCGATCTGCTCCGTGACATAGGCCTGGCTGAGCGCGACGGGGGCGACGAGCTGCTGCAGCTCCTGCTGGCCCGACTGCTGGATCTGCTGGATCGCGGCGGCCTGCTGGTTGAGCGCCGGGTTGTTGGGGTTCGCCTGCCGATCGGTGTTGAACTTCGTCACCAGCGGCTGCAGCTGCGCGGCGATGGCGGCGCGGCGCGCTTCGGCCTGGTCGATCTGCGGCTTGTAGGTGACGGGGCGCTGCTGCTCGGCGACCTTGTAGGCGTTCGAGTTGGCAACGACCGCCGGCAGGCTGACGACGCCGATGCCCTTGACCACCTGCGCGGCGGCGGGGGCCGCGACGATCGGCGAAACGGCGGCAAGGGCGACGCCTGCGGCAAGCAGGCTCTTGGGGAATTTGAACATCAGAATTGGGTTCCTACGTTGAACGTGAAGCGCTTGGTATCGTCTCCAGGCTGCTTCAAAAGCACATGGGCAAAATCGATCCTGAACGGACCGAAGGGCGAGTTCCAGTTGACCCCGACGCCCACCGAAACGCGCGGCTTGGGCGTGTCGCCGAGGAAATCCTCGTTGAACGGGGGCACGGTATTGACCAGTGCCGTATTGGCGGCTCCGCTCGGCGCCGTCGGAGTGGTCACGACCGTGGTGGTCGTGGTGCCGTCGGCGTTGGTCACGGTCTGCGTGTAGAGCTGGTTCCCGTTCGCATCGCGCTGCGGGAACGCGCAGGGATTGGCGCCGGCCGGCGGATTGAACGGACAGCTGCTGAGGTCCGTCGCCCGGTTGAACTTGCTGCCCCACAGCGCGCCGACGTCCATGAAGATCGACGGACGAAGACCTAGCTCCTGGACACCGCTGCCAAGCGGAATGTCGAGCTCCGCGCGGCCGAGGTAATAGAAGTTTCCGCCCAGAGCGTCGTCCGAGATGCGGTTCCGGTCGCGGACCTCTTCGGCGACACCATCGCCGTTGTCATCGACAAGCGGATAGCGCAGCACGCGCGGCCCAACGCCCCGGATGTCGAATCCGCGGAACTGCGGCTCGCCAAGGAAGAAGCGGTCGGTCAGCTGCACGCTATCGCCACCGATACCCTTGATCGCGCCGCCTTCGGCCTGGAGCGAGAAGATGAACCCGCTGCCGAGCGGGAAGTATTTCGCCGCGCGGGCGCGCAGGCGGGCATACTTCACCGACCCACCGAGCCCTGCGAATTCGCCCGTGAGCGACATCGAGTTGCCCCGGGTCGGACGCACGCGGCTGTCGAGCGTGTCGTAGGCATAGGTCAGCCCGAGGATCGAGCTCGTCCGCTTGCCCAGCGCTTCGCAGAGATAGCGGCCGGCGAGCAGCGGATCGCAGGTCAGGTTCGGCGGGCTGAGCCGGTCGGAGAAGAACTGGTTCTCATCGAGCGACACGTCGTCGAAGTTCAGTGTGTAGCTGCCGACCAGCGAGCTGTATTCGGTGAGCGGCACGCCCAGGCGCAGCTGGCCACCGGTGGTGGTCTGCTGGAAGGTCGTGTTGCGATCGTTGTTCAGATAGTTGAAACTGTTGAGATCGCGACGGTAGATGTCGACGCCCGCGGAGATGTTGCGGTCGAACACGTACGGTTCTGAGAAGCTCAGGTTCGCGCTCTTCGAATAGCGCGAATAGTTCACGCCGGCGCCCACGGTCTGGCCACGGCCGCGGAAGTTGCGCTGCTGGATCGATGCGGAGAGGATGAAGCTCTCGATCGAGGAGAACCCCGCCGACAGCTGGAGCTGGCCGGTCGGCTGCTCCTGCACGTTCGCCTCGAGCGCAATCCGGTCGGGCGTGGTGCCTTCCTTCTGCGAAATCTCGAAGTTTTCCTGGAAGAAACCCAGCGACTTGATGCGATTTTCCGACCGCTTCACCTGCAGCGAATTGAACGCATCGCCTTCGACGAGGCGGAACTCGCGGCGGACGACCTTGTCCTGCGTCAGCGTGTTCCCGTTGACGTCGACCCGCTCGACATAGACCCGCGGCGCTTCCTTCAGGGTGAAGGTCACGTCCATCGTGAGGCCTTCCTTGTTCCGGCGGAACTCGGGTTCGACATCGGCGAAGGCATAGCCGAAGGTGCCGGCCAGTTCCTTGAACTGGTCCGACGTATCCTCGACCATCTTGGCGTCGTACCAGTCGCCCTCCTTCATCGGGAGGTTGTTGGTCAGCGCATCGCTGGAGAAATCGCGCAGCTCGCTCTTCACGGCGACATCGCCGAACTTGTAGCGATCGCCCTCTTCCACGACATAGGTGATGATGAAGTCGCGCTTGTCGGGGGTCAGCTCGGCCACCGCGGATACCACGCGGAAGTCCGCATAGCCCTCGGTCAGGTAGAACTGGCGCAGTTTCTGCTGGTCGAACGCAAGGCGATCGGGGTCGTAACTGGTGCGCGACGACAGGAAGCTGGTGAGACGCGCCTCCTTGGTCAGCATCTCGCCCTTGAGGTCGCCATCCGAGAACGCCTCGTTCCCGATGATGTTGATCTGGCGGACCTTGGACTTGGGCCCCTCGTTGATCTCGAACACCACGTCGACGCGGTTCTGCGACAGCTCGACCATCTTGGGTTCGACCGTCGCGGCGAAGCGGCCCTGCCGCTTGTAGAGCTCGATGATGCGCGCAACGTCGGCGCGAACCTTGGAACGGGTGAATATCTGGCGCGCGGCGAGCTTGATCTCGGGGAGGATCTTGTCCTCCTTCAGCCGCTTGTTGCCTTCCAGAACCACGCGGTTGATGACCGGGTTCTCGACCACCGTGACGACCACGTCGCCACCGTTGTTGACGATGTTCGCGCTCGCGAACAATTCGGTCGCGTAGAGATCCTTCAGCGCCTGATCGGCTGCGGCCTGGGTATAGGTCTGGCCCGCACGCAGGCGGATATAGGACACGATCGTCGTCGGCTCGAGCCGCTGCGCGCCGGCTACGGAAATGGTGCGGATCACATCGGACTGGGGCGCCGCTTCGGCCGCCGTGGCGGCCGGTGCCTGTGCGGGTGCGGATGCGGGCGCGTCCTGCGCCAGGACGCCAGCCGGCATCCCGGCGAGCATCGTCCCGCAGAGCAGCGAAAGGCCCAGCCTCGCCAGACCCGGCCGGTTCGAATTACCGGCGATTTCGCGTGCCTTCATTGAGGTGGGACTCCCGTCCATAAACCAATCCATGCGCCTAGAAATGCTCCACCTCGCCGGGTCCGGCAGGCAGCCGGGCGGCGAGTGCGCCGCCCTTGCCCGATACCCGGTCCCCAATCAAGCGGTGGCAGGGCCATTGTGCCCCATGCGTTGCCTTGGCGCGTTCGACCCCTCGCAGACCCGTCAGCGCCCGAATACGGGGAGCGACAACAGGTCGTTGACCGTGACGAACAGCATCAGCGCGAGGATGACCGCCACGCCGGCACGGAACGCCATTTCCTGACCGCGAGCACCGATCGGCTTCCGGCGGACCGCTTCGGCCGCGTAGAAAGCCAGGTGCCCGCCATCGAGGGCCGGAATTGGCAAGAGGTTGATGAACGCCAAGTTAAGCGAGATCAAGGCGGCGAAACCGACGAAGGCCACCGGCCCGAGGCTCAACTGCTCGCCCGAAAACTTGGCGATCTTGATCGGTCCGCCCAGCTCCTTCACCGACCGTTCGCCGGTGAAAATCTGGGCGATACCGGTCACCATCATGCGCACGAGGTCGACGCACTCCTTGCCGCCCAGCGCGACGGCTTCAAGCGGGCCGACCGTCTCGTACTCGATCGGGCTCGACCACACGCCGAGCCGTCCGATGCGGGATTCGTTACCAAACCGGTCCTTTTCGATCGTGCTGCCGATCGTGACCGGGATGCGCAGGGCATCGCCTTCGCGCTCGACGCCGAGCACGATTGGCTTACCCGGATGCATGAGCACGGCTTCGGTTATGTCGCGGAATTCGTGGACCGTCTTGCCGTCGATCGCGACGATGCGGTCGCCGACCCGTACCCCGGCGGCTTCCGCGACCGAGCCTTCGGCGAACCGCTGAACGACATTGGTTTCCGCCGGATCGACCTGCACCGGCTTGCCGATCAGCATGAAGAACGCGGCGAAAATACCGACTGCGACCACCAGATTGGTCAGTGGCCCTGCCAGCACGATCAACGCGCGCTGCCACAGCGGGGCGAGGTGGAAGTTGCCGTCGCGCTCCGCCGGAGTGAGTTCGGCTACCGACCGGGCGTCGGGGATGCTGGCCGGGTTCATGTCGCCCTTGAACTGGCAATAGCCGCCGAGCGGCAGCGCAGAGAGCTTCCAGCGCGTGCCGCGCTTGTCGGTGAAGCCGGCGATCTCCTTGCCGAACCCGACTGAGAACGCCTCGACCCCGACGCCGAACAGGCGACCCATCAGGTAGTGGCCGAACTCATGCACTGTCACCAGCGGCCCGAGCAGCAGGATGAACCCGACGAGGTAGAACCAGAATGGGGGCGATTCGATCAATTCAGGCAAGCTCCAGCAATTCGTCCGCCCGCACGCGCGCTTCCAAGTCGACCGCCAGCACCTCTTCGAGCGAGGAGGGCGGCGGCGGCAGTCCGCGCGCGAGCGTACGCTCTACCGTTAGCGCAATCCGTGTGAACGCGATCTTTCCAGCAAGGAAAGCGGCTACGGCGGATTCGTTGGCCGCATTGAGCACCGCCGGAGCCGCACCGCCCGCCTCGGCCGCTTCGCGGGCCAGCCGTGTCGCCGGGAAGCGCGCTTCGTCGGGCGCTTCGAAGGTCAACGTGCCGAGCGCGACAAGGTCGAGCGGTCCCATCGGCGTATCCATGCGCTGCGGCCACGCCATGCACGAGGCAATCGGCACGCGCATGTCGCTCGGGCCGAGCTGGGCCAGCGTCGAACCGTCGCGGTATTCGACCATCGAGTGGATCACGCTCTGCGGGTGGACCACGATGCCGATCCTGTCGAGACCGACGGGAAAGAGGTGATGCGCCTCGATGAATTCGAGACCCTTGTTCATCATCGTCGCCGAATCGACGCTGATCTTGGCGCCCATGTCCCAGTTGGGATGCGCGACCGCCTGCTTGGGCTTCGCCGCTTCGATCTGGGCCGGGCTCCAGGTGCGGAACGGGCCGCCGCTGGCGGTCAGCGTGATCTTGCGGACATCCTCGATCCGGTTGCCCGCGAGGCACTGGAAGATCGCGTTATGCTCGCTGTCGACCGGCAACAGCGTCGCCCCGTGGCGCGCGATCGCGGCAGTCAGAACCTCGCCTGCGGAGACCAGCGCTTCCTTGTTGGCGAGCGCGATCGTGCCGCCCTGCTCGACAGCCGCCATGACCGGGGCGAGGCCCGCACAACCCACGATCGCCGCTACGGTGAGGTCGGCCCCGCGCGCGCCCGCTTCGCACACCGCGCGGGGACCGCCCGCCGCCTCGATCCCGCTGCCCGCAAGCGCATCGCGCAGGTCGGCAAGGCAGCGCTCGTCGGCGACGACCGCCACCTCGGCGGCAAACTCGCGAGCCAGCGCCGCGAGGTCGGCGACGTTGCAGTTCGCCGTCAGCGCGACGACGCGCCAATCATCCCGATTGCGCCGGACGAGGTCGAGAGTCGAAGCGCCCACCGATCCGGTCGCGCCGAGGATCGAGATCGTGCGCATTCAGTTCGCCAGCGTCGCTGCGATCGCGCCGACGGCAATCGCCACGGGAAGCATCCCGTCGATCCGATCGAACACCCCGCCGTGACCGGGAATGAGCTTGGAGGAATCCTTCACCCCTGCCCGGCGCTTCAGCCACGATTCGAAGAAATCACCCGCCTGCGCCAGCACCGCAAGCGCCGCTCCAAGTGCGGCCGCAGTGCCGAGGTTGTTTGCCGAGAGCGCCAGACCAAGCTCGAACCGCGGTCCGACGATCCCGCCGTCGATGGCGACGACCCACAGCACCAGCCAGAGCGCCGCTCCGGCCATCCCGCCGAACAGCCCCGCCCAGGTCTTAGACGGGCTGATCGAAGGCGCGATCCTGGGCCCGCCGATCGTCCGTCCGGCGAAATAAGCGAACGTGTCGGTAAAAACCGTGACGCCCACGATCAGCACGACGAGGAAATCCCCCGCACCTTGCAGCACGCCTGCCGCCAGAACGAAGTACAATGCCCCTGCCACGATCGCCGCCAGCCTTGCAGAGATGCCAGGCGTCGCACGGATGACCAGCAGTACGAACTCGACGAACGCGATGGCGGCAACGATAACCACGAAAGCCGCGAACACCGGCCCTCCCATGACCATCGCGCCGATCGCCAGCGCGAGCATCACCACCGCGGACGCAAGCCGAACCGGCAGGTCGCTGGTCCTTACCGAAACCGGCACCGCTTCGCTCTCACCGTCCGCCATAGCGTCTCTCCCGGCGCGCGAATTCGTCGAGCGCATCGGTCAAATGCGCGGGCGTGAAATCCGGCCACAGCACTTCGGTAAAAATCATCTCGGCATAGGCGCACTGCCAGAGCAGGAAATTCGACAGCCGCACTTCGCCACTGGTGCGGATAAGCAGGTCGAGCGGCGGCAATGCAGCGGTATAAAGATGTCGATCTAGCGCTTCTTTGCTGATCTCACCCTCCGCCGCCGCGAGCCTGGCAGCGTGCACGATCTCCGCCTGCGAGCCGTAGTTCAGCGCCACCGCAAGGGTACGCGATCCGCCCGCGGTGCGCACCAGCGCATCCTCGAGCATTTCCACGATGTCGGGTGCAAGTCTTTGCCAATCCCCGAGAATGTGCAGCTTAACGTCGTTGGCGATGAATTCCGGCAGGTCCGATTTCACGAACTTGCGCATGAGGTTCATGAGGTCGCCGATCTCGTCTTCTGGACGGCGCCAGTTCTCGGTGCTGAACGCATAGAGCGTCAGGCACTCGATCGGCGTGTCCTTGAGGCTGCGGACGAGCTTACGCACGGCTTCGACACCGCGCTGGTGACCGATCGCGCGCGGCAGGTGCCGGGCCTTCGCCCAGCGACCGTTGCCATCCATGATGATCGCGACGTGACGTGCGACTCCGTCCCCGCCCGACATCACTCCGCTCCGGCACCCAGCCCCGTCACTGGCTGAGGATTTCCTTCACCTTCGCCGCGACGACGGTGTCGGTCTCGGCGACGTGGGCGTCGGTCAGCTTCTGGACGTCGTCCTCCGACCGCTTGCGGTCGTCTTCGGAGATGTCCTTCTTCTTTTCGTCGTCCTTCAGCGCTTCCATGCCGTCACGGCGGACGTTGCGGATCGCGATCTTGGCCTTCTCGCCGTATTCGCCGGCGAGCTTGGCCAGTTCCTTGCGACGTTCCTGCGTCAGGTCGGGCAGCGGCAGGCGAAGCGTCTGGCCGTCGATCATCGGATTGAGGCCAAGGTTCGCCTTGGCGATGCCCTTTTCGACCGCGGTCAGGTTCGACTTGTCCCACACCTGCACGCTGAGCATGCGCGGCTCGGGCGCGGAGACGGTGGCAACCTGGTTCAACGGCATCATCGCGCCATAGACCTCGACCACCACGGGATCGAGCAGCGCGGTGTTGGCGCGTCCCGTGCGCAGGCCGGACAGGTCGCCCTTGAGGCTCTCCACCGCGCCCTTCATGCGCCGCTCGATATCGTCCTTGTCGTACTTCGCCATGTCTCAGCTTCCCTGCACTATCGTCTGGACGCCCTCACCGCTCAGCACTTTCGCGAGATTGCCCTGTTCGCGGATCGAGAAGACCACGATCGGGATCGCGTTGTCGCGGCACAGGGCCACGGCCGAGGCGTCCATAACTTTGAGATTATCTGCCAACACCCTGTCATAAGTGACCGTATCGAAACGCTTTGCTTCCGAATTTTTTTTCGGATCGCTGTCGTACACCCCGTCCACGCTGGTGCCCTTGAGCAGCGCGTCGCAATTCATTTCCGCCGCGCGCAATGCCGCGCCGCTGTCGGTCGTGAAGTACGGCGCGCCGACGCCCGCCGCGAAGATTACCACCCGCCCCTTTTCAAGGTGCCGTTCGGCGCGGCGGCGGATCACCGGCTCGCACACGGTATCCATCTGCACCGCCGACTGGACGCGGGTCTGAACGCCGAGCTGCTCGAGCGCACTCTGCATCGCGAGCGCGTTCATCACCGTCGCGAGCATACCCATGTAGTCGGCCTGTGCGCGGTCCATGCCCTGAGCGGCGCCCGCCATTCCGCGGAAGATGTTGCCGCCGCCGATAACGAGGCAGATCTCGAGCCCGCTTTCCTTCGCCGCCTTCACTTCCTTCGCAAGTTCCAGGACGAAAGCCGGGTCGATGCCGAACTGCTGCCCGCCCATCAGCACCTCGCCCGAAAGCTTGAGGAGCACGCGTTTGAGGGGTGGCAAAGCCATGGGGCTGGTATCTCGTATTATAGCGGGGATGTGGCGGGCCTTATACGGCGCACCTCCCGAGGAGCAAGGGGCTGCCCGCCACAGATCTCGATCGGGGAGTGTTCGACTTGGCCGCGTGAAGCAACTATCCGTTCGCTTCCGTTGGAAAGGGAGTCGGAATGAGTTGGGGTCTTATAGCGATGCTGGCGGGCGAGGCCGCGCTAGTTTCAAATGCCGAACATACTCGCGATCTCAAGGCGCTCTATGCCTTGCTGGAGGCACAGCAATCGCCGGTGGCTCTTCGCGCCAATACGCCGCCGGTGCCCGGCGTTTACCAGACCGATCGGGTCGAGAAGAATTCCACGCCCTGTGTGATGCGGCTCACCTCCACGATACCCGCATTCAAGGTCGGCGATGCGGTGAACCCTGCGCCGATTTCAAAGACCTACGTTCTGGAATGGGCGAAAGTCGAGTGGCTGACCGCCGAGCCGCTGGGTGCACGGTTCGGCCCGGGTGGCCAAGGCTGGCAGCGGCGCGGACTATACATGAACGACGCCGCGCAAGGGGCCAAGCTTGCGCCGCTCGTTTCACGGATCGCCACCCGGTGCAGCGGACAGAAGCCGCTATCCGGCGAAGAGCACATGGCCCGCAGCAATGCTGCTCTCGCAGCCGCACCGCCCGCGCGCGTGGCCGAGGATTATCCCGCCGGACTGAACTGGGCATTCACCCGGTGGAGAATGTCGCCTGCCGAGGTCGTAGCCGCTTCACGCGGCGCGCTGTCGATCGAAAAACCCGATGCAAGCACGAACAGTCCGGGTGAGGACGCTGTCGGAACCCACACCTTTCTTGGGCTCCCCTTCCAGGCAAGGCTGCGGTTCTACGGCAATCGCAGCCTGAGAGACGTGACATTGCGATCGGAGAACGATGCACACTGCCAGGAAGTGCAGAAATATTACGCCAGAGGGCCCGGCGGGTTCGTCGCCAAATTTCCGGAGCGCAACCTCGAGGTCACATTCACGCGGATCCAGAGATCCTGCGAATTGTTCCACAGACCTATCCGACTCTAGGTTTTCGCAGACGGACTTACGAAAAAAAACGGCCGCCGGATCGCTCCGGCGGCCACTTTTTGGTAAGATGCAGCGATCAGGCCGTCGGCTGCGGAATGCCCGATACCGCAGCCACTTCGGCGGCGAAGTCGGTCTCTTCCTTCTCGATGCCTTCGCCGAGCTGGAAGCGCACATAGTCCTTCAGCACGATCGGCGCACCGGCTTCCTTGCCGGCCTTCGCGACGACTTCGGAGATGGGCGTCTTGTTGTCCATCACGAAGACCTGGCTCAGCAGCGCGTTCTCCTTGGCGAACTTGCTGATCGCACCGTCGACCATCTTGGCCTGGACCTCGGCGGGCTTGCCCGATTCGGCGGCCTTTTCGGCGGCGATTTTGCGCTCGCGCTCGATCACTTCGGCATCGAGGCCGGCTGCGTCGAGGGCCTGCGGGAAGGCAGCTGCGATGTGCATTGCGAGCTGCTTGCCCAGTGCTTCGAGCGCACCCTTGTCGGCGGTCGATTCGAGCGCGACGAGCACGCCGATCTTGCCGAGGTTCGGGGCCTGCGCGTTGTGCATGTAGGGCACGATCACGCCGTTCGAGACTTCGACGTGCTTCAGGCGGCGAACCTGCTGGTTCTCGCCGATGGTAGCGACGTTGTCGGTCAGCTTGTCGCCCACGGTGCCGCCGCCCGGATAGGCAGCAGCCTTCAGCGCGTCGACATCGCCTGCGTTGTCGTTGAGGGCGACCTCGGTCACGTTGCGGACGAAGTCCTGGAACTTGTCGTTCTTGGCGACGAAGTCGGTTTCCGAGTTGACCTCGACCGCAACGCCCTTGGTACCCGCGACGGCGACGCCGACGAGGCCCTCGGCCGCGGTGCGGCTGGACTTCTTGGCGGCCGTGGCGAGGCCCTTGGCGCGCAGCGCGTCGACCGCGGCCTCGATGTCGCCGTTGGCGGCTTCGAGAGCCTTCTTGGCGTCCATCATGCCCGCGCCGGTCTTCTCGCGCAGGTTTTTCACGTCGGCGGCGGTGAATGCAGCCATGTCGAATTCCTTCTCAAAATGCAGTGTGGCGCCGGGAACATGCGTCCCGGCGCCGGTATTCGGGAAATGCGAAGCGGGTGTTACGCTCCGGTCGCAGCTTCCGCGGCGTCCGCCTCGACCGGCGGCTCGGCCATGGCGCCGATGTCCGCACCCGATTCGATCGTGGCACGGCCCTTGCCGCTCGAGGCGGCCTCGGCGATGGCGTCGCAGTAGAGACGCACGGCGCGCGCGGCGTCGTCGTTGCCCGGGATCGGGAACGCGATGCCGGTCGGGTCGACGTTCGAATCGAGAACCGCGACAACGGGAATGCCGAGCACGCCGGCTTCCTTGATCGCGAGATCCTCCTTGTTGGCGTCAATGACGAACATCACGTCCGGGATGCCGCCCATTTCGCGAATGCCGCCGAGCGACAGCTCGAGCTTGTCGCGTTCACGGGTAAGCTGCAGGACTTCCTTCTTGGTCAGGCCCGAGATTTCGCCCGAGAGCTGCTCGTCGAGGGTCTTGAGGCGCTTGATCGAACCGGAAATGGTCTTCCAGTTGGTCAGCATGCCGCCCAGCCAGCGGTGGTTGACGAAGTGCTGGCCCGAACGGCGCGCCGCCTCGGCGATCGGCTCCTGAGCCTGGCGCTTGGTGCCGACGAACAGCACCTTGCCACCCGAACGGACGGTGTCCTGCACGAAGTCGAGCGCGCGCGCGAACAGCGGCACGGTCTGCGACAGGTCGATGATGTGAACCCCGTTGCGGGCGCCGAAGATATACGGCTTCATCCGCGGGTTCCAGCGGTGGGTCTGGTGGCCGAAGTGGGCACCGGCCTCGATCAATTGCTGCATGGTGACGGTCGGAGCCGCCATAGGTAATTCCTTTCCGGTTGAGCCTCTGGAGAGCTGGAACCCTCGCGGAGATCCCGCGAACGGCACCGGTATGTGGCGCTCTCCATGTGGATTTGCCCGCTGCATTGCCCCTCCGGACGGAAGGATTCGCATCGGACGGCGCGGCCCTTAGCGCTAGGAGTACGGAAAATCCACCCTCAATTCGTCGCGCGCAGCGGGGCGCTCGGCGTGAATCCCCTTGACGGGCGAGAACAAATAGGGAACGTTGCTCGAGTCGCGGGAACGTCTCGCGATGTGGAGTTTTCCACTTCTCGTCCACAGGCTGTCAACAGACCTGCGGCAACCTGAAGGTCCAGAAAAGATGATCGCCATCCTTCTCGTCGCGCTGTTCGCCACCGTCGCCCTCGCCAGTGTCATAACGCTGGCCGATGCAATCGTCCGCAGCCGCATCGCGCTGCGGCAGTTGCGCGGCGATCTCGTTCGCAACGATCTCGTGCGGATGGTGACGGTGACGATGGACGGCGTAGAGGACGTGCGGATGCCGGCTCTTCGCGCAGTTGCCGTCAGTGCAGGTCGGCGGTCGCCGCGTCGAACCCTGCGGGCACCGGCGCCGCTGCGCGCTGCCGCCTGATCCGCGCATAGCGCGCGATCGACCACGGCATGGTTGCCAGGTAGACGAAACAGATCGCCGCCAGCGTCCACCACGGCTCCAAAAGCAGGGCTGCGAACACCATACCCACCACAGCGATGATGGCGATCCGCAGGTCGCTGCGCGGACGCATACGGCCCCAACTCAGCGTGGCGAGGTTTGACACCATCAGGAACGCCACCAGCGCGGTCCACGGCGCGACGAGTAGCGGATCGCGGAACAAGTCGTTCCCGGTCGCCATCCACAGATAGACGGGCAGGAACGCGAGCCCCGCCCCGACCGGTGCGGGCACGCCGGTCAGGAACCCCGCCGACTTGTGCGGCTGCTCCTTCACGTCGATCTGGGCGTTGAACCGGGCGAGGCGAAGGGCGCCGCAGATCGCGAAGGCGAGCGCCGCAAACCAGCCGATCCGGGTGAGGTCGTTGAGCGACCACAGGAATAGGATCAGCGCGGGCGCGGTGCCGAAGCTCAGCGAATCGGCCAGGCTATCAAGCTCCGCCCCGAAGCGCGATTGCGCCTTGAGCAATCGGGCGATGCGGCCGTCGATCCCGTCGAGCACGCCCGCGATCACCACCGCGATCACCGCTGCGGCCCACATCTCGGTCATGGCGAAGCGAATGCCGGTCAGCCCCGAACACATCGCCGCCGCCGTAATCGCATTGGGCAGCACGGCCCGCATCGGCAGACCGCGCATCCGGCCGCGCGGGCGCATCGGCACTTCATCCTCGGCCGCCATCGGGCCGATCCGCGGGCGATCTTCGTCTGTCACTGGTTTACGCCCTCGATAAGCTTCTGGGTGCCGGTTTCGGCCAGCACGGTCTCTCCGGCGACAACGGTCTGGCCCAGCACGACTTTCGCGTCGGTCCCGGCTGGAAGGTAGACGTCGACCCGGCTGCCGAAGCGGATCAGGCCGACCCGCTGCCCGCCTGCGACCAGGTCACCCGGCTTCACGAACGGAACGATGCGTCGCGCCAACAGCCCGGCGATCTGGGTGAACCCGATCGCGCTTCCGTCGGGCCGTTCGATCAGTATGTGCTGGCGCTCGTTGTCCTCGCTCGCCTTGTCGAGGTCGGCGTTCATGAACTTGCCCGGGATGTAGACCACCCGGCGCACCGTGCCGCCGATGGGCGCGCGATTGATGTGCACGTCGAACACCGACATGAAGATCGAGACCCGCGTGACCGGCCCTGCGGTCAGGCCGCGCGTTCCGCTGCCGTCATCGACCACCAACTCCTGCGGCGGTTCGACCTGCGCGATCAGCGAGACCATCCCGTCGGCGGGCGAAACGATCAGGTTTTCGCCCTGCGGGACCACGCGCTCGGGATCGCGGAAGAACGCCGCGATGCAGACCGTCAGGAATGCCAGTGGCCAGGCCAGCGTCTCCCACGCCAGCATCGCGGTCACGAGGCTGGCGGCTGCAGTGATCAGCGCGAACTTGCGCCCTTCGGGGTGGATCGCGGGCCAGGCCCAGTGCGCATCCCCCCGCCCCCGGTTGTCGAGTATTTCTCCGGCCATGGCGCGGGCTTAGGTCGCGAGGCCGATTGTCACAAGCGAAACTGCCTGCCCTTCAGGACTTGCGTACGAACACGGTGCCCGCCGAATAGCCCGCCCCGAACGAGCAGATCAAACCGGTGTCGCCGGTTGCGAGGTCGTCGGAGTGCCTGTGGAAAGCAATGATCGACCCCGCGCTCGAGGTGTTGGCATAGGTATCGAGCACCGTCGGGCTCTCGTCCGCGCTCGCTTCGTGGCCGAGCACCTTGTGCGCGATCAGGCGGTTCATGCCCGCATTCGCCTGGTGCAGCCACAGGCGCCTCAGCGCGTGCGGATCGATGCCGAGACGCTCCGCCTCATCGACGATCATCTGCGCGACCATCGGGACGACCTCCTTGAACACCTTGCGGCCTTCCTGGACGAACAGCTTGTCGGCCGTGTCGCGCGCGTCCGGCGCCGCACGGTTGAGGAAGCCGAAATTGTTGCGGATGTTGTTGGAAAACACCGTCTTCAGTCTGGTGCCGAGGATGTCCCAGTGCGACGCCGGGGCCATCTCGGCGTCTTCGACGAGCACCGCGGTCGCAACGTCCCCGAATATGAAATGGCTGTCCCGGTCGCGCCAGTTGAGGTGGCCGCTGGTGATCTCGGGGCTGACAACCAGCACGCTCCGCGCGTTGCCCGCCCGGATGTAGTCGGCCGCCGTCTGGATTCCGAAAGTGGCGCTCGAGCACGCGACGTTCATGTCGAAGCCGAACCCGTCGATGCCGAGCGCGTGCTGGATCTCGATCGCCATCGCAGGATAGGCGCGCTGCATGTTCGACGCGGCGCAGAGCACGGCGTCGACATCGGACGGCGCGCGCCCTGCGCGGTGCAACGCATCGCGAGAGGCAGCCGTGCCGATCTCGGCCATTATCGACAGCTCGTCGTTGGCGCGCTCGGGGATGCGCGGGCACATAGTGGCGGGGTCGAGCACGCTCGCCTTGTCGACCACGTGCCGTGCCTTGATCCCGCTCGCCTTCTCGATGAACTCGACCGAACTGGGTTCGAGCGCCGCGACCTCCCCCGATGCAATCGCGGCTTCGTTGGCGGCATTGTGCCGGTCGACGTATGCGTTGAAGCTGGCGACCAGTTCTTCGTTGCTGATGCTGTCGGCGGGAGTGAACAGGCCGGTGGCCGAGATGACGGGGAGATGCATGCCCGGCGAATTACGCCGCGCTGCACTGCCGGACAGGATGCGCGGGAACAGCGACGATGAAGCCCGACAGGAATCGGTCCTAAATCATTCTGATGGGTTGGAATTTTTCGTGCACAACCTGTATATACCGCTGATGGAATCCGTGACATCGGCCAACCGCCGCAAAGTCGTTCGTGACACTGCGCACCCTGCCGGGGTGAGCGATGACGGGACAGGCGCGGCTGCGCCCCTCTTCGCCAAGATCAAGCTCTGGATCGCGGGAGAGGTGCGCGACGGCAGGCTGGGTCCTGGCGATCGGATTCCCTCCGAAGCCGAGCTGGTCGAACAGTTCGGCGTCTCGCGCATGACCGCCAACCGGGCTCTGCGCGAACTGCAGGCAGCAGGCGTGGTCGTCCGGCGCGCGGGAAGCGGCTCGTTCATCGCCGAACCACGCCCGATCGGCCAGATGATCGAAATCCGCAACATCGCCGAGGAAATCCGAGAACGCGGGCACGCGCATCGCGCAACCGTGGTACAGAACCGGGGCCAGCGCGCCTCGCCCGAGAACGCCGCACTGCTCGGGGTGCCTGCCGGAACGCGCGTGTTCCATTCGATCATCGTCCATCACGAAGACGAAATTCCGATCCAGCTCGAAGAGCGGATCGTCCTTGCATCGATTGCGCCGCGCTATGGCGAGACCGATTTCACCACGACGACGCCGAACGAGTACCTCACCCGGATCGCTCCGCTCGAGCGGGTCGAGCATCGCGTCAGCGCCATCATGCCCGATGGGAAGACGCGCGAGCTGCTCGCGCTGGGTGCGCAAGAGCCCGTGCTGCACATGATGCGGCGGACGTGGAGCGGGGGCCGGCTGGTTTCCCACGCTTGGCTGACCCATCCCGGCACGCGGTTCGAGTTGTCCGCTGCGTTCTCGATCAACGGCTGACGCGTCAGGTCGCGCCTCGCGCGGGCTGCAACCTGCGACGGCGACGCAGCCACCGGAAATCGGCACGGCTGAAACTCTTGAACAGCAGGTA
Organism: Tsuneonella sp. HG094; assembly: GCF_053819285.1. Classification (NCBI taxonomy): domain Bacteria; kingdom Pseudomonadati; phylum Pseudomonadota; class Alphaproteobacteria; order Sphingomonadales; family Erythrobacteraceae; genus Tsuneonella; species Tsuneonella sp. HG094. Next base: position 1,537,475 of record NZ_JBSORA010000001.1, read on the forward strand.
GAAGCCCGTCCCCGCCATCCACAAGGCGCTGAAGCCGACGACGATGATCAGCGGATGATTGAAGCTCTTGCGGTTCACGTAGTCCATGTTGTGGAGCATCCAGAAGAAGTCCCACGTGCGCCAGGTATCGCCCCGCATCACCAGGAAGCGCGCGGTATCCATCGACACATAGGCGCTGCTGTTCTCGTCGTCGGCGAAATCGACTCGCCACATCGGACCCGCGTGATCGCGCGCCTCGAGATTGGGCTTCGCCAGCACGCTCACGCTGCGGATCGGCGCATCGTTCATCATCGCGGCGACCTCGCGCGCCGTCGATTGATCGACCGTGATGGCCTCGCCCGTCGTCGCATCGATCAGGCGGACGCCTTTCGCACTGCGCACTTCGTAGAGCGGGCGCGCACCAATGTCGCGAAGGACGAGGCCGGTCACCGGTTCGTCACGCGGAAGCGAAGCCAGGGCCGCATACTCTCCCGCAGGTAGCGGGTGCGCGTGGCCCATCCCACCATCGTGGCCGCCGACCTTGTCCATGTCGAGCAGTGCCATCATCGAGCCGCTGAGCGCCCAGAGCAAGAACTGGATGCCGAGGATCAGCCCCACCCACTTGTGGATGCGGCGGAACAGCAGTGGACTGAGCCGAAGGCGCGTCATGCCGTCTTCCTCTTGCGGCGGCGCGGGAACGACCAGATCAGCAGCCATGCGCCCATCACCGCCATCGCGAAAGTCGACCACGTCGCCACGCGAAGCAGCGGATTGTTGACATCGGTGCGCGTGTCGTAATCCATGATGTGCAGCATCCAGGCGAAGTCGAAGATGCGCCACAGCGCGTGCCTGCGAGAGATCAGTTCACCGGTGGTAGGGGACAGGTACAATGTCGGCCGGTTCCAGCCGACGAACTCGACCTGCCAGAACGGCGCTTTCTTCGACTGCATCTCAAGCGGGGACTCGGTCAGCAGGCGCACAGCGACGATCTCTGGATCGCCCGTGTAGTAAGACCGTGCCAAGGCGCGGATCTGTGATTCCGTGGGTGGCGGGAGCGGCACCCCGGTGGCGCCGTCGAACAGCTTCGCGCCCTCGGGGGTTTCAACACGCCAGACCGGCACGCCGAGAAACCGCTGCAAGCGGATTTCCGACGCGCCGGCGGCCGCGGCGACGACTTTCGATGGCTCTGCGAGTTGCGACATTCCGAAGGGCTCTACCGTCGCCGGACGGATGAGGTGATCGCCATGTATTATGTCTATGTGGACGATCACCATGTACATACCGGTCACCGTCCAGAGCAGAGCCTGGACGCCAACCAGCAAGGCTAGCCATTTATGCGTTCGTCTGACGAGCAGCGGCCAGCGGACTGCCATTTCGATACCCTCAGAAAGCCGTGCGGAAGCCGACGTAGAAGCGGCGGCCGAGCAAGTCATAAGTCATCGTGTCGGTATTCGCATCGGTGAAGCTGCGAATGTACGGTGCCTTGCGATCGAACATGTTGTCGACGCCGATCTGGAACCGGGTCTTTGCATCGACCTCGAAGGCCAGTTGCAGGTTGTGGTAGAACACGTTCGGCGTCCGGTACCCGATCTGGTTGGGCGCCGCGTTGAAATCGGTCGCCTTGCCGATCCACTGGGTCGACCAGGTCGCGCTGATGCCGTCCTTTTCCGCCGTCAGCACGCCATAGCCGCGCCACTTGGGGTAGCCGCCGTTGCCGCCGCCGATGAACCCGTCGAAGAAGATCGGCGCACCGCCCGGGAAGGGATAGACGACGTACTTGTTGAGGTACGTCGCGTTGAGGTCGAGCGAGACGTCCACCGCGCCGATCCCGGTCTGGTAAACGAGACCGAGGTCGAGGCCGCTCATTTCTTCGCGACCCGTGTTGATGGGCTGCGCCGAAAGGTAGGTCACTTCGCCGGTCAGCGGGCTGCGGGTGAAATCGTCGCAGAACGGATGATCGAGGTTGGGTGCGGCATAGCAGACCGCCAACTTGGTCGAACCCGGAATGGCGCGGATCGCATCCTTGATCGTGATGTCGAACCAGTCCGCGGTCAGCGTAAGCCCCGGGATCAGTGCCTTGGGCGAGAAAACCGTGCCGACAGTCCAAGTGGTGGAGCTTTCCGGCTGCAGGTCCTGGTTGCCGCCGACCGTCGTCAGGATCGTCGTGCCGAGCTGGACGTAGTTCGTCGGCACTCCCGATGCGCGGCAATTGGCGACCAGCGTGGCGTTGGTGCTGGTGCCGTAGCGCGAGCACGGATCGGTCGTGGTCAGATTGCCTTCGGACACGCCGCCGAACAATTCGGGTACGTTCGGGATGCGGAAGCCGGTCCCATAGGTGCCGCGCAAGCGGAAGGTGTCGCTGATGACCCAGTCGACGCCCGCCTTGTAGTTCCAGTCGCTGCCGAACAGGTCGTAGTCCGAATAGCGGACCGCGCCGTCGAGCGTCAGCGCCTCGAAGAAGGGCGTGTTCGCCAGGACCGGCACCGACAGTTCGACGAAGGCCTCCTTCGCCACGCTCTTGCCCGAGATAGGACTTTGCTGGTTGGTGTTGGCGATGCCGAGCACGGTCAGCGGATCGGGGTCCCGCCAGCCCTTCTCCTTGCGATAGGCAAGTCCTGCGGCGAACGACACCGCACCGGCAGGCAATCTGAAGAGATCGCCGTTGAGGTCGGCCGTCACCGTCGCGAGTTCGTTGCCGCCGCGATCGCGCGAGGTGAACAGGATGTAGTCGAGCACCTGCGGCGTCAGGTCGCCGAAGCCGAGGTAGTCGGCGCACGGGATGGCCGCGCCAGCCGCCAAGCTGCACTTCGTCGTGTCGATCGAATTGCGCACGCGTTCGAGGTTGGCGATGTTGGTCGAACCGTCCACAGCGGTGTTACGTCCGAAGGCACCGGCTACTTCCCACGCCCAGCCGTTTGCAAGGCCTCCGCGAAGTCCCAGCGTCCCCTGCCAGGTGTCGGTCTCCTGGAAAAACTGGCGCGGGCCCGGCTCGGCGAGGCGACGCTGGACGAGGACGATGTTCTGGCCCGTCGGGTTCGTGGGATTGGTGGCCGAAATCGCCAGATTGCGCAGTGTACCCGGGGTCGCGATCTGGCTCGACTTGCGGAACGTATAGAGGAATTCGCCGAACGCCTCGATACCGTCGGTGATGTCGTAGTCGGCGAACAGCGCGGTGCTCACGCGTTCGATCGGGCTGACCGCATTGAGGAACGGCGCCGAGTTGAAGTTGTGTTTCGCGGCGCTGTAGGGCTCGAAGAAATTGCCGTTGCCACCCGGCACCTGGTTGAAGTTGATCTGCTGGCCATTGGGCAGCACCGCGCGCCCGCCGATCGTCGAGGCGCTGTTGACGCACGACAGGACGCCAGGCGACGTTTCACCCAGCGAGCACGGGGCGCGGGTCGCCATGTTGACGGCTTCGGTCTTCTGGTACGTCACCGCGGCCAGCACGCCGCCGCGGTCGTTGCGAATGCCCCACAGCAGGTCGGCGGTGAAATCGGCACCGTCACCGCGCTCCGTGATGCCCTGGCGCAGGCTGACGCCGAGCCCTTCGTAATCGGTGCGGGTGATCAGGTTGACCACGCCCGCCATCGCGTCCGCGCCATAAATCGCTGAAGCACCGTCCTTGAGGACATCGGTCCGCGCCAGCGCGACGACCGGAATCATGTTGAGGTCAGGCGAGGAGTTTGCCCCGGTGCCACCCGCCACGAGGCGGCGGTTGTTGAGCAGCACCAGCGTGCGCTTGATGCCGAGGCCGCGAAGGTTGACCTGCGCGGTGCCGTAGCCGTTGCCGGTCCAGTAAGAGGAGGTCTGGTTGCCCGCGAACCCGGCGTTCGCCGGCAGGCGCTGGAGCACCGTCTCGATGTTGACGACGCCAGTGTTCTCGATCTGCTCGGCCGAGACGACTGTCGCAGGTCCGACCCCGGCCAGGTCCTGGCGGCGGATGCGCGAACCGGTGACGATGATGTCGCCGGCAGTCGCTGTCGTTTCGTCGGCAGTGGCCGGCACGCTTGCGGTCTGAGCGACAGCGGGTGCGGCGAAGCTGCTGACGGCCGCGGCGCCGGCCAGCAAGATTGTCTTGATCCTCATGGCGAAAACCCCCTTCTTGGCTTTGCTTGGCCAGCAGAGAGCATCAATTGTATATACAGGTCAATCGAAAAATGTGTATTTTTTCAATTGCTTATAGGGGTTTGTCAAAGGCGGATTGACGTAGGCAATACGCAATTCGCGAGCTCACCCCTCACATTTGCGACAAGAAATCGACACGGCGCACAAAAAAGTGCGCTGCGGCCATTTCAGAACCAGATCCGAAGTCCGGCGACGAGGCTCGTCGCGCTCGCGGCGTCCCCGGCAAGACGCGCGAATCGCGCGGTGTCTCCGAACTTGCGGGTCCATTCGACACCGACGTAAGGCGCGAATTCCTTCACCACTTCGTACCGCAGCCGCAACCCCGCTTCGATATCGGACAGGCCCGAGCCGGTCCCGCGTTCGGGCACGTCCTGCAATGCGAAGTTCACCTCCGCCATCGGCTGCAGGATCAATCGCTGGGTAATGCGCTGGTCGTAATATCCCTCGAAACGGGCGTGGAAGTCACCCTTGTTCGAAACGAACAGCGCGCCCTCCACCTCGAACCAGTAGGGAGCGAGGCCCTCGAAGCCGATGGCGGCGTAAGTCCGGTCCGGTCCGTGACCGAAATCCTGCCGTACACCCGCCTGCAGGTTGAAGTAGGGGTTGAGCGCGCGGCCGTAGAGCAACTGCGTCTCGACCACCTCGATCGCTTCGCCGAACGTTCCTTCGCCCTCGCTCTTCACGACGACCCGGTCGATGTCGCCGCCGAGCCAGCCTTCGGCGTCCCAGCGATATCCGTCGCCGCCCTTGCGCGCCTGATACTCGGCGAGGTTGAAGGCGATGGTGCCGAAAGACACCGTGCCGTGATCGCCCATCATCGCGTGACGGGCATGGTCCATTTCCGCCTTGGAGAATACTCTGTCGGCGTACCAGTCCGACGGCGGTGGGGGAGCCGGAGCATCGCCGGGAGGCAGGTCGGTTCCCACAGCACCAGTCGGTGCGGGCTTCTCAACCTCGGCAGGCGTGCAATGCCCCATCGCAGCGTGCTCGGGTGGACATTCCGGGTCGCCGGCCGGAGCGATCGGCGCAACGGATGGTTCTTCCAGCGTGCAATGGCCCATCGCCGCGTGCTCGGGCGAGCAGCGTTCCTCACCCATCTCCTCCTTGGGCGGTGCCGGTGCCTCGGCAGCGTGATCGCCGTGGTGGCCGTCATGCGATTGCCCAGCCGCCGGGGCGGCGACAGCGAGCGCCGAGATGCCGGCGAGAAATACGACCGCGGACTTCATGCCGCGTCCTCCCGCGGGCGCACGCTCACGACGCGCATCATCCCGGCGTGCATGTGGTAGAGGAGGTGGCAGTGGAACGCCCAGTCACCGAGTGCGTCGGCGGTGAAGTCGAACGTCGCGGTTCCGCCCGGCTGGACGAGAACCGTGTGCTTGCGCGGCGCGCGGTCCCCCTTGCCCGTCACCAGCTCGAAGAAATGCCCGTGGAGGTGGATCGGGTGGACCATCATCGAATCGTTGATGAGGTTCACGCGCACACGCTCGCCTTCAATGAAGGGAATGGGCTCATGGACGTCCGACATCTTCTTGCCGTCGAACGACCACATGAACCGTTCCATGTTGCCGGTCAGGTGGATGTCGAGCGAGCGATCCGGCGCGCGCACGTCAGGATTGCGATCAAGCGCCACCAGGTCGTGATAGGTCAGTACCTTGTGGCCGACGTTTTCGAGTCCCTGGCCCGGCTCGCCCATGCGGTCGACAGGCATCGGCGAAATCGTCTGGACTCCGGGATCGCGCGCCACCTGCGGTGCCACGCTGAAGTCGCGCATCGAGTGGTCCATTCCGCCGGCTCCATGCCCCATTGCGGCATGGTCGCCACCAGCGTCGGCGGCGGGAGTGCAGTGGCCCATCGCGGCATGTTCAGGTGCGCAGGCCGCATCGCCCGCGCCCATGCCGCCCATCCCCATGTCCTTCATCGTGGCGAGCGGCCGCTCGCGAAGGGGCGGGACCGCCGCAATCATGCCCGCGCGCGGCGCAAGGGTCGCGCGTGCCATGCCCGATCGGTCGTTTACCTCGGCGACGAAGGTATAGGCGCGATCCTCGGTTGGCGTGACGACCACGTCGTAGGTTTCGGCGACGCCGATCTGGAACTCGTCGACCGCGACCGGCACCACGTTGAGCCCGTCGGACTGCACTACGCTCATCGGAAGGCCGGGAATGCGCACGTTGAAGATCGACATCGCCGAAGCGTTGACGATGCGCAGGCGCACCCGCTCGCCCGGCGCGAACAGCGCAGTCCAGTTGTCGGCAGGCCCGTGTCCGTTGACGAGGAACTGGTAGGTCGACCCGTTGACGTCGGCGATGTCGGTCGGGTCCATCCGCATCCGGCCCCATTCGACCCGCTCGTCGAGCGATTGGTCCTTGCCCGCGAGCAGCCCACCGAGCGTCTGGCGCTGCATGTTGAAGTGGCCGGGGTTGACCTTCATCTTGCGGAAGATTTCCCCCGGCGACATCCTGCTATGGTCCGACAGGACGATCACGTGCTCGCGGTCGTAGCCGACGGGGTCGGCGCCCTTGGGGTCGATCACGATCGGCCCGTAGTGGCCCAATTGCTCCTGCAATCCCGAATGGCTGTGGTACCAATAGGTGCCCGCCTGCAGGATCGGAAACTCATAGGTGAACGTGGATCGCGGCTTGATGCCGGGAAAACTGATGCCCGGTACGCCGTCCATGTGAAACGGCAGGATCAGGCCGTGCCAGTGGATCGAGGTGTCTTCGTCGAGGTCGTTGACTACCGTGAGCTTCGCCCGCTGCCTTTCGCGCAGGCGAATCAGCGGACCCGGTATCGTCCCGTTGATGCCGATCGCCCGGCTGACCTTCCCGTCGATCCGCATCGTCTGGCGTGCGACGCGTAGCGTGATGTCCTCGCCCGACACCGTCGGCAGAGTGGAGACTAACCCGGCGGACACAGGCTGCGCCCAGGCAGGGTACCACGCGGCCAATGCCGCGGTCGCGCCGCCTGCCGTTGCTCCGCCGATGAAGCGCCGCCGATCGATGTGCATGAGGAACCCGTAATCCAGTGAGTGTGCAAGGGATACGCAGCCTGCGCGCCTGTCCCTCAATCCATTTCGTCGCCGAGAAGCGCGCGCAACCGGGCCCGCGCACGATAAAGTCGGGTCTCCACCGCTTTTTCGGTGATCCCCAGTGTGTGCGCGGTTTCGGCTTGGCTCAGTTCCTCGATTCCGCGCAGCACGATCACTTCGCGCAGGTTCGCCGGGAGATCGACGATCGCACTCTGGACTCGAGCAAGTTCTGCGCGATCCGCCGCCTCGTCGTCGATAGCGGGCGCGTCGCCCGCGATGTCGTAGGCGCTCTCGAGCGGCACGGCGCGGGTGAAGAACGAACGGACAGCGCGCCGCCGCCCCCAATCGCGGCATTTGTTGAGCGCGATCCGCGAAATCCAGGTGCTGAACGGGCGATCCCCGTCGTATCGTGACAGCGCGGCGAACCCGGACACAAAGGTTTCCTGGGTCAGGTCCATCGCCTCCCCTTCGTCGCCCACGTTGCCGCGGATCAGGCGAAAAACCGGCGCCTTGTAGCGAGCAAGGAATTCGCGATAGGCATCCTGCCGCCCGACCTGGGCCAGCGCCGCGAGTTCACGGTCGCTGCATTGCGACAGATCGAGCGTCACCTCGGTTCGTCGGTCAGCGCCTTGACCACGACCCGATCGAACATGGCGGCCTGGTCCTCGTCGAGGACGCTGCGCATCGCGAACAGGTGCCGCAGGGTTTCCTTCTGCAGCGCACCCATCGTCATGTGCATGTCGTCGACCGCGCGGGTGACCCGGGGGCCGTAACCGTGCTCCGCCTCGATCGCCTGCGCCAGGCGGATGTTGGCCGCGCGCAACTCCAGCTCGAGCGCCTCGCGCTGCCCGGTGTAACGCGCCTCGATCGCGTCGAGGCGAGCCTCCTGCTCCGCGGTCAAAGACAGCTCGCGGTGCATGAGGGCATGCAGTTCGGTCTCGTTTTGCCGCGGCGGCTCGATGAGGACCCGGCCCAGCACGACACCGACGATGGCGGCGATCAAGGCGACTGCGCCGATAATGGCGAGCCGCATAGTGGAACTCATCGGTCAACCGACCGAATGATGGAATCGAGTGGGCTCGCGGGAGCGAGCGGTGTCAGCGTGTTCGCGGTAGCGCTCACCGGTACAAACGTGCCCGCGACAATGCCGCCGGTAAGCGAGAACACAGCGGCAATCGCCATCAGCCGGCGGTTTGCGGCCATTTCGGATTTGCGGCGCGCAACTCCGGCAATCACCCGGTCATCGAGCGATTCGAGCGCAGACGGCATGGCAGCCGATCCCAATTTGCGAAACCTGTCGTGCATTGCCTTCACGGATCCTTCCAATCGAGACATACGCGGCGCATTCGCGTAGCCCTCGCCCGCCTCCCGGAATTGCGTAGCGATCACCGCAAGGGGCGCCGCCAATCCATGCGTATTAGCAGGACGAATACCGACTTGGAGTTTTTTATGATGAAGTCCCGCCATTCCATGCTCGCCGCCATTGCCGCTTCGGCGCTGATGCTGGCTCCGGGCACCGCGCTGGCGCACGCGAAGCTGGTGGCATCCACGCCTTCGGCGAACGCGAAGGTGGCCAAGGCCACTGCGATCCAGCTCAAGTTCAACGAAAAGCTGATCGCCTCGACGGTGAAGACCGAGCTCGTGATGACCGGGATGCCGGGCATGGCGGATCACCCGCCGATGAAAGTCGCTTTCTCATCGGCGATGGGCAAGGACGGCAAGTCGCTGACTCTGACGCCCAAGCGCGCGCTGGTTGCCGGTACCTACAAGGTAAAGTGGTCGGCCGCCGGTGCCGATACGCACCGGGTGGGCAACGAGTTCAGCTTTACGGTGAAATAATCCGATGGCCGAGCCGCTCATGGCCGGCGTCCGGTTCGCGCTTTACGCCGACCTGATGCTGGCCATGGGGCTGGCGGCATTTCTCCTCTACGGGATGCGTCCCGTCGAGCGCGCCGACCCCGCTGTTGTCAAGACCATTCGCCGGTCGCTGCTGGTACTAGGCGCGCTTGCCCTCCCACTTTCGTTCGCATGGATGCTGGCGCTCGCCGCCCGAATATTCGGCGTCGCCATTCCTGCGCTCGATAGGTCGATGCTGGCTCCGATCGTACTCGAGACGAGCGTCGGGACGGCATGGCTGGTGCAAGTCGCCTCGCTCGCTGTCTCAACTTGCGCCGCGGTGCTGCTGGGACGCCAGCCCACCCTGGCCGCGACCATCATCACCCTCGCGGGAAGCATCGCCCTCGGAACACTCTCATGGAGCGGTCACGCTGCGGTCGGAGAGGGAGGAACGGGCTCGCTGAACCGCGCTGCCGACGCCATTCACATGATCGCAGCCGGTCTATGGCTCGGCGCAATCGCAGCCTTCTTCCTCCTGATCCGCTCCGCGAATTCAGAGGCGGGGAGCGTCGCTGCGCGCGAGCTTCCTCGCTTCTCCCTGACCGGGACCGCTTTCGTCGCTATCCTCGCCGCAACGGGCCTGCTGAACGTCTGGATGATAACGGCGATCGGCGACCCGCTGAGGTGGCCGCCCGGACCCTACGGCACGATCCTCGCGATGAAGCTCGGTGTCTTTACGTTCATGTTGGGGCTGGCCGCCCTGCACCGGTGGAAGCTTGTCCCGAGACTCACGGGACCGACCAGCGATGCCGACACACTCCGCCGCAGCCTGGCGTTGGAGTTCGCCGCCGGGCTTGCGATCCTCGCGGCCGTGGCGGTGCTGGGTCTGCTGGAGCCGTGAGGCGGGAGAGGGTGGTGGACAGGGCTGGTCAGGGGCAATTCCCTGAATTCAGCTACTTCGCGTTGTCCAACCGCCTGTTTTCGGAAGAAGCGCCCCTCCGTAACCGGTGAGGCCGTTGTCCAACCTTTTCGCAGAATGGCCGGCGCGGCGGAGCCTCTTCACATGGCGGCCTTGGCCGGGTAGCGGGCCTGCTTTGGGAGCAGGATGTCGCAGGTTCGAATCCTGTCTCCCCGACCAACTTTTCAATGACTTAGCGGAGAGGCTGTGGAGGCGGTTTACAGGTGGTTTACACATGGGCCGCGCGATCGCCGACTTCGGACCCGATTTGTTCGCGCTGGAGTGCAAGCTGCGCTGAGCCGCGCTATCGGGGCGGGATGCCCCGCCGATCGACCCGCAAGCCTGTCGCCATCCCCGCCGGTTGGACCGTGCACGACGGCAGCGGCATGCCCGTGCCCGGCTCGACCTGCCCCGCCGTGATTTTCCGCATCGGCACGCGCACCAGGTCGGGTGCTTACGACGCGCGCAACTGGCGCGACCGCGCCGAGGATAGCTGGAGCTGGTCGCCGGGCAGCACCGACCCGATGGACATCATCGCCTTCCGCGAGGAGCCCGACGAGTGGGTGTCGGTCCCGAGGCTGGTGCCGTGAAGCTCAAGCTCGAGGCCGCGTTCATCCTGCTCGTCACCCTCTCCGGGTTCGCGCTGATGGTCAGGGGCTGGTTCGGCTAGAACAGCCCGAGGAACTTCGGACGACTGCGTTTTACCGCGGCGCGGTCTCGTTCCTCGCATCGCTCGACGATGCCGACGGCCGCCCGGTATCGATCGTTGGACTTGTCGAGCTGTCCGGTCTGGGCGTCTGCGAACTGGATCCAGTCGCCGACCGTCTCGCCCGCCGACAGCGGAGCGCCCGGAACACCGCCACGCCAGTCATCGGGCAGGAGTGAACTGCAGGCACTCGGGGCGCTGATGATAGGCGGCGCGCCGACACAGGCTGCGCAAACCAGCATCGCGGGCAGGACGAGCAACAGGCGCAGCCGCGCCCTCGGCGTTTCGGATCGCATCGGCATTCTCCATCGTGATCGTGTCGGTGGCCCGCTCCGCCCCACCCTGCGCGCCGACCGTGTCGACCGCATCGCCGCCGCTCTCGATCGCCGCCTCGGCGGAATTGCGGCCGAGCTTCGCCTCGGTCTTCGCCCGCTCGCCGTTCGTCAGTGCACCGAACAGCCACAGCACGCCGAGGACGACCACGACGGCGGCGATCGCCCAGGCGAGGGGCTTGCGGAAAAATTCGAAGATCACAGGCCCTCGACCATGTGCCGGACCATCGCCTCGGCCTGTGTGTAATCGAAGAGGTTGGTTCCCGTCGGTTCGTGACGCATCGGCTCGCTCAGTCCGAGCGCCTTCATCGCGGCCGGGCTATCATTGAACTCCCGCTTGAAGCTGATCCCCGCGTCAGGGTTGAAATTCTCGGGCAGCTTCCACGCGAGGAAGCGCTCCGTCATCTGCTTGATCTGCTGGTCGGTCATGTCGTCAGTCCCTTCTGAAACTCGACCGCATAGGTCGCGATGTCCGCGGCCCGGTCGGTGCCGTTGATGATCCGCCGCGCGTCCTTGAACTGGGCGTGCGTGGCCTTGCCGCTCTCGGGCAGGTAGGTTTTGAGCGACTTCCCGGTGAACCAACCGTCGCGCATCCCCTCGCGCATGATCGCCGCGGCGTGGCCGGGCTGCATCGCGAGATCGGGATCCGACACGAACGGCGCGCCCAGCTTGTCCTGCGCGCGGGCGTAGTTCGCCCGGCCGGTGAGCTGGACATAGCCCCTCCCGGCGAATTTCACCCCGTCGCCCTCGACCGTGTTGCCGAGCCGCCTGGCCACCTGCGGCCGCGCGCCCTGCGGATCGTACATCCGCCGGAAATAGGCAGCGCCGCCGTGCTCCTTGATCGGCTGCATCGTGCCCGCCGTCTCGTGATAGGCCGTGGCAAGCGCGTAGGCGGTCCACGAGAGCGGCCAGCCCCTGCACGCCGCGATGATCGCCTCGCACCCGGAAACCTCGTCAGCGGACAGCGTGGGGCCGAGAATGCGCCCTTCGCGCATCGTGTCGAAGAACGCGGTCAGGTTGGGCGTAAAGGCATCCGCCACGCCGAACGTCGGCACCGGCAGCTCGCGCGGCAGCGCCGCCTCGACCTCGCGTTTGAACGCCTCGACGTCGGCCAGGTCGGACCAGCGCGCGCCGCGCCGCTTGGCCGCGCCGAATATCTGCGCCCACTGCGTCTCAGCGAGCATAGTCGGGCCTTCCGTCGCTCGCCGGCGGAGTCTCGACCGGCACGGTCGGCAGCTCGGGGCTGGCCCCGCCCGCCGGCTTCGGCGCCTTGATCGCCTCCGCCGTCTTCGATGCCGAGTAGCCGAGCGCGATCGTGGCGATCATCGCATAGGCCGCATCGGGGATGCCCTGCAGGAAGGCCGTGCTGTCTTTCGCCATGCGCGCGCCGGTGCCCGCTTCCACGAACCACGATTCGAAGCCGGAGATCAGCCCTACGCTGAACGCGCCCATCACCGGAATGGCGATGATGCCGCTCGTCGTGAGGGGTCGAGTGACCGCCACCGCCTTCACGATCCACGGCGGCAGGTCGCCCTGCGAAAGGTCGAACTGGTCGAGCAGGCTCATTCGCTTTTCCCTTCGTCGAGCTTGCGCGCCCGGTCGGCCATCTCCCCCGGCGTCGCGATGCGCGAGACGTGGGTCATCGATGCGAGCCGCAGGTTGTAGAGTTCGCGCTGCAGGCCATCGATCTGCAGCGACTGGGCGGACAGCCGTCCCTCGTAATCGCGACGCATCTCGGCCAGCTCGTGCAGGCACAGCCGCCGTTCCTCGGCCATCGCCTCCTCGAGCGCGCGGATCCGCTGGAGGAGGTCGCCGCGCAGCGACCCGTCTTCCTCCACCCGCAGCCGCTTGAGCACGGGCCACGCCTTGATCAGGCCGAGCAGGACAATCGAGACCAGCAGCCAACCGCTGATCGTGCCAGCGGGCAGCGCCCGCACCAGTGCCGCCACCTCAACCATTGCGCGGGAGCCAGTGCGAGGCGCCCGCGAGCATCGAGGAAACGAGGTAGAGGCAGCCCCACAGCACCAGCTCGCCCGGCTGCATCAGTCCCTTGACGTTGGGGTAGAGCCACCAGCGCAGCACGAAGCCGAGCTGCACCGCGCCGTTGCCGACGAGGAACGCGGCGAAGAAATCGGCGATGCTCGGATCGCGATCGCGCACGATCCGCAGCACGGAGGGCAGGCGCGACAGCATGACGCTGAGCCACAACGTGCCCGATAGCAGTTGCAGCCCGTCGATGACCTGGTTGCCGTTCACAGCCGCCCCCACAACACGAAGCCGATCGTGCCGAGGCCGATCAGGATGATGAGGCCGATGCCGAGCACGGCAACGGATTCGTCGGTGGTCACGACGCGGCCATCAGGCCGTGTGCGGCGAGCAGGTCGAGTATCGCAGACGTTGCGGCACGCCCCTCGGTGTCGACCGTGGCTCCCCCTGCCGGGTCTGGAATGAACGCCTGCCGTGCGCCGACCACTTGCGTGCCCGCCACTTTGTAGGCTGTGACGGTGTCTACGTCTCCGTTGCCCTTGACCGAGAATTTGAACGTGCCCGCGCCCGCGCCGGACGATCCGCCGAAGATGTAATCCCCGCTGGATTCGCCGAGCGTATGGAACCGGGCCGCATAGCCAGCACCCGTCGCAGGGCGGCTTTCGGCGGTGAAAGCCCAATCGTTCAGGGTGTTGGCAATAGCCAGTGTCGGTGATCCGAACAGCGGATCGGTCTCAATCCCGAGCCGAGCGCGCGGAAAGACTGCCATTCCGTCGCCGCGCACCGATGCCCGGATGGTGCCGTCGAGCGCGAAGGCGAGGGCATAATCCTCGTTGTTCCCGCGCGACATGTCGATCCGCACGCCGAGCGCCTGCGCGGTCTCGAACCGGCTGTCGAACACCGCCGCCCAATCCTGCACACCGGTCACGGCGTAGATGCGCGGCTGCGCACCGTTGCGCGGGAGGTAAGATACGTTGTCCGGGTCGCCCGCCTCAATGAAGCCGGACCACAAACCGGCACCTTTGACCACGCCATCACTATCACCATACGACTGGACGCGCATCGCCTCGTTCGCTTGGTTATCATTCGAGCAGACCGCGAACCGCATGAACGTGCGCGGAGGCTGGTCGGTGCCGAACGCAATGGCCCCGTTGACCAGCACGTCCAGCGATCCGACGTTCCACAGTTTGCCGCTGTTGTAACCGCGAAAGTCGAGATAGCCGAGTTGGGTATTGCTGGTGACCACCGTGGGAGCGGCCAACGTCCCCAAGGCTCGGCGAAACGCAACGCCTGGCGGGAAGTTCGCGGCAGTGTCGATCGTGATGCCGTCGGCACTTTGCGTGTTGTGCCCGATGTAGATGGGTCCGATGTCGGCGGGCACGTCGCTTCCGGCGAGTTCGGTATCAACCGACTGCATTGCGGTGCTGCCGAATGCGCGCTTCGCAAGAACAGCCGTCGAAAGCGGCAGGCTGTCGAGCAGCACCGCCACCCCCGCAACGTCGCGGTAGAGCGACAGCAGCCCGCCCGAGAACACCCAGAACGTCTCGTTCGGCCCGACCGCGGCAAGGCCCGCCGCCGTGGTCTGGAACACGTTCGCGAGGCTCAATGCGGCGGCTTGCGAGACCTCCTTGCTCGCCAGCGCGTCGGCGGCGGCAGACGTGGCGATCGCCGCTTTCGCCGATGCCAGCGCGGTGCTTTCACCGAGGTAGATCGGCGTTGGCGATCCGTTGATGTTGACAGTCAGGTCAGCCATTGGTCACCTTTCCGGTTACGGTTGCGATCCCGCCCATCAGGCGCATCGTGTCGCCGCCCGAGGGCGTGAACACCACGTCCCAGGCGAGTTGCACCAGCGCATCGCCATCGGTGTCGGCGATCAGCGCGGCGGTTTCCGCATCGGTTAGGGCAAGGGTGAACTCGGTCGCATCGGCGTCCGCGTCGTATCCGTCGTTGGAGCAGGTAAAGTCCTCGACCGTCGCCCCGGCGGCATCGGGATCGAGCCTCAGGCTGGAAGCGATCGTCGCCCCGGTCCAGTCACCGCCCAGCGCAAAGGTCCACGCGAACGGCAACCCCCGATCGATGTTGATCCCGTTGGGCGCGAGCTTTCCGGCCGCGCGCAACTGGCGCAGCCACTCCTCGAAAGTGGTCATCGATGGTCCTCAGTTCTCGTAGATGTTGTCGCGCCAGCCCGGAGGGGTCGCACCCCCGCCGCTGGTTCCGGTGCCGCCAGTCACGTCGGTAGCGAGCGACCCGACGTAGTGCCGATCCGGGTTGCTGTCGCTCGTCGCGGCATCGGTGCTCACTTGCGTTGCCTTCAACGCCACCGCACCGCCCGCCCGATCGGGATCGTCGTAATAGACGTGGTACAGCGTGTCGTCCGACAGCGCGGTCACGCCGTCCGCCTCGACGGTGAGCGTGCCGCCCGTCACCGCAACCGACTTGTCGGCGTAGGTTCGCACGTGATCCTCGACCGTGATCGCGGTATCCGTCGCCTGCAACAGTCCATCGAGCGGGTCGGCATCGGTGACATAGCTCGAGGTTATCAGCGCGGTATCGTACCCCGCCGGGCTCACGGCCGCCGCCGCCAGCTCGTCGCGCTCCTGCGCGGTCTGCCCCAGCGCCGGGGTCGGCGGCGGGGTGCCGGTCAGACCCAGCGCGTAATCGTGCTTCGCCTCGGTCTCGCCGATCAGCGTCAGCTTGACCTTCATCGTCGCGGGATCGATCTCGCGCTGGATCACCACCGCATCGCCGTCGAAATCGAGGGACGGGAAATCGAGCGTCAGGCAATCGCCCGGCTTCACCCACCGCCACTGCGGCTTCAGCGTGACCTCGATCGGCCCCAGCTCGCGCGCATCGACGAGGGCGTAAGCCGCCAGCTGCGCCACCTGGTCGACGTCCTTGACCAGGTTCCACTGCCGCTCCTCGACCCGCTCCTCGCCGTCCTCGGTCACATAGGTCGGCACGGTGACCGTCTCGGCCGCGGTGAATTCCCAGTTCGCGTCCGGGTTGCGGTACTTCGGCGAGATGCCGTTCACCCGCGCGCGGTACGATTGCATCGCGGTGATCGACAGGTCGTCGTCGGCGATGTCGTCCTCGGTCACCGTGGCAAGGCTGACCTGCGGCGCGCGATAGCGGACCGACAGCACGCCCCCGGTCACCACCGGCTCGCCGCACCCGGACACCATGATGTCCTTGAGGTTCGCCCACCGGTCTCCGGGTTCGTAGATCGTCCCGCTGATGCTCCAGCCATTGGCCTCGCACACGTTCGCCCACGCGGCGAAGCGGGCGAGGTCGATCCCCGCCGCCGGCTGCCCGATGCCGAACACCTTCTTGCCGTTGGCATACCGGCCATAGGCATAGGCGATCGCGTGCAGCGCCGGGTTGTCCGAATACTCCCACGTCGATTCGTCGTCGATCCGGTGCGTCCCCGCGCCGCCGGGGAACGTATCGTCGAGCCGCGGGTCGTAGACCGCCACGCCCTGCCACACCGCGCCGAGGTTTGGCAGGCCGCTCGCGAACCGCTTGCCGTCCTTGTCGAACTTCGCGTTCCACAGGATCGCGCCCTGCCCGCTGAGCTTCGAATCCGCGTCCCACCCCGGCAGCCCCGCGAAGTGCGGC
This sequence comes from Tsuneonella sp. HG094, assembly GCF_053819285.1. Classification (NCBI taxonomy): domain Bacteria; kingdom Pseudomonadati; phylum Pseudomonadota; class Alphaproteobacteria; order Sphingomonadales; family Erythrobacteraceae; genus Tsuneonella; species Tsuneonella sp. HG094. The sequence continues at coordinate 1,554,037 of NZ_JBSORA010000001.1, forward strand.
GTCAGCGCCGCCGCCTCTGGCTGCGCGCCGAGCTGCGTGTCGGTGTAAAGGTAGGTCGAATACCAGCTGAGATCGCTGGAGAAATCAACCATCGGCGTGCACGCGGCCAGCGGCCCGGCGACCGAGGCCACCACCACCAGCGCGCGGTACGGATTCGGCACCTTGTTCAGCGTCGCGCCGTACCCGGCATCGTGGCGCAGCACGCCCGCCGAATAGGCCTCGCCCATCAGGTAGGGCGATGGCGGCTCGACCCCGATCTGGATCTTCGTCTCGCTCCCCCGCGAGGGCGGCGGCTTGGTCAACAGCTGCGCGCCGGTTGCGGCGACCGCGCTGGCGATGCTCGCGGCGGTGGCAATCGTGCCCCACAGCGCCGCGCTCACGCCGAGGAACGCCCCACCGGTGCCGACCGTCAGCGCGACCGTGCCCGCGACGAGTGCCACCGCCCCCGCGATGGTCGCCACGGTTTTCAGGACCTTGCTCATTCCCAGCCCTCAAGTAGCGAAGCGGTAGGGCGCATCAGACTCTCCACGCCTTCTCAAGCACGCGGCCCGGCTCGGTGAAGATCGTCATGCCCGGTGCCCCTTCCGAATATCCGATCGCCGTGCTTCCCAGCGAGATCACGATCGCGCCCAGCGCGTCGTCGCCGGGCAGCACGCTCACGTCGCCCGGCAGCATCATGGCCACCGGGATCGGTGTCAGCAGGTCGTCGAGCATCGCCTCGACCGAAGCCCAGCCCCGCTTCTTCAGCTCGCGCAGCGCGTCCTTCGGGCCCGCCAGCTTCGGCACCTTTTCGAACCGGTGCCCCATCCGCCGTGCGTGGAACGCGAACAGGTGGATGCAGGTCGTGTTGCGGTCCCAGGAAAAGGGCCGGTCGCGATACTTCGCCATCGTCGCCTTCAGCGCGCGCTGGCGCTTGACGAGAGGATTCAGCTTCTTTCCCATGTCCGCCCGATCAGTACGCGAACCGCGAGACGGCGTAGCCGCCACCGCCGCCGCCAGCCCCGCCCGGGGCATAGCCCGCGCTCGACGCGGCAGGCGATTTCTCCACCCCCCAGGCCACCGCCACGGTCAGCCCGGTGGCGTTGTCGTGGCCCGTCTCGCCCGGCCAGACCGACTTGTGGAACACCGGTGAGAGCGAGTTGCCCTCGTTCCGCAGGAACAGCCGCTCGAGCGTCGAGACGATCGTCATGTTCAGGTCGCGCGCATTCCGCCCGACGCGCAGCACGGTCTGGTCGATCTGCCCGAAGAACAGCAGGTCCGGGTCGCCGACCAGCAGCCCGGTGTCGACGTCGTATTCCCCGATCCACAACCGCACCGCCGACCGCTGGAAGCCCGGCTGCGACAGGTCCGCCGGCGCGCTTGAGGCCGCCGGGTTGAGCGCCAGCTCGAGCGCGGGGATTTCCTCGCCCACGCCCTCGGTCAACGCCGCGAGGCTGGCGATCGTGCCGAACGTCGGATCGACGCTGGTGTACGTCTCGCCGTCGAACTCGATGAACCCGCCGTCGCACAGCCGCACGGTGGCATCGGGCAGATCTATCCTGAGCAGGCCGACGAGGGAGATTCGGTTCATGTCAGCCGCGCGCCAGCTTCACGATGGCCGACGGCACAAGCGCGGTCAGCCCGCACAGCAGGGTGAGGAGAAGCTGGGTCATGGGGGGTCCTTGCTTCCCGAGATGGATGGTCTCGGGGGCCAATTCTATTCCACGAACAGCACGAAACCCTTCTTGCCGTTCGCCTGAACCGCTGAATAGTTGAGCGTCATCCCATCGCTGTCGAAGCTTGTGAGTGTCGCCTCTACCGCTGCGCCTGACGGTGAACGCAGCAGGATAGCGGTATTCTTGACCTGAGAACCCGTGTTGGTGGTGGCAGCGCCGCTTTCGATGTAGATTGCGCTGCACCACTGTTCATCGCCGATCGCGCAAATCGAGTGGCCCGTCATCAAGTTGGACGTGCTGATCGGGAACGTGGGGTCGGTCGCTTCAAGGCTCGTCAGGACAACCAGCGCAAACTGCGGAGTGAACCCGACGCCCGTGACTGCATGACTTCCGGTCGAGGTCGGCGTGATGAAGGTTTGCAGTTTTGTGCGCCGCCCACCGAAGTTGAGGGCGGTGTAAAGCAGTCGGTCGCTACCCGCGCTCGCGCTGGGTGTCAGGTCGAAGCCGCTCGTGGTGAAATTGCCCGCCGTGATGGAATAGGAAAGGGAACCATCTGCGGAGCCTATTTGCCCTCCGCAGCGGTTCGTAAGAAGCGCCTGCAAAGGCGATCCATCCGCCACGTTATCGGCTTCGGCAATGAGCGAGCACATTTGTGTGCCGTCAGAGAGGGCCACGCCCAGGCTGAACGTGAAAAAGGACTCGTTGAGAAATTCGGTAGTTGCGCAAATGCCGAACAGGATCACAGCATCGGGTTTGAAGCTCTGCGACTGTGAAAGCGCCGATGTGCCTGTGCCGAGGTTCGCGGCTCCTGCACCAGTCGTCAGGTCAGACCCGCCGAACGCTATGTAGAAGTCCCGGAAGTTGGTGGTGGCGGTGCTGTAGTTCACGCGAATGCCGCCGCTTATCAGGGTCGCGCTGCCGGATGAAGCCGCTGCGCTACCGGCTGAGTTGTAACTTAGAACAGTGCCGCCGCCAGTGTCGTAAATCCTCGTCACGTCGGTAGTGGTCTGACCGTCCTCGCTGAATGTGCGCGCGAAGCTTCCCAAGATGCTGCCAATCCGGGTGATGCCGATCTGCGCCCCGACTGTTCCACCCGGCTCATTGGCAACCGAGTTGCGGGTGGCAAAGATCAGTGCAGCCTTGGGAGTTAGGCCCGATAGTGTCGCGGTGGTGTAGTCTACGTTGCCAGTCGTCGTGCCCGTCTGGAAGTCCTGCACGGCCACGATGGAGTTTGCCAGAGGTGTGGCGGCTACCTCCCCCACCATCATCATCCCGAAGTCGCCGAACAGGCTCACGAATCGTCGCCCGCGTTGACGGTGTAGTTCACCCGGATCGCCAGCAGCTTCGCGTCGGCGACGAGGGTGTCGCTGCCGTTGTCCGCGTCGCGGTAGACCTGCACCAGCAGCGAGCATTCGTTGCCGCCCGTGCCCGCCGGGGTGATCGCGTTGGTGAATGCTGAGACCATCCGGTCGCCCGAGGCGGTCACGCCGTCGGTCACGGTCTGCGCGGTGCCCCATGCGCCATCGACCGGATCGTCGTCGCGCTGGTATTGCGCCTGCGCGCCCCACACCACGTTGCCCGTCGCGCCCGCCGTCCAGACGAACTGGACCGCCACGTTGCCCTCGTCCCAGCTCTTCGGCATCGGGATCGAGACCTGCGCGAACTCGTCGGTCGATTGATCGAAGTCGAGCGTGCGCGTCATGACCTTGTTGGTCGTACTCTCGGTCGTGCCCGAGGCCGCGCCGTTGGTCGTGCGGGCGACCATCGCGCCAGCAAGAACCGGGATCGTATGCGTGCCCTGCTTGAGGCCGCCCGCCGACGCGAGCGCGGCAAGGTTGGCGCTGTAGGCCTGAACGTCAGCCCCGATCTCCAGACCGAGGTTGTCCCGCGCCGTCGCCGGGTTCGCCACGTCCGACAGGTTGTTCGCCGCCGCCAGCTTCCCCGCCAGCGCCGTCGCGATCGTGGTCGCGAAGTTCGGATCGTCGCCCAGCGCCGCCGCCAGCTCGTTCAGCGTGTCGAGCGTGCCGGGCGAGGAATCGACCAGCGCGGCCACCGCCGCCGCGATCTCCGACGAATCCGCCTTGCCCGCGACCGCCGCGACCAGGTCGGCCACCGCCGCGTAGAGCTCGGTGAAGTTGTCGTTGGCCTTGCCGCCCGCGACCCGCAGCGTATCGCCCGTGCCGTCGTTCGCGACTGTGCCGAGGCCGATCGTCTGCTGCGCCATCGTCAGGAATCCATGTCGAAAGTGGGGGGCGCGTCGTCATCGTCGAACGAGGGCACGGTCATCGCCCCGCCGACCGCCTCGGTTTCCTCGATCACGATGGCGCCGCCGATGCGGACGAGCCGGTCGACCGACAGCGACCAGCCCAGCGTATCGATCAGCGCACCGTCGATCGTCGGCTTCGCCAGCAGCACCTCCGCCCCATCGGGCAGGGGCGCGCGCAGAGGCGGCTCGATCGACACGCTGACCGCGCCGTCCCCGTCCGCCGTCGCCACGCCCACCGCCTGGTGCAGGTAGCGCGATCCGCCGTTGCCGACGAACGTCATCCAGTACCCCTCGCGCACGGTGTAGCCGGGGTTGAGCCCCGTCAGCGCTATCGTGGTGCCCGCCTGCCCCGCGCCATCGACGACAGGGGAGCCGGGATTGCCCTGCGACGCGCCGAGCAGCGGGTATTCGATCCGCAGCCCCTCGCGCTTCGCCCGTGCCAGGCGCGCGGTGAACACCCGCGCGACCTCCGGCCGCATCGGCGGAAACCCCACCGTCACCTTGTACCGCGACCCCGCCCGATCGACCCGCAACGTGGAGCCGCCCGTGGGCGAGCGCAGGAACATGCCGTAATCGATCAACTCCGGATCGACCGCGTTCGGCGCGGGATTGTCGGGCAGCTCGATCATCACCCAACCCGACGCCGCTGCCGCTGCGCCATCTGCGCCTGCGCCACCTGCGCGCCGCCCTGCATGATGGCGGGGCCTGCGCGCACGATCCGCCCGTCGACGACGACGTCGAAATAGGGCGAGGGGATGACCTGGACGGTTGACCCGCCGCCACTCGGCCCGGCGCCGTTGGGATAAACCTTCGACCCGCGCGGGAGGTCCAACAGCTCCGGCCCGCGCTCACCGACCACCGCAAGGCCGCCGGGGTGGAAGTTCGTGCCGCCGGCATAGCCCGGCACCTTGGGAGCGTTGATCCGCCCTGCCACCGTCTTGCCGAACACGCCGATCGATCCGAGCTGCAGCCCGATCCCGATCACCGCCTCGAGGATGCCGAGAATACCGCCGCCCTTGATCGAGTTCGCGAGGTTCGACAGCGACCGCAGCGTCTCGTCGGCCATGTCCTTGAACGACTTCGCCACGGTGACCGCCGTCGTCCCCGCCCGCTTCTTGAACGTGTCGAGCGCATCGAGCACGTCGTCGAGCCCCTTGGTCACGTCGAGCGGGCCCTGCTCGGTGAACACCTCCACCGGGCCGGTCATGCCCTTGAACTCGAGTCCCAGGCGGCGCCGCGCTTCAGACTTTGCATCCTCCGATCGCCCGCTGCCCTCGATCCGATCGAGGTCGGCCTTGTATTTGTTGAACGCCTCGACCTCGGGGAACAGCCGCGCGAACAGGTCGCGCACTTCATCCGCCGCCTTGCGCGCCGCCTCCGTCAGCTTGCGGGTCGCCGCGTCGACCTTCTTCTTCCCGCCCTCGATCCCGATCGCGAGGCCCTGCCCGATGAAGTCGCCGATCTCCATGAACACGCGCGAGGGTGATTGGATGCCGAGGAAGGTCTTCGCATTCGAGATGCCCGAAGAGATCACCGACTTGAGCGCGTCCCACACGGCAGTCGGCGCCTGCCGTATGCCGCGGGCGATGCCTGCGACGATGTCGCGGCCGATCGTCCACACGTCGGACAGTACCTTGCTGACGGCGGCGCCCCAGCCATTCAGACGCGCGACGAAGCTCTCGAACCCGGCCCAAAGGTCGCGCAGGCCTGCCTGGATCGTCGTGCCATTCTCGCGCGCCGCGGCCGCCGTGCGAGCGTTGTAGGCATCGAAGGCATCGGCCCACCGCTGGAAGGTGTTGGAGGTCTCGGTCGCGACGCGCGCCAGGTCGGCGAGATCGGTCGCATAACCGTCGGTCTTCTGGCCTGCCTCGTCGACGCGCGGGCCCAGCAGGCCGACCGCCTCTGCGATGTCGCGCAGGTTGCCGATGATGGGGGTGAGGCGCGGCCCGATGTCGTCCCAGTTTTTCCACGCGATGTAACCCGCACCTATCGCGAGCGCGAGCGGACCGAGCACGGCGAGGAGCGAGCCCAGCACCGAGCCGAGCCCGGCGATTCCCGCCGCAGCCGCGCCACCCGCCGAACCGGCACTGGCCATGATGCCGCCCAGAGTTCCCATGAACGCCAACATCGGAGCGGCGAACTGGATGATCCCGCCGAGCGCGAGCGCGAGTGGGCCAAGCACGGCGACGAGCGCGCCGCCGGCGACGATGGCTGTCTGCATTCCCGGCGACAACGCCAGGAAGCCGTCGGCAATACGGGTGATGATGGGGGTGATGCGCTCTATCGCGACGAGCAGGACGCCGCCCACCGTTTCGGCGAGCGCGTCGAACCGCTTCTTGAGCGCCGCGAGCGGACCTGCGGCCTTGAGCGCGGCTTCGGCCGAGCCGCCATACTGCTTGCTGAGTTCGGAGAGGATGAGCGACTGCGCGCCCGCCACGTTGCCCGCCTCGGCCATCGCCTTGATCTGGGCCTTCTGCTGCGCCGTGAAGCTTACGCCGACACGGGTCAGCGCCGTCACGCCCTTGACCGGGTCGTTCAGTGCCTTGCCGAGCATGATCGCCGACGATTGCAGGTCGGTGCCGAGGCGAGCCGACAGGTCGACAGCAGCCTGCTGGGCGCGGTCGAACACGGATCCGCTGATCTTGCCGAAGGTCAGCAGGTTCGCGGTGACCTTTCGCAGCACCTCGTCGTCGTCGTAGAGCGAGCGCGCCATGATGCCGCTCGCCATGTCGCCGAGCTGCGCGGCGGTGCGACCGCTGGCATCGCCCATCGACTTGAGCGAAGCCTCGACCTGCGCCATCGCGTCGCGGCTTTCGGCGGCGGCCTTCACCGACGCGATGCCGAACGCCACCATCGGCGCGGTCACCGCGATCGACAGCGTCTGGCCCACACCCGACAGCTTCTTGCCGAAGCCTTCGATGGATCGCTCCATCTTGTTCATGCGCCGCTCGGTCGCGGTCGCGCCCTTCTCGAACGCCGCGCTGTCGAGCCCGAGCGTGACGCGCAGGGCACCGATCAGCGAGCTCATGCGTCGTTTCCTCGTCTCGCCGCCATCGCGGCCTTCAGCAGTCGAATGTTGTGCAGCATCGTCGCCCCGCCCTGCGCGGCGCGGTCGGGCCGCGCGTCACCGGTCAGGTCGGCGAGGTCGGGGAAAGCCTTCGGATCGGCGAGATTGAGCCTGGCAACATGCCAGGCCAGCCACCCCCGCCGGCGGCGATACCCGCGCTGCGCCGCTGCCAGCACGCGCGGAGTCGCCTCCCAGAACTCGGCAAGGCTCAGCCCTGCTTCGAACGCCCCTTCGATCGCCGCGTCCCAGTCGAAGCCTTGGTCGGCTTCGCGGTCGCGGCCTTCGCGTTTCCCTCCGCACCCGCATCGTCCGCGGGGGCATCGGGCATCGCCGCCGATACGCCGGAGCCGAGCGCCGCCTGCACCGCCGGGTCGCCCGCCATGCGCAGCGCACGCTCGGGCGACACCTCGGGATGGTGACGGCGAAGGCCCGCCTGCATCAGGAAGGCGAGCCCGGCGACCTTGGGCGCACGCGCTTCCTCTCGCGCCGCTTCCAGGTCGCCGAGCACCTCGATGATCGACATGTCGGCCTCGCGCTCGAAGAACGCGATCGCCTTCATGTCGAAGACCATCTCGTATCGGCTGCCGTCGTATTCGAAGGCGACGACGCCGTCCGGAGCGCGAGACATCAGGCGGTCGCGGCCTGCGTGATCTCGCCGCTCACCTTGGCGGTGAAGCTGGCGGTCTGCTTGCCGTTGGTCGCCAGTTCGTCGACGCCGTATTCGGTGATGAAGCCCGAGAACGTCAGGTCCTCGGTGTCGGCCGCCGACTTGGCGACGATCTTGAAATCGCGGATCACGCCGTCGGTGACAGCCGCGATCATCGCGTCGTCGCCCGCGCTGCCGGCGATGTAGTGGATCGATCCCGACACTTCGCCCGGATCGTAGATCCCGCCCGTGATGAACTCCTGCGCACCGGCAGGGCTGTCATGGGTGGTCACGTCGATGGTCTCGCGGCTGATGCGGGGCGGATTGACCGACAGCAGCTCCGCGATCTTTACGACCGGGCCTCCCGCCGGACCCATCCACAGCTCCGCGCCGAACGCGGTCTTGGCAGCGGTCGTCATGGCTTACGTCTCCTCGTGGTAGAACAGGTATTCGTGTTGCAATCGGAACAGCGGGTCGCCGCCGTCCTGCTCCTCGCCGTCGAGCGTGCGCGACGCCTCGAGCCGGGCCGGATGAAACCGCACCCCGGCCACCGTCGCCTCGCCGTGCATGACAGCGCGCAATTCACGGCCGAGCGCCAATGCGCCGAGGTCCGTGGCCGCGTAGATGTCCATTCGCACCCGAGGGCGATCGAGCCCGTCGGGTCCATCGTGGGTCCACTCCTCACCCGGAGAGACGAGCGTCAGCGCCACCGCTGGCAGGCCATCGCCGCGGGCACGCCCGAACCAGCTGATCCGGTCCTCGGCCGACGTGTTCGCCGCGACCAGGCGGGCGACTAAGGCCTCCTCCATATCAGCTCTTCCTCGGTCGTCCGCGGCGGGCCGATCGCTCGATGCTCTCGCCCAGCGACTTGCCGATGCGGTCGAGCGCCCGCGTACCGCCCTCGCTGTCCCATGCAGGGGTGAGCGAGGGGTTCGCCGCCTGCCGGATGCCGAATTCCTCCTGGATGCCCGCCGGGTCGGCGGTGCCGATGTGCAGCTCGATCTCGCTCGGCCCCGGTCGCGGTGACTGGCGGCGCTGGTTCCGGTTCAGCCGCGTGCCGATGTTCGCGTTGTCGCGCAGCGTACCGCTCTTGACCTTGGTCTTCGCGACGTAGGCCTCGTGGATCGGCTCGCCAGCGTCCAGCAGCGCCTTGCGGCCGTGCCGCCGGGCAACTTGGGTCGACAGGTCGAGCAGCGCCGCCTCGAGCTCGCGAAAGCCCGAGGTCTTGACGAACGACTTGGCCATCACCCCCGCCGCGCCGTTCCGGTGAATTCGACTTCGGTCCGGCCGATCTCGATCCGGCCGGTCAGGTCGTAGGTCAACCCCTTGCACACCGCGCGGTCGCCGATCGTGACGGTGCGCGTCAGCGAGTCGAGCAGGAAGCGAAACGTCGCCGCCTGCGTCCCGCCCTCGACCGCCGCATCGCGCCGCTCGGCCCCGGTGCCGTACAGCACCTTCGCCTTGCGCGACCCGATCGCCGCCCAGTCACCCGCACCCGGGGTCTTTCCGCCGAGCGCCGAGCGAGCAGGTGCAGCCCGCTGAAACTCGACCCGCGTGTCCCGACGGGCAGCAGGGGTCATGGACATCCTAAAGCACCGGCATCCGGTACGCCGAGCACAGCGTCTTGAACCCGAGCGGGATCTCGCCCGAGATCGTGCCAGTGATCACCGCCTCGCGATTGGCGAACAGATGACCCGTGAACAGCAGCGCCGCCTGCACCAGCGAGCGCGGCGCCTCGCCTTCGGCATATCCAGCGGAAAACCTGATTTCGATCCCCGCCGCCATGTCGCCCGGCCACGACTGACCCGGCTTCGCCACGAGCACCCCGCCCGCCGCGAGCCGCAGCGTCGCCACGTCGACGGTCTGCGGATCCCCGCTCCCGTCGAGATAGCCGACCGCCGTGACTACGACATTCGGCCCCGGCAGCACGATCCGCGCCGGCAGGCTCTCCGCCCGCCACACCCGGTCCGCCTGCGGCCCGAGTGCGAGCGAACAATACTTCTCGACCTGGTCTACGGCAGCCGCCGCATACACCGCGAGCTCGGCGTCGAACTCGTCCTCGCCGTCGTCGATCGACAGGTGCGCCTTGACCAAAGCCAACGGCAACACCGCCTCGACATACTCGGCCGACAGCGCAAAGGGATCGAGCCTGAACATCAAACCCGCTCCCGCGCCAACCGGCTTACTTGCTGGCCTGCGCGGCCTTAGGCGCAGGTGCCTTCTTCGCGGTCGACTTGCCCTTCGCAGACTTGGCGCGCGAACGCTTCGGTGCTGTCGCCTTGGCCGCGCCCTTCGCCGGGGCCTTCTCGACATCGCCGCTCGCGACCGAAGTCACTACCGTACGCGGTCCGGCGAGTGCGCGCGGCGGAGTGCCATCGCTGCGCGGCCCTTCATCGCGCCGATCCGGCTTGGCGGGTATAATGACCGTCTCGCCTTCGTTGGTCGCGACGACCGGCAGGCCCTCGTGATCCGTCAGCGCACCCTTGTCGCCGACGAACGCGGCCACGCGGCGACGCACGAAGCCCAGCTCGCTTTCGGGCGAGCGGTCCTTGACCAGGTCGCCCTGCTTGAAAGCTTCGACCGGCGGCCCGTCGACCCTGTGATCGACCAGGAACTTGATCGCCATTTGCCATACTCCTCGGTTGCATCCCGCCTCATCGGACCCGCGCCGCAACGCGGATCGGAAGAAGCGGGGCCGGATCGACCCGGCCCCGCGACCCTTCAGTGTGCGTTCAGGCGACCTCGTCGACCGTGGTCAGGTCGGTCGCGGTGGCAGCGCCGTAACGCCCATCGAGGGCGACGACGACAGCACCGAAGTCGGCGCCCGCCGTGCCGAGCGTCACCGAAAGACGCGCGAAGCGGAAGCCGTTGTTTCGGTCCAGGTCCGCTTGGGCGAGGTTGATCGCCACCTGCTTGTTGCTGTCGGTCCCCGCCTGGGTCAGCTGGGTGATCGACGTGCCGCTGACGTCTTTCGCGCCGGTGCCCGAATCGTCGGTCGCCTGCTGGAACTTCGCGTCGATCGTGCCGGTCGAAACGATGTCGCCCGCCAGCAGGATCGCCATGATGGCGAAGAAGTCCTGCATGTCGATCCATGCAGTGGTGATCGTGGAGGCCGCATAGGCGTCCGGATCGATGACCCCGACCACGCCCGCGCGCGCCGAGGGAAGCAAATTCCCGTTCATAAGCATCTCCATTTCGCTCGCCGGAGCCGGATCATCCGCCTCTCCGACGCGCCCGCGCACGGGTGCGACGGAGAGGGCGGCGGTTGCCCGCCGCCCTCAGCTTGTCGTCGTCGATCAGGCGCGGTCGGCCAGAGCGACGAAGTGGCTCTTCGTGCTCGACCCCTTGGCGGGGCTCACCGGCGCCGAAAGCACCGGCTGTCCGCCGACCCGGAATATCCAGCGGAACGCCCGGATGTTGTAGTCGAAGTACAGGTGGATCGATTCCGCGAACTGTACGCCCGACTGCTTGCGGAAGGCTTCGTAGCCGTTCGGGTTGACGAACTGCAGGTCGCCCTTGTCGCCCACCGTTTTCGCGTGCTCGGTGAAGCGGATCGGCCGTCCGAGGAGGGTCCCGCCGGGCGCATCCTGGTAATTCGGAAACCACACCGGGTCGCCGGCATCGGACTTCAGTCCCATAACCGTCGGCATGATATCCGCGTTGGCGAGCCAAACCGCGTTGGCGGGGTCGATCATGCGGGCGAACATCTTTGCCGCGTTGGCGGCAACGATGCTGTCGGCGGTCTGGCTCGTTTCCTTCGCCACTGTGACGAGGGCGCCCGATTCCATCCAGCCCAGCGGCTTCTCGACGCCGTCACCCCACATGAAGGCTTCGGCCACCGTCCAGCGGATTGCCGCACCCGCCTTGCGGGTCAGCAGGTCGGCGATGCGCGGCGCATCCTCGAGCAGCTCTTCGGTCGCCAGCACGAATGCATAGCATTCGTTGAGCTTGGTTTCGCGCGGGGTGAGGCCGAGCTTGGTCGGCGTCATCTGCTCGGCTTCGACCCGCCACTTGGCGAGCACGCCCGAGCTGCCCCACGGCGTGGTCTCGTCGCCGAGTCCCTGCACGCGGTTCGAACTGGTCGGCGAAGGGTCGATCAGGTCGAGCACCGGATCGCGATCCGAATAGACCAGGTCGACGATCTCCTGTCGGAAATCGGCCGGCACGAGATAGGAACCGGCGACGTCGCCCTGTTCCATGTTGACGTTCGTTGGCGCGCCGAGTCGGTCGTCGACGCGGAAGCCCGAGCCTGCCGCGGGATTGGCATGCCGGACAGCGTGAGCGAACTCGGCGATGTCGCGGAATCCGTTGGACCCCTCGCCGGTCTTGGGCTGCGCCGGAACCGTGGAGGGCGCGGTCGAGGCGGTGTCGACACCGATTGCCTGCTGCGCCGCGACTAGTTGCTCGCCGCGCTGGATCTGGGCGGTCAACCGCGACAGCTCCGCCTTATCGGCGGCATCGGCGGTTTCTTCGTCGTCGGTCAGGTCGCGATTCTCGTCGATCGCGGCCTGCAGGCGGTTGGCCTGGCGGGTGGCAACGTCACGCGCCTGGGCTCTCAGAACGGCCAGGTTCATAGTGAACTCCTTTCGTGGCCAATGGCGGGCGCGTGCGCCCAAACAAAAAGGGCGCCGGATGGCGCCCCCTCCCTCCCGTCGTGGGAAGCTCGTCAAATTCCGGCAGCGGCCTCTGCCACCGCCGCCTGCCGCCGCATCAACTGCAGGCGGCTGCGGCTCGAACCGTACTTCGCGACCACCTCGCGCAGCGTCATCACACCGTCGATCGCGCCGCGTTCGGTCGCTCGCTGGGCGGAGAAGACCTTGCCTGTGCCGTGGATACCGGCAACGTCCCCCGCCTTGATCCCGCGTCCGCGCGCGATCGCCGCGTTGAATGCGGCATAGCTCTCGTCGACTCCCGACTGGATTTCGGCGAGGTCATCGTCGCTCAACGGGCCATACGGATGGCCTGAAATCTTGTCCGGGTGACTGGCGACGAGCGTGGTTTTGAAGCCCAGTTTCGCCTCGAACCCGCTCTCGTCGACGTGGCCGGAGCGCACACCGACCGAACCGACTTCGCTGCTGGTGCTGCCGTAGAACGCGCTGGCCTGCGATGCGACCCAGTACGCGGCGGAGAAGGCAAAGCTGTTCGCCACCGCGACGACCGGCTTCGCCTGCCGCGCTTCGAACACCGCATCGCCCAATTCGGCCGTCCCGAACACGAGACCGCCGGGGCTGGCGATGTCGAGCACGATCGCGCCGACCTTGCTGTCGCTCGCGATTTCGCGGATGCGGTCGGCCAGCACATCGCTCGCCACCCGGGTATTGAACTGCTTCGGCGCGATCACGCCCTTCATAGGCACGATCATCGTGCTGCCATCGCGGATCGGATCGGGCGCTGCCTGTGCCGCCTGGTTGCCGCCGAACGCCGTGGCAAGATGCCGCAGTGCATCGGGCAGCATGGCCTCGACAGCACCTTGGCGAAGCATCGCCGACAGGTAGTCAGGGTGCATGGCCCACACGGCACCGGCAGGAAGCATCGCGTCCATTCTCTACTCTACCTTGTCTTGCGGCGCGGTCTCGCCACCGGTGATGCCGTCGGCCGCACGGTTGCTGTTGAGCGGCGCCCGCGGATCGTCGGCCCACTCGGCCTCAATCCGCGGCATGCCAAACCATCCGGTTCGAAGCTCGTTCTGCGAATGGGTGCCCGCCGTGCGCGCCAGCACCGCATTGCGAAACTGGGTCGCGCTGTCGCCGCGCAGCAGACCCTCCATGTTGAACTTCGCGCGGATGCCCTCGGCCTTCATGTCGGGCGGCAGTAGACGTGCGCTAATCGCCTTTTCGATCCGTCGCACCCACGGACGCATCGTGTATTTTACGAACTCCAGAGCCTGCTGCTCCTGGCTCGCAGCGGTCCCGCCATCCTCGCCGATCATTGACTTCGGAATGCGCCAGTACCGCGCCATCTCGAGCGTCCGCTGACGGATCAGCTCGGCGAGCTGCGCGTCCTCGTTCGATCCGGCAACGTCCTGGTACTTGAGACCCTGCTCCAGCACCGGGATTCCGCCCCGCTTCCAACGTGCAATGCCCGAACGGATATGCTCGATACCCTCTTCGGTCAGCGCCTGCTCGGTGCTTAGGATGCCGCCGAGCCGCCGATTGTTGCGGAAGAACTGCCGACCGCCGACTTCGAGCGCGAGCTGGAAATCGATCGAACCCTTCGCCATCTTCCACGGTACCAGCGGCTTCATCGTCGCGTCCGCGAGCCCGCCGAACCAGAACAATTGCGACGGCACGAGGTGACGAAGGCGACCCTCCGCCCATGTCTCGACCGTGAACCGCCGATACTTCCAGTCGACTTTGGTCACGAGCGGATCGAGCGGCCACAGCTCGACCTGGTCGAATCCGACGACCGGCTCCGCGATCGCCATCCCTTCCAGCGCGGCGACATACGCCATCGATGACCAGAATTCCGGCGCCGTCTGGATGTGGTTCGGCTCCTCGCCGAGAACGCCCACCAGCGGCGATTCTACAGTTCGCAGTTCGCGATCGAGCAGGTCGATTCCGAAACTGCCGAGCACGTCGGCGATCGTGCCGACACAGAACGCAACCGCCGAAACTCGCGCCGCCGTCTCGGCCTTGTTCGCCTCGGTCGGCAGTCCGAGTGCGGCGATCCAGTCCTCGTCGCCCCAGAACCGGCCATCCGTCAATGGCTCGGGCGACGGCCGATCTGACGACAAGGGCAGAACGCCCCGGCTCGCATCCCATTGCGCCTCGCGGGCGGCGGCCGCAGCAGACAGCTTGTACCCCGTCGCCATCAGCACACCACCATCGGCCGCTGATTGTAGACGGACCCAGCTCCCGACCCAGCCTCAGGGTTCGCCTCGAGCAGCTTCGTCGCATTCATCCCCGCCATCAGCGGGTCGATCTTCGCCGTGCCGGAGGCGTTCTTGACGAGCATCACCGTCTGCCTCCCTTGCTCTTCCTTGGCGTTGCCGACGCACCAGGCCATCATCGGCGATCCGTTGTGGACCGCGCCGGCGAACTTCAGTTTCCTCGCGAGGCCGACGATCGCCGACATCAGCCGGTAACCCTGGCCGACCGCGACCATCTGTTCTTCCTTCACGCCCGCCGCGGCCAGCGCATCGACCAGGTCGGCGACGCCCTGCGGGTCGAGCCCGATCGCGCCCTTCTCCGGCAGCAGTCCGCTGGCCATCACCGTCACGATCACGTCCACGATCTCGCGGATGTCCTGCGGCAGCGCGTATTCGGAGTCCTCTTCGTCGAGGTCCGCCTTCTGCTCCGCCGCCTCGCAGATCGTCAGGTCGCCGTCGGCCGCGAACGCCTTCAGGGTTGAGGCGATCGACTTGCGCAGCTTCAGCACGTCGGGCCACACCCATGCCCGGAACCAGTAGAGCCAGCGCCCCGTGCCGCTCTCGCGGCCCGCCACGCACAACCCGTAAAGGTCGTCGAGACCGCCACCGTCGATGCCGACCACCACGACCTCGCACCGCGCCAGCAGCGCCTCGAGCGTCAGCGACCGGTCCGCCGCGGCGTCCCAGTAATCGGCTCCGCGCCAACGGTCGCGCCGAAGGCGCAGCCCGATCTCGACGTTCAGGTACTTCGCCAGCACCACCTGGATGCTGCCGGTGTCTTCGTCCTCGTCGACCTCGCCGCCGTTCGCCTTGCGGATCTTGCCGCTGATGAACGCCTCGGTCACCGATCGCCCGAGGTTCGGGTTGGTAACGTAGAAATTCTCGGGCTTCAGGTAGGCCTGCGACTCGATCATCGCCTCGGGCCACTCGTAGAGCATCCCGAAGCAGGTCGGATCGTCGATCCTCCCGTCGCGCACGTCGCGGAAGTATTCGAGCTTGTCCTTGAACACGCCTGCCGGCGGCTCGTCGGAGTGTGTGGTGAGGTACACCACGAACCCTTCGTCGCGTGACGCGAGCCCGCCCGTGGCTTCCTCGAACATATCACCGGCGTTGGCGATTTTGCCGAACAACCATAGCTCGTCGATCAGCACGAACCCTGATTTGCTTCCACCCACCGTGCCGCTGTCGGCGGCGATGATTTTCAGTTCCGCCTTTGTGACCCGGTGCTTGATCAGCTTTTCGTTGTCGACAATGTGGAACATGTCGTTAAGCTTCGGATCCGCGCGGATCATCGCCGCCGCAGGCTTGAAGCTGTTCCCCGCCACCACCTTGGTGGGAGCCAGGATCGTCATCTCCCCATACGACCGCCAGTTGCGGATCATGGCGGTGACCATGATCGCGGCGGCGATCGTCGACTTCCCGTTCTTCTTGCTGATCAACAGCATGAACTCGCTGATCAGCCGTCGCCCCTGCTTCGCATCGTAGGCGCCGAAGATGGCGCGCACGAAATCGAACACGAACGGCTCGCACGCCTCGCCGAACGTCGGGCGGCCGAGCACGTCCACCATCCGCAGCGACTTGAACACCTCGAGCGCCGCGTCTGCCTCCGCCGGGAACAGCGGCTCGAACGGCACCAGGCTGCGCTGCTCGACGATCCGCTTCTCCCAGTCCGGGCAGGCAGTGGACCAGGTCGCCATGTCAGGCCTCAAGCAGCGTAGCGGTGGGCCGCATGTGAAATCAGTTCATCAGCGACGGCGCCGGCGGCGGCTCGTAAAGCCCCCGCTGCTCGATCGCGCGCTGCTCCGCCTCTGCCTTCTTGCCGAGCTTCGGCTCCTTGCTCGGCGGGGCCGAGGCCTGCGCCGTCGCGGAGTCGCGCATGCGTAGCTGGTCGAGCCGCCGCGCGAGCTCGCGCTCGGCACTGACGTTGCCCTCGGCCGCCTGCTCGTTGAGCCGGCGGAGCTGCAGCATCTCGACCCGGAGCCGGGCCTGCTTGCGCTTCCGGCACTCTGAAAAATATACCTTGCGGAAAGTCGGCTGACAGAGCCCGACGACCTCCGCCACTTCCTTCACCGTCAGACCGCGCGCAAAGCCCAGGATCGCGAGATCCGAACCCCGGCGGTTCCAGACGGCCTCCGGCCTTCCCGGCCCTTCACGGCGCGGCACAACCGGATCGCCGAACAGGTCGACCTCCGAAATTACCTCAGCCAAGAAAAAAACCTCCGAATGAGGGGGACAGCGGTTTCTAGGGCGCCGACCTGCCAGACTTTCGACCTCCCCCCACCCCATCGCCGCGAGCGCGAGCCGCCTTGGCCGCCGCCGTCTTCGCGTTGTGGTGAGCGGTGCAGTACCAATCGAGCTGGTCGAGCGACGGCAGGTCCGCCCCGCCGTCCTTCCGCTCGACCCGATGGTCGAGGATCAGCCGACCGCCACATCCGCACACCCGGCAGAAGGCCGGACCCTGCCCCCGCTTGGCGGCCCGCAGCGCCTTCCACTCCGCCGAGAGGTAGAACGGATCGGCCCGCTTGGGCGCCGCCGCGATGCGCGACGGCAGGCGCGAGAGCCGCCCCGGCAGCGCGGTCAGCCGCCCCATGTCTCCGGTCCGATCGTTGAGAGTGTGGCCCGACGCCGCGAGTGGGACCAGGAGCGCGGCTCCACCGGTCCGCACGGCAAGCGCCGAGCCTGACGGGAACCTGCCCCATCAGACCCTTGGAATGAAAGCGCGCCGATAGGCCTTGGACAGAAATCCAAGGCTTGACGAACCCGCGAGCCGAGCTTCCCCGCCGCGCCGCGCCTTGGAATAAATCGAACGATCACCGCTCTTCCTCGGGCAGCACCAGCATCGCCGGCCGCGCGACCGGTGCATCGACCAGCCCATCGCGCCCGAGCAGCGCCTTCGCCCTCCGGGACGGCCACCCGTTGAGGCCGCACACCACCAGCGCGAGGCCCATCCGGTACCGCTGGAACAGCCGCTGGGTCGTCAGCGAACACCCGAGCCGCCTCCCGATCCCGCGCCAGTCCCGTCCCTGCCCGCGATAGACGCGCTCGGTGGCCAGCCACAACAGCCGCCGGTCGAAGGCATCGGGCACGAAGCGCAGCCACGCCACCGTCGCCTCGTATCGCCCGACATCGGCGGCATCGAGCGCCGAGCGCGGCCGCGCCGACCGGGACACCCCGTCGACACCGTCGCCGGCATAATCGCCCGCCTCGCCCTGGACGAGATGCCACGGCCCGTCGCCCGCATAGGGCCACCGCCCGCCGCCCGGCTGCCGCCATTCGAGGTCGTGCACCTCAACCAGCGCGTCCTCGACCGCCTCAATCGAGGCGACTTGTCGGCCTACCGCTGCGCTACGTGAGGCCGTGCCCTCCACGCTCCAAACGCCGGAACCCACGCCCGAGGCCCGAATGGAAGTCACGAGGCGATCCCCCGAAAACCCGAAAACCGAAACCAGTTCATAGAGTTACCTCCCATTCTTCTCTCTCTTGATAAGCAAAATGGAAGGATGGAAGGCAAAAGTGAGTAACTCCCGTGAGAGATTTGCGATTGCATTCTCGCGCACGGAAAGATGCCGGTTTTGCCTTCCACACTTCCAAAGCACGGCCAAGTGCTTGAAAACCCTCGCCGCGTTCCCTTCCATTCCGCCAAAAGAGGCCACTTCACCATTCGGAGGCTGGAAGGGAGCGCCGCCGCCTCACACCCAGTCGTCCGGTGCGGGATCGTCCGGATAATCAGGGGGTTGCGGCCATTCGGCACCGCCGCCCCCACCCCCCTCGGGCCACGCGCCTTGCGGCCCTACCGCGCCGCTGCTTGAGGGCCAGTAGCCCGCCTTCACTTCCTCGACGGATAGACCGTCCCGCAACCGCACCCGCAGCCACCACACGCCGTTGCTCGTCTTGCGCTCGAAGCCCTTGTCTTCCATCGCCGCGACGAAGCCCTTGGCCTTCCAGAAGCTGCCGCCGGCCGCCTCGCACCAGGCGGTGTAATATTCGAACAGCTCGCTCGATTTGACGCGGCACGCCAGCGGATCGTCGCCCACCTCGCACAGGGCCGACAGGAACCGCCCCAGCTCGTCCGACGCGTCGCGATAGGCGCGCGTGGCATTTTTCACCTGCTCGGGCTCGATCAGCCCGTTCTGGCGCCAGTCGATCAGCCCCTCGAGCAGCCGGTTGAGGATCCCGCTCGCCTCGGCCTGCAGCTTGCCGCCCAGCTGGCGGTCGCGCTCCTCGGCCGGGATGTTCACTTCCCACGGCACCAGCTGCATGCGCCGCCAGATGCCGTCGCTGGTGTCCTTCACCTTCGGCTTGTGGTTGCCGCTGATCGTCATCTTGAAACTGGGCAGGAACGTGAAGAAGCCCTTGTTCAGGTGCCGCGCATCGACAGGGTCGCCGCCGGTCACCATCTTGATCAAGCCCTCGTTCAGCGCCGATCCCTTTTCGGGTTCGGACACGCGCAGGAACCGCACCCCCGGCAGCCGCGCGATATCGGGCGTGGCCTGGTCGCCGCGCCGCTTGGTCCCGTTTTCGAGGAAGCTCTCGATCGGGATCGACCCGGCGTAATCGCCCGCCAGGTGCGCCACCGCCTCCACCCACGTTCCCTTGCCGTTGGACCCGCCGCCATAGAAGAACGCCAGCTTCTGCTCGCCGATGTCGCCGGTCAGCGAAAGCCCGCCCCACTGGTGGATGAACCGCCGCATCGTCTCGTCGGGCTGCACCCGGGCGATGAACGTGTCATAGTGCGGACAGGCGGCGTTCGGCGCATACTTCACCGGGGCCAGCTTCGTCAGCAGGTCGGCGCGATCGTGCGGGAATCGCTTGATCCGCACCCCCTCAGTCACGAACGCCGCGTCCTTCTTGCCCGCGGCGACGCGAGCCGCACGTTCCTCGTCGGTCAGCTTGCGCGTGTTCGCCACGATCCGCAGCGTCCCGTTCTCGACGTTGATCGCCATCCGGTCCGCGTCGAGCGCATCCGGCCCGATCGCCACGTCGGGGAACGACTTGGCCAGCTTCGCGATCGACAGCAGCTTGCCCGCGCCCTCGCTGGTCTTCGCCCAGGCCGCGATCGATTGCGACCACAGCTTTTTACCGAGCACCACGTCCATCGGCTCCAGACCGGCGAGCCAATCCCCGACCTCGACCCCGCCCGGCCCGTCGATGCCCGCCCGTTCGGCCGCGTTGGCGTATAAATCCCAGCTCGTCGTCTTCTCGGCGTCGGTCCACGCTTCCAGCTCGCGCAGTTGTTTGTCGCTCATGCCGAGCACGGGCGGATATCCGCTCGCCGCGACCAGCGCCGCCTCGTTCCGGATCGCGCGCACCGTGGCGAACACCGACTGCATCACCCGCGCCGGCAACGCGTCCTTTTCCTCGGACAGCAATGCCCAGCGCCGCCCATCCCACGCGAACCACCCGATCTCCGCGCAGAAGCGAAAGTCATGCCCGAACCGCACCCGCCACCGCTCGGCATTGCCGAGGTCGGTCAGCGGCAGCCGCGCACAGGCGAGATCGCGCTCGGGATCGACGTTGACGCGAATGCGCCCGTTTCCTGCCGGGCCTACCGCTCCGCTACTTGAGGCCCCGTTGCCGCCACCAGACCCCGCACCCCCGCGATCATCAGCCGGCGGAGGTCCATAGCCGGAACCTTCGGAAGAGCCGCCGCCCGCTGGGGGCGCGGGGTTGTGTTCGTCCGCGCTACCGCCTCCGGCTACTTGAGCGCGCTGCGGCTTGCGCGGCGAACCGCCGCCCGACAGGACGTTGCGGGTTGTCATGCGGTCGCCGGCGCTTGGACGGAGTAGTCCTTGTGAACGAACCCCTCGCCGTTACCTTTGACGAACGTCGCGTTCACCCCGCTTTCAGCGGCGTATTCGAGCATGATGGTGTCGAATGGTGGATTGATCAGGTCCGGCTCGATATACATCGGCTTCGTCGTGTCGCGCGGCAGCAGCTTGCCACAATCGGGCAACAGGAAGTGGTGCGCTCGCTCGATCGAGTTTATCACCCAGCGCATAACGGACTGATCGCCGACGCCCATGTTCTGGAGCTGGCCGCAGTGCAGCTGCTCGATGATCTTTGTAGAATAATTTCCCGGCCTCACGCTCACGCCGCCCTCCGCATCGCTCGATCCTCGGCCACGATCGGCAGCCCGCCGTGCGCCAGCATCGCGCGCAGGCGGTCGCTGGCGCCGACGTCGCAGATCAGCGTCACCCGTTCGCCCAGCGCCCGCAGCCGGCCGATCGCCGGTCGCCCCCAGTCGGTCACGCAGATGCCTCTTTGTCGGCCTACCGCGCCGCTACTTGAGGCCGGAAGATCCCCGCCGGCGCGCATCCACGCGAGCGGCGTGCCGTAAAGCCGCAGCTCGGCCCGCCCGTGCGCCACCGCGCGCGCCTCGGCCGCCTCGATAACCGCCTCGCCCAGCACGTCGCCGTCGCGCGTCAGCAGCGCCCATTCGTCGGCGCAGTGGCTCGCGATCGCCAGCAGGTCGACCAGGTCGCCCGCCGCATCGCGCACCGCCAGGATCAGCCGCCGGTCGGGCCCGCCGAAGGTGAACGTGCCGTCCCGGTGCAGCTCGACCTGCGCCACGGCCAGGTCGCCCCGCCCGGTCAGCGAGCCGAGGAAGCCCGCAGGCACCCCCATCCCGATCAGCGCCTGCACCGCGGCCCACGGCATCGAAAGCTCCGCCATCTGCCGCGCCAGCGGACAGTCGAGCCAGTCGAGATCGACCCCCGCCACCAGCGCCTCGGCCACCACGCGCGCATGCTGTTCCAGCGCGCTCATGCCGCGATCTCCGCTCGCCCTACCGCCTGTCGCCTACGTGAGGGCGTGATCCGCAGCTTCGATTCCGCTTCGCGCGCCAGCCACAGCGCAATGTGCGCCGCGCGCGCGGCGGCGACTTCCTCGCGCCGCCTCTCGATCTCGTTACCGGGAAGGCGCACCCCGTCAGGCCCGTCGCCCAGGTTCTCGCACGCTGACAGGATCGGCCCCTCGCCCAGCAGCGTCCGCCGTCGGCTCGGCCGACCGGAACGCGAGTTCGGCCCCGGCCGCATGTGCGGCGGCAGCACCACCGGCGCGATCTTGGGCACTTCGATTCCTGCGAGCAGGGCGTCGAGCGCCGCCGCCACGTCGGGCTCGCGCGCGCGCCGCGCTTCCATCCTCCGATCGGCATAGATCGCGCTCGAATGGTCGCCCAGGTTCAAGGTCCGCGTGATCATCGGCCACGACAGCGTCGGCCACTTGCGGTGAAGCACCCACACCGCCGCCTGCCGCGCCCGCACGACGTGCGCCTTGCGGCTCTTCGACACGACGGCGCACGGATCGACCCCGAAGGCCCGCGCCACCGCGTCCCGCGCCGCCCGCTGCGCCGAAGTCGGCTCCCAGTTGGCTAGATACGCTGGCTCGCTCACGCCGCCAGTTCCTTGTCGCCCGTCGCAGCGCCGCTTGGCGCAGGCTGCTCGAACTTCCCCACCTGGTTGCCCCACGCGGTCCACCCCGGCCGCTCGGTGCGGGCGAACATCTCGAGGTACGGGCCGCCGACGAGCTTCTCGATCCGGTCGTACTGGCAATCGGGCTTGCGGCTGTGTTCGCGGCGCGGCTCGACGATCGCCTGCCGCACGCCCTTGGTCAGTCGCTGCGGACTGCCGCGCGTGAACAGCCAGCACGGCTCCACCTGCTTGCGGGTCCAGTATCCGAACCCCATGCGCGGCTCGGGAATGTCACCGGTGAACAGGTCGATCTGGTCCGCGCCGATCAGGCGTTGCTTCAGCCAGTAGAAGGCGTCGGTCTTGAACGTGAAGCCCCACGCCTCGGCCAGCGCGATCGCCTCGGTCAGGTGACTCCCGACGATCCACATGAACAGCGCACAGTCCTTCGCCGCCCGCTCGCCGACCGGCAGCGCGGCCATCTCGTCGAACGTCATCGTGCGATAATGATCCTCGGCACAGCGGTGCGGCGTCATGGTCTCGCCCGAGAACGTGCGAAACGCCCACGGCGGATCGGCCAGGATGCACCCGAAGTGCTGCGATGGAAGCGACCCGAGATCCATCAGCCGAGCTTCCTCAGCGTGCACCAGCGGCTCTTGCAGCCGATCGCCTCGGCATGGCTCACTTTCATGTCGCACTGGTCGCACCAGCGCGTGCCCCGGAACGTGATCAGGGCATCCGTTGCAGGTGCCGTCGCAGCGGGCACGGCAGTGTGGACCCGAATGTCGACCACCTTGCCCTTCGCCTGCGGCACGAGCGGCTTGCCCGCCACCAGCGCGCGGACGACGAAGGCGGACGCGCCGGACAGGCCCAGTGTCGCATCCACGGCCCGCGCCATCGCGATATCGCGCCGCAGTGCCTTCTGGCCATGCTCGCCCAGCTTGGCGATCAGCTGCGTCTCGTCGTCGCCTGCGCGGCATGCCGCCACGATGCCGGGAAAGATCGTCCCCGCGTACTGCAGCACTTCGCCCGGGAACGCGCTGCCGAGCACGCGCAGCGCGGCCCGGCAGACGGTTTCGCCCCAACGCCGCCACTCGCGCTGGATCCCGCCGATGTTCGACACCATGCCCGGCTTCCACGCGGTGTGGTTGCTGTGCGGTGCCAGCGACAGGGACGCGTCGGTCAGCGCGCCGACGATGGCGGAGGCGGTCGGGTCTTCGCTGGCCAGCGCGGCCCGGAACAGGTCCATCGCGTTGAGCGCGCGCCGCTGCTGGTTCAGGTGGACAAAGCTCGCCGCCTCGTCGGCCGCGCAGGCATAGCTGCCGATCACGCACGGTAACTGGGCGATATCGCCGCGAAGCTTGGCCGCCTCGAGCCGGTGCTGACCGTCGATCACGTAAAGCTGTTCCCGTTCGCCTACCCCCTCGGTGCTTGAGGCGGGTATCACCCGGCGCGACACCACGAGGGGCTGGCACAGGTCCCAGTTCCAGTGCTGCGCGATCCGCCGGATCAACGCCTGCGATTCGCTAGCCGCGATCGACCGCTGGTACGCCGCATCGATCGCCAGCTCGCCCGGCATGGCGAACTGCAACACCGGCATCCGCCCCAACGGCGGATTGACCTTCAGCCGCGTGGTCGCCGGGCGGCTCATTGATTGAACCCCTGGAATTCGGCAGGCTCCCCAGAACACCCGACATGCAACTCGGCCTTCAGATCGTCGCGCAGGATTTCGAGCTGCCGGATCGCCACCTTCGCCTCGTCGTCGAAGCCCACCTTCGCCGCCGCCACCGCGCGCGCGTTCGCGATCTTCCGATCGATGTACGCCAGCACGTCGGCAACGGCGTCTGTCGGGGCGGCCAGCACGTCCATCACACGCGCATCGGCATCAGAACGGACAGGAACGCCGTGTCGGCGGGGTCTTCGATCCTCGCCGGTGCGGAGGCGTCGTCCAGGCCCATCGCCACCTCGTCGCCGTCTAGGGCGTTGAGGCAATCGATCAGGTACTGCCCGTTGAAGCCGATCTCGAAATCCTTCGGCAGGTTGTGCTCGGCCGGAACGGGGAAAGTTCCTTCGCCGAGGTCGGGCGACCGCAGCGACACGACGATCGACTTCTTGCCCGCCGTCAGCTTGACCGCGCGCGTCTTCTCCGAAGCCAGCGCCGTCAGCGATTGAACGGCCTGCACCAACGCTGCCTTGCTCAGTCGCGCGTGATACTTCGGTGCACCGGGCACCACCCGCGAATAATCGGGATAGGTCCCGTCGATCAGCTTGCTCGAGATGGCCAGTGTCACCGATCCGACCTGTCCCGCGATCGCAATCCTCGGCGATCCCACGGTACCGGGCGCCAGCGTCTTGTCGGCGCCATTGCCGATCCGCACCCCGCCGAACGAAAGCCGCACCCCGTCCTTGGCCTTGGCGAGGTGCTTCTGGACCCGCTCGAGAAACCGGCGCGGGATGATCGTGCCGGCGGGCAACTCGCCGTCCGCGTCGGGCAGCGGCACGTCGACCTGCATCAACCGGTGACCGTCGGTGGCCGCGAACCGAAACAACCAGTCGCCGATCCTGTGGACGCACACGCCGTTGAGGTAATACCGCGTCTCTTCTGTCGAGATCGCGGCCGAGATCCGCTCGATTTCCGCCAGCTCGCGCGCGCCGAGGGTGGCGGAGAAGCGCTCGTCGGCGATTCGATCAGCGCCCGGGTGATCGTCGGCAGGGAGCGTTGAGAGCGACGCGGCAAGGCTCCCGCTCTTCACCGCCAACCGGTTTTCGTCCACGCTGAAAGCGACCTTCGCGCCGCCAGACCGGTCGATAGCCGCGCGGACGCGTGTTGGATCGAGCAGGCTGATCCCGTCGAGAGCCTCGCCCTCGTATTCGATCGACGCCTCGGCAGTCGTGTCGAGATCGCTGCCCTCAATACGCAGCACACCGTTGGCGCTGATCTTCACCGCTGCGAGGACCGGTATGGTCGTCCGCCGTTCGATAACCGACCCGGCGAGCTGCAACGCCTTCGTGAACTGGGTCCGTTCGACAGTGATCATGGAGTGTCCTTTCCGCCAACCGCGTGGCTGCCTGGGGCCGTCCGCCCCTTGATCGTCACCCGCCGCGCCGTGCCGTCGGTCGCCACGCTCGCGCGGCCTTCCCTGACGAGGCGGACGAGCAGGTAGCGCGCGCGCTCGATCCCGCGGCGGCCGGTCAGCCCCAGCGCCTTCGCCGCGTCGGCGTGGCTGGCCTCGGGATTCCGGGCATAGAACGCCGCAAGCAGCTTCATCTGCGCGCGAGGGTGTTTCGCGCCACTGGAACTGGTGGCCCGCTCCGCCGACCGGGTCGCAGTGGTCGCGGGATTGCGGAGCGGGCCGGACGGGGCGGGCGATCGACCCGAAGGCACGGCGGCGCCGTTCGCGCCGCTCCGCTCCCGTCCATTCTCAGATGCGCTCAAGCAGGCGGAGCCGGTAGCGCGACCGGCAACCTTCGAAACGACATACTGCCACCGCCGCACGTCGAGCGGGTCGCGCTGCTGCGACAGGTTGACGAGGCCCGCGGCCTCCCACCCCCGCACCAGGCGCACCCCGGCGGCATCGGCGGGCAGCATCGGCCCGGCGGCATAGACCGCCCACTTGCCGGGTGTCGCCCCGTCGAACCACGCCTGCAGCTCCGCCTCCGAAGCCGAAGACGCCAGCTGCACCGCGAACCGCTCACGATCGGCAGGGGCGAGCGCGGCCGACATCAATACCAATCCTCGCCAGCAGCATTTTTCAGCCGCTTAGGCGTGGGCAGGTAATGGGTTTCCCGCCGTAGATCCGCGCGCCGCGCGGCTGCATCCCCAGGCATCGCCCACGACTCGAAGTAGTCAAACCCTTCGCTTAGAGTTTCGACCCAGATCGTTAGATCGTCAGTAGACAAACCAGATCGCGAGTTCGGTTCGTAAAGCACCTGAAATTCGCAACCTGCGCGAAGGAGCGCCCAACATTTTCCAAGCTGGCAATGAGCACTCTCGCTATCGCGATCGCGCCACTTCGCTTGAGGAACGATCGCGCTTTCGCAGATGGCGATCAGTTCCCCACGCGAATAGCTGGTCTTCGGGCGGCCCATCAGTTTTCCACCCCCGCATCGACCTCGGCCCCCCACACCTCTGCAAGCGTGCGGTGCGACCGGATCGGATACGGCCCGGTGTACGCGCGCGGGCGTTCGATCGTGACGACATCGCCCCGCCCCACGATACCGAGCGACCGCAGCCGCTGGATGATCGAGCCCGCGCTCACGCCGCGCGCACCCCGGCGGGCGTCACCAGCAGCGCGCGCATGCGCGCCAGGCTGGCCATCGCCTCGTCGATCTGCTGCACGATCGCTTCCGGCTCGCCGCCCCGGATCGCGCCGTCGGCGGTCGCATCGCGCAGCGCGGTGGCGACGTCGCCGAACTCCGCGCTCGCGTCGATCATCGCCAGCGTCACCGCGTCGGCGCCGGGCAGTGCCTCGGGCAGGCGGATGCACACGTGGCCCAGCTCGCTGGCGAGCTTCGACAGGATGGCGGGCACCTTGCCGCCCATCACCGCGATCTCGTCGAGCAGCAGCGCATCGCCCAGCGTCGGCAGGTCGCCGTCGTTGCGCGAATTCCACCGGCCGACGTGGCTGGTCGACTTCTCGACCGTCGCCGCCGCGCCCTCGATTCCGCCGCACGCCGCGATCGCGCGCCGCACCGCCTGCTTGAGCCGCGCCGCGGGCATCACGCCGCACTCCGCACGGCAGGGGAACTCTCGTCAGCGTTTCCCGCTGACCGCCCCGCCCCGTCGGCGCTATCTGCATCGACAGGGGCCAAGGCATCAGGAACCACGGCAACAGGGGACACGCCGACGACATGCGCCAGCTCGATCGCCTCCTGCGGAACCTCGCCTTCAGGCCAGTTGGCTGGATCGGCGAGGAATGCCGCCAGCTTTTCGAGCGTGGCCGTGGTCGGCCCGCGATCGCCGATCCGGTCGAAGAACGCGCCGTCGTTGATCGCCCGCTTGCCGAGCCGCGACAGCGATCCCTCGGGCGTGGCCGCGTACAGATCGGCGCACATGCGCAGCCGGTCGGTGAGTGAAAGGGGTGCCATGTCCATCATTGCGGCGCCGCTTATGATGGGTATTCCCACCATCGGTCAAGTGGGTTTTCCCGCTAGTGCGGTTTTTTCCGATCTGTGGGAAAACCCACCGATGGTGGATGTTCCCGACAACGGCAATCTTGCACAGGTCCTGCCCGCCCGCCTGCGCGAGCGGATCGACGCGCTGCCCGGAAAATCGATGCGCAGCGTCAGCCTCGCGATCGGCGCCCACGCGGGCTACGTGCGCGATCTCTTCGATGCGGAGCGGTTCAACGTGCCCTCATCGACCCGCATGCACGCGCTCGCAATCGAGCTGGAGACGACCACCGATTATTTGATGGGCGTGGTGGACGAACCCGGTCAGGTGAAGAGCGAGGTCGGCATCGTCCGCTCCGATCGCCTGCCCTATCGCGGGATGCCCGCCGAACTGCCGCCGATCCCGCTGGTCGGCACCGGCGATTGCGCCACGCTCGAGGTGCTGGTCGAAGGGACGCGCGGCAAGCGGGTGCAGGTCGAACGCTCCACCTTCGACCCCGATTACACCCGCCGCTTCATCCGCCGCCCCGCCGCGCTCGCGGGAGCGAACGATCTCTACGCGATCGAATTCCACGGCGACAGCATGGTCCGCCGGTTCGAACCCGGCGACATCGGCCTGGTCGATCCCCGCCGCCCGGTCCGCGCCGGCGATTACGTGCTCGTGCAGCTGCGCGAGGCACCCGGCACCAATACCGTCGGCAGCGTCCTCGCCAAGCGTCTGGTCCGCCAGAACGCCCACGAATACGTGCTCGAACAGTTCAACCCGGAACTGACCTTCATCATCCCGAAGGAAGACGTCGTCCGCATCCACCCCATCCTGCGGCCCAACGATCTCCTCTTCTAGGAGATCGTTGCCTGCCCTGGACTTGCTTCAGGGACCTGCTGTTCTAGCGGGCCTCGACGCGAAGCAGAACCGGCGAAGCCGGGACAACTAGCGCAGCGGTAGGCCGACCAAACACAGCCAGACGGGGTCAGAAGGCGCCCGAAGGTGTCAGCGTCAGCAATCGGTCTCCGCTGCGATAGGCATAGGCCGATGCCTTGTCGCTGCCCACAGGCTCGAACTTGCCGGTCCGCACACAGACCACCGCGCGCAGCACGTTGACCTTGTCGCGATAGGGTAGCCCCGCCCAGTTCGCATCCTCCACGACTACAGTGTCGCCCTCGCGCTCGCGGATCAGACCCGTGTCGGTCAGCCCCGCCAGCGCCTTCTCGCATCCGGCCTTTTCCTTCGCGATCGCCGCCGCCGCTTCCGCGCCCCGCGCGCCCGCGGAACTCTCCGGCACCGGTGCACCAAGCGCAGACGATGCCGCTCCGCTGGGTAGCGCGTCCGCACCACCCCCGTCCTTCGCATCGTCGGGCGTGCACATCGCCAGCACCAGCACAAGCCCGCCTATCCCGATCAGCCCGTTCCGCACCGAATGCCGGTTGCGCTCCCCTTGCGCCGGAGCGACGGCGGACGCGGGCTTCGCTGCCGCCACGACCGGCGCCCCCTTCTCGCCCAGCTCCACCGCCAGCACCACGCCCAGGCTCGGCCGCCCCCTGTCGCCGCCGTCGATCCGCTCGACCAGCGCGCGGGATCCCTTGCCCTCGTCGATGATCGCGCCGGTCAGCCAGCTGTCGCGCGGGATATATCCGATCGTCTGCCCCTCACCGTCGCGCACCGCGATCGCGCGCGGATCGTGCGGATTGTCGGGCTCGGGCTGCAGGAACACGCGCTCGCCCTCGCGCAAGTTGCGGATCGCCGCCTGGTAGTTCGATTCCCCCACGATCCCGACCGAATAACTCTTCGGCATCTGTTTCCCCTGCCACTCGTGCGATCGAGCGTGGCCAGACTGCGCGACCGCCGGCCGTGAAACAAGCGTGATGGGTTTTCCCATCGAAACCGCTTGACGATGGGAAAACCCATCATTATCGGGATAACCCACCAGCCAGTGGAGAAACCCATGCTCGCCGCGAAATTCACCGAAGACACCCCGCTGCCGCAGGTCGGCAGCATCGGCTACCGCCGCGGCACCGGTCAGCGCGTGCTCGTGCTCCGCCGCAACCCGCCCGCACAACCGGGCGAAGAGCGCACCTGCCTGGTCAAGACGTACACGCGGATTTCCGGCCACTGGTACGACGATCGCGGGTCGAGCGGAAACACCACGGTCGAGGAACGCGACCTCTACCCCACCGAAGACGCCGCCCTCCACGCGGGCCGCAAGCAACGTCGCACCCGGGGCCGCCGGTGATGACCACCACACCCCCCGACCAGCCTGTAAGCGAGTCGATCGTAGAGCAGCTTGAGCCGAGGCCCAACGCGCCCGAACCCATGACAATCGAGGGCGTCGATGTCTTCGTCTATCCAGCTAGCCAGTATGCCGCCGTTGACGCGGACGTAGCCGACGAGCGCAAGGACGGCACCGTTTCAGCGGGCGCAGTAGCGCGGCAGATGGCAACATGGGCTGGCATTCGCAGCGCCGACAACCTCAAATGGCTGCTGGTAGAGATGCTGGCGGATGCCAACCGCGCCTCATTCCATCACGGGCAGACTGAACGAGCGCTCAAGTCGCTTCTCTTCGCGCTCCACGCCCGCCCGTTCCACGGCTATCCACTGCTTTCGGTAGAAGATGCGATAGCGAATGCGAACGAGCTTCTGGATCGGAAATTTCGCTCGGCCGGGGCCGACAAGCAATGACCCACGTCGCCCGCCTCGCCGATGCCGAGTGGCAGCAACGCCTCGCCGCCGCGCGCCACATGGTCGCCGCGCACCGCTGGTCGCCCGAGGAGGCCGACGCGCGCCTGATGCCGTGGCTCGCCCTCGCGCTCCACGCCGGGGCCGAGCCGCCCGAGGCCGCCCGCATGCTCGAGGATATCCGCCGCCACGAACCGGACGGCAAGACTCACGCCCGCGCGATCGCCGCGCTGCGCCTGTGCGACCCGAACGACATGCGCGCCGAACTCGCCCGCAGCCGCGACGCGGCGGTCTCGTCAGCAATGGAACACCCCACAGACCCGCGCCGGGCCGAGCAGGCCACCCGCCTGCAATACCTCGCGATCTGGTGCGGGTGTCCACCCCGCGTGATCGCCAACGACCAACTGCAGGAGGCTGCATGATCCGCGTCCCCCACTGGATCCCCGGCGCGATCGTCGCCGCGTTCATCTCGATCGGCGGCATCGTCGCATGGTGGACCGCGTGACCCGCGCCGCCGCCATCCGCGACGCTCTCGGCACCGCCGCGCTGCTGCTGGGCTTCTGCGCCTTCGCGACCCTCTTCGCGGCCGCCACGCCGTGATTGACCCCATCCACACCGTTCAATGCGAGGCCGAAGCCATGCAGTACGAAAGCCCCGACCCATTCCACGATCGCCAGCTGCGCAAGCGCCGCGCCGACGACATCGGCGACCGCCTGCTGATCGCCGGCGCGATCCTCGCCGCCCTCGCGCTGGTCGCGGTCGTCGGCGGCCGCACCTGGCCGGACGTCGCCGTGCCGAGCGCCTGGTCCACCACCCCGCACCCGGTCGCGCCGTGAGCCGCTCCGCCGCCCTGATCGCCGCGCACCAGGCCGCCGACGCAGTCACCGGTCTGCTGATGCACGATGACGAGGGCCACTTCGGCGACCTCGGCGTGGTCGAGAAGCTGGCCGAGGCCAACGTCCACGCGATCGACCTGCGCCTGGCAGAGATCGAATCCTGCGACGACGATTACCGCGAAGCCCTGATCGACCTGCGCAACGCCTGCGCGAAGCACATCGAAGGGTGGCCCGGATGAGCAAGCTGACCGAAGACCAGGTCGCCCAGATGGCCGAGCTGCGAGAGCGGGGGTGGTCGCACCAGCGGATCGGCATGAAGTTCGGCGTCTCGCCCGGCGCGGCGCTGTACCACTGCCTCAAGCAGGGCGCATTCTCCCCGCGCGAGAAGCCTCGTCCGGTGCCGACTAGGCCGATTGCCTACGCCCGCGGCGATGGCCGCACGATGCGGCTATTCACACAGGCCGAGGATGACCAGCTCATCGATCTCACTTCCAAGGGTGTTACGAAGATCGAGATCGCCCGGCGAATGGGGCGCGCTCGCACATCGGTCGCGATGCGCCTCTTGTGGCTCGCCAAGCGCGATGAGCTGGCAGACGCATGACCCTGCCGACGACGAACAGCAGCCGGGTCGCCGGTGATGCGCAGGCCGGGCATTTCCCTGCGCGCGGGGTGACGCACACTCTACCACGCGAGGGCCTGTCGGTCGACGCCCCCAGCCTTGCCTGTCGGGAAGCGGAGGCCGCCTGATGGCGCGCAAGTCCATCTGTTCACGCGATCCCGCCCTGGGACCGGGCAGCTGCTGGCACTGGTGGGACGGCTGCCCGGAGAAGATCGGCCACTGCATCGCGCGATTCGTCGCGGCGAACAGTGAACTGAAAACCGCTCCCGAGGCCGAGCAAAAAGCAGCCATCGACCGATGGGCCGCCGAGCGCGACCGTGCCCGCGACCCAGCCCCGAAGCTGATATGACCGCCCCCGCGCGCATCACGAAGGCCGACATCGCCCGCGCTACGGAGTGTGCCGTGGCCTCGGGCGTGCCTGCGCGGATCGTGCTCGACTTGAATGCGCAGCGGATCGAGATCATCCTCGGCGAATCGGCGCCGCCGCCCGAGCCGCATCCCGAGGACTGGGAAGATGACGACACCTGACCTTCCGGCTAACGTAAACGCCGTGCGCGATCGCCACGGCAAGCTTCGCTACCGCTTCCGCCGATCGGGCTGGCCGAGCCGCTATCTGCCCGGCGAACCGAACACCGCCGAATTCCACGCCGCGCTGGCCGAGCTGCTGACCGCCGGGCCCACAGTGCCCCCTCCCGTGGCATCGGCTCGGCCGGTCACGCCGCGCAGCCTCGACGACCTGTTCGCCCGAATGAAGAAGACGCCCCGGTGGGAGCGCAAAGCCGACAACACGAAGCACGTGCACGGCCGCATCATCGAGCGCTTCCTCGACCGCGTCGATCGCAAGGGTCGGCGCTACGGCGAGCGTCCTGCCGCAGCGGTGACGGTGGCCTGGCTCGACGCGATTCTCGCGGGCATGGCCGATACGCCGGGAGCTGCGAACGTGCTGCGTAAGATGCTGTCGGGCCTGATGGACCAGGCGATTCGGCTCCGCTGGCGCACCGACAATCCAGCCCGGCTGACCGAGAAGTTCCCTGACGGGAAGGGCTTTCACACGTGGACCGACGCGGAGATCGCCCTGTACCGCGCAGCGCACCCGCTCGGCTCGATGGCCCGCCTCGTGCTCGAGCTCGCGCTGAACACCGCCGCGCGGCGTTGCAACGTGGCCAAGCTGACCCGTGAAGATCTGCAGGGCGGGCGCATCGTCGTCGCGCACGCGAAGGATAACGAACAGACCAGCGTGCCAATGACCGCCGCCTGTCGCGCCGCGCTCGACGCGCTTCCTGCAGCGCCGATCCGCTACCTCGTGACGACCCAGTTCGGAAAGCCATTCACGGACGCCGGCCTCGGCAACCGGATGCGCAAATGGTGCGACGATGCCGATCTGCCCAACTGCACGCTGCACGGACTGCGCAAGGCCACGAGCCGCCGACTCGCGGAAAGTGGCGCGACCGACGCCGAAGGCCAGGCAGTCACCGGTCACAAGAAACCCGCGACCTTCGCCAAGTACCGCGCCCAGGCCAACCGCCCCGCCCTGGCGGACCGCGCTTTGTCCAACCTTGAAGAACTGGCCTTGTCCAACCCTCCTCAAAACGATGATAAAACAGGCGCTTAGGAGGGCAGGTGGTGGACAGGGCTGGATTCGAACCAGCGTACGCTTGCGCGGGCAGATTTACAGTCTGCTGCCTTTAACCACTCGGCCACCTGTCCACACAGGGCCTGCCGTTCCGATTGAAATGAGCCCCGCTTAGGGGCCGGCCGGCCGAGGAAGGCGCGCAATGGCGAAGCGGCGCTTGCCTGTCAATGGCCCTGCTGGCAGGGCGCTCGAATGGCGAAAGGCGAGAAGAAGCGCGCGATGCGCGGACGGGCGGGACGAATGCAGGGCGGACGCGGTTCCGGCCGCGCGAGCACCGGGCAGGTACGGCTGTGGGGCCGGCACGCGGTCGAGGCCGCGCTCAAGAACCCCGAACGCAGCCACCGCAAGTTGTGGGCCACGCGCGAAGGCGTCGCTTCGCTCGACGGCGAATTGCCGAGCGACTTTCCCGTCGAGTGGGCGGATGCAGCCGATCTTGCGCGCCTCGTCGCTCGCGACGCACCGCACCAGGGTCTGGTGCTGGAATGCGGCCCGCTCGACGACGTGTTCCTCGAAGACGTGATCGGCGGCGACGATGCGCCGATCCTCGTGCTCGACCAGGTGACCGACCCGCACAACGTCGGCGCGATCATGCGATCGGCGGCGGCTTTCGGCGCGGCGGCGATCGTGACCCAGGACCGCCATGCCCCGCCCGAATCGGGCACGCTGGCGAAGTCGGCCAGTGGCGCGCTTGAGATCGTGCCATGGATCCGCGTGGTAAACCTTGCCCGCGCGCTCGATGAGCTGGCAGAGGCCGGATACTGGCGGATCGGGCTGGCCGGCGAGGCCGAGGCGACACTCGCCGAGGCCCTACCCACGGGCCGCGTCGCGCTGGTGCTCGGCGCGGAGGGCGAAGGGATGCGGCACAATATCGCGGGTCACTGCGACGCACTGGCCAAACTGCCGATTTCCGACGCGATGGAAAGTCTCAATGTATCCAATGCCGCCGCGGTCGCGCTCTACGCGGTCGCCACGCGGCCCGACTGAGGGGGGGCTTATGGGGGGTAGTCTAACGATGCGCCGGATCGCCGGTGCCGGTTTCGTTGTGGCGATGGCATTGGTGCTGAGCGGCTGCCTGTTGTGGCCGGGAAAGTTCGCCTCGACGCTCGACCTGCGCAAGGGCGGCGCGTTCACCTACACCTACGATGGCGAGATTCATCTCATGGCGCTGAGCAAGCTTGCGCAGATGGGAAACCAGGCGGGCTCGGACGAATTTACCGCCGACACCTGCTACACCGATGATATCGAAGAGCGCGAATGCACCGACGAGGAACTCGCTGACCAGCGCGCGGCCTGGGAAGAAGGTGCCGCCGAACGGGCGCAAAAAAAGGCACAGGAAGCCGAATCGATGCGCGCGATGCTCGGCGGGATCGACCCGGCCGATCCGGCCGCGGCAGACGAACTCGCCGCCAAGCTGCGCCGCCAGGCGGGCTGGAGGCGCGTCGACCACAAGGGTGACGGCCTGTTCGACGTGAGCTTCGCTTTGACCGGCAAGATCGACCACGATTTCCAGTTCCCGACCATGGAAGGCTTCCCGATGGTCAACGTGTTCGTCGCGGTGACGCGGCGCGCGGACGGTACGGTGCGGATCGACGCCCCGGGCTTCGCGCCCCAATCGAGCGGCAATCCGTTCCAGGGCATGATGGCCGGCATGGGCGGGATGCCGATGCCCGCCGGCAAGGACGGTGAACAGATGCCCGCAATGCCGCGTATCGACGGCACCTTCACGATCACGACCGATGGCGAAATTCTCGCCAACAATACCGACGAAGGACCGAAGCCTGCGGCCAACGGCCGAGCGCTCGGCTGGACGATCAACGCACGAACGAAGAGCGCACCGACGGCACTCGTGCGGATAGACTAAGTGTCAGTGGATTGCCGGGGCGCTCCTTGAACCCCCGGCAGCCGGTCAGTTGACCGAGTCCTTCAGGACCTTGCCAGCCTTGAACTTCGGCTGGTTCGACGCCTTGATCTTCATCGGCTCGCCGGTGCGGGGGTTGCGCCCGGTCGAGGCCTTGCGGCGCGCGACGGAGAAGGTGCCGAAGCCGACCAGTCGCACCTCGTCGCCCTTCTTGAGCGCCGCCGTGATCGCATCGAAAACGCCCTCGACCGCACTCGCGGCGTCGCTCTTGGAGAGACCCGCGGTTTCGGCAACCGATCCGATGAGATCGTTCTTGTTCATTCCTTCCCCCTTGTTGTTCACTGCAGCGCACGAAGCCGGCGCGACAGAATCGCCAGCACGAAAGCGCGGAGAAGAATGCCTTTAAAGGCGTGAGTCAAAGATTAATCCGGAAGAATTGATGGGATTGCGGCGGATGGAGCGATTTGTCGCCTCACCGCACGCAAACCGCACCAAATCCGGACCGATGTTCGCCCGATCAATGGGCGGTCGCGCCATCTCCAGCGGGATTCGACCCCGGCTGGCTCGCCAGATCGTCAGCCTCGGTCCAGTCTATCGCATCGAGCGGCGCGACGAGCGCACGTTCGAGCACTTGATCGACGTGTCCCACGGGCACGATCTCGAGTCCGTCCTTGATATTCTGCGGTATCTCCGCGAGGTCCTTGACGTTCTCCTCGGGGATGAGGACCGTCTTGATCCCTCCACGAAGAGCAGCGAGCAGCTTCTCCTTCAGGCCGCCGATCGCGAGCACACGGCCACGCAAGGTCACTTCGCCGGTCATGGCCACGTCGGGGCGCACCGCTACGCCCGAAAGCGTCGAGACGATCGAGGTGACCATGCCGATGCCCGCGCTCGGTCCATCCTTGGGCACTGCGCCTTCGGGCAAGTGGATGTGGATGTTCTTGCGCTGAAACAGCCGGGGGCTGATGCCATAGGCAGGCGCGCGTGCCTTCACGAAGCTGAAGGCGGCCGCAACGCTTTCGTTCATGACTTCACCGAGCTTGCCGGTGGTCTTGACCTCGCCCTTGCCCGGCGTCGTCACGCTTTCGATCGTCAGCAGCTCGCCGCCGACTTCGGTCCAGGCAAGCCCGGTCACTGCGCCGACCTGCGCCTCTTCTTCCGAAACACCGTGCTTGAACTTGCGTACCCCGGCGAAATCGCCGAGATTCTCCGGCGTTATCGTGACGCTTTCGACCGTCTTCTCAAGGATCTTGCGCAAGCTCTTGCGCGCCAGCCGCGCGATTTCGCGCTCGAGCGTGCGGACGCCTGCCTCGCGGGTGTAGTAGCGGATCAGGTCGCGCAGTGCATCCTCGGTCAGCTCGAACTCGCCCTTCTTGAGGCCATGCGCCTCGACCTGTTTGCGCACGAGGTGGCGCTGGGCGATCTCGACCTTCTCGTCCTCGGTATAGCCCTCGAGACGGATGATCTCCATCCGGTCGAGGAGCGGCTGCGGCAGGTTCAGGCTGTTCGCAGTGGTGACGAACATGATGTCCGACAAGTCGAGGTCGAGCTCGAGGTAGTGATCCTGGAACTTGTTGTTCTGTTCCGGATCGAGCACCTCCAGCAGCGCCGAAGCGGGATCGCCGCGGAAATCCTGGCCAAGCTTGTCGATCTCGTCGAGCAGGAACAGCGGATTGCTGGTTCCCGCCTTCTTGAGGTTCGAGACGATCTTGCCGGGCAGCGAGCCGATGTAAGTCCGGCGGTGACCGCGGATTTCGGCCTCGTCGCGGACGCCGCCCAGCGATTGGCGCACGAATTCGCGACCCGTCGCCTTGGCGATCGACTTGCCGAGGCTGGTCTTGCCCACGCCCGGAGGGCCGACGAGGCACAGGATCGGCCCCTTCAGCTTGTTGGTGCGCGCCTGAACCGCGAGGTATTCGACGATCCGGTCCTTGACCTTTTCCAGCGCGTAGTGGTCCTCGTCGAGCACCGCCTGCGCGCGAGCGATGTCGCGCTTCAGCTTCGACTTCTTGCCCCACGGCAGGCCGAGCAGCACGTCGAGGTAGTTGCGAATGACCGTCGCCTCGGCGCTCATCGGCTGCATGGTCTTGAGCTTCTTGAGCTCGCCCTCGGCCTTGGCGCGCGCCTCCTTCGACAGCTTGAGCTTGGCGATCTTTTCGGTGAGCTCGGCGATCTCGTCGCCATCCTCGCCGTCGCTGCCGCCCAGCTCGCTCTGGATCGCCTTCAACTGTTCGTTGAGGTAATATTCGCGCTGGGTCTTCTCCATCTGACGCTTCACGCGGCCGCGAATCTTGCGCTCGACCTGAAGGACCGAAAGCTCGCCCTCCATCACCGACATGACCATCTCAAGGCGCTTCAGCGGATCGCGCTCGGTCAGCATGGACTGCTTGTCGGACACCTTGCCCGCCAGCGCGGCGGCAATCGTATCCGCGAGTTCGCCGGCATCGTCGATCTCGCCGAGGTCGGTGTTGGCATTCTCGCCCAGCTTCTTGTTGAGCTTGGCGTATTCGCCGAACTGTTCGACGACCTGGCGCATCATCGCCACGACCTCGCTGCCCGCAGCGGTGACCGGCTGCTTGACCTCGACCTCGGCGACGAGATGGTCCTTCTCAACGCGCATCGCGACGAGCTCGGCGCGCGCACCGCCCTCGACAAGCACACGGACGGTGCCGTCGGGCATCTTCAATAGTTGGAGCACCTGCGCGACCACGCCAACATCGTAAAGGTCATCGTCCGAAGGGTCGTCGGTGCCCGGATCGAGCTGGGCGAGCAGGAAAATGTCCTTGTCGCCCTCCATCGCGGCCTCGAGCGCGGCGACCGATTTCTGGCGCCCGACGAAGAGCGACACGACCTGGCCGGGAAAAACCACGATGTCGCGAAGAGGAAGCAGGGGGAAAAGTTGATTCATGCGAAATATCCGTCCTTGGCATCGGATATGGGGTCGCGGTTGCAGCCGTGCAATCCCGATCCGCTCCCCCGTTGTGGACGGAGGTAACCTCTCAGAATTCGACGGTGACCGCGATCGTGTCCGAGTAGGCGCCGGCGGCGGCAAGTGTCGCGCCTTGCTCGACCCGACCGTATGCGGTCAGGTTCAAAAGCCCGTCGCGCGCCACACCGGTGATCGCCCGCCCGGCATCCCACCGCTGGCCGCGCGCCAGGTCGGAATAGACAGCGTACGAGACATGGTCCCGCTCGCCCCGCAATCGCCGTTCGGATCCGAGCGCGTTGGTGCCTCCGTCGATCCGCACCGCCACGGCGGTCTCGCCGTTGCAGGTTACGGCGATCCCGGCCTCGGCATCGATAGTTCGACCGGCAGTGCCGCGAAACGAGAGCGGAGCGGCAGTGACGTTGCACGCCGGCTCGACCACCAGCGACACGTCGATCGACGAAGTCGCCACGCCGGATTGCGCAGCAGCCGGGGCCGCGAGAAATACCGCGCTCGCCGCAATCAGGATCGAGACCGAGGCCCTGCCCATTTCGGCAGAATGCCTCACTTCGCGCGCAGATTAAATCGGGTTAACCACGCATGTGTCCGTTAGGGCCAAGTTCACCCTCAGCCGAGGCCGGGGATATTGAAACCCGGCGGCAGCCCCATCCCCGACTGGATTTTCGCCATCTCTTCGCCCGCCACCCGGTCCGCCTTGCCCCGCGCGTCGTTGAAGGCCGCGGTGACGAGATCCTCGAGCATCTGCTTGTCCTCGGGCACGATCAGGCTGTCGTCGATCGAGACCGAAAGTATGCGACCCTTGGCGGTGGCGCGGATCTTGACGAGGCCGCCGCCCGCGACGCCCTCGACCTCGAGGCTGTCGAGCTTGGCCTGGGCATCGCCCATCTGCTGCTGGATGGTCTCCGCGGCCTTCTGCGCGGCGGCGAGCATCTCTTCCATCGATTTCATGCGTTTCGTCTCCAAGGGGGTGCGCCCGCATCGTCGTCAGCGACGAGCTGGGCATCTGGGAATGCGGCAAAGGTCGCCTCGACCAGCGGATGCGCGCGCATCTTTGCGTCCGCCTCGGCCTTCATTTCGGCCTGGCGTTCGACGAGCGTGGGCTCGCCGCCCTCGGCGACCTGTTCGACGGTCCAGCGCTGGCCGGTAAGGTCGAGGAGGGCCTGCCGCAGTTCCGGCGCGAGGTCATCGCTGAAACCGGGCGCGCGGGCGTAGACCAGCCGATCGCCGGTGAGTTCGACCGGACGGACCTGCATCCGCAATCGCGAGGCGAGGTGGAGCGAACCGGTCTCGCGTTCGATCCGCTCGACAAGCTCGACCCAATCGAACTTCGGAGCGGCGGCGACCGGCGCCACGGTCCCACCTTGGCCCGCCACCGACGCGGCTGAGGCGGGCCGAGAAGCGACCTCCTCGAGCTTTTTCGCCAATGTGCCCGGATCCGGCAGATCGGCAGCGTGGAGCGTGCGCAATAGCGCCATCTGCGCCGCAACGAGCGGGTCCGGCGCGCCCCTCACCTCGTCGTAACCCTTGAGGAGGAGCTGCCACAGTCGGTGAAGCTGACCAGGCGCAAGCCGCGCGGCCCAGTCCTCGATCGTAGCGCGTTCCTCGGCGGTGGGCGCATCGGCGCCGCTGCCGCCCACCTGGGTGACCGTGATACGGTTGGTGAGGTCCATCAGCGAGCGCATCAACGCCAGCGGCTCGACCCCCAGCGAGTGCTGGTCGCCAAGCGCGGCGAGGAGGCTCTGTGGATCGCCTTCGAGCAGGCTCGCGAATAGGCGCCGCTGCGCGCCGCGATCGGCGAGGCCGAGCATGTCGCGCACGCGCTCGGCGGTCACCTTGCCTTCGGTATCGAGATCGGCGTGGGCAATCGCCTGGTCGAGGATCGAGAGTCCGTCGCGCACTGACCCTTCGGCGGCGGCGGCGATCAGGTGCAGCGCCTCGGCATCGGCCTCGACGCCTTCCTGTCGGCAGATGCTCGCGAAGTGCTGCTCGAGCAGTTCGGCCGGGATGCGCCGAAGGTCGAACCGCTGGGTACGGCTCAGGACGGTCACCGGCAGCTTCTCGACCTCGGTCGTCGCGAACAGGAACTTCACGTGGCCGGGCGGTTCCTCGAGCGTCTTGAGCAGGCCGTTGAAGGCCTGCTTCGACAGCATGTGAACCTCGTCGATGATGTAGATCTTGAACCGAGCGCTGACCGCGGCGTAGCGGACCGCCTCGATGATCTCGCGGATGTCGTCGATACCGGTGTGGCTCGCGGCGTCCATCTCGATCACGTCGATGTGGCGACCCTCGGCGATCGCGACGCAGGGTTCGCACACGCCGCACGGGTCGATCGTCGGACCGCCCTTCCCGTCGGGCCCGACGCAGTTCAATGACTTGGCGATGAGCCGTGCGGTCGAAGTCTTGCCCACCCCGCGCACCCCGGTCATCAGGAACGCGTGCGCCAGTCGGTCCCGCTTGATCGCGTTGGCCAGCGTACGCACCATCGGCTCCTGCCCGATGAGCTCGCTGAACGTGCGCGGACGGTACTTGCGGGCGAGTACACGATAGGGCTGAGCCGACTGCGCGGGCGGTGTAGCAGCGGACGGTGTAGCAGCGGACCGTGGCGGCGGCGGTGGCGGAGGGAGAGGTTCAGGCGCGGCAGCAGAAGCCGGATCGCCGAACATCGAGTTCTGCCCCGCAGCCTCCAACTCGGCTGCCGTGGGTCTTACCTCGGCCGCATCGTCGGCTTCGTCGTCGGACGGGGTATCGCCGAACATGTCCCCGGAATCGGTCATGCGGCGAAGCTAGGGCTTCGCGATGCGAAAGTCATGTCGGCGATTGGGGATAATGAGGAGCCGGCCGACCCGTCGCAATCCACCTGGGCTGCTTCCTTCCGGACCTGACCCGGTGAGCGAACGCAAACGTCCGACCGACTCCCGGCGGCGCATATGGCGGCAACTCGCACGCTAATCAAGCTCATGCAAAGCGAAGGAAACGAACGGCCGCCCGAGCTTATGCGAGGAAAGCCAAGCGGCCCGGACGGGCCGCGCCCGGCGCTTGAGGGTCATCTAAAGTTGTCGGCGTAGGCCTGTATCTTCAGGTTCCGCGGCGGGGTGGCGTGGACGCGCGCGGGGATGCCGTACTTCGCCGCATAGGCCTGCGCCTCCTCGCGCGTGGCGAACTTCAGCATCACCTGCGCCTGCGTGTCGCCGCTGCCGGTCCAGCCCATCAGCGGATCAGGCTGGCGTGCCTCCGACTGCTCGAACTCCAGGACCCACTGATCGGTGAGCGCCTTGCCCGATTGCATCGCGTTCTTGGGTCGCTGGTAGATTCTGGCGGTCATGAGGGTCCCTTAATTCAGCTTCCCGAGCGTTGAAAGGCGTTCTTCGTCTTGAGGCTCGGCTTCTCCGTCCATGGTTCGTCGGGCCAGCGATGCCGGGGATAGCGGCCCTTCATGTCGCGCTGCACATCTTTCCAACTGCCCCGCCAGAAGCCGGGCAGATCGCGGGTCGCCTGCAGCGGACGACCGGCCGGGCTGGTAAGTTTCAACAGCAGCGGCGTGTCGCCGACCATCGGATGCGATTCGAGCCCAAACAGCGCCTGCACCCGCACTTCGACACTCGGCGAGTCGTCGCCCGCGTAATCGATGGGGTGTGTCGTCCCCGCGGGACTGGCGAATTCGCGCGGGGCCAGTCGGTCGAGGCGCTGGCGGGCGTCCCAGTCGAGCAGGCCTAGCAAGGCATCGACGATCTTTCCGCGCGGTAGGTCAAGGTCGCGCCGACCTGCGAGCAGTGGCCGGAGCCAAATATCCGCCGATCCGCGCAATTCTTCGGCGCTCAATGCAGCAACCTCGGCAAATTGCGCCCGCGCGGCCAGTTCGGCAGGCACGACTGCCGACAGGTTATCCAGCGCC
Organism: Tsuneonella sp. HG094; assembly: GCF_053819285.1. Classification (NCBI taxonomy): domain Bacteria; kingdom Pseudomonadati; phylum Pseudomonadota; class Alphaproteobacteria; order Sphingomonadales; family Erythrobacteraceae; genus Tsuneonella; species Tsuneonella sp. HG094. The sequence goes on from NZ_JBSORA010000001.1 coordinate 1,595,516, forward strand.
TTCTCCACCAGCATATCCACAACCGCTTGCGCGTCCGGCGCGGGGTCGGGTCCGCTGGCGAGCGTGATCGCACCGATCCTTCGCTCGAGGCGCGCCTCGACCCGGCTTCCAGTCCACTGGAGCACGCTGCGCCGCTCGATGCGGTCCGCCAGCCAGCGTTCGACTTCCGTTGTGGTCAGCGGGAGCGCGGCGGTAATCCGCGCGCCCTTCGCCTGCCCTTGGGCGTCGCCGATCGCCAGCCACTCGGCGCGCGCGAGCGAGCTAGCCGGGTCGAGGAGGTAGCCCCGCCCCCCCGCGGACAACCAATGCTCGCCCGAAGCGTCGCGTCGCCGCGCCAGGTTGTCGGGTAGTCCGGCCAAAAGCAGCACGGCGGGCGGGACAGCCGAGCGTGCTACCGTGCCCACGAGTGACTCCGCCTTGCGTGACCAGCCAGCCGCCAGCTTGCGGCTTGCTTCCGCCCGAGCACCGCGATCACCGTTCCAGCGCGACAGACGCTGTTCGAGGTCGTCGCCCCGGCCGCCCAATCCGCGCTCCTGCAGCAACAGCGCGATGCGCGCGGCGGTGTCCCCCGCCCCTGCCTCCGCGCCGGCCAATACAATCGCAGCATGGGCCGGGTCGAGCGGCAGGGCGGCGAGCTTGCGGCCCCGATCGGTGATGCGGCCATCCGCGTCGAGTGCGTCGAGACCTTCGAGCCGCGCCCGGGCCGCAGCCAGCGCCGCCGGGGGCGGCGGATCGAGCCACGCTAAGGCCGCCGGATCGCCCGCCCCCCACTGAGCCAGCGCCAGCACGAGCGGTGCGAGGTCGGCGGTGAGCATTTCGGGCGGGTCGAACGGCGGGCGCCCCGGATGCGCTGCCTCCTCCCACAGGCGATAGGCCACCCCCAGTCCCTGCCGCGCCGCACGGCCCGCGCGCTGCGTCGCCGCCGCCTGGCTCGCCCGCCCGGTCACGAGGTGGGTGGTGCCCGCCGCCTTGTCGAACTCCGCCCGCCGGGCAAGGCCGCTGTCCACCACGACCGATACGCCGTCGAGCGTCAGCGAAGTTTCGGCGATGCTCGTCGCAAGCACGATGCGCCGTCGACCTTGCGGATCGCGCCGGATCGCAAGGCGCTGTCCGGCAGGGTCGACCTGGCCATGGAGCGGTAGGATCATCGCGTCTTTCAGCCGCGCTTCCAGCCGTTCGCGCGTCCGCTCGATTTCCCCGACGCCGGGCAGGAAGGCGAGCACGTCGCCCTTGTTCTCGCGCCACGCAGCAGCGACGGCGTCCGCCATCGCGTCTTCGGTGCGCTTGTCGGGAGACGATCCCAGCCACCTGATTTCGAGCGGAAAGGCCTTTCCAGCGCTCTCGATGACCGGGGAGCCCTCGCCCAGCAGGCGGGCGAAGCGCGACCCGTCGATCGTCGCGGACATGGCCACCAGCCGCAGGTCCTCGCGCAGCACCGATTGACTCTCCAGCGCCAGCGCCAGACCGAGATCGCCGTCGAGGTGCCGTTCGTGCGCCTCGTCGAACAGGATCCCCGACACGCCCCCAAGCTCAGGATCGTCGAGCAGCCGGTTGACGAGAATCGCCTCGGTCACCACCAGCACTCGCGTCCGCGCCGACTGTCGGCTGTCCATCCGGGTGGCGTAGCCGATCGTCTCGCCCGCCTTCTCGCCGAGCAATTCGGCCATCCGCTCCGCCGCCGCGCGCGCCGCGACCCGGCGCGGCGAGGTAACGATGACCTGGCCGGTGCACCACGCTTCGCCGATCAGCGCGGGCGCGACAGCGGTCGTCTTGCCCGCGCCCGGCGGCGCGATCAGGACCGCCCCCGTCCGCTCGCGCAGAGCGGCGACGAGATCGGGCAACACGGCGTGGATCGGCAGGTCGGAACTCACGTCCGGTGCCCTAGCGCAACGGGCGGCAGGTCAATACCCGCGAGAAACCGCGAATTGGGCCGCTTCGGTCATCACCCGGCGCGCGGCGCTGTCGGGGAAGATCGACAGCGCGTCGATAGCCCGCTGGGCAAAATGGCGCGCACGTTCGCGTGTCGCTGCCAGTGCGTCATGCTTCGCGATCAGCCGGGTCGCCTCGTCGAGCGCGTCGTCGCCGGCGTTATGACCGGCTATGGCGGCCTGCCAGAACTTGCGCTCCTCTTCGCTGCCACGGGCATAGGCGAGGATCACCGGCAGGGTCATCTTGCCTTCGCGGAAGTCGTCGCCTCGCGCCTTGCCCATCGTGCCGGCATCCGAATCGTAATCGATCGCGTCGTCGACAAGTTGGAACGCCACGCCGAGGTTGCGGCCGTATTCGTCGAGCGCCTGTTCGTGCCGGTCGTCGCACTCGGCAACGACCGCGGCGATGCGACTGGCGGCAGCGAAGAGCGCGGCGGTCTTGGCGCGGATGATCGCGAGATAGCGTTCCTCGCTGGTATCGATCTGGCGCTGCGCGGTGAGCTGGTCGACCTCACCCTCCGCGATCACCGCGCTCGCGTTCGAGAGGATCTTGAGCACCTTGAGACTGCCGTCCTCGACCATCAGTTCGAACGCGCGGCTGAACAGGAAATCGCCGACCAGCACGGTCGCGGGATTGCCGAAGATGATGTTGGCCGCAGCCTTCCCCCGCCGCAGATCGCTGCCATCGACGACGTCGTCGTGGAGCAGGGTCGCGGTGTGAATGAATTCGACCGCTGCGGCGAGCTTGTGGTGCCGCGCCCCGTTGTAGCCGACGAGTTCCGCCCCAGCGAGCGTCAGCATCGGTCGCAGCCGCTTGCCGCCGCCCGAGATCAGGTGGCCGGCCAGCGCCGGGATCAGCGGAATGCGCGACTGCATGCGGTCGAGGATCACGGCATTCACCGCGTTCATCCCCGGCGCAGTCAGGGCGAGCATCGGGTCGAGCGAGGGCTGCGCACCGGGGCGGTGGAGCGGGACGATCTCTGCTGTCATGGGCACGCACTCATGGCTTGGCCATGGAAAAGCCTTGGCTTCTTGGCAAGCGCGGAATCGCCGCTATCGTCCCGGCCCGACCATGAGCGAAATCCCCGATCCCGTGCTGGCCGCCTATCGCAAGAGCATCGACAACTTCGATGCCGCGCTGATCCACATCCTGGCCGAGCGGTTCCGCATCACGCAGGCAGTGGGCGAATACAAGGCGCAGGCCAACCTTCCCCCAGCCGACCCGGGACGCGAAGCGGCGCAGATCGCCCGCCTGCGCAAGCTGGCCGAAGACGCGCACCTCGACCCCGAATTCAGCGAGAAGTTCATCCGCTTCGTGATCGACGAGGTCATCCGCCATCACGAGCAGGCGCGCGCCAGCTAGTCCGGTTGCCTGGCCGCGCGCGGCAGGATCAGCCGCACGAGCAGTCCGCCAAGGTCCTCGCTCTCGTCCAGCGTGACATCCCCGCCGTAGATTTCCGCCACGTCGCGCACGATCGAAAGGCCTAGGCCGGTGCCGGGCTTGCCGGTGTCGAGCCGCGCGCCGCGATCGAAAATCCGGGTGCGCTCTGCGTCTGGGATGCCCATGCCATCATCCTCGACCCAGATGATGCAGTGCGTGTCGCTCGGCTCGGCATCGACCGTCACGAACACGCTCCCGCCACCGTACTTGGCGGCGTTTTCGATCAGGTTGCCGAGAATCTCGTCGAGGTCTTGCCGCTCGATCGAAACGACTGCTTCGGCATTCCCGTCGAGGTCGAACCTGGTGTTCTCGTAGATGCGAGTGACCGCGCGCAACACTGCCTGCGCGCTCGGCCAGACCTCGGCGCGCGACAGGCCCGTCGCACGGCGCCCAACCGCGCGCGCTCGGGCAAGGTGGTGCTCCACGTGCCGCTGCATGGTCTTGGTCTCGCGGCACACGAGTTCCGAGAGCTGCGGATCGTGCGCGGTCGCGGCGTTGGTCAGCACGGTGAGTGGCGTCTTCAGCGCATGGGCGAGGTTGCCCGCATGGGTGCGCGCCTCCTCTGCCTGCTTTTCGGAGTGTGCGAGGAGGCCGTTCAATTCCTCGACCAGCGGCTGCACTTCGAGCGGCAGCGGATCGGTCACCCGGTTCACCCCGCTCACGCGCATGTGCTGGATTGCCCGGCGCACGCCGCGCAAGGGGCCGAGGCCATACCAACTTTGCAGCACCGCCATGCCGAACAAGCCGAAGCCGAGGATCGCGAAACTCCAGTAGAGGATCGAGCGGATGCGCGAGAGCTGCGAATCGAGCTCGCCCCGGCTCGCCGCGACGGTGAACCACCAGCGAACGTCGCTTCCCGGCAGGATGATGGAGCGTTCCGCAACCCGCAGTTCCTCGCCCGGGAACTGGTTCGAATCATAGATATGCAACTGCGAATCGGTGTAGTCGCGGCGCACCTGCAGACTGCGATCCCACAGGCTGCGGCTGGGGTAATCGTCGTGTCCTTCGCCGCTGATCTGCCAGTAGAGCCCACTGTTCGGCTCGAGGAAGCGCTGGTCGCCCAAGGGGCGGATGAAATAGACCTCCCCGTCCGATGCGATCTCGGCAGAGGCGACCATCGCGGTCATGATATAGCCGAGCTGATCGTCGAAGTTCTTCTCGACGAGGTTGGTCAGCGTCCGGTCGAGCGCGAATCCGCCCGCGAGCAGCAGGATCGCGATCCAGCCGAACGCGATGAGCAGCATCCGGCGCGACAGGCTGCCGGTATGCGGCGGCGAGGCCGGCGCGGCGGTCGCCGCTGCGTCGGGCACGGGCTGGTCGCCCGCGCCGCCGGCAGCGGGCTCAGTTCGCGCGGGGCTGCTCGTCGGGGTCGTCGAGGCTGTAACCGAGGCCACGGATGGTCGTGATGACGTCCGCGCCCAGCTTTTTGCGGATGCGGGTGACGAAGACCTCGATCGTGTTGGAATCGCGGTCGAAATCCTGGTCGTAGATGTGCTCGATCAGCTCGGTACGGCTGACCACCTTGCCCTTGTGGTGCATCAGGTAGCTGAGCAGCTTGTACTCCTGCGCGGTCAGCTTGACCGGCTCGCCCGACAGCGTGACGCGGCCCGAGCGGGTGTCGAGCCGGACCGGCCCGGCGGTGAGTTCGCTCGAAGTGTTGCCGGATGCGCGGCGGATCAGCGCGCGCAGGCGGGCGATCAGCTCCTCGGTCTGGAACGGCTTGGCGAGGTAGTCGTCGGCCCCGGCGTCGAGACCGGCAACCTTGTCCGACCACGAATCGCGCGCGGTCAGCACAAGGACGGGGAACTTGCGCCCTTCCTTGCGCCACATGCCGAGCACGGTCAGCCCGTCGATCTCGGGCAGACCGAGGTCGAGGATCACGGCATCGTATTCCTCGGTCGCGCCGAGAAAGTGCCCGTCTTCACCGTCGGTCGAAAGATCGACGGCATAGCCCGTCTGCTCGAGCGTGGATTTGAGCTGTTTGCCGAGGGTTGGCTCGTCCTCGACGATCAGAATGCGCATGGGCGAGTGGTCCCCGTTCTATCGTGCGACCCGGATGTGGGCGCTCAACATGAACGCGTCAACCGAGTGACAAGTTTCCGGAGACGCTTAGCGGGATACGCCAAGCACGCGGCCAGTGCGGGCATCGACGTCGACATAGGTGACGCGCCCATCTCGAATGAACTTCAGGCGATAGGCCATTGCGGTCGAATCGTAGGCGGGGCCAAGGTACTCGGCCCCGCGCATCTGCGGCAGCACGCGGCCCTCGATCTGGCGCAGCGACAGCACGTTACCCGCGCGCATTTCCTTCCGCGCTTCGCCCTGGTCGCTGCGCTGCTGCGCGAGCGCAGGCGCGGCGGGCGCAAGGAGCGCGGCGGCGACAATCGAGGCAACGATCTTGTTCATGGCGGAGTGATGCCTACCCCTGACCCATTGAACAACCCGTGAATGTCGCCGCCGCGTTCCGTTCAGCGAGTCATCTCGAACGTGACGTTGACGGTGACCGCCGTACCCACAAGGCCGGGTTCAACCGGGGTGGCCTTAGCGTCCATCGCCACCATGCCGCGCTCCATCATCGGGATCGGCCGCCCGGGGTTCACCGCCTCGTTGACCGACAGCAGCCGCACGCCAGTATAACCCGCCCAGCGCGCATATTCAGTCGCCTGGGCCTGCGCCTTGTCGAAGGCAGCCTTGCGCGCCTGCGCACGCGGTGCCGTATCGTCGTCGATCGAGAAGTTCGGTCCGCCGAGGTCGGTCGCCCCGGCAGCGACGAGCGCATCGAGCACCGGGCCGGTCCGCTTCACGTCGCGCAAGGTCACGGTGACGCGGTTCGACGCCTGATAGCCGCGGAAGACCTGCCGCTGCTGCGCCTGGTCGTAATCGTACTGGGCGCCGAGGTTGATGCCGGTCGTCTGGATGTCGGCGGCGGCAATGCCGAGCGCCTTGATCCGCGCGACCACCGCATCCATCGCCTTGGCGTTCGCTGCCATCGCCTCGACCGCGGTGGGCGCCTGTGTGGTGACGCCAGCGCTGACCTCGGCGATGTCGGGTTTGGCCTTGACCGTTTCGGTGATCGACAATTCGACCACCGGACCCTGGCTCGCGACTTGGACATCGGCAGCCATCGCGGGGGCGGCAATGGCGGCGGCTGCGGCAAGCGGAATGAAAGTGCGGATCATGTTACAGTGTCTCCTTCAACCGGGCGATTGGCCTCGGCGTCATTACGCGCCGCTGAACCGGCTTGTTCCGAGGCGGTGCGGCGGCTAGGCGCACCGGCCCATGGCACAACCTCCGATCCTCAGCTGGGAAGGTCTCGGCCTGCAACAGGGCGGGCGCTGGCTGTTCGGCGGCCCCGAGACGGGTGGACTCGACATCCACATCGGGCCGCGCGACCGGATCGCGCTGATCGGCCGCAACGGAGCGGGCAAGACCACGCTATTCCGGCTGATCGACGGCGAGATCGAGGCGGACAAAGGGCTGCGCAAGGTCAAACCCGGCACGCGCATCGTCCTGCTGGAGCAGGAGCCCGACTTCACCGATCATGTCACGCTGATGGATTGGGCGCTTGCCGGTGTGCACCCGCCCGCGGTGCACGAGGTCGAAGCGATCGCCGGGCAGCTCGGCATCGACATGACACGCGAGGCGGCCAAGGCCAGCGGCGGCGAAAGGCGGCGCGCGGCGATCGCACGCGCGCTGGCGCAGGACCCCGACCTGCTGCTGATGGACGAGCCGACCAACCATCTCGACCTCGCCGCTATCGACTGGCTCGAGGACTGGCTGACGCGCTTTCGTGGTGCGTTCGTGGTGATCAGCCACGACCGCACGTTCCTGAAGCGGCTCACGACCACTACCCTCTGGCTCGACCGCGGCTCGATGCGGCGCAAGGACGTCGGCTTCGGTGGATACGAGGCGTGGGAGGATCAGGTCTACGCCGAGGAAGCGCGCAACGCCGAACGGCTCGACGCGAAGCTGAAGATCGAGGCGCACTGGCTCGAACGCGGGGTCACCGCACGGCGCAAGCGCAACCAGGGACGGCTCGAGAAGCTCTGGCAGATGCGCGCCCAGCGCGCGGCGATGATCGACCCGCAGGGCACCGCCAAGCTCAAGCTCGCGGTGGAGGAAGACTTCAAGTCGAAGTCCGTCATCGTCGCCGACGCGGTGTCGAAGTCGTTCGGCGAGCGCCGTATCATCCGCGACCTCAACTTGCGCATCCAGCGCGGCGACCGCATCGGCGTCGTCGGCGCGAACGGCACCGGCAAGACGACGCTGCTCAAGCTGCTCACCGGCGAAATGACGCCCGACACCGGCACCGTAACGATCGCCAAGACGCTGACCGGCGTGATGATCGACCAGCAGCGCAGCCTGATGGCGCCCGACAAGACCGTCCGACAGGTGCTTGCCGAAGGCGGCGACTGGATCGACGTCGGCGACGGTCGCAAGCACGTGCAGGGCTACCTCAAGGAGTTCCTGTTCGATCCTTCGATCGTCGATGCCAAGGTCGGCACCCTGTCGGGCGGCGAACGCAGCCGATTACTGCTGGCGCGCGAATTCGCCCGCAAGTCGAACCTCCTCGTGCTCGACGAACCGACCAACGACCTCGACCTGGAAACGCTCGACCTGTTGCAGGAGGTCATCGCGGATTACGATGGGACCGTGCTGATCGTCAGCCACGACCGCGACTTCCTCGACCGGACGGTGACCATGACGCTGGGCCTCGACGGCAGCGGCAAGGTCGATGTCGTCGCCGGGGGTTACGAAGACTGGGCGGCGCGGCGGCGGGCTGCATCTGCTCCGGTCGCGAAGCAGGCGAAAGCATCGGCTCCGGTCGCCCCGCCCCCGCCGCCTGCGCGCGCCGCCAAGCTCTCCTACAAGGACCAGCGCGACTACGAGCTGCTGCCCGCGCGGATCGAGGAGTTGGAGAAGGCGATAACAAAGGGCGAGGACATTCTCGCCGATCCCGCGCTCTACACCCGCGATCCGCAGCGGTTCGCGACCATCTCGCAAGGGATCGCCAACGCCCGCGCCGAGAAGGACGCGGCAGAAGAACGCTGGCTCGAACTCGCCGAGGCGGTCGAGGGCTAGCCCAGCCCTTCTTCCGCCATCGCCTGCCTTACGGCGGGCCGGGCCAGGTTGCGATCCTGAAACTCGACGATCGCGGCCGGCAGCTCGACCCCGAACTTGCGCGCCCACAGCGTCGTCACGAACAGGTAGTTGTCGGCGACCGTCGGACCGTTACCGGCAAGCCAATTGGCACCGTCCATCAGCTTCGCGGCGAGCGCATACTTCTTCGCCAGCGCCACCTTGGCCTCGGCCTGCTCGCTCGTCGGCGCGCCGCCGAACAGCGGGTGGTAGCCGGAATGGATCTCGGTGCCGACGAAGCCGACCCACTCGAGCATCCGGTAATAGGCTTCGCCCGTCGGCAGGCTGCCGGTGCGCTCCGCGACGAGGGCTAGGACAGCGGGATTCTCGGTCACCAAGCCATATTCGCCGTCGATGATCGCGGGGACATAGCCGCGCGGGCTGATCGCGTAGAAATCGTCGCCGTGCTCGGTGCGGTGCTCTTTCAAGTCGACCCGCACTTTCTCGTACGCATCGCCGCCCTCGACGAGCGCGATATGGCTGGCGAGGCTGCAGGCACCGGGGGAATAGTAGAGCTTCATCGCTGCGGACTCCTTCGCAAGAGGAAGGCGGATGGAGCCTTGCGGTTCCTCGCTTCGTCCGAATTCGCTTGCCGTTCACCTTCGGGCGCGCAATGCGCCCCGCATGACTGTTCCGTTACAGAGCCCGCGGCGCATCCAGCGTAACGTGCTCGCCGAGGGAGAGAAGCGGCTGCTCGCGTGGATCTGTCCGCGCCTGCCCGCCTCGGTTACCCCCGATCGGCTGACTTCGCTCGCGCTGCTGGCGGCCCTGGCCATCGGGCTCGGATATGCCTTGAGCAATTACGACCCGGCGTGGCTCGTGGTGTCGGTGGTCGGATATTTCGTACACTGGTTCGGCGACTCGCTCGACGGGACGATCGCGCGGTTTCGCGGGATCGAGCGACCCCGGTTCGGCTATTTCATCGACCATAGTGCCGACGGGTTCGCCTCGCTCCTGATCCTCGGCGGGATCGGCCTCAGCCCGTACCTGCGGGTCGACGTCGCTATGTTCGCGGTGGTCGCGTACCTCCTGCTGGCAGTGCACACATTTCTGCTGGCCAAGGTCGCAGGCGATTTCCCACTGTCGCACATGGGCGCTGGCCCGACCGAACTGCGCATCATCCTCGTCGCGCTGACGATCACCATGGGGATTCTCGGGCCGGACGTGGGGCGGATCGCTGGATTCAATGCGTTCGATATCCTGTTCGGCGGATTGGCGCTGCTGCTGATCTCGATTTTCGTGGTGCAGACGGTGCGCGTCGGTCGCAACCTCGCCGCTTCTGATCGTATCGGCAGCTGAGCCGGAAGGTTACACGAAGTATACACCGGAATCCTTTTCAGGCGATCCGGTAGAAGTCCGCCACGCGGTCGAGCGCCAGTCGCAGCACCAGTTTTCCGCTCCGCGCAGGCCAGGCGAGCGCGCGCTCAGCATCGGGCAAGGCTTCCCCGGCGCAGACGACTCGCCACAGGACGTCCTCGAGCCCACGCCCGGCCGCCGCGAGCGCACCGTCGAAGCGCGCCTTGGCGGCGATCTGTTTCTCGCCAGGGGTGAGGCCCGCGTCCCCGGTCGACTTCACCCGAACCGGTTCCCATCGCATCGTCACGCTGGGCGATAGCTGCGCGCGCTCGTAATCGCTGCGCAGCCGCTCGCCCGCATCGAACAGCCGGTCGTCGAGATGCCCGCGCGCATGGAGCCAGGCGAGCGGCGATTCCGCCAGGTTGACCGTGACCGTGCGGGCCTTCCCGCGCACGTCGCCGCTGCGGCGCGGGCCCTCGCTGGTGAGTTCGCGTTCGACGAGTTGGCGCATCCTGTTCCTCCGTTTGCGTGGATTCGGCGCTTGCCAAGTTTGGTTGCATGTAGGAAAGTGAAAAACCGATCTGGTTAGGAGCTTTTCGTGATCAACCGCATCCGCGACATTCGCCGCGACAAGGGCCTGACCCTGGCCCAGCTTGCCGAAGCCTGCGTACCGCCGACCACCGCCCAAACGATCGGGCGGCTCGAGACGGGGATGCGCAACCTCTCGATCAAGTGGATGGACCGTATCGCGGGCGCACTCGGGGTCGATGCCGAGATGCTCGTGCGGTCCGAAGACAAGGCCCGCGCCCAGATCGTGGCCCAACTCGGCGACGGCGGAGCGGAACCGCTCGGTGCGCCGCGCGATGCGCTGCTCCCCACCGAACTCGGCGGCGATGACATTCGCGTGGTCCTGTCGATCGAGACGAGTGCGGGCGAATATCGTGCCGGCGACCAGCTCTGGCTGCGGCAGATCGCGCCCGCCGACGCGGGAAAGGCGATCAACCGCGACGTCCTCGTGCCGCGCAAGGGCGGTCGCTTCGCCTTCGGGCGGCTGATCGACCGGCAGAGCGGCAAGGTGGGCGTGCTGCCCGTGGGCGCGGGGCAAAAGCAGCAGGTGGTCGACGATCCGGCGTGGATCGCTGTCGCCGAAATGCTCGTCCGCAAGCTCTAGCGCCGATGCGCCGGGTCCTTTCGCTGGCGACGCTCTATCCCAACCCGGCGATGCCGCGGTTCGGCACTTTCGTCGCGCGCAGTCTCGAGGCCCTGGCCGCGCGCGGCGACTGGCGGGTGACAGTCATCAACCCGATCGCCCTGCCACCGCTGGCGCTGGGACGCTATGGCCTGCTCAAGCGCGCGGCGGTCGGCGGGACCGAACACGGGGTCGAGGTCCATCGCCCGACATTCCGCACGATCCCGCGCTTCGGCGCCCGCCTCAACCCTCGCCTCATCGCCCGCAAGGTCCTGCCGATCGCCCGCCGTCTGCACGCGGAGGCGCCGTTCGACCTCGTCGATGCGCAGTTCTTCTACCCCGACGGTCCCGCCGCAGCGGAGATCGCCGCCGCCCTCGACCTGCCGCTGTCGATCAAGGCGCGGGGGGCGGACATTCACTATTGGGGCACCCGGCCCGACACCGCGGCGCAGGTGCTCGCAGCAGGAGAGGCGGCCGACGGCCTGCTCGCGGTGTGCGGCGCGCTGGCGAACGACATGGCCGCGATCGGCCTGCCCGCCGACAAGATCGTGCGGCACTACACCGGGCTCGACCGCGACAGGTTCCGCCCACTCCAGCACGCGCAGCTCCGCCGCCGCCTTTCGCGGGAACTCGCAGTGGGCCTGCCCGAGAGGGCACCGATCCTCGTGACGGTCGGCGCGCTGATCCCGCGCAAGGGACAGGCGCTGGTGATCGACGCGATGACGCACCTGCCGACCGATACCGTCCTGCTGCTGGCCGGCCGGGGGGAGGACGAACCTACCCTGCGCGAGCGTGTCGCCGCGCGCGGTCTGGCGGGGCGCGTCCACTTCCTCGGCAACCTCGACCACGACCTGATTCCGCTGGTGCTGTCGGCGGCCGATGCGATGGTGTTGCCCTCCGCCAGCGAGGGCCTCGCGAACGCCTGGGTCGAGGCGCTCGCCTGCGGCACGCCGCTCGTCATCACCGATGCGGGCGGCGCACGCGAAGTCGTGACCGCACCCGAGGCAGGCGTGATCGTCGAACGGACCCCCGCCGCAATCGCCGCCGGGGTGCGAGAGATCATCGCCGACCCGCCGCTGCACGAAGCGACTTCGGCCATGGCCGACCGGTTCAGCTGGCAAGCCAACGCCGCCGCGCTCGCGGAATACTACGAAGACCTGCTGGCCCGCACCTGACGCGCGAGACCGAGCAGACTATTCGTCAGGCGGGGCTTTCGCCCCGCGCGACCAGTTCCGCCTTGTCCGGCCCTTCGTTCGGCACGAAGCTGTCGGACTTCACCCCCAGCCAGATCAGAAGCGGAGTCGCCATGTAGATCGAGCTGTAGGTGCCGACGAAAATGCCGAGCGTGATCGCCGCGGTGAACCCGAAGATCACGTCGGGGCCGAGGATCAGCAGCGCGACGAGCGTGATCAGCAGCGACAGCGACGTCACCACCGTGCGGCTCAACGTCTCGTTCACCGAGAGGTCGAGCAGTTCGGCGATCGGCATTTTGCGATACTTCTTCAGGTTCTCGCGAACGCGATCGTACACCACGATATTATCGTTCAGCGAATACCCGATCAGCGTCAGCAGCGCGGCGACGATGTTGAGGTCGAACTCCATCTGGGTCAGGCTGAACATTCCCAGCGTCAGCGTTACGTCGTGGACCAGCGCAAACAATGCGCCGACGCCGAATTGCCACTCGAAGCGGACCCAGATGTAGATCGAGATGCCGAGCGCCGCGAGCGCGAGCGCGAGCATACCGTCACGGAACAGCTCGCCCGAGACCTTGCCCGAAACCGAATCCACCCCGTCTATGCGGACCTGCGGATAGGCTTGGCGCACGGTGCCGACGATGTCGGTCGCCATCTTCTCGGCGAACGCGGTGCGGTTGGCCGCATCGTCGGGCAGGCGCATGCGCACCGAAATCTCGTTGGGCTGGCCGAACTGCTGAAGGATCGGCTCGCCATAGCCGAGGCCATCGATCCGCTCGCGCAAGTCGGCGAGCGGCGCGTCCTTCTGATCGACGAAGGTCATGCGGATCATCTGTCCGCCGACGAAGTCGACGCCGAGGTTGAGGCCCTTGGTCGCGAGCAGGCCGAACGAGGCCGCCATCAGCAGCAGGCTGACCGCGTAGAACGGCACGCGCCACCTCAGGAAGCGGATGTTGGTGTTGTCAGGGATGAGCTTCAGGAGTTTCATGGGATGTCGCTCCTCAAAGCACGATGTCGGACGGACGGGCGCGCCGCAGCCAGCCGGCGACCCACATGCGGGTCAGCGTCACGGCGGTGAACACCGAGGTGATGATGCCGATGATAAGGACCACCGCGAAGCCGCGGACCGGGCCGCTGCCGAACAGGAACATGATCACCGCGGCGATCGTGTTGGTGATGTTGGCGTCGAAGATCGCGCGGCTTGCTTCCTTGTAGCCCATTTCCACCGCCTGCACGACCTTGCGGCCGCGCGCGCGTTCCTCGCGGATGCGTTCGTTGATCAGCACGTTCGCGTCGACCGCAGCGCCGACCGTCAGCACGAGCCCGGCGATACCCGGCAACGTCAATGCCGCCGCTCCGCCGAGCCAAGCCATCACGCCGAGGATCATCAGCACGTTGATGATCAGCGCGATGCAGGTGTAGATTCCGAACCGGCCGTAGGTCGCGATCATGAACAGCATCAGCAGGCCGAGGCCGACCGACAGTGCGATGCCGCCCTTCTTGATCGAGTCCGCACCGAGGTCGGGACCGACGGTCCGCTCCTCGATCACGGTCAGGTCGACCGGCAGCGCGCCCGAACGCAGCGCGATCGCGAGTTGGTTCGCCGTTTCGACCGAGAAACCGCCGGAAATCTGCGCTGTGCCGCCGCGGATCGGTTCATTGATGTTCGGCGCGGACAGCACCTTGTTGTCGAGGATGATCGCGAACGGCTTGCCGACGTTCTGCGTCGTCAGCTGGGCGAACTTCGACGCGCCCTGTTGGTCGAACTGGATCGTCACCACGGCTTCGTTGTTGTTCTGCGAATCGAACGACTGCTGCGCGTTGACGAGGCTGTCGCCGCGGATGCCGCCGAGGCGGCGCACGGCGAGCGCCTGGCCCGGCGTGTCGGAGCCTTCGGCGAACGGGAAGATCTCGCTGCCCGGCGGGGCGATGCCCTGCGCCACGTCGCTCGGCAGCGCGGTCTGGTCGACCAGCTTGAATTCGAGCTTGGCGGTCTGGCCGAGCAGGTCCTTGAGCGCCTGCGGGTCCTGCAGGCCGGGAACCTGCACCACGATGCGGGTGTCGCCCTGGCGGATGATCGTCGGCTCGCGCGTGCCGAGCGCGTCGATGCGCTTGCGGACGACTTCGGTCGCGCTCTGCATCGCGTTGTCGACCGCGACAGTGAGGCCCTGCGTCGTCGGGGTCAGCACGAAGCGCGTCCCGTCGACCACCTGCAGGTCCCACTCGCGCACGGTGCCCGTGCCGTTGATGTTGGGCAGCAGCAGTTCGCGCGCGCGGTCGACCTGGCTCATGTCCTCGACCATGAAGCTGAGGCGCCCGCCGGCAGAGGACACCTCGCCGATGCGGATCTGCGGCTCGGCCCGGCGCATCGTCGTGCGCACGGTCTCTTCCATGTTCTCGATCCGCTGCGCGCGGATCTGGCCGGGTTCGGCCTCGAGCAGGATGTGGCTACCGCCCGCGAGGTCGAGGCCGAGATTGACCAAGGGTTCCGGCAGGGCGGAAGGCCACGGCAGGTTCGCAAGCGCGAACAGCGACGGAATGGCGGCCAGCGCGCAAGCTGCGGTTAGCAGCCACAGCCACGCTTTTCTCCAGGTCGGAAAATCGAGCATCGGTCGGTCAGCGCCCTTGGAAAATCGTCAAGTCAGTCGTTCGCGGCCGCGGTGCCGCCCGGCGGGATGATGTCGCCGATGGTGCTCTTCACCGCCTTGACCTTCACGCCCTGGCCGAGTTCGAGATCGACGTAATGCTCATCGACCTTGAGTACCTTGCCCACGAGGCCGCCTGCGGTGACGACCTGGTCGCCCTTCTTGAGGCCGCCGATCTTCTCGCGGTGGGCCTTCTGCTGGCGCATCTGCGGGCGGATGAGGAGGAACCAGAAGATCGCGATCATGCCGACGATCGGCAGCCAGCTGATCCAAACCGGGGGTGCGGCCGCGGCGGGTGCGGCGGCAAGAATATCGAGCATCGTCAGTTCGGTCCGTTCGATCGAAGGGAAGGTAGCGGCCAGATGGGGTCAAGCCGTCCGGCGACAATGGGGGCGCGCCTAGCAGCATCGCCCGATGAGGGCAATTGCGGGTCGAGCGTGGCTTCGCCGCCACACCGGATCGACCCCGCTTGCCATGCTGCCGACCCGCTCCTATAGGCGCGCCTCCACTGGTCTCGGGACGTAGCGCAGCCTGGTAGCGCATCACACTGGGGGTGTGGGGGTCGGAGGTTCGAATCCTCTCGTCCCGACCAGTGGCCCCGGCGGCTGAAGCCGCCGATTCCCTCGCAAAGCACGTCGGCACAAGCCGCCATTCCCCTCTCAAATTGCCATTTGTGCCGGTCCATCGGCAAATCATCGGCGCGCCATCATGGCATGGCCGGGAATTTGCGGACAGGTTGGTCGGCGCGGGGAGGTCGTCCCATCTCAGCTTGCCTCCCCGCAACCTTTGCTCGTGGATGCGAGCGGGATCGCTCAGATTACGAAATCGAGGATACCCGGCAGCGGCTTGGTGCGATTGGTCACCATCCGGTCATGCAGCACCGTCACCTGTGCGCTACCCGTCTTCACGAACAGGAACGGGAAGATGCCGTGGAGAAGACAAGCAAACCCGCCGAGGATCATGCGGATTCCGAATCCGCCCGCGTGGGCGAAGTGCTGGCCATAGGTCTCGTTCACCGAGGCCGGGTGGTCATGGAACAGTCCGCGCAGGCTCATTTTGGGTCCCCCTTCGATCGACGCAGCGATGATACCAGCAATGCTCTAAAAAAGTGTCCCAAATTTTGCGGCATTTGTCGACTTCACGGTAATCTCATCCCATGATATGGCATCTTCATGGAACTCGATAACCTCGACTGGGCGATCCTCGGCGAACTGCAACGCGACGCATCGCTGCCGATCCAGTCCATCGGCGAGCGGGTCGGATTATCGACCAACCCCTGCTGGCGGCGCATCAAGCGGATGGAGGAAGCCGGGATCATCGCCCGGCGGGTCGCGATCCTCGATCCCGTAGCCGTCGGCCTGCCGACGACGGTGTTCGTGAGCATCCGGACCGCGCGCCACGATCCGGATTGGCTCAAAGCATTCGCGAGCGGAATCGCCGGAATCCCCGAGATCACCGAGTGCCACCGCATGGCGGGAGAAGTCGATTATCTGCTCAAGCTGAGCGTGCGCGATATCGCGCACTACGACCGCATCTACCAGCGCCTGATCGCCGAAGTGCCGGGCCTCAACGACGTGAGCTCGAGCTTTTCGATGGAAGCGCTCAAGATAACGACGGCGCTCCCACGCCCGCGCTAGTCGGGGCGGGCCGCGCGCACACTGCCGCGCTCGATGAGGTTGACCGAAACGCGCCGCAGCGGCTCTTCGTCGAGCGCGAAGATGCGTGCGACGAGCGCCCGACCCGCCTCGGCGAAATCGGGCTCGATCGTCGTGAGCGGCGGATGCGAATGGACCCCGGCGGCAAGGCCATCGAAACCGACCACGCCGAAATCCTCGGGCACGCGGATGCCCGCTGTACCCAGCCCCTCGAGCACGCCGAGCGCGATGGCATCGTTGGCGGCGAACACGGCATCGGGCCGCTCGCCGGCCTCCAGCAGGGATGCAAGTGCAGTCCGTCCCGCAGCGACGCGGTCGTCGCCGGGCACTTCGTGCGGACCGGTGACCGGCAGTCCGTGCCGCTCGAGCACTTCGCGATAGGCGGCATAGCGTTCAGCGAACTGGGGATGCTCGGGATCGACCGAGCCGAAGAAGGCGATGCGCTGGTGCCCCGCAGCAACCAGCCGCTCGACCGCGAGGACCGCGCCTTCGCGATTGCTCGCGCGCACCCAGCGATCGTCGTCGAACGGGGCGCCCCACACCGCCACCGGGCCTTCGGGCGCCGCCGCGAGCAGGTCGCCCCACGCCGCGCGGTTGACGCTGGTGCCCATCACGATGAGCCCGTCGGCCTGCCCTTGCGCGACGTAGTTCCACGAGAACTCTCCCGGTTCTGACTGGAACGAGACGAGCGACTGGTAGCCGCATTCCGCCACCGCCGCGCAGGTACTGCCGAGGAGCGCGTAGTGAAAGCCGCTGACCCGCGTGGGGTCGAACCCCGCGCGGCCCACGACCACGATCGCCAGGGTCCCCGTCCGGCCGCTGCGCAACCGGGCGGCGCGGGCATCGACGTGATAGCCGAGCGCTGCCGCGGCCGCCTCTACCCGGGCGCGGGTTTCGGTCGTGATCGCGGGCGAACCCGCGAGCGCGCGGCTGACGGTCGACTGGCTGACGCCCGCCGCTTCGGCCACATCGAACGATGTCACGCGGTTTCGCCGCACGGTCACGCCTGCCCCTCCCCTGCCATGTCAGTCGTAGGTTACACCGGGAAGCCCCTGCCCGCCATCCGCGATGAACGCTTCGATCCGCGATTCGAGCTCGGTCAACGGTATCGAGCCCAAGGCGAGCACGACGTCGTGAAACTTGCGGATGTCGAACGTGTCGCCGAGCGCCCCTTCCGCCTTGGTGCGCATCCGGCGGATGGTCATCTCGCCAAGCTTGTAGGCGAGTGCCTGCCCGGGCCACGAGATGTACCGGTCGACCTCGGTACCGACCTCGTGCCGCGACAGCGCAGTGCGGTTCGCGAGATAGGCAACCGCCTTGTCGCGGTCCCAGCCGTAGTGGTGGATGCCAGTGTCAATCACCAGCCGCGCCGCGCGCCACATCTCGTACGACAGGCGGCCGAACCGTTCCTCCGGCGTGCGATAGATGCCCATCTCCTCGCCCAGGAACTCGGTGTAGAGGCCCCACCCCTCGCCCATCCCGCTGAAGTAGATGTTGCGGCGGAACTTGGGCTGCTCACCCTGTTCGAGCTGGAATGCCATCTGGAAGCTGTGCCCCGGCGCGCATTCGTGCAGCGTCAGCGCGGGAATGTTGTAGAGCGGGCGGGAGGGCAGGTTGTGCGTGTTCATCTGGCACGCATCGAGCCCGCCGCGGCCCGCGGTGTAGAACGGCGCGATCGCATCGGCGACCGGGCGAATGGTGAACCGGCGACGGGGCAGGAAGCCGAAGTAGTCGGCGAGCTTTCCGTCGACCCGCTTCACCACGTAGGCCGACACGCCGAGCAGTTCGTCGGGCGTGCGCGCCACGTACTTGGGATCGGTGCGCAGCTTTTCGCTGAACTCGGCGATGGTGCCGGCGAAGCCGACCTCGGCCATGACCTTGCGCATCTCGCCCTCGATCCGGGCGACCTCATCGAGGCCGATCTTGTGGACCGCCTCGGGCGCGAGGTCGAGCGTAGTGTATTGGCGGATCTGCTGGCGGTAATAGGCCTTGCCATCGGGCATCGCCTCGGCCGCCAGCGTCGTGCGTGCCTGCGGGATGTACTCGTCGCGCAGAAAGGCGAGGAGCCCGGCGTATGCGGGGGTCACCGCGTCGGCGATTGCGGAGCGGCCTTCGGCGAGCAGTCGGGCCTTGTCGGCATCGGAAAAGCGCGCGGGCATATCCGCGAAAGCGCGCCAGAAGGGGCTCTTTTCGGGCGCATCGACGACATAGGCGGACAGGCTCGCCTCGCGGCCCGTGAGCGTGACGCGGGGGACGCTGAACCCGCGCTTCAGCCCGGCCCGGGCATTGGCCTGCTGTTCGGCAAAATAGCGCGGCAGGGCGCGCATCCGGGCGATGTATCGCTCGTACTCGGCGACCGTCTCGTACCGGCGCGGCGCTTCCCAGTACGACCAGAAGTTGGAATCGCTGTCGAAGGGCATTTCCCATTCGGAGAAGCGCGCGTCCTCGATCGTCTCGGTTAGTACCGCCTGGAGCACCGAGGCGTTGACCTTCTCGGCAGGCGACAGCGAAGCGCGGTCGATCGCGGCGAGCTGTGTGCGGAACTCCGCCGCCTTCGCCGCGCGGGCACGTTGGGCGGTGGGCGTAGCGGCGGGGATGATCGCGCCGGGATCGAGGTTGCCGTCGGCCCGCTCGATCGCGCCCTGCTCGGCGACCTGCCAGTCCCAGTAAGACTGATACAGCGCCTTCAGTGCACCGTCGGTATCGCCTTCGGCGCTCTGTGCCGCCGTGGCTGTCAGCGCCAACGCCAATCCCAGCGCCGCGCCCGAAATCTTCCGCATCCGCAATCCCTTTCACTGGGCCTTTTGCGAAGCTGCGCAGAGCAAGTCAAACGGCAAGCATCAGCGCGTAATCGGATAATCCATTTTCCTACACGTACCGTTTTGGTTAGTGGTTGGCCGAATCATCGGAGAAGCGGCATGGCAATCCTCGAAACGATCATCGGCCCCCTCGCCTCGATCATCGACAAGGTGATCCCGGACAAGGAGGCGCGTGCGCGGGCCAAGCTCGCGGTTCTCGAACTGGAGGGCACGCAGGAACTGAAGCAGATCGAGGCGCGCCTGTCGGCGATCGTGACCGAGGCGCAGTCGACCGATCCCTGGACCAGCCGCGCGCGGCCGAGCTTCCTCTACGTGATGTACGCGATGATCCTCGCCGCGCTGCCGATCGGCATCTTGTCGCTTATGCAGCCCGACGCTGCGACGCGCATCGCCGCGTCGATGACCGCCTACCTGCGCGGCCTGCCGGACGAACTCTACGCGCTCTTCGGCACCGGCTACCTCGGCTACACCGCCGCGCGCCAATGGGGGAAGATCAAGGGCGTCGAGCAGTAGGAGGCCTCAGCCCTCCACCGCCTCCACCCGCACCAGCAACGCCTCGACCTGCACCTGACTGCCTTCGCTGACCGAAAGCTCGGCCACGGTCCCGTCGAACGGCGCAGTGAGCGCGTGCTCCATCTTCATCGCCTCGAGCACCAGCAACCGCTGCCCGGCGGCGACGCTGTCACCTTCGGCTACGTCAACGGCGATCACCTTGCCCGGCATCGGAGCGAGGATATCGCCGTCGTGGGCGGAGTGGGGGCCGCCCGCAAAATTGGGAAAGGTGAAGAGGTACGGCTGGCCCTGCCGATAGGCGAGAACGCCGCCGTCGATCGCGGTGGCAAAGCCGGTCGCGTCGATGCTCTCCTCGAGCATGATCGTCCTACGCTCGCCGCCATGCTGGATCGTGATTCGCGGGTCGGCGTCGCGGTTGAGGCGAAAGCCCATGTTGGCCGTCCACGGCCCTGATCCCGGCGCATCGCCCGCCGCGAAATAGGGCGCGAACAGCGACAGGGCAGCGACCTGCCACTCGTTCTCGCCCGCAGGCTCGACATCGACCAGCGCATCGCCGCGATCGCCGATCAACCCGGTCGTCACGGTTCCGGCACGGAAATCGGGATCATTGAGGCAGGCCAAAAGAAACGCGGCATTGGTCTTAACCGGCCAAACGCGCAGGCCGTAGAGACCCGACGCCAGCTCGAGCATCGCCTCGTCGCGCGTGCCGCCATAAGCGATCAGCTTGGCGATCATCGGGTCGTAGTACGGAGAGACGGCGTCGCACTCCTCGACCCCGGTGTCGACACGGATGATGTCGTCGGGCAGGTCGAGCAGGTCGAGCGGCCCGATCGAGGGAAGGAACCCGCTCGGCGGATCTTCGGCATAAAGCCGCGCTTCCATCGCCCAGCCGTTGATGCTCAGCTCGTCCTGCTTCAGCGGGATCGGCTCGCCGCTCGCCACCCTTAGCTGCCATTCCACCAGGTCCACCCCGGTGATCTCCTCGGTCACCGGGTGTTCGACCTGGAGGCGGGTGTTCATTTCCATGAAGAAGATGCGGTCGGCGCGCAGGCCGTCGCTGGCGTCGGCGATGAATTCGATCGTCCCCGCGCCCTCGTAGTCGACCGCCTTGGCGGCGCGGACGGCGGCGGCGCAGATCGCTTCGCGGGTGGCCTCGTCCATGCCGGGGGCGGGGGCTTCCTCGATCACCTTCTGGTGGCGGCGCTGCAAGGAACAGTCGCGTTCGAACAGGTGGACGACATTGCCGTGGCTGTCGCCGAACACCTGCACCTCGATATGGCGGGGCGAGGTGATCCACTTTTCGAGCAGCACCTCGTCGTTGCCGAAGCTCGCGGCGGCCTCGCGCCGGCACGATTGCAGCGCGGCCTCGAAGTCTTCCGCCGCATCGACCTTGCGCATTCCCTTGCCGCCGCCGCCCGCGACCGCCTTGATCAGCACAGGATAGCCGATCGCATCGGCCTCGCGGCGCAGGCGCTCGGGTGACTGGTCCTCGCCTTCGTAGCCCGGCGTCACCGGAACCCCGGCGGCACGCATCAGCTTCTTGGCCGCGTCCTTGAGGCCCATCGCCTCGATGCTCTCGGGCTTCGGACCGACCCAGATCAGCCCTGCCGCGATCACGCTCCGCGCAAAGTCGGCGTTCTCGGACAGGAAGCCGTATCCCGGATGGATCGCGTCGGCCCCGGTGGCCTTGGCGGCGGCGATGATCTTCTCGCCGCGCAGGTAGCTTTCCGCGGCAGGAGACGGACCGATATGCACCGCCTCGTCCGCACTGCGCACGTGCAGCGCCTTCGCGTCGGCATCCGAATAGACTGCGACCGTCGCGATCCTCATTTCGCGCGCGGTGCGCATGATCCGGCAGGCGATCTCGCCGCGGTTGGCGATCAGGAGCTTCTTCATCATCGCGATTACATCCGGAACACGCCGAACGCCGGGCGGTCGGCGATCGGGGCCTCGAGGGCGGCGGCAAAGGCGAGGCCGAGCACGTCGCGGGTCTGCGCGGGGTCGATCACTCCGTCGTCCCACAGCCGCGCGGTGGCGTAGTATGGGTTGCCCTCGTCCTCGTACTTCTGGCGGATCGGCGCCTTGAAGGCCTCGGCCTGTTCGGGGGTCCAGTTGTCGGCGTCGCGGTGGACCGTCGCCAGCACGCTTGCCGCCTGCTCGCCGCCCATCACCGAGATGCGAGCATTGGGCCAAGTGAACAGGAAGCGCGGGGAATAGGCGCGGCCGCACATGCCGTAGTTGCCCGCGCCGAAGCTCCCGCCGATCACCACGGTGACCTTGGGCACGGTGGCGGTGGCGACCGCGGTGACGAGCTTCGCGCCGTGCTTGGCGATGCCCTCCGCCTCGTACTTCCCGCCGACCATGAAGCCCGAGATGTTCTGGAGGAACAGCAGCGGGATGCGGCGCTGGCAGGCAAGCTCGATGAAATGCGCGCCCTTCTGCGCGCTTTCTGAGAACAGCACGCCGTTGTTGGCGAGGATCGCGACCGGCATGCCCCAGATATGCGCGAAGACGCAGACCAGCGTGCTGCCGTAGAGCGCCTTGAACTCGTGGAACTCGCTGCCGTCGACGATGCGGGCGATGACCTCGTGCACGTCGTAGGGCGCGCGAACATCGTCGGGGATCACGGCGTAAAGATCCTCGGGATCGAACTTCGGCGGCCGCGGCTCTTTCAGTGCCACGTCCTTTGCCCCAGCATGGTTCGCGCCGAGATGGCTGACGATATCGCGCACGATGGTGAGCGCGTGCTCGTCGTTCTCGGCGAGGTGGTCGACCACGCCCGACTTCCTCGCATGAAGGTCACCGCCCCCGAGGTCTTCGGCGGTGATTTCCTCACCTGTCGCGGCCTTTACCAGCGGCGGACCGGCGAGGAAGATCGTGCCCTGCTCGCGCACGATCACCGTCTCGTCGGACATGGCAGGCACATAGGCCCCGCCCGCGGTGCAGCTCCCCATCACGCAGGCGATCTGCGGGATGCCCAGCGCGCTCATGTTCGCCTGGTTGAAGAAGATGCGTCCGAAGTGCTCGCGGTCGGGGAAGACCTCGGCCTGGTAGGGCAGGTTCGCGCCGCCACTATCGACGAGGTAGACACACGGCAGGCGGTTCTCCTGCGCGATCTCCTGTGCGCGGAGGTGCTTCTTGACCGTCATCGGGTAATAGCTGCCGCCCTTCACCGTCGGGTCGTTCGCGACGATCATCACCTGCCGCCCGGACACGCGCCCGATGCCGGCGATCACCGAGGCGCCGTTGACGTCGCCCTCGTACATCCCGTTCGCCGCGAGCTGCCCGATCTCGAGGAACGGCGAACCCGGATCGAGCAGGCGCTCCACCCGTTCGCGCGGCAACAGCTTGCCGCGCGCCACATGCCGCTCGCGATGCTTCTCCGGCCCACCCAGCGCCGCCTCGGCGACCTTGGCGCGCAGCGCGTCGGCGAGCCCCTTGCTATGCGCAAACCGCGCCTTAGCCTCGGCGCTCTCGCGGTCGAGCTTGGTGGTGAGAGTGGGCGCACTCACTGTTCTTGTCCGGTCATTGGGCCGCCCCAATCAGTTCGCGGCCGATCAGCATCCGCCTGATCTCGTTCGTTCCCGCCCCGATGTCGAGCAGCTTGGCGTCGCGCAGGTAGCGTTCGACCGGCCAGTCCTTGGTATAGCCCGCGCCGCCCAGCGCCTGCACCGCCTCGCCCGCCACGCGGAAGGCGTTTTCGCTCGCCAGCAGGATAGCGCCCGCGGCGTCGAAGCGGGTCGTCTGTACGCTGTCGCAGCTTTTCGCCACCGCATATGTGTATGCGCGCGCAGATTGCAGCGCGACGTACATGTCGGCGACCTTGGCCTGCATAAGCTGGAACGCCCCGATGGGCTTGCCGAACTGCTTGCGCTCGCGAAGGTAAGGGATGACGGTGTCGAGGCAGGCCTGCATGATGCCGAGTTGCAGGCCGGCGAGCACCACGCGCTCATAGTCCAGCCCGCTCATCAGCACGCCTACGCCGCCGTTCAGCGGGCCCATGATCCGATCTTCGGGGATGTGACAATCGTCGAACACAAGCTCGGCGGTCGGGCTGCCGCGCATGCCCATCTTGTCGATCTTCTGGCCGATCGAGAATCCCGCGTCGTCCTTCTCGATCAGGAATGCCGTGATCCCGCGCGAACCGGCGCTGCCGTCGGTCTTGGCATAGACCACCAGCGTATCGGCGTAGGTCGCGTTGGTGATCCAGAACTTGGTGCCGTTGAGGACGTAACCGCCCTGCACCGCGTCGGCTTTCAGCTTCATCGAGACGACGTCGGACCCGGCGCTCGCCTCGCTCATGGCAAGGCTGCCGACGTGTTCGCCGCTGACCAGCTTGGGGAGATATTTCGCCTTCTGCTCGTCGTTGCCCCAGCGGCGGATCTGGTTGACGCACAGGTTCGAATGCGCGCCATAGCTAAGGCCGACCGAGGCGCTGGCCCTGCTAATCTCTTCAACCGCGATAACGTGTTCGAGATAGCCCAGGCCAAGGCCGCCCCACTCTTCCTCGACCGTGATCCCGTGCAGGCCCAGCTCGCCCATCGCGGGCCAGAGTTCCTGCGGAAACCAGTCCTCGCGGTCGGTCTTCTCGGCCAGCGGCGCGACTTGCTCGTCGGCGAAGCGGGCAGTCGCCTCGCGGATCATCGTCGCGCTTTCGCCAAGCTGGAAATCGAAATCAGGGGTGGCGCGCATAACTCTCCCTCGCTTTGTCGGCGGTGCGGATACCACGGACGTCCAAGGAAAAGAAATTGAACGTAACCGCCCTTGATCATAGAAGTCGTCTATGATCGATCGCTACCTGCTGCGATATTTCCTTGCCGTGATCGACCGTGGGAATTTCACCCGCGCGGCCGAGGCGTGCAACGTGTCGCAGCCCACGCTGTCGGTCGGAATCGCCAAGCTTGAGGCGCTCGTCGGCACGCCGCTGTTCAACCGCACCAACCGCCGCGTCGATACCACGCCCGCAGGGGCGCGACTCGCCGTCCACGCGCGTCAGATCGAGGCGCAGTTCAACGCCGCCGAGCGGCTGGGCGAGGCGGACGTGCCCCGGCGGACCTATCGGCTGGGCGTGCTGGCTACCCTGCCGCTCGATTTCGTGCGGGCAGCGACTGCAGATCTTGCGAAGCTCGACACGGTGCGCCTCGAACTGGTCGAGGGCCGCGAGCGCGAACTGGCAGAGAGGCTGGCAGCGGGACGACTGGATGCCGCGATCACAATCGTTCCCCTTGATGACGCGCAGTGGCAGGCGGTGCCGCTGTGGACAGAGGGCTACTCGCTTGCGTTGCCCGAAAGCCATCCGCTCGCGCGCGAAGCGGAGATCGATGCGGCGGACCTCGCCGCCGAGACCATGATCGCCCGCCGCCACTGCGAACTGCTGAGCGAAACCAGCCGGCATTTTACCCAGCGCGGGGTGCGCCCGTTCTTTTCCGCAAAGACCACGCGCGACCAGCAGGCGCTCGCCTATGTCGCGGCGGGTCTCGGCGTAACGGTGATGCCCGACCGCTTCACCGCGCCCGGCGTCGTGCGCGTGCCGCTGGCCGACTTCGCCCACGCGCGAACGATCGGGCTGGTCTACCGCGCTGGCGAGAGCCCGGCGGAGGGTCTGGCCGCGGTGCTGCTGAGCGCTGCCACCGCTTGACGGGTCGGCTCAGTCGAGGATGCCGGGAAGGTCCAACCCCTTTTCGCGCGCGCAATCCAGGGCGATATCGTAGCCCGCGTCGGCATGGCGCATGACGCCGGTCGCCGGGTCGTTCCACAGAACACGCTCGAGCCGCGCCGCCGCTTCCGGTGTGCCGTCGGCGACGATCACCATACCCGAATGCTGCGAATAGCCCATTCCCACGCCGCCGCCGTGGTGGAGCGAGACCCAGGTCGCCCCGCTCGCCGTGTTGAGCAGCGCGTTGAGCAACGGCCAGTCGCTGACAGCATCGCTCCCGTCCTTCATCGCCTCGGTCTCACGGTTGGGCGAGGCGACCGAGCCGCTGTCGAGGTGGTCGCGGCCGATCACGACCGGTGCCTTCAGTTCGCCGCTTGCGACCATCTCGTTGAAGGCGAGGCCCAGCCGGTGCCGGTCGCCGAGGCCGACCCAGCAGATGCGCGCGGGCAGGCCCTGGAAGTGGATCCGCTCGCGCGCCATGTCGAGCCAGTTGTGGAGGTGCGCGTCGTCGGGCAGCAACTCCTTCACCTTGGCGTCGGTCTTGTAGATGTCGTCCGGATCGCCCGATAGGGCGGCCCAGCGGAACGGCCCCACGCCGCGGCAGAACAGCGGTCGAATGTAGGCGGGGACGAACCCGGGGAAGGCGAATGCGTCGGTCACGCCCTCGTCGAAGGCGACCTGGCGGATGTTGTTGCCGTAATCGGTGGTCGGCACTCCGGCGGCCTGGAACGCGAGCATTGCCCGGACATGCTCGGCCATCGATGCCTTGGCGGCCTTGGCGACGACGTCCGGCTCGCGCTCGCGCCGCTCGATCCATTCGGCTACGGTCCAGCCGATCGGCAGGTAGCCGTTGACCGGGTCGTGGGCGCTGGTCTGGTCGGTCAGCAGGTCGGGCCGGATGCCGCGCGCGAACATCTCGGGCAGCACTTCCGCGGCGTTACCGAGAAGGCCGACCGAGACCGGCTTGCCCTCGGTCTTCGCGGCCTCGATCATCGCCATCGCCTCGTCGATCGAGTTCGCGGCCTTGTCGAGGTAGCCGGTGCGCAGGCGCATCTCGATCCGGCTCGGCTGGCATTCGACCGCGAGGCACGATGCGCCCGCCATGACCGCTGCGAGCGGCTGCGCCCCGCCCATTCCGCCAAGCCCGCCGGTCAGCAGCCAGCGGCCCGACAGGTCGCCGCCGTAATGCTGGCGGCCCATCTCGACAAAGGTTTCATACGTGCCCTGCACGATCCCTTGCGTGCCGATGTAGATCCACGATCCGGCGGTCATCTGGCCGTACATCGCAAGGCCGCGCCGATCGAGCTCGTTGAAATGCTCCCAGTTCGCCCATTCGGGCACCAGGTTGCTGTTGGCGATCAGCACGCGCGGCGCATCTGCATGGGTGCGAAACACGCCCACCGGCTTGCCCGACTGGACAAGCAGGGTCTCGTCCGCCTCGAGGCGGCGCAGCGTCTCGACGATCGTGTCGTAGCTCTGCCAGTCGCGCGCGGCGCGGCCGATCCCGCCATAGACTACCAGCTCCTCGGGCCGCTCGGCGACGTCGGGGTGGAGGTTGTTCATCAGCATCCGCAGCGGTGCTTCGGTCAGCCAGCTCTTCGCGCTGAGCTCGGTGCCGGTCGCGGGTTTGATCACGCGGGTGTTGTCGATACGGGACATGGAATCAGGCTTTCTCTCGGGCAAAAGCGAGGCACGCGGCAAGGACATTGCGCAGCACCGCAAGGGTCGGCTGGGCGCGTGCGGGGTCGAGCGGAACGGGCCAGTTGGCCTCGGTGGGACTATCGGGCTCGGCAAGGTAGCCCCGCATGGCGAGTTCCATCTGCACGGCATGGACGCCGTGCTCGGGCCGACCATAGTGGCGGGTGGTCCAGCCGCCCCTGAAGCGTCCGTTGACGACGTATCTCTCGCCGCTCGCGGCGCAGATCTCCGCGATCGCAGTTTCAAGCGCCGCGTCGCAGGTCGTGCCGCCGTTGGTGCCGATGTTGAACAGCGGCAGCTCGCCGTCGAACAGGCGCGGAACCTGGCTACGGATCGAATGCGCGTCAAAGAGCACCACGCTGCCGTGCTGCGACCTCAGTCGCCCAATCTCGGCCTTCAGCGCGGCGTGGTACGGCGCGAACCACGTATCGCGGCGGCGGGCGATCTCGGCTTCGTCCGGACCATCGCCTTCGTAAAGCGGCTCGCCGTCGAACGTCGTCGTGGGGCACAGCTCGGTCGTCGCCTGCCCCGGATAGAGCGAGACGCCAGACGGATCGCGATTTACGTCAATCACGCTGCGGCTGATCGCGGTCCGCACCGTAGTCGCACCCAGATCGCGGGCGAAGGCATACAGTTCGTCCACCCACCAGTCGGCATCGCGCCGCGCCAGCCAGGGCGAGCG
Organism: Tsuneonella sp. HG094; assembly: GCF_053819285.1. Taxonomy (NCBI): domain Bacteria; kingdom Pseudomonadati; phylum Pseudomonadota; class Alphaproteobacteria; order Sphingomonadales; family Erythrobacteraceae; genus Tsuneonella; species Tsuneonella sp. HG094. The sequence goes on from NZ_JBSORA010000001.1 coordinate 1,623,370, forward strand.
GAACTGCCCTTCCGTGTCGGCAAGGCCGGTACCGGTGTGGGGAAAGGCGACGACCAGCGGCGCTTCCCCGCGATGGATGGCGAGCCAGTCGCTCATGCGACGCCCGGCAGCGCCCGACCGACGCTGGCAAGGAGCTTGCCCGAACGGACCAGCGCGTTGGCGGCTTCCATGTCGGGGTGGAAGTGGCGGTCCTCGTCAAGCGATGGCACTTCGGCGCGGACCGTCGCGCGCGCGTTTTCCAGAGCCGTGCTGGAAGCCAGCGGCGCATGGAAATCGATCCCCTGCGCGGCCGCCAGCAGTTCGATCCCGATCACCGCGGTCGCGTTGTCGGCCATCTCGAGCAACCGCCGCGCGCCGTGCGCCGCCATCGAGACATGGTCTTCCTGGTTGGCCGACGTCGGTATAGAATCGACGCTCGCGGGGTATGCGCGCTGCTTGTTCTCGCTGACGAGCGCGGCCGCGGTCACCTGCGGGATCATGAAGCCCGAATTGAGGCCTGGTCGCGGGGTGAGGAAGGCCGGCAGTCCCGACAGCGCGGGGTCGACCAGCATCGCGATGCGCCGCTCGGCGATCGAGCCAATCTCGCAGATTGTGAGTGCGATCATATCGGCGGCGAAGGCAACGGGCTCGGCGTGGAAGTTGCCGCCCGATAGTGCCTCGCCGGTGTCGGTGAAGATCAGCGGGTTGTCGGTCACGCCGTTCGCTTCGGTTTCGAGCGTGGCGGCGGCCTGCCGCAACACGTCGAGCGCAGCGCCCATCACCTGCGGCTGGCACCGCAGGCAATACGGGTCCTGGACGCGGGCATCGTCCTCGAGATGGCTTGCACGGATGGCGCTGCCCGCCATCAGGTCGCGCAGCGCATCGGCGACCTCGATCTGGCCGCGATGGCGACGCAGCACGTGTATGCGGTGGTCGAACGGGGTGTCCGATCCTTTGGCCGCCTCGGTCGAGAGCGCTCCGGTGACGAGCGCCGACTGAAACAGGCGCTCCGCCTCGAACAGACCGGCGAGCGCGTTGGCAGTCGAAAATTGCGTGCCGTTGAGCAGCGCCAGCCCTTCCTTCGGACCGAGCTCGAGCGGCGCGAGCCCCGCCGCGCGCAAGCCCTGCGCCGCCGACTGGCGCACGCCGTCGAACGTCACCTCGCCCACGCCGATCATGGTTGCGGCCATGTGCGACAGCGGCGCAAGGTCTCCGCTCGCGCCGACCGAGCCCTGGCACGGGATGACCGGGATCACGCCCTTCACCAGCATCGCTTCGATCAGCGCGACCGTTTCCGGGCGGACACCCGAGGCACCCTGCGCGAGGCTGCCGAGCTTCAGCGCCATCATCAGCCGCACGACCGCGTCGGGCGAAGGCGCACCGGTGCCAGCTGCGTGGCTCAGGACGATGTTGCGTTGGAGCGTCGCGAGGTCGCCCGTCCCGATGCGCACGCTGGCGAGCTTCCCGAACCCGGTGTTGATGCCGTAGACCGGCTCGTCCTTTTCGAGGATGCGCGCGACGGTCGCGGCGCTTTTCGCCACCGCGTCGGCGCAACCCGGATCGAGCCGAATTGGCGCGCTGCGATAGATCGCCCGCCACTGCGCCAGCGAGACGGCGCCGGGGACCAGCGTTTCGGTGTTCATCGACCACTCCGGATGCGTGCATGGAGCGGGTTCGCGCCCATGCGATAGACGAGTTCGGCGGGACGCTCGATGTCCCAGATCGCGAGATCGGCGCGCAGGCCGGCTGCGAGCACGCCGCGATCGGCAAGTCCCAGCGCGCGCGCCGCGTTGCGGGTAACTCCGGCGAGGCATTCGGCGACCGTGAGACGGAACAGCGTCGCGCCCATGTTCATCGCCAGCAGCAGAGAGGTAAGCGGCGAGGTGCCAGGATTGCAGTCGGTCGCCAGCGCGATCGGCACGCCCGCTTGTCGCAGCAATTCGATGGGAGGCAGCTTGTGTTCGCGAGTGAAGTAGTACGCGCCCGGTAGCAGCGTCGCGACGGTGCCCGCCTTGGCCATCGCGGCCACGCCGGCCTCGTCGAGATGCTCGAGGTGATCGGCGGACAGCGCGCCATGCTGCGCCGCAAGCGCCGCCCCCGACAGGTTGCTGAGCTGCTCGGCGTGGAGCTTCACCGGAAGGCCGTAATGCGCCGCCGCTTCGAACACGCGCGCAGTCTGGGCCGGGGTGAAGCCGATACCTTCGCAGAAGGCGTCGACCGCATCGGCCAGCCCGCCCTCCGCGACCGCCGGCAGGATATCGCCGATCACGTGCGCGACGTAGCCGTCGGTATCGCCCGCGAATTCCGGCGGGACGGCGTGCGCGCCGAGGAACGTGGTGCAGACCGACACGTCGCGCTCGTGGCCTAGGCGACGGGCGGCGCGGAGCATCTTCAGTTCGCTGTCGCTGTCGAGCCCATAGCCCGACTTGATCTCGATCGTCGTCACGCCCTCGGCCAGCAACGCGTCGAGCCGCTGCAGCGCCGAGGCGACGAGTTCGTCCTCGCTCGCGGCGCGAGTCGCCTTCATGGTCGAGACGATGCCGCCACCGGCGCGCGCGATCTCCTCGTAGGTCGCGCCTTCCAGCCGCAACTCGAATTCGTGCGCGCGGTTGCCTGCGTGGACGAGGTGTGTGTGGCAGTCGATCAGGCCGGGGGTGATCCAGCGGCCTTCGCAGTCGGCAGTCTCGGACGACTCGAAGGCGGGCGCGTCAGAACTTGGGCCGGCGTAGGCGATCACGCCGTCCTTCGCGGCGATCACGCCGTCGTCGATCACGCCGAGGTCGGGCCCGGCCATCGTCACGAGCCGCGCGTTTCTCCAGACCCTGTCGACGTGCATCGGCGACTCTCTCCTCGTTGCCAGCGGCGTTATAAAAGTATAGACATTATCCGCGCAAGAGGAACCCGATGCAGCAAGCGATTCATTTTCGACAGGCGCTCCTCCCGTCCGGCTGGCGAAGCGACGTGCGGATCGAGGTCGATGCCGCGGGACTGGTGGCCGCGATAACCGAAAGCGCGCCGGCCGTTGCTGCCGACGAGCGCCACGCGATCGGGCTGCCCGGCATGGGCAATCTCCACAGCCACGCATTCCAGCGCGGAATGGCGGGACTCGCCGAAGTGCGCGGCAGCGGCGGCGACAGCTTCTGGTCGTGGCGCGAAGCGATGTACCGCTTCGTCGGGCGGCTCGATCCGCTGGCCCTCCATGCGATCGCCGCGATGGCCTATGTCGAAATGCTGGAGAGCGGGTTCACCCGCGTCGGCGAGTTCCATTACCTCCACCACGATCTGTCGGGGCAGCAGTTCGACGATCCGGCGGAAATGTCGCTCGCCTCGCTCGCGGCTAGCGCCGAAACCGGGATCGCGATCACGCACCTTCCGGTGTTCTACGCCCACGGCGGTTTCGGCGGACTGCCGACCAGCGAGGCGCAGCGGCGGTTCGTCAACGATCCCGACGGCTTTGCGCGCCTTCTCGACAGCGCCCGGTCGGCGGCGACCGACGTTCCCGATGCGCTGGTGGGGGTCGCGCCCCACAGTCTGCGCGCGGTCACCGAAGACGAACTGACAATGCTGGCTCAGCTCGCCGGGCCCACCCCCATGCATATCCACATCGCAGAGCAGGTCCGCGAGGTCGAGGACTGCATTGCCTGGAGCGGGCAACGCCCGGTCGAATGGTTGCTCGACCATGCCGACGTCGGCGCCGCATGGTGCCTCGTCCACGCGACTCACCTGGCCGAAAGTGAAATGCTGGCAATCGCCCGCAGCGGCGCGGTCGTCGGGCTGTGCCCGATCACCGAGGCGAACCTCGGCGACGGGCTGTTCCCGGCGGGCGAGTTCCAGGCCGCGGGCGGACGGTACGGCATTGGCAGCGATTCCAACGTCCTGATCGACATGACCGAGGAACTGCGGCTTCTCGAATACGGCCAGCGCCTCTCGCGCCGCGCGCGCAACGTGCTCGCGGCAGACGAGGTTCGCTCCACCGGACAGACGATCTACGAGGCAAGCCTCGCAGGCGGAGCGCAGGCTCTTGGCGCGATGCCGGGCATCGTCGTGGGCCAGCCCGCCGACATGATCTCGCTTGACGCCGATCACCCCTCGCTGGTCTCGCGCGATGGACAGGCAATCATCGATTCGTTTGTCTTCGCCGCAGGAAAAAGCGCGATCGACACTGTGTGGCGGCGCGGCAAGCCCGTGATCCAGGGCGGCCGCCATGTCGCCCGCGAAGCCGTCGCCCGCCGCTACCGCGAAACGCTCGCTGCGATTCTCGCATGAGCGGTCCGCTTCACGAGCGCATCCGCGGCGATATCGAGCGCGCGATCCTGGCGGGCGAGCTCTTGCCGGGTGCACGGCTACCGACCGAACGCGAACTGATGGAGCAGTACGGCTGCGCGCGGATGACCGTGAACAAGGCGCTGTCGGCACTCAGCAGCGCCGGTCTCGTCAGCCGTCGCAAGCGTGCCGGTTCGTTCGTCGCCCAACCGCGGGTGCATTCGATGGTGCTCGACATTCCCGATCTCGAGCAGGAGGTCGTCGGGCGCGGGCAAGCCTACCGGTTCGAGCTAGTGCGCCGTGCACAGGTGAACGGCGATCCGGTGCTTGCGGGCGAACTTCTCGAGCTCGAGGGCGTGCACTATGCCGACGAGACTCCCCTTGCCCACGAACTGCGGCATGTCAGCCTCGCCGCGGTGCCCGCGATCGCAGACGAGACTTTCGCCAAAGCCTCTCCCGGCGCCTGGCTCCTGAGCCACGTGCCCTGGACCGAAGCCGAAACGCGGATCGCGGCGGTCGCCGCCGATCGCCGCACCGCCCAAGCACTCGACATTGCCGATGGCGCGCCGTGCCTGTTCGTCGAGCGGCGCACCTGGCGCGGCGACGTGGGCGTGACGCACGTCCGCCAGCACTTCGTCGGCTCCGCCTACGACCTCGTCGCCCGCTTCGGTCCTGCGCGAGGTTGAGGGCCGACCTTCTCCGACGAAGGTATAATTGGCGCACCCTGCCGAGAGGCCCAAGCTGGCCCCATAACGTCTATCGTATGGGAGTCGGAAATGCTGGAACAGGCGATGAGCAAGTTCAGCGGTCAGTCGCTGATCAAGGACAAGTTCGATAACTTCATCGGCGGCAGGTGGGTCGCCCCGGTCAAGGGCCAGTACTTCGACAATATATCGCCGGTCACCGGCAGGTCGGTATGCCAGGTCGCCCGCGGTACCGCCGAGGACATCGAGCTGGCGCTCGACGCCGCACACGCCGCGAAGGAAGCCTGGGGCCGCACCTCGCCCGCCGAACGCGCCAATGTCCTCAACCGCATGGCGCAGCGGATGGAGGACAACCTGGATATGCTGGCGATGGTCGAGACCATCGACAACGGCAAGCCGATCCGCGAAACGACCGCGGCGGACCTGCCGCTCGCGATCGACCACTTCCGCTATTTCGCCGGCTGCGTTCGCGCGCAAGAAGGCTCGATCGCCGAGATCGACCACGACACCGTCGCCTATCACTTCCACGAACCGCTGGGCGTGGTCGGGCAGATCATCCCGTGGAACTTCCCGCTGCTGATGGCGGTGTGGAAGCTCGCCCCTGCGCTCGCCGCCGGCAACTGCGTGGTGCTCAAGCCCGCCGAGCAGACGCCGATGTCGATCATGGTCCTGATGGAGCTCATCGGCGACCTGCTGCCCGCCGGGGTGCTCAACGTGGTCAACGGCTTCGGCCTGGAGGCCGGTAAGCCTCTGGCTTCGAACCCGCGCATCGCCAAGATCGCCTTTACAGGCGAGACGACGACCGGCCGCCTGATCATGCAGTACGCGAGCGAGAACCTCATCCCCTGCACGCTCGAATTGGGCGGCAAGAGCCCGAACATCTTCTTCGCCGACGTGATGGATCACGACGACGACTATCTCGACAAGGCGCTCGAGGGCTTCGCGATGTTTGCCCTCAACCAGGGCGAGGTCTGCACGTGCCCGAGCCGCGCATTGGTCCATGAATCGATCTACGACCGGTTCATGGAAAAGGCGGTTGCGCGGGTCGAGGCGATCAAGCTCGGCAGCCCGCTCGACCCGTCGACCATGATCGGCGCCCAGGCATCGAACGACCAGCTCGAAAAGATTCTCAGCTACATCGACATCGGCAAGAACGAGGGCGCGCAGGTCCTCACCGGAGGCGAGCGTCATCGGCACGAAGGCGAACTGGGCGACGGTTACTACGTGAAGCCGACGATCCTCGCCGGGCATAACAAGATGCGCGTGTTCCAGGAGGAGATTTTCGGCCCCGTCGTGTCGGTCGCCAAGTTCTCGTCGGACGAGGAAGCGCTCTCGATCGCCAACGACACGCTGTATGGCCTCGGCGCAGGCGTGTGGAGCCGCAACGCGAACACCTGCTACCGCTTCGGAAGGGCGATCCAGGCGGGCCGCGTGTGGACCAACTGCTATCACGCCTACCCGGCCCACGCAGCGTTCGGCGGATACAAGCAGTCGGGCATCGGGCGCGAAACGCACAAGATGATGCTCGACCACTACCAGCAGACCAAGAACATGCTGGTCAGCTATTCGACCAAGGCGCTCGGCTTCTTCTGATGGAAGCCGGCGGAGCGCCGCATATCCCTGTCCGGTTCTACACGTCCCGACCTCTCCCAGGGCGAACCGGACAGGGAAATCTCGGGCAGGCGGGGATTTCCTCGCCTGCCCATTTCGCCGTCTGGCGGCTATGACGGAGGCCCTGCCACCACGCGTCCTTGCCACGCCCGAGGCAACCGGCTGGATGGAGCGGCTCGCGGCCACGCACGGCCCGCTGATGTTCCACCAGTCGGGCGGGTGCTGCGACGGCTCGGCGCCGATGTGCTTCCTGCGCGGCGAGTTCCGGGTCGGCGCGCAAGACGTGCTGCTGGGCCATGTCGCGGGTGATACCCCGGTGTGGATCGGCCGCGCGCAATTCGAATACTGGCGGCATACGCAAGTGACGATCGACGTCGTACCGGGCCGCGGCGCAGGGATGAGCCTCGAGGCGCCGGAGGGCGTCCGCTTCATTGTCCGCAGCCGCATCTTCACCGACGACGAAGCGAGCATTCTTCAAGCGGCCGGCGATCCGCCGACCGGCGATACCTATACCGCACCCTGACGACCGCGCGATTGCGCCTTGAAGGCGCGCACGAGGCCTCTACGGTGCGCATGACAATCGAAGACCCGAAAACGGGCACCGAAGTTGGGAGAAACGCGTGCACGTGCCACGCCATGGCGGAACCGACGGAATCATAGCGGCATCCTCGCACGCCGCTGATCCCGCGCGCGCCGTGGCCGAGATCGCCGAGGCGGTCGGCGATCGCAAGCTCGCCGGCGGCTTGCTCTTTTGCTCGCACCGTTTCGCGCGTGACGAGCTCGCCGGCGCGATTTGCGCCCATCTTGGTCCCGTACCGCTGATCGGCTGTACCAGCGCGGGGGAACTGACCGCCCGCGGTTACGATACCGACAGTCTGCTGTTTGTCGGATTTCCCGCCGACAGCTTCACCATGTTGGTGCTGCCGTTCGCCGACCTCGACGATTTCGACCGCGAGAATGCCCAGCGGCAGATCCGTCACCTTGCGGCCAATGCCCGGCAGGAAGGCAGCTCGCTCGGCACTCACCTCCATCAGGCTGCCCTGTTCCTCGTCGACGGCCTGTCGCACCGCGAGGAAGTGCTGACGATGACCGCGCAGGATGCGCTCGGCGATATCCAGCTCATCGGGGGGTCGAGCGGAGATGGCCTCCTCTTTCAGGAAACTTTCGTGCTGTTCGGCGGCCGGTTCCACCAGGATGCCGCAGTCATCGCGATCCTCACCAGCAACCGCCCACTTCATGCCTTTTCGGCCAATCACTACCGGCCCGGCCCCGCCAAGATGGTGGTGACCGAAGCCGATCCCGAAAGCCGCGTGGTGTTCGAGATCAACGCCGCGCCCGCGGCGGAGGAATACCGCCGGCTCGCCGGGCGACCGACCGAACCGCTCGATGCGGCATTCTTTGCAGCGCACCCGCCGATGGTTCGCACCGGGGGTACCTATCACGTTCGGTCGATCCAGACCGCCAACCCCGACGGCAGCCTGACGTTCTACTGCGCGATCGACACCGGCATCGTGCTGACCATCGGGGAACCGATCGATCGCGTCGCCCAGATGCGCGACCTTTTCGGCGAGCTGCAAAACCACGTCGGCGATGTCGATCACATCGTCGGCTTCGACTGCGTGCTCAACCGGATCGACGCCGAGCAGCGCCAGCTCGTCGGCCCGGTCTCGGCGCTCTATTCCGAGCACGGCGTCGTCGGCTTCAGCACATATGGCGAGCAGTTCCTCGCGGCCCACGTCAACCAGACCTTCAGTGGTTTGGCGATCGGGCGCTGATGGCCTCGCGCACAATCCGCCCTGTCGCCGGGGAAGTGGACGAAGTCGCCGCGCTGCGCGAGAGGATGCGGAGGCTGGAGAAGATCAACCAGGCGCTCATAGACCGGGTCGAGCGGTCGACCGACATTCAGGGCAGCGCGTTCTCGATGTTCGAAACCGCGATAACGCTCGAAGCGATGGTTCGCGAACGGACCGGCGAACTGGAAGAAGCGCTCGGACGGCTGGGCGTCGTCAACGCCGCTCTCGAGACCGCGCACCGCGATGCCGATGCCACCCGCGCGCGCCTGCGCGACGCGATCGAAAGCTTGTCCGACGGGTTCGCCCTGTACGATGCGGACGACCGTCTGGTGATGTACAACCGGGCCTATCTCGGGTTCTATCCCGAGGTTGGAGCGCACGGCGAGGACGGGCTGACATTCGCGCAGATCGCCGAGATGATCGGCCGCAGCGGCGGAACGGTCGGCTCGCTGATTTCGCCCGAGAGGTGGATTGCCGACCGGCTCGCCAAGCATGCCAGCGCTGCGGGTGCTCACGTCCAGGCGCTCGCAGACGGGCGTTGGGTGCAGATCAACGAACTCCGCACCAGCGAGGGGGGCACGGTCGGTATTTATACCGACATCACCGAGGTGAAATCCGAGGATGCGCGCGAGCGCGCTCGCGAACTCGCCGAGAAGAGCGCCATATTGCAGACCACGCTCGACACGATCCGTCTTGGCGTGGCGGTGTTCGATGCGGAGCGGAACCTGGTTGCGTGGAATGGCCAACTCCTGCGCACGATTGGCCTAGCCGAGGACGAATTCGCGCTCGTCACTACGCATCCCCGCATGCTCGAGACATGCGAACAGCTTAACGGGCCGCTGGGTTCCGAACGACCGCTTGACTGGCTGCCGGCCGGTTCGGCCGAAGTCGTGGCGCTGCGCCGACAGAGCAGCGGGCGCGTGGTCGAGGTACGCCGCGCGAGCATGCCCGGCGGCGGGATGGTGATGACGTTCGAGGACGTGACCGAACGGCTCGAGGTGGCCGCCACGCTGGAACGACGGGTCGCCGAACGAACCACCGAGCTCGAAACCGAAGTGACCGAGCGGCGGGCGGTGGAGGCCGAATTGATCGCCGCCAAGACCGCTGCGGAACACGCCAACCGCTCCAAGACCAGCTTCATTGCCGCCGCCAGCCACGACCTGCTCCAGCCGCTCAACGCGGCGCGCCTTTTCGTATCGGCGCTCGACGAACGGCGTCTGCCGGAAAAGGCGCGTGGCCTCGTGGGCCAAGCCGGCGTCGCGCTCGATTCGGTCGAGGACCTCCTAGAAGCGTTGTTCGAAATCTCGCGGCTGGACGCCGGGGCCATCGAACCCGAAGTCGCGCCCATCGAACTCGACCGGATCCTCAATGCGCTTCGGATCGAATTCGGTCCACTCGCACGCTCGGGCGGGCTGGCGCTCGACATTCCGCAGACGGGCCTCTGGGTCACCAGCGATGTGCGGATGCTGCGCCGTATCCTGCAGAACTTCGTGTCGAACGCGATCCGCTACACCGATGCCGGTAAAGTCCGCGTGACCGCCACCGACAGCGACGAGACGATCACGATCACCATCTCCGACACCGGTCCGGGCATTCCGGAGACCGAACGCGAGACCGTGTTCGAGGAGTTCCGGCGCCTGGAGCCAGCGCGAGGCCGCCCGGGCAAGGGATTGGGCCTGGCGATCGTCAAGCGGATGTGTGCTGCGCTCGGCCACGACATCGCGCTGGTATCGGAAATAGGAAACGGGTCGGCTTTCTCGCTGACGGTGCCGCGCGCAGAGCCGGGTGAAACAGTTGGCGAGCCGCAACGCCGCTCGGCCCACCGCCCAGCCCTTGCCAGCGGCAAGGTCATCGTGATCGACAACGATCGCGACATCCTCGAAGGCATGGCGGCGCTGCTCGACAACTGGGGAATCGAGGTGGTTACCGCTACGGACCCGGACGCTCCCAATGCCCTGGCGGCTGCGCGGGCAGGAGCCGGCCTCGTGATCGCCGACTATCACCTCGATGGCGAACTGACCGGGGATGAGGCAATTCGGCGCCTGCGCGCCGTTCACCCAGGTACGCTGCCGGCAATCGTGATCACCGCGGATCGCAGCAAGGAAGTGAAGCAGGACCTGCTCTCGCAGGACCTTCCGGTGCTGACCAAGCCAGTCAAACCGGCGCAGTTGCGCGCCTTGCTCAGGCAGATCGAAGGTACGGGAAGTGCCGCGAACGGCAGCTGATCGCCGTCAGTCGCCGATTCCGATCCGGTTCGCCAGTATCACCGCCTGGGTGCGGCTGAAGACGTTGAGCTTCTGCAGGATCGCCGAAACGTGGGCCTTTACCGTCGTCATCGACACATCGAGCTCGTGCGCGATCTGCTTGTTCAGCCGACCGGCTGCGAGATGGCCGAGCACCACGCGTTGCTGCGGGGTCAGGCTGTCGATGCGCTTGCGGATCGACTCCTCCTCGCGCGATTGCGGGTCGTCGTTGAGGACGTCGGGCACGTAGATCTCGCCCGCGAGAACCTGCATCAGAGCGTCGACGATGGCTTCGCTGCGCAGCGATTTGGGCACGAACCCGGCAGCACCCGCCGCCAGCGCCTCGCGCACCGTGGTGCGGTCATAGGCGCCCGAGACCATCACCACCGGCGTGCTCGGGAAATCGTCGCGCAATTGCTGGAGACCCGAGAGGCGCGAAGTATCGGGAATGTTGAGGTCGAGGAGGACGAGGTCGACCTCGTCCACTTCGCCGAGCCGCTCGATCGCTTCCTCGAAGCTCGCGGCCTCGTAGATCGCGCAGTCGGGAAAGCTGGCCTGAAGCAGGCTGCGCATCCCGTCACGGACCAGCGAATGGTCGTCGACGATGAGCACCCGTTCGGGCGTGGGCGTGTCGCTTACCGGGACCATCATTTCCGTCGTCGTCGCGAGCATCGATGTTTCCGTTACAGAAGCACGGGCATCGCGTGAAGGGAGACCACGCGATGCCCGGCTATCCTGCGCCTATTTCGCCAGCTTGAACACCCAGAGCGCGCCGCCCTGGCTGATGTCCTTGAAGGTCTTGGCGACCTCGCCGCCCCACAGCGGGACCGCGCCGCCCCAGCCCGACATGACCGCGACGTACTGCTCGCCGTCCTGCGTCCACGTCACCGGCGAGCCGACCACGCCAGAACCGGTGTTGAACTTCCACAGTTCCTCACCGGACTTGGCGTCGAATGCCTTCAGGTAGCCTTCGGGCGTGCCGGTGAAGACGAGATTGCCGCCGGTGGACAGGACCCCGCCCCACAGCGGAGCCTTGTTCTTGTATTCCCACACGATCTTGCCGGTCTTGGGATCCATCGCGCGCAGGGCGCCAATGTGATCGTCCGCGATCGGCTTGATGGTGAACCCGGCGCCGAGATAGGCCGCGCCTTTCTTGTAGGCGACCGGCTCGTTCCAGATGTCCATGCCCCAGTCGTTCGAGGGGATGTAGAACAGGCCGGTGTCCTGGCTGTAGGCCATCGGCATCCAGTTCTTGCCGCCGAGGAACGAGGGCGACGAGAACACCACGGTGCCCTTCTCGCTGCCGCTCGGCGCTCCCGGCCGGTTGGCGGCGATGAAGTTCGGACGGCCGGTCTTGTCGAAGCCATTGGCCCAGGTCGTCTGCATCACGAACTTGTTGGCCGAGACGAACTTGCCGTTGGTCCGGTCGAGCACGAAGAAGTACCCGTTGCGGTCGGCCTTGGCGCCCAGCTTCATCGGCTTGCCGCCAATGGTCGCGTCGAACGGGATGAACTCGTTCACGCCGTCGAAGTCCCATCCGTCGTGCGGCGTGGTCTGGTAGTGCCACTTGATCACGCCGGTATCGGCGTCGATCGCCACGGTCGACGCGGTGTAGAGGTTGTCGCCGGGGCGCAGGTGGCTGTTCCACGGCGCCGGGTTGCCGGTTCCGAAGTAAAGCAGGTTCGTGCCCGGATCGTAGGTGCCGCCGAGCCAGGTCGCGCCGCCGCCGGTCTTCCACAGGTCGCCCTGCCAGGTCGCGTTGGTCTTGCCGGTGATCCCGTTGTCCTTGCCGTTGAGGGTGCCCATGTGGCCCTCGATGACGGGACGGCTCCAGACGAGCTCGCCCGTATTGACGTTGCGCGCCTGGACCGCGCCAACAGCACCGAATTCGCCGCCCGAGTTGCCGGTGATGACCATGTCCTTGACGATCAGCGGCGCAGCAGTGGCCGAATAACCCGCCTTGTAATCGGCGGTTTCCTTGTTCCAGATAACCTTGCCGGTCTTCCGGTCGAGCGCGACGAGGTGCGCGTCGAGCGTGGCGAAGATCACCTTGTCGCCGTGGATCGCGGCGCCGCGGTTGACCACGTCGCAGCAGGGCATGATGCCGTCGGGCAAGCGGGCATCGTACTGCCACAGCTTCTCGCCGGTGCGGCTGTCGAACGCGTAGAGGCGAGAGTACGAGCCGGTGACGTAGATCACGCCGTCGTAGATCAGCGGCTGCGATTCCTGGCCGCGCTGCTTTTCGCCGCCGAGCGATGCCGAGTAAACCGGCACCAGCTTCTTGACCGTGCCGGTGTTGATCTCCTTGAGCGGGCTGAACCGCTGCTGCCACGGACCCATGCCATAGCTGACGACGTCGCCGGGGGTGTTGGCGTCGTTCATCAGGTCCGCGTTGGTTGGCCCTTCGGCCATCGCCGGGTTCGCCAGCGCGGTGCCGGCAAGCGCGAGAGCCGCGACCATCTTCGAATAGGTGCCCTTCATCCTTCCCTCCTGTATCATTCTTGTCGAAGCGGCCCGCCGCGTTGATCGCGAACGGTTCCGATTACGAAGGGCAGCCTATCCCCGCCCTGCCAGCCAACAATTGGACCTTAGGCTTAGGCGCGGGGCCTCAGGCGTGCGGTCTGGTGATCTCGGCTGCCTGCCACGCGACACCGTGCGAAGCGAAAATCGCCGCGAGCCGTCCGTCGGCAGCCATTGTCTCGACCGACTCCTCGATAGCGAAACCCAGGCTGCGGCTGTTTTCCTTGACCGCCATGCCGATGTCCCACCCCTTGGAGGGGAGCAGCGGCAACGGGCTCTTGCGAAGCTGGGCGCGCTGGTCGGGGTGATCCTTCATCGCCGCCTCGATCTGCGCGCGGGTCGCGACCGCGAAATCGGCCGTCCCTTCATGCACTGCGCTGGCCGCCGAATACCCGTCGGAGAAGTGCTTCACATCGCCCCGCAGGACGCCGCCGAAACTGCCCATGAGGTAGATGTCGGGGATCGATTCCATCTCCGCCGCGACCGACTTGCCGACGAACAGCTGCGGCGGTGCATCGCAGTTTTTGGTTTGCGGACTGCAGACGGCCGTGAAGTCCTCGCGGTAATACGGCGCCACGAAGACCACCTGGTCCTCGGTCTTGGCAAACTCCTTGTCGAACGGCACGTGCAGCATCACGTCGCACGCCTGGAAGCCGAGCAGGCCGCCACGCCAGACGACGTTGCGCAGGTCGTCGGAGACGCTTTCATCCGCCATGAACAGGACGATCTCGGGCCGCAGCCCCAGTTCGGCCGCAATCGCCTTGCCGAGGTCGACGTCGATCCCGGCCGGCCGGCCTTCGCTCTCCCACGACCAGGGACGGTTGTCCTTGTAGAGCCCGATGCGGATTCCGCCTGTCTCGCGCAGCTTTTCCAGCGGCGCGGCAGCGATCGGCGCACCGCATGCGAGAGCGCATACGGTTCCCGCAATGCCGCCGAGAAACCCCCTCCGCTGCACGCCTATTCTTCCGAGTGCTGGGTTTCGAGCCACGCGCGGATCGCCCAGCCCGCCTTCTGGCCGAGCACTTCGCCGAATGGGGGCATATAGACCTTGCCGTCGCGAACTGAGCCATGCTGATAGCGCTCGAGGTACCATTCGTCGCCGGACTCGCCGAGTTCGAGGTAGCGCAGGTCGGGCGCGATGCCACCGCTGATCGCCTGCAGGCCGTGACACCGCGCACAGTTCTGGTTGTACGCCGAGGCGCCGATTTCGATCGCCTTGGCATTGCCCGAATAGGGATTGGTCGTCGCCCAGACGTCGTTGCCGCCGGCGATGTCGGGCAGCGCGCTGGTGTCAACCGCCTGCGGCGTCACATCGCCGTGGGCGAGAAGCTGCGGGGCCATCGCCACGCTCAGCGAAATCGATGCGATGCCGAGCAGCGCCCGGCCGAAGGTCTTGCTCATATCAGGTATCCTCTGCGCCCGGATTGCGTTCCCGAAGGGCTCTTGTTTGAACCTCTGATAGCCCGATGCACGGCGCCTCACCCATTGTACTTTCGCACAATACCCGCGCACTCTCGTGCGGGACTAAGTTCCCCGCCATGCTTGGGAAAGTGATCTGGGGGGCAATGGCGGCGGGTCTCGTGCTGGCTGCGCCGGCGTCGGCCGAAACCGCCTATGTCAGCAACGAACGCTCCGACTCGATTACCGTCATCGATCTTGCGACGGGGACGAGGGTCGCCGACTTTCCGGTCGGTCGCAGGCCGCGCGGGATAACCCTCAGCCGCGACGGCAAGTACCTGCTCATCTGCGCCAGCCTCGACAACACCGTGGAAGTCCGCGACCGCGCGACGGGTGCCTTGATCGCCCAGCTCCCCGCAGGCAACGATCCCGAACAGTTCTTCGCCTCGCATGACGGCAAACTGCTGTTCGTCGCCAACGAGGACGATGCCGCGACGACCGCAATCGACCTCTCCCGGCGCGAAGTCGCGTGGCAAATCGCGGTCGGCGAGGAGCCGGAGGGCATCGCCCAGAGCCCCGACGGCAAGTGGCTGCTCGTCGCGAGCGAGGAAGACAGCATCGTCTCGTGGATCGACATCGCCACGCGGGAGACGGTTGCCGAGACGGAAACTGACGTGCGCCCGCGCCACATCGAGTTCACGCCCGACGGCAAGCAGGTGTGGATAGCCGCCGAGATCGGCCAGAAGGTCCACGTCATCGACGTTGCCACCCGCGAGATCGTGGAGACGATCGACTTCGCCCCACCCGGCGTCGTTCCTTACAAGGTGCTGCCCTGCGGCATCCGATTCACACCCGACGGCAAGACCGCGATCGTCGCTCTCGGTCGGGCGGATTCGCTCGCGTTCATCGACGTCGCCAGCCGCAAGGTCACCGGTTATCTCAAGGTCGGCGGTCGCCCGTGGCACCTGGCAGTGACGGCTGACGGGCGCCGCGCGATAGTCGCCAATGGCACGAGCGACGACGTGTCGGTCGTGGATGTTGCGGCGATGAAAGTGGTCGGCACGATCCCCGCCGGGAAGGGCCCGTGGGGCGTCGCGATCGCGCCCTGATGCTTCGTTCGCCGAGCCTTATCCCAAAGTCTCACAACCAAAGTCCAATTCCTGCGCGCCCCTGCCCGGCGCATCCTTTTCGCGGCCGCTTAAGACGGCGAACAACGGAAAAGGGGGAAGGACATGCTTTCCAGGACACTCCTGCGCGGTGCGGTTGCGGCCGTCGCGCTCTGCGGCTTCAGCACTCCGGCACTGGCCGGCAGCTCGGAAGCCCTGCTCAAGCGACTTCACGAAAAGGGCATCCTGACGGACGAGGAATACGCGACGCTGCTGGCGCAGGAAAAGGCCGAGGCCCAGGCCGTGGCGGTTGCGGCATCCAGTGCGCCCGCGATGGCCAAGGCGGAAGGCGCGCTCGATGCCAACCGCCTGGTCACGATGACCGAAAGCGGTATCGGCCTCAACGTGGGTCCGGCGACGATCAGGTTCTCGGGCTCGGTCAACGGATTCTACGTCCACGACAGCCCGCAAACGGCCGGGCCGACGACGACGGTAGTAGGCGGCGTCGCCAACGTGGGCGGCAACAACACCAGCTCGGTCCGCAACGGCCTGCTCCCCGGTTTCCTCAAGGTCGACGTAACGACCAAGCAGGCGGGCCTCGACATCGGCGCCCATTTCGGGATGTACCCGGGCATCAACAGCACCGCCTGGGGCGTGCTGGGGGCCAACAACGGCGGCCAGCCGACCGCGCTGGCGACGGCGGGCATCGACTTCCGCCAGACTTACCTCACGGTCGGCGGCGGGTTCGGCGAATTCAAGATCGGGCGCGATATCGGCCTGTTCGGGTCGGAGGGCATCCTCAACGACATCACGCTTCTGTCTGGCGGCACGCCGGGCAGCAACGTGGCGCCGGGCAACACCACGCTCGGCCGGATCGGGGTGGGATACATCTACACCGACTTCCAGCCGCAGATCACCTACTCCTCGCCCAACTTCGGCGGTGCGCAGGTCTCGCTCGGGGTGTTTCAGCCGCTGTCGTCGCTCACCGGCCCGGCGCAGTCCAACAGCAACCCCGGCTACCAGGCGAAGATCTCCTACGACGCCAAGCTGGGCGGGATCGGCACCCGGTTCTGGGTCTCGGGCCTGTCGCAGAAACACAACTCGCTGGGCGGCGTCAGCTACACCGGCCGCGGCATCGACCTGGGGTCCAAAATCACCGCGGGCCCGGTCACACTGGTGGGCTACTACTACGACGCCAAGGGCCTCGGGACCACGGTGCTCAACCTGTTCGACACCGACTCGGCCGGCAATCCGCGCAAGAGCCACGGCTTCTACGGGCAGGCGATGGCGATGTTCGGCAAGTTCTCGTTGGGCGGCAGCTACGGCGAAAGCTCGCTGGACTATGCCAACGCCGCCGACGCGCTGGCCAACCCCGCCCTGCTCGACACCAATTCGAGCTGGGTCGGCCAGGTTCGCTACGGGCTGACCAGATGGGTCACGCTCATCGGCGAGTACACCGCGTCGAAGGCCGAAGCACACAACGGCAACACGGCGAAGAGCGACACGATCGCGCTGGGCGGGATCCTGTTCTTCTAAGCTTGGCCGCCCCGTCGGGCCGCATTATGCACACCAGGGAACCGGCGGCCGTCGCAATGGCGGTCGCCGGTTCGACTCTTTCTGACAGGTGCTTTTCCTCGTGACACGTTCGGCTTTCCTCCTGCTCGGTTGTGCATCGACCTCCCTTTGCGTCGGCACGCCCGCCCGCGCGAACGCGGGTGACGAAGCCGAAGGTCCGGTCATCGTGGTGACGGGAGAAGGCCTGCCCGAAACACCCGCCACTCCGGCCTATGGAACGCAGGTCATCGATCGGGAGGAGATCGTCTCGACGGGTTCGGGACGGATCGAGGATGCGCTGGCGAACGTCGCGGGTTTCCAGCAGTTCCGCCGCTCCGACAGCCGCTCGAGCAATCCCAGCGCGCAGGGCGCTACGCTGAGAGCCCTCGGCGGCAACGCGTCGAGCAGGGCGCAGATCCTGCTTGACGGCGTACCGATGGCGGACCCGTTCTTCGGTTACATCCCGTTCAGCGCGATCGCGCCCGAACGGCTCGCCAGCGCGCGGGTGACGCGAGGCGGCGGGTCGGGCCCGTTCGGCGCGGGCGCGCTGGCCGGGACGATCGAGCTGACCAGCGCCGATGCCGCCGCGCTCGGCCCCGTCAGCGGGCAGGCGCTCGTCAACGATCGGGGCGAGACCGAGACCAGCCTCACTGTCGCGCCGCGGCTCGGCAGCGGCTTTGCGACGATTTCGGGGCGTTGGGACCGGGGCCAGGGGTTCTGGACGACTCCGATCGCCCAGCGCGTACCCGCATCGGTGCGCGCGGCTTACGACGCGTGGTCGGTCCAGGCGCGCGGGGTCGCGCCGGTCTCGGACACGATCGAGCTGCAGGCCCGCGCCATCGCCTATCGCGACGAACGCACGCTGCGGTTCGCGGGCGCGGACACCTCGATGGAAGGGCAGGACGCCTCACTCCGCCTCGTGGGGCGCGGAGAATGGCAGTTCGATCTCATCGGCTACGTCCAGGCGCGCAACTTCACCAACGTGGTGGTGAGTTCGACCAGCTTTCGCCCAACCCTCGATCAGCGCAACACGCCGGCCACCGGCATCGGCGGAAAGCTCGAGCTGCGCCCGCCGATGGGTGAGGCCAACGTGCTGCGGCTCGGCGTCGATTACCGCAAGTCGGTCGGCGAGCTCTACGAGACCGCGCTGAATGCGACGACCGGCGCGGTCACCCAGCGCCGCAATGCGGGCGGCACGAACACCGACCTCGGTTTCTTTATCGAGAACGACCTCACGCTCGGCGCGTTGACGCTGACCGGCGGCGCACGGGCTGATCGCACGACCATCCGCGACGGTTTCTTCATCGCCCGCGGGCCGACGGGGGCGACGGTCAGCAACCTGGCCTACCCCGACCGGGGCGACTGGGAGGCTTCGTTCCGGGGCGGCGCGGTCGCGCGGCTCGGCGGCGGGTTGCGATTGCGCGCGGCCGCCTACACCGGCCTGCGCCTGCCGACGCTCAACGAGCTCTACCGACCGTTCACCGTCTTCCCGGTCACGACGCAGGCCAACGCGGCGCTGCGCAACGAGCGACTGAAAGGCTTCGAGGCGGGCGTCGATTTCGCCCCTTCCGATGCGGTCGCCCTGTCGCTGACCGGCTTCGACAACACCGTGAAGCGCGCGATCGCCAACGTCACCATCGGCACCAACCTTCGCCAGCGGCAGAACATCGACGCGATCGCCGCGCGCGGGATCGAGGCGAGCGCGGGGCTGACCTTCGGCGCGTTCCGGCTCGGCGGCTCGCTCGCCTACACCGACGCCGAGGCGCGTGGCAGCGGCGTGGCCGCCGCACTCGACGGCAAGCGACCCGCGCAGACTCCGCGCTGGGCGGCGGGCGGCTCGCTGGCGTGGAGACCGACCGCGAACGCGCTGGTCTCGCTCAGCGTCCGGCACGTCGGCCTCCAGTTCGAGGACGACCTCGAGACCGATCGGCTGCCCGCAGTGACGACCTTCGATGCGTTCGTGCAGGTGCCGCTGTCGGAGCGGTTCGCGCTCGTGCTGCGCGGCGAGAACCTGACGGATGAGGACATCGTGACCCGCAACCAGGGCGGGTCGATCGACTACGGCACCCCGCGCACCGTTTGGGCGGGTATCAAGGTGGGGCTGTGACGATGCCCGACGCCGTCCGCTACAACGCGGTCGCCCGCACGCTGCACTGGACGATCGCGCTGCTGGTGGTCTTCAATCTCGCGAGCGGACTGGTCAATGAAGCGCTTGAAAACACTGTTCGACTGATCCCGCTGCACAAAGCAGTCGGCCTGACGATCCTTGTCCTTACGCTCGTCCGCATCGGCTGGCGGCTGACATGGGCCCGGCCGCCGTACCCGGTGACGATGTCGCGAGCGGAAGTCGGCGCGGCGCAGGCGGTCCATGTGATATTCTACATCCTGATGCTGGCCATGCCGCTGACCGGATACGTCATGGCGTCGGCGGGCAAGTACCCGCTCGAGTGGTTCGGCCTGTTCGACGTGCCGAAGGCGGCGATCGTGCGCGACAGCGCGGTCTACACGCTCAGCCGCACGGCGCACGGCTTGTTCGGCTGGCTCTTCCTCGGCCTCGCCCTGCTCCACGTGGCGGCGGCGCTGCGCCATCACTTCGTGCTGCGCGACGAGGTCCTGCGCCGGATGCTCTGATGCGGCTGGTCGGCCTGGTCCCCCTGCTCGCGGTCGCCGCGCCTTCCGCGGCGCAGGAGATCGTCGTCATCGCGCCCGGCGGGTCGGTCGACGCCGACGAGGTGAGTGAGGTCAACGGCAAGGCGATCACCGCCGCCCCTCGCGCAGACCTTGCCACCGCCCTTGCGCGCGAGGCACCGGGCGTCTCGATCTCGGAGGCGCAAGGCAACCCGTGGGCCGCCTCGATCACCTGGCGCGGCTACACCGCCGGCGCGCTGCAGGGCACCGAACAGGGCATGGCGGTCTACCTCGACGGAATCCGCTTCAACCAGCCGTTCGGCGATACGCTGGCGCTCGACCTGCTACCCGAAGCGGCACTGGCCGGCGCCCAATTGCGCGAGGCGAGCCCGGTCTACGGCCGCAATGCGCTCGGTGGCGCGCTGCTGCTCACCACCGTGTCGCGGCGCGAGACGCCCGGCGGCGAAGTGACCGCGGGCGGCGACAGTTTCGGCGGCTTCGGCGGCACTGTGTCGGTCGGCGGACCGCAGGGGATGCTAGTGCTCGACGCCCAGCGGGACCACGGCTGGCGCGACGAAAGCCCCTCGCGTCTCCTCCGGGGCTTCGCCTCGGTCGGGCACCAGGGCGACGGCTGGGCGATCGACGCCAAGCTGGTCGGAGCCGACACGAGCCTCCACGGCAACGGCGTCGCCCCGGTCGAACTGCTGGACGCCGATTACGACGCGGTATTCACCACGCCCGACATCATCGATTCGCGGTACTGGCGCGCGGCGCTGCTGCCCCGGATCGACCTCGGCGAGACGGGCCGCATCGAAGGCACGCTGCACTACCAGTCGTTGCGGCGCGGTGCGCTCAACGGCGACCTTGCCGATTTCGACGCGTGCGACGCTGACGTGCGCTTCCTGTGCCTCGAAGGCGCCGACGACGAAGCGAGCGATCCGCTGCTCGATCCTGCCGGGAATGCCGTCGCGGCCGATCCTGGGGTGGACGACTATGCGGTCACCAATCGCGGCGAGGAGCGCACCCGCGGCGGCGGAGCGGGCATGCAATGGCTCGACGAGCGCGAGACTGCCGGGGGCGAGCGCCGCTTCGCGCTCGGCTTCGCCTGGGAAAGCTACCGCACCGTCTTCGCTGCCGAGAGCGTGCTGTCCGAGCTGGAGGACGATCGCTCGGTCGAGGAAATCGGAACCCTCCTCTCCTCCGCCAGCGGTGCATTGACCCCCGTCTCGGTGGTGTCGAAGCTGCACGATTTCGCGGTTTTCGCCAGTGCCGAGATCCCGCTTGCCAAGGTTCTTTCGGTCGAGCTCGGTGCGCGCTGGTCGGACAATCGCGTGCGTCTGATCGACCGCATCGGCACAGCGCTCAACGGCAGCCACCGCTTTCGCGACTTCGCTCCGTCGGCCGAGATCGATTTCCGGCCCGCCGATGGCTGGTCGGTGAGCGCAGGCTATGCCGAGACGAGCCGCAATCCGACCCCCGCCGAACTGTCGTGCGCTGAGCCGACCAGCCCCTGCGCGCTCGCCAACTTCTTCGTTGCCGACCCGCCGCTCGATCCGGTCAAGGCGCGCAGCTTTCATGCCGAGGCGCGGCGATCGGGCGAGAGCCTCGACGGCCATCTGTCGCTCTGGCGGAGCGACAGCCGCGACGACATCCGCCACATCGCCAGCACCGTGCGCGGCCGCGCCTACTTCGTGAACCTCGGCCGCAGCCGCCGCCAGGGAGTAGAAGCCGCGCTCGAGTGGCGCCCCGGCCGCTGGCGACTGGGCGCCGATTACGCCTTCACCGACGCCCGCTTCCGCTCAAACTTTACCGTCAGCAGCCCGGCGAACCCGGAAGCGGACGATGACGGCACGATAGAGGTAGAGGCGGGCGACCGGCTCCCCGGCATCCCCCGTCATGCGCTGAACCTGCGCGCCGGATATGCCGGTGAAGGGTGGACCGTCGCCGCCAACGCGCGCCTGCGCTCGGGTCAGGTGCTTGCCGGGGACGACGGCAACGACAACGCGCCGGTTCCGGGATATGCGGTGTTCGGCCTGCGCGGCGACGTGGCCATCGCCCGCGGTGTCACGCTGCTGTGGGAGGTGCGCAACCTGCTGGACCGCAAGTACGGCAACTTCGGCACCTTTGCCGAGATCGACGACATCGACTTGGCCGAAGCGCCCGGTGCCGACGATCCGAGGGCCTATGCGCCGGGGATGCCGCGAAGGATATCCGCCGCGCTCCGCTTCGCGTTCTAGCCGTCGACCCGGGGCAGCATCTCCGCTTCCAGCACAGGGTAGAAATGGACGACGCTGCGCTGCAGTTCGTAGCGCGCGGCCTGCATTTTGGCGAACCGGTCGGGGATCGGCATCGCGCCCGCCTCGGTCATGTCCAACCCCCGCGCCACCGCATCGCGCAGCGAGCCCTCGAGCCAGTCGAGCCAGTCGCGCGTCTGCGCGATGGCACGCCCCTGGCGATCGAGCGGGCCGTGGCCGGGGACGAGCGCCTTGTGCGGGATCGCCTTGAGCGCAGAGAGACTGGCGCGCCATGTCGGCAGGTGCGCGTGCGGCGTTGCCGGGGCGCGGTCGTGGAAGACGAGGTCGCCCGCGATGAGCGTGCCGGTCGCCTCGTCTAGCAGCGCGAGATCGGCGCCGCTGTGTCCGGCGAGTGCGAACAGGCGCAGCCGCCGCCCGCCGATCGTAACCGGACCGTCGGCGACGTCGCCAGTGGGCAGGATGACTTCGGTCCCGGTCATCCAGCCCGACAGCATCCGGTACATCGCATCGGAGAACCCGCTGCCGTCGCGCTCGATCTCGGTGCGGGTGCCGGGTAACGCATGAACCTGCGCCGCGCCGAACGCCCCGGCACCGAACGCATGGTCGGGATGGAGGTGGCTGAGGTAGACCGCGGCGGGCTGCTTGCCGGTCACCTGCTCGGCCAGGTTCGCCAGCGCCTTGCCATAACCGAGCGAGGGTCCGGCATCGTAAAGGATCGCACCCGCGTCGCTCGCCAGGATGACGCCATTTGCGATCGCGCCACCGTTGGCGAAACCGATCGCCTCGTCGGCGCCGCGAACCAGCCAAACGCCATCGGCGACCGGCTCCGCGACAGGCGCGTAGGTGCCGCCGTATTGCTCGGCGCGCGCGGCTGCGGGTAGCGCCAGCGCGCCGGCGATAGCGGCCCTGCGGCTGAACTTCACGGTCGGGCGGAAGCGATCCGGCGGCCGCTTGCGGGTGACAGCGCGCCGGTGAATTCGAGGCCGTTGGTGTCGCGCGCCGCGACCGCCAGTGGGTCGCCCGAGGCGTCGTTCACGATCACCGTGAAGGCGGGATCTTCGGCGACCGAGCCGTAGACCGTCATCTCGGCGAGCTTTTCGCCGCCGGCTCCGGTGACGGTCAGCTTTTCGATGTTGTAGGCCGGGATGTTCTCGACCAGCCCGGTGTCCATCGGGTGCCGGAAGGCGACCCGCACGCGCGTCTCGCCGCCCTCGGCCCAGGCCGCCCCGCGCATCTCCCCGAGATGTTCGGCCCAGTCGCCCTTCACCCGGCTGAGCGGGGGCGCGGAGCATCCTCCGCCTGCCGCGTCGACCCACTCGCTGGCGACGTGCCAGGTGCCGTCGGCGGTTAGCACTGCGGCGCGAACCGGGGTGCGCTGGTCGAGCTTCATCCGGGTCGCCACGAACGGCGCGGCGGCGACCGGGCGATAATCGATTGCGACCGGGATCGGATTGAGGTCGGCGAAGAGCACGATTCGCTGGACGTCACCCAGGCCGCGCGCGTCGATGGTGACCGGCAGCGCGCGCTGGTTCTCGGCGATCATCGGCAATTCAAGTTTCACACGCGGGTCAAACACGACCGGCGCCCCGCCGAAAATGCGGGCCGCATGGTATTCCCACATCGGCGATGCCAGCGGATCGGGGGGCGGGTCCTGCGCAATCGCGGGAGCGGCAGCGCAAAGCAAGGCGAGCAGGATCGTCGGGCGCATCATACCAAGGTCGTATGTATCGCGCGCGCGATCACGCGCACATAGGACTTTGGGACAAAGGGCGCTTGGAGTGCCGTGGAGGATTTGCGTGCGAATGACGGCAGCGCTGGCGGTCCTGGCTCTGTCGCTCGGCACCCCCGGTATCGGGCAGGACACCGTATTCGACGCACACGGCTACCGCACCGCACGCTATCGCACTCCGGTTACCGCCGATCCCGCGCCCGCAGCCCGCATCGCCCTGCCCACTGCCATCGAACTCGCCAAGCAAGGCGACGCGCTGTTCATCGATGTCATGCCGGCCGAAGGCGGCGTTCGCGACCCGACGACCGGTCGCTGGCGTTTGTCCCTCGAACACGAGACCATCGCGGGGGCCGCCTGGCATCCCGAAACGGGCCGTTCGCCAGTCGACCCGATACTCTGGCGCGGCCTCGAGCGAGCGGTCGCGAAAGCCCGCAAGCGCCAACCAGCGAGGCCGGTCGTCGTGTTTTGCCGTGCGGATTGCTGGATGAGCTGGAATGCCGCCCGGCGGCTCGCCAGTCGCGGTCTACGGGGCGTCTGGTGGCTGTCCGAAGGGACCGACGGCTGGCACGCGGCCGGTCTAAGGCTTGTCACCACCCGCCCCGTTTCGGTACCGCAATCACAACCCTGAAAGGACGCCCGATGCCCAAGATTGTCGTAGCCTACCCCCGCCATGACGGCGCGAAATTCGATGCCAATTACTACACCGGCACGCATATCCCGTTGGTGGAGAAGCACTGGGCTCCCGCCGGAATGACCGGAGCCGATGTTCTGTGGCCGGCGGGCGACGACCAGCCCTTCGCGTGCATGGTGGCGCTCGACTTCGAGAGTGACGCCGCGATCGACGCCGCGTTGGGCAGTGCCGGAACGCCCGAGATCATGGGCGACGTGGCGAAGTTCACAGACATCCAGCCGACGATCTACCGCACTCGTTAAACGGCGTCGGCGGCGCGGGAATGCGGACGCCCGCGCCGCCTCCCATTCAACGCTGCTGCTTCAGGTAATCGATGATTTCCTGGCGCTTGGCAGCGTCCTTGAGGCCGGGGAAGCTCATGCGATTGCCCGGCACCAGCGCGCGGGGGTTCTCGAGCCATTTGTGCAGCGTCGCTTCGTCGAACACGAGGCCCGAATTCTTGAGCGGTTCGGAAAACGCGAAGCTGCCTTGCGCGGCTTTCGCGCCATAGGTGCCCCAGAGGTTCGGGCCGAGCTTGTCCGCGCCGCCCTTGGTCGCATCGTGACACACCGCGCAGCGCGCCCAGCTTGCGGGCGGTGCGGCAGCAGCGACTTTCACCGGTGTCGGCGTCGGGGTCGGGACCGGTTTGGCGGACGCGCTCGGCGTGGGCGTCGGGGTGGCCGTGGCGCTGGCTATCGGATCGGGCGCGGCAGTCGCTTCGGCGGTCGGCACGGATGCGGCCTCGGATGCGGGAGCGATCGCGGCAGCAGTCGCGGCCGGTTCGGCGGCGTCTTCGGTGCCGCCCGAACAGGCCGACAGGGCGAGCGCCAGCACGGAACCGGCAAGGATGGGGCGAAAGTGCATGTCAGGTCCTCTCGTCACGTAAGACTGTGCTTTGCCCTCGCATCGCACGCGCCGCACACCGGCGACATTGCACCTTTGTCCAACCGGCGGCCGCATCCGGCCAAAGTGCAATGGCGCTGACTGCCCTCCCCCCGTTAGCGTTGCCGCAAGACACCCTGGGAGGATGCCATGACCCCTGCCGAAGCGCTCTCCGCGCGCCATGCCGCGCTTGCCGCCAACGCCGAATCCTATTGGCTGGGCGAAGCCACCCGGCTCGACTGGTCGCGCTTTCCAACGCAGGCCGACCGCAGCAGCTTTGACGAAGCGGACTTCGGTATTCGCTGGTTCGAAGACGGCGAGCTGAACGTCTCGGTCAACTGCATCGACCGCCACCTTGCGACCCGCGGCGACAGTCCCGCGATCGTCTTCGAAGGCGACGAGCCCGGCGAAGGGCGTACCCTCACCTACCGCGAACTGCACGGCGAGGTGTGCCGGATGGCCAACGCCCTCAGATCGTGCGGCGTGGCCAAGGGCGACCGGGTTGCGATCTATATGCCGATGATCCCCGAGGCGGCGATCGCGATGCTCGCGGCCTCGCGGATCGGAGCGGTCCACTCGGTGGTGTTCGGCGGCTTCTCGCCCGACAGCCTCGCCGACCGGATCGAGGACTGCGGTGCGCGCGTGCTGGTCACCGCCGACGAGGGACTGCGCGGCGGCAGGCGGGTGGCGCTCAAGGCGAATGCCGACAAGGCGCTTGAACGCGCCAAGGTGGAAAAGGTCATCCTCGTTCGCCGCACCGGATCTCCGGTCAACGTCGTCGCGGGCCGCGACCTGTGGTGGGACGATCTGCGCGAGGAAGTCTCCGCCGACTGTCCGCCCGAGCCGGTGAATGCAGAAGACCCCCTGTTCATCCTCTACACCAGCGGCTCTACGGGCAAACCCAAGGGCGTGATGCACACGACCGGCGGATACCTGCTGTGGGTCGCGAGCACGTTCGACCTGCTGTTCGGAGCAAGAGACGGCGACCTATTCTGGTGTACTGCCGACGTGGGCTGGGTCACCGGGCACAGCTATGTCGTCTATGGTCCGCTCGCCAACGGCGCGACGACGGTCATGTTCGACGGCGTACCAAGCTACCCCGACCACGGCCGGTTCTGGGAAACCGCCAGTCGCCTCGGCGTGACGATCTTCTACACCGCCCCCACCGCGATCCGCGCGCTGATGCGCGAGGGCGACCAGTTCGTCACCGCGCACGACCGGTCGAAGATCCGCCTGCTCGGCACCGTGGGCGAGCCCATCAATCCCGAGGCGTGGGAATGGTATCACCGCGTCGTCGGTGAAGGTCGGTGCGAGATCGTCGACACATGGTGGCAGACCGAGACCGGCGGCGCCCTGATCGCCCCCGTTCCCGGCGCGACCGCGACCAAGCCCGGCAGCGCCACGCTGCCCCTGCCCGGCGTGGCCCCACGCCTCGTCGATGCGGAGGGCAACGAACTGGCTGGCGCGACCGAGGGCAACCTCGTCCTCACGCAGAGCTGGCCTGGCCAGATGCGCGGGGTCTGGGGCGATCCAGAACGGTTCTTCCAGACCTATTTCACGACCTATCCCGGCACCTACTTCACCGGCGACGGCTGCCGCCGCGACGAGGACGGGTACTACTGGATCACCGGCCGGGTCGACGACGTCATCAACGTCTCCGGCCACCGCATGGGCACCGCCGAAATCGAGAGCGCGCTCGTCGCGCATCCCAAGGTCGCCGAAGCGGCGGTCGTGGGCATGCCGCACGATATCAAGGGCCAGGGCATCTACGCGTTCGTCACGCTCAATGCCGGCGAAGACGGCTCGTCCGAACTGCGACAGGAACTGCGCCAGTTCGTGCGCGGGGAAATCGGGCCGATCGCCTCGCCCGATGCGCTGCAGTTCGCGCCTGGCCTGCCCAAGACGCGATCTGGCAAGATCATGCGCCGCATCCTGCGCAAGATCGCCGAGGGCACGCCCGACCAGGTCGGTGATACGTCTACGCTGGCCGATCCGCTGGTGGTCGAAGACCTGATCTTGGGCGCGCGCGAGCTTGCCTAAAAGCGAAACGGCTCGAACGTGACGCGCAGGCCCAGCGCTTGCGCGTTACGATTTCCTGCAGCGCTCGACCGGCGGATGAGTTGCAGATTCGGCTGCACCGTCAGCCACGGCGCGAGCCGGTGGGCAACGGTTGCCTCGATCACCGTCTCGTCGCGGAAGTCGGAATCTGCGCGGCGCTGCGGCTTGCCCGCAATGCCGTGCGCGATCGCAAGGCCCGCGAGGGTCGCCTCGCCCAGCGCCAGCGTCAGCCCGGCAGCAAGGAACCCGCTGAACGGATTGGTCGCGCCGGATGCGATGCCGGCGCGCACGAAGCCGTTCAGCGCACAATCTTCGCCGCCCGACAGGCAGGTCTCGCCTCGCAGGTACGCGCCCTGGCTCGCCGACGCGCCCGTGCCGTCGATCCGCGGTTGCCCCTCGCTGTAGCGCCACGCACCGCCGATCACCCGTGCCGCTCCGAAGGCGACGTCACCCTCGACGATACCGAGCGCGCCTTCGCCCAGGATGATGGCCGTGCGTGCGGGATGCGCCGGATCGCCGGGTACAGCGTCGAGTACCGCGGCGCGCAAAGTCGCCCCGGGCGCGACCTCGACCGCAAGCCGCGCTGCGAGGCTGGTCACGGGAAAGATCGAAGGCCCGTTTGCACCGCTCTGCGAAATGTCGGGGCCGATGCCGTGCGCGCTGCCGATGAACAGCGAAGACGTTTCGAGCGCGTCGAACTCGGAATTGAGATCATAGAGGCCTGCGCGCAGGCTGGCACCGGGCGCGAAGTCGTGTTCGATCCAAGCCTCGTAGAGCCGCAGCGCGCGCACGCCGGTCTCGATGTTACTCGCAACGAACGCATCGCCGTTGAGTTCGCTCAGCGACTTGCCGTTGTTGTACAGAACGTAGGCGAAGGCGCGTGTGCCGGTGATGCCGGCCAGTTGTTCGAGGTCCGCCGCCAGCGTCACATCGACATTGTCGAGATAACGCCAGCCTTGGCCGACGCCCCCTTCGGCGCGCCACACATCGGCGGTGTATACGACATCGAATTCCAGTGGATTGGCCGCCGTTTCCGGTTCGAGCGGCGGAGGATGCGCGGGCGGGTCCGCCCACGCTGCGCTCGCGGAAAGCAGCGCCGCTCCCGCGGCGAGCGTGCGGGCGATCATGCCCCGTCTCCTGCTGCCAGCCACTCGCCAAGCGAGGTTCCGGCATAGGCTGCGCGGATCGATTTGCGAGTGTCCGGGTCTTCGTCCTGCCCGAGCTTGAAGCGCGGGACAGCCTCGGAAATGTCGGCTCGAAACCCGATAACGCGGGCAAGCAAGGCCTCGGCCCGATGCGCGACCGCATCGATGCGCCAGCCATCCGGCCCTTCCATCAGCGCCACGGCCGCCTCGACGGCTTCGCGCGTCAACGCCTCGTCGATCGCGATCTCGCCCGTCAGGCGGGCGGAGGTGAAGTTCCAGGTCGGCGCCCAGTCGTCGCGTCCGGCCATCGCGGGCGAGACGTAGCCGTTCGCGCCGAAGAACAGGAAGCTCGCCCGTCCATCGCTGCCGAGCCGATCGGTGGCCGGGGCGCGGCGCGGCAAGTGCCCGAGCAGCGACAGGCCTTGACCATCCCGGCTGGCGACCACCGGCATCAGGATCGCCGCCTCGACCGCCGTATGCGGGACGATCCAGCACATCGGCGTTTGCGCCAGGAACCTGTCGAGATCGGCGTCCGCGACGTCGGTGAACGGTCCCCTCATCCGGTGAGTTTGTTCCTGAGCCACGCCGACGCCTCGGCCAGCGCGCGGTCGGCGAGCGGGGAGATGCTCACCGCCTCGAGGAAGCTGTGTGTCGCGCCGCCATAAACCACCGCGGTCACGTCGACGCCCGCCGCTTCCATGCGCCGGGCCATCTCGCGGTTCTCGTCGGCGAGGATGTCGCATTCGGCAATGCACAGGAATGTCGGCGGCAATCCGGTCAGGTCCGCCAGCAGCGGCCGCGCGACCGGATCGGGCGAGCGATCCTCGCCGCGATAGTTCCGCCAGAAGTCGTCCATCTCCCGCGGAGTGAGCATGTAGGCATCGCCGCCGTAGCGGGCGTGGGTATCGCGTACCTCTTCGTCGAAGGCGCCGTAGCTGAGCAGCATGGCCTGGACGAGCGGCTCGCCCCGGTCGCGGGCGCGGACCATGCTGGCGACCGAAAGATTGCCGCCCGCGCTGTCGCCGCCGATCGCAAGCCGCCGCGAATCGAGACCGATGGAGGCGCCCTCCTCGCGGAGCCACGCCAGCACCTCGGCGATCTCGTCGAGCGCCACAGGAAACCGCGCTTCGGGCGACAGGCTGTAATCGATCCCGACCACCGCGCATCCTGCCCGCGCGGCGTATTCGCGCATCAGGCGGTCGTGGGTGTCGAGGCTGAAGGTCGTCCAGCCACCGCCGTGGATGTAGACCAGCGTCGGCAAAGGCGCGTCCGTCGTCGGTCTGTGGATCCGCACACCGACATTCGACGGACCGACCCGGCGGTCCTCGCTCGAAGCCATGTTCGGGCCGCCGGCACGCCACGGCTCGCGCACCTTTTCGGCGGCGGCGCGGCGCGCCGGAAAGTCCGCCGGTCCATCACCGAGGTGCTCGGCATAGGCCGCGTTCACGCGGCTGACGAACTCCCGGATGTCCGGATCGATGTCGTCGCCGTTCATGCTGCCGCCCTCGCCCGCCTGGTGCGCCGGGCTGCGACCCGCGACTTGCGCTTCTTCCACCAGATGTAGACTCCCGTCAGTGATTGCAGCAGCGTCGCCAGCCCGAGCACGAAGACCAGCACCACGGTCGCCACGCCGAAGATTTCGCCGCTGTGCAGCGGATAGACGACCCGGATCGCCTTCAGGCCCATGCTGTCGCTGTAGGGATCGACCTGGTGGCGATAGGCGCCGGTGTTAGCGTCGACGTAGTAGTCCACCGGGCCGAGGTTCGAATAATCGAGCACACCCTCGGGCGAGTATTTAACGCCGTAGAAGTTCCACTCCGGCAGGTAGAGCATCGTCGCGGGCTTCCACTCGAGGCCGGTCTGCGCCGCGTGCGCCTGCGATGCGGCAAAGCCTTGCGCGAGCGACATCGAGGGTGTCGCGCCTTCGGGAAAAGGCGCTTCGTCGTCGAACAAATCATGCTTCAGCGGCGACATCGCGGTGACCGCGGGCGCATAGAGCTCGCCGAAGAAGTTCATCACGAACGAAGTCGCCGCGAGCAGCAGGAGAAACGGGAACAGCCACAGCGCACTCGCGCGGTGAAGGTCGAGCAGCAGGCGCGGCGTCGGGCTCGAGCGGCGGAATTGCCAGGTGCGCCACCAGCTCTTCCAAAAACTGCCCCGCTCCGGCAGCGTGAGATAGAATCCGGCGAGCGCCGAGAGAAACCACCCGAGCGCGACCACGCCGAGGAACCAGCGCCCCCAGTCGCCTGCGACGAGGTCGAAGTGCAGATCGGCCACGCCCTTCACGAAAGAGCGCGGACCGATGCCCGGCTCGCTCTTTCGCCTACCCAATTCGGCGCCGGTCGCAGGCTCGATGAATACCTCGTCGAAATCGGGTGCCGTGTGGCCGGGCTTGGCAGCGACGGTCAGCGCGATCGAGCGGTTCTCGCCGGGATGGAGCGGGAAGCTCAAAGCCTGAAGGTCGGGATGGGCCGTTTGCCACTTCGAGACCGCGGCGATGCTCGCCTCGGCGGTGGCGGCGGTGGACCGCGCTTCGAACAGGTCGCGATTGAGGGCATGGTCGATCGGCGCGCGGAACACGAGAATACACCCGGTGATCGATGCGATCGCCAGGAAGACGAACGTCACCAGCCCGGTGTAACGGTGGATTTGCAGCAGGGCGTTGCGCATCGTGTCCCCTCGGTCGTCGACCCGTGGCCGTTCCCGTCACGACGAGCGGCCAGTTGCCCGATCGTGATAACCGGGGTCCGATCGAGCGTCATCGCGCGGGGGGCCAAAGACCATCGCGAAGGGGACAGAAACGGTTGTTGCAATTAGTTCGCAATATCATATGAAGGCTGCAGTCGACTTGTGTCGGATTTACTTCGTCAACATGGCCGATTCGGAACGATGTTCGGCCCTATCACGCAAACATGTTGCGCTGCGGTAGGATACTATCGCCGCTCAACGAGCAGCAGAAGGGGACGCTCGATGCGCAAGTCTTCCACTCTCATCGCGACAACGGCCGGGATCGCCGTCGCCGCCACCAGCCTGATCTTTGCCTCGTCCGCCAGCGCGCAGGATGCACCCCCTCCCGATGAGCAAGGGGACGTGGAAACGGTTGCGACGACCGACGCTTCGGGCGAGCGGGTCATCGTCGTGACCGCGAAGAACTACGTGCCCGAGGGCGCCGCGACCGCGACGAAGAGCAACATTCCGCTTTCCGAGACTCCGCAATCGGTCAGCGTCGTCAGCCGCGACCAGATCGACCTGCTCAACTTCATCGATGCCCAGCAGGCCGTCCGCTATGTCGCCGGTGCGACCGGCGAGAACTACGGCCCCGACCTGCGCTTCGACTTCATCCAGGTGCGCGGCTTCCCGCCCAAGCAATTCATCGACGGTCTCGCCACTCCCGTGACGACGACGATCTTCTCGAACGGCGTCGATCTTTACGCGTTCGAAAGCCTCGACATCCTCAAAGGTCCGGCCTCGGTCCTCTACGGCAGCGCCCCGCCGGGCGGCATCTACAACCAGACCAGCCGCCGCCCCTCCAGCGAGTTCGGTGGCGAGATCTCGCTCAAGTACGGCGAGGACGATTACAAGCAGCTCGGCATGACCGCGACCGGCGCGGCGACCGACTGGCTCGACGTGCGCGGCACCGTGATGATCCGCGACCGCGACGCCGAACGCGATTTCGTCCATGCCAAGCGCATCTACGCCGCGCCTTCGGCCACGCTCCACCTCGGCCCGACCACCCGACTGACCGGTCTCGCCTATTACCAATACGACGAGGTCAACGGCGACACGAACGGCTTCCTGCCGGTTCAGGGCACGCTCCTGCCCAACCCGAACGGGCCGATCAAGCGCTCGGTCAACCTC
Organism: Tsuneonella sp. HG094; assembly: GCF_053819285.1. Lineage (NCBI taxonomy): Bacteria > Pseudomonadati > Pseudomonadota > Alphaproteobacteria > Sphingomonadales > Erythrobacteraceae > Tsuneonella > Tsuneonella sp. HG094. The sequence goes on from NZ_JBSORA010000001.1 coordinate 1,655,766, forward strand.
GGCGAGCCCGATTACAATCGCTACGAACGGACCCAGTGGGGTGCCGGGTTCGAGTTGGTGCAGGAATTCGGCGGAAGCTGGAATGCCACGATCAACGCGCGCTGGTCCGACTACAGCGAAGCCCAGGACGTGATCTACAACGCGTTCATCAACGCCGATAACCGCACGATCACCCGCTCGATCTTTCCTTATGCGGAGGACGTGAACTCGTTCGGCATCGACGGGCGGCTGGCAGGCACGTTCGGCACCGGCGCGATCGAGCACAACCTGCTCGCGGGCGTCGATCACCGGACCGTATCGAACGAGGCGTTCTTCGGCTTCGCCTTCGCCGCGGGAGGCGTGATCGATATCTACAACCCGGTCTACAACGTCGGCGCGCCCTATCCGCGCCCCGCCACGAATATTCCCTACACCAACCAGAACCTGAACCAGACCGGCGCCTACTTGCAGGACCAAGTGTCGATCGGCGGGCTGCGGCTTCTCCTGTCCGGCCGGTACGACTGGGTCGATCTCGAATCCTTCGGCACCCCGTCCAGCCAGAACAAGTTCACCTGGCGCGCGGGTGCGAGCTACGTCACGCCGTCGGGTTTCATCCCGTACGTGTCCTATGCCACCTCGTTCGAGCCCACTCTCGGCGTCGATGCCGCGGGCAACGCGTTCAAGCCGACAACCGGCGAACAATGGGAAGGCGGCGTGAAGTACGACGGGCGCGGCCTTGGTCCCGACGTCGACATCCTGGCGACAGCGGCGGTGTTCAAGATCACCCAGAAGAACGTCACCAGCGCCTCGTACGGCCCGGTCACCGCGCCCCCGCTCGCCGCCACGCAGAGCGGCGAGGTCGAGGTCAAGGGCGCGGAGATCGAGCTTGTCGCGCGTATCCGCGAGCAGCTCTCGATCAACGGCTCGTATTCGTACACCGACAGCGAGGTGCTCGACAGCGAAGTGGCGGTCGAGATCGGCGCACCGCTGCCCGTCACGCCCAAGCACAAGGCATCGCTGTTCGCCGACTACACGTTCCAGCGCGGCGGGCTTGCCGGGTTCGGGTTCGGTGCAGGCGTGCGCCACGTCAGCAAGAGCGCGGGCAGTCTTCCGGGTCCGTTCAACCCGCTGGTTTACATCAGCGACGCCTCGACCCTGTTCGACGCGATCCTGCACTTCGACACGCCGGACTGGCGTTTCGCGATCAACGGCTCCAATGTGTTCGACAAGCGCTACGTCGCGCGCTGCGCGGGTCCGAACAATTGCACCTTTGGCGCCGGCCGGCAGGTCATCGGGACCGCGACTTACAAGTTCTGAGGACGCATCGAATATGACGATCAGGGGCCGGCAACTGGCGCGTTCGGTTGCCGGCCTCCTGTTATGCTCCGCCGCCCTGCCCGCGCTGGCGCAGGACGACCGGCAATCGGGCCTGCCGCCCACGCCGCCCGCGCAGCCGGGCCAGGTGCTTCCGCTCCAGCCCGCGCGGACCGTCTCGTTCACAGTCGACGAGGCGACCGGCCTCCAGCCCGATCTTTCGCCCGACGGCCGAACGCTGGCTTTTGCCATCCTCGGCGACATCTACACTCTCCCGGCTTCAGGAGGTGAAGCCACGCGCATCTCGGGCGGTATGGCGGTCGAGACGCAGCCCGCGTTCTCGCCTGACGGGCTGTGGATCGCCTACCTCTCCGATCGATCGGGCGCGGAAAACCTCTGGGTCATGCGCCCCGATGGAAGCGAGGCCCGACAAGTCAGTCTTCACGACGACGATCCGATCTTCGCGTCCCCTGCGTGGAGCGCGGACGGCCGCTCGCTGCTCGTCTCGCGCTATCGCCCCGACCGCAACGCTTACGAGTTATGGCGATACCCGGTGCGCGGCGGGACTGCGGCGGTGGTGGTGGCGAACCGTTCGACGGAGACCGGAGACACGCTCCATCACGCGCTCGGTGTGGTCGCGTCGCCCGACGGCAAATGGCTCTACTACGCATCGCACGAAGGCGACCTCGACCTTGCCGAACCGGTCGAATGGCGCATCGTCCGCCGCGCCGTGGCAGGTGGGCCGGAGGAGACGCTGGTCAAGGCAGTCGGCGACATCCGCCTCGGCAAGGTGCAGGCGAGCGCCTTCCGCCCCGCCCTCTCGCACGACGGTCGCTGGCTCGCCTACGCCCAAAGGCGCACCGGCAAGACCTGGCTCAGACTGCGCGATTTGGCCGCCGGCACCGACCGCGACCTGACCGAACTCGACCCGGACTCGCTGCAGGCGTCCTACTGGAGCGACGTCGCGCCGCACCTGGCTTTTACTCCGGACGGCAGGTCGATCGTGTTCACGCGCGATGGCAAGCTGAAGCGGATCGCAATCGCCGACGGTGCGATTGCCGACATACCGTTCACCGCAAAGATCGAGCAGGGACTTGGACCGCTGGCCCGCGTGCCGACGCGCGTCGAGACCGGGCCGGTGCGTGCCCGGATTGTGCAGGCGCCCGCCTTGTCGCCCGACGGGCGCACGTTTGCATTCTCGGCGCTCGGGCGGATGTACACGCAGTCCGTTGCGGGCGGAGCGCCCAAGCCGCTCGCCGAGAGCCTGCCGCCCCAGTTCCAGTCCTCGTGGTCGAAAGACGGCAAGCGCCTGTTGTTCGTCACGTGGACCGCGGTGGAAGGCGGGCACGTTTGGGAGGTCGACGCACGCGGCGGCAAGCCCCGGCGACTGAGCCGTCAGGACGCCTTCTATACCCATCCGGTCTACTCGCCCGACGGTCACGTTCTGGTCATCCGGTCATCGAGCGCCGACCGGCGTGCAAGCTATGTCGAGTTCGGGCTGTTTCGGGAGGCGGAACTGATCGATCTCGGGACCGGCCGCGTCCTCGCCAAGGGCTCGATCGGCGGAACCCCGCACTTCCTCGAAGACGGGACTGTGCTCGTGAACCGGCCCGACGGCGTCCACCGCGCCGACACCGACACACGGGTTGCGAGCGTAGTCGGAGCGAATTGGTACTTCGCCGAAGGCTCCGCGCAGGCGGACGACCTTCGGGTCAGCCCCGACGGCCGCCACGCACTTGCCCAGATCGCGCAGCAGCTTCATCTGATTACCCTGCCAGCAGACGGCTCACCGATCGATCTCGCGGACGCCGAGACAAACCACCGCAAGCTGACCGACGTCGGAGCCGACTACTTCGGTTGGAGTGCCGATGGCCGCTCGATTTTCTGGTCGGTCGGATCGACGATGTATCGGCAGGCGATTGAAGGCGGCACGGCGGTCGCGACCGAGGCTGTCGTCACCCTTCCGCGCGACGTACTGCAAAGCCGCACGCTGCTGCGCGGAGCGACGGTGCTGACGATGGGTCCAGCGGGCGCAGTCGAAAACGCCGACCTGCTTGTGGATGGCGACCGCATTATCGCGATCGGCCCGCGCGGCTCGATCCAGGTGCCAACGAGCGCGGTCGTGCGCGACTTGGCCGGGCGCTTCGTGATACCCGGCCTCGTCGACGTGCACGACCATGTCGCCGACATCCGCCGCGGCGTGCTGGATTTCTCAGCCTGGGGACCGGCTGCGAACCTGGCTTACGGAGTGACCACCGCGTTCGACCCGTCGACGCTGACGATCGACATGCTCGCCTATCAAGACGCCGTCGACGCAGGGCTGACGACGGGTTCGCGCATCTTCTCGACCGCGACGGCGCTGTTCTCGTTCAACGATTTCCGGTCGCCCGAGGCAGTCGATGCGGTGCTCCGGCGTTACCGCGACCATTATCGTCTTTCGAATATCAAGATGTACCGCACCGGCAATCGACGCGTGCGCCAGTGGATCGTCGAACGCGCTCGTGCGCTGGGCCTCCAGCCGACGACCGAGGGCGCGCTCGCCGCGAAGCTCGACCTGTCGCAGATCCTTGACGGCTACTCGGGCAACGAGCACGCGATCCCGCCGCCCGTGCTGCACGACGACATGGTGCAACTGCTCGCCCGCAGCGGCATCAGCTACGACCTGACGCTGCAGATCACCCACGGCGGTTATCCCGCGCAGGATTTCTTCATTGCCCGCGACACCCCGCACGACGATGCCAAGTACGCACGCTTCGCCCCCTCGTGGTTTCGCGACCAGAAGTTCTGGCAGCGCGAGTGGCGCGATCCGTCGGGCTATACCTTCCCCGCCATTGCCGCGAGCGCGCTGGCGGTGAAGCGCGCTGGCGGGCTGGTTGCAATCGGCGCGCACGGCGAAGTACCGGGCCTCGGCACGCACTGGGAGATGGAAGCGCACCAGCTTGGCGGCTGGCCCGCGTCCGATATCCTCGAGGCGGCGACCATCGGCGGCGCGCGCACGATCGGACGGGATGCTGACCTCGGGTCGCTGGAGCCCGGCAAGCTCGCCGATCTCGTGATCCTCGACATGGATCCCCGGCTCGACATCGCCAATGCGCGGGCCATCGCGTTCGTTATGAAAGGCGGGCGGCTCTATCGGGGCGAGGATCTGGCCGAGATCGGACGCGATGGAAAGCCCGGCCCCGGTTGCGCCATCAGTCGATCCGCTCCTCCCGCGGCCGCGCGATAAAGGAGCTCGGCGCGGCGCCGAAGACGCGGTGGAACGTCGCGGTGAAGGCGCTGGCGCTCTCGTAGCCCACATCATAGGCGACGGTGGTGACCGATTGTCCGGCCTCGAGCTTGGGGATCGCCGCCATCAGCCGCACCTGCTGGCGCCAGGTCGCAAGGCCCGCGCCGGTCTCGCGCCGAAACGCCCGGGTGAAGGTTCGCCGCCCCATCGCCGCGAGCGATGCCCATTCGTCGAGATCGCGATCGTCGGTCGGATCGTCAATCAACGCATGGCAGACGCGCAGCAGGCGTTCGTCCTGCGGCATCGGAACGTCGGTCGGCGTGACCGCCATCCGCCGTATCTCCGACAACAGCAGGCGCGCGATGTCGCCCTCGCGGCCGTTGAGGTCGTAATCGGGATCGAAGCTGCCGACTTCCATGACCAGCGCCCGCACGAGGTCGGTCACCTCGATCACGCGGGCGCCCTGAGGCGATGGATCGAGCGCGGGATCGATATATAGTGTGTGCGACGAGACCGGGCCCCGACAACGCACCTCGTGCTCGGTTCCAGCCGGTATCCAGATCGCCCGGCGCGGCGGCAACATCAGCACGGCTTCGGCGATGATGACCATCATCACCCCGGCGGTGCAATAGGTGAGCTGGGAGCGCGCGTGGCTGTGCAGCGGGTCGAGCATGCCCGCCGGATACTCGTCCGCGAACCCCATGACGGGCCGATTGGCGAGCGGATAGTCGATCGAATGCTTCATCGTGCCGGGCGCGAAGGTTTCATACCGGCGCGGAGGTCGTCAACCGGTCCGAACTTCAACCGCCGAAGCGCTACATTTTTGCAACAACCCGGTGCGCATCCAGCGGCGGACCAGGCGGCCAGACCGAGGCAGCCGGGCAGGTTGCGTTTGCGATATGCTCATAAGTCCGTGGCGGAGCAGCAGGATCGGGGCGAACCGCTCTCTGGTTGGCAATCGCTGTTACGCGGGAAAATACAGCGATTTCGCTAAAATCAGTCGCCGTTGGTGGGTCGCGCACGCACTGGAACCCGCAGAAGCCTGCCATTCCCTCCGCCCAATTCCCTAAAATGATATCTGGGATTTTTTGAACGCAGACGAGGGAACAGTTCGTGGGAATAGGCGCTAACAGGCAACGCAGAGGTAGGAATTTAGACGGCCCCCTCTTGTGCTGCGCGATACGCAACCCAAATCCGGCGGGTCAGAGACACTTACACAGGTCGGCTTATGGTTGCAGTTCAGTAGAGCTCGATTGCTCTCGCCGGCGATAGGTCCCGCGCGACGCGCAAGGGCATCGCCATCACCGCCACGTAATTACTCGCCAGTACGGCGGGGGGCGGCGACTGGACTGCATTTCTCACATTCAATTCTGCACCTGTCGCTCCTCCTTGCTGGCCAGCAAGCAGGACTCATTTTCCATGACTACCAAAAACGGAACGCGGACGGCGCCAGTCCTTTGCAATGAACTCGCCGCTCTCGAACGACGCTTAGGGTCGATCGAGTATCGCCCAATTGCCTCACTCAAGAAGTACGAGAACAACCCCCGCAAGCATCCCGAGAAGCAACTCGTCAAGTTGGGCGGCTCCATCGAGGAGTTCGGGTTCACGATGCCCGTGCTTATCGATGAGCATGATACAATCGTTGCCGGCGAGGCGCGGGTCGAGGCGGCAAAGCGTATCGGGATGACTGAAGTCCCCGTGATCGTCGCCCACCATTGGAGTGCCGCGCAAGTGCGAGCATACAGGCTTGCAGACAACAAGCTTGCCAGCATGGCGCAGTGGGATGCCGACGCGCTGGCGATCGAACTGGCCGCGATCATCGAGTTCGACGAGAGCCCGATCGAGGTGCTCGGCTGGGATAGCGCCGAGATCGACCTGATCCTCGAAGACGCGGTGGCAAACGACGACAGCGGCGCGCCTAGCGACTCCGCTGACGAGCAAGTTGCACCGCCCGGTAGCCCGGTGACCCGGCCTGGCGATCTCTGGCAGCTCGGACCGCACCGCCTGCTGTGCGGATCTAGTCTTGATGCCACGAGCTGGGCGGCCCTGCTGGCTGGCGAAATCGCGGCGATGGTGTTCACAGATCCGCCCTACAACGTACCCGTCTCTGGGCACATTTGCGGGCTGGGCAAGGTCAGCCACGACGAATTCGCGATGGCGTCTGGCGAGATGAGCAAATCCCAGTTCACGGCCTTCCTGGCGGACTTTCTCGCCAAGATGCTCCCCCATCTCAAGGACGGGGCCGTGCTCGACGTGTGCATGGACCACCGCCACGTGGGCGAGCTGGTCGCGGCGCTCGAGGTCAATGATCTCGTTCACCTCAACCTGTGCATCTTCAATAAGAACAACGGCGGAATGGGTTCGCTCTACCGCTCGAAGCACGAACTGGTCTTCATCGCCAAGAAGGGCAAGGCGCGGCACACCAACAACGTCGAGCTCGGCAAGCACGGCCGGTACCGGACCAACGTCTGGGACTACGCCGGGGTCAACTCGTTCGGAAAGAACCGGATGGAAGATCTCGCCGATCATCCAACCGTCAAACCGGTAGCTCTCGTCGCCGATGCCATCCGGGACGTCACTCACCCTGGCGAGATCGTGCTCGATGCCTTCATGGGCTCGGGCACCACAATACTTGCTGCCGAGCGGACCAAGCGCAAGGGCTACGGGATCGAGATCGAGCCCAAATATGTCGATGTCGCGATCCGCCGATGGGAAAATATGACCGGCGAGCAGGCACTGTTGGAAAGCACCGGACGGACATTTGCGGAAGTTGCAGAGGAACGCTCTGTTCTCGCAGACAACGTAGAAGCTGCGCCCGCGGTGAGCGACGGCGGCGACGAAGCGCTTGCCTTCCCCGGTTCGCACCAGCCGATCATTCCGATCGAAGCGCCCGCCTAACCTGCTGCTTTCCGCCCGGCCGCGTCGCGCGGGGTCGGGCGTATTTCCTTCATTCCGAGATTCCTGGAGAAATCCCATGGCATTTAAACCTGCCCCCGACTGGGTCGAGGCCTTCCCGGTCGAAGCCGATATCGCTACTACGTCAGCCGCGCGCTCCAGCATGACCCGAACGCAGACAGCGCCAGTGGTATGCGCATCCCGGCGCGCGAGATCGAGGCAGCGGTCATCGAGCGTGTCGCCGAGGCGCTCGACGACCCGATCGGGCTAACGGCTAGGGCCGGGTTGACGCTGCACTCGGGCTACCTCCGGCAAACGATGGCGATGGCCGAGGGACTGGCCGAGCAGGTTCGCGCAAAGGACTACCAACTCGTCCGCGAACTCGTGAGCAGCGTGCGCGTCCGGGCGAGCGAGATCACGGTGGAGCTATCTTCTGAAGCGCTCGTAGAAAGGCTCAAGCTCGAGCTGGACAACAGAACTCGTGCCGACGTCATCAGCCTCATCGCGAAGGTCAGGTTGACCCGCACCGGCCGCGCGGTGCGCCTCGTTCATTCGAACGGTTTGGCAGCGACCGCGGGAACCGCTGACCCAGGCCTCGTCGCGCTGCTGGTCACCGCCAGGCGCTGGTGGGACCACCTTGCGACCGGCGAGATCGACATCGCCACCCTCTCGCGCAAGGAAGGGGTCAACGATTCCTGGATGTCGCGGGTGATCCGGATCAACTTCCTCTCCCCACGGATCATCGACGCGATCCTCGCCGGGACCCAGCCGGTCAACCTCACCGCTCGGTGGCTTAGGCAAAACGACCTGCCGCTCAACTGGGACGAGCAGTGGGACCTGCTCGCAGGCTGACACTCAAGAGACGAGCAACTAGCGGCGCGGCGCTTCGGCGCCGCTGCTTGTTGGTGCTGCCCGCCGCTTCGATGCGATGGGCCGGGGGCCGTCACTTCGCTGGCAGCGCGCAGACGCGCGGTCCAACAAATGCACGACGATTGCGATTCCGGTCCACTCGCAAGGCCTGCAGAGAATCCCCGACAGATTGGGCAGATTCAGGCCTAGAGTTTGCTCTCCGCGGACCGGTCGGAGGCGCAGAATTGCGCGGAACTGCGCGCTTTCTAGTTGGACGAAAATTGTTCCATATCAGATATTTATGTCGTGGCGGAGCGGGAGGGATTCGAACCCTCGATACGCTTGTGACGTATACTCACTTTCCAGGCGAGCGCCTTCGACCACTCGGCCACCGCTCCGCATGCACTGGACAGGCCGCGCGCACTAGCGGGGGTTGGAGGCGCTGACAAGCGGGGCTCGGCACCCTAACTTGGCGATATGACCCGCTCATTCGGCCCCCCGCCTTCGCCCGAGGAATTCGAGATGCTCGCCCGCGTCGCCCTGTCGCGCTTGCCTACGGAGTTCGCGGCGCACGTCGGTGACGTCGTGCTGGTCGTCGAGGAATTCGCCGACGAAGAAACGCTGGCCGCCGTGGGCATCGAGGATCCATTCGAGTTGACCGGCCTGTTCGAAGGTATCGGCCTGACCGAACAGTCGATCGCGGACAGCGGCCAGATGCCAAACCGGGTGAGGCTGTTTCGCCAGCCGATCCTCGACGAGTGGATCGCAGACGGCCATGATCTCGAGCACCTCGTCGCGCATGTCGTCATCCACGAGATCGGACACCACTTCGGCTTGAGCGACGCCGACATGCACGCGCTGGAAGACGCGACCGACTAAGCACAGGTCACGGGCTTGCCTTGCGGCGCGGGCGTGTCACAACGCGCGGATGATCAAGCACTTCGCCCTGACGGTCGCCCTCCTCGCCGCCCCTGCCGCTGCCCCCGTAGCTGCCCAGTCCGTACCCGCAGTCCCGCCCTCGCCCGGCGAGATTGTTGCAGGGGCCGCTGCGAGCGAGTGGGTGGCGATCACTCCCGATGACCTGCTGGTGATGGACTTGGCGCCCGATGCGAGGGGCAATGCCCGCCGGGTGGTCATCCAACTGCTACCGAAACCGTTCAGCCAGCCATGGATCGCCAACATCCGCACCCTAGCGAAGGCGCACTGGTGGGACGGGCTCGCGATCGTCCGCGCGCAAGACAACTACGTGGTCCAGTGGGGCGACCCCGACGGCGAAGAAGCAGCGAAAGCCCGGGCACTGCCGGAGGGGATGCAGGCGACTAACGCGGATGGCTACGTCGCCGCAGCGAAAGACTTCAGGACCCAATTCGCGTGGACCAATGCGGGGCGCGTCCCGCTGGGCGAAACATACTCGCCGATCCGTACGGCCATCCCCGACGCTCCCGGGTTCAAGATCGCCGATCCATACGCGGGCGCTTTCTCGTTCGTGGGCGGATTTCCGGTTGCACTCGGCCTCGACGGCACGACGGCCATGCGGCGGGTACCTCACGGCCCGGACGTGGCGTGGCCGATCCACTGCTACGGTGCGGTGGGAGTGGGTCGCAATCTGTCGCCGGACGCGGGCTCCGGAGCTGAGCTCTACACCGTTATCGGCCACGGTCCGCGTCATCTCGACCGCAACATCGCGGTGGTCGGCCGGGTGATCGAGGGGATCGAGCATCAGTCCACCTTGCCCCGAGGGGCCGCCGCGCTCGGTTTCTACGAGACGCCCGCAGAGCGCACGCAGATCGCCTCGATCCGGATGGGTAGCGATGTGCCTGGCCTGCCGACGTATCAATATCTTTCGGCCGAGGGTGAGACCTTCGCCCGCTACGCCGAAGCGCGTGCGAACCGACGCGACCCGTTCTTCAACGTCCCCGCCGGTGGTGCCGACATCTGTAACATCCCTGTCCCGGTGCGGCGACAGCCCCCAGAAGCCAAGTGAGTGATCTGGCGCACTCCACCACGCTGGAATGCTGGCGCGGCGAGCGAGGGACCTATCATCTCGTCACCATCAGCGGCGCGGACGCGGAAGTGATCACGCACCATGAACGGCTCCACCGTCTCGAATTCGGCGCCCGGCGCGGGTTCGGCTCGGTCAAGGTAATGGCCCGGATCGGTGGCACACGGTGGAAGACATCGGTCTTCCCCTCCACCCCGACCAGCCCATCGTCAGGGCAAGGCAAAGATTTGTGGCTGCTCGTCGGCAAAACAGTGTTGCGGGCGGAAGACCTCGCCGAGGGCGATTTGGTGACAGTCGACCTAGACCTTCTTTAGACCGGCATTCCGCCAACCTGCCGCAGCGCCTCGCCCATCGCCAGCGCGACCGACGAGGCGAGGTTCATCGAACGAACTTCTGGTCGCATCGGAATCCGCAGCCGTGCCTCGCTTGCCTCGAAAACATGCGGGGGCACACCGGCGCTTTCCTTGCCGAACAGCAACACGTCATCCGATTCGAACCGGAAATCGTAGGGCGACAAACTCGCCTTGGTTGTGAACAGTACCATGCGCGCATCACCCAATGTGTGCGCGAAGGCCTCCCAGCCCGCATGGCGGGTCACATCCACGTGGTCGATGTAATCCATCGCGGTGCGCCGGACTCGCCGGTCGTCCCACGCGAAACCCATCGGCTCGATCAGGTGGATCGCCACCCCTAGGCACGCACCAAGCCGCAGCACCGCACCGACATTCCCTGCGATTTCGGGTTCGAACAACGCGACGCGCATGGGTTGAGAAACCGCCGTGGTTCAGTTCACAGTCGCTCGGCCTGCGCCACGGCATCACTCGCACGCAGGGCGCTGAGGATACGGGTCAGGTGCGCGAGGTCGTCTACGTCGAGTTCGACGTCGTAGGTCGTGAACGGGTGGTCGCTCTGCGTCTGCTCGATCACGATCACGTTCGCGTGGTTTTGCGCGAACAGACCCGCCATTTCGGCGAGCGTGCCCGGACGGTCGTAAAGGGTCACGCGTAGCCGGCCAATGGCGCCGTGGCTGTCCTTGCCCCAGTTAAGATCGATCCAGTCGGCGTCGATCCCGCTCGCAAGTTCGAGGCAGTCGATCGTGTGGACCTCCACCAAGGTATCCGGACGGCGCAGGCCGACGATCCGATCTCCGGGGACCGGATGGCAGCAGTCGGCGAGATGGAAGCCGACGCCTGGAGTGAGGCCGCGGATCGAAATTGCCTTCTCCTGACGCGGCACCGCTTCGTTCGCATCGAGGTTGGCCGTGCTGCCGGGGACCAGCGCTTCCATCACTTTGTGGTCGGACAGGCGGTTGGCGCCGACCTGATACATCAGCTCGTCCTCGTCCTCGAGTTCGAGCCGCTTGACCGCATCGCGGATGGCCTTCTTGCCGATCTTGGCGGGAAGCCGGGCAGCGATCTCGTCGAACAGCTTGCGCCCCAAAGTGGCGACTTCCTCGCGCTCCTTGAGCCGCACCGAGCGGCGGATCGAGGCGCGCGCCTTGCCGGTGGTGACGAAGCCAAGCCAGCTCAACTGCGGCTCGGCGTTCTTGCCCTTGATGATCTCGACCACGTCGCCGTTGTTGAGCACGGTGCGCAGCGGCATGTGCCGCCCATTGATCTTGGCGCCGATGGTCTGCGCGCCAAGGTCGGTATGGACCGCGAAGGCGAAGTCGACCGGGGTGGCGCCCTTGGGCATCTGGTGAAGCGCGCCCTTAGGCGTGAAGGCGAAGATGCGATCCTGGTAGATTGCCATCCGCGTATGCTCGAGCAGTTCCTCGGCATCGTGGCTGGCGTCGACGATCTCGATCAGGTCGCGCAGCCAGCCCACTTGTCCATCGGGCCGGTCGCCCTGCTTGTAGGCCCAGTGCGCGGCGAGGCCGAATTCGTTGCGGCGATGCATCTCGCGGGTTCGGATCTGCACTTCGACCCGCATCGAATTTTCGTAGATCAGCGAGGTGTGGAGCGACCGGTAGCCGTTGGTCTTCGGTGTCGAAATGTAATCCTTGAAACGACCCGGGATGAACTGCCAAGTCGTGTGCAGGACCCCGAGAGCGCGATAACAGTCCTCATCGTTCTCCGCGACGACGCGGAACGCCATGATGTCGCTCACCTGTTCGAAGGTTACGTGTCGTTCGGCCATCTTGCGCCAGATCGAATAGGGATGCTTTTCGCGGCCCGTGACCTCGACCTTCAGGCCCGCCTCGGCGAGCGCCTGCTTGATTGCGAGCGCAATCGCATCGACCTGGCCGCCGTCGGCGCTGCGAATCTGTGCGAGCCGCCCGGTGATCGTGGCATAACCTTCGGGCTCGATCTGCTCGAACGCGAGCATCTGCATCTCGCGCATGTATTCGTACATGCCGACCCGTTCGGCGAGCGGGGCGTAGATCTCCATCGTCTCGCGCGCGATGCGCTTGCGCTTCTCGGGCGACTTGATGAAGTGGAGCGTGCGCATGTTGTGCAGGCGGTCGCCCAGCTTCACGAGCAGCACGCGGATGTCCTCGCTCATGGCGAGGAGGAATTTGCGCAGGTTCTCCGCCGCCCGCTCGTTCTCGGGCATCGCCTCGATCTTGGAGAGCTTGGTCACCCCGTCGACAAGGCGCGCGACGTCTTCCCCGAACAGGCTCTCCACTTCTTCGATCGTCGCCAGCGTGTCCTCGACGGTGTCGTGGAGCAGTGCCGTGATGATCGTTTCCTGGTCGAGCTTCAGGTCGGTCATCAGTCCCGCCACTTCGACCGGATGACTGAAGTACGGGTCGCCGCTCGCGCGCTTCTGGGTGCCGTGTTTCTGGACAGTATACACATAGGCGCGATTGAGCAGCGCCTCGTCGGCGTCAGGGTCGTATTCCTTGACCCTCTCTACGAGTTCGTACTGGCGCAGCATGTCATACCTGATGTGCGGACGCGGAGCCCGCTGGCAAGTGTTTTTCCGCATTGCACAAGTTGCACGGCTTGCAACAAAGGGTGTCGAAAGTCGGATTGAGCGGAGTGAAGGGACGGCGCATAGGAGAGGGGAAATGCCGGATCTAGACGCCCTGTTCCTCGCGCGGCTGCAATTCGCCTTCACGGTGAGCTTCCATTTCATCTTCCCGGCGTTCTCGATCGGGCTGGCGAGCTACCTGATGGTTCTCGAGGGGCTGTGGCTGAAAACAGGGAAACAACGCTACCTCGACCTGTTCAAATTCTGGCTGAAGATTTTCGCTGTGGCGTTTGCGATGGGCGTCGTGAGCGGGATCGTCATGTCCTACCAGTTCGGCACCAACTGGGCGGTTTTCTCGGACAAGGCCGGGCCGGTGATCGGGCCGCTGATGGCCTATGAGGTGCTCACCGCGTTCTTCCTTGAAGCGGGTTTCCTCGGGGTCATGCTGTTCGGCATGAAGAAGGTCGGCAGGGGCCTCCACTTCGCGGCGACCTGCATGGTGGCGCTCGGCACCTTCATAAGCGCGTTCTGGATCCTGTCGGTCAACAGCTGGATGCATACGCCTGCGGGCTACGAGATCGCCGCCAACGGGCAGTTCCTGCCGGGGCCGAGCTGGTGGGCGATCGTGTTCAACCCCAGTTTCCCCTACCGTCTGCTCCACACCATCACTGCAGCCTACCTCACGACGGCGTTCGTCGTCGGCGGCGTGGGCGCGTGGCACCTGCTCAAGGACCCCGCAGAGCGGCATGCGCGCACCATGTTCAACATGGCCATGTGGATGGCCGCGCTGGCGACCCCGGTGCAGATCATCCTCGGCGATGCCCACGGCCTCAACACGCTCGAGCACCAGCCCGCCAAGGTCATGGCGATGGAGGGGCACTTCGAGAGCCACCCCAACGGCGCACCGCTGATCCTCTTCGGGATCCCCGACAGCAAGGCGGGCGAAGTCCGCTATTCGGTCGAGATACCAAAGGCTTCGAGCCTGATCCTGAAGCACGATCCCAATGCTCCACTTGCCGGACTCGACACGATCGCGCCCGAGGATCGACCGCCCGTGGGCGTCGTATTCTGGTCATTCCGCATCATGGTCGGGATCGGCTTCGCGATGCTCGGAATCGGGCTGTGGAGCCTGCTCGGACGGGTTCGCAAGAAGCTCTATGACTGGCGCTGGCTACACCGGGCTGCGGTGGCGATGGGTCCGGCGGGTTTCGTCGCGGTGATCGCGGGCTGGGTGACGACCGAAGTCGGGCGCCAACCTTGGACGATCTACGGCCTCTTGCGCACTGCCGAATCCGCCAGCCCGCTCGACGCGCCCGCCGTCGCTACCTCCCTTGCCGCGTTCGTGGTGATCTACTTCGCGGTGTTCGGCGCGGGGGTCTGGTACATTCTCAAGCTGATGGCCGACGGAGTGCAGACCGGAGAAAGCGGCCTTGAGGACGGCGTGGCCGGTCCCATCCGTGCTGCCGGCATCACCCCCGCTGCCCACCACATCGGCGATGGCCAGGCGCCGCGCCACGAAGGGGAGACCGAACGGTGATCGACCTCCCCGTGACGTGGGCTTTTCTCATCGCATTCGCGGTGTTCATGTATGTCGTGATGGACGGGTTCGACCTCGGCATCGGGGTGCTGTTCCCGACCTTCAAGGTGGGCGGCGAGCGCGACGCGGCGATGAACTCGATCGCGCCGGTGTGGGACGGCAACGAAACGTGGCTCGTTTTAGGGGGCGGCGGCCTGTTCGCTGCCTTCCCGCTCGCCTACGCAGTCATTCTCCCGGCGACCTACCCGCTGATCATCGCGATGCTGCTCGGCCTTGTATTCCGCGGCGTGGCGTTCGAGTTCCGCTGGCGCGACCCCCGTCACCGCGCATTCTGGGACATGGCCTTCTCCGGCGGCTCGCTGGTCGCCGCGCTCGCGCAAGGGATGACGCTCGGCGCGCTGCTGCAGGGTATCGAGATAGCCGACCGCGCCTACGCCGGAAGCTGGTGGGACTGGTTGACCCCGTACACACTGCTCACGGGCCTCGGTACCGTGGCGGGATACGCGCTGCTGGGGAGCACCTGGCTCGTCTGGAAGCTCGAAGGCCCCGCGCAGGATCACGCGCGCAAGCTCGCCGTGCGGGCTGCGATCGCCACGCTGGTGCTGCTGGCCGGGGTAAGTCTCTATACCCCGCTCCTCGAGACCCAGTACTTCCAACGCTGGTTCACTATGCCCAACGTGCTGTTCGCGGCCAACGTCCCGCTCCTGACTGCCATCGTGGCCTACACGCTGTTTCGTTCACTGGCCGCAGGACGCGATGCCATCCCGTTCTGGCTCAGCCTCGCACTGTTCCTGCTTGGAATGGCGGGCCTCGGAGTGTCGATGTGGCCATTCGTCGTTCCCAACGTCGTTACCATCTGGGATGCCGCGGCGCCCGCGCGCAGCCAATCGTTCATGCTCGTGGGCGTCGCGATCACCATGCCACTGATCCTCGCCTACACCGCGTGGTCGTACTGGGTATTCCGGGGCAAGGTGGACGAGGACGGCTACCATTGAGCGAGACGCAACCGCTGTGGAAGCGCCTCGCCTGGATGGCGGCGATCTGGGCCGGGAGTATCGCGGCGCTGGGCGCGGTCGCGCTGGTGCTGCGGGCCTGGCTCAGCCCGTCTTAAGCACCAGCTTGTCGACCGTCCCGCGCGTCACCGCATGGTATCCGCCGCGCGTCTTGGCATAGATGCGCTTGGCGTGAGCCTGGCCCCATGCACCTTCGCCCATCAACGTCTCGAACAAGGGGGCGACGAACTTGCGGCGACCGACCTGTGACAGGAACGTCTCAGTAAGCGGCACCGCGGCATCGTAGCGGTTGGCCATCGCCAGCTTGAGCCAGAGGAAGAGGACCTCGTTGTTGCCCGTCTGCGAAAGACCCAGCGCCTCATCAAGAGCGGCGAGCTGCGCGACGCTGCGCTCTTGGGGCACCTTGGCAAGGAAGCGCATTCGCTCCGCCGAAGTCCAGCCGGCCCAGGCAGCTTCGGGAGCCGAACCGCTCGACGCATAGGCGTTGGCCGCGCCATCGACCTCGGCGAACGCGGCTGGGTCGGGCTTGACCGCGTTGGCGGGAAGGCCCGGCTGGTAGATCCACTGGTCGAGCATCAGCCGCTGCGCCAGCGCGGCATCGCCCTTCACGAGGTTGGCGTTCATGTCCGCGAGCAGCATCGCGCTGGTCGCCGGCCGGAAGGCGTGGTTGTCAAACCATTGCCGCAACCACGCGTCGAACCGTTCGCGGCCCACGATGGATTCGACCGTGCGATAGAACAGCGCGCCCTTGTCGTAGACCACACCGCCGAGACCGCCTTCGGAATCGGCGACGCTGTCGGACAAATGGAGAGCGGTGCGAAGATCTGTCATCCCCGCATCCTCGAGATCGGTGATCATGTCGGCATAGCTCAGCGCCGCTTCCTGCCGCGCGCGCTTGGTGCCGTAAAGCGCCTCGACGATGCGGTTCTCGAAGTAGCTCGTGGTGCCCTCGTTGAGCCAGCTGTCGGCCCAGTTGGCGTTTGTGACGAGGTTGCCCGACCACGAGTGCGCCAATTCGTGCGCGACGAGGCCGTTGAGGCTTCGATCGCCCGCGATGAACGTCGGCGTCAGGAATGTGAGCGTCGGATTCTCCATACCGCCGTAGGGGAAGCTCGGTGGCAGCACGATCATGTCGTAGCGGCCCCAGCGATAGGGGCCGTAGAGCGCCTCGGCCGCCTCGACCATCTTCTCGGTGTCGGCGGTCTCGTGGGCGGCCGCGGCGAGCGTCGCGGGCTCGGCCCAGACACCGGTCCGCTTGCCCAGCGACTGGAACGCGATGTCGCCTGCTGCGATCGCGATCAGGTAGGGCGCGACCGGCTTGTCCATCGCGTAAGTGAACGCGCGCCGGTCACCCAGGTCCTCGGTCTGCCCGACCTTGAGGCCCGACATGACCACGGTCAGCGGCTTGGGGGCGGTCACCCGCGCGCGCCAGGTCTGGCGGATGCCGGGGCTGTCCTGCGTGGGAATCCATGTGCGGTTGAGGATCGCCTGTCCTTGGCTGAATAGGAACGGCTGCGCCTTGCCCGCGGTCTGCTCGGGCGAGAGCCACTGCAGCGCCTCGGCATCGGGGGCGGCGATGTACTGGATCAGGACCTTGCGGCACTCGGGCCCCGGGCCCATCGTGATCGTCAGCGGAGCGCCCATGCCTTCCCTGGCGGCGCCGACCGTGAACGGCAGTTCGGTGCCCGCCCCGTCGGTGACGCGGCTGATTGCTAAACCCTTGTCGTCGAGCACAAGCGTGCGCGCATCGGGCGCGGCGAGCACGTCCAGCGTGGCGGTGCCGCCGACCGCCTTGCCCGCGAAGTCGAGCGCGAGGTCGAGATCGACGTGCGTCACCCGCGCAACCTGCGGCTGGGCGTAGGTCTGCGGATCGCGCGCGTCGGCGCTGGTCAGGATCGGTGCGACCATCGTCCGGCGATTATCTTCAGGTGGGCTCGCTGTGGTGCAAGCGGCGGTGGCGAGAAGCAGGGCGAGCGGGGTCAGGCAGCGGTGCATGGTTTTCCTGTGTGGCGATCCGGTACCCGGTCAACGAACGGACCGGGCGTCGGCTCCCGGTGGCGGAAAGCGGTCTTGGCAGCAAGGCTTGTGCGCGCTATGGGAACGTTCACAAGATAAGACGGAGAGGCCATTCATGAGATCGCTCGCCCTGATTGCCGCCGCCCTGCTTGCCGGATGCGCGACCGTGCCGGCAGATGCCGAAACCGCACCCACCGCCCGCACGCTGCTGTTTTCGGACGAATTCAACGGCACCGCGCTCGATCGAAGCAAGTGGCAGGTGATCGGCGCGGATTTCTGGGTCAACGACGAGCAGCAGGCCTATCTCGACCGGCCCGACACGATCGAGGTCAAGGGCGGCAACCTCGTCCTCACCCCCCGCTTCGCTCCCGGCGCCGACCCGCACCCCAAGCGCAAGGCCGACTTCGTTTCCGGCCGCATCGAGAGCAAGGGCAAGTTCGACTTCAAGTACGGCCGCGCCGAGGCGCGTCTCCGGATGCCCGATGCGGTCGGTGTCTGGCCCGCGTTCTGGCTGCTCGGTAACGGTCCCTGGCCGACCACCGGCGAGATCGACATCATGGAGTATGTCGGCGACAAGAGCTGGACCGGCGTCGCCATGCACGGTCCGAAGTATTCGGGCGAAACGCCCTTCGTCGACCGGTTCTATTTCCCGGCGGGCGAGGACGCGACCGATTGGCACGTCTACGCCGCCGAATGGACGCCGGACGGGGTCGAATTCTTCGTCGACGGGCGGCTGACCTACCGCGTCTCCAAACCGATGGTCGAGCATTATGGCAAGTGGGTGTTCGACAACCCCGAGCACGTGATCGTCAATTTCGCACTCGGCGGCGCCTATCCGTTGAAGGTCAACGGCGTGAAGACTCCATACCCCGGCCTGCCCGCCGAAACCGCCGAGCGGATCAAGCGCGGCGAACTGGCGATGGAGGTCGACTGGGTGCGGGTCTACGCACCAGAATGATCAGGACCAGACCGCCTCGGGCGGCAGACTCATCAGGATGGCGTCGATATTGCCACCGGTCTTGAGGCCGAACAGCGTCCCCCGGTCGTATACGAGGTTGAATTCGGCATAGCGCCCGCGCCACTGGAGCTGCTGCAGCTTGTCCTCGGGCGTGAAGTCCGCTGCCATCCGCCGCCGCACGAGCTTGGGGAACACGTCGAGGAACGCGCGGCCGACGTCCTGCGTGAACGCGAAATGCCGTTCCCACGCGGCATCGTCGGCGCATTCGAGGTGATCGTAGAAGATCCCGCCCACCCCGCGGTGCACCCCGCGATGGGGGATGAAGAAGTAGTCGTCCGCCCACTTGGCGAACTTGTCGTAGTAGGTCGGGTTGTGCCCTGCGCAGGCGGCGCGGAAGGCGGCGTGGAATTCAGCGGTGTCGTTTTCGTACGGGATCGGCGGATTGAGATCCGCTCCACCACCGAACCACGCCTTGCCGGTGGTCAGGAAGCGGGTGTTCATGTGGACCGCCGGGACGTGCGGGTTGGCCATGTGCGCGACCAGGCTGATGCCGGTCGCGGTAAAACCGGGATTGTCCTCGTCTGCCCCGTTGATGGTCGCCGCGAACCCCGGTGCGAAGTTGCCGTGGACCGTCGAGACGTTCACGCCGACCTTTTCGAAGACTTGACCCTTCATCACCCCGCGCACCCCGCCGCCGGGATTGTCGTTGTCGTCTTCCTCGCGGTTCCACGGCGTGTATTCGAACGCGGCGTCCGATCCGGCTTCGCGCTCGATGGATTCGAATTCGGTGCAAATCTGCGTGCGAAGGGTCTCGAACCAGTCCTTGGCGCGCGCCGTGTGGGGGGTCCAGTCGGTCATGCCGAGCCCCTTGCCAATCCGCGAGGGCTGCGGCAAGAGCGGGTCCATGGTTCCCGTTTCGTTCGCCGGAGAGGAGTTCGCCCTTACGCAGGGTCGCGCGCTCTACTGGCCGCGGGAACAGGCCCTGCTGGTAGCCGACCTGCATCTCGAAAAGGCCAGCTTCTTCGCTCGCCACGGCCAACTCCTGCCGCCCTACGACAGCCGCGAGACGCTGGAGCGGGTGGCGCTGGCAATCCGCGAGACCGGCGCGCGGCGGGTCTATACCCTTGGTGATAACTTCCACGATTCGGCGGGCACCGAACGACTCGAGCCCCACGCCGCCGGGATGCTCGCCGCGCTGACCCGCGCGACCGACTGGGTGTGGATTACCGGCAACCACGATGCGTCGATGGAAGCCGCCGCCGGCGGTACTCTTGCCGACGAACTCGAGATTGCTGGAATTGTCCTCCGCCACCGCGCCACCCGCGGCGAGACCCGGCCCGAGCTGTCGGGGCATTACCACCCCCGCCTTCACGTCACCGTCCGCCATCGCCGCATTCGCCGCCCCTGTGCGGTCATCGGGACCGACGGCGCGGGAACAGACCGGATGATCCTTCCCGCATTCGGTGCGTTGACCGGAGGGATGGATGCGGCCGATCCCGAAATCCTGAAGGCCCTCCAACCTGCCCGCCGGATCGACGCGCTGGTCAGCGCGGCAGGTCAGCTCGCGACTTTCCCGCTGTGGCGCGCCGCGGCCTGATCGCTACGCGGGGTTCGGCCAGAACAGCTCCAATCCGACGACGGTCGAAACGATCAGCGCCGATCCGACGAGCGTGATCGGGTGGACCCTTCGCAGCGTCCGCCAGTCGTGGACCCACAACGACGCGATCAGCCCGCCCCATGTGCACAGCAGAAACAGAAAGAATGCAAAGTCCGCTTCGGACGCACCCGGATCGGGATAATAGAGTAGCGCCACGGGCCCGAACAGGCGCGAGACGATCGGACTGAGCAATGCCAGCGTTCCCAGAAGCAGGTAGCGCTTGTGCCGCTCCGGCCTCGACCGGTTTTGCCAGGCGAGGAAGGTGAACACGGCGAACATCGGCAGCAGCAGGCGGTTCGCGACGACATCGCTCGACATCGCCGCTATGCCCTTGAAGCTGGCATAGAACACGAACGCGGTGGTTACGCACAGCCCAGCTGCCACAACGAAGGCCCAAGGACCGATCGCGCGGTGCCGCGCCGTGCGCCCGGACTGGACCAGCCAGGCCTGCACCGCCAGCAGAACCACCCAGCCCAACGCGAAGACCGAGTGGGCGATCATCTTGGGATCGCGATTGCTAGGCTGCCCCACGTCGATGAACAGATTGTCCGAAAAGGCGAGGATCGACATGACGAGAAGCAACGTCATGATGGCCGGGAAATATAGCGAGCGACGACTCCTGCTCGCACCGACCGATCTTGTCGTAGCCACGTGCTCTGTCCCCCTTGCTGAAGCCGCGTGGAATTATGCAGACAACCGAAATGCCCGCAAGTTGATGTGACAGCTCCCGGAAATGACGCAGGGGACAATATTTGGGGGTCGCCATCGCGCGGACCCGCTCGCCTGTGTCCAATTAGGCACAAACCACCGGGCCTCGCGTCGCGGCCCCTTCCGTCGGAGGCGAATCACCCCTAAGTAGCGCGCCACAATAACGGCAATTTTCAGGAGAACGCCCCATAGCCCGTCCACCCCGGCGCATGCTGGCCCCGCCCGTCAAGAGCGGCCCGCGCTTTGATAATCTGATCCAGTCCGAAAAAGTTCGCGTCATCGACGAGAATGGCGAGAACCTTGGCGTGATGTACACGCGCGAAGCGATCGAGCAGGCGAACGAGGTTGGCCTGAACCTTGTCGAGATATCTCCTAACGCCGATCCGCCGGTCGCCAAGTTCCTCGATGTCGGCAAACACCGGTACGAGGCGCAAAAGAAGGCAAACGCCGCTCGCAAGACGCAAAAGACGCAGGATATCAAAGAGATAAAGATGCGTCCGAACATCGACGATCACGACTATGACGTGAAGATGCGGAGCGTTTTCAAGTTCATCGGCGAAGGCGACAAGGTCAAGATGACCCTGCGCTTCCGCGGCCGCGAAATGGCGCACCAGGAACTTGGCATCGAACTGCTGCGCCGGGTTCAGGAGGACGTGACCGAGATCGCCAAGGTCGAGGCGTTTCCCCGTCTCGAAGGGCGCCAGATGGTCATGGTGCTCGCGCCGAAGTAGGCCGTCGCATTCGAAACGAAGGAGGGCGCTCTCTTTCGAGGGCGCCCTTCTTCGTTTCCCAGATCGGATTACGATCAGCTTATCCGGAAGTCGAGCAGAGTGAACCTGGCGGGCGCGGTCGAATAGACTCCGTGCCCCCGGCCGCCTTCGGCCCCGAAGGTCATGCTGACGCTCTCCGATTGCGCCATTGCCTCGGCGTATGCCTGCGGGTTGGCCGCAAGGGTCGTTCCCAACACCGCTCTCCATCGCGGATCGTCGAGGCGTACCGTGAACGTATGCACTCCCGGCGATAGCTGGCGGATGTCGGGAGAATACCACCGGTAGGTTTCGTAACGACCTTTCGCCGACCAGGTGTCGCCCGACCGCTGGAAGGCCAACCCGAACTTGCCCGGCAGCCCCGACTCCTGTGCGACGAAACGCGTGCCGGGCGCCGCGTCGATACGATAGCGGACGGTGATCTGACGCGCGCCCTCGATCGAACCGGTGGGCAGCGTCACGTAGTGAATGTGACCGCGGCCCTGCTCGGGAAACGCGAACCATGGACCTTGCGGGCCCGGGCGCAGCGTGCCCGAAATGCCGACCGAATAGTTCTTGCCGCGGATGACCGGGCCGATCTGCCATGCTTCGGCGGGAGGCGCGGCCGCGACAGCGATCGAGGCGGCGGCACCGGCGACCAGCGCAAGGGGGAGGAATGTCTTCATGACGATGGGTCTGCCCATGCGCCAATTGCAGGTCACTGAACCATCCAGTTGCCTGCGCTTAAGCTTGCGCTAAACAGTCGTGCAAGGGGAGCAATCGATGACCGCGACGCGACGACTGGATATTCCGCGCAAGCGCCTGGTCTCGATCGTCGGCGGCTCGCTCGGCAATCTTGTCGAGTGGTACGACTGGTTCGCTTACGCCAGTTTCGCGATCTACTTCGCGCCAGTCTTCTTCCCCGAGGCGGACCCGACCGCCCAACTCCTGAGTGCCGCCGCGATATTCGCTGTGGGCTTCATTGTCCGCCCCATCGGCGCGTGGGCGATGGGCCGCTATTCGGACGCACGCGGGCGCAAAGCAGGCCTGTCGCTGTCGGTCGCGCTGATGTTTTCGGGCTCGATCCTTCTCGCCATCGCGCCGACCTATGCCGTCGCGGGGCTGCTCGGCCCGGTGACCCTTGTCGTCGCGCGGATGTTGCAAGGACTGTCGCTCGGCGGCGAATACGGCGCGAGCGCCACATATCTTTCCGAAATGGCTCCCAAGGCACACCGCGGGTTCTGGGCGAGCTTCCAGTACATGACGCTTATCAGCGGCCAGCTCGCCGCCATCGCGGTCGCAGTGGTCATGCAGGCGTTGCTCACCGAAGAGCAATTGACCGCCTGGGGCTGGCGCGTTCCGTTCGCGATCGGGGCTTTGCTTGCGCTCGGGGTCTATCTCCTCCGCCGCAACCTTGCCGAGACCCCGACATTCGAGAATCAGGCGATCGACCGCCCTGCGTCAACCGCGCGGCTGCTGTGGCGCGACCATCGGCGCGAGAGCATTCTCGTCGCCATGCTGTCGGCGGGCGGCGGGCTCGGCATGTACACCTACACCAGCTACATGCAGAAATACCTCTTCAACACGGTCGGCTTCGACAAGGCCACCGCGACCTACGTGATCGCGTTCGCGCTGCTGTGCTTCACCGTGATGCAGCCGATCTCGGGCGCGCTCGCCGACCGTTTCGGGCGCAAGCCTCTGATGCTGATGTTCGGGATCGGCGGAGCTTTCGCCGCGGTGCCGGTTTTCCTGACGATGGAGCGTGTGACCTCGCCCGTCGCCGCAGCGCTGCTGCTCCTGTTCCCGCTGACGCTGCAGGCGGGCTACAGCGCCAACAACGCGCTGGTGAAGGCCGAACTGTTTCCCGCGCACATCCGCGGCTTGGGGGTGGCACTGCCCTACGCGATCGGCAACGCGCTGTTCGCGGGGACGGTGGAGATGGTTGCGCTGGCTTTGAAGGGCGCAGGTTATGAGCGATTGTTCTACGGCTACGTCGCGCTGGTCATCGCAATGGCCGGCGTCGCCACGATCCTGCTGCCTGAAACCCGCGAACGGAGCCTGATCGAGGACGACTAGAAACCGGTCACAGTTGAA
This sequence comes from Tsuneonella sp. HG094, assembly GCF_053819285.1. Classification (NCBI taxonomy): domain Bacteria; kingdom Pseudomonadati; phylum Pseudomonadota; class Alphaproteobacteria; order Sphingomonadales; family Erythrobacteraceae; genus Tsuneonella; species Tsuneonella sp. HG094. Next base: position 1,679,676 of record NZ_JBSORA010000001.1, read on the forward strand.
ATCAGTTCGTGCTCGCGCTAGGCGCGCGCCGACCCGGCGAGCCGGCGGAGATGCGCCCTGCGGAGGTTAGGACGCCAGCGCCCCGGCCTTTTCGTCCCATCTGCTCCCGCCTCCCTGGGAGCGTTTGGATCACGAGGCTGACCCCATGTCCGATACCAGCAGCAAATCTCCGGCTCGCAAGCCCAAGCCCACCCTCACCCGGATCGGCAACCGCGAGCTTTCGCCCGCCACGCTGATGATGGGCGCCGGTTACGATCCGCAGCTTTCCGAAGGCAGCCTCAAGCCGCCGATGTTCCTGACCAGCACGTTCGCGTTCGAGAGCGCGGCGGCGGGCAAGCACCATTTCGAGGGCATCACCGGCAAGCGTCCCGGCGGCGCCGAGGGCCTCGTCTATTCGCGCTTCAACGGCCCCAACCAGCAGATCCTGGAGGAACGCCTCGCCATCTGGGACGGCGCGGAGGAAGCACTGTGCTTTTCCAGCGGCATGACCGCGATCTGCGTTCTGATGCTGGCGCTGTGTAACGCGGGCGACGTGATCGTCCACTCTGGCCCGCTCTACGCGGCGAGCGAAGGTTTCGTCGCCAAGCACATGAGCCGTTTCGGGGTGACCTACGTCGATTTCCCCGCAGGTGCCGACCGTGCAGCGCTCGACGCTGTGCTGGCGCGCGCAAAGGCGCAGGCCGCCGAGAACGGCGGCAAAGTCGCGATGATCTATCTCGAAAGCCCCGCCAACCCGACCAATGCGCTGGTCGACGTCGAGGCGGTGCGCGACGCGCGTGACGCCGCACTTGGAGCCGAAGTGCCCATTGCCATCGACAACACGTTCCTTGGCCCGCTGTGGTCGAAGCCGATCGACCACGGCGCGGACCTGATCGTCTATTCGCTGACCAAGTATGTCGGCGGCCATTCGGACCTCGTCGCGGGCAGCGTGTCGGGCGCGACCAAGTGGCTCACTCCGGTGCGGATGCTGCGCAACACGATGGGCGGCATCGCCGATCCAAACACCGCGTGGATGCTCCTGCGCAGCCTCGAGACGGTCGAACTGCGGATGAGCCGCGCAGGCGAGAACGCGGTAAAGGTGTGCGAATACCTCAAGGCTCATCCCAAGGTCGAGGGTCTCGGTTATCTCGGTATGATCGAGGACGCGCGCCAGCAGGACATCTACGACCGGCATTGCACCGGTGCGGGATCGACTTTCTCGGTATTCATCAAGGGGGGAGAGGCAGAATGCTTCCGCTTCCTCGACGCGCTGACGATCGCCAAGCTCGCGGTGAGCCTCGGCGGCACCGAGACGCTCGCCAGCCACCCCGCCTCGATGACCCACCTTTCGGTCCCCGACGCGCGCAAGCAGGCGCTCGGCATCACCGACAACCTCGTGCGTATCAGCATCGGGATCGAAGATGCCGACGACCTGATCGCCGATTTCGCTCAGGCTCTCGACACCGTCTGAAGGTGGAATTTCCTGCGAGATTAGGTAATGTGCGGCGGGCGTGCTATAGCGCGCCCGCTGACGTCGAATTTTGCGACGGACTTCGGCTTTTGACGAACGCCTTTGCGGTAAAACGCGCGGCGCCAATTAGACGACGACTTCCTTTCAATTGAGACCCCTCGCACGACCTGCCCGGCGATCTTGCCGGGCGGCAATACCGTTTCTTGAAAGGAAACACGCATGGCCAAGACTGGCACCGTCAAGTTCTTCAACGCCGACAAGGGCTATGGCTTCATCCAGCCCGATGACGGCTCGGCCGACAGCTTCGTCCACATCTCCGCCGTCCAGGCGGCGGGCATGCAGTCGCTCGATAAGGATCAGCGCCTGAACTACGAAGTCGAATCCGGCCGCAACGGCAAGGAAAGCGCCGTCAACCTCTCGGCAGCCTGACGATCGGTACCGGGCATCGCACCAGCGATGCCCGGCTCACCACACATTCGTCGGAGCGACCATGACCCAGACTTTCGAATTCTATGATGCGCGCGCGAATGAATCGGCAGCCGAAGCGGCTGTCGCGGTACTCGACAACGTGCGCGAACGCGCCCTACGCTCCGAAAAGACCTGGCGCGCACTTGCCGAACAGGCGCGCCGCGTGCTGATCGACCGGGCGAAGTCGGAAGCGATCAAGGAAGCACGGCGGGCCGCTGGCGATCTACCCGGCGTTCCTTCGCGCAGGCCCGAGGATCCGGTTGAACGCACGGGCGCTGACGAGTTCAGGGACGCCATGGGACGATCCCTGCCGCCGATGCCTCGCGAGCGCGACTGAGGCGACCTTTGCTGCCGTAATTGACACGCAATCCTAGTTATCGCTGACCCATCTCGCACTCGAATTCCTCGACCGCTTCCACGCCGATCTCGGCATGGATTTTCAGCTTTGTCAGCGCGGTGGCTGCGGCGTGGGAAGAGCGGGCGATCTCTTCGCCCAGTTGTGCCGGGTCAAGGCCAGGCACGTGGTGGACCGTGTTGACGAAGGTGACCTTGCACGCTTCGTCACCGAGCGGCTCGAGCGTCCAGGCCTCGTGCGAACGGGTGCGCAGGCCGATCTGCGGGACGATGTCGGCCGAATAGGCATAGGCCTCGCCCGGCACCGCCTTTGTCACCGTGAACAGGAAATTGAAGTCTGGCGCGAGGTTGTACCACAGCCGGTAAGTCTGCGGATCGCTTTCGATCTCGCGGATGAGATTGCCGCGCGCGCGCAGTTGGTGTCGTTCGTCGGCAAAGTCGAGCAGCGGATAGACCTCGGTCACCGGGCGCCCGATCTCTATGTAGGCTTTCAGTTCGATCGGCTCGTCGGGGACGGGCTGCGCCCTTCCCCGCTTGAACAGTCCGAACATCGCATGCCTCCCGCAAACCCTTGAAGAGTCGGGAGATACCCGAGAACATTTGCCAAACGGTTAGTGGCTCAGCCCTTCCACTCGCGCCGTTCTTCGGCCTGGCGCAGGACTTCGTAGGCGACCTGGATCTTCTGGAATTCTGCAGCGGCTTCCTTGTCGCCGGGCGCGACGTCCGGGTGGACCTGCTTGACGCGCTCGCGGAACGCCTTCTTCACCGCGGCAGGATCGGCATCGGCTTCCAACCCGAGCGCTTCCAGCGCGCGCATCTCGTCGGCCGAGCGGCTGCCGTCGCCGCTGCCGCTCCAGCCGTAGTGCGAGGCTTGGGCGAACCCGTCGTTGTCGCGCTTCTCGTCGGCAGCGCGGGCGGCCGCCTCTTCCTTCGACAAGCCCTCGAAATAGTCCCAACGCGAGTTGTATTCCGCCGCGTGGCGCTGGCAGAACATCCAGCGCTCCTTGCCGTTCGGGCTCTTGGGCGCGGGGCAGTCGCCGGGTTCGTCGCAGCCGTGGCGATCGCACAGGCGCACCGTTACCGCCTCGCGCGCGGAGCCATAGCCCCGCCAGCGCGGGAAACCCCAGTCCGTCGATCGCCGAGCGCCTGCCATGTCGTTTACCTATGATCTTGAACGGCGCTTGGGAAGCGGAGGGGAAATATTTCGCGCTCGATGTTGCATTGCAACATGAAAGTTCCTAAATGCAACCCATCATGCCGAAACCGAGTCCGCAACTTTTCTTGTCCGGCGCCGCCAGCGTTCTCGCGATGGTGGCGCTCGCGCTCTCCGCCCCCACGCTGGGAGACAGCGCGGGCGACACGATTGCGCCCGTTCCGGCAGTCGCGGGGATCGAGATGCCCTCGCTCCCCGCCCTGCCCGCGATCTTTCCGCGCTAGTTGACGACGATCGAGACGGCGCGGCGATTCTGCGCCCAAGCCTGTTCGTCCGATCCCATCGCGATCGGTCGTTCCTTGCCGTAGCTCAGCACGCTGATGCGGTTCGCCGCGACGCCGATCCCGACGAGGTAGTTCTTCGCCGCATTCGCGCGTCGCTCGCCCAGCGCCAGGTTGTATTCGCGCGTGCCGCGTTCGTCGGCGTGGCCTTCAATGGTGATGTTCACCTGGCTGTACTGCGCAAGGTACTGCGCCTGCGTCTGCAAGGCGGCGGCATCGCTGCTGTCGATGTCGTAGCGATCGGTATCGAAATAGATCACGTTCTGGCCGTTCACGCCTTGCACGAAGTGTGCGTTGGTGCCCGGCTGTGCCGCCCCGCCGCCCAGATCATCGCCCGGCGTGCTGGTCTGCGTCGGCTGCGGTTCGGGCGGCAGCGAAGCGGGAGGCTCCTTCTTGCACCCGGCGAGGGCGACGCTGCCAGCGAGCAGCGCTGCGATCACAAGTTTGCGGTTCATGGAAGTCTCCTTGGTAGTCATCACGGTGCGACCCGGGCTCACGTAAATCGAATGATCCTAGGGCAGGATCGGTCCCCAGGCGGGGTCGGACCCGTCGACGGGGGTCGCCAACCGGCGCAGGTTCGCGCCGGTCAGGTCGACCTGGTAAAGGCCGGTGCGGCCCGATCCGCGCTCGGTGCGGAAGAACTGGATCACGCGGCCGTTGGGCGCCCAGGTCGGCGCCTCGTCCTGCCAGCCGTTGGTCAGCGTGCGGACCGAACCGCCGCTCGGCGACATGACAGAGATGTTGAAGCTCGAGGCGTTGGTGAACGCGATCTGGTCGCCGCGCGGGCTCCATTCGGGCGTCGCGCAGCGGGCGCCGCCGAAGCTGATGCGCCGCTGGTTCGAACCGTCGGCATTCATGACATAGCATTGCTGGCTGCCCGACCGGTCGCTCTCGAACACGATCTGGCGACCGTCGGGCGAGAACGAGCCGCCGATGTCGATCCCCGGCGTGTCGGTCAGGCGCGTGCTCGATCCGCCCTCGGCCGACACGCGGTAGATGTCGGTGTTGCCACCGACCGCCATCGAATAGAGCACCCAGCGCCCATCGGGCGACCAGCGCGGCGCGAAAGTAGGGTTGCGACTCTGCGTGATCAGCGTCTGGCGGCCGGTGCCGATATCGTAGCTGTAGATGCGCGGATTGCCGTCGACGTAGGAGAGGTACATCAACTTCCGGTAATCGGGCGAATAGCGCGGGGTCAGCGCGGTCGCGCGACCGTTGGTGATAAAGCGGTGGTTCGCCCCGTCCGAGTCCATGATCGCAAGGCGCTTGACGCGGTTACCCTTCGGCCCCGTCTCGGCGATATAGGCGATGCGGCTGTCGAAGAACGGGCTTTCGCCCGACAGGCGCGAATAGACGAGGTCGGCGCACTTGTGCGCGGCGCGGCGCCAGTCGACCGGCGGCACCACCCAACCTGCGCGCGCGAGTTCCTTCTGCAAGGACACGTCGTAGAGGTAACATCCGACCGTCAGCCGTCCGTCGGCGGCGGCGCGGACATAGCCCTGCACCAGCATCTCGGTCCCGCGACCGCTCCACGTCGACCAGCCCGGGGCGGTGATCTCGGGATAAGTCGGCGACGGGAGCGATCCGGGACCGATCGGCTTGAACAGGCCGTTGTTGCGAAGGTCGTTGAACACGACCTGCGCCAGTTCGCGACCGAGCGCGGCGGTGCCGCTGGTGTTGGCGGCGGTCGGCGCGTTGCGGTCGGTCGCGAAGGTGGGAATCGCGATGCCGAGATCCTCGAGGCTACCTTCGAAGCTGACGGAGCCCGACAGGCCTTCCTCCTCGGTGGTCTCGACGGGCGTATCGACAGGCGGCTTCTGGCCGAGGTCCTGCGCTGCCAGCGGCAGCGCGGCGGTCGAGATCAGCAGCAGGGCGGCGAATGTCTTCATCATTGTGAGAGCTTCCAATCGAAATCGACGGTCACGACCTTCCACGCCTCGTAATATTCCTCGGGCAGGTCGAACGGGGCGGCGAGTTGTACCGCGCGGATGGCCTGTTCGCCGTGGCGGCCGGCTTGGGGCTTGTTGGTGTCGGTGATCCCAGTCTGACGGACGATTTCGGGCCGACCGGCAAGGCTGCCGTCCGCATTGAGACGAAAACGAAGCTTGGTAACGAGTTGCTCGACCTCGGGCCCACTCGGCGGCTGCCACTTGGGGCGCACCTCGCGCGCGATCGCCTGGAACAGGTTCGCCTTTGCGCTCGCGCCGATCTGGCTGGCGGGCACGCGCGTCTCTCGCGTGGTCGTGCTGTCGCCCGCACCGGGGAGGAAATCGGAACCGATCCGGCTGCCGCCCGCGGGCTTCGGGGTCGAACGAGCACGCGTCGAGGGCGTGTCGGGGCGGCGGCGGGGTTCGGTCGAGGCCTGCGTCGGCCGGGTCAGCGGCCTGGGCTTGGGCGGAGTCACGGTGGCACGGGGAATCGGGCGCTGCTCCGGCAGGGGCTGGACGGTCGGCTGCGGCGGCGCGGGTTCGGGTGCGAGCGTGGGCGCGATGGCGGCGGCGCTTTCGGCCACCGGTTCGGGCGCGGTCGCCTCCAGCCCGACATCGGTCGCGAGGTTCACCGTCATCTTCTCGGCCGGCGACACCGCCACGCGCTTCGACGACTGCACGAGGAACGCGGCGGCGAGCGCGAGGTGGAGGACCACCGCGATCCCCAGGCCGATGCGCTCCTCGCGCCGAAGGTCAGCGAAAACCATTGTAATCGAGCTATGGGGCCGAAACTGAACCGTCGGTGACCGCCGCTGCGGGCGCGGAGCCGTTGGTGACCAGCGAGATCGAGTTGAACCCGCCGCGGTTGAGCTCGCCCATCACCGCCATTACCCGGCCATAGTCGAGCGCGCGATCGGCGCGCAGCGTGATGACCGGAGGCTCGCCGCCGTTGGGGCGCAGGCCTGCGAGCGCATCGGCGAGGCCCCCTTCGGCGACTTCGTCCTTGTCTATGAATATATAGCCCTCGCGGTCGATCGAGATCGTCACCTGCTTGGGATCCTGGTCGAGCGCATTGGCATTGCTGTCGGGCAATTCGATCGGCACGCCCGCAGTCAGCAGCGGGGCGGTGACCATGAAGATGATCAGCAGCACCAGCATTACGTCGACCAGCGGGGTGACGTTGATTTCCGCCATCGGCGCGCGTCCCTTGTGCCCGCGGCGTCCCGATCTTGCCATGCCCATCGCCATCAGAGCGTCTCGATCTGGCGGCTGAGGCTGGCGTGGAAGCGGTCGGCGAACCGCTGCAGCCGCGCCTCGACCGCGTCGACCGCATGGCTGAAGCGGTTGTAGGCGATGACCGCCGGGATCGCCGCGAACAGCCCGATCGCGGTCGCGAACAGCGCTTCCGAAATGCCCGGTGCTACGACCGCAAGCGAAGAGTTCTGCTGCTGGCCGATCTGGAAGAAGCTGTTCATGATACCCCACACGGTACCGAACAGGCCAACGAACGGCGCGACCGAACCGACCGTGGCGAGGAAATTCAAGCGGCCCGATAACTCGTCGGCTTCGCTCGAGACCTGGCTTTCCATCGACGCGGCGAGCCGCTGGCGCAGCCCGTCGCGGTCGATCACCCGGCCGCCCTTCACCGAGTGCTTCCATTCCCGCATCGCCGCTGCCGCCACGCGGGCGCTGGCGATGTCCTTCTTGCCGCGCTGGTTCATCAGCGTCTCGAAGTTCTCGGTCTCCCAGAACTCGCTTTCGTACTCGGCGTTGCGACGGCGCACCGCGGCAACGCGCATCATGAAGCCGACGATGATCATCCAGGTCCACACGCTGGCGAGCAGCAGGCCGATCATCACCGACTGGACCACGATGTCGGCATCGAGGAACAGCTTCACCGGGTTGAGCCGTCCCGGCATCTCGGGGGCGGCGGCAACGGCGAGGAGCATCAGGTCGGTCATTCGGTTCCCTTGGCAAATTGGTCGAACGCCGCGCGCCACGCGGCGGGCTGGCGGCGCGGTCGTCCGGCAGGGTCGATGAACCCCACGCGAACGGTCTGTTCGGCGATCAGGTCGCCGTCGCGGGTGGCGGTCTGCGCGATCCGTACGCTCGCCGCGCCCATTTCGATGCAGCGGCTCTCGATGATCACGGTGTCGTCGAGTTTCGCGGGACGGACGTAGCGGATGTGGAGGTCGGCAACGGCATAGGCGCCCTCGCCCGTTTCCACCGCCTCGCGCTGGTCGATTTGGAGCAGGCGGAGAAGGTCGCTGCGCGCGCGTTCGAACCAGCGCAGGTAGTTGGCGTGATAGACGATGCCCGACAGGTCGGTGTCTTCGTAGTAGGCGCGCACCGCAAACAGGTGGCGCGACCCGTCGATCAGGCCGCCCGGCAATGGTGGCTGCGCGCTCATGCGGGGGGCCTTAGCCGCGCGCGGAGTCGCGTGGCAACCCGCCGCGGGGCATTTCAGCCCACCATCCGCCCGAGCGACCGACCGCCGAAGATGTGCGCGTGGAGGTGCGGCACTTCCTGCCCACCGTGGACCCCGACGTTGTAGAGGACGCGGTATCCCGGTGCGACCAGCCCCGCCTCGCGCGCGACGTGGCCGATCGCGCGCGAAAACCCACCGATCTCGGCGTCGGACGCCTTGGCGGTGAAATCGTCCCAGCTCACGTAGGCGCCCTTGGGGATCACCAGGATATGGACCGGCGCCTGCGGGGCGATGTCGTGGAAGGCGAGCGCCCAGTCGTCTTCATGGACTTTATTCGACGGAAGTTCGCCGCGCAGGATGCGGGCGAAGATATTGGCGTCGTCGTAGGGCTGCGTGGGGTCGATCGCCATCATTCGCTCCGTGATGCTTTTTCATCGAGGCCCGACGTGCCCTCGCGCCGCTCGAGTTCGGCGAGCACCTCGGAGAATGGCACGCCCTTCGCGGCGAGCAGGACCAGCAGGTGGAACAGCAGGTCGGCAATCTCACCCACCAGTTCCTCGCGCGTGCCTGCGAGCGCGGCAGTGACCGTCTCGATCGCTTCTTCGCCGACCTTGCGGGCGATAACCGGCAGACCGCGCGTGCTGAGATGGGCGACGTAGCTTGCCGCCGCCTCACCCGAAGTGAGACGGCCGGCGATCGTCTGTTCGAGACGCGAGAGAGTATCCATCACCGAACCGCATGGCGAACCCGGGCCGGTCCGGTCAAGCGGTTGCTTGTGCGGGCCGCTAGTCGCGCTTCCTGCGCGAGGATTGCCGCCCGACGATCACACCCAGCACGCCGAGTGCGAACAATACTAGGCTGGACGGCTCGCTGACCGCCGTGCCGGCAGCCGCCGCCGGGCTGGCGAACAGCAATACGAAGAGCGGGAGCAGCAAACGCATCATGCTGAAACCCAAGGCGTTATTGGACGGATTGCCAATGGCGCTTTCGTGAACGTCCCGGTGCGGGACGGTCAGGCGCGCGCGGGCAATCCGGCGGCGCGCAGGGCGGCGTGCGCCTCGGCGATGGTGTGGGTGCCGAAGTGGAAGATGCTCGCCGCAAGCACCGCGCTCGCGTGGCCGAGCGTCACCCCTTCGATCAGGTGCTGGAGGTTGCCCACGCCGCCGCTCGCGACCACCGGGACAGAGACGGCGTCGGCGATCTCGCGGGTGAGCGCGAGGTCGTAGCCATTTTGCGTGCCGTCGCCGTCCATCGAGGTCACCAGCAACTCGCCCGCGCCCAGTTCGGCGAGGTGCGCGGCGTGCTCGACCGCGTCGATGTGCGCGGGCTTGCGGCCGCCGTGGGTGTAGATCTGCCAGCCCGCCCCGCTGCGACGCGCATCGATGCTGGCGACCACGCACTGGCTGCCGAACCGCGCGGCGATCTCCGCCACGATCTCGGGCCGCGCGACCGCCGCGGAGTTGACCGCGACCTTGTCCGCGCCGGCCAGCAGGAGCGCGCGCGCATCGTCGACCGAGCGCACGCCGCCGCCGACCGTCAGCGGCATGAAGCACACCTCCGCCGTGCGCCGCACCACGTCGAGCAGGGTTCCGCGTCCTTCGTGGCTGGCCGAGATGTCGAGGAAGCACAGCTCGTCCGCGCCCGCTTCGTCGTAGGCCCTGGCCTGCTCGACCGGATCGCCCGCGTCCTTGAGGTCGACGAAGTTGACGCCCTTCACCACGCGCCCGTCGCGCACGTCGAGACAGGGGATGACGCGGATGCGGACGGTCATGGCCTCGACGCCATCGCGATCGCCGCGGCGAGGTCCAGCCGACCTTCGTACAGCGCGCGGCCGGTGATCACGCCTTCGATCCCGTCGCGCGCGTGGAGCGAGAGGAGGTGAATGTCGTCGAGGCCCTTGACCCCGCCGCTTGCGATCACCGGAATGTCCACTCGGCGCGCGAGGTCGAGCGTGGCGTCGATGTTCACGCCCTTGAGCAGTCCGTCGCGCCCGATGTCGGTGAACAGCAGGCTGGCGACGCCCGCATCCTCGAACCGGCGGGCAAGATCGACAACGGGGACGTCGGACACGTCGGCCCAGCCCTCTGTCGCGACCATGCCGTCGCGCGCGTCGACCGCGACCACGATCCCGCCTGCGAATTCGCGCGCCATGTCCTTGACGAATTCGGGGTCCTTGAGCGCGGCCGAGCCCATCACGACCCGCGCCACACCGAGGTCGAACCAGCCCTCCACCGCCTCGCGGTCGCGGATGCCGCCGCCGAGCTGGACGTAACCGGGAAACGCAGCGACGATCGCTTCGACCGCCGCGCGGTTCTCCGCCCGGCCGGCGAACGAGCCGTCGAGGTCGACGACGTGGAGATGCTCGGCCCCCGCCTCGGCGAAAATCAATGCCTGTGCCGCCGGGTCGTCGCCATAGACGGTAGCGCGGTCCATATCGCCTTCGGCCAGCCGCACGACCTCGCCGCCCTTCAGGTCGATCGCGGGAAAGACGATCATGGCTTCCACTCCAGGAACCGCGCAAGGAGCCCGAGCCCGTAGGCCTGGCTCTTCTCCGGGTGGAACTGCACGCCGATCATGTTGTCACGCGCGACCGCCGCGACGAGGCCGCCGCCGTGGTCGGTCATCGCCGCCACATCGCGCCCCTCGGCAACCGCGAAGTGGTACGAATGCAGGAAATAGGCTTCGCCCACCTCGACCAGCGCCGCGCCGTCCTGGTGGGGCATCGGGCGCACGTCGTTCCAGCCCATGTGCGGCACCTTGATGGCCGGGTCACTGGGTTCGATCGCGCGCACCTCGCCGGGAATCCAGCCGAGCCCCTTGGTCACCCCGTGCTCCTTACCGCGCGTCGCGAGAAGTTGCATGCCGACGCAGATGCCGAGGAACGGCACACCCTGGTGGATCACCCGGTCCTCGAGCGCATCGACGAGGCCGGGAATCGCCTTGAGCCCGTTCGCACAGGCGCGAAAGCTCCCGACCCCCGGCAGCACGATCCGCCGCGCCCCGCGCACGATCGCCGGGTCCGAGGTGACGTGGACGTGGCCGGCCCCCGCCGCCTTCAGCGCATTGTGCACCGAATGGAGGTTGCCCGCGCCGTAATCGATGAGGGCAATTGCCTCGGCCATGGATTACCCGCCCAGTTGCCCTTTGGTGCTCGGCACCGCGCCGCCCTTGCGCGGATCGCGCTCGACCGCCTGCCGCATCGCGCGGGCGAAACCCTTGTAGAGCGATTCGCAGATGTGGTGGTTGTTGGTGCCGTACAGCAGTTCCATGTGCAGCGTGATGCCGCATGCCTGCGATACCGAGTGGAACCAGTGCTCGATCAGCTCGGTATCCCATTCGCCGAGGCGCGGCTGCGAGAAGCCAGCCCGCCAGACGAGATAGGGGCGGCCCGAAATGTCGAGCGCGACGCGGCTCAGCGTCTCGTCCATCGGCGAATAGGCCTGGCCGTAGCGCCCGATCCCGCCCTTGTCTCCGAGCGCCTGGTCGAGCGCCTGCCCCAGCGCGATCGCGCTGTCCTCGGTCGTGTGGTGCTGGTCGACATGGAGGTCGCCGTCGACCTTCATCGTCACGTCAATCAGCGAATGGCGGCTGAACTGTTCGACCATGTGGTCGAGGAAGCCGATGCCCGTTTCCACCGAATAGGCTCCCGTCCCGTCGAGGTTCACCTCGACGAGGATCGCGGTTTCGCTGGTCTTTCGTTCGATCCGGCCGGTGCGCATGGCGCGGGCCTATACGCGCGGGGGGCGGCCACGCAAGCAATCCACGCTTGGCAGCCCTGCGCCTTAGCTTTCCGGCTTGACCGCGCGGCTCGGCGGGGTCACTTGCAAGGCAAGATGACCGACCAGACACCCGACAGCCTGATACCCTATGACGAGATCGTGCAGGAGGCTCTGCGCGCCGTGGTGGGACGCGTGCTGGGAGAGGTCGAGGCAGGTGGAGGCACCCTGCCCGGCAACCATCACTTCTACATCACCTTTAAGACGAACGCGCCCGGCGTGAGCATCCCGCCGCACCTCAAGGAACGCTTCGCCGACGAGATGACGATCGTTCTCCAGAACAAGTTCTGGGACCTCGCGGTGGACGAGGAAGGCTTTAGCGTCAGCCTCACCTTCAACCAGGTGCCGGCCAAGCTCGACATCCCGTTCGGCGCAATCACCGCGTTCGTCGATCCGGCGGTCGATTTCGGGCTGCAGTTCCAGGCGACCGTCGCCGACATGGCGCCCGAGACTCACGACGAGGCCGAGAACGACGCTTCGGAACGCGCGTCCGATCGCGCCGTTGTCGAAGATGACGGCTCGAACGTTGTCACGGTCGATTTCGGCCGCAAGAAGTAACCGCGGGCCGACAGGCCGCACCCGGGGAGCGGTCATGGCGCGCAGGTCCACCAGAGTTTCCAAGAAGCAGCCGACCGGAGAGGCATCCGGCGGGATGACCGATGCCGGAGGCAAGGCGATCGCCGCCGCAACCGGCCAGAGCGACGATGTCGCCGGCCCCAGCACGAACCCGGCAACCAATCTTATCATCCAGGACATCGCCATGCGCGCTGGCGGACGACTGATGCGGCACACGCTGGAAAAGGGCCTGTTGCGAGGCCGTTACGGCGGCGCGGGTGCCAAGGCGATCGTCGAGAACCGCAGTCTGGTGCACACCTTCCTCAGCGGGATGTTGGCCCGATATGCCACCCGCTCGCTGCCCGGCGCCGTCCTCGTCGGCGGCGGCCTGATCGCCAAGACACTGTTCGACCGCAGCCAGAGCAAGCGCGCCGCGAAACGCAAGGGCGACAGGACTCTCGGCAAGATGGCGAAAAAGTAGGCGCGGAGCCTGGGCGAGGCACCTCTCGGGGTTGATTTCTTAAGCTGCCATGGCGCAAGGGCGCGCATGGCAGGAAGCGACACCCAATCCCAGGCACTCAAGCGGCGCGGACTGATGTTCGTGCTCTCCTCGCCCTCGGGCGCCGGCAAGACCACGATCAGCCGGATGCTGCTCGACGCGGACGAGACGATCAGCCTTTCGGTCAGCTGCACCACGCGCCCGCCCCGTCCCGGCGAAATCGATGGCGTCCACTACCACTTCGCCAGCGAGGCGGAGTTCGACCGCATGGTCGAGGAGGACGACTTCTACGAATGGGCCCATGTCTTCGGCCACCGCTACGGCACGCCCAAGGGGCACATCCGTGGCGGTCTGAAGGAAGGCCAGGACTTCCTGTTCGACATCGACTGGCAGGGCACCCAGCAGCTCTACCAGAAGGACCGGCAGGACGTGGTCAGCGTATTCATCCTGCCCCCCAGCCTAGACGAGCTGCGTCGCCGGCTCGAGGGCCGCGCGCAGGATGCCGCCGACGTGATCGCCAGCCGCATGGACCGCGCCCGCGCGGAAATCAGTCACTGGGCCGAATACGAATACGTCGTGATCAACGACGATGTCGACGAATGCTTCCGCAAGGTCCGCGAAATCCTCCACGCCGAGCGGATGGAGCGCACACGGCAGACCGGGCTGATCCCCTTCGTGCGGGGACTGATGGGGGGTTAAGTGGAGATTTGGGGTTGAGGCAAAAGGGCGGATAGCGACCCCGTCAATGTTTTCTCCGACCCCCGTAAAAACCGCTGCCGCCCCGAATTGTCGAACGACATTTAACCTGTCATTTGACCTGCATGAAATTGCGGCTCCTTACCCTAGCCTCAAGCTTCTTCGCCTTGCTCGGCGGGTGTTCCGATCGCGGAATCCAATCCGACGAAATGTCGGTTGAAAGTGAATATGGTGTCAGCAAACTCAGTGTTTACCTCCGCTTTTATAAGAAAGATCTAGGATCTGTAATACCAGACGGTGATGTTGCCTACCTCTACGTTTTCGAATGTGAAAATCCTGAGGACTTCAAGGCATTTGGCGAGCAGACCATTGAGGACACCGCAGAAAACATTGCGATAAATTATTCAATTCCTCTCAGCGACCCATTTTTATCCAAATTGAAAACGGTATGCGGCCAGTTCGGAACAACTGGGTACGCACTTTCTAGTAACAAGTCGTTCGTCTTTGAAATTCGTCATTAAGTGGCAGCACTGAGCATCAGCCGAACGCGAGCACGCCTCCTGGCGTGAGACTTGGTTTCCTCCACCCCATCATGCCCCGCCCCTAGACGAAAACACTTTCCTACACGCCTCCCGCCGTGGCCTACCCTCGCGGATGTCGAAACCGCCTGCGCACCGCGTCCGCCGCCGTCCCGGCTTCTTCCATTCGGTTCCGATCAAGCGCCGCAAGGACGGCTGGAGCGTGGGGAGGCAGTGCGCGCTCCTCGCCCATCTCTACTTCACCGGATCGGTCGCCGACGCCGCGCGGGCGGTGGGGATGAGCCGCGAAAGCGCCTATCGCCTGCGCCGCCGTGCCGAGGCCGAGAGCTTCGCCGCCGCGTGGGACCGCGTGCTCGCGGGGCCGGGATCGGGCCGCAGCCGGGGGCCGAGGCTCGATTATCGAAAGGTCACACTTTCGACGCTTGACCGGCGGGTATGTTGGGGCTTGGTGCGGCCCGTCGTCTATCGCGGCGCGATGACCGCGATCGCGCGGAAAGCCGACAATTCCGCGCTTCTGCGCCTCGTCCGGCGGGTCGATGCGATCCGTGCGCGGGTCACCGCCGGGGGGCTGGCGGAGTGAGCGCCCAAGTTTTCGAAAATATCCCACTCACCGTGACACCGATGGCCGACTCCGCTCGACGAGCGGCACTTTCGTTTCGCGTTCAAGCCGTTAGGGTGCGCGCACCATCCCCGGGGAGAACATCGTTGAAACTCGTTTCCGCAATCGCCATCGCAGTGGCGATGACCATGTCCGCTTCCGTTTCCGCACAGACTTCGACACCTGCCGCCGCTCCCGAAGCGGCGATCGACGACCCGTTCCAGTGGCTCGAGGAAACCCGCAGCGAGCAGTCGCTCGCGTGGGTTCGCGCCGAGAACGAGCGGGTCGACCAGACGCTCGCCCGCGACCCGCGCTTCGCGTCGCTGAAGGCTGAGGCGCTGACGATCCTCGATGCCAAGGACCGCATCCCCGGCGTCGATTTCGCCAGCTACGGCCTGACAAACTTCTGGCAGGACGCCGCCAATCCGCGCGGCCTGGTCCGCGTCACCACGCTCGACAGCTATCGCACCGCCAACCCGGTGTGGGAGACGATCCTCGACATCGACGCACTCGCCAAGGCCGAGGGGCGCGAATGGGTCTACAAGGGCATGACCTGCCTGCCGCCTGCGGGCACGAAGTGCATGGTCGCGCTGTCCGACGGCGGCAAGGACGCGACCGAGCTGCGCGAATTCGACATCGCCTCCCGCACCTTCGTGAAGGACGGCTTCTTCCTGCCCGAAAGCCAGGGCGGCGTGCAGTGGGTGGACGAGAACACCCTGCTCGTCAGCCGCGACTTCGGCGGCGGCACGATCACCGAGAGCCTGTACCCCTTCACCACCCGCGAATGGAAGCGCGGCACCGCCATCGCCGACGCGCCGGAAGTCTATCGTGGCGATGCGACGGACGTCTCGTCGGGCGCGAGCCTGCTGCGCGATGCCGCAGGCACGGTCCACGGCCGGATCGCCAGCAAGGGCGTGTCGTTCTTCGAGAACGAGCAATACGTCTGGCACAGCGGCAAGTGGCTGAAGCTCGACATGCCACTGAAGGCCAGCGTCGGTGGCATCGTCGACGGGCGCATCCTGTTCACGACCGACGTCGAGTGGAAGACCGGTGGCAAGACCTATCCAGCGGACTCGATCCTCTCGGCCGACCTTGCCGCGTTCAAGGCCGACCCCAACGGCGCGCCCAAGTCGCTCGTCTGGTCACCCGGCCCCAAACAGACCGCACAGGGCCGCGCGATCACCAAGGACGCACTGTTCGTCAGCTACCTCGACAACGTGCGCGGCCGCGTGATGCGCCTCGACTTTGCCGACGGCAAATGGCGTACCGCCCCGGTTGCCGCACTGCCGCAGAGCGCGACGCTCGGCATCGCGGCGGCATCGGACGAAACGGGCGAGGTCATGTTCTCCTCGACCGATTTCCTCACGCCGTCGCAGCTCTGGTATTCGGACGGCACCGCCGCGCCGACCGTCCTCAAGACCAGCCCTGAGCGGTTCGACGCCGCCGGATTGCAGATCCAGCAGTTCGAAGCGACCAGCAAGGACGGCACCAAGGTCCCCTATTTCGTGGTGGCCAAGAAGGGCGTGAAGCTCGACGGCAGCACGCCGACGTTGCTCTACGGCTACGGCGGTTTCCAGGTGCCGCAGCTCCCCGGATACTCGGGCACGATCGGCAAGCTCTGGCTCGAAAAGGGCGGCGCCTATGTGCTGGGCAACATGCGCGGCGGCGGCGAGTTCGGACCGGAGTGGCACCAGACCGCCATGGGTGCGAACAAGCAGCGCACATGGGACGATTTCATCGCCATCGGCGAAGACGTCGTAAAGCGCGGGCTGACTTCGCCCCGCCGCCTCGGCGTGATGGGCGGCAGCCAAGGCGGCCTGCTCGTCGGCACCGCGTTCACCCAGCGGCCCGACCTGTTCAACGCCGCGATCGTGCAGATCCCGCTGTTCGACATGCTGCGCCTGCCCTTCATCGGGCGCGGCGCATCGTGGGTCGGCGAGTACGGCGATCCCCGCAAGCCCGAGGAACGCAAGTGGATCGAGGGGTACTCTCCCTACCAGAAGCTGGTGAAGGGCGTGAACTTCCCCACACCGTTCTTCTGGGCGAGCACCGCCGACGACCGCACCCACCCGAGCCACGCCCGCAAGGCCGCCGCGCGGATGAGCGCCAACGGCCAGCCCTATTACTACTACGAGGACATGACCGGCGGCCACTCGGGCGGTGTCGACAACCAGCAGCGCGCCAAGCTGCAGGCGCTGCAGTACGTCTACCTGATGCAGCGGTTGATGGACTGAGGGGACGCGGCTGGGCGACGCGGTGCGAGCGTCGCCCGGCAACGCTCACGATGGCTGGGCGAAGTGCGACGGCAAGAGGGCGTTGACGATGCCACCGTCGATCGTGAGCGTTTCGCCCACGGTGTAATCGCCCGCGCGGCTGGCGAGGTAGACGGCGGTGCCGCCCATGTCGAACTTGTCTCCGACCCGCTTATTCGGGATGCGCGATGCGGAACCGTCGGCATCGTCGCGCGCCGCGCGGTTCATGTTGGATGGGAACGCCCCGGGCGCGAGACTCGTCACATAGATGTGATCGGTGACCAGCCGAGCGGCCATGCGGCGCGTCAGGTGGATCAGCGCCGCCTTGCTCGCCTGGTAGCTGTAAGTCTCCCACGGGTTCACCCGCTGCCCGTCGACCGACGTGATGTTGATGACCTTGGCCGGATGATCTTGGCTCGCGGCCGCCGTCAGCAACCCGTGGAGCTTCTGCGTCAGGAAGAACGGCGTCTTGACGTTAAGGTCCATGACCTTGTCCCAGCCTTCCTCGGGGAAATCCCCGAAATCCGCGCCCCACGCCGCACCGGCATTGTTGACCAGGATGTCGAGCTTGCCTTCTTTCGAAGCCACTTCGGCCACGAGTTCGTCGATGCCGGCCATGGTCGAGATGTCGCCTTGGATCGGGATCACCTTGTCGCCAAGCTCGGCCGCAGCCTCGTGCAGTTCGCCGCCCTTGCGCGCAGTTATGTACACCCGCTCGATCCCGGCTGCGAGGAAGCCCTCGACGATCATCCGGCCGATGCCACGACTGCCGCCGGTCACCAGCGCGACGCGGCCCTTGAGGCTGAACAGGTCTTCGAGGGTCATGCTTCTCTCCCTTGGATCAGTACCCGCTCAGCCGCGCGACGCGGTCGGCATGGTAATAGACGTCGCCCATGAACTCGGCGAGCGCGCGGTCGCGCTTCATGTAGAGGCCGACGTCGTATTCGTCGGTCATGCCGATGCCGCCGTGCATCTGGACGCCTTCCTTGACCGCGAGGCTTGCGGCCTTGCCCGCCTTGGCCTTCGCCACCGAGGCCATCAGGCCCGCCTGTTCGGACCCGGCATCGAGAAGCTGCTGCGCCTTGATTGTCACCGCACGGGCGATCTCGACTTCGGAATAGAGATGCGCGGCGCGGTGCTGGAGTGCCTGGAATTCGCCGATCAGGCGGCCGAACTGCTTGCGCTGCTTGAGGTAGTCGACCGTCATGTTCATCGCACCGCGCGCGACGCCGACCGCTTCCGCCGCCGCGCCGACGCGGCCCGCGTCGAGCACCTTGTCGAGCACTGCGCGGCCGCCATCGACTTCGCCGATCACGGCGTCACCGTCGAGTTCGACTCCGTCAAGCGTCATGTGGCTTGCCATCGAACTGTCGACCAGCCGGACCGAGTTGTGGCCAAGCCCCGCCGCTTCCTTCGGCACCGCGAACAGGGTGACGCCGTCGGCCTCGTCATCGGCACCCGAGGTGCGGGCGGACACGACGATCATGTCCGCGCTCGCGCCGTGGACCACGAAATCCTTTTTGCCGGTCAGGCGAAAGCCATTGCCCGACTTCTCGGCGCGGGTAGCGATCCGTTCGGGCCGGTGCTTGGGTCCCTCGTCGAACGCGACCGCGAGCACGCTGTCACCGGCGATCAGGCCAGGGAGCCAGCGGCCCTTCGCCTCGGCACTCGCATGGGCCAGCGCGCTCGCCGCCATGACCGAGCTGGTCAGGAACGGCGACGGGGTGAGGTTGCGGCCGATCTCCTCGAGCACGATGCCCGCCTCGACATGGCCCATGCCCAGCCCGCCATCTGCTTCCGAAACGAGCAGGCCGGTGAAGCCCATCTCGGCCATTTGCTGCCACAGGCCGTGGCCGAAGCCGTCCTTGCACTCGCGGTCGCGCCAATGGCGCAGCTGCTTCGATATCGCGCCTTCCTCGCCCATGAACTGGGCGGCGGTCTCGGCGAGCATCGCCTGGTCTTCGGTATGGTAGAGAGGCATCGATCAGGCTCCCGGAAGGTCGAGAATGCGCTTGGCGACGACGCCGAGCATGACTTCGCTGGTGCCGCCCTCGATCGAGTTGCCCTTGGTGCGCAGCCAGGCGCGCGACGGCTTGCCGCCGCCGGTTTCCTCGCTGTCCCATTCGAGCGCGGTCGAGCCACCTGCCGCCATCAGCAGCTCGTGACGGGTCTTGTTGAGCTCGGTCCCGGCGTACTTCATCATGTTGGGCTGTGCAGGATGTCCGCGACCAACCTTGAATTCGTCCATGAACTTCTCGCTCATCGCGGTGAACGAGAGCGCGTCGATATCGAACAGCGCCATCTCGGCGCGCAGCACCGGATCGAGCGCGCCCGCACGGCTCGCCGCCGCGCCGAGCGAGGTTGCGCGATCGCCGCCGCCGGTCGCCGAGATCATTTCGCGCTCGTGACCGAGCAGGTACTTGGCGACGTCCCAGCCGCGATTGATCTCGCCGACATAGCCGGGGATGTCCTCGCCGTAGGACTTGGGAACGGTGACGTTGTCGAAGAACGTCTCGCAGAACGGGCTGCTGCCGCTGATCAGCTTGATCGGTTTCGTCGTGACACCACCGCCGTGCATGTCGAACAACATGAAGGTGATGCCCTGGTACTTGTTCGCCTTGTCGGTGCGGACGAGGCAGAAAATCCAGTCGGCTTCGTCGGCATAGCTGGTCCAGATTTTCTGGCCGTTGACGATCCAGTGGTCGCCCTTGTCCTCGCCGAAGGTCTGCATCGAAACGAGGTCGCTGCCCGAGCCCGGCTCCGAGTAACCCTGGCACCAGCGCACTTCGCCGCGCGCGATCTCGTTGAGGAATTTGCGCTTCTGACCTTCGGTACCGAAGTGCAACAGCGCGGGGCCGAGCATCCAGATGCCGAAGCTGGAAAGCGGTGCACGCGCCCCGATCGCCGCCATCTCGTCGCGCAGAATCTTGGCCTCCGCCGCCGAAAGTCCGGCGCCGCCGTACTCCTTGGGCCAGGCGGGAACTGTGTAGCCCGTGTCGCGGCACGCCTCGAACCAGGCCTTCTGCGCGTCGTTCTTGAAGGTCGCATTCTTTCCGCCCCAGTAGACGTCACCCTCGTCATGGACGGGCTGGCGCATTTCGGGCGGGCAGTTGGCTTCGAGCCACGCGCGGGTTTCCACGCGGAAGGCATCCAGGTCGGCCATGGGAATCTCCTCTCGTTGACGTTTACGTTAAGGCCGTTTCCGGCTCCGACGCAAGGTCATTCGAACAGCTTGCGATGCCGTACCGTCAATTCAAGGGCGTTGACGCGGCGCGTGTCTGCTTTACCATACCGCTTATACGAGAGATTTCGGGAAGAGGAACGATATTCAAGGATACCGCGATACCGAAAACAATCGAGCGTCCCGTCACAGGCAGCTTGGTTCGCAGCGGATTGAGACTCATTCCCCACTCCCGAATCGCGGCTGTTCCGGCACCCGCCGGACGCCCGTGACCGATCACGTTTTGACCATCTGGAAGGACTGCTGAGCCATGGATTTCGAACCCACCGATCGCCAGAAGCACTGGCGCGACCGCGTCCGCCATTTCATCGAAACCCATGTCCGTCCGCGAAATTCCGAATACAAGGCAGCGCACGAGAAAGACCGCTGGGGCGTAAACCCGGTCATCGAAGAGGAAAAGGCCCGCGCCAAGGCGCAGGGGATCTGGAACCTGTTCATGCCGCCGCAGGCGGGCCGCCCCCATGTCGACGACAGCTTCGAATTCGACGGCCCCGGCCTGACCAACCTCGAATATGCGCTGTGCGCCGAGGAAATGGGCCGGATCGGCTGGGCGAGCGAGGTGTTCAACTGCTCGGCGCCCGATACGGGCAACATGGAAGTGTTCCATCGCTACGGCACCCGCGACCAGAAGGACGAGTGGCTCAAGCCGCTGATGGAGGGCGAAATCCGCTCGGCCTTCCTGATGACCGAACCCGCGGTCGCAAGTTCGGACGCGACCAACATCGAATGCCGCATCGTCCGCGATGGCGATCACTACGTAATCAACGGCACGAAATGGTGGTCGTCGGGCGCGGGGGATCCGCGCTGCAAGATTGCCATCCTGATGGGCAAGACCGACACCGAGGCCAAGCGCCACCAGCAGCAGTCGCAAATCCTCGTGCCGCTCGATGCCGAAGGCGTGAACATCAAGCGCTTCCTGCCGGTCTTCGGCTATGACGACAGTCCGCACGGCCACATGGAGATCGTGCTGACAGACGTACGCGTTCCCGCCGCAAACATCATCCTCGGCGAAGGCCGCGGGTTCGAGATCGCTCAGGGCCGCCTTGGGCCGGGCCGCATCCACCACTGCATGCGCACCATCGGCGTCGCCGAGGAAGCACTCGAGAAGATGTGCAAGCGGCTCCAGATTCGCGAAGCGTTCGGAAAGCCGATCTACCAGCATTCGGTCTGGGAAGAGCGGGTCGCCCGCGCGCGCATCGACATCGATATGACACGCCTCCTCTGCCTGAAGGCGGCGGACATGATGGACAAGGTCGGCAACAAGGCGGCGGCGCAGGAAATCGCCATGATCAAGGTCCAGGCTCCGACGATGGCGCTCAGGATCATCGACGACGCGATCCAGGCCCACGGTGCCGCCGGTGTCAGCGACGACTTCGGCCTCGCCAATGCCTACGCCCACCAGCGCACGCTGCGGCTCGCCGACGGACCGGACGAAGTCCACGCCCGCGCCATCGCTCGTATGGAGTTCGCGCGTCACGCGCCCAACATCGGAAACGACGACAGCTTCAGTTCGGGCGACGTGGGCGTCAGCCGGTGAAGGCAGCCGTACTGATCGAGCCGGGCACCCCGCTGGCGATCGAGGACCTCTCGATCGCCAAGCCGGGCCCGCACGAGGTGCTCATCCGCACGGCCGCCTGCGGGCTCTGCCACTCGGACCTCCACTTCATGGAAGGGACCTATCCGCACGCCCTGCCGGCTGTGCCCGGGCACGAAGCGGCAGGCGTGGTCGAAGCGGTCGGTAGCGAGGTGCGGACGGTCAGGCCTGGCGATCACGTCGTGTCGTGCCTCAGCGCGTTCTGCGGGCACTGCGAATTCTGCGTGACCGGCCGGATGGCGCTGTGCCTCGGCGGGGATACGCGGCGTCAGAAGGGCGAGGCACCACGGATCACGCGTCCGGGCGGCGAGATGGTCAACCAGATGCTCAACCTTTCGGCCTTTGCCGAGCAGATGCTCATCCACGAGCATGCCTGCGTGCGCATCGATCCCGAAATGCCGCTCGACCGGGCTGCCGTGATCGGCTGCGCGGTGACGACCGGCGCGGGCGCGGTGTTCAATGCCTGCAAACTCGTGCCCGGGGAGACCGTCGCGGTGATCGGCTGCGGCGGCGTGGGCCTGGCGGCGATCAACGCGGCGAAGATCGCAGGTGCCGGACAGATCATCGCCTGCGATCCCGTCCCCGCCAAGCGCAAGCTCGCCAAGGTCCTCGGCGCGACCCATGCGGTCGACGCCATGGCCGACGATGCCGTGGCGCAAGTGGTCGAGATTTCGCACGGCGGGGTCGACCATGCGATCGAGGCGGTCGGCCGGCAGGCCTCGGCGGATCTTGCCTGCAAGATCCTCCGCCGTGGCGGGACCGCGACGATCCTTGGCATGATGCCGCTCGACTGCAAGGTCGGCCTAGGCGCGCTCGACCTGCTGTCGGGCAAGAAGCTGCAGGGTGCGATCATGGGCATGAACCGCTTCCCGGTCGACCTGCCGCGCCTGGTCGATTTCTACATGCGAGGGCTGCTCGACCTCGATACGATCATCGCCGAGCGGATTCCGCTGGCGGAGGTCAATGAGGGCTTCGACAAGATGAAGCAAGGCGACAGCGCGCGTAGCGTTATCGTTTTCGATCAGTAACTTCGGGAAACAATCTATGAGTTTGTCGATCCCCGATATCGATGCCCAGACCGCATTTTCGGGCACGGTCGAGCCATCCGCCGCCGATCATCTCGACGAAGAGAAGCTCACTGCCTGGATGACCGAGAACGTCGACGGCTTCGAAGGCCCGCTCGCGCAAGGCAAGTTCAAGGGTGGCCAGTCGAACCCGACGTACAAGCTCTCGAGCCCGAGCGGGAACTACGTCCTGCGCCGCAAGCCGTTCGGCAAGCTGCTGCCGAGCGCGCACGCGGTCGATCGCGAATTCCGCGTCCAGTCGGGCCTCCACAAGGTCGGCTTCCCGGTCTCGCGCCAGTACGGCCTGTGCGTCGACGATGACGTCGTGGGATCGTGGTTCTACGTCATGGACATGGTCGACGGTCGCACGATCTGGGACGGCGCGATGCCGGGTGCCTCCCCCGAGGAACGCCGCGCGGTCTACTTCGAGATGGTCGACACGCTGGCTGCGCTCCACAACGTCGATCTCTCGCAGGCCGGCCTGGAAGAATATGGCAAACCCGGCAACTACTTCGGGCGGCAAGTTGATAGATGGACTAAGCAATATCGCCTCTCCGAAACGGACGAGTTGTCGTCGATGGAGAAGCTGATCGAGTACCTGCCGGCGACCCTGCCCGAGCAGACGCGCACCAGCGTGGTTCACGGTGATTACCGCATCGACAACATGATCTTCGCACACGATGCTCCGAAGGTTCTCGCGGTGCTCGACTGGGAGCTGTCGACCCTCGGCGATCCGATGGCCGACTTCACCTATCTGTGCATGGCCTACGTCACCGAGAACGGCGGCCGTTCGGGCGTGATGGACCTCGACCGCCCGGCCCTCGGCATCCCCGAGATGGACGAGGTCGTCGAACGATATTGCGCCGCGACGGGCCGTACCGAGGTGCCCGACATGAACTGGTTCTTCGCCTACAACTTCTTCCGCCTCGCGGGCATCCTGCAGGGCATCAAGAAGCGCGTGATCGACGGGACCGCCAGTTCGGCGCACGCCAAGGCGCAGTCCGAGCGCGTTGGTCCGCTGGCCGACAAGGCGTGGGAATTCGCGCTAAAAGCCGGCGCGGCGGGCTAGAACCGACGCGACCAGCGCATCGCCACGCCCGTGTCGTCGGGCTGGCTGGCGATGTGCCCCGGGTCCTTGCGATAGAACACGCTGGCAGCGGCGCTGCCGCCGAGGAACGGCCCGGTCCACGCGATTTCGCCGTCGAGTTCGCGTCCGGTCGGGCTGAGCGACAGCGTGCGGGTCGCGTAGGTCGGCGTGAGCGTCGCGTAATCGTAATCGACCGGCAAGCTCAAGGCGAGCCCGCCCTGCTCCACCCGCAGCGGCTGCGATACGCGCAAGCCGAGCGAGTCGAACCGGCCCAGAACGCCCTGCTTCACGAGGTCGGCGGACCACGAGCGGCTGACGAAACCGGAGCCGGTGACGATCGCCCCGCCATGGTCGGCACGCGTCCAGCCCTGCCGCACCGCTCCTCCCAGCCGCCAGCCGGGGGCGAAGCGCCAGCCCGCGCTCCCATCCGCAAATAGCGTTCTCGCCCCGTTCGCGCCCAGCGATTCGTGGAAGAACCCCCCGAGCAGCGTTCGTTCTTCGTCGAGCCAGGTTAGGCCAAACGCCGCTTCGAGAGAGCCAAATCGGCGGTCGGCGGCGAGCGAAAAGCTGGTCAGGCCCCAGTCCTCGCGGCGGCGGCCGAGGATACCCTCGGTCATCCTGAGGTTGCCCAACACCGCCTCGCCCGTCTGGCCGCTCGCGGTCAATCCCCACGAACCCAATTGCTGGCGATAGGCCAGCGAAGCCTTGGCCGCATCGGTGAAGCCTGCGTCCCCGCCGGCATCGCGCGCGATCAAGAAGGCCGGGCGCTCCTGGCCCTGGAGCTGCGCGACGAGGCCGTCCGAACGCTCCCGGAAGGCAAAACCCACCTGCCGGTAGGGGGCGATTTTCATCGCCACGCGCGCGGCGAGCACCCTCTCAACCTCGGCGTCGCGACGATCGAGCCGGAGCTGGCTCGGCCACGTTGCGCCGCCCCGCGAGCCGCCGGTCAGGGTAAAAGCCATGCTCATGCCCTCGCCCCCACCTCCGACGTGCCGCGTGCCGGCATCGATCGCGCCGAGCAGCCGCGGAGCGACTCCGGCGCGCTGCATCCCATGCTCGAGATCGGTCCCGTAGGCCCGGCCATACCGGTCGAGCACTACTGTGCGCATCGCGGCGGTGGTAAAAGCATCGCCCATCGCTTCGGACCCGATCGCGATGTCATCGTCGAGTTCGACCACAGCCGTGCTGCCCGCCAGCGTCGTCGCTCCACGGGGCGCGAATGCTGCCGCGATATCGAGAATGCCGCGACCATAGGTCGCGTCGGTTCCCGCAGCGCCGGCGTCGCGCGCACTCGAGAGGAGTATCTCGACGATCTGCGCTCCCGTCAGATTGGGGAACGCCTGCTTCAGCAGGGCAACAGCACCCGATATCTGCGGCGCGGAGAAGCTGGTGCCCGACACGACGGTTACGAATGTTCCGCTGGGGCTAGTCTCGACCTTCAGGACGCCGTTCTCGTAGACGCAGCACACCCGCTCGCCGAGAGCGGAAAGGAAGGCGCTCGCCTGTGCCCCGGCCCTGTTCGAGAATGCCGAGAATTGCCCGGAATCGTTCACCGAGCCCGCAATGATGACGTTCGCTCCTCCCGCGGACCGCACGGCGGTTGCGAAAGGGTTCGGCTGATTCGGATCGATCGCCGGATCGCTGCCGTCGCCTTCGTTACCTGCCGAAACCACGATCACGAGACCCGCGGCCGAGGCGCGTTGAACTGCCGCAAGCAGCGTATTGCTGGGGGCCTCCCCGCCAAGACTGAGGTTCACGACCGCTGCCCCGGCGGACACCGCGCGATCGATCCCGGCGGCGATGTCGCGGTCGTTGAACACGCAACCTTCCGCATCGTTCGAATTGTTGGAGCAAGTGCCCGGACGATCGGCGCGCAGGGCCACAATGGTCGCATTGTAGGCGATGCCCACGATACCGGTGTTGTCGCGCGCCGCGGCGGCGATCAGGGCGACTTGGGTGCCGTGGTCGTCGACCGCCTCGACGGTACCGTTTCCTGCGACGTCAGCACTCGCTGGGTCGATCCGTCCGACGAATTCGGGACTGTCGCGATCGATGCCGGTGTCGACGATGCCGATCTTGACGCCCGAACCAGTCGCCCCGCTCGACCAGGCGCTGACGGCATTATGGAATCCGGGGCCATCCGACCGCCTGAATTCCGCCGTGTCGAACGTCGAACCTGGTGGCGGGGTGGGCGTGGGAGAAGGGGTCGGCGCCGGACTTGGCGAAGGCGTCGGCGCGGGCGCAGGTGTGCTGATCACGCCTCCTCCGCCGCCCCCACCTCCGCCGCACGCGGCCAGCGTGAGCAACGCCCCAAGAGCGCAGCCCAGTTCAAGTCGCACGCGTGAGCGCAACGGGCGAGTCATCGATGTCAGCGTCCCCGATTAGTCCGCCCCTGCATAGCACCAAATTCGTTGAAGCCTCGCTGAACGCCATGGTGACCGGAGTGGAAAGTCTGGCGCCGCCCGGCAATGGTTTTCGTGCGCTTGCCGCGGCCTCGCTGCGTCGCTAGCGCCCGGGCAAGTTTGCACACGGGAGCTCCGCCATGACCATCGACCTCGCCTCCACCATCGACGCAGCATGGGAGCGCCGGACCGAGGTCACCCCCGCCAGCAGCGACGTCCGCGAAAACGTCGAGGCGGCGCTCGCAATGCTCGATGCCGGGACGGCCAGGGTCGCAGAGCCCGATGGCCAAGGCGGCTGGCAGGTGAACCAGTGGCTCAAGAAGGCGGTGCTTCTCAGCTTTCGACTGGCCGACAACGTCGTGATGGAGGGCGCGAGTGCCAGCGCGCCCGCGTACGACAAGGTCCCACTCAAATTCGCCGGATGGCGTGACAACCGCTTCCGCGAAGCCGGTTTCCGCGTAGTCCCGGGCGCGGTCGTCCGCCGTGGAAGTTTCATCGACCGCAACGTCGTGGTCATGCCGAGCTTCGTGAACATCGGCGCCTATGTCGGTGAAGGGACGATGGTCGACACGTGGGTCACGGTCGGCAGCTGCGCACAGATCGGCAAGAACGTCCACCTGTCGGGCGGGGTCGGTATCGGCGGAGTGCTCGAGCCGCTGCAAGCCGATCCGGTCATCATCGAAGATGGCTGCTTCATCGGCGCGCGTTCCGAAGTGGTCGAGGGCGTGCGCGTCTGCGAAGGCGCCGTGCTGTCGATGGGCGTGTTCATCGGTGCCTCGACCAAGATCGTCGACCGCGCGACCGGCGCGGTCCATATCGGGCGCGTGCCGCCGTACTCGGTGGTCGTGCCGGGGTCGCTGCCGGGCAAGCCGTTGCCCGATGGCACTCCGGGCCCGAGCCTGTATTGTGCGGTCATCGTGAAGACCGTCGACGCGCAGACCCGCGCCAAGACCGGCATCAACGACTTGCTGCGCGACTAGGAACCCGCGCCGCGCCCGAACGTAATTGCCAAACGAAAAAGGGAGCCAGTCAATGGAACAACGGGGCGAAGAAATTCACGCGAGCGAAACCGAAGCGAGCGGCGGCTCGAAGGAAGGCGTCGTGCGCTGGGTGCTGATCATCGGCACGCTTCTGGCGGTCATCGCGCTCACCTTGATCTGGGTGACCGGCGCAGCCGTGCAGGACGATGGCGCGGATAGCGAGACCAGCGTCGAGAACCCGGCTGCCGTTCCCGCGCCCGATACCTCGGACGTGCCGGTCCTCGACGAGCCTTCGGCAGCGGCGGCTCCCGAAGCGTCGGCCACCCCGGGTGACGCACCGGCGGGCGATCCGCGATCCGACGCACAATAGGGCTGGCATGGCGGGCAACGGTTTTCGAAAAGGGGCTGCGGTCCGCTGGAACTGGAGCGGCGGCTCGGCGACCGGCAAGGTCGTCGAGCGATTCGAGCGACGCGTGCAACGCACGCTCAAGGGTTCGAAAATCGTCCGCAACGGCACCACTGAGAATCCCGCCTACCTGGTGGAACAGGACGACGGCGCGCGCGCTTTGAAACTGGGATCGGAACTGGACGGGGCATAGGAGCCCAATCGTGCCAGCCACTTCGAAAGCTCAGCAGAAAGCCGCCGGAGCCGCCCTTTCCGCCAAACGCGGCGAAGCGAAGGTCAAGGACCTCAAAGGCGCATCGAAAGAGATGTACAAGTCGATGAGCGAAGATCAGCTCGAGGACTTCGCGCATACGACACGCAAGGGATTACCCGAAAAGAAGTCCGATTGAGCACGCTCGACCGGTTTATCACGGCCCAGTCCGGCGGAGTTCACGAACGCGCGCTGGCCGAGATACGGGCTGGGAGCAAGCGCAGCCACTGGATGTGGTTCGTCTTCCCGCAGATCGCCGGGCTCGGCCGAAGCGAAACGGCGCGGTTCTTCGCAATTGCCGACCGCCACGAGGCGACCGACTTTCTCGACCATCGAGTGCTCGGGCCACGGCTTGTCGAAGTGACGAAAGCCGTATCCGCGTGGGCCGACCGCAAATCGGCCGAGGAAATCTTCGGGGCCATCGATGCCATCAAGCTCCGCAGTTCGATGACGCTGTTCGAGCATGTCGGCGAGGAGCCCGCCCCTTTCGCCGCAGTGCTGGACGCATTCTTCGGCGGCGACCGCGACACTGCGACCCTCTGCCTCTTGTCCGCTCCCTAGAAGACCGACGGGTTCTCGATCGGCGGATCGCTGCGGTGAGCCGCAGCATAAGCCTCCGCGCCGCGCAACACGCGCGCCATGTTGCCGCCGGCGATCTTCTGCAGGTCGGCCTTGCTGTATCCGCGCCGCGCAAGCTCGGTGAAGAGAACTGGATAGCCGGTCGAGTCCTCCGCGCCGACCGGGCCGGTTTCCATCCCGTCGTAATCGCCGCCGATGCCGATGTGGTCGATCCCCGCCAACTTGCGGATGTGGTCGATGTGATCGGCCCAGTCCGACACGGTCGCGAGCACTTCCGGGTGCGCCGCCCTCCAGGTCGCCATGCCCTGCTTCACCGCGTCGGGATTGCCGCGCCAAAGCGAGTTGAGGCGTGCTTCCTCTGCTGCCGCATTAGCAACCCATTGCCGCCGCTTCTCGCTGAGAAAGTCGGGATAGCCGACGGCCATCACGATCCCGCCGTTGGCTTTCATCCGGGCGAGCACGGTGTCGGGCACGTTGCGCGCGTGGCCGTCCACCGCGCGAGCGCCCGAGTGGCTGAAGATGACCGGGGCGCCGGTTACGTCGAGCGCATCCATCATGGTTTTCTCGCTGACGTGGCTGAGGTCGACCAGCATCCCGAGCCGGTTCATCTCGCGCACGACGTCCTTCCCGAATGCGGTCAGCCCGTTGTGTACCGGCGCATCGGTCGCGCTGTCGGCCCACGGCGTGTTCTTGGAATGCGTCAGCGTCAGGTAGCGCGCGCCGAGATCGTGCATCTGGCGCAGGACGGCCAGACTCGAACCGATCGAGTGGCCGCCCTCCATCCCGATCAGCGAAGCGACCCTGCCTGCCTTCATCGCCCGCGCCGCGCCATCGGCGGTGGTCACGAACTGCATCCGGTCGGGATGACGCGCGAGGATCCGTTTCATCACATCGATCTGCTCGAGCGTCGCCTGCACCGCCTGCTGTTCGGTCAGGTTGGCACTGACGTAGACCGACCAGAACTGCGCGCCGACCTTGCCCTTGGCCAACCGTGCCAGGTCGGTGTGCATCGGGCCGAGGCTTTTCGCAGGGTCTGCGGTCCCGGTTGTATCGGCGAAGTCGAGGCCCGCGATCATGTTGGCATAGCGATCGCGCAACTGCTCCGGCACATCGTTATGTCCGTCCCACACCGGCGTCGCATCGAGTGCGGCAGCGGCGACCTGCTCGGGAGTCGGCGCGGCATAAGCGGTGCCGGACAGCAGCAGCGCAGCAAGGGCAATCGGCAGGGCTTTCATCGGCAACCTCGACTTCATTGAAGAATTGATCGTAGCGGTGCAACCTGGCGCGCGCCATGCGGAACCCGACAGGGGCTTCAAACCTTTGGTTATCGAAGGAGAGCCCCGATGACAAAGACCCTCAACGACATTTCCGATGACATGAAGCAGATCGATTTCTGCACCCTTGTGACCCATGCGCCCGGCGGCACGATCGGGGCCCGGCCGATGAGCAACAACCGCGAAGTCGCATACCAAGGCGATACGTGGTTCTTCACCTACGAGGACCGGCAGATGGTCGCCGATATCGAGCGCGATCCCAACGTCGGCATCACATACCTTGGCAGCGCAGGGCTGAAGGGCATCCTCGGCGCGCCGGGGCAGTTCATCCATGTCGAGGGCAAGGGTGAAATCGTGCGCGACAAGGCGCGCTTTGCCGAGCATTGGGACAAGTCGCTCGATCGCTGGTTTCCGCAGGGAATCGACACGCCGGGCGCGGTGATGCTGCAGATCGCCGCGACCCGCATCCACTATTGGGACGGCAAGGACGAAGGTGAAGTTGCGCTCAAGGACAAGGCAGTCTGGACCGAGGGGCCCTGAGACGGGCGGCGGGCTCGTACTCACCGTCCTCCGGCTGCTGCTGGCAGCATTCTACGCCGTAGCGGGCTATTTCCACCTGGCAGCGCCCGCCCCGTTCCTGGCAATCATGCCGCCTTGGGTGCCTGCTCCCGAGGCCGTCGTTTTCGCCACAGGAATAGCCGAACTGTTCGGAGCCGGCGGGTTGGTGCAGGGCTGGTCGCAAGGTCTGCGGCGCGTGGCGGGTTTCGGGTTGGCGCTCTACGCGCTGTGCGTCTGGCCGGCGAACTTCCATCACATGGCGCTCGACATGGCGCAGCGGTATAACGGTTGGGGGCTGGGCTATCACCTGCCGCGGCTGGCGTTCCAGCCGGTACTCATCTGGCTTGCGTTGTGGACGGGCGAGGTGACCGGATGGCCCCTCGCCCGCCGCACATCGTAATCAGCTCATGTGCTTGGAAACGGCACCGGTCATCTTGAACATCGAGATCTGCTCAGCCCCGGTCACCTTGCCCAGCGCGGCGTCGGGATTGATCATACGCTTGTCCTTGGTGTCCTGGAGACCGTTCTTCTTGATGTAGTCCCAGACCTTCGAGGTGACCTGCGCGCGGGTCATCGGGCCCTTGCCCACGACCGCCTCGAGGTCACCCGTCAGGTTAACCGGCTTCTGAAGAGCGTTGTTCTTGCCAGCCATGATCAATGGTCCTTTCCTGCTTGGCTATGGAGGCAATCCTAAGGCCTCCTCTTCCCCGCGGCGAGGGGACAAAGCCCCTCAACAAGAGTTTTCGACAGGCGCGAAGGGCATTTCGACCTGATTTTCGCCTGAAATCGACTTCGCGGGCACGATTCGATTGCTCACGAGACATTCAGGCAGCAAAGTCGATACATCGTCATGTATGCCGCGGACGCCGTTCCCGGCCGTCAAACACAGTAAAGAGGGGCTGTCATATGGGCATGGGTCGCACTTCGCTCGCCATCATTCTCGTCGGTGCCGTAACCGCGTGCGGTGGCGGTGGAAACAACAGCGGAGGCGGCGCGCCGATCGGCAATACGCCAACCCCGACTCCCGCACCAACGACCAGCACGTGCGCTCTGTCGGCGCGGCAGGATTTTGCCAAGGCCGTGATCGACGAGTGGTATCTTTTCCCGACATTGGTCAACAACTCGGTCAACAAGGCCAGCCATTCGACGGTGCAGTCGTACATCGATGCCCTGGTTGCGCCCGCGCGGGCACAATCGCGCGATCGATATTTCACCTACATCACTTCGATCGCGGAAGAGAACGCGTTCTTCAATTCGGGTTCGAGCGCCGGGTTCGGCGTCCGCCTGAACTACGACACGTCGCAGAACCGGGTGTTCGTGGTCGAAGCATTCGAAGGGGCGCCGGCGCTCACGGCCGGAATCGACCGCGGCACGGAAATCGTCGCGATCGGCACTTCGGCGTCCAACCTGCAGACCGTATCCTCGCTCATGGCGAGTGGCGGGGCGCAGGCTGTGGTCGATGCACTCGGCCCGAACACCGCGGGCACGACCCGCGTGTTGCGGGTCAACATCGGCGGGACGCTGCGCGACCTCACGGTTACCAAGGCCGACTATGCGCTCGACCCCGTATCCAATCGCTACGGCGCGCTGGTCCTGAACGACGGCGGCAAGCGCGTCGGCTACATCAACCTGCGCACCTTCATCGATACCGCGGAAACCGATCTCAAGAGCGCCTTCGCGACCTTCAAGGCGCAAGGCGTGACCGAAGTGATCGTGGACGTGCGCTATAACGGCGGTGGGCTGGTGCGGATTGCCGAGGTGTTCGGCGATCTCCTTGCGGCGAACAAGGTCGGCCAGGTCTTCAGCTACACGACGTTTCGCGACAGCAAGGCGTCGAACAACTCGACCAAGAATTTCGCTGCCCAGACCGACGCCATCGCGGCTACCAAGATCGCCTTCATCGGCTATTCGGGCACGGCTTCGGCGAGCGAACTGCTGGCCAATGCCTTCATTCCCTATCTCGGCAACAGCACGGCGCTGATCGGCAGCAACACCTACGGCAAACCCGTCGGCCAGATCGCACTCGACCGCGCGGCGTGCGACGACCGAATGCGCGTCGTCGCGTTTCGGACCGAGAATGCCAGCCGCCAGGGCGATTACTATACCGGGCTTGCCAGCGTGTTCCCGCGGACCTGCTCGGCGGGGGACGACATCACCCGGCAGCTCGGCGATCCCAACGAGACCGCGATCAAGACCGCGCTCGACTTCCTTGCCGGGCGGACCTGCACCGCGATCACCGCGGGCGGCGGCCAGACCGCGCTGTCGGTCGGCCGGAAGCCCGAATTGATGCGCCCGGCCGAGCCGAGTGCGGCCCAGCGCGAAACGCCGGGATTGTTCTAGGTCGGTTCGGGATCGCGCACGAGCGACGCGATCAGCAGTCGTTCGGCGCGGTCGCGGGCCGTGCTTTCGGGCAAACCCAGCGAGCGGCTGAGCGCGCGGCCCATGAGCGCGTCGCCCAGTGCCAGCAGGACCAGCGTGAGTGTCGTTTCATGCAGCGCCAACACGCCTTCATGCCCACTGGCCTCTTCGGGGGCCAGTTCGTCGACGAGTTCGTGGATCGTCTCGACGATGGGATCGAGCGCATCCTCGTTCCCGCTCGCGAGCATCCAGCTCGCCAGCGCTCCCGCACCCTCCTTGTCGAAGGCATCGAAAGTGAGGTCGACGACCTCTCGCGGACTGCCCAGCCCCGCCCGGCTCGCGCGAACAGCTTCCTTGATGGTGTCGCAGACAGTTTCGGCGAGGTGCTGCGCCAGCGCCTTCTGCAGGCCCGAAGCAGATCCGAAATGATGCAGGAGGTTGGCGTGCGTGCGACCGATTCGCCCCGCTACCGCCTTGAGCGTGACCGATTGCGGACCGGTCTCTATCAGCAGGTGGCGCGCGGCCTCGAGCGCGGCGGTGCGCGATTCCTCGGGACGCAAGCGCTTACGTGCGGTCATCCGACTGCGCCTAGTCCCATGCACGCCGCACAGCAAGGCGCAGCACAATCGCCAAAACCTTATTGACACTGATGTCAGCAATCACTATTCACATCAATGTCAGTTACAGGAATTGATTCGATGAACGCTCCTACGAAATTCGACCTCGAAACGACCGCGCAGACCACCGCGACCCCGGCCGATCTCGACATCATCGTGCGCGATCGCCGCTTCCTGCGCGGCCAGAAGGCCAAGCGCTGGTGGCTGGGCGGCGACCCGATCGCGACTGCGTGGTTCAATGCCCTGTCGGCGACCTTCCCGCGCGGCGAGGCGTTCTTCATCGAATCCGTCCGTGCCTTTCGCGACGGCGCCGATCCGAAGCTCGCCGGCGAAATCCGCGCTTTCATCCGCCAAGAAATCAACCACACCCGCGAGCACATCGTGCTCAACAAGCTGGCCGAGGACAGCGGCTACGACATCGCCTTCATAGACAAGCGCGTCGAGGAACTGCTGGCGCTCCTCAAGGACCGGCCGGCCTACCTCAACCTGGCCGCCACCATGGCGCTCGAGCATTTCACCGCGATGTTCGGACAGGAACTGCTCGCCAATCCCGCGCACCTCAATGGGGCGGAGGGCGATCTCAGCGACATCTGGCGCTGGCATTCGGTCGAAGAGATCGAGCACAAGGGCGTGGCCTACGACACCTGGCTCCATGCAACGCGCGACTGGAGCCGTTGGAGGCGCTGGAAGGTCAAGAGTCTTATGATGGTGCTGGTGACCAAGCGCTTCATTGGCAACCGCGTCGCGGACATGAAGGACCTCCTCGCACAGGACGGCCTCGCCGGCTGGAAGGTCACCGCGCGTATCTGGGCCTATCTGCTGCTGCGCCCCGGCTTCCTCCGCCGCATCGTGCTGCCGTGGATGGCGTTCTTCCTCCCCGGCTTTCACCCGTGGAACGAGGACGACCGCCACCTGATCAGCAGATACGAAGGCGACTTCGCCGACGCGCTGCTGCCAGCCACCTGAGGCCGATTACCGATACAGCGAGGCGCCGCTCCGGTCCGACCGGGGCGGCGCTTTGCGTTTGATCAGGCCGCGCATCTGCACGGCATGGCGTTACCCTCCAGATCGAGAGCGTGCTCGACCGATTCCACCTCGCGCCCGCGGGCGAGGCTGAAACGCTGCCGGTGGCGGCCCGTCGGCACGAATCCGACCTTGCGCAGGACCCGGCCGGAGGCGGGGTTGTCGACGAAGTGCCCCGCGACGAGATGCCGGTGGCCGAGCATTCTGGCGATCTCCAGCACGCCGCGCGCAGCCTCTGTGGCATAACCGTGGCCCCAGGCATCGCGCCGCAGCCAGTAGCCGACCTCGACCGCGTCCTCATGACGTCCGAGTCCGGCGGAACCGACGAGGCGCCCGCTCGAAGATTCGATCACCGCGAAGCTGGGCAGGCACTGGTCCTGCGGTTGGCTGGTCCAGTGCCGGGCGTCGCCCTCGCTATAGGGCCACGGCGCGCGGGCGAGGTTGCGCACGATTCCTTCCTCGCCGATGCCGGCAAGGATCTGCTCCCAGTCTTCGGGCCAGATCGGCCGCAACAGCAGCCGCTGGGTCACATGGAACATCGCACTTCTCCCTATCGCGCACCGGCCGCTAGAGCAGTCCGGTGACAGCTTGATTGCGAGGGAGAAACGACAAGAGGGAGACGAGCCTCCCGATTGCTCGGGCTGGCCCCATCTCCCTCGTCGGGCCGGAGTCACCTCCGGCGAGGGGCCATCCCTTGGACGGCCCCGCTAAGGAAACGTCCGGTTATTCCGCGGCGACTGCCATCATGTCGACCGAAACATACTTGCGGCCGAGTTTGCCCGAGTGGAATCGGACGCGGCCTTCTGTCAGCGCGAACAGGGTATGGTCCTTGCCCATGCCGACGTTGGCACCCGGGTAGAACTTGGTCCCGCGCTGACGCACGATAATGTTGCCCGGAATCACTTCCTGGCTGCCGAACTTCTTGACGCCGAGGCGACGGCCCGCGCTGTCGCGGCCGTTGCGGGACGAACCGCCTGCTTTTTTATGTGCCATTGTTTCGTCCTACCTTCTTACTTGTCGGTCTTCTTGGCAGCCGGCTTCTTGGCGGCAGCCTTGGTAGCGGGGGCCTTCTTCTCGGCAGCGGGCTTCTTGTCCGCAGCAGCCTTGGGCGCGGCTTCCTTCTTGGGAGCGGCAGCCTTCTTCGGCGTTTCGGCCTTCGCAGCTTCGTCAGCCTTCGGAGCGGCTTCCGCCTTGGGCGCGGCCTTCTTCTCGGCCTTGCTGTCGCCGACCGAAACGATGCGCAGCAGGGTCATCTGCTGGCGGTGACCGGCCTTGCGGCGGTAGTTGTGCCGGCGGCGCTTCTTGAAGACGACCACCTTCTCGCTCTTGGCCTGGGCGATGATCTCTGCCGAGACGACGGTCTTCGCCGCGTCGGCCAGCTTTTCGCCTTCGCCGGCGAGCAGGACGTCGCCCAGGGTGATCGTATCACCGGCGTCACCCGCCAGCTTCTCGACCGCGATCTTGTCTCCGGCGGCAACCCGATACTGCTTGCCGCCCGTGCGCACTACTGCGAACATGGGTAATTCACTTCCGCTTCTGTCTGTGGCCACCCAAAGCGAGCGGCGGGTCCGGTGTCCGCAATGGAGCGGCCCGGAAAGATGGGTGCCGTTAGTGGATGGTCCCGGCGAAGTCAACGGCCACTCGCGCGGATTTGCAACTCGGCTTCCCCCGAGCGCCGGTCATGCTAATGGACGCTGCGTGACACTTCGCAAAGCCCTCGCCTCGCTGCTTCCCGCCGTTTCGCTCGCCGCCTGTGCATCGACCGGCGATTACCCTTCGCTGGCCCAGCGCCCGGCCGAACGGATCGAGGGGACATTCACCCCCGATACCGCCCCGCCCGCGCCGCCTCCGCCCGTCGCGCCGAGCGCCGACCTTGTCACCCGTCTTGCCGACCTGCAGCGCCAGGCGCAGGCTGCACACGGGGAGTTCCGCAACGCGACCCCGGCAGCGGAGCGACTCGCGGCAAATTCCGGAAGCAGCGGTAGCGACAGCTGGGCCGCCGCACAGGTGGCCCTCGCCGACCTCGATTCAATTCGCAGCCGCGTGGCGGTCGCCTTGGCCGATCTCGATACCCTGTGGATCGATTCGACGCTCGAAGCCGGTCCGCGCGAGGCGATCGGGGCTACCCGCACCTCGGTCGAGGCGCTGGTGGCGGAGGAAGATGCCGTGCTCGCGCGTCTGCGCGGGCGGCTCTGACATACCGGTGCGCCGGTCCGGCTGAGACGGACCGACGCACCTTCCTCGCCCAACGAGGATTTAGACGAGCGCCGCGATCGTCACACAGATCAGCGCCCACATCACGATCAGGACCGGCAGGACGAGCATCTGCGCCGCCGCCTCACCCGCGGTGAGGCGGCCGGTGAGCGTGGAAATGCCGTGGTGGCGGAACCGGTCCCATGCAAGCGGGCCGACGGGGTGGTCCGGCCGCATCCGCGTCCAGACTGCCGGCAGGCCGAAGCCCGCGACAATGAAGAACGCGAAGATGAACATCGGGATGAGCAGCCCGGGCGACGCAAAGCCGATCGCCATGATGCCTACGAAGCCGAGATAAAGGCCGACCGTCGTAAGATAGAGTGCGCGCGGCAGCTCGAAGGTGCGGTCGACAGCGATAGGATGGAGCAATTCGCTACGGACTTCGGCGGTTTCGGCGACGAGTTCGCGGGTCAGGTGCCTGGACATCGTGGTTCTCCTTCGTTGGGTCACGAAGGGAGTAGCCGCCCGCGTTGCGCGACGATTTGACCCAGATCAAATCGGCGAGATTATTTCCAGCGGGCGAGATCGGCGTGATCTTCGGCCCGCGGCTCGATCCAGTGCCATGCGCCGCCGCGCATCTCGCGCTTCCAGAACCACGCCGCCGACTTCAGGTGGTCCATTGCGAAGTCGACCGCCTCGATCGCGGGCCGACGATGTTTCGCCGCAGCCGAGACGCAAACAATCGGCTCGCCCGGATGCATCAGTCCCACGCGATGGATCATCAGCAAACCCATCAAGTCGAACCGCGCAAAAGCCCGGTCAGCGAGTGCGTGCATTCCGGGTAGCGTCAGTGGCTCGTAATGCATGAGTTCGAGCGCCTCGACCTCGCTCTCGCCCCGCACTTCGCCTACGAACGTACAAACCCCGCCCAGCCCCGGATTTGCGTTGGTGAATGGCCCGACGAACGCACCCGGATTGAACGGTTCGGCCAGCAGGCGAATGTCCCGCACGTGCGATCAGCCGCCGCTGACAGGAGGCAGCAGTGCGACCTCGTCGCCGTCGTTGGCCTGAAGCGCGGTCTTGTCGGCCAGTACGACACCGTTGCACGCGACATTGAGGCGCGCCCCGCCAATCTCAGCCGCCAGGTCGGCGCCGACTGCTGCGAGCAGGCCGGCCCAGTCGAGCGGGGCGCCCATTTCGGTGCTCTCGCATCCGGCAAGGTCGCGCAGCCGCCCGAGGAACACCACCGTCACTGCCAATGGATCACCCCCCGGTGACGGACATGTGCCGTGGCTGAGCCGGTGCCGCGCCGCGTTCGATCGCGAAGGCATGGCGCAGCGGCTTGATCGCCATTGCTTGTTCCATCGCGTCGGCGAGCTCGCGATCAGGCTCGTTGCTACGGAGAGCGGCACGCAAGTCGATTCGCTCCCCTCCGCCTAGGCATGGATACATCTGGCCGGTCGCGGTGACCCGCACGCGGTTGCAGCCGTCGCAGAAGTTGCCGGTCAATGGCGTGATGAGGCCCAGTCGCCCGCCGGTCTCGGCCACGTCGAAATAGCGCGCGGGACCGCCTGTTCGGTGCCCGGACGGTGTCAGCGTCCAGCGCTCGTCAAGCCCCGCGCGGACTGCAGCAAGCGACAGGAACTGGTCGCTGCGATCCTCGGCAATCTCGCCGAGCGGCATGACCTCGATCAGGGTCACCTCGTGCCCCTGATCGTGCGCCCAAGCGATGATCTCTGGCAGGACGCGATCGTTGACACCAGCGAGCGCCACGACGTTGAGCTTGACCGCCATCCCCGCGGCCCGTGCGGCGGCGATGCCCTCCAGCACCTGCGGCAACCGATCGCTGCCAGTCAGCTCGGCAAACGTCGTCCGGTCGAGCGTGTCGAGCGACACGTTGATCCGCCGGATGCCCGCCGCCGCCAGATCGTCGGCATACTGCGCGAGTTGCGTCCCGTTGGTCGTGAGCGTCAGTTCGTCGAGGCCGTCTCCTATCCGGCGGCCGAGGGCATGCACCAGCTCCATCACGTCGCGCCGGACGAGCGGTTCGCCGCCGGTGAGACGGATCCTGCTCACACCCCGATCGATGAAGGCCAGCGCCAGCCGGTGCAGTTCCTCGAGCGAGAGCACCTCGCGCCGGGGAAGGAAGGTCATGTCGCGCGGCATGCAGTAGGCGCAGCGCAGGTCGCAGCGATCGGTCACCGACAGGCGGAGATACGTGATCCGGCGCTGGAACTGGTCGACGAGCATTCGCCTATCCTAGCGCATTTCCGGCGCCCGAGCCATCGAGCGCCCAGTATTGCCCGGTCACCCCCGACGCGGCCGCGATGTATGCCTCCGCAGCGGCAATCGCGGCGTCATCGACCGACGCGACCGCGTTGATCCGCTTCGGTGCGTATTCGCGCGCCAAACCCTGCACCGCAGCCAACCGCCACGCGCGATGCGTATGGTCGGTGGGATCGAAGGCGAGAACGAGGTCGTCACCCTGGGCAAGCGATTCGACGATGCGAGGCAGGCATTCGGCGTGGAACGCGGCCGATGCCTCGAGCGGCCGCTCAGGCAAGGGGCCGATCCGCATCAGCACCGCTCAGCGCCGCGCCCGGGTCAGGGTCATGCCGATCTTCTCGTCACCCTCTGCGATGGCCAGCTTGACGATCTTGACCGTCACCGCCTCGACCCTTGCATCCTGCACGAACAGCGTGTCGCAGATGTGTTCGGCAACAGCCTCGATCAGCTTGAAGTGCACGCCCGGCGGCAGCGCGTCGGTAGCGGCGAACTTGAGGTCCATGTAGTTCTTGCTGGCCGAAAGGTGCGTATCGGGATCGTAGCGATCCGCCGCTTTCAGGCGCACCGCGATCGAGATGCGCAGCGGCTGCGGGTTACCGGTCTCCTCGGAGTAGATGCCGGTCAGGACATCGACTTCGAGGTCGGCGACTTCCAGGATCAGCGAATCGGCCATCGGTCCCGCCCTTAGCCCGGATTGGACCAGCGCGCGAAGATCGCTGTGGGGAGCAGGCGGCCGCCCTCTCCCTCTTCGCGCACGGCGAGGTCGCCGTGCTGGATCGTGCCGGGCAGGTCGGCGAAAAGTTCCGCCAACAATCCGCCGAGGGCGAGGCTGCTCATCCGCACGGCGTAAACCGTCAGGAACAAGAAGCGGCTGTCGGCATCGAGCAAGCGGCGGCAATCGGCGACCAAACCGGACAGCCCCTCCTCGAGCCGCCAGACTTCACCATCGGGCCCACGCCCGAACTTGGGCGGGTCGAGGATGATCCCGTCGTAGCGCTTGCCCCGCCGTACCTCACGCGCGGCGAACTTGGCGGCATCGTCGACCAGCCAGCGGACCGGCCGTTCGGCCATGCCAGATAGCGCTGCGTTCTCGCGCGCCTGCGCGACTGACTTCTTGCTCGCATCGACATGCGTCACCGGGCCGCATTCGCTGAGCGCGAGCGTGCCGACGCCGGTGTAGCCAAACAGGTTGAGGGTTGCGGCATCGGGCCTTCCGGCGAGCTGCCCGCGCATCCAGTCCCACACCGGGGCCATGTCGGGGAAGAAGCCGAGGTGGCGGAACGGGGTGCACTGGGCCGTGAAGCGGACCTCGTTCCAGCTTAGCGGCCAACCATCCTGCGGCACCGAGCGTTCGAACCGCCACTTGCCGCCGCCATCGTCGTCACTCCCCGGCACGAACTCACCATCGGCCTGCCATTCGGCAAGGCGCGGCGTCCACATCGCCTGCGGTTCGGGGCGGACGAAGCGATGCTGGCCATATCGTTCGAGCTTGCGGCCGTGGCCGCTGTCGACGAGGCCGTAGTCCGCCCAGCCCTCGCCGGCCATGATCAGCGGGGACTCTTCGAGCTTCGCCATCAGGTGGCGCGGGTCGCCCGCTCGGCGATCCATCCCTGCACTGCCTCGTACGTGCCCGCGAGTTCGACGTAGCGCTCTTCCCGGGTGAACAGGTCGCCCACGCGCGACGGCAGATGCGGCCGCTGGCCGGTCGCGCGCTCGACCGCGTCGGGGAACTTGGCGGGGTGAGCGGTGGCGAGCGTCACCACCGGAACATCAGAGGGCAGGTCGACCGTGCGCGCGGCATGGAGCCCGATCGCGGTGTGCGGGTCGATCATCTCGCCGCACGCCTCGTGCGCCCAGCGCATCGCCGCGTTCATGTCGGCCGGTTCGGCCCGCGCGCTGGTGAACAGCGCCGCTGCACCCTCGGCCTGCGCGTTGGTGAGTTGCATGGCCTTCGTTTCCTCGAAACCGCGCATTTGCGCCGCGAGCGCCGCGCCGTCGCGTCCGCCCAGGTCGAACAGCAGCCTTTCGAAGTTCGAGCTGACCTGGATGTCCATGCTGGGCGCGGCGGTTGGCGTGACCGTCCCGGCCGAATAGTCGCCCGCGCTCAGCGCCCGGTGGAGGATGTCGTTGACGTTCGTCGCCACGATCAGCCGCTCAACCGGCAGGCCCATCTTCGCCGCGACATAGCCCGCGAACACATCACCGAAGTTGCCCGTCGGCACGCTGAAGGCGACCGTGCGCTCAGGCGCGCCGAGCTGGAGCGCGGCGGCGAAGTAATAGACCACCTGAGCCATCAGCCGCGCCCAGTTGATCGAATTGACTGCGGTCACCCGGAAGGAACCCGTCATCGCCGGATCGCCAAACATCCGCTTCACCATCGCCTGTGCGTCGTCGAACGAACCGTCGATGGCGATGTTAT
This sequence comes from Tsuneonella sp. HG094, assembly GCF_053819285.1. Classification (NCBI taxonomy): domain Bacteria; kingdom Pseudomonadati; phylum Pseudomonadota; class Alphaproteobacteria; order Sphingomonadales; family Erythrobacteraceae; genus Tsuneonella; species Tsuneonella sp. HG094. The sequence continues at coordinate 1,721,044 of NZ_JBSORA010000001.1, forward strand.
GGACGTTGGGCGCGAGTACGGTAGTCATCTGGCGGCGCTGGACGTCGCTGACCCGGCCGAGCGGGTGGAGCATGAAAATCTCGACACCTTCGCGTCCCGCCACTGCGTCGATCGCCGCACTGCCGGTGTCGCCACTGGTCGCGCCGACGATCGTCAGGTTGCCGCCTGAGCGCTCGAGGAATTCCTCGAACAAGAGGCCGAGCAACTGGAGCGCTACATCCTTGAACGCCAGCGTTGGACCATGGAACAGTTCGAGCAGCCATTGCCGCTCGTCGAGCTGAACCAGCGGAGTCACCGCCGCATGGGCGAACCGGCCGTAGGCTGCGCGCGTCAGTTCGAGCAGGCGCGCGGGCGCCAGGCTGTCACCGACGAACGGCGCCATGATCCGCGCGGCGAGTTCGGGATAGGGGAGCCTGCGCATCGCCGCGATCTCGTCCGCGGAGAACGAAGGCCACTCGCGCGGAACGTAAAGACCGCCATCGCCCGCCAGACCGGCGAGCGTAACACCTTCGAAGTCGAGCGCAGGCGCGCTGCCACGGGTCGAAACATATTCCATCGTGCCGCGGCGGTTAGCGGCGTAGGCGGTCAGCGGCAAGCAAGGGCCGCTTGCCCTCAGGCCTCGATTTTCTTCTCCGCCGCCTCCAGCTCCGTTTTAAGGCGCAGCAAGCCACGAGCGGCTGCAGCCGCGTGCGGACCGATCCAGCGCTCGTGGATCGCCTGTATCGGGGTTGCATCGAGGTGATTGAACCGTTCGCGCCCTTTGCGCACTGCGACGACCAGCCCCGCTTGCTCGAGCACGCGCAGGTGGAGCATCACGGTCGTCCGATCGAGATCGGGCAGAAGCGCGGCCAACTGGCCGGTCGTCAACGGTCGCGGCTTCAGCGCGTCGCAGATCGCGCGGCGATGGGCATTAGCAAGCGCCTTGAAAACGGCATCGAGCTGGTCGTCGCTTGACATGTTAGGTTTTTATAACATAATTGGACAGCATTCAAGAGGAGCAATCCGATGGACCTCAAGTTCCGCGTGTTCGCCCACGTCTCCCGGCCCGTACACGAGGTGTTCGAGGGGGTCGCCGATCCGGCCAAGCTCTCGTGCTATTTCACCACCGGCGGCGCGCAGGGGCGGATTGAAGAAAGCGCGACCGTCACTTGGGACTTCGCCGATTTCCCGGGGGCCTTCCCTGTCAAGGTGATCGAGGTGGTGCCCGACAAGCGGATCGTCCTGCAATGGGAGGCCAACGAGCCCGACAGCGCGGGGCCGAAATACGATACGACCGTCACCATGACCTTCTCGCCCGTCGATGGCGACGCTGGCCGTACGCTCGTCGAGATCGCCGAGGAAGGCTGGCGAGAGACCGAGGACGGCCTCAAGGCCAGCTACGGCAACTGCATGGGCTGGGCGCAGATGCTCGCCGCGCTCAAGGTCTGGATCGAGCACGGCATCAACCTGCGCGAGGGCATGTACAAGTAGGTTAGTTCCCGGCTCGCCACCGTTTCCTGAGCGCGAGAGCGTAGATCACCAACGCCGTCAGCGCGAATAGGAACCACTGGACCGCATAGGACAGGTGGTTGTTCGGTATGTCGCGCGGATCGGGCGCGGCAAGCTGCTCGAGCCCGGCCTGCGGCGGCGCGGCCACCAGCTTCACCCCGTTCCGGTATGGCCCGACGAAGCCCGCCACCTCGCCGCCGACCCATTGCGGAGTGCGAGGCTCGCGCGACCAGCCGAGCGCGACCTCGGCCGTCCCGCCACCGGCGAGCGCGCACCGGGCGATGTGCGCCCAGCCCGTTTCGCCGTTCGCCGAGTGACCGGCGGTGGTGTCGATGCCATCGACCGCGGTGCAATCGACGCTCGAATGCCGGTAGAGCGCCCCCTTGTACTGCGCAGGCGAAGTCGGCCAGGCGACGTCGGACGACAGAGCCTGCGCCTGCGCATAGCGGGCTAGCTCCGCTTCTTTCTCGTCCAGCCGCTTGAGTTGCCACAGCCCGAGGCCGATCATCGTAGCCACGGCGAGCAATACCACTACCGTTGCGACGATCGGTACGCGGCCGGTCACTTTAGTCGCCCCTCGCCCGCCTTGTGGCGATATTCGCTGGCGAGCAGCACTGCCTTGCCCACGCGCAAGCCGCCGATCGTCATCAGCGTCGCGAGCGGCACCCAGAGAACGACGTGGACCCAATAAGCAGGCTCGAACGCAAGCTGGACCCAGATCGCGAGCACCGCGATCAGCGCGCCGACGATCAGGATCAGGAACGCGGCGGGCCCGTCACCCACGTCGAACTTTGCGAAATCGAGGTGGCAGCTGAAGCAGGTCGGCGCGAACCGGACGGGTCCGGCGAACAGCGACTTCGTGCCGCATCGCGGGCAGAGACCGAAAAGGGCAGCCTGGGCGATCCCGGGCTGCCCTTTCGGTGTTTCCGGATTGTCGGAATTCATCAGTGAATCGGCGCGCCCCAGCCGCCCCAGACGTAGATGGCGACGAAAAGGAACAGCCACACCACGTCGACGAAGTGCCAGTACCACGCGGCCGCCTCGAAGCCGAAGTGGTGCTGCGGGGTGAAGTGGCCCTTGTAGGTGCGCACGAGGCAGACGATCAGGAAGATCGTGCCGATCAGAACGTGGAACCCGTGGAAGCCGGTCGCCATGTAGAACGCCGAGCCATAGGTATTGGTGCCGAAGGCGAACGGCGCGTGGGCGTATTCGTACGCCTGGATCGCGCTGAACAGGATACCGAGCAGGATCGTCAGCCACAGACCCTTCTTCAGGCCGTCGCGGTCGCCGTGGATCAGCGAGTGGTGCGCCCAAGTGACCGTCGTGCCCGAACACAGCAGGATCAGCGTGTTGAGCAACGGGAGGTCGAACGGATCCATGACCGCCTCGATCGCCTTGGGCGGGAACTGCCCGCCGACGACTTCGGAAAGGGTGCTGGGGAATAGCGAGAAGTCGAAGAAGGCCCAGAACCAGCCGACGAAGAACATGACTTCCGAAGCGATGAACAGGATCATGCCATAGCGCAGGTGAAGCTGCACGACCGGCGTATGATCGCCCGCCTGCGCTTCCTTCACGATGTTCGAAAACCACGTGAAGAACGTCGCGATCAGTCCGGCAATGCCGAGGCCGAGCACGATCGGCCAGCCGCTCATGGTCTCGCGGTGCATGAACAGCACCATGCCGCTGGTGAACGTGAGGCCCGAAAGCGAGCCGATCAACGGCCAGATGTCGGGCGGAAGGATGTGGTACTGGTGGTTCTTGGCGCCGGCCATGGTTCGTCCCATCTGAGCGATTTGCGCTTGCCCTTAGTGCGCCGCGCTGGCGCGGTCCAGAGGGCTATTGCGCCGGATTGTCGGAGCGGTGGAAAGTATAGCTAAGGGTGATCTGCTCCACCGGTGCGGCGTTCTTGTCGTCGCGGATGCGCGGATCGATGAAATAGAGCACCGGCATGTGCACCTCCTGCCCTGGCTGGAGGGTCTGCTCGGTAAAGCAGAAGCATTGGATCTTGTTGAAGTACTGGCCTGTCTGTTCGGGCGATACGTTGAAGCTGGCGGTACCGGTCACCGGCTTGTCGGAGGTATTCTTCGCATAGAAGAACGCCATCTGCCGTTCGCCCAGCTTGACCGTCTGGGTCACCTGCTCGGGGCGAAAGGTCCACGGCAGGTCCGGATCGATGTTGGCGTCGAAGCGGATCGAGCGTGTCATCACGCCCGCCTGCTTGCCCGCGAGCTCGGCCGCGATCGCCTCGCCCAGCGTGGCGCGCTGGGTCGTGCCGCCGAAGCCGGTTACCTGGCAGAAGATCCGATAGAGCGGCACGGCGGCATAGCCGAGCCCCAGCATCGCGGCTGCGAGCAACGCGGCATACAGGCCGACCTTCGCGTTGCTGCGCTTTAGCCGCAAGTCGATCGGGGCCGCGCTCGCCATCAGGGCTTGCTGCCGAACTGGACGAAGGTGATGGCATAGAACAGCGCCACAAAGAACAGCAGCACCAGCGCGAGCGCGGTGTTGCGGCCCTTGCGGCGGCGCTTGTATTCGGTTTCTTCCTCAGGCGTCATGCGAACAGCCCCTGCCCGTAAACCGCGCGGTCCACAACCAGCGCAGCGAACAGCGCGAAGAGATAGAGCACGCTGAAACCGAACAGCCGCTTTTCGGGCTTCATCGCGTCGTCGGGCTCCGACCGCCGCAGTGCGACCTTGGCCGAGAGGTACACGAACACGAGGCTGAGCAGCATCGCCGCACCGCCATAGATCGCGCCCGTTCCGCCGATGAACCACGGCGCGGCTGCGATCGGCATGAGAAGGATGGCATAGCCAAGGATTTGGCGCCGCGTGCTCGCCTCGCCCTTCACCACCGGCATCATCGGGATGCCGACCTTGGCGTAATCGGTCTGCACGAACAGCGCGAGTGCCCAGAAATGCGGCGGGGTCCAGAAGAAGATGATCGCGAACAGCAGGACCGGCATGAGCGTGACGTCGTGCGTCACTGCGACCCAGCCGATCATGGGGGGAAACGCCCCGGCGCCGCCGCCGATCACGATGTTCTGCGGGGTGCGCGGTTTCAGCCAGATGGTGTAGACCACCGCGTAGTAGACGATGCTGAGCGCGAGAATCGCCGCGGCGAGCCAGCTTACCGCAACACCCATGATCATCACCGACGCGCCCGACAGCACCAATCCGAAGTCGCGCGCATCGGTCCGGCGCATGCGTCCACCGGGGATCGGCCGCGCGGCGGTGCGCTTCATTTCGGCGTCGATATCGGCTTCCCACCACTGGTTGAGCGCGGCTGCGCCCCCTGCGCCCATCGCGATGCACAGGACGGCGGTGAAGCCGATAACGGGGTGGATCGTGCCCGGCGCGGCAAGCAGGCCGCACAGGCCGGTGAAGATCACCAGGCTCATCACGCGCGGCTTGGTCAGCGACAGGAAGTCGCGCCAGTCGCTGGGCAGGTAGAAGGCGGCGGAATCGGTCATCGGGGGTCGGGCGGGCCTATAGGGGCGGGAGGCGGAAAGGGGAAGCGGAAGGCGAGGTTCGCAAGCACGTCACGATGTCACAGAGTCCAGGCAGGAAGACGCGACGTCTTCCCACGCGGCGACGAAAGCGGTCCGGTCTGGCAATGGGTGTTTCACAGCCGCCGTGTGGCACGATCGCTGGATGTAGGAAACGCTGACCACCTTGTATCTCGCGCGCGGAACCCCATCTTGAGTGCATCGATGTGGCATCCTTCGATGTGAGCGCCCTCGACTGAGAGACTGAGGGCTCCCGCTTGCAGCAAGGGAGCCGCTCGATGTCCAACTCCACACCCGCAGATCGCCCACGCAAAGCCGAATCCTGGGAGAACGAGGGCGGGAGCCTGGCACCCGACGCGCTTGCCGAATCCCTGGGGGTCGTCCGGCACGTGACCGAAACGTACTCCGTGGGCGCCTTTCGCTACACCAATCTTGACGACGCCATTGCGCAGGCGCGCCGGATGACCCGGCTCGAGCAGGATTTGCTGTGACCGCCTCCCAGACCTCCCAGTCGAACTATCTCGGCGTCTTCCTGCCGCTCATCGCGCTGGGACTGTTGATTTACTGGCTGACCCGATGAGCGGTCGTCCGCACCCGGAAGGAACCCTTGCCCGATGACCGAAGACAAGATCAGCGCGCCCGCATCGCACTGGAAGCGCCGAGCGCGGTTGGCTCCATTCCCGCAGGACCGCGCGGCGCGTCAGGGCGATATCACCCAGCTCGCGTTTCGCTTGCTGGGAAAAGACGCAGCGATCGCCTTTCTCAACACCGATCGTCCCGAGCTGGGCGGCCAGCCTCTTGCCGTGGCAACCGCGGACGCGGCGGGCGCCGCGCGCGTGCAGGCGATCTTGCAGGATCTCGCCGTCGATCGGCCGGATGATGCATCGAAGGGCGCTTTGGCATGACCCGGTACGGCACCATCATTTCATTTGACCAGGGACGCCTTGCGGGAATGCTTAAACCCGACATCGATGGCGCCCCGGTCGTGTTCAAGTGCGCCGACCAGGCGCAGTTCTTTCCCGAACCGCGACCGTTCCAGCGATATAGCTTCACGATCCTCGTTCCCGGCGACGGGGGGAAGCCGCGGGCGGTGAATCTCTGCCGCCAGCAAACCCATCGTGAGCAGGCGGAAGCGCAAAGGGGCTAGCGTGTGCGCCGCTGAACCATCCGAAACCGCTCGCCACACCGACCGACAGGAGCCCGCCATGGACCTCAACGAACTGCTACACGCGCACCAGATCGCGGTGATGAAGGCAGGTGCGGGAGCGAACGACGAGCACTTCGGTCGTATCGCCGAATATGCCGACCGGATCAGGCGGCTGCGGACGATGGCACACGCCGATGCCGTTCCCGTGGCCCAAGTTCCTTTGGCCCCCGGTGCACCGCCCACGATCATCTATGGCAGCTATGCCGGGGATTCGCGGAAGGTCGATGACGGTGCCCAGCAACAGAACGAAAATCCCGACCGCGGCAAGGCCGACACCTGACGCCCCGACAGCACCCAGCCCCCCAACCCCTAGAGGAGTGAACGCCATCGCTAAAGGCCAGAGAAAATCGAACCGTGAAGTCCGCAAGCCCAAAGCCGAAAAGCCCAAGACCAACGCCTCGCAGCCCACGCTGAAGCCGGGCTCGATCAAGGGTCTGGAGACGATCAAGAACAGCTAGCTGCGCGGGCCCTGCTGAACGCGCCGTGACAAGGGAGACATCGAGTGGCAACCCGGACGACCCGCTCGCAGGTGACGTTCTCCCATCCGTTCACGCTGCCCGAGGTCGGCGAGGCGCTGCCAGCGGGTACCTATGACATCGATACCGACGAGGAGATGATCGAAGGCAACGCTCGCACGGTTTATGTGCGTAGAGCGACGCTGATCCACGTCCGCGGATTGGGCACGTCGCGGATCGTGACGATCGACCCCGTCGCACTCGATTCCGCACTGTCCACCGACGGAGCGCGGGACGATCACCCGGACCGGACGGTGCCGTCGAGCTAAAGCCGGCCCAGCCAGTCCAGCAGCAGCACGTTGACCTCGTCAGGGCGTTCCTGCTGGGTCCAGTGGCCCACACCCTTGAGGATGTGGCCTTCTACCTTCGGCGCGAACATGCGCATCATGCCGACCGGGTCGGTTACCGCGCCGAACAGGAAGGTTGCGGGGTCGCGGTCGCCGCCGATGAAAAGGCTGGGCCGCTCGATGCGCTTGCCCTGCCAGCCCTGCAGCCATGCGTAGTCGCGCTCGTGGTTGCGGTAGCGGTTGAGGGGGCCGCGAAAGCCGCTCTGGCTGAACTCGCGGCCGTAGAACTCGATGTCCTCGGTGGTGAGCCAGGCGACCGGCTGCGGATCCGGCAACCCTTCGGAGAACGTCGCCCCGAGCGGCTTGTCGTAATAGTTGCCCGGCTTCACGTCGCCGCAGATCGAATACATCATGCGGTGGACGAAGCCTTGCGGATCGGCCTCCGCCTCGGCCTCGGCGACGCCGGGTTCCTGAAAGTATTCCTGGTAAAAGAACTTGCCCTTCGAGGTGAAGTGCTCGCGGAACACCTCGGTGAATGGGCGGCTGGGCACGCCCGCGAACGGAACCGACAGACCCGCCACGGCCGAGAACCGCTCGGGATTGGTCAGCGCGGTGTTCCAAACGATCGGCGCGCCCCAATCGTGGCCGACGAGGATTGCGGGGGCATCGGGCTGGAGCGCGTCGGCAAGGCCCGCAAGGTCGGCGGCAATCTTCTCGAGCGTGTAATCCTCGATCTTGGGCGGCTTGTCCGAACCGCCGTAGCCGCGCACGTCGATCGCGCAGGCGGTGAAGCCCGCCGCCGCCACGGGGCCGAGCTGGTGGCGCCACGAATACCAGCTTTCGGGAAAGCCGTGGACGAAGATCACCAAAGGGCCGGTGCCTTCGATGGCACAGCGCAAGGTGGCATCGCCGGTGTCGATCTGGCGCATCTCGGGCATTCGTCGTCCTCTCCAAAGCAAACGGCCGGCCCCATAAGGGACCGGCCGCTCGTTGTCCGTCAAGTGGCTGCCGCTCAGGCGGTCGCCGATCCCTTAGGCATGTGGTTGTGGTAATCGTGGTCGTCCTCGATCACCGGAAGCGTTTCGAACTGGTGGAACGGCGGCGGGCTCGACAGGCTCCATTCGAGCGTCGTGGCGCCTTCGCCCCAGTAGTTGTCGGCCGCCTTCTTGCCCGCCACGAAGGCGTAGATGATGTTGGCGAAGAAGAAGATCATCGAACCGGCCATGATCTCGTAACCGAGGGTACTGACGCCGTTCCACTGGGCATAGGCCTCGGCGTAGTCGGGATAGCGGCGCGGCATGCCCTGCAGGCCCAGGAAGTGCTGCGGGAAGAAGATCACGTTCACGCCGATGAAGAAGCCCCAGAAGTGGAGATGGGCAAGAAGCTCGGAGTGCATCTTACCGCTCATCTTTGGGAACCAGTAGTAGAAACCCGCGAACAGGCTGAACACCGCGCCCATCGACAGCACGTAGTGGAAGTGCGCGACCACGAAATAGGTGTCGTGCACCACGTCGTCGATGCCGCCGTTGGCGAGATAAACGCCGGTCACGCCGCCCACGGTGAACAGGAAGATCATTCCCAGCGCCCAAACCATGGGCGACTTGTACTCGATCGATCCGCCCCACATCGTGGCGATCCAGCTGAAGATCTTCACACCGGTCGGCACCGCGATCACCATGGTCGCCGCGGTGAAGTACATTTTCGTGTTCACGTCCAGGCCCACGGTATACATGTGGTGCGCCCAGACGATGAAGCCGACGACGCCGATGGCAACCATCGCGTAGGCCATGCCGAGGTAGCCGAACACCGGCTTGCGGCTGAACGTCGCGACGATCTGGCTGATCATGCCGAAGCCCGGCAGGATCATGATGTACACTTCGGGGTGGCCGAAGAACCAGAACAGGTGCTGGTAGAGGATCGGGTCGCCGCCGCCGTCGGCCGCGAAGAACGTCGTGCCGAAGTTGCGGTCGGTGATCAGCATGGTGATCGCCGCGGCGAGCACCGGCAGCGCCAGCAGCAACAGGAATGCGGTGACCAGCACCGACCACACGAACAGCGGCATCTTGTGCAGGGTCATGCCCGGCGCGCGCATGTTGAAGATGGTCGTGATGAAATTGATCGCGCCCATGATCGACGCCGCACCGGCAAGGTGCAGCGAGAAGATCGCGAAGTCGGTCGCGGGGCCCGGCGAGCCGCTGGTGGAGAGCGGCGCATAGACCGTCCACCCGGTGCCCGCGCCGTTGCCGGTCGCGTCGCCGGGCACGAACAGGCTGATGCACAGCGATACGAAGCCTGCAACCGTCAGCCAGAACGAAATGTTGTTCATGCGCGGGAACGCCATGTCCGGCGCGCCGATCATCAGCGGCACGAACCAGTTGCCGAAGCCGCCGATCATCGCCGGCATGACCATGAAGAACACCATGATCAGGCCGTGCGCGGTGATCAGGACGTTCCACGCGTGGAGATTGGCCTCGAAGCTTTCAGCGCCGCCCATCATGGCGACCCACGAGCCGAGCACCTGGATGCCGGGTTCGCGCAGTTCCATGCGCATCACACCCGAAATCGCGCCGCCGATGATGCCCGCCATGATGGCGAAGATCAGGTACAGCGTGCCGATGTCCTTGTGGTTCGTCGACATGAACCAGCGGGCGAAGAAGCCGGGCTTGTGATCGGCATCGTGGTGATGCGCGTGATCGTCGTGAGCCTGGAAGTGGTCGGCGGTGGTGGCCATGATTTCGGTCTCTACGCTTTGATCTGTATCGTTACTGGGCGGCGGCAGCGGTGGCGGTCGCTTCGGCGGTCGCCGTAGCGGTCGCTCCGGCGGCGGGCTGCTGCGCGGCGGTCTCAGGCTGCTGGATCGGCGCTGCGGCCGGAGCGGCAGCTTCCTCGGGTGCACCGACGGTGCCGCCCTGAGCGCGGACCCATGCCTCGAATTGCGGACGGGGCAGCGCCTCGACCGCGATCGGCATGTAGCCGTGCTTGGCGCCGCAGAGCTCCGAACACTGGCCGTAATAGATGCCCGGCTCCTTGATCATCAGCCGCTTCTCATTGAGGCGACCGGGAACGGCGTCGAGCTTGAACCACAGCGACGGCACGGCGAAGGCGTGGATCACGTCGGCGGCGGTGGTCTGGATGCGGATCCATTCACCGGCGGGCACGACCATGCGGTTGTCGACCGCAAGCTGGTGCGGCTCGCCGCGCTTCTCGGCCTCTTCCTCGGGCAGCATGTTCGAGATCACCTCGAACCCGCCGTTGTCGGGATAGGTGTAGCCCCAGTACCATTGGTAGCCGGTGACCTTGACGGTCAGCGCGTCCTTCGGCGCGGACTTGTACTGCGCCGACAGCAGGCTGATGGAGGGGATCGCGATGCCGACGAGGATCAGCACCGGCAGCAGCGTCCACACCACCTCGATCATCGTGTTGTGCGTGGTGCGCGTGGGCGTCGGGTGCGCCTTCCGGCGGAAGCGCACCATGACATAGAGCATGAGGCCGAGCACGAAGGCGCTGATGATCGCCATGATCCACACGAGCGCGTCGTGGAACGGCTTGGCTTGCTCGCCGATCGGCGAATACTGCGGCTGCAGGTCGATCCCGCCGGGGACCGGCTGCCCCTTGATCCACTCGGGTCCGAGCGGCGTGTAGGCGGACGAACCGGCGGCGACCGTCTCGCTCGATGCATCGGCCTTGTCGTCGACCGCGCCGACGGCGGCAGCGCCGGTTTCGGCGGCAGCGGGAGCCGCTTCGGTCGCGGCAGCGGGCTGGCTCGCTACCGAGGCGGGAGCGGCGACCTGGGCCACTGCAGCCTGCGGCGAGAGCGCCACGAGCAGCGCGGCGCACAGCGGGGCGAAGTATTGAGCGGTCGATTTGCCGAGGATCATCGGTGCGAAGCTTTCCGTCTTTGCCGTCTTGTATTCGGTCGTTTCTGCCCGTCGGATTCGTGGCCCCCTGAAGCAGCCGAAAAGCCCCGCCGGGCGCGGGTTTGGCGGGCCTATACGCGCGCTTGCCCCATGCCTCAAGCGCTTCTAGGGAGATTTTTCCCAAGCAGTTCCCGCCCCGTTCGCCACCCCGTTCGAAAGCCCGCGACCACCCGATGACCGACGAAGACGTGCTGCAGGAATTCCGTGGCTGCGAAGCGCTGCTGGAAGGCCACTTCAAACTGTCCAGCGGTCGCCATAGTGCGCACTACCTCCAGTGCGCCCGCCTGTTGATGAACCCGGATCGCGCCGGACGGATCGCCATCGCGCTGGCGCAGAAGCTTCCGCGCGAGTTGCGCAGCCAGATCGATGTCGTCGTCAGTCCGGCGATGGGCGGCCTCATCATCGGGCATGAGATGGGCCGCGCGCTGGGCAAGGATTCGCTGTTCCTCGAACGTCCCGAAGGCATTTTCGAATTGCGCCGCGGCTTTCGGCTCGAACCTGGCGCGAAAGTCCTGATGGTCGAGGACGTGGTCACCACCGGCCTCTCCAGCCGCGAGGCGATCGCCGCCGTCGGGCGCGAGGGCGGCGAGGTGATCGCCGAAGCCGCGGTGGTCGACCGCTCGAACGGCACCGTCGATCTCGGCGTGCCGTTCTACCCCCTGATCGACATCAATTTTCCCAGCTATGCCGAGGACGAGATTCCGCCGGAACTTGCGGCGATTCCCGTGACCAAGCCGGGCAGCCGCAAATAGAGTGCCGCATTCGCTACGCCTGGGCGTCAACATCGACCACGTCGCGACGATCCGCAACGCGCGCGGCGGCGATCATCCCGACCCGGTGCGTGCGGCGGAGATCGTCGCGCGCTGCGGCGGGGACGGGATCACCGCACACCTTCGCGAGGACCGCCGCCACATCCGCGACGATGACCTTGCGCGCATCCAGGCGGCGACCGACCTGCCGCTCAATCTCGAAATGGCCGCGACCGACGAGATGCTCGAGATCGCGCTGCGCCACAAACCGCACGCCGCGTGCATCGTGCCCGAGCGACGCGAGGAGCGCACCACCGAGGGAGGGCTCGACGCGGCGGGACAGCACAACCGCCTCGCCCCGATCGTCGCTCGCCTGTCCGATGCCGGCATCCGCGTCAGCCTGTTCATCGCGCCCGAGGAACGCCAAATCGAAGCCGCGCTGCGCATGAAAGCACCAGTCGTCGAGTTGCACACCGGTGAATACGCCCATGCCACCGGCGAACAGGTTGCGGTCGAACTGCGCCGCATCGCCGCCATGGCCGCGCTCGCCGCCAAGAACGGCATCGAACCACACGCCGGCCACGGCCTCACCTACGACAATGTCCAGCCCATCGCCGCGATTCCCCAGCTCGCCGAACTCAACATCGGCCACTACCTCGTCGGCGAGGCGGTGTTCGTCGGCCTCGAGTCGGCGGTGCGCCAAATGCGCGAACTGATGGACGATGCTCGGTGAAGGGGGCGCAATGATCATCGGCCTCGGCAGCGACCTCACCAACATGGACCGCATCGCCGCCTCGCTTGAGCGGTGGGGCGAGAAATTCGAGGCGCGGTGCTTCACCGATGTCGAGCGCGCCAAGGCGGCAAAGCGTCCCTTCACTCGCGTGGGCACGTTCGCCAAGCGCTGGGCCGCCAAGGAGGCCTATGCCAAGGCGGTCGGGACCGGATTTCGCCGCGGGGTGTTCCACAAGGACATCGGGGTCGTGAACGCACCCTCCGGCGCGCCCACGCTCGCGCTGACCGGGGGAGCCGCCAAGCGGCTTGCCGAATTGACCCCGCCCGGCCATGAGGTGCGCATTCACCTGACCCTAACCGACGATCATCCATGGGCGCAGGCCTTCGTCGTGATCGAGGCCCTCCCACAATGACAATCCTGAGCGATATCCAGTCCGTGAGCGAATCCGATAAAAAGCGCGAGAAGGTCGACTGGCTGGCGGAGCTACGCGGCCTCGGCCTGATGCTGCTCGCCGTGCTGGCGTTCCACAGCCTCGTCGCCAAGCCGTTCTACATCCCGTCGACCTCAATGGTGCCGAACCTGATGGTCGGCGACCGGCTGGTGGTGTCGAAGTACCCCTATGGGTGGAGCTGGGTGTCGGCGAGCTTCCACGTCCTGCCGCGCGGCAATACCCGCGTCTGGCCTGCAACGCCCGAATACGGCGACATCGTGATCGCCGTGCCGCCCAACCGGGACGAGGACTACATCAAGCGCGTGGTTGCGCTGCCCGGCGACCGGATCGCCGTGCGGAACGGCCAGATCGTGCTCAACGGCAATCCGATCGTGCAGAAGGTGGAGCCCGACATCCGCATCCCGGTCGATGCGCAGGTCTGCAACGGAACGCCGTGCCTCGATTATTTCGAAGGCTTCCGGGTGCGCGCGCCCGACGGGAAGGACTATTACGAGGTCCCCGCGCGCCGCGAGACGCTGCCCAACGGCGCGACTTATCGCATCGTCGACCATCGGCAGCAGCCGCTCGACGACATGCCCGAGATCCAGGTGCCCGCCGACCACGTTTTCCTGATGGGCGACAACCGCGACCATTCGGCGGACAGTCGCGCGGAGACGTGGGAAAGCGGTCTCGGCGGCCCGGTCCCGCTCGCCAACGTCGGCGGCCGGGCCGAGTTCATCACCTTCTCTCTCGACGGCACGACCACGCTCAATCCGCTGACCTGGTGGAGTTCGCTGCGGGGTGGTCGAGCATGGTCGACGCTGCGCCCCGCCATCGCTAAGTAGGCATATGAGCGAACCGGCCGACACCAACGAATCCAGCGAAGCGGTCGGCGTCAGCCCGACCCATATCGCCAGTCCCAAGCTGCGCTACGAGGCCCAGCGGGCCGCGATCTGGGTCAGCATCATCGGCCTTGCCGTGCTGGCGGTCTATGTAGCGCAATCGCTCCTCGTGATCTTCGGGGCGCTGGTTTTCGCATCAATGCTCGATGGCGGCGCGCGCCTGCTCGGCCGGGTCCTGCCCATCGGCCGCAGTTGGCGGGTCGGCATCGTTCTTCTCTTCGCGCTGCTTTTCTCCGCGTGGCTGACACACTTCGCAGGGGTCCAGATCGCCGAACAGGCGGCGCAGTTCCCGGCCCTTGTTACAGAGCAGGCAGGCCGCGCGGTGGCCTGGCTGCGCTCCAAGGGTGTGGCAATCAGCCAGGGCGATATCCAGAGCTTCGCCGGCAACCTCATGAGCGGGGTTGGCACGGTCACCCGGGCGATCGGCGGTGTAGTCGGCGGCCTCACCACGCTGTTCCTGATCGCGATCATCGGCATCTATCTGGCGGTCGATCCGCGTCCGTACGAGCGCGGCCTGTCGTGGATGGTGGCCGAGGATCGGCGCGACGATCTCGACAAGTCGATGCGCGCGATGGCGTTCACGATGCGGCGCCTTCTTGCCGGGCGGCTGCTGGGCATGGTCGCCGAAGGGCTGTTCACCTATGTCGCGCTGACTTGGGTCGGCGTGCCGATGGCGGCGCTGCTCGGGCTCATCACCGGCATCCTTGCCTTCATTCCCAACATCGGCGCGATCATTTCCGGCGCGCTCATGATCCTTGTCGGGTTCTCCGGCGGGACCGAGATGGGTTTGTGGACGATCGCGATCTACCTCGCCGTCCAGAACTTCGACGGATACGTGCTGGTCCCGATGATCGCCAAGAAGACGGTCGATCTCGCCCCGGCGCTCGTGCTCGGCTTCCAGCTTATCATGGGCGTGCTTTTCGGGGTGCTCGGTCTCACCTTTGCCGATCCGATGCTGGCGATGATCAAGGTGGCGCTGGAACGCCGCGCGCACCGCCTCGAAGAGGACGGCGAAGGCGACGGCGGGAACGCTGGTCACACTGCCACCGACATTACTGCCAAGCCTGCTACCTGATGGCGCGCAAGTTCCTTTATTTCGTCGCGTTTATCATCGTCCTCGTCATCGCAGGGGCGATCGCGCTCAGCGTCTGGTCGCAGCAGCTTACGCGGCTCGCGTTCGTGCCGTCGGGCGATTTCGTCGAGCAGTCTCCGCTTACGGCCAACGCATACCAGGACCCGGCCATGTGGTTTTCGCGGCCCGGCATGGGCGTGGCCGACCCGGCGCGCTGGCAGCCCGCTTACAGCGCCGACGGAGCCGAAGCTGCTCCGACTCCGCTTCCGACCTCCACTTTGACCGCCAGCGGGACCGATGCGGTCAAGCCACGCGATTTTGCGGTGTTCTTCGTTCACCCTACGAGCTTCCTCGACCGCAACCGCTGGAACGCCCCGCTCGAAGATCCCGAGGCCAACCGCGTCGCCAAGCTGTACCTCAAGGGGATGGCCAGCCCGTTCAATCAGGCGAGCGAGATCTGGGCGCCGCGCTACCGCCAGGCGACGTTCGGCGCATTCCTGACCGAAAGCGAGCCCGCGAAAAAGGCGATCGATGCCGCCTATCGCGACGTGCGCGACGCGTTCCGCGTGTTCCTTGCCAGCGTCGACCCCGATGATCCGATCGTGATCGCGGGCCATAGCCAGGGTTCGCTCCACCTGCTTCGCCTGATGCGCGAGGAAATCGCAGGCAAACCGATCGCGAGCCGGGTGGCCGCCGCCTACGTGGTCGGCTGGCCGATCTCGCTCGACCACGACCTGCCCGCACTCGGCCTGCCCGCCTGCGCCACCGCTGCCCAGTCCGGTTGCGTGGTCAGTTGGTCCACGTTCGCCGAACCCGCCGATCCCGACGACCTGTTCGAAACCTACAGCTCCTCGATCGGGTTCGATGGCCAGCCGCGCGGTGACAGTTCGTTCCTGTGCACCAACCCACTCACCGGGATGATGGGCGGCAGCGCCGATGTCGATGCGAACCTGGGTACGCTGGTGCCCGACCAGGATCTGTCGAACGGATCCCTGGTACGCGCCTATGCGCCCGCACGTTGCGATGATCGCGGTCTGCTGCTCATCGGCGATCCACCGACGATGGGCAGCGCGGTGCTGCCGGGCAACAACTACCACGTCTACGACATCCCGCTGTTCTGGGCCAACCTGCAGGCCGACGTCGCGCGCCGGGTCGGGTCGTGGACGCTTCCTCGTTGAGTGATGGCCCGCTGATCACCGACACTGCGCGGGACTTCGGCGCTGCGCTGCCCAGCGGCGGCGCGCTGCTGGCGCTCGACCTGGGTACCAAGACCATCGGCACCGCGCTTTGCGATGCAGGTTGGCGCTTTGCTTCACCCGGCAAGACGCTGGAGCGCGGCAAGTTCGGCCGCGACCGCGACACACTCGGTGCGCTGTGCCGCGAACGCAGTGTCGTCGGCATCGTTATCGGCCTGCCACGCAACATGGACGGCAGCGAAGGACCGCGCGCGCAGGCTAGCCGCGCTTACGCCCGCAACCTCGCTGCCGCGCTCGACCTGCCGGTGCTGTTGTGGGACGAACGCTGGTCGACGGTCAGCGCAGAGCGCTCGCTGATCGAACAGGACATGAGTCGGGCTCGCCGAAAGGAGCGGATCGATGCCCACGCCGCCGCAGTTATCCTGCAGGGGGCGATAGACGCCTTGGCTGGCGGCTCGCTTTAGTCTGCGGTCGCGGTTTCTGTGATCGGACGTTGGCCGACGATGCTGAGGCCGTAACCCTCGAGCGCAACCAGCGAATGCTCGGTATTGGTCAGCAAGACCATGTCGTGGACCCCCAGCTCGGCCAGGATCTGCGCCCCGCCGCCATAATCGCGCTGCTCGGTCGAGTCCGTCACGGCGGGGCTGGTTTCGCCCAGTTCGCCCATGTGGATGGAGCGGCTGACATAATCCGCGCCCGGCCGATTAATGAGGACGATCACCCCCGAACCTTCGGCTGCGATGATCTCCATCGATTGTGCGACGAGGCTCGACCGCATGTTGTCTTCCCCGAAGATGTCGGGAAACAGCGACAGGCTGTGCATCCGCACCAGCGTTGGCCGGTCCGTGCGGATTGCGCCCTTCACCAGCGCAAGCGTCTCTTCACCGGTCGCCTTGTTGTAGAAGGCGACCGCCTGCCAGTCCCCGCCCCATTTGCTGATGAAGCGCCGCTCGGCCCGGCGCTCGAGCAGGTGGTCGTGCTTGCGGCGGTAGGCGATGAGGTCACGGATCGTGCCGATCTTGAGGTCGTGAAGGCGGGCAAAGCGGACGAGGTCGCCGAGGCGCGCCATCGTGCCATCGTCGTTCATGATCTCGCAGATCACACCCGACGGGTTGAGCCCGGCAAGCCGCGAGATGTCGACCGCTGCCTCGGTATGTCCGGCGCGAACGAGCACCCCGCCCTCGCGCGCGACGAGCGGGAAGACGTGTCCAGGTGTCACGATGTCGTCGCGTGTTCGGGTTCCGTCGATCGCTACCGATACGGTCCGCGCGCGGTCGGCAGCGGAGATCCCGGTAGAGACGCCCTCGCGCGCCTCGATCGAGGTGGTGAACGCAGTCTCGTGTCGTGTGCGGTTGTTGCGGCTCATCAGGTCGAGCCCGAGTTGGTCGACCCGTTGCTTGGTCATCGCCAAGCAGATCAGTCCGCGACCGTGGGTTGCCATGAAGTTGATCGCGCCCGGCGTCGCCATCTGCGCCGGAATGATCAGGTCGCCCTCGTTCTCACGGTCCTCGTCGTCGACGAGGATGTACATCCGACCGTTGCGCGCCTCGTCGATGATTTCCTCGGCCGATACGATGACCGGCCGCTCGTCGTTCGCCGAGAGGAACTGTTCGAGCTTCGCGAGTGTATCGGCGGTCGGGTTCCAGCGCGGCTCGAGGCAATCGCGCAGTGAGTTGGCGTGAAGGCCGGCGGCGCGCGCAAGCGCGGTACGGCTCATGCGGTCATCGGCGACGAGTTCGCGAACGCGATCGATAATGGAATGTGCCATGCGACTCGTAATAGCACATTGCAGTGTGATTGCCACATCTCAATGTGATTAAGAGTTCACGTCTGCGTGTTGGTGAGCGCCAGCCCCGCTGCTGCGCGCAGGATCGCGTCATTGTCATGGAAGAACTTGCCCGCCGCCTTGCGCTTGGCGAGACCGAGCGCTGCCTTGGCCACCAGTTCGGCGGAAATCGAGCGGTAGCCCGCCATCCCGCCTTGGAGGAACAGGTCGGTCAGCGGCGAGACAAGGATGCCGAAGCGTTCGAGGAACCGCAAATCACTATCGCGCTTGCCGCGCAGCAGCCCGGGCCGCAAGATGTCGAGGCGCTTGAACCGCAGTTTGCCGAGTTCGCGCTCGACCTCGGCCTTCGTGCGAAGGTAGAAGTTCTTCGACCGCCAGTCCGCGCCCGCCGAACTGACGGCAACGAAGCGCTCGACCCCGGCGGCACTCGCAGCGGAAGCTGTCGCGAGGACGAGATCGCGGTCGACCGCACGGAACGCATCCTCGTCCTTGCCGGACTTCTTCCATGTCGTGCCGAGCGCGCAGATCACAGCAGTTGGCCGGATCGCCTCGAACACCTCGCCCCACTTGTCGGCATCGGCGACGAACAGTTCCATGCGTGCGCCTTCGGGCAGGCGGAATTCGCGCCGCGACACCGCGACTAGCCGCACGTCCTCGCGCCCGACGCATAGCCGCAGCACCTCGGTGCCGATGAGGCCGGTCGCCCCGACGAGCGCGATGCGCAGCGGATCAGACATTGCGCAGCCCTTCGGGCGCACGCCCGAAAATGCGCGTGCACTGGTCGATCGCGAAACGGTCGGTCATTCCGGCGATGAAATCGGCGAGATGGCGGCTGCGTTGCGGCTCCTGCGTCGGCATCGCCGCCCGCCACGCATCGGGCAAGGTCGCCGGATCCTGGTCGTAGGCTGCGAACAGGCGCGAAACCACGTCGCGCGCGCGGCCAGCGGCCGTGAGCTGTTCGGGGTGGTAGTAGAGCCGCTCGTACATGAACGCCTTCAGCGCCCTTTCCTCCTCGGCCATTGCAGGCGAGAACGCGGCGAGCGCAGCGGGTTGGGCGCGCACCTCGATCACGCTCCGCAATCCCTCCGCGTTGGCCCGCGTCGTCTCGATCACGTCGTTGACCATCAGCCCGATGCGGCTGCGCACGAGTTCGCGCAGACGCTGGTCCACGCTTGTTGCCGGATAACGGCGCTCGATCGCGCGGTATTGGTCGGCGATCGGCGCCAATTCCAGCAGATCGTCGAGCAGCAGGAAACCGGCGCGGAGGCCGTCGTCGATGTCATGGTTGTCGTAGGCGATGTCGTCGGCGATCGCGGCGACCTGTGCCTCGAGGCTGGGCCACGCGCCGAGATCGAGCGGGAATGCCGCGTCGAGTTCCGCCAAGGCCCAGTTCGGCGCCTGAACCGGGCCGTTGTGCTTGGCGAGGCCTTCGAGAACGTCCCACGACAGGTTGAGGCCGGGGTGGTCGCAATACGGGCTCTCGAGCCGCATGAGCACGCGCAGCGTGTGGGCGTTGTGATCGAACCCGCCGCGCAGCGCCATCGCCTCTTCCAGCGCATCCTCGCCCGCATGGCCGAAGGGCGGGTGGCCGATGTCGTGGGCCAGGCAAAGCGCCTCGGTCAGGTCTTCGTCGAGCCCGAGGGCGCGGGCGATCACCCGGCCGATCTGGGCGACTTCGATGCTGTGGGTCAGGCGAGTGCGATAATGATCGCCATCGGGGGCGATGAACACCTGCGTCTTCGATCGCAGGCGGCGGAACGCGATCGAATGAACGATGCGGTCGCGGTCGCGCTGGAATTCGCTGCGGGGTCCGCGCGCACCTTCACGGTTCTCGGCAAATTCGCGGCCGACACTGGCGTGGGGATCGGCGGCGTAGGGTGCAAGCGTCATCGGTCAGCGGCGGTTAGGCGCGGGCCGCTTGGGGGGCAACGGGAACAGGAGCGGAACGCATGTCTTGCGCCCGAGAAAAAGGGCCGCGCATCGAATCTGACGCGCGGCCCGCAATATATCCTCTGGCCGGATCAGCGGACGCCGATCTGGTCCGGTACGCCGTCTTTGTCTCCGGTGATCGTACCGCCCGAACGGACTGCGCCAAGAAGCAGCAGACCGGCAAGGTGCGGCGAGGCCATCGAGGTTCCACTCAGCGTCGCGTAGCCTCCGTCCTTGTACGTCGACGGGATAGCCGAGCCCGGCTCGGCCCAGGCTATGCCGATGCCGTAGTTGGAGTAGCTGGCCAGCGCGCCCGCGCTGGTCATGGCCGAAACCGTGAACACCTTGTCGTTCGTCGCCACGCCGCCGGCGCGTGCCGGCGAGTGATTGTGGTAGTCGTCGGTCTCGTTGCCGGCAGCCAGGGCAAACGGCACGGTTCCCGCGGCACCCAGCACCGCATCGTCGAGCGCTTGCGAAACACCGCCGCCGAGGCTCATGTTGGCCACATCGCCCGCCTGGCCGTTCGCTTTCACGTAGTTGACGCCCGCGATCACGCCCGATGTCGAGCCCGAACCGCGACGATCGAGCACGCGAACCGCAACCACCGTCGCGCCAGCGGCGACCCCGACGACTCCGACGGTATTGTCCACCGCAGCGACAGTGCCGGCTACGTGAGTCCCGTGTCCGTTTTCGTCCTGCCATCCGGTCCGCGACCCGGTAAAATCCCTGCTGCGCGTCTGGTCCACAATCAGGTCCGGATGATCCCCATCGATCCCGCTATCGATGATCCACGCAGTCTTGCCCGTGGCGTCGATGCCGCCATTCACCCGCGCCACCCCCCATGGAGTGGTTTCGGCCGGAGCGGTCCCGCCACCGGGTTTGCCTGCCATGACCGAAATCGGCGGCAGGCTCATCACCTGGTCCTGTTCGCAATAGGCGATCGACGGGTTCGCGCGGCGCATGTTGGTCACGGCCTGTTCGCTCATGTTGGCAGCGAAGCCTTTGAGGGCATCGCCGTAGACGAATTTGACCGACCCGCCATGCGCGTTCGCGGCGGCGCGCGCCTTGCCCGCGACCTCGCTCTTCGCGACGCGGTCGTTC
The DNA here is from genome assembly GCF_053819285.1 of Tsuneonella sp. HG094. NCBI lineage: Bacteria > Pseudomonadati > Pseudomonadota > Alphaproteobacteria > Sphingomonadales > Erythrobacteraceae > Tsuneonella > Tsuneonella sp. HG094. Next base: position 1,741,861 of record NZ_JBSORA010000001.1, read on the forward strand.
TTGAATACGCAGATGTAGGAGTTCGCGATCTTCTCGGCGTGCGCCGGAGTGGCGGCAAGCGCCATGGCGAGTGACGTCAAACCCACGGCCGCAAGGCGGCCGGCAACCCGGTTTTTCATGATGTGTCCCTTCCCTCAACAGGTCGCGAGAGAATGCGCCAATCGTTGCCGAAGGGAATACAGAAAGATGCTGAGCGGGAAATTTACCCACCGGTTTGTCGCAAGAAAAATACTATTCGTCGCCAAGCAGCCACTCGACTGCTGCACGGCAATGTGCACGAGCGGAATCGAAGACCGGCAGGACATTCGCATCGACGTCGACCACCATCGACAGCTCCGTGCAAGCGAGCACGATCGCCTCCGCCCCTTCCTGCTCCTTGACCGTGATCCAGGTCTTCATAGTGCGCTCGGCGGTTCGGCTCGCCTTGCCGACCATCAGCTCGTCGTAGATGATCCGGTCGATCGCGGCGACTTGGTCCATGTCGGGCGGCAACAAGTCGACTCCGTGGGCGACGAGCCGCTTGCGATAAAAGCTCTCGGTCATCACGTTGCGGGTACCGACAATTGCCGCGCTCTTGATCCCGGCTGCCTGCATCTCGCGCCCGACGCAGTCGGCGATGTGGAGCACAGGCACGCCCGCTGCCTCGGCCACCCGGTCATAGACCTTGTGCATCGAATTGGCCGCAATAAGCAGCGCGCCTGCCCCCGCACCGGCGAGCCGTCGGGCGCTATCCGACAGAACGTCCGCCGCATGCTCCCAGCCCGCGTCGTCCTCGATGCCGCGCAACCCTTCGAAGTCGAGGCTCTCGATCAGCAGCGGCGCGCTCGACAGCGGGGACACGCGGCGCTGGACCGCGCGGTTGATGTATTCATAATAGTCGCGGGTAGAGGCCCAGCTCATTCCCCCGATCAGGCCCAGCTTGCGCAACGGAAGGTTCCCTTCGAACGACGTTCGGGCCTCGCTAGCCGCTGGAGCGAGGCGGCGTCTACCGCATGTGCGAAGAAATCCGCTCGTTACAGCCCGGCGATCCAGCGCTCTACCGCTGCCAAGCCTTCGCGATCGACGGTCGCCTTGCCGAGCTCGGGCATCGCGACCCCGCCCTCGAGGCTGGCCATGCGGTGCACCATGATCGATTCCGCAGGCTTGCCTGGGACGATATCGAACAGGAATGCCCCCGCCCCGCGCCCCGCCGCGACGGGCCGCTTCATCACGCCGAGTGCCTTCGGGTCCGATTGCTCCCAGCGCAGGTCCAAGCCGGAGTTGGACGCCGAGCCGCCGGGCCGGTGACAATGCGCACAGTTGACGTCGAGATAGCCGCGCGCTGCTGTCTCGGCCGTTGCGCCGGCTCGGTTTTCCCACAAAGGGAGCGGGTGGGCGACAGAAGGTACCGTATCGAGGTGACCGGTCTTGGCGAACCCGTCCAGCCAATCGGCGGCCAGGTTGCGCGCCTTGGGGCCGATGGGCACGACCGCTCCGCTTAGGCCATGGCATTCCTTGCACTGGTTCTTGTTGGGGACGCGGTACTCGATCGCCTCGCCTGCCGGGGTCGTCACCGCAACCCGTGCTCCGGTCACCGCCAGGGTCGCCTCGGTCTGCTCGGCATTCCAAAGATAGGGCAACGCGACCCACCCGTTCGCGCGGTGGAGCAACAGCCGGGTTTCGATCAGCCTTCGCTTCCCCTTTTCGCTAAAGGCGAAGGTCTTGATGAGCGCCGAGCCGACGGGCAGGTCGAGCAGCCCCTCTCCCGCCGCCGCAGCGCGCTTGCCCGGCGGGACGTAGACGAAACGCAGCTTCTCCGCGCCGTCGGACCACAGCGGCGTGTTGAGCCGGTAAGGGACCACGCCGTCCGACGGCAGTTGCGCGGCGGCATCGGCGAAGAACCCGAACGCCGAAAGGGTGCGCGGCATATCGCTGCCCGCGATCGCCGCGTCGCTTGGCGTGGGCGCATCCCGCGCGATCGCGACCGCAGCGGCCGCGAGCGCAATGCCGAAGATGGCGCTGCGGATCATTTGAGCCGCGCGTCGAGCTCCGCCGGGACGCCCACCGCTTCGCGATCGACCGCATCGGCGAAGGCAGCGAACTTGGCAGGGGCGGGCTTGGCATCGGCGGGACCCTGGCCCTGCTTCGTCAAACCGAGCGACCAGCCGTTCATAGTCGGGTCGGCACTGAGCGCTGTCTCACCAAGTCCGTCCCACATGACCGGCGGCAGCGCGCCGCCGAAACCCGCAACCAGCGCTGCGCCGCCCGGCACCTGCGGATCGGTGCCATTTCCGCTTACCCGGTTCGCACCCACCGCGACCTTGCGCGGCAGGGGGTTGTAGCGCGCATCCTCGAACGCCAGCGGATAGGCGACCACCATGACCGCCGAGGTGGGATTGCCGGCGATCGTGTTGCCTTCGACCGTTACCGCGTCGTTGGCCATGACCATCACGCCCGTGCCCCGCCGCACGCCCGCGACGATGTTGCCCGGCGGCGCGAAGTTGGCCGTGTCGTTGTCGACCACCAGGTTGTCGCGGACGAGCACATTGCCTCCGCCCATCACCGGCAGGCTCGGCAGGTCGAAAACCAGGATGCCGCCGGTGTTGCGGGTGACGAGGTTCGCCTCCACCAGAGCGTCGCGGCTGTTCTCGATCTCGATCCCCGCGACGTTCGCCTGCGCGACCGAATTGCGCACGGTGATGCCGCGGCTCTGCCCGACGTAGATGCCCGCGTCCGACGCGCCCGATACCTGCACCCCGTCGATCAGCACGCCGGTGCTTTCGACCGGGTAGATGCCGTACGCGCCGTTGGTCGCCAGAGGTCCGCCGGTCCAGGTCACCCGCACGCGGTGATAGACGATTGCGTCGGCTCCCTTGGACTTGATCCCGTCGCCCTTCGGATTCTCGACCGCGAAGTCACGCAAGGTTACGCCGTCACTGGTGACGAGCAGTCCTTCGCCCGCACCCTTCTGACCGGTGAAATCGAGCACCGTCGTGTCCATGCCCGATCCGCGCACCGTGACCCGGTCGACATCGAGGCTGAGCCCGTCATCGAGCGCGAACCGGCCCGGACCGAGCACGACCTCGTCGCCCGGCTGCGCCAGGATCAGCGCCTCCTGCAGCCGCGCATGCGCGTCGGCCCCGGCAGCCACGGTATGCGTCGCGGCGAGCGACGGCGAGGCCGCGGCGCCGAGCGCCAGCAGGCCGATACAGGTCATCCTCATGGCTCGAAGCTGCTACTGACAGGACCGTTAGTCAACGCTGAATGCAGGGACTTGCAAGTGCTTCGCGACGGGAGCAATCTGTTGCCGGATCCTTTGGGGAGAGGACGCAAGATGCACATCAAACTGACTATCGCGGCAGGGCTTCTGCTCACGGCCGCGCCCGCCTTCGCCGAAAGCTGGGACTTCGTACTCGTCAACAAGACCGGCAAGACCATCAAGTTGGTTGAGGTTTCGCAAGCCGGAACCGGCGACTGGAAAAAGGACATCCGCGAGGAAGACCAGGGCGAAGGCAAGGTGAAACCGGGCGACGATTATACCGTCCACTTCGACAAGGATGCCAAGGTCTGCAAATACGACGTACGCATGACCTTCGACGGCGACAACACGCCCGTCGTGTGGACCGGGTTCGACGCCTGCAAGTTCGCCTTCGGCGACTTCGCGCTCAACGGCGGGGTGCCGACGCTGAAGGGCAGTTGACGCGCTTCAGCCCAATCCAGCGGCGCACAAGCCGGCCGAGCTTGCAGTGACGGCGATGACCTCGGCGTCACCCACTCGGCGCACGCGTTCCACGTAGCCTGCGATCGATACGGGGCGCACGGGCTCTCCCGCGCGCGGCTTCAAGCTCTCGAGTTTCCTGAGCTGCGCGATCGACAGGCGTTCGACCATGCGATCCGCCATGCAGGCCGCGTGGCTGTCGGACAGCCCGCCATCGACGAGCGCGGACCGGACGCGACCTTCGGCGATCTGCGAAACGCACCCGGTGGTTGCCAGCAGGGCTACAGCAATAAGGGGAAGGCGCATCAGTCGAACGACTTGACGATATCCTCGACCATCTTCTTGGCGTCGGCGAGCAGCATCATGGTCTGGTCCATGTAGAACACGTCGTTGTCGACGCCCGCGTAACCCACGCCGCCCATGCTGCGCTTGATGAAAAAGACCTGCTTGGCCTTGTCGACGTCGAACACCGGCATCCCGTAGATCGGCGAAGTCTTGTCTGTCTTGGCCGCCGGGTTCACCACGTCGTTCGCCCCGATGATGAAGGCGACATCGGCCTGCGCGAACTCGGAGTTGATGTCCTCGAGTTCGAAGACCTTGTCGTAGGGCACCTGCGCTTCGGCCAGCAGCACGTTCATGTGTCCCGGCATGCGCCCCGCGACCGGGTGGATCGCGAACTTCACCTCGACGCCCTTTTCCTCGAGCGCGTCGGTCATCTCGCGAAGCGCGTGCTGCGCCTGCGCCACCGCCATGCCGTAGCCGGGAATGACGATGACCTTTTCCGCCTGCTCGAGCATGAACGCCGCGTCCGCCGCGCTGCCGGTCTTGTAGGGGCGCTGCTCCTTGGCCTCGCCCGCCACCGCAGCATCGGCGCCGAATCCGCCCGCAATCACCGACAGGAAGCTGCGGTTCATCGCCCGGCACATGATATAGCTGAGGATCGCGCCCGAACTGCCGACCAGCGCGCCGGTGACGATCATCGCGGTGTTGTGCAGCGTGAAGCCCATCGCCGCCGCTGCCCAGCCCGAATAGCTGTTGAGCATCGACACCACGACCGGCATGTCCGCGCCGCCGATCGGGATGATCAGCAGGAAACCGATCACGAACGCGGCGACGAGGACCGCCCAGAACAGCCACCCCTCGCCCGCCCCGGCATTCGCCGCGAGCGCATAGACCGCGGTGCCGGCAAGGATGCCAAGCAGCGTGCCGAGGTTGATCACGTGCCGCCCGGGCAGCATGATCGGCGATCCGCTCATGTTGCCGTTGAGCTTGGCGAAGGCGATGACCGAGCCCGAGAAGGTGATCGCGCCGATCGCCGCGCCGAGCATCATTTCCACGCGGCTGACCGCGAGGATGTTGCCGTCCATTCCGAGAATGCCGAACGCCGCGGGATTGAGGAACGCCGCCACCGCGACGAGCACCGCCGCGAGGCCGACGAGCGAGTGGAACGCCGCCACAAGCTGCGGCATGGCGGTCATCGCGATGCGCCGAGCAATGATCCAGCCGACTGCGCCGCCGATGGCGATGGCGGCAAGGATTTCGCCACTCGTCGCCCAATCCGGGATGATAATTGACCCACACCCATCGAAACCGAACTCGCGAGGCTGCGGGCAGCGGCTTTCGTCCATCCATGGAAAATGCGTCACCAGCGTCGTCACCACCGCGATCAGCATGCCGACCATGCCGTAGCGGTTGCCCGCGCGGCTCGTCGCCGGGCTGGACAGCCCGCGCAGCGCGAGGATGAACAGCACGCCCGCCGCGAGATAGGCCAGCGCCACCCACGGGTTCACCGCGTGCGCCGCGTCGGCGGCGACCGAAAGATCGGTCGTCTGCATCGGCCCGAGGCTCATGCCTTCTTCTCCGATGTGGCCGAGGGCTTATCCTTTTTCTTGTACATCGCCAGCATCCGCGCGGTCACCGCGAAGCCGCCGAAGATGTTCACGCTCGCCAGCGCCACCGCGAGGAGGCCGAGCCACTTGGCGCTCGGGCTGCCCGCCGCGGCCGCCGCGATCAGCGCGCCGACCACGATCACCGAGGAGATCGCATTCGTCACCGCCATCAGCGGCGTGTGCAGCGCCGGGGTTACCGACCACACGACGTAATAGCCCACGAAGCAGGCGAGCACGAAGATCGACAGGATCGATATGAAGTCCATTGCTCAGGCCCCCTTCAGCCTCTCGCTCACCACCGCGCCCCCGCGCGTGAGCCGCACCGCATCGCCGATTTCATCGTCGAGGACCGGCTTGCCCTGCTCCTTGTCCCAGAACGCGGAGAGGAAGTTGTAGAGGTTGCGCGAAAACAGCGCCGAGGCGTCGGCGGCCAGCGTCGCGGGCGTGTTGGCATAGCCGACGATCTTCACGCCGTGCTTCTCGACCACTTGGTCCGCGACCGAGCCTTCGACGTTGCCGCCCTGCGCGACCGCAAGGTCGTAGATCACGCTGCCCGGCCGCATCGAGGCGATCTGTGCGTCGCTGACCAGCCGGGGAGCGGCGCGACCAGGGATCAACGCGGTCGTGATGACGATGTCCTGCTTGGCGATATGGCCGGATACCAGTTCGGCCTGCGCCTTCTGGTACTCCTCGCTCATCTCGGTGGCATAGCCGCCGGCGCCTTCGCCCTCGATCCCGGCGACGCTCTCGACGAAGATCGCCTTCGCGCCGAGCGACTGGATCTGCTCCTTGGTGGCCGAACGCACGTCGGTGGCGGAAACCTGGGCACCGAGGCGCCGCGCGGTGGCGATCGCCTGCAGGCCCGCAACGCCCACTCCCATCACGAAGACCTTGGCCGCCTGCACGGTGCCTGCGGCGGTCATCATCATCGGAAAGGCTCGGCCATAGGTATCGGCCGCTGCGATCACCGCCTTGTATCCGGCTAGGTTCGACTGGCTGGAAAGCACGTCCATCGACTGCGCGCGGGTGATGCGCGGCATGAATTCCATCGACAGCGCTTCGAGCCCGGCGCTCGCATACGCATCGACCCGGTCCTTGCGGGCGAACGGGTCGAATGTCGCCGCGACCCACGCACCGGGGTTGGCACCTGTCAGCGCAGCAATATCGGGCGCCTGCACGCCCATGACGATATCCGCGCCCTTTACCACGCTCGCCGCCGGGCCGACCTCGGCCCCTGCATCGACGTAAGCGGCATCGGGGATGCTTGCGGCAAGCCCCGCGCCGCTTTCTACCGCGACGGCCGCGCCCAGCGCGATGAACTTCTTTGCTGTCTCGGGGGTCAGGGCGACCCGTGTCTCACCCGAGGCGGTTTCCCGTAGGACGGCGATCCGCACCGGAGCGGCCGTCACTCGGCTATGGCTAGCACGATGAGAAGCGTCAGCACGGCGATGATCGGAACGCTCCACTTGAGCAGCGTTATGAAGCCGCCATAGGTGCCCGCGTGCGCTTTCATGTCGTTGCCGGTTGCCATCGTCGTAGTCTCACCCCTGAAATGTGGTCGGCGCATCCCCTATCGCGGTGCGACGCCGCGCTCAAGCCCGCCGACACCGGACTTTGGGTCTTAAGCGGACCTTTACTCCTGTCCCCTAATGGGTCGGTCTGTTTCAGGACGGGACACACGGCACATGACCGACGGCGACAATCGACTGCTGATGCTGATCGACGACGAACCGGCGCAGAGCCGACTCATCGCCGCGCTCGCCGCGCGTGAGGGGTGGCGCACGATCGTGGTCGCCGATTCGGAAACCGCGATCGCCACGCTCGGCACGCGGCAGGGGATGCAGCTTTCCGCGATCATCCTCGACCAGTGGGTGCCGGGCGACGACGCCTGCCGCCTGATCGAGGAGCTCAAGGCCCGCCGTCCCGCGCTGCCGATCCTGATGCTCACCGCCAGCGCCAGCCCGCTCCTCGCGGTCGAGGCTATGCGGGCGGGCGCAACCGATTATCTCATCAAGCCGGTCGCACCCGACCGGCTGATGCAGGCGCTCCGCAGCGCCTCCAAGCGCGAGGCGCCGCGCGACGAATTGCAGCCGCTGACCGAGAAGCTCGGCCAGGTGCTCGATTTCGATGCGATGATCGGCACCGCACCCAACTTCCGCGCCGCGCTGGCCAAGGCGGCCAAGACCGCGCGCGGCCACGGCAACGTTCTGATCGAAGGCGAAAGCGGCACCGGCAAGGAAATGCTCGTGCGCGCGATGCACGCCGCCAGTCCGCGCGCCAAGACGCCGTTCCGGTTGATCAACGCCCGCGCCGTTCCGGCCAATTCGATCGAATCGGTGTTGTTCGGGCACGAACAGAACGCCTTTCCCGGCGCGTTCGAACGCCAGATCGGCGCGATCCAGCAGTGCGACGGCGGGACGCTCGTCCTCGACGAGGTCGACCGACTGAACATGGCGGTACAGGAACGCCTGGCAGAGGTCCTCTCGACCGGCGTGGTCCGCCCGATCGGCGCGAGGCACGGCTTCAAGATCGACCTGCGGGTGATTTCGGCGAGCAATCTGCCGCTGACCACGCTGGGCGATGCGGGGTATTTCCATCCGGCGCTCCACGCCCAGCTCGCCGCCACCACGATCACGCTGCCGCCGCTGCGCGAGCGGACGGGCGATATCCAGGCGCTCTCCCGCCATTTCCTTACCCGGATCGGCGAGCAGCCGGGCCTGAAGGCGCTGACCATTACCGACGGCGCGCTGGCGCTCCTTGCCGCATTCGACTGGCCGGGCAATGTCCGCCAGCTCCAGGCGGTGCTGTTCCGCGCGGCAGTATTCTGCGACGGCGAGGCACTGACGGCCGACAGTTTCCCGCAACTGTCCGAGATGCTGGGCGAGGCGGTCGAAAGCCGCGATCCCCGCCAGGACGGCGTCGGGGTGATGCTGTATGCCGAGGACGGCAACCTGCGCAGCCTCGAGGAAATCGAGGCCGACGTGATCCGTCTTGCCATCGGGCACTACCGCGGGCGGATGACCGAAGTCGCCCGTCGCCTCGGAATCGGGCGCTCGACGCTCTACCGCAAGCTGGGCGATCTTGGGATCGATAACGCCGCCTGAGCGGTTAGTCGGTCTGCATGACAGACCAGCAATCCGAATTCGCCGGGCGCAGTGCGCTCGTCACCGGTGCCGCATCGGGCATCGGCCTCGCACTGTGCGTGTGGCTTGCCGACCGCGGGATCGCGCGGCTCGTGGTGGTGGACCGTGACGAAGCCGGGCTTGCGGCGCTCGACCTTCCCTGCGCGTTCGAGCGGCATGTAGGCGACGTTGCCGAGCCGGCGTTCTGGGATGCGATCGACTTCGGCCAACTCGATCATGCCATCATCAACGCCGGGATCGCCGGCGGCGGCGCGATTGGCGACCTGTCGTTCGTCGATTGGCGGGCGATGCTCTCGATCAACCTCGACGGCGCGTTCCTGTCGCTCAAGCACGCGCTCGCCGCGATCCGTGATGGCGGCAGCGTGGTCGTGACCGCGTCGGTTTCGGGCATCAAGGCCGAGCCGGGCACGGCGGCCTACGGCGCGTCGAAGGCGGCGCTGATCCAGCTTGCCAAGGTGGCTGCCAAGGAAGTCGCCCCGCGCCGCGTGCGCGTCAACGCAATCGCGCCGGGCGGGGTCGACACTCCGATGTGGGACCAGACCCCGTTCTTCTGCGACTTTGTGACCGAACACCGCGGCGACCGGTCAGCCGCGCTGGAGGCGATGGCGAAGATGGCCACACCTCTCGGCCGCTATGCCAGCGCGGCGGAGATTGCCGGGCAGGCGGGTTTCCTGCTGTCGAGCGCCGCCGCGACGATCACGGGCGCTGTGCTGGTGAGCGACGGCGGTTACTCGCTCTAGCGGAACCGGCGCGCGGGTTTCCCGTTCGAAGTGCAAAGCTCGAACAAGAGGGAAACCGACCGATGGATATCGTCGATTGCATCTATGCCGACCACGCGCGCCAGCGGATGATGTTCGCCGCCCTCGACGAGGCGAAGGACGACGCGCAAGCGCTCGGCAAGATCTTCACCAAGCTCAAAAACTTCCTTGAGGCGCACGCCGAGGCGGAGGAGCGGTTCTTCTACCCGACCCTTCTCAAGAAGGGCAAAGGCGCGGTGGATTCGCCGAGCGCCGCCGAAACGACCGAAGATGCGATCGACGATCACAACAAGATCGCCATCGCCGCCGAGGAGGCGATGCGCCACAAGCCGGGATCGAAGATGTGGTGGCACTGGGTCGACAAATGCAACTACGACAACTCGCACCACATGAGCGAGGAAGAGCGCCAGGGCTTGACCGACTTCCGCCGCACGGTGCCGCTGAAGACCCGCGTCGAACTGGCGATCCAGTATCTTGCTTTCGAGTCCGCGCACGAGGACGAGTACGAGCGCAAGCTCAAGGACGCCGAGACCTACATCGAGGAAAACGAAACGGCCTGACGCCGCGGCGGACCTACGCCGGCAGCCCGGAGAAATCGGTTAGCGCGGCGTCGCGCAGGCCCCGCCACACGTTGCGCGCCTGAACCGTCTCGGCCACGTCGTGGACACGAATGAGCTGGACGCCCGCATCCATGCCCTTGAGTGCGAGCGCGACGCTGCCGCCGAGCCGCTCGTGCGCGGCGGCCTCGTTGCTGAGCGCGCCGATCATCCGCTTGCGGCTCGCCCCCAACATGACCGGCTGGCCGAGCGCATGGAAAAGCGGCAGCGCATTGAGAAGCGCGAGATTGTCGGCAAGCGTCTTGCCGAAGCCGATACCCGGATCGAGCACGATCCGCTCGCGCGCGATGCCGCTGGCGACCGCTTCGTCGCGTCGGGCCGCGAGCCAGTCGAACACGTCGAGCACGACCGCCCGATAGTCGCCGTCGGCGTGGAGGTCATCGCCGGAACCGGGCGCGTGCATCAGCACGACCGGGCATCCGCGCGCCGCGGCAAGTTCCGCCATGTTGGGATCGTGCCGCAGCGCGGACACGTCGTTGAGCATCTGCGCGCCCGCATCGAGCGCGGCGTTCATCACCGCAGCCCGGCGGGTGTCGACCGCGATCGCGGCCCCCATCGCGGCGCAATACTCGACCGCCGGTACCACGCGCGCGATCTCGTCGCCCTCCCACACCGCCGGTGCGCCGGGGCGCGTGCTCTCGCCGCCGATATCGACGAGGGCCGCGCCAGCCTCGAGCATCTTCGCCGCATGCGCCGCGCCCTCTTCGGGCCGGTCGAGGAACGCACCCCCGTCGGAGAAGCTGTCTGGTGTGACATTGAGGATGCCCGCAACCTGCGGCTGGTCGAGCCGGATCGTCCGGTTGCCGAGCTGGAGCGGCGGATGCGCGGCCCGCAGGTTCGCCCACTGTGTCTCCGCCTCGGCGACCAATGCCTCGGGCAGGTTCACAAAGATGTTCGCCGCGCTTTCAGCCGTGAACCGGTGCCGCGCCACGACAGCCCCGCCCCGCCGCACGATCGCGGCGAACCGATGCGCGTACACCAGCCCCCCGGCAAGGCGGACGCAATCGCCTTCCTCGTCCTGCGGGCTGGCCGCAAGGCCGATTGGCATCAGGTAAAGGCGGTCGCTCATGCCGTCACCGCGCCAAAGGTGACACGAAGTATACACCAGAACTGCCGGTCGACCCGCGCGGCACCGGGCGTGTCATGATCGCACCGTGCGGACATGATCGAGGACACGAATGGCATGTGCCGGTCTTGCACGGGACGCCGCTTGTAGGACAGCGAAAATTCTAGTCCTCGACGCCGAGCAGGTAGAGCTGGCGCGCGGCGTCGATCGGCTTCACCTGTCCGCCCGCCTCGTAATGCCAGAATGCCCAGCCGTTGCAGCTCGGCGCGCCCTGCACCTCCTTGCCGAGACCGTGGATCGATCCGCTCTGCGAGCCGCACGACAGCGACCCGTCGGCGCGCACGGTGGCGATCCAGCGGCGCTTCCTGTCGAACACTTCGGTGCCCGGCGGCAGCAGTGCCGCCTCGACCACCGCACCGAACGCGACTTTCGGCGCGTTGCGGGGCGACTGCATCGTCGCAAGCGCGCTTTCGTCGAGCGGCAATTCCTTTTCGATGCGCCGTGTCGCGACCTGGCGATACGCGCTCTCGCGCTCGCAGCCGATCCATTCGCGGCCCAGCCGCGTGGCCACTGCCCCGGTGGTGCCGGTGCCGAAGAACGGGTCGAGCACGACGTCGCCCTTCTCGGTCGTCGCCAGCAGCACGCGGTAGAGCAGCGCCTCGGGCTTCTGCGTCGGGTGCGCCTTGTGTCCGCTGTCGTCCTTGAGCCGCTCCCCGCCCGAGCAGATCGGGAAGGTCCAGTCGCTGCGCATCTGCAGTTCGTCGTTGAGCGTCTTCATCGCGCGATAATTGAACTGGTAGCGGCTCTTCTCGCCCATGCTCGCCCAGATCAGCGTTTCGTGCGCGTTGGTGAAGCGGGTGCCCTTGAAGTTGGGCATGGGGTTGGTCTTGCGCCAGACGACGTCGTTGAGAATCCAGAACCCCAGGTCCTGCAGGATCGCGCCGACGCGGAAGATGTTGTGGTAGCTGCCGATCACCCACAGCGCGCCGTCGGGCTTGAGCACGCGGCGCGCCTCGGTCAGCCAGGCGCGGGTGAAATCGTCGTATGCCTTGAAGCTGGCGAACTGGTCCCAGTGGTCGGTCACCGCGTCGACATGGCTGCCGTCTGGCCGGTTGAGGTCGCCGCCGAGTTGCAGGTTGTACGGCGGATCGGCGAACACGAGGTCGACCGAAGCATCGGGCAGCCGGCGCATCGCCTCCACGCAGTCGCCTGCGAGAATCCGTCCGAGCGGTAGCTCCGCACGCACGGTTTCCGCGTTCGGGGCGCGGCGCGCGCGCACCTTCGTGGTCTCCAAGACCCCCATTCCCTCATTACCCCCGATTCAACTTATCCACAGGGTGAGTCCTCGCGGACTCGAGGTCAAGCGCGGAGTTTGCGGGGCTGCGATCTGACGCCCCGGATGTGAGACGGAACAGAAGGTGTCCGCCACAAGATGTTGAGTCCGCGCGGAATCCGGTGGCTCGATATCGTGGGGTGTGGCGCGGAAGACTCTATCGACGCGATTTTCCGCGCGGCGGGATGCGCCTTGCCGGGCGGGCCGCTTGCGCGCACATCGCAGTCGTTCCCATCGGCGAACGGAGGCGCGCGGATGACAATCGAGGTGATCGCCGCCGGCCTCGGTCGGAATGCCACCCTGTCGATGAAATTCGCGCTCGAAGCGCTCGGTTTCGGGCCGTGCCACCATATGACGGAAGTGTTCGCCGGCTTGCGTCGGCAAGTACCGCTCTGGCTCGACGCAGCGGACGGCTTGCCCGATTGGGATGCGATCTTCGCCGGTTTTCGCAGTACGAGCGATTACCCCTCGGCGAGCTTCTGGCGAGAGATCGCCGCCCATTACCCGGACGCGAAAGTGGTGCTTACCACCCGGTCGCCGGATGCGTGGTACGAATCGGTATCGGGCACGATCTTCGCGCCCTCCGCCAGGGAGAGCTGGAATGCAGGACTTGTCGGTCCGCTGATGGAAGCGACGATCTTCGATCGGCTCCCGACCGAACCCGACGACCGTCCCGCGATCACCGACTGGTATGCCGCGCGCAATGCCGAGGTGGTCGCGAGCCTCTCGCCCGACCGCTTGCTCGTGTTCGACCCGGCGGACGGGTGGGAACCCCTCTGCGCCTTCCTGGGACGACCGCGCCCCCCACTACCGTTCCCGCGGACGAATCAACGGACCGAGCTTGGCACGCCGACGGCACGGGGCGGTCCCATCGGCGGCCCCGAAACCCAGGAGCGCATGGCGCGCCTGTATGTCGAAAGCATGCGCAGCCGCGCCTTTTCGCGGTCCGATTGACCCCGCATCGGCAAACCATCGGTCAAAGATCGCCCCTCCATCATGGCTTCGGCTGCCGCATCGATCGATGAATGTGCTCTCGAAGGAGGGTACTTACCATGCACGATATTTCGCGGCGCAACACTCTCGCGGCACTCGGAGTCGTCATCCTCGGCGGCTGCGGCGGCGGCAGTTCGTCGGGCTCACCGCCCACGGCGGTCACCCCGCCCCCGCCGCCACCTCCTCCTCCGCCGCCACCACCCCCGCCCCCACCTCCTCCCCCGCCACCGGTGGGGACTTTCGGCACGCTGGGCGCTACGGTTGCGACAACGTTCGTCGCGGTCGGATTCACCGTTCGCTCGACCGGGACCGGGTGGGATTTCTCCGCCGACCCGGCGACATGGGATCCGAAGGCCGATGTCGCACTGGGTTTCACCCCGCCCGATGCCTTCGCCTTGCAAGTGAAAGGGCTGGGCCAGGCCAACTTCACCCTGGCCCAGGCGCGAACAGTTGGAACCCGACCGAACGGAGACGTGAACAGCATCGTGGTCTCCGTCTTCAACGGCGACCTCTACCTGTCGCTGCCATACGTGGCGGATCAGCCAGCACGCTTTGCCATGGCCGGAAGCCTTGCCAGCCCTGTCGACAAGGGGGCGTTTCCCTACCTCGTCTCGGAATTCTTCTACGGCATCCCTACACCGTCCGCTTCGGTGCCGACGAGTGGCAGCGTGTCGTACACCTTGGGGACCAACGACGCGCTCAAGATCGACTTCGCAACCGGAGCGGTAAGCGGGCACATCGATGTCACACGAAGTTCGCCCGGTCCCACGCAGATGATCCTGCACGATGTCGTCTTGTCGCAGGACCGCACGCGATTTGCCGGCAAGCTCGCCGCTGCCGACGGTTCGGTTGCGGGAGAAATCGACGGATTGCTGCTCGGTCCCGCAGCCGACGAAGTGATCCTGCGGCCCATCGTACCCTCGACAGGCCATTACGCTCCCGTATCGTTCAGGATCGGGCGTCGGCTGGCCTGAGCGGACGCGGTCTCAAGCCGCGAAGAGGTCTGCCTGCGCCACCGGAGCGAAGCTGCGGCGGTGGAGCGGGCACGGGCCGTGCGCGCGGAGGGCGGCAAGGTGGTCGGGCGTCCCGTAGCCCTTGTTGCGCTCCCATCCGTAGTGGGGATGCGCGCGGGCGTGGTCGGCCATCAGCCGGTCGCGCCATTCCTTGGCGACAATCGAGGCCGCGCCGATCGCTGGTTCCTTGCCGTCGCCGCCGACGATCGGACGCGCTGCCCAGCGCCATTCCGGCCGGCGTCCGTGCGGGGTGAGATTGCCGTCGACCAGCACCAGTTCCGGATCGCGGCCGAGCATTTCGGCCAGCCGGGCAACTGCCAGCGTCATCGCCAGCATCGTCGCGCCGAAGATGTTGAGCCGGTCGATGTCATCGACCTCGACCACGCCGACAGCCCAGGCGCAGCGGCGGCGGACCGCCAAGTCGAGCCGCGCACGGGTGGCGGCGCAGAGCTTCTTGGAATCGTCGAGGCCCGCCGGACGCGGCTTGCACAAGGCGACGGCAGCGGCGACAACCGGGCCGGCCAAAGGCCCGCGACCCGCCTCGTCGACCCCGACGACGAGTGGGGCGGAGCCAAAACCGAGATGGGGTGTTCCTGACAACATGACCAAGCGACTGTGTTCCCTCGCCGCCATATCCTTCACCGCGTTCGCCGCCGCAAGCTGCGGCGCGCAATCGACCGGGGAAACTCCCGCCGATGCGCGCTCGACGCCCGCACCTGCAAGCGAGGTGGTCGTGATGAGCGGACGCGATTTCACCTCGAAGGAATACGGGGCATTCGAAGAGCCCTGGGCAGCAGCCTTCGCGCCCGGAACCGAGACGATCTTCATTACAGAGCGTGCGGGCACGATGAAGTTCGTCGACGTGCAGAGCGGCAAGGTCGGCACGGTGACCGGGCTGCCCAAAGTCGACTACGGCGGCCAGGGCGGGCTCGGCGACGTCGCCTTTCTTCCGTCCGAGAGCAGCAGGACGCTCGGTCGCCGCACGATCTATCTCACCTGGGCCGAAGCGGGCGACAACGACACCCGCGGCGCCGCACTCGGCCGCGGCACCCTAGTGTGCGAAGAAGCCGACGCGTGCCGGATCGACAATCTCGCCGTCGTCTGGCGTCAGCCCAAGGTCACCGGGCGCGGGCACTACTCCCACCGCATCGCCGTCTCGCCCGATGGCAAATACCTGTTCGTGTCCAGCGGCGACCGCCAGAAGATGCAGCCGGCACAGGATACTGCCAACAACCTCGGATCGATCGTCCGGCTCAATCTCGATGGCACGCCCGCAGCCGGTAATCCGTTGAGCGGACAGTCGGGCAAGGCGCAGGATGTGTGGTCGTGGGGACACCGCAACGTGCTCGGCCTGCAGTTCGACGCGCAGGGACGGTTGTGGGATCTCGAGCACGGGCCCGCTGGCGGCGACGAGATCAATCTCGTCAAGAAAGGCGCGAACTACGGATGGCCGGTGGTCTCCGAGGGCGATCACTACGATGGCAAGGTCATTCCGCCCCACGCCGACCGGCCCGAGTTCGCGGCACCGGCGATAAGCTGGAACCCAGTCATCGCGCCCGGCGATTTCGTCATCTATTCCGGCAAGCTGAAGCCGGAATGGAAGGGTCAGGCGCTGGTCGGCGGGATGAAGCCGAACGTCATCGTGCGCGTGGGCTTCGAGGGCGAGAAGGGACGCGAGCTGGCGCGGATTGGAATGGAGCGCCGCGTTCGCGATATCCTCGAAGGCCCCGATGGACGGATATGGATCCTCGAGGACAAGTCCGGCGGAAGGCTGATCGCACTCCGTCCGGGCTGATTCTGCCTCGACAGGCGTTCGCCCCCGCCGTAGGGCGCGCGCCCCATGCCCAGCATCGTGCCCCTTGCCGCGGTCGAACCGCGCCTCGTCGAAGACCTGCTCGACGCCGCGTTCGAACCCGAGCGCCGGCAGCGCACGTCGTATCGCATCCGCGAGGGGACCGACTGGCTTCCCGCGCTCAGTTTCGCCGCGCTCGACGAGGATGACTGGCTGGTCGGCACGATCCAGGTCTGGCCAGTCGCGCTCGAGGCGACGGACGGACGCGACCATCCGCTGCTGATGGTCGGACCCGTCGCTGTGTTGCCCGGCCACCAGGGCGAGGGCTATGGCAAGGCGCTGATGGCGGCGTCGCTCGGCGCGATCGATCCGGCGGCGGCCCTGCCGCAAATCCTCATCGGCGACGCGCCCTATTACGGGCGCTTCGGGTTCGTCGAAGCGCCGCGCGGCTGGCAGTGCCCGGGCCCGTGGTCCCCCGACCGCCTGCTCGTGCGGGGTGCCAGCACCGCCGTCCTGCCGCCTGCGGGGATGCTGGGGCCGTGGAGCGCAGCGCGCTTGGCGAACTGACGCGCTTCTGGCATCGCCCCCGACGATGCCCTACGAGCCGCCGCCCGAGATTGCCGGAATGTCGCTGGCGGAGCTTGCCGATGCGGTGGCCGCGCGCACCCTACCGCCGGTCGAACGGTGGACGCCCGGCGAGACGGGCGACAGCCACATGGCGATCCGCGCCGACGGCAGCTGGACCCACGAAGGCAGCCCGATCGCGCGTCCGGCCATGGTGCGCGCCTTTGCCTCGCTGCTGCTGCGCGACGAGGAGGGCCATTGGCTCGTCACCCCGGTGCAAAAGCTCTCGATCGCGGTCGAGGACGCCGCCTTCGTGGCCGTCGACGTGACTGCGAAGGACGGAGCGCTGGCGTTCCGGCTCAACACCGACGAGATCGTGATCGCCGGTCCCGAGCATCCGCTCACCGCACGCGGGGATGCGGACACGCCTGCGCTCTACCTCGCGGTGCGGCGCGGGTGCGAGGCGCGGCTCAACCGGTCGACCTACGAACAGCTCGCCCACCTCGCCGACGCCGACTGGCGGGTGGCGAGCGAAGGCGCGACCTTTTCGCTGGTGCCCACATGAGCGCGCTGTTCGACCGCCTCGCCAGCGTGTTCGAGGCGGGGCACGCGCAGGAAATCGAACTCCTGACAGACGCCATGGCGCCGCCCGACGAACTACGCCCCGCGGCGGTCCTGATCGCGGTGACCGAGCGCGCGTCGCCCGGCGTCATCCTCACCCACCGGCCCGAAACCATGCGCTCGCACGCGGGCCAGGCCGCTTTTCCCGGCGGCAAGATCGATCCCGGCGAGGATGCGATCGAGGCAGCGCTGCGCGAGGCGCACGAGGAGCTCGGCATCCACCCGCGCGACGTGCGGGTCATCGGCGCGAGCGATCCGTTTCGCACCCGGACGGGTTACGACGTGACGCCCGTGCTCGCAGTCGTCCCGCCCGACCTGCCGATCCGGCCCAACCCCCTGGAAGTCGCCGACTGGTTCGAGCCGCCGCTCGCCTACCTGCTCGACCCAGCCAACCGCACGCCGCGCACCGTCGAGTGGGAGGGCGCCCAGCGAACCTATTTCGAGATCGTCTGGCAAGGGCACCGGATCTGGGGAATCACGGCGGCGATCATCGGCAACCTGTCGCGCCGGATGGCGCTGGCGGAGCTGTTCGATGCCGGATAGCCCAGCCACCGTTCTGCCCGCCGCCGACTGGACCCGCCGCCCCGAGCTTGCCCGCCTCGTTGCGGCGCTCGGCCCCGGCAACGCGCGCTGGGTCGGCGGGGCGGTGCGCGACACGCTCCTGGGGTGCGAGGCGCACGATATCGATGCCGCAACCCCGCTCGAACCCCGCGAGGTGATCGACCGGCTCGATGCGGTCGGCATCCGCACGATCCCGACCGGCATCGACCACGGCACCGTCACCGCGATCCTCGACGGCGGCAACGTCGAGATCACGACGCTGCGCAAGGACGTGTCGACCGACGGCAGGCGCGCGACGGTCGCCTTCGCGAGCGACTGGCGCGACGATGCCGCGCGGCGCGATTTCACGATAAACGCACTCTATGCCGATCCCGATACCCTCGAGGTCCACGACTATTTCGGCGGAGTGGACGACCTTGCGCGAGGACACGTTCGCTTCATCGGCGATGCCCGCGCCCGCATTCGCGAGGATTACCTGCGGTTGCTGCGCTACTTCCGCTTCCAGACGCGCTTCGGCAGCGAACTCGATGCCGAGGCGGAAGAGGCCTGCGCCGAGCTGGCGCAAGGCCTCAAGGGCCTCAGCCGCGAACGCGTGGGCTGGGAATTGCAGAATCTGCTCGCCCTGCCCGACCCCGCGCCGACGGTGGCACGGATGCGCGCGCTCGGCGTGATGCAGGTCGTCCTGCCCGAATGCGGCAAGCACGAGGTCGACAAGCTGGCCGATCTCGTCGCAGCGGAAGCGGCAGCAGGGATCGAACCCGACGCCATGCGCCGACTTGCCGCGCTCCTGCCGGCGGTGCCGCCCGTCGCCGAAACGGTAGCGGCGCGCCTGCGTCTCTCGCGCAGCCAGCGCGACCGCCTCGCCTGCGCCGCCGCGCGCGACACGCGCGATAGCGACGATCCGCGCGCGCTCGGCTACCGGGTCGGCCTCGACTGCGCCACGGACCGGCTACTCCTGAACGGCGGCGACCCTGCGCCCCTCGCCGGGTGGGATGTGCCGCAGTTGCCGCTCAAGGGCGGGGAGATCGTCGCTCGCGGCGTGGGCGCGGGCCCGGAGGTCGCCCGAATCCTGCGCGCGATCGAACGCCGCTGGGTCGAGGAAGGCTTCCCCGACCGAACAAGAGTGGAACAACTACTCGATGAAGCGCTTCATTGACGCAACCGTCCTGCGATAGCGTCGTCTTGCCGCACAATCGTTGCCGTTGGATGACAGCCCATCTTACACCGATGTCAACCGAAGGCCGGGCTTCAGGCACGAGCTCTTCGGGTCGCTGAACGGGCCGAACGCGCGCAGACGCGTCCGGCCCGTTTCTATTGCGTGAAACGATTGCTCTTGGGGAATCCTTGCGGCGGCAGGCGGCCCGCCGCTCCGCGCGCGACCTTCCATTGCCAGATATCGCTCTCGGTGCGCGTCCGCCCGGTATCGCCGCCCATCGCCCAGCTGAGCCCGTCCTCGAGCCTGAAGGTCAGCGCATCGCTCAAGCCCCCGTCGCGGTAGCGCTGGAGGGTGACGCCCTGGCCCCGGCCGAGGATCGGCACTTCCTCCAAGTGGAACACCACCAGCTTGCGGTTGTCGCCGACCACCGCAACGTGATCGTGCGCCGCGGCAATCTCGCGGACGGCGACGACTTTCTGCCCGGGCTTGAGATTGACGACCTGGCGGCCTTTCCGCGTTTCGGCGAGGAGTTCGTCGGTCTCGGCCGCGAAGCCCTTGCCGCTCGACGCTGCTAGCAGGAGCTGGCCCTTGGGCCGATGGACCAGCGCGGCGATCACCTGCGCCTCGCTGTCGATGTCGATCATCGTGCGGACGGGTTCGCCGAAGCCGCGTGCGCCCGGCAGCTTGTCCGCGCCCAGCGTGTAGAAGCGCCCGTCGTCGGCCGCGAGCAGCAGCTTGTCGGTCGTCTGCGCGTGGAGCACGAAGGCGGGACCGTCGCCCTCCTTGTACTTCCACTCCTGGTCGAGCGGCAGGTGGCCGCTGGCCCCGCGGATCCACCCCTTCTGCGACAGGATCACGGTGACCGGTGCCTTTTCGATCATCGCATCGGGGTTGAACTCGACCGTCGGCGCGGCTTCCGCGATCGTCGTGCGACGGGCACCGAGCGCGGTGTCGGGACCATATTCCTTGCGCAAACTTTCGAGGTCGCGGCGCAGGCGGGTGCGCTGGCGGGCGGGCGACCCCAGCAGCTTCTCGAGGTCGTCCTGCTCCTTGAGCAGCGCGTCGCGCTCCTGCCGCAGCTCCATCTCCTCGAGCTTGCGCAAACTGCGCAGCCGCATGTTGAGGATCGCTTCGACCTGCCGATCGGTGAGGCCGAATTCGGCCATCATGATCGGCTTGGGCTCGTCCTCGGTGCGGATGATCTCGATCACCCGGTCGAGGTTGAGGTAGGCGACGATGTAGCCTTCGACGAGCTCCAGCCGCTTGGCGATCTGCTCCAGCCGGTGGCGGCTGCGGCGCTGGAGGATGTCGATCTGGCTCGCGGTCCAGTGGAGCAGGACTTCCTTCAGCCCCATCACCATCGGCGTCCGACCGGCCCCGGACAGGTTGGCAAGCACGTTGAGGTTGAGTCCGAAGCGCGTTTCGAGGTCGGTCAGCTTGTAGAGCGATTCCTTGAGCAGTTCGGGATCGACGTTGCGGCTCCTGGGCACGAAAACGATGCGGACGTTCTCGTCGCTCTCGTCGCGCACGTCCTCGAGGATCGGCAGTTTCTTGTCGGCGATCGCTTGCGCGACCTGCTCGATCAGCTTGCCCTTGGCCACCTGGTAGGGAATTTCGCTGACCACCAGCTGCCACTGCCCGCCGCCCAGCCGCTCGATCCCGGCATTGCGGTCGACCTCGTCCTTCGCCTCGGCGGCGTGGAAGCGCGCGCGCATCCGGAAGCTGCCGCGCCCGGTCTCGTAGGCGGCCGAGATCGCCTCGGCGCTGTCGACGACGAGACCACCGGTCGCGAAGTCGGGTCCCCTGAACAGCTCCATCAGCCGCGCGTGTTCCGCGTGCGGGTTATCGACCAGTTCGAGAGCGGCATCGATCACCTCGGCCACGTTGTGACTGGGGATGTTGGTCGCCATGCCGACCGCGATCCCGCTGGATCCGTTGGCGAGGAGATTGGGAAACAGGCCGGGGAAGATCTCGGGCTCTTCCTCCTCGCCGTTGTAGGTCGGGATGAAATCGACCGTGCCTTCGTCGAGGCCCTGCATCAGCAGCATCGCGGTGCGCGTCAGCCGCGCCTCGGTGTAACGATAGGCGGCGGCGTTATCGCCGTCGATGTTGCCGAAGTTGCCCTGCCCCTCGACCAGCGGATAGCGGAGCGCGAAATCCTGCGCGAGGCGCACCATCGCGTCGTAGACCGAGGCATCGCCGTGCGGATGGTACTTGCCGATCACGTCGCCGACCACGCGCGCCGACTTCTTGAACGCATCGTTCGGGTTGAGCTTCAATTGCCGCATCGCCCACAGCAGGCGGCGGTGGACCGGCTTCAGTCCATCGCGCAGGTCGGGCAGCGAACGCGCGGTGATCGTGGACAGCGCATAGACGAGGTATCGCTCCGACAGCGCGCTATCGAACGGGGCATCGACGATCGCGTCGAACGGGTCTTTTTCGGCTTCGATGATGTCTGCCATGCGAGCCGCCCTAGCAGCCGCACGGGGCGCCGCTCAACGGCGGAACGCGCCGCTATCCCCACGCGTATGGTGGCCGAAGGAGTCCACTCATGACCAAGCGCGTACTGATTATCGCCACCGACGGTTTCGAGCAATCGGAACTGGAAAAGCCCAAGGCCAACCTCGAGGCAGCCGGCTTCGAAACCGTCGTCGCTAGCCTCGAGGACGGCGAGATCAAAGGCTGGGACCAGAAGGACTGGGGCCGACCGGTGAAAGTCGACCTGACTGTCGATGAGGTCGAGGCAGCCGACTACGATGCGCTGCTGCTGCCCGGCGGCCAGATGAATTCCGACGTCCTGCGAATGAACGATACCGTCATCGACCTGATCGAAGACTTCAACGATGCCGACAAGCCGATCGCCGCGATCTGCCACGCACCCTGGTTGCTGGTCGAAGCCGACATCGTCGACGGTCGCACGGTGACGGGCTGGCCTTCGGTGCGTACCGATCTCGCGAACGCAGGCGGTCACGTGGTCGACCAGGAAGTGGCCATCGATGGCAACCTCATCACCAGCCGCAATCCCGACGACATTCCGGCTTTCAGCCAGGCGCTGATCGCCGCGCTCGAGGAGCAGAAGGTGCCCGAAGACGCCTGATAGCGGTTCCGCGCCGGGTCTGCCTCCGCTAGGCGCCCGGCGTGGACTACGATGCGATCATCCTTGGCGGCGGGGCCGCGGGCCTGATGTGTGCAGGACGCGCCGGCCAGCGCGGGCGCCGAGTGTTGGTGTTGGAGCGAGGCGCGGAAGTGGGGAAGAAGATCCTCATTTCTGGCGGTGGGCGATGCAATTTCACCAACATCGGCGCCGGTCCCGCGAATTACCTCTCGGCCAATCCCCACTTCGCCAAGAGCGCGCTGGCGCGCTACACCCCGCGCGATTTCCTTGAATTGATCGAAGCGTACGGCATCGCATGGCACGAGAAAACGCTGGGCCAGCTTTTCTGCGACGGGTCCGCGCGGCAGATCGTGGACATGCTGCTGGCGGAGTGCGGCAAGGGCGCTGTCGAGGTGCGCTGCGGGGTCGAGACGATCGAGGCCGATCACGCAGACGACTTTTTCCGTGTCGGAGATGACCGCGCCCCTGCGCTGGTGATAGCGACCGGCGGCCCGTCGATACCAAAGATGGGCGCCACCGGCTTCGCCTACGACCTCGCGCGCAAGTTCGGACTCAAGATCGTCGAGCCGCGACCCGCACTTGTTCCGCTGACACTCGGCGGCGAGGACGTGCTCTTTCGCGAGCTTTCGGGGGTCTCGGCCGAAGTGATCGCAAGCGCCGGGAAAGCCGCGTTTCGCGAATCTGCGCTGTTTACACATCGCGGGCTGTCGGGCCCGGCGATCCTTCAGGCCTCGTCTTACTGGCGGCCGAGCGAGGAGGTCGCGGTGAACTTTCTCCCAGATCGCGCGGCGGGCTGGTTGCTCGAGGCGAAGCGCACCGCGCCGCGGGCGACCATGCGCAGCGTCTTGCGCGAACTCCTGCCCGAGCGGCTGGCGCTGACACTCGCCGACCGGCTCGGGCTCGACCGTGAACTCGGCAACCAGTCCGACGCTGCCCTGCGCGAAGCGGAAGGCCGACTTGCGCGCTGGACCTTCCGCCCCAACGGCAGCGAGGGGTTCGCCAAGGCCGAGGTCACGGTCGGCGGCATTTCCACAGCCGAACTCTCGTCGAAGACGATGGAGGCAAAGGCGGTCCCCGGCCTCTACGCGATCGGAGAGGCAGTCGACGTGACCGGCTGGCTCGGAGGCTATAACTTCCAGTGGGCATGGGCGAGCGGAGTAGCGACCGGGGACGCGCTCTAGCAGGAAGCATTGCCAACTGCCGACCGTGTGTTAGCTTCGCATCGCAACCGGGCACAGACCCGACGAGGTGGGAGAAACGCGCTTGCGGCAATTGCAGGGCATGGACGCGAGCTTCGTCGCGCTCGAGACGAAGAATTCGCCGATGCACATCGGCTCGATCCTGATCTACAATCCCGCGACCGCGCCCGGCGGCTTCGTCCGCTTCAAGGACATTCTCGCCTTTTTCGAAAGCCGCATGCAGCTGTCCAAGACGATGCGCCAGCGCATGGTCCGCGTGCCGTTCGACCTCGACTATCCGTACTGGATCGAGGACCCGGATTTCGACCTCGAATACCATGTCCGCCACGTGGCGCTGCCCGAGCCAGGCGACTGGCGGCAGCTGTGCATCCAGGCGGCGCGAATATTCGCCCGCCCGCTCGATCTCACTCGACCACCATGGGAGTTCACCGTGGTCGAGGGGATCGATAATGTGCCGGGCGTGCCCAAGGGTTGCTACGCGATGGTGACCAAGGTCCACCACGCCGCGATCGACGGGATGAGCGGCATCGACCTGATGGAGGCGATGCACACATTGCGCGCCGACGACGGTCCGCCAAAGACACCCGACACCTGGAAGCCGGAGAAAATTCCAAACCCCGCCGAGTTGCTCGGCAAGAGCTACTTCAACGCGGTCACCAACCCGCTCAAGCAACTCGAAGTCGCGGCCAAGGCGGCACCCGGGCTGGCGAAGGCGCTCAAGGGCCTCGTGGTCAAGGACTTCAAGGTCTCGGGCGAAATGCTCGCCCCGCGCACCCGCTTCAACAAGGTCATCAGCGCGCACCGCGTGGTCGAAGGTCGCAGCCTGCCGCTCGCCGACCTCAAGACGATCCGCACCGCGGTCGACGGGGCGAAGGTCAACGACGTGTTCCTCGCCATCGTGGGAGGAGCGTTGCGCAAGTACCTGCTCGCAAAGGACGACCTGCCGGAAAAGACGCTGACGGCGATGGCCCCGATCTCGGTCCGCTCGAAGACCGAGAAGGGCGACATGGGCAATCAGGTCGCCGCGATGGTCGCGCCCCTCGGCACGCCCATCGCCGATCCGATCAAGCGGTTGCAGTTCGTCCACGACCGCACGACCAATTCCAAGGCGATGACCGAGGCTGTCGGCGCGCGCAACATGACCGAGGCGAGCAAGGTTTCGCCCGCGCTGTGGATGAGCCTCGGCGCACAGCTCTACACCCGGCTGGGCCTCGCCAACCGCGGCATGGCGCCGATGTTCTCGACTGTGGTGACCAACGTTCCGGGCCCGCCGGTACCGATCTATTCGACCGGCGCCAGGCTGGAGAGCATGTTCGGGCTCCTGTGCCTGACAGACGGCATGGGCCTCGGCCACACGGTCCAGAGCTATTGCGACGAGGCGACGGTGACGTTCACCGCCTGCCGCGAGCTGATGCCGGACCCCGAATTCTACGCCCAGTGCATCCAGGACAGCTTCGAGGAACTGCGCAACGCGGCCAGCGGCGCTCCGGAAAAGACCAGCAAGCCCGCCGCGCGCAAACCGGCAGCGCAAAAGGCTTCCGGCACAAAGGCGCCGGCAAAGCGTTCCAATTCGAAACCGAAAACCGCCACGCGCGCAAAAACAAGCAAGGGAAGCACCAAGTGACCGCAACCACCGCGACCGATCCCGGATACCGCGCCCATCCACCCAGCCGCCTGCTGGCGCTGACCGAACCGTCGCGCGCGCTCGGCGAATACGCCGCGTTCATCGCGCTGCGCCCGTTGCTGTCGCTGCTGCCGAAGGGCGACGGACATGGTGTGCTGGTCCTGCCCGGTTTCATGGCGTCCGATACCTCGACCGGCCCGATGCGCCGCCTGCTCTCCCAACTCGGATACGAAGCGGTCGGCTGGAAGCTGGGCCGCAACGTCCGGGTCGACAATGTCCGGGTCGAGGCGATGGCCGGGTGCCTGGACGAGCTGTTCCAGCGGACGGGAGGCAAGGTCTCGGTCATCGGCTGGAGCCTGGGCGGAGTGTTCGCGCGCGAACTGGCGAAGCTCGCACCGGAAAAGGTGCGCCAGGTCATCACCCTCGGCAGCCCGATCAGCGACGACCGCAACCACTCGAACGCGCGCCGGCTGTTCGAAATGCTCAACGGCGCGGAACCCGAGCCGATGCGCCAGGGCAATTTCCGCAAACTTGCCGAAGCGCCGCCAGTGCCGACCACCTCGATCCTCACCAAGGCAGACGGCGTCGTCCACTGGCGCGGATCGGTCCAGCATCCGGGCACCAATCCGCATACCGAGAATATCGAGGTGTTTGCCAGTCATGTCGGCCTCGGCGTCAACCCAGCAGCGATGATTGCCATCGCCGACCGGCTCGCCCAGCCCGAGGGTTCGTGGGCGCCGTTCGAGGCGAAGGGCTGTGCGTCCTTCGCCTTTCCCCGGTCGCGCCTGAACTAGAAGACCTTTCGGAACTCCAGTTCGATGAACCGGCCGGTGGGATCCACCAGCGCCGGTTGGTAGCGCAAAGGCACCGTGCCGGTCTCGTCGGTCACGCGCTGCTGCGCATCGAACACGTTGTTGATCGCCAGGCCGAGCCGCGCGCCCTTCCAGAATCCCGCATCCTCGCCGCCGCCGGTCAGCCATTTCTGCTGGTCGAGCGCCATGAACATGCGCACGTTGAACGTAGCGAGGTCGTGGAAGCGCAGGTCGCTCGATCCCGGCAAGCCGCTGCCGTTCACGGTCGTACCGCTGGCGTAATTGCCCGACAGACGCGCGCCGATGCCCTTGTAGAACACGCCGCCTTCGAGCGTGACCTGGTGCTTCGAGACGCCGCTGCTGCCGGTGGCATCACCGTTCAGCAGGTCGAGTTCCGGTACGCCCGGCGCGATCAGCACCGAATTGCCGAGGTTGATCGTGTGATAGGCCGACAGGTTCCACCGTCCCTGCCCGTCGCCGCCCCGGCCCCCCATCATGCCCATCATGCCGCCGCCCGGACCACCCGGCCCGCGGCCACCTCCGCCGGGACCGCCGCCACCGGCAGGGCCACGCTCGCCGCCTTGCCCACGACCGGACCCTTGGGCGCCCTGAGCAGGAACCTGCACAGCACAGAGCCGCGTCTGCAGCTCCTTCAGGCGTGCCTGATCGATCGAACCGTCCGGTCCCTTGAGGCGGTCGGCGATCTGGGGCGGCAGCGTTGCGATATCGATCGGCTTCGTCGGATCGGCGCACTGAAGTGCCGTGCGCAGCGCAGCGAATTCTGCCGGATCGAACCTGCGCGGACCGCCCGGCGCACCGTCGGCCGAGCAGAAGCGGGTCTTCATCTCGGCGACCTTTGCCGGGTCGACCTGCCCATCGGGACCCTTCAGCCGCTCCAGCATCCGCTCGGGGATACCGCTGAGGTCGGGCACTTGGCCCTCGGGCGTGCCGCAGAACTTCGTCCGCATCTCTGCAAAGCGCGCCGGGTCGAACCCTCCGGTTGTTACACGGGGAGTCGATGGCGCAGGAGCTGGCGTCGGCGCCGGTGCAGCCGCAGCCGCGCCGCCGAAGCGCGCGCTTCTCGAACCGGAGCCTGCGCTTTCGGGCGATGCCTTGCCGACCTTCCCGAACAGGTTGAAGCCATAGCGGATGCGGTCGCTCTTGGTCTGCGCGAAGGTGACCGGGCGCGAATCGATCGCCAGCAGGGTGCCGTCGGCCGCGCGCGTCACTCGGCCGGGAAATGCCGCCTCGATCGCAGGCGTCAACAGCGGGAAACTCGAAGTCACATTGTCCGAGCGGTTGCGATAATATTCGACGACCACGTTCGCGCGTTCGAACAGGTCGATATCATAGTTGGCTGCCAGCTTGAGGTCGCGCTGCGTCTCGGCGAGAAGGTTGGGATTGCCGCCCGTCGTAGTCGTGATCAGCACCGTTTGCCCGGTCTGGAAATCGTAGGTCGGGACGTTGAAAGTAACGAGTTGCGGACCGCCCAGCTGCGAAAGGCCCGGCGCCGCCTCTCGCACCGTGTAACTTGCCTGAAGCCCGAGCCGCTCGGTCGGACGCCAGTTGAGCCCGGTGGACCAGTCGGTCAGCGTGCCGAAGTCGGACAGGTAATCGACCCCGCCCGACAGGTTGAGCGACAGATCGCCCAGCGCCTCGCCGAACCCTTCGCGGGTGCTGGTAATCGGCAGGTTGAGGTTGACCCCGCCATTGAGGTTCCCGCGCGTCAGCGTTGGATTGCCGGTTACGCTGCGCGTGTCGGTGCTCTCGATCCGGGTCCAGTCGTACCCTGCGTCGAAGGTCAGCCCGACCTCGCCGCCCGGCAAACTGAACGGACGGCCGACCAGCGTGGTCTTGTTGGACGCGTTCCATGTGCGGCTGTTGGCGGTGTCGATGCCCGCATCGCCGATAGTCGGCAGCGCTCCGTCGATCGGCAGGGTCCCGGCGGTCGCCGCGTTGCGCAGCGCGGTCGTGTCGCGCCGCCGGTCGATGAGCGTCTCGATGTCGGCAAGGCTGGCATCGACCGTCGAAGAAAATTGCCAATCGCCGAGTGGCATGTTGACGCCACCACCCAGCGAATATGTGTCGCTGTTCGACCGCCGGAACAGCGGATCCGCATCGATGGTGCGCACCGCCGTCGAGCCCGTTGGGCCGGTCAGCAGCACGGTGTCGAGCCCCGACAGCGAGGTCGAGTTCTCGTGGGTATAGTTCCCGTTGAGCGTGAACGTGCCGCCGCCCGCGCCTTCGCCAAAGCCGCTACTGCGGGTAACGTTGGCCTCGAAGGTCGAATTGCGGCCGACGAGCGTGCGGAATGCCGCCGGGTCGGCATCCGTCGCCACCGTCGGCGCGTTGCCGGTCGCCTGGATCACCCCGCGCTCCGCCTCGGTCAGCGGGGTGCGGCGATTGTAGCTGAGGGTGCCGTTGAACCGTTTCTTGCCGTCGATGGTGAGTAGGCCCAACTCGCCTTCTTGGCTGCTGTAGCCCCCGGCCCACGGCTGACCGTACTCGACCTCGACCTCGCGGCTGACAAAATCGTCCTTGAGGATGAAGTTGATGACGCGCTGGTCGGCGGGGTAGCCGAACTGCACGGCGACCTCTTCGGGCAGCACCTCGACCTTGCGGATCGCCTCGGGGGGCAGGCGGCCCATTTCGCGAAAGCTTGAGATTCGCTGCCCGTTCAGCAGGAACACCGGCCGCCCGCCGCGGCCGCGGCCCGAACCGATCTGCGGGGCAAGCTGGGCCACGAGATCGGAAATCGAGGTCGCGCCGTATGCGGCGACCTGCTGTTCGTCGAGCTCGACGATGGGGGGAACCGCAGTCTCGACCTGGCCGGGAATCCGGGCTGCGGTGACGACTATCTCGTTATCGCTCGCCGAACCTTCGTCCGCCGGGGCAGCGGACTCCGCCTGCGCAGTCGGAGCTGGCGCTTCCTGTGCGAGCACTGGGCCGGCAACGAGCGCCAGGACGAGCAGGGACGACTGCGGGAAACGAACCGACAACGGGAGATTCCTTCAATAAAAACAAACCGGGCCTCCCCCGCCGAGGGCATGTGTCGGGCCGGCCGACCGAACACAAGGTGAATTCGCGTAACGCTTTGTCGCGCACCCGTTTCCGGGATGGACAGGCAATCGCTTCCCTTTTGCCGCGACGCCGTCTAAGGGCACCGGCCAATTCGACCGACACATCAAAAGGAACCGACGAGCTACATGGCCAAGGAAGAACTCCTCGAAATGCGCGGGCGGGTGGTGGAGCTGCTGCCGAACGCGATGTTCCGGGTGGAGCTCGAGAATGGCCACGAGATTCTCGGCCACACCGCCGGCAAGATGCGCAAGAACCGTATTCGCGTGCTGACGGGCGACGAAGTCCTCGTCGAGCTGACGCCCTACGACCTGACCAAGGGGCGCATCACCTACCGCTTCATGCCGGGACGCGGCGGCCCGGGGCCGCAATAACGCGGCCGGGCAGACAATGCCCGATCTCGTCCTCGCATCCGCCAGTCCGCGCCGCCGCGAGTTGATCGCGCGGCTCGGCGTCGAGCCCGTGCGCGTGACCGCCGCCGATATCGACGAAACCCCGCGCAAGGCCGAACTGCCGCGCGACTATGCGATCCGCATGGCGCGCGAGAAGGCCGAGGCGTCTTTCGACCCGGCCGCCTTCGTGCTGGCCGGCGACACAGTCGTCGCCGCCGGTTGCCGGATCCTGCCCAAGGCCGAGGACGAGGCCACCGCGCGGGCTTGTCTCGAACTGCTGTCCGGCCGCCGTCACCGCGTGCTGAGCGCGATTGCGTTGCGCGCGCCCGACGGCACGATCCGCGAGCGGCTGAGCGAAACGCAGGTCCGCTTCAAGCGCCTGTCGCATGATGAGATCGCAGCTTATCTCGCCTGCGGCGAATGGCATGGCAAGGCGGGCGGTTACGCCATCCAGGGGAGTGCCGAGGGCCTGATTGCGTGGATCGGCGGCAGCCATTCGGGCGTGGTCGGCTTGCCGCTGTTCGAGACGCGGGCGCTGCTCAAGGCGGCGGGCTTCGCGCTTGGCTGAGTGGCTCGTCGAAAGCGGTATCGGCGAGGAGCGCGCGCTCCTCTATGACGGCGACCGGGTGGTCGCGGCAAAGATGCGGTGGCCGGAGTCGCTCGAAGCAGGAATGGTCGAGGACGCGGTGCTCGTTCGCCGCCCCAAGGGCTCACCGCGCGGCATCGCGCGCTTCGCCAACGGCGAGGATGCTCTCGTCGATCGCCTGCCTGCCAGCGCTGCCGAGGGTTCCGCGATCCGGTTGCAGGTCCATCGGGCGGCGGTAACGGAACCGCGCCGCCGCAAGCTCGCCCAGGCGCGGCCGAGCGATAACGAGCCTCGCCCCGCACCTTCGCTCGTCGAGGCCCTGGCAGCACCTGTCCGCTCCGTGCGGAGCTTTCCTGCCGGGGATTGGGAAGACCTCTGGCAGCATGCGTGGGATGCGTCGGTCGAATTCTCGGGCGGCACGCTATGGTTCGCGCCGACCGCCGCGATGACGCTGATCGACATCGACGGTGCGCTCGCCCTGCGCGACCTTGCTCGTGCGGCGGTACTGCCCGTCACAACCGCGATTCGCCGGTTTGACCTCGGTGGCTCGATCGGGATCGATTTTCCCGCCCTCGATGCCAAGGCCGATCGCCGGTCCATCGACGAGGCGCTGGATGCCGCACTCGACGGCTGGCCCCACGAACGCACCGCGATGAACGGCTTCGGGTTCGTGCAGATCGTGGCCCGGCGGGAAGGCCCCTCGCTGCTTCACCGGCTTGCCTTCGACCGGACGGGCGCGGCGGCGCGATTACTACTGCGCCGGGCCGAGCGGATCGAAGGTGCCGGAGCCATCCTGCTCAGCGCGCATTCGGCGGTCCTGTCGGCCCTTCACCCCGATTGGCTCGGCGAACTTGCGCGGCGAGCGGGCCGCGAAATCAGGACTGTGGCGGATCACTCGCTTGCCTTCGAAGCCTCGCTCGCCCAGATCGTGCCGCGATGACTGCCAAGGCCCGACTCTGCCCGATCTGCCGCAAACCGCGCAGCGAAACCCACGCGCCGTTCTGCTCGACCCGCTGCAAGGACCGCGACCTCGTCCAGTGGTTCTCCGATGGATACGCAGTTCCCGGCGCGCCGGCCGCCCCCGAAGAAATCGTCCGCGAAGAGTCCGATTGACCCCTTGCCAAGCGGGCTGCGCGCCGCCATAGCGCCGCCTCGCCAACCGCCGGGCAGCCGTCAGGCCCCGCGCGACAGTGCCTGCCTCGGTAGCTCAGTTGGTAGAGCATGCGACTGAAAATCGCAGTGTCGGTGGTTCGAATCCGCCCCGAGGCACCACTTTCCCCGCTCAGCGCAACTGCCCCGTCGTCAGCCGCACCAGATGATCGCGTCGGCGAGCC
Source organism: Tsuneonella sp. HG094 (assembly GCF_053819285.1). Classification (NCBI taxonomy): domain Bacteria; kingdom Pseudomonadati; phylum Pseudomonadota; class Alphaproteobacteria; order Sphingomonadales; family Erythrobacteraceae; genus Tsuneonella; species Tsuneonella sp. HG094. The sequence goes on from NZ_JBSORA010000001.1 coordinate 1,773,204, forward strand.
AGACATAGGCGCCCCACCCGTCCCAGAGCACAAGGCCGGCCGCCGCGCCCATGGCGAGGAACCCGAGCGCCGCAAGATGTCCGCGCCAGGTCATGCCGGTTGCAGCCGGGCCACCGGCGCGTCGCGGATCGGCAGGTGGACGATCGTTGCCAGCACCGCGAGCGCGATCGAAGCGGCCCACGCCGCATCGTAGGTGCCGTAGCGGTCGAACAGATAGCCCGCCGCCCATGCGCCGAAAAAGCTGCCGATCTGGTGGCTTAGAAAGACGATGCCGTAGAGCGTCGAGAGATAGCGCACGCCGAAAATCTGCCCGACGATACCGCTCGTCAGGGGCACGGTGCCGAGCCACAGGAAACCCATCGCGGCGGCAAACACGAGCGCACTCGTGTTCGTCAGCGGCAGCGCGACGAACGCAGTGAGCACGACCCCGCGACCCGCGTAGAGCGCGCTGAGCACCCATTTCTTGCGCAGACGGTCGCCCGAAGCGCCGAAGGCATAGGAGCCGAATATGTTGAACAGGCCGACCAGGGCGAGTGCCGTCGCGCCGATCTGCAGTCCAAGACCCTTGTCGTCGAGATAGGCGGGGAAGTGGGTCGCGATGAAGGCGACATGGAAGCCGCAGACGAAGAAACCCGCGTTGAGCAGCCAGTATCCGCTGTGCCGGGACGCTTCGCGCAACGCATCGCCAAGGCCTTGCGCTGCTTCCGCCACGGCCTCGCCTGATGGCTTCCCGGCAAGGCCCAGCGCGAGCGGTGCGATCAGCGCGACTAGTCCCGCTAGTGCGACCAGAGCCGAGCGGTAGCCAAGCTCCGCGACGAGCATCTGCCCACCCGGCACAACGAGGAACTGGCCGAGCGATCCGCCCGCCGTCACGATCCCGAACGCGAGACTGCGGTTGGCGGGATCGACCACGCGGCCGACCGCGCCGAGCACGGTGACGAACGTCGTCGCCGACAGCGCAAGCCCCACCGACACTCCGAGCGAGAGGTGCAGTCCCATCGCATCGCCCGCCTGCGATGCGCCGATAAGGCCGAGAACGTAGAGCACGGTCCCGGCCAGCGTGACTCGCCCCGCCCCGTGCTTGTCGGCGATCGCGCCCACGAACGGCTGCGCCAGACCGAACATCAGGTTCTGGATCGCCAAGGCCAGTCCGAAGCTGCCGCGCGAAATGTCGAGTGCGCCGCTCATCGTGGGCAGGAACAGGCCGAACGACTGACGCACCCCCATCGCCAGCGTCACTGCCGCGGCGCCGCACAGGATCACGATCCACGCTCTTCTCATGCCGGTTGCCCTAGCACGCCTTACGCGCGCGTCATGCACACAGCTTCTTGCCCGCCGACCACATTGCGTTCCACTGGGCTATTCCCTAAGGCGCGAGGCCACACGCCCCGGCTGCGCGAGTCACCGCCGACCCGCCCGCCGGGGCGCATCGTTTCGATTGAAGGACGTACCGCCCATGTCCCGCCGCCGCCAAGTTTACGAAGGCAAGGCCAAGATCCTCTACGAGGGTCCCGAGCCCGGCACGTTGATCCAATATTTCAAGGATGATGCCACCGCCTTCAACGCCCAGAAAAAGGGCACGATCAACGGCAAGGGCGTGATCAACAACCGCATCAGCGAGTATGTCTTCACGCGCCTCGCTCATATCGGCATTCCGACGCACTTCATCCGCCGCCTCAACATGCGCGAGCAGTTGGTGCGCCAGGTCGAGATCATCCCGATCGAGGTTATCGTGCGCAACGTCGCCGCCGGATCGCTCACCAAGCGCCTCGGGATCGAGGAAGGCGAGCCTCTTCCGCACACGTTGATCGAGTATTGCTACAAGGACGACGCGCTCGGCGACCCGTTCGTGAGCGAGGAAGAAATCGCCTGCTTCAACTGGGCGAGCCATGAGGAGATGCAGGACATCTCGTCGATGGCGATCCGCATCAACGATTTCATGTGCGGGATGTTCGCTGCGATCGGCATTCGCCTGATCGACTTCAAGCTGGAATTCGGCCGCATCTGGGATGGCGATTTCAGCCGCACGATCCTGGCCGACGAGATCAGCCCCGACGGCTGCCGCCTGTGGGACATGGCGACCGGCGAAAAGCTCGACAAGGACCGCTTCCGCCGCGACCTCGGCGGAGAGGAGGAGGCCTATCAGGAAGTGGCCCGCCGCCTCGGCCTGCTGCAGGACGACGGGCAGTCGCCCGGCGAAGTCCTCGACATGAGCGCCCACCGCGGCCGCCTGCGCAGTTCGACGAAGCCGAAGAAGTAACCGCAAAGTATTTTCGTGTCGGCGAGATAGTCTTCGCTCGCGCGTACTTGCAAATCGGCGATAGTCCGGCATGATCTTCTTGGAGATGAAAAGGGGCGCAATGCGGACGTCACAGTGTTTGATCGTGGCCGGTGCAATGCTGGCGTCGGCGCCGGCTGCCGGGCAGCAGGTGATCAATCAGACAGTCGAACGCGCGCCCGCTCCGGCATGGGCGAAGTCAAGCGAACTTTTGCCGGTCCCGGCCGATGCGAGCGGAATGGCCTTCGTGCGGGCGCAGGACACTCAGGTATATCTCGATCGGAATGGGCAGCAGACGTTTGTCTCGCAACGCGTCCGAGTGCTCCATCCCCAGGCGCTCCAAATCGGCAACTTCGCGCTCGCCTGGAATCCAGCAGTGGGGTCTCCGACCGTCCATTCGCTTCGGATTTTCCGGGGTGACGAGACAATCGACGTTCTCGACGGCACGAAATTCGAAATTCTCCGGCGCGAAGACCAACTCGAGCAGGCTACCCTCAGCGGGATCATGACCGCAGTGTTGAAAGTGCCCGACCTTCGCGTCGGTGACGAGCTCGAATGGGCGTACACCCTTCCCTCTAGTGACCCGACCCTGAAGGACACCAGCGCCGGGCTGCTTGCACTGGCCGGCACGCCGCTTCCCGGTCGCTATCGCATAGCCCTGAATTGGGCAGATGGTCAGCAGCCGCAGCTCAAGATGACCAACGATTTCGGAGTTCCCGTCGTGAAGACGGAGAGGGGGTCGAAATCCTGATGGACAATCCCTCGCTCCTGGCCACGCCCAAGGATGCTCCGCCGCGGTACCGGTGGCAGCGCGTGCTTGAATTCAGCGATTTTCCGAGCTGGACCGCGGTATCGGCCCGCTTTTCCACGCTGTTCGACGAGTCGCGCCGGCTGGAGGCGGGTTCCCCCCTGAAAACAGAGGCAGCGCGCATCGCAGCGCAGCACGCGACGACCCGGGCGCGTGCGGCCGCCGCGCTTTCGCTCGTGCAGGAGCAGGTCCGGTACGTGTACGTTGGGCTCGACGGCGGCAATTATCGCCCTGCAACAGCCGAAGAAACTTGGCGCCGCCGATACGGGGACTGCAAGGGCAAGACCGCTCTGCTGTTGGCGCTCCTCGACGAGCTCGGCATTCCCGCGCAGGCAGTCGTCGTCAGCAATACCGGATCGGACGACGGCTTGTCCGAGCGATTGCCCAACCCTGGTCTGTTCGACCACGTCCTGGTCCGCGCCACCATCGACGGCGAGCGTCTGTGGCTCGACGGAACGCTACCGGGTGTCTTCGAAATGGGGACGAAGCCCGTCGTCTTTTACCGCTCGGTGCTGCCTCTGTCGAAAGAGGGTACCCCGCTCGAAAAGCTGGCCCAGAACCCCGCACAGTTGCCGGACGAGATGGGACTGCATGAGATCGACGCCCGCGCGGGCTTCGACAAGCCGGCGCGGATGGTCCAGACAACCGTAAAACGGGGCGTCGACGGACTTGTCGAATACCTCCAGCTTTCGCCCCTCACGCCGGACCAGTTGACGCAAGGATTCCAGAACGCCGTGGCTGGTGGATCTCAGTGGGACGCGATCGACAAGGTTGCCTATCGCTTCGACCGGGCGACGCAGGCGAGCATTCTCTCGATCACCGGAACCGGACCGGTCGACTGGGACAAGTCCGGCGAAACCTACGATCTTTCGCTGCCCGGTGGAGGTTTCAGCCCACCCGAACGGCGTCAGCGGCCGCCCCAGCAGGATCAGTTAGCACCCTTCTACACCCAGCCAACATACAGCTGTTACGCCACGACTATTCGCCTCCCGGACGCCACGCCGCTGACGAACTGGGGCTTCAACTCCACTTTCGACACGCTCATTTTCGGCCGCGCCTATTACCGGATGATGGAAAAACGCGACGATCGAACCATTCGCCTCGTGCGCGGCTCGCGGGTCGAACGAATCGAGATATCCGCCGCCGATGCCAAGCGCGATAACGATCGCCTTGCCCGCTTCGACAATAGCAAGGCCAACATCACCTACGATCCGAGCCAGACAATGGAACCGTGGGGCACGCTGTCGTCGGTACCAGCAGTGTACGAACTGGACTGGACCGGTGCAGACGTACCGTGCCTGCCGAGCGATATGTTGAAAACGCGCTAGATCACATAGCGCAAGCTCATGCCGCTCGGTCCGATCGCGTAGGCGCAGTCGGGGATGTGGTCGCCGTCGACCTGCACTGGGCTGACGCAGCGGTCGAATTCGACCCTGCGGACGCTGTATAGTTTCGCGAGGCCCAGTTTCTCGAAGGGCACGTGCAACATCGCCGCAAAGGCGAAGGCGACCGTCGCGAGCCGGCTCGACCGGTTGAGCACGATCAGTTCGACACCATCAGCGGCGAGTGCGGCCTTGGGTGACAGACGGAAGGGCCCGGCATAAAGCGCGCCGTGGCTGGCGATGACCGCGCCCGCCTCTACCTCGAACCGCTCGCCCTCGGTCGTCTCGCCGCGCACTGTCATCGTGCCGACCGGCCAGCGGCGCAGCAGGCGCATCATCGCCACCGCGTAGGCCAGCCGTCCGATCCGCTTCTTGAGCTCACCCGAAATGCTGGCGACCGCGTGACTGTCCGGCCCGATCGACAGGCAGGCGACGACGGGCATCTCGCCCAAGGTGTAGAGCGGCGCCGCAAGCCAGCCACACGCCCCCTTCCTCCACGCCGCGCTCACTTGCGCGGCGAGCTTTGCGGGATCGCGCGCATAGCCGATCTCGCGCGCGACGAGGTTGATCGTGCCAGCAGGCGCAATGCAGAGCGGTACGCTGGCCGCCAGCGGGCCCAGCGTCTGCACGCTGTCGCGCAGTGTGCCGTCGCCGCCGTGCACGCACACGAGGTCCGGCACATCGTCCGCCGGACGCCAGCGCCGTGCCGAAGGGACGAGCCGCACGGTCCAACCGTGCGCCGAAAACGCCGCGACCAGCGCATCGAGCCGCGCCTGGCGGAAGCTCCCCGAAACGGGATTGTAGACAAGATCGAGCTTCATGCGCGCCGCGGTTGTTGCCCCGTTCAGCAGCCGCGGGCAAGAAGGCGCGCATGAAGTCGCGTCTGCTCCTCCCGATCCTCCTCGCAACCTCGGCCCCGGTCTTCGCCGAGACCGTTGCCCCTCTCGCGCCGCCGACTTGGACATTCGAGCAGAGCGACATCCCGGTTGACCCGGCGTACCGCTTCGGCGTGCTGCCTAACGGCATGCGCTATGTCCTGCGCGAAAATCACACGCCCGAAGATACCGTGCTGGTCCGCCTGCGCTTCGGTTCTGGCTCGCTGGAGGAGCGCGACGAGGAGCGGGGCCTTGCCCACTATCTCGAACACATGGCGTTCAACGGGTCGAGGAACGTGCCCGAGGGCGAGATGATCAAGCTGCTCGAGCGCGAGGGACTGGCGTTCGGCGCCGATACCAATGCCTCGACCGGGTTCGAGACGACCAGCTACAAGCTCGACCTGCCGCGCAACGATGCCAAGCTGATCGACACCGCGCTGATGCTGATGCGCGAGACGGCCAGCGAGCTGACCATTTCCGATGCCGCAGTGGAGCGCGAACGCGGGGTGATCCTCGCCGAGAAGCGCGACCGGACGAATTACTCGCTCAAGGAAACGATCGACGAGTGGGCGTTTTCCGCGCCTGGCGCACGCTATGCCGAGCGGCTGCCGATTGGTACCGACGCCACGCTGCGCGGGGCAGACGCGGCGAAGCTGCGCGGCTTTTACGAGCGGGCCTACGTGCCTTCGAACGCGGTGCTGATCGTGGTTGGGGCGATAGACGTAGCCGCAGTCGAACAGGCGATCGCGAAGCGCTTCGCCGACTGGCAGGGCAAGGCGGCGCCAAGCACCCCCGTCACCGGCCCGCTCGACATCGGCCGCAAGGATTCGACCGATGTCTATCTCGATCCGGCGCTGTCGGAGCGGATCAGCGTCACCCGCCTGTCGCCATGGGTCGACGAGCCCGACACCGTCGCGACCCGCCGGCAGGACCTGCTTCGCTCGGTCGGCTATCGCATCGTCAACCGGCGGCTCGAAGCGATTGCCCGCAGTGAGGACGCGCCGTTCCGGGGCGCGGGGTTCGGCACCGGCGACGTCTTTGAAGACGGGCGCGCGACCAACCTGATCGTCGATGCGGTCGATGGGCGATGGAAAGACGGCCTCGCGGTCGCCGCGCGCGAATGGCGGCGGGCGCTGGAGTATGGCTTCTCCGAAGCCGAGGTCTCCGAACAAGTGGCACGCATCCGGCAGTCGTCGGAAAACGCCGCGGCATCGGCGGCAACCCGAAGCAACGGCGCTCTCGTGGCGGCAATCGAGCAGATGCTCGACGACGACCTGATTCCTGCAACCCCGGAAAGCGCGCTGGAACGGTTCGAGGCGTTTGCGCCCTCGATTACGCCCGCGGCGGTCATCGCCGCCTTGCGCGCGGACGCCGCGCCACTCGACGATCCGCTGATCCGCTTCCAGGGCCGCACCCCGCCGGTTGGCGGTGAAAGCGAACTCCGCACGGCGTGGACCGCTGCCATGGCCGAAGCGATCGCGGCACCTGACCTGACGACCGCCGCGACTTTCGCCTACACCGATTTCGGCCCGGCCGGGGCGGTGGTGAGCGATGCGGTGGAAAGCAAGCTCGGCATCCGCCAGGTCGTCTTCGCCAACGGTGTGCGCCTCAACCTCAAAAAGACCGCGCTCGAAAAGGACCGGGTGCGGTTCCAGCTGGCGCTCGACGGTGGCGGGCTGCTCGACACGCGCGAACAGCCGTTGGCGACCGCGATGGTCGGATCGCTGCCCACGGGCGGGCTCGGCAAGCATTCGCAGGACGAGCTCGACACCCTGCTCGCCGGGCGGACGGTCAGCTTCAATATCGGGACGCAGGGCGATGAATTCCTCAGCGGCGGCACGACCACGCCGCGCGACCTTGGCCTGCAGCTCGAACTGCTCGCGGCAGGACTCAGCGATCCCGGATACCGGCGCGAGGGCGAGGTTCGCTACAAGCGCGAGATCGCAAACTGGTTCAAGCGCAAGGATGCCACTCCCGGCGGCGCTCTGGGTGCGGCGATCGGCGGTATCCTGTCCGACGGCGATCCGCGCTTCACCGTGCAGCCCGCCGCCGACTACCAGAAACTGACGTTCGAGGGCCTGCGAGAAGCGATCGGCGACCGGCTGGCGCGCGGAGCGATCGAACTGGCGCTGGTCGGCGACATCGATGAAGACGCGGCCATCGCGCTCGTCGGGCGAACGCTCGGCGCGCTGCCGGCGCGCGAAGCCGATTTCCTCCCGCGCGAGGACCTGCGCCAGCGCACTTTCACCGCCGACCGCTCGGCGCGCAGCGTGACCCACACCGGCGAGGCGGACCAGGCGCTGCTGCAGTTGACCTGGCCTACGACAGACGATCGCGACTTCGGCCAAGTCCTGCGGCTCAAGCTGCTTGAACGCGTGATGCGGCTCGAACTGACCGAGGAAATCCGCGAGCGGCTGGGCAAGGCTTATTCGCCCAGCGCGTCGAGCAACCCGTCGGACATCTGGCGCGATTTCGGCACGTTCTCGCTCGCTGCCTCGGTGGATGTGAGCGACGTCGATGCAACGCGTGCGGCGATCGCCGCCGTCGTCGCGCGGCTGTTGGCCGAGCCGGTCTCCGCCGACCTGCTCGAAAGGGCGCGGCGCCCGCTGCTCGAAAGCTACGAGAACGGGCTCAAGAGCAACGGAGGGTGGCTGCCGCTCGTCGCGCGGTCGCAGACCGAGGTGTACCGGATCGACCGTTTCCTCGGTGCGAAGGATGCCCTGAGCGCCATCACCCCGGCAGACATCCAGGCTACTGCGGCAAAGTTCCTGGTGCCGACGGCGGTGGAGGTTGCCGTCCTCCCCGCCGCCGCGCCGTCAGCACCCGCTCAGTAGCGGGCGCGCAGCGATACGCCGAACACCCGCGGGTCGTTCACGAATGCCGTGTTGTTGTTGAAGTCGATGCCGCCCTTCACGTTGTCGGCATCGGTGATGTTGCGCACGAACGCGGCGACTTCCAGCGAATCGTCGGTCCGCGCGTAGCCCACACGCAGGCCACCTTCCCACTGGTTGTTCGCGTTGAATTCGCGGCTCTCGTAGAGGAAGAAGTTGGTCGCCCCCTGATAGGTCCAGTCAGTGTAGGCGAACAGCTCTCCGTCCGCGCCGATCGGCACGCCGTACCGCGCGGTCACGTCACCGATCCACTTCGGCGCGTTGGGGAACGGGTTGCCGTCGACCCGCGCGCGCGGAGTTCCCGCCACGGTGACCAGCGGGTCGGTGACGGTGCACTGCGCGCAGACGCCCACCAACAGGTTCGGATCCTGGATCCTCGTGTTGTTGTAGCTCACGCCCGCGGTCAACCGGAGTGCACTGGTGGGCTGGAACGCCGTGTCGAGTTCGAAGCCGTAACCGCGACCCTTGTCGGCATTGACGAGCTGGACGAGGTTGCCCGCCCCGCCGACGGCCGAGAACTGCGGATCGTCGATCGTGTAATAGAACACCGCGCCGTTGATGCGCACGGTGCGCCCGGCCAGTTCCGACTTGAAGCCCGCCTCATAGCTCATGATTTTTTCGCTCGTCGCGATCGACGGCGGCGAGAAGAAGGCGACGTCGCGGCCCTGGATCGTCGGCGCGCGGAAACCGCTGGCGATGCGCGCGAAGACGCTGGCATCGTCGGTCAAGTCGAAGAACGCCGACAAATCCCAGCTCAGCCGCTCATCCGACACGCTGGTCGGCTGCGGGGCGGCGCCGGAGACGACGACGAAGTCCTTCTCGTCTTCGGTGTAGCGCAGACCTGCGGTGATCTTGGCGCGGTCCGACAGCTGGAAGGTCCCCTGCCCGAACAGCGCCCAGCTTTCGTTGGTGTGGTTGACGGTAACCGGCGGCGGGAAGGTGAAGCCCACCGTCGTCACGTCGAAATCGCTGTCGAAGTAGAAACCACCGACCTGCCACGAGAAGACACCGCCCACGTCGGAGGCGAGGCGGACTTCCTGCGTGAACTGGTCGAGGTCGATCTGGTCCTGCGTGTCCGACGGGAACGGGATGAATCCCGGCCCGGTTACCAGATTGCCGCCGTCGATGTCGCCACGGCTGCGGCCCTTGCTGTTCGCGAACGCCGTGATCGAGGTCAGCGTCGCGCCGCCGAAATCGTACTGCGCGTTGAGCGACCCGATCAGCGCCTTGTAGCGAGCCACGTTGCCGCCGCCGGCATCGTAATAGACCGTATTGCGATCGTAGTTGGCATTGAGATCGTTCGAACCGGGGCCGAGGATGTTCGCGCGGAACGGGGTCGAGGTGCCGTTGAGGCGACGGTACTGGATCGAGCCGAGCAGCGAGAGCGACGGGGTCGGCGTCAGCAGCAACTGCGCGCGGCCTGCGCGATCGTTGTAACCGCCGATGGAATCGTCGACCCCGGTGAAGGCGTTGTCGATCCAGTCGTCGCGGTGCTGCCACATGCTCGACAGGCGGATCGAGGCGACGCCCGGCGCAATCGGGATGGTGATGCCGCTCTCGATCGAGAACGTGTTGAAAGTGCCGTAGCTGAACGAGCCGTTCGCCGTGAGCTCGTCGCCCGGTTTGACGGTGTCGATCTTGACGATGCCGGCAGGGGTGTTGCGGCCGAACAGCGTACCCTGCGGACCGCGCAGCACCTCGATCCGGTCGATGTCGAAAATCGGAAAGCTCTTGAGTGTGACGTTTTCCATCACGACGTCATCCATCACCACCGAAACCGGCTGCGAAGCGGCAAGGTCGAAGTCGGTGTTGCCAAGGCCGCGGATGTAGAAACGCGGCGCGGCGCGGCCGTTCGAGCTTTCGACGAACAGGCCCGGCACGCGGCCCGCCAGCGCGGTCACTTCACCGCCGGCGTCGAAGACGGTCTTGACCGTGTCCGCCGACAGAGTCGCTGCCGAGACCGGCACGTCCTGCAGGTTTTCCTCGCGGCGGTTGGCGGTCACGATGATCGCATCGAGCTGGCCATCGTGCGTTTCGGCGGCGGCGTCCTGCGCGAAAGCGGGCGCGGCAACAGCGAGCGAGCCGCAGGTCAGTGCAGTAGACAGAGCAAGACGGATCGTAAGTCGGGAGGCGTGGACGGACATGGGTATGGTCCCTCGGTTGGCGCCCGGTCATGTGATCCGACCAGACTTGGAAAGGTTCCATTGCAGTGCAACAAAACGGGTGAGTCCCGCGAGTCCCGGAAGGGCGATTTTCCGCTGTCGTGCGGTCGGGATGCGTGGATTGCCCCGACGGTGTGTTCGCTAGGCAACATTTCTTAAGATGATCAGCCCGTCCTGGCGGATAGCGGCCCGTCCGCGCCTTGCCCTTCCTCCGCAGGATCGGCATAGGCGCGGCGAACCTTCTCGCAACCAGCGCCACGAGGCTCCGTCCATGAAAGTCCGCGTCCACGTCAGCCTCAAACCCGGTGTGCTCGACCCGCAGGGCCGTGCGGTCCACCATGCGCTAGAAGGCCTCGGCTTTGCCGGGGTGGAGGACGTCCGGGTCGGCAAGCTCGTCGAACTCGACGTCGCCGACGACACGACCGACGCCGCGCTCGACGAGATGTGCCGCAAGCTTCTCGCGAACATGGTGATCGAAAACTACCGTATCGAGAAGCTGGAGACGGCGTGATGGCCTTTCGCGGCGCCGTTATCACCTTCCCGGGTTCGAACTGCGATCGCGACATGGCGGTGGCGATCGAGAAAGTGTCCGGCGAACCGGCGCTGCGCGTCTGGCACGGCGATGCCGACCTTCCCGACCGGCTCGATTTCATCGCGATCCCGGGCGGCTTCTCCTACGGCGACTACCTGCGCTGCGGGGCGATCGCCAGCCGCAGCCCGGTCATGCGCGGGGTGATCAAGGCAGCCGAGGGGGGCGTGCCCGTGCTGGGCGTATGCAACGGCTTCCAGGTGTTGACCGAGAGCGGCCTGCTTCCCGGCGCACTGATGCGCAACGCGCAGCTCAACTTTACCTGCCGCAACGCGCCGCTCGTGGTCGAGAACAGCCAGTCGCTGTTCACCGGCGGCTACGACGCGGGCTCGACGGTCCACTTCCCCGTTGCCCACCACGACGGCAACTATTTCGCCGACGACGAAACGCTCGACCGGCTCGAAGGTGAAGGCCGCGTGGCGTTCCGCTATGCCGAGGACATCAACGGCTCGCAGCGCCGGATCGCCGGCATCCTCAATGTCGGCGGCAATGTGCTGGGCATGATGCCGCACCCCGAGCGGGCGATCGAGCCCGAGCTTGGCGGCAGCGACGGGCGGATCCTCTTCGAAAGCGCGGTCGGAGCGCTCGTCAGCGCCTGACACACGTGACCGCGCTTCTCAGGCGCGCAAGCGATCCGGCTCGTCAGCCGCGCGGCGGCGGAAGAGCTTCAGCGCATCATCGGCTCGCATCGGTCGGCCGAAGTAGTACCCCTGGATCTTGGTGCAGCCTAAGCGGCGGATCAATTCGGCTTCCTCGGCGCTTTCGACGCCCTCGGCAGTCGTCGTCATTTCCAGGCTGTCAGCCATGGCGACCACGGCGCGGATGATTGCGAGGCTTTCCTTACTGTCCTGCGCCGCGCCCTGCACGAAACTGCGATCGACCTTGATGGTCGAGAACTGAATCTTGCGCAGATAGCCGAGCGACGAATAGCCGGTGCCGAAGTCGTCGAGCGCGACGGTGCAGCCGAGCGCCATGCACTGCTCGAGCGAGGCGCGGGCGATGCTCGCATCGCGCAGAAAGATCGACTCGGTGACTTCCAGCTCCAGACGCCGGGCTTCGAGCCCGCTGATCGTCAGTGCATGCACCACGGTCGAGGCGAAATCCGGTTCGAACAGCTGCTCTGGCGAGACGTTGACCGCGATGCGGACGTTGTCGGGCCAGCGGGTCGCCTCGCGGCAAGCCTGTTCCATGACCCACGTGCCGATCGGCACGATCAGGCGCGTATCCTCGGCGATGGGTACGAACTTGCCGGGGCTGACCGAGCCGTGCTGCGCGCTGTTCCAGCGGACCAGGGCCTCGAAGCTGACGACCTGCTCGCTGATGGCGTCGACAACCGGCTGGTAGTTGAGCTCGAGTTCGCGGTTCTCCAGCGCGCGGCGCAGCGCGAATTCGAGCTGGCGGCGCTCTTCGGCATTGGCGTGGAGCGAGGGCTCATAGTTCCGGTGCTCGCCGCCGCCGTCGTCCTTCGCGCGATACAGCGCAAGGTCGGCGTTGCGCATCAGTTCCTCGACGGTCTTGCCGTCACGCGGTCCGACCGCCGAGCCTACGCTGGCCCCGACGTAGAGCGTGTGGTGGTCCACCTCGTACGGCATCGACAGGCGGGCGATGATGCTTTTCGCTACCCGTTCGATGCATCCCCGATCGCTCGCGTCGCGGATCACGACCGCGAACTCGTCGCCGCCCAGCCGGCCGCAGAGTTCGTTGTCGCCCATCAGCGCTTTCAGACGTGCCGACACCTGCGCCAGCAGCTTGTCGCCGACCTGGTGGCCGAGGGAATCGTTGACCGATTTGAAGCGGTCGAGGTCGATCATCAGGAACGCGCATCGCGTACGCCACTGCTCGGCATAACGCAGTGCATCCCCGAGCGCCTCGGTCAGCATGAGGCGGTTGGGCAGGCCGGTCAGCGTATCGTAGCGGGCAAGGTAAGCGATCTTCTCGCTCGATTCGCGCTGCTCGGTCACATCGGAGCCGACGCCGCGGATACCCAGATAGGATCCATTGTCGTCGAGGATTGGCGTGCCGGACAGCTCCCACCAACGGTGTTCGCGGCCGATCGCGACCTTGACCAGCAGATTCGAGAAGCTCTCTCGCCGCTTCAGTCGCTCGGCGAGATCGTGGAGGCTCGACGGGAATTTGCCCGTTGCCCAGGCGTCGCCGCTGATCAGTTCCAGGAACGGCCGTCCCTCGACGTCCTCCACCCTGCTGCCCAGCGCGAAAGCAAAACGCGGCGATGCCGAACGGATCAGGCGATTGGTATCGATCTGCCAGAGCCAGTCGGCTTGGTTCTCCTCGAACTCCCGCAGGAGCAAAGAGACGACCTCGCTCTTCTCGGCATTGCCCGCCTCGGCCTTGCACGCAGTCAAGTGGATGCGTGCCACCCCAGCGATGCCGACGGCCACTACTGACATCAGCAGAATCGTCGCCGCGGCCATGTCCCATTGGCCGAACCAAATGAATGAGAGGATTGCGAGGCCGCCGACGATGCTACCGAAGACGACCGTCACGATCGGCGCAACACCCAGCGCGAGCGTTGAGCCGATAAGGAGGATGGCGATGAGCAAGCCGGTCGCGTTGCGCTCGGCATCGCCGCCGAACTGACCGAACGCGACGATCGGAATCGACCACGCGATCGCTACCATCACAGTTGCGCGTATCTTGCTGCGCATTTCTTCACGCCCGATCCGCAGTCGCTCGGCACCCGATAAGGCGCGGTCCGACCGGCGAGCGTAGATCAGCGACGCTCCCAGAGCCGCGGCGAAGCCGAGGAACAGATACGAAGGCACGATTGCGATGTTGATCGAGATTGCCAGCATCGCGCAGATCAGGTGCACCACTGTGCGCAGCGAAGCGTTGTCGCTTACTTGGGAAAACTGCATGGCGCGCAGCCGCTGCCAGTCGGCCCCCGCCGGCTCGCGCAACCCGAGCAGCGCAAGCACCGGCACTTCGGCCGGTAGTTCCGAATTGGAGACGCTGGTTTCCCTCACTCGCCCGCGTTTAGGCAGTAAAGGTTATTCGCCAGTAAACCCCTTTAGAAAAACGATAATTCCTTAGGTCGGGGCAACCCAAAATTAACCATCCCCGCATTAGCAACGGTTGCCGCGAAATGCGCGTCGAACCCTCTGAAAGCGGCGGGAAATTGCCCTTGCAGCCGCCTTTGTGTCCGTATGCGCGTCGGCCAACAGGCCTTCACGGCACCGTGCCACCCGAAGAATCCTCGCGAATATGCCCTTCTGGATGTGCACTCGAATCGAACACGCGTTTCGGCCTAACTCATTCGACCGTTACCGACTTCGCGAGGTTACGGGGCTGATCCACATCGGTCCCCTTCGCCACGGCAACATGGTAGGCGAGGAGTTGCACCGGGACCGCATAGACGAGTGGCGCAATGAGCGGGTGGACCTTGGGCATCTGGATCGTGGCGAGACAGCCCTCACCCGCCTCCTCCAAGCCCTCTTCGTCGGAAATGAGGACGATCTTGCCGCCGCGCGCGCGGACTTCCTGCATGTTCGATACGGTTTTCTCGAACAGCGGGCCCGACGGGGCGAGGACGATGACGGGAACCGTCTCGTCGATCAGCGCGATCGGGCCGTGTTTCATCTCGCCCGACGCATATCCTTCGGCGTGGATATAGCTTATTTCCTTGAGTTTCAGTGCGCCTTCAAGCGCCAGAGGATAGTCCGGCCCGCGCCCGAGATAGAGTACGTCTCGCGCCGGCGCGATGAGGTGCGCCATCCCGGCAATGTCCTCGTCGTGGTCGAGCGCGGCGTTGAGCGCGGCGGGTGCCTCGAGGAGATGGCGGACGATGTCCTCCTCCTCGGCCCGGTCCATTCGCCCCTTCTTCACCGCGAGGTGCGCCGCGAGCGCGGCCAGCACCGCGAGCTGGCAAGTAAACGCCTTGGTGCTGGCGACGCCGATCTCGGGTCCCGCGTGCGTCGGGAGAAGCAAGTCGGCTTCGCGCGCCATCGAACTGGTGGGCACGTTCACGACCACGGCGATCGTCTGGCCGTTCTCCTTGCAATAGCGCAGCGCCGCGAGCGTATCGGCGGTTTCGCCGCTCTGGCTGATGAACAGCGCCAGCCCGCCGTGTTCCAGCACCGGTTCGCGGTAGCGGAACTCGCTCGCGAAATCGATGTCGACGGGCACTCGGGCGAAGGTCTCGAACCAGTACTTGGCGACCATCCCGGCGTAGAACGACGTGCCGCAGGCGACGATCGTCACGCGGCGGACCGACGACAGGTCGAAATCGATCTGCGGCAGCGCGACGGTGTTCTCGGTCTGACGAATGTAGCTCTTGAGCGTTTGCGCGACGACGGTCGGCTGCTCGTAGATCTCCTTCTGCATGAAGTGGCGGTAATTGCCCTTCTCGACCGCAGCAGCCGAAGCGCCCGAGGTCGTGATCTCCCGCGTGACAGGGTTGTTCTCGACGTCGTAGACCTGCACGCCGTCGCGCTGGATGACGACCCAGTCGCCCTCGTCGAGATAGGCGATCTGCTGCGTCAGCGGCGCGAGCGCGAGGGCATCCGAGCCGAGGTAGGTCTCTCCCTCGCCGTATCCTACGACAAGCGGTGACCCGAGGCGGGCGCCGATCAGCAATTCGGGATGATCGCGGAAAGCGATCGCCAGCGCGAAAGCCCCGCGCAGGCGCGGCAGCACGGTCCGCACCGCATCTTCGGGCGATGCACCGCTTTCGACTTCCTGCGAGATCAGGTGCGCTACCACTTCGCTGTCGGTCTCGCTCTCGAGGAACCGGCCATTGGCAAGAAGTTCATCGCGCAGCGGCTTGAAGTTCTCGATGATGCCGTTGTGGACCAGCGCCACATGGTCGGTCGCGTGCGGATGGGCGTTGTGGGCAGTCGGCGCGCCGTGGGTCGCCCAGCGGGTGTGGGCGATACCGACCAGGCCCGGTGCGGGATTGTTGGCGAGCTCGTGCACAAGGTTGGCGAGTTTACCCTGCGCGCGTCGACGAACGAGCTGGCCGCCTTCGATCGTGCAGACACCTGCGCTGTCGTACCCGCGATATTCCATCCGCTTCAGACCATCGACCAAGCGGTCCGCAACCTCTTCCCGGCCGACGATACCGATGATTCCACACATATTCTTCGTTCCTTAACGCAGCCGGGCAGGGGCAGCGCCTTTTGGTTCGGCTGCCCGAAAGTTTGCGCGAACTGCGACATCGGCGGGCATACGTCAAACCTTGCCGTGCGCCTCGGCTCTCTTTTCGGAATGCCACAGATAAAGCCCCGCGCCGATGATGACCGCCGCACCGATCAGGGTCACCGTATCGGGTCGATCGGCGAACCACCACCAGCCCAGGGTAGTAGCGACGACAAGTTGGACGTAGGTCATCGGTGCGACGCTGGCGGCGCCCGAGCGGGTCGTGCCGAGATAGATCAACCAATGCGCGATACTCGCTGTGAACGCCACGACTGCGCACTTCGCGACCACCGAGACCGACGGCGCGGCAATCACGAGAGCAGCCTCACCAGAAAGATGCCCGAAGAACGCCACGAACATAAGGGTAGGCGCCGCCACGATCGCCAGCCAGGCCTGCATCGCCAGCGCGCTTGCCATTCCTGCGGCAGCACGGTTGGCCATGAACAGGGCGCTCATCGCGAAAGCGGCGCCGAGCGGAAGGATGGCCGGCCAGCCGATCTCCTCTACATTCGGCCGCAGGACGATGAGCACACCGATGAACGCGGCAGAAGATGCGATCCATGTCGCCCCACTCGATCGTTCCTTCAAGACCAGCGGGGCCACCAACCCGGTAATCAACGGACTGACGAAGACGATCGTCGTGGCCTCGGCCAACGACATGAGGAACAGGGATCCGAAGAAGCCTGCTGTTGCGACCGCCACCGCGAGGCCGCGAACCAGTTGCAGCCCCGGTGAGACGAGCCGGAAGCCCGCCACACCTTCCTTGGCCAATAGAACCGCCGACAGGCCTGCAGCGCCGATCATGTAGCGCAATGCTGCGATTGCCGTCGGCGGCCAATCGCCGACCATCGTCTTGACCACGGCATCGCCAACGGAAAGCATCGCGAAACCGACGAGCGCGATGAGCAGGCCTGAGCGATCTTGGCGTTGCAATCAGACCCCCGAACCCTTCGTCGGCAAGGCCAATACCAGTTGGACGACCGGGCGCCAGTCGCATCGGGCGGACATCACCGCTTTCCTGCCAAACGTAGTTTACGCTTTCTTAATCGCTCGCGGCGAAAACCGGCATCGGAAGGGTGCGGTTCGTCGCGTGCCCTCGGGGGCCACATGACCAAGCTGATCATCCAGATCCCGTGCTTTAACGAAGCCGATCATTTGCCGGAAACGATCCTCGCGCTCCCGCGCAAGATCGCCGGGATCGACACGATCGAATTGCTGGTAATCGATGACGGCTCGAGTGACGGCACGTTCGAAGTCGCCCGGCGCTGGGGCGTCCATCACATCGTCAAGCATAACGGCAACCGCGGGCTTGCCGCAGCCTTCCAGAACGGAGTCGACCGTGCACTGCGGGAAGGCGCCGACATTATCGTCAATACCGATGCCGACGGCCAGTATGTCGGCGAGGACATTGCCAAGCTGGTCGCACCGCTCGTCGCCGGAGAAGCGGATATCGTGATTGGCGACCGCGGCGTTGCCAGCAACGCGCATTTCGGCCCCTTCAAGCGCCGCCTCCAGCGGTTCGGCAGCCTTGTCGTGCGAACTCTCTCGCGCACGGAGATTACGGACGCGGTCAGCGGCTTTCGTGCCTTTACGCGGGAAGCGGCTCAGGCTCTGACGATCACCACCGAATTCTCCTACACCACCGACATGCTGATCCAGGCCGGTCGCAAGCGGATGAAGGTCGTCAGTGTTCCGATTCGCACCAATGGCGCGGTACGCCCAAGCCGCCTGTTCAGCTCGATCCCCCAGTTCATCACCCAGACCGGCATCACCATCGCCCGCGCGTATACGACGTACAATCCACTGCGCGTGTTCATGCTCGCGGGCGGCGCCATCGCGCTGGTCGGAATGCTTCCGATCGTCCGCTTCCTGGCGTTTCTCGTGGCAGGAGATGGCGATGGACACATCCAGTCGCTGGTTCTCGGCGGATCGCTGCTGGTTCTCGGCGTGCTGGTTGCCGTGCTCGGCATCCTTGCCGACCTTATTGCCGCAAATCGCAAGCTGATCGAGACGAACCTGCGACACGTCCGCCGGATCGAGGCCCGACTGGCCAGGATCGAGCGAGGCCGCAATGGTGCCGAGCCCGAGGCTGAGGTTCCGCACGCAGAAATTGCGGCCTGACGAATGGCGTCTCTCGCTCTCCGCCAAAATTCGGGGTTTCATTCACTGCTCGGCGCAGTGGAGAAAAAAATCGTCCCGGCCTGCATCGCGCTGATCCTCGCGCTCCAAGTGCACCACGTCTTTGCGCGGGCCATCAACTGGGACGAGTTCTACTTCTACTCGCAAGTCGAACAATACGTGGCCGGCCGACTGACCGCGCCATTGCAGACCTTCCATGTCCAGTTGTTCGCCTGGCTAGCATCGCTTCCCGGAAGCGGCGTCGATCATATCGTGGCCGGGCGCCTGGTAATGTTCGCTGCTGAACTGACGACCACGGTCGCCATCTTCTGCATCGCCGCACATTTCGCCGGCCGAGAAACCGGAAGGATGGCCGCTCTCGCCTACCTCGGGTCCATTTACGTGTTCCAGCACGGCTACGCATTCCGCGTCGATCCGCTCGCGACCGCACTGACGATGTCTGCGCTTGCGATCCTTCTGACTTCGCGCCTGCGTCTCATCGATATTGCTGCGGTCGCGATAATGCTCGGTCTCTCCGGCATGGTGACGATCAAGTCGGTTTTGCTGGCCCCGGCCTTCGTCGGCGTGGCCTGGATGCGTTGGAGCGAGGCCAATCATGCGTGGACCTATGCGGCACGCCTGTTCGCCTGTGCAGCTGCCGCGCTTGCAGTGTTCGGCGTACTGTACGGGCTCCATTCGTGGTCCTTGACGAGCCCAGCAGTGACATCAGGGATGGCCTATACGGCAAGCAAAGCGACGGTCAGCAGCTCGACGAGCTACGTCATCGCTCTTGGCCTGCCCGCATTCCCCAAATATCTCGGAGGCTTCACGCTCGGGAGCTTGTTGCAGGTGGTCGCGATCCTTCTTTCGCCCATCGCAATCCTGCGTGCCGAAATGCCCCCCGCTCGCAAGGCCGCGTTGGCCGGGATGCTTGCCACTGCGCTGGTGTTCTTCATTTACCGAAACACGCTGCCTTATTTCTACTCCTTCATCCTCCCGCCTTTGCTTTGCGGTGCTGCACCCAAACTGCGCGAAATGCTCGATGAGTTCCCCCCGGCTCTGCTGGCGGCTGTCGTGACGGTTGCGCCGATTGCAAGCTGGATCGTCACCCCGACCAACCTGATCGACCGGCAGCGCACCTTGGTGGAAGCGGCCGACACGATCTTTCCGCAGCCCGTCGCATATTTCGATTTCGCCGGCATGCTCGGCACCTTCGAAAAAGCCAACGTATTCATGACGACCTGGGGCATCGTCAGCTACCGCATCGCTGATGTGCCGGTCATGCGCCAGCGAATGGAGCAGACCACCGTACCGCTGGTCCTTGCCAGCGAGCAGGAAAGTTACCTGACCTTCGAGCAGATGCTGACCTCCGAAGGCCGTTCGCCCTATTTCGTCGCCGCGGACGCCGCCGCTCTGCGGGACAATTACCTGCGGTTCTGGGGTCCCTACTGGATCGCCGGCAAGGCTGTGCCGGCCCATCGCCCCCCCCGCCGCTCCGAATTCCTTGTTCCCGGCCCCTACACTGTCTACGACGGCCCGGTGAAAATCGATGGCCGCGCGTACGCTCCGGGGGACGTCATTCACGTCGAGCGCGGCTTCCATACACTTGCAGCCAGAGGTGATCGGTCCGCGCGTCTGTTCTGGGGCGATCGTCTCGCGCGGCCGAGCACTCCCCCTCCTCCACGCCCGTACTGGACCGACTTCTGATGACCGGGCTGTCAACCGAAGCACCTGTTTGCGCGTCCGAACTGGACCCGGCGCAGGTTGTGTTCGTGACCCGCAAATGGCCGCCCGCGGTCGGGGGAATGGAAACCTGGTCATACCGGATGGCGGAAGAACTTGCCCGCCTCGGCCCCGTACGCGTCGTCGCGTTGCCTGGGCGTATCGACGGGCGGCCGCCAGCCACATGGCGCTTGCTCCTGTTTCCCTTCAAGGTGATCTGGGCACTGTTCACGGTTCGCGCGACTACGGCGACCATGCATCTGGGTGACATGGCGTTGTGGCCACTGGGTCTGTTTGCGCAGCGCGTGGTCATTTCGGCGCACGGCACCGATGTCGCCTATCACCGGCGCGGCGGTGTGAAGGGAACTCTGTACGGCCTTTACCTGCAAGCAGGGGCACGACTGATGCGCCGCGCTCGCGTGATCGCAAATTCTTCCGCGACCGCTGCGGCAGCCGCCGAAACCGGCTGGAGCACGGCAGCAGTCGTACCGCTCGCCACCGACATCGCACCCCGCGAGACACCTGCCGGACATGATGGCAGCTTGCTGTTCGCTGGCCGTCTCGTGACGCGGAAGGGCTGCGGCTGGTTCGTTCGCGAGGTCTTGCCGCTGCTTTCGCCCTCGACCCGGCTTCGCATCGCCGGAACCGCTTGGGATGCGAGTGAACGCCATGTTCTCGCGCACCCCCAGGTCGAGTTTCTCGGGCCGCTCGATCGCGAGGCGCTGAGCGCAGCTTATGCGCGGGCGATGTGCGTCGTCGTGCCCAACATCGAGCCGGCCAACGGCGAGTTCGAGGGATTCGGGCTTGTTGCGTGCGAAGCGGCTGCAGCCGGCGGAATCGTCCTTGCTGCGCGCACCGGCGGCCTGGTCGAAGCGGTCTGTGACGGCGAAACGGGGTTTCTCCTCCAGTCCGCCGATGCGCCGGCCTGGGCCGAGGCAATTGAAACCGTATCCGCGTGGAGCGCAGATCGGCGCGCCCATTTCGTGAAGGCGTCGACTGCGCGGGCCCGCGAGAAATATGCCTGGCCGCGTGTCGCCCGCGAAACCATGAAGTTCTACGGAGTGATCCCATCATGAGTATCACCGGGTCCGTTGCCCACCAGCCGAAGGCTGCGCCTTCGCCCGTCCGGCTCCAGTCTGCCCAAAAGTTGATTTTTTCGCGCTCTGCGAACGAGTCGTCGCGCGAACCGACGTCTCTGCTGTCGATCGATCACGATCAATTCCTCGTCTTGGCCGAGGCCGCCAAGGTCGTCAGTTTCGACGTCTTCGACACGCTCGTTCACCGCGCGGTTGTGCTTCCACGCGACATTTTCACGTTGGTTGGCGAGCGGCTTGGCGTGCCGGGCTTTGCCGAAGCGCGTTTCGAGGCTGAGGCGCGGGCGCGGCGCACGACGCGTGCGGACTCGTTCGAAGTGAGCCTCGATGAAATCTACGCCGCATTCCCCGCAGGCTTCCTGCCCGACGCGGACATTGCGCAGGCAGTCGAACTGGAGATCGAAGGAGAGTTCCTCTTCGCGAACAACGCGATGCTTGCGCTCGTGCGAAAGCTGCGCAGCATGGGTAAGAGAGTGATCGCAATCACCGACACCTACCTAAGCGCGTCGCAGGTTGGGGAATTGTTGGCATCCAAAGGGTACGAGTTCGATGCAATCTACGCATCGTCAGACCATCGCGAGGCGAATTGCGGCAAGTACAACGGGGCGCTCTATCCTGTCGTCTGCAAGGCCGAAGGCATCGAAGCACACGAGCTGTTCCACACCGGAGACCATTCGAGTGCAGACGTCGCGATGGCCCTGGAGCAGGGCGTCGTCGCCCTCCAGTCGCAGCATCCGACCGCATCTCTCGGTGCAAATTGCGAACACTTTGCCGCGATTCTGAAAGAGCATGGCGGCACCACCACCAGCCTGGTGGCGGGAGCGATTGCCCGCGACAAACTGAACGATCGGCAGTCGCTGACTTCTTCGATCGATACGTTTGGACACGACTTCGGCGGCCCCCTCGTCGTCGGCTTCGTTGCGCACATCCTCGAACGCTGCCGGGCACAGGGGATCGAGCATCTGGTTCTGCTGGCCCGCGACGGATGCGTGGTCGGCGAGGTCCTCGACGTCCTGGCACCCGAGGGGATCACTTGGCGCCTCATGCCCGCGTCGCGCCGGCTCGCAGTATTCCCCGCCTTCGAGAGCGGCGATTTCGGCAAGATAAAGAGCCTGTTCGCGGGCCAGAAGCGCCTGTCGAAGCGCCAGATCCTGTCGGTTCTTCGCCTCGATCACCTGGCCGAGAGCATGAGCGGCGTCGACGCGGTCCAGGATGTCCGGGAAGCTGTTGACGAGCTCAAGCCCCTGCTGATCGAGCAGGCGCAAAGCGAGAAGGCCGCGCTGCAAGACCTGCTCAAGGACGAGCTCGCAATGCTGGACGTCGGACGCCGGTTCGCCTGGGTCGACGTGGGCTGGGCGTTGACCTCCCCTTCTCGGCTGAACGAGCTGCTCGGGCACGATATTCCCGGCTTCTTCATCGGTTCGCACGCCGATGCGAACCCGTCACCGGGGTTCGAAGGATATCTGTTCAACCGTGGGCGTCCGCACGACCTCTCGAAGGTGATGATGCGCTCGGTCGAGCTTTTCGAGCTCGTGTTTGCGGATTCGGCACCAAGTGCGGCCTGGCTCCGCCGAACGCCGCAAGGCACCGAAGTCGTCCACTATGCCAAGTCCCCTGCCGAGAAGGTACGCGATGCGCACATTCGCGCCGCGCGGTCGGGTGTGCGCAGGTTCGCGGAGGAGTTTTGTCGCTCGTTTCGCTTTGTCGCCTCGTCCGAGCTGCGGACATACAATCGCGCGGTCTGGAAGCGGCTGTGTACCGATCCGCCTGCGGCGCTCTACAAGCGGTTGTCGGTCGTGCCACATGACGCGCTTGCAGGCACGCGGATTTGGCGCACGATCGGCGAGTTGTGGCTGCCCAACTGGCGGTACCAAACACCAGACCGCAAGACCTTTCCGACGGCGCGCGCGTATCGGATTGCATTCTTGCGCCGATACCTGAAGTGGCACCTGCCCCCCGCGGCGTGGCACCAGTTGCGCCGCGCCGAAGCCGTCCTTCGCAAGTTCATTTGACACCGGATTCAACGACACCCCGATGGACAACTTCTTTCCTTCCCTTCGCCTTCTCTGGCGGCATCTCAATGCCGGCGACAGGGTTCACCTGAGTGCGCTGCTGGCATTCCTCATCGTGAGCAGCCTTGCAGAGGTCGTCGCGGCGATGGCCTTGTTCAGCTACATCGCGGTAGTCGTGGGCCACGAGACGGATATCGCTTCGGCAGTCCTGTCGCGCCTGCCGGACTTCCAGGTCGAGACCGCCTGGGATCGCACGATCTACGGCGGACTCGCGTTGATGGCCGTGTTCCTGGCCAAGAACCTGCTCGATGTAACAACCCGGTTCCTGCTCATGCGGTTCGTGCTCAAGACCTACGAGCGGGTTTCGTCACGCTTCTTCGCGCAATTGCTTGACCGTCCGCTCGAGAAGTTCCTGACCCGGTCGGTGCAGGATTATCAGCACTCCCTCAACATCACGGTCACCCTGTTTCGCGCTGTGCTGACCTCTGCCGTGATGGTGATCGTCGACCTTATCCTCGTCGTGGTCATGCTTGGACTGCTGGTGGCGTTCGTCGATCCGTGGCTGCTGATGCTGATCGTCGGCACCTTGGGACTCGCGCAGGCGGTCATGCTCAAGGGAACGAAGAACGTCGCCCAGCGTCTCGCGATCCTGCGCGAAGACGCACTGCGCAACCTCAACTTCATTCGCACCGACGGATTCCGCGGTGCGGTCGATTTACGGTTGAGCGGGACCGTCCCGACCGTCGTCGATCGATTCAGCAAGGCAAACGGGGTGTTCTCGCTGACCGAACGGCGGGTGCGCGGCATGGAACTTCTGCCGCGCGCGGTGAACGAACTCGTCATTGCCGGAGCGATCGTGCTCACAGCGGCATATTTCGCTCGCTCGCAACAGAGCATCGAATCGGCCTTTCCCGCATTGGCCCTGCTCGGCTTCGTGGGATTGAGGCTGACGTCGATCCTGTCGCGAACCACCGAGAACCTGCAGCGGGTTCGCGACGGACAGCACCTGATGGACTTGTTCGAGCAGGAGTACGACCTGGCCGAGCAAGATAGCTACCGACTTGCACCGGCCGTGCCGGTTGAGGAACAGGCCCAGGTTGCCCCCCTCCTCAGCAGACTGGCGCTGGCAGATGTCACCTATCATTACCCTGGCAGCAATGCTCCGGCGGTTCGCGACGTCACCCTCGCGATCGAGGCGAACTCGTTCGTCGGTCTGTGCGGCCCGTCTGGCAGCGGCAAGACCACGCTGGCGTTGATCGCCATGGGCCTGCTTGAACCTGGGTCCGGCAGCATCACCGTGGACGGAATGCCGATGCCCGCTGTTCGCCGCCAGTGGTATCGCAGCATCGGTTACGTCGGGCAATCGCCCTACCTGTCTTCGCGTTCGCTGCGCGACAACGTCGCTTTCGGCCGCGTGCCGGAATCTGTCGACGACGACCAGGTATGGCACGCACTCGAGATGGCAGCTCTCGCCGATGTCGTGAAGGCAATGCCCGACGGACTGGACAGCCAGATGCTCGACGAGGGAAGCCGACTGTCCGGTGGCCAGCGGCAACGGCTGTGCATCGCCCGAGCTCTCTACAACCGGCCCAGCGTGATCTTTTTCGACGAGGCGACCTCGGCGCTGGACCCGCTCACCGAACGCACCATAACCGAAGCGATCCATGCCATGCGCGGCGACCGCACCATCGTCAGTATCGCGCACCGGCTCAGCACCATCAGGGATTGCGACGTGATCCACTATTTCGAATCCGCCGCACTGGTGGCTTCGGGACGCTTCGCCGACCTTGCCCAGAACGTCCCGGCGTTCGCGAGACTGGCGACGGCGGGCGATCATACGCAGCTGTTGGCCGGAAAAGCCGCTTGATTTTTATTCGACCTGCCTCATTCCCACCAGATGCGCGTCCTCGTTCTGAATGACTTTCTTGCCGAATGGACCGGCTCCGAGATCGTCGCACTGGAGGTGGCAGAGCATTTCGGGGCGACGACCAGTTCGTTCTGGTGCGTCGACCCTGTCAGGTCGCTCCTGCATGACTGGCGCCCGCTCGACACCATCGATCTGTCCGAATTCGACTTGGTGTGGGCGCAGCAACACGCTGTGCTTCCGCTGCTCGACCGGCTTTCACCGGGCACTTCCGTGCCCTTCATCGTATGGGTTTCGCTGTCACCCTACGATTTGATGGATAAGCTCCCGCCCGGGATCCTCGATACGTACGCCGATGAAGTGGTCTGCAACAGCCGCGAAACCGCCATTGCGCGCGGTGCCTCCACCCACTTTGACAATGCAGCCCCGAACCCGTTTCATTTCGATCGAGCGGAACGTCCGCTGCGCCGCATTCTCTTCGTAAGCAACAATCAACCGGCCGAACTGCTGGAAGCCGAAGCGATGCTGAGGGTGCGCGGTTTCGAAACCCGCTTTCTGGGCAGGAGCCGCGAGTTCAAGCGGCTCGAGCCTTCGGACATCGAATGGGCCGACTGCGTCGTTACGATTGGCAAGACGGTTCGCTATGCCCTCGCCTCGAGAACGCCGGTCTACATGTACGATCGTTTCGGAGGCGATGGTTATATCAGTCCCGAGAACTATGCGACCAGCGAGGCGAACAACTTCTCCGGTCGACCGACTTGCCGCAAGCTCGACGCGGCAGCCATCGCTGACGAGATCGTCGCCGGGCATCGGTACTGGACCCCTCCGGAGCAGCCCCGACTTGGCAAGGTGTTGGATGAACTCGCTGCGCGCGCGCGGTCCAAGACATTCGCCCGTCACCCCGATCTCGATGCGGCGGCAGCCATGAGTACGGCGATCGGCAGTTGGATGGCACAGGCCAATGCGTGGAAAGGAACTGCCACCTACCTGGAACACGGGCATATGACCTGGCCGGAATGGCGCGCGCTCAGTCTCAAGAAGCTCCGGCAAACGAGGATCGGCGACCACCTTGCTGCGATCAAGCGCCGTTTTCGCTAATCGATCGCGTCAGGCGAGCAGGCCTTCCGTAATACGGCCTCCATCCCGTCCACCCACCGCTCCTCGGACAGGTGTTCGGCCGCGAAGGCCCGCGTTCGCGTTCGCATCGAGTGGTGACGCGCGGGATCCCGCATGACTTCGGAGATCGCCTCGACGAATCCGTCGATGTCGTCTTCCCGACGTACGATCCCTGCCTCGTGTGGCACGAAGTCTTCCATGGCCGATCCTTCGCACACGACGGCCGGAAGCCCGCACGCCATCGCTTCAGCCACTGCCAGGCTGAGGCCTTCCATCCGCGAGGGAAACAGAAGCATGTCGGCGCCGCGATATGCCTCTCGCAGTTCGGCCCTGTCGAGAACGCCGGTATAGGTGCCAGTCGGGCGCGGCAGGTCGCGGGTTGGATATCCGCCCGCACAGGTGAAGGCGACCTCGTCGCCGAGGCGATCGACAATCCGATCGACGATGTCGAAGCCCTTGCGAAGGCTGGGCTTGCCCACGAAGAGTAGCCGGAAAGGACGATCGGCCTTTGCGACAAGGTCGTCGCGGGGGCGAAAATAGTCGACATCCACCCCGTTGTTGACTGTCATTACAGGTCCGGCGCCGAGGATGGTCTCCATCTGACGAGCCACCATCGGACTGACCGCCACGTTGATCGCCGCCTTGCGGATCGAGGCGCGCTCCATGGGCAGTACGAACCGTCGGTGGAATAACGACTGGGCATGCGACTTGTAGGGCGCCAATCGCTCGTCATGGACGACTAGGTGGCAAACCGACACCAGCGGGACGCGGTTCGACGCAAAAGCGGCGGCGTTCCAACTATTCGCGAGAGTCACGTCCGCGTCCCGAGGGACCGACAGCGCCGCGAGCCAGGGCGCATACTGGAAGCCGTGGGGGACGGCATCGAGCGTGACCTGGTGACCGCGCTCACGCAGACGCCGGGCGAGCATATGAGTGTACGCCTCGGAACCGGTACCCGTGCGGACCAGCGGCATCCAGACATGCATTCCCGTCATCCGGCCCCTGTGCGTTGCCCGCTGCGCGAAGCGTCGGGTCATTTAGGAATATTCAAGCTTTCGACGATATTCACCATCTCCGCAAATCGCATTTTCGCCATCCGGCGCAAACTGCGATGTGTTTGATTTTCGTAAGGGTTGGGGACCACAGATGAGCGCATTCGGACGAAAGAACGGGCCGGCCGGGATGAACCCGGGGGCTCGCCCGTCGTTCGGTGTTGCTCGGCCCATGAAGGGCGGCGTGCCAGGCGGTGCGCCGCAAGGGGGCGACCAGTTCCCGCCTCTGCCCGAGGAAGACCCGTTCGCCGGTCATGGCGGGGGTGGCGGCGGCGGCATTGACAAGCAGGCCGACGCGATGACCCGCCTGGCCGACCGCGCCAACGCCATCCACGAGCAGCAGCAGGTCGGCGGCTTCGAAGCCAGTGTCCACAAGATCAAGGAACAGGTGCTCCCGCGCCTACTCGAACGCGTCGACCCCGAAGCGGCCGCCACGCTGACCAAGGACGAGCTGTCGGAAGAATTCCGCCCGATCATCCTCGAGGTTCTCGCCGAGCTCAAGGTCACCCTCAACCGCCGCGAACAGTTCGCGCTGGAAAAGGTGCTGATAGACGAGCTGCTCGGCTTCGGTCCGCTCGAAGAACTGCTCAACGATCCCGATGTCAGCGACATCATGGTCAACGGTCCCGACCAGACCTACATCGAAAAGAAGGGCAAGCTGACCATCGCGCCGATCCGGTTCCGCGACGAGCAGCACCTGTTCCAGATCGCCCAGCGGATCGTGAACCAGGTCGGCCGCCGCGTCGACCAGACCACCCCGCTGGCCGACGCCCGCCTCAAGGACGGCAGCCGCGTCAACGTGATCGTGCCGCCGCTCTCGCTGCGCGGCACCGCGATCTCGATCCGTAAGTTTTCCGAAAAGCCGATCACCATCGACATGCTGCGGGACTTCGGCAGCATGAGCGACAAGATGGCGACCGCGCTTAAGATTGCCGGTGCGTGCCGGATGAACGTCGTCATCTCGGGCGGTACCGGCTCGGGCAAGACGACGATGCTGAATGCCTTGTCGAAAATGATCGACCCGGGCGAGCGCGTGCTGACCATCGAGGACGCGGCCGAACTCCGGCTGCAGCAGCCGCACTGGCTGCCGCTGGAAACCCGCCCGCCGAACCTCGAAGGCCAGGGCGCCATTACCATCGGCGACCTCGTGAAGAACGCCCTGCGTATGCGCCCCGACCGCATCATCCTGGGCGAAATTCGCGGCGCGGAGTGCTTCGACCTCCTCGCCGCCATGAACACCGGCCACGACGGATCGATGTGCACGCTTCACGCGAACAGTCCGCGCGAGTGCCTCGGCCGTATGGAAAACATGATCCTGATGGGCGACATCAAGATCCCGAAGGAAGCCATCAGCCGCCAGATCGCGGAATCGGTCGACTTGATCGTACAGGTGAAACGCCTGCGCGACGGTTCGCGCCGTACAACCAACGTGACCGAAGTGATCGGCATGGAGGGCGACGTGATCGTGACGCAGGAGCTCTTCAAGTTCGAGTATCTCGACGAGAGCGAGGACGGCAAGATCCTCGGCGAGTTCCGTTCGTCCGGCCTGCGCCCCTACACACTTGAAAAGGCGCGTCAGTTCGGCTTCGACCAGGCCTATCTCGAGGCCTGCCTCTGATCGTTCGCGCGGCCCGATCCAGATCGAAGCCGGAATAATTCGCTGCGTAACCGCTCCTCCGTCGGCTTCCTACAAGGGAGCCGGCGCGGAATCTGGCATAGACGTGGGGTACCCAGGATGGACCCCATGCTTCGCAGACTCTTCCAGTTTACCAACCAGACCCGGCCACGCCTGAGCGGGCGTCGCGGTCAGGATCGCCGGCACCATTTCGAAGCGCTGTTCATGCAGTCGTTCAACGATATGCGTGCGCGCTCGCGCAACGCCTAGCCGCGCAGCATCGCCGGCACTCCCAAGGCGAGCAGGCCCCCGGCAAAGACCGCGCACATCAGGAACAGGCCGGTCCAGGGAACCCAGCCGATGCGGTCGATTGCGGCCGCACCCATCCGTCGCCGCTCCATGACCAGGCAGACGAGCGCGAGCAGCACGAACACCCCGCCCGCAATCGTGGCGATCTCGGCGTCGCTCGCGAAGACCAGTTCGTTGTGCAGCGTCATGGCGCGTATATGGGGCGCCGGGCCGCGGTCGCCAGTGGCGATTCGGTCCGGCAATGTGTCTTGGCTACAGCCGCAAGGGCCCATAGGATGGCGCTGATGGATTTCACCCCGGACCAGCGCACGGTCAATTTCTGCCAGGCTTGTGCCGTCCGCAATCGCGCGATCTGCGCGGACCTCGACGAAGGCGAGATCGGCCTGCTCAACCGCATCGGCCGCCGCCGCAAACTGGCGGCGGGAGAACAGTTGCTGTGGGAAGGCGACGATGCGATCCTGGTCGCGAACGTGATTGACGGGGTGCTCAAACTCTCGTCGGGAACGCGCGATGGGCGCGAGCAGATCGTCGGCCTCGCCTATCCTTCGGACTTCCTCGGTCGCCCGTTCGGGTCGTCCACCCCATACGGCGTCGAAGCGTTGACGGACGCCCAGGTGTGCGTGTTCGAACGCGCCGATTTCGATCGTTTCGCGCGCGAGCACCCGCGCCTCGAACACAAGCTCCTCGAGCGCACGCTTGGCGAACTCGACCGGACGCGAAAGTGGATGCTCCTTCTCGGGCGCATGAATGCCGAGCAGAAGCTCGCGACCTTCCTGCTCGAATTGTCCGACAGGATGACCCCGGCGACCTGCAGCGACGCGGGTCCCGCGCTGAACAGCATCACCCTGCCGCTGTCGCGCCAGCAGCTTGCAGACGTGCTCGGCCTGACAATCGAGACGGTGAGCCGCCAGATCACCCGGTTTCGTAATGACGGCGTTATCGCCACTTCCTCGCGGCGAGAGATTAAGATCCTCGACCGGGACGAACTCACCCGCAGGGCAAGCTGATCGGCGAAGCAAAATTCGCGGCAAGGCGTTGATGGATCGGTCATAACCGTGTGTTAGGCACGTTTCATGACTGGTCGCTTCGTCCGTCGGCGCGCGCTCGCCGCACTGCTGCTCATCGCGGTTCCCATGGGCCTACTCGTCGTGTTCCTTCAGGTTCAGGAGGAGTTCGCGCAGAATCGCGCCCTGCGTTCCGCATTCGAGAAGTTGGTCGGGGTGCGTGCCGACCTGCTCCAATCGCTTTCCGATTTGCAGGACATCGAAGCGGGCCAGCGCGGCTATGTGATTACCGGCAATGACGAGTTCCTCGCACCCTACGATTCGGCGCGCCAGCGGATCGAGGCGCGACAGAAAGCACTAGCGGCCCGCGGCGATGTGAGTGACGAGTATCGCCGGCTAGCCCGGCTTGAAGATGCCAAGATGGCTTTCGCCGCCCGGACGGTGGCACTCGTCGAACAAGGCCAGTCTGTCGAGGCCCGGGAACTGGTTGCCGCCGGCGAAGGCAAGCGATTGATGGACGCGATCCGTACCGAGATCAGCCGACTGGACCGCAAGGAGGCCGCGCGACTCACCGACCTCACCCGCGCCCGTACCGATGCGCGCACGCAGACCGAGCGGGTCATCAACCTAACGCTGGTCGGCTTGGCGATATTGCTCACCATCTTCAGCTTCGTAGTGTGGCGGACCCTCAGCCAGCGCCAGGCCGCGCTCGTGCGCGTGCGTGCACTCAGCGATCGCAACCGCGCGACCTTCGAAAGCGCGGTCGATGGAATGCTCGTCTTGGATGCAGAAGGCTATATTCGCGAAGCCAATCCCAGCATTACCCGCTTGTTCGGTCATACACCCGAAAGCCTCGTGGGAATGCACAACACCAGATTGATGGCCACGCCGCCGACGATCGAGGAAAGCAAGGCGTGGCTCCGTCACGTGGGGTCGGCGGGCGCTAAGGGGTCGGGAGCACAGCAGGAGTTCATTGGGCGGCGGACAGACGGGACCACGCTCGCCACCGACGTTTCGATCAGCCGCTTCGCCGACGACGAGGAAATGGGTTACGTCGCGGTGATTCGCGACGTGACCGAACGCAAGCGGATCGAGGCGATGAAGACCGAGTTCGTCTCGACCGTCAGCCACGAATTGCGCACGCCCCTGACGTCGATCGGCGGTTCGCTCGGGCTGCTGGCCTCGGGTGCGGTCGGCGGGCTCAACGACAAGGCCGCGAGGCTGGTCCAGATCGCGCACAACAACTGCGAACGGCTGATCCGCCTGATCAACGACATCCTCGACATCGAAAAGATCGAATCCGGCAAGATGCAGTTCGACCTGCGCCGCATGCCTCTCGGACCGCTTATCGTGCGCACCGCGACCTCCAACCGGGCGTTCGGGGCCGATCGCGGGGTCGAGATCGTGTCCGAAATGCCGCCTTGGCCCATCTCGGTGATGGGCGACCCCGACCGGCTCGAACAATTGCTCACCAACCTCGTTTCCAACGCCGTCAAGCATTCGCCCGATGGAGAGACGGTGTACCTCGCCCTCCTGACCAAGAACGGCAAGGCACGGATCGAGGTACGCGACCGCGGTGCGGGCGTGCCTGACGATTTCCGCGACCGGATTTTCGGTAAATTCGCGATGGCCGACGGCTCCGACAGCCGTGCACGGGGCGGGACCGGTCTCGGCCTAGCGATCGCCCGCGAGATCGGCGAACGGCACGCAGGCACCGTCGGCTTCTCCGACCGCGAAGGCGGCGGGTCGGTCTTCTTCTTCGAACTGCCGCTTGCTACCTGCGAAGACATCGCGGTCGGCGAGGTGGACGAGAGCTTGCCGCTGGTTCTCCACATCGATGATGATCGCGATTGCCTGTCGGTGGTCGCCAGCGCCTTTTCAGGCCGCGCCACGATCCATTCGGTCGCCTCGATGGCGGAGGCGCGCCAGGCAGTCGAAGCGAGGCGCTATGCGGGCGCGATCGTCGATGTTGTCGTACCGCCCGATAACGGGCTCGACCTCATTCCCGCCTTGCGCAAGATCGCTCCGGGCCTGCCGATCGTCGTCTTCTCGGCGCACGATGACGTGCATGCCCCCTCTGGAGTCGATGCCGTGATGGTCAAGAGCCGCACCTCCTTCGACACCCTCGTCGAAACCACCATGGCGCTCGTCGCCCGAGCCGCCCGAGAGGCCGCATGACCCGTGTCCTCTACGTCGACGACGAACCCGACATCCGCGAGATCGCGGAGATGTCGCTCGGGCTCGACCCCGAATTCGACGTAAGGACTGCTTCTGGAGGCGAAGCCGCGCTTGCGACGATATCGGAGTGGCGGCCCGATATCGTGCTGCTCGACGTGATGATGCCCGGGATGGACGGTCCCGCGGTTCTCGCCCGCTTGCGTGAAGACGCGGCCACCGCCGACCTTAAGGTCGCCTTCGTCACCGCGCGTGCACAGAAGAGCGAGATCCAGAATTTCGCCACGCTCGACGCGGTGGGCGTGATCGCCAAGCCGTTCGATCCGATGAGCCTCGCGGGCCAGGTCAGGGACTTGCTGTGAGCGAACGCCCGTCGGCCGCGCTCGCGGCGAAGCTGGCCGAACTCTCGCAGCGCTTCGCCAGCCGCGCCGCGGACGAGCGCGCCGCGATCGAAAAGGCGCTGGCAGACGGCGACCGCGCGGCGATCGCCCGGCGTGCGCACACACTGGCAGGCAACGCTGGCATGTTCGGTCATCCCGAAATCGGCGCCGCTGCGCTCGAACTGGAAGAAGCGGCCGAGACAGGCGGCGAACTGAAACCGGCGGCAAACCGCCTGCTGGGACGGCTGGCGGCGCTCTAGGCCGCGGTCGAGCCGCCGAAGCCCTTGCGGGTCATCGTGCCCCAGCCCTGCTGCTTGCGGACGAACTGCCACCAACCCTGCAGGCGCCAGATGTTCGACAGCTGCCGGTAGCCGAAATTCTCGACCACCGCGACGACCGCGAGGATTGCAATCTCGCGCGCACGCGGGAAACGGCGAAGCTGCACTTCCTCGAGGATCAATGTCGCGACGCTCACGAAAATGCCGAAGGTGAACGTGACCGAAAGGAACGCCAGCAGCCACGGCAGCGCCAGCAGCCCGAGCGCGTAGAGCAGCGGGATGAGGATGTAGCCGATCACCTCGACCAGCGGTCCCACCACGTCGACGAGAAGAATCTGGCCGAAGCCGATGAAGCCGACACGGCCGTACTTCGGGTTGAAGCACATATCCTTGTGCTTGGCGAAGCACTCGAGCGCGCCGCGCTGCCAGCGGCTGCGCTGACGTCCGAGGACCTTCACGTCCTCGGGGCACTCGGTCCAGCAGACAGGTTCGGCGATGAACTCGATGCGGTACCGCTGCTTGAGGTCGCGCATGTGACGATGCAGCTTGATGACGAGTTCCATGTCCTCGCCCACGGTCGCGTGACTGTAGCCGCCGACTTCCACCACGCGTTGGCGTTTGAACAGGCCGAATGCGCCTGAAATCACCGTCAGCACCTGCATCTTGCCGAGCGCAAGCCGGGCCATCAGGAATGCGCGCAGGTATTCCATGATCTGCACGAGCGCGAGGAAGTTGGTCGGCAGTCGCACTGCGGTCACGCGGCCGGTATCGATCGTGCAGCCGTTCGCTATGCGTATCGTTCCGCCCGCCGCGATCGTCAGGTCGGGCTCGTCGATGAACGGTCGGACAACGCGCAGCAGCGCGTCGGATTCGAGGATTGAATCGGCGTCGATGGCGCAGAACAGCGAGGTCCGGCAGGCGTTGATGCCGGCGTTGAGCGCGTCGGCCTTGCCGCCGTTCTCCTTGTCGATCACCAGCAGCCGCGGCAGCGCAGGACTGGCGTAGAAGCCACGCACGGGGGCGTGGCTGACCGCGTCATCGACATAGCGATCGACTCGCTCGAGGCCGAATTCCTGGATCACTCGCTTGAGCGTGCCGTCCTTCGACCCGTCGTTGATCAGCAGCACCTCGAAATCAGGATATTGCAGGGCGAGGAGCGAGCGCACGCTCTCGACGACGGTCAACTCCTCGTTGAACGCGGGCGCCAGGACCGAGATCGGCGGGGCCTGGTCCGAATAGCGGCGCCATAGCGTAGCCCCACGCGGCACGGGTGGCCGGCTCGACAGCGCGAAGGCAGCGAAGATCAACTGGACGATGTAGAATCCGACCTGGAGCAACCCGGTCACGATCACGACCAGCGCGATTGCCTCGGCCGAGGCGACCATCCATGCAGCCGCTTCCGTAGTGAACGGCGCGCTCATCGCAGGCCCTGCTCGGCAAGGGTGGTCTTCGCCGCGATGCGAGAGACCGGGTTGGACCCGATCGCCGCATGGTGAAGTTCGAGCTGGCCGGCCGAACCCAGCCTCGTCAGCGCTTGCCCGGCGCGGAACCGGACCCACCACTGCTCGTCGTCGAGCAGTTCGCCGAGGCGTTCAGCGGCGGCCGAGATACGCGAGCGACCCGCCGCCTCGGCTGCGGAGGCACGCACGAACCAGGCATCGCTGTCGAGGCCGGACAGGATCGCCTCGTGTCCCGCTGGATGGCCGATCCGGCCAAGCGCGCGGAAGATGCGCGGTCGCAGGTCCGTCTCCTCGCCCGACGCTTCCGCCATCCATGCGACCAGGGGGGCGTGATCGACCGCGCCGCTTTCGGCCAGTGCATCGGTTGCAGCGAGCTTGGCGGCATCGGGC
Organism: Tsuneonella sp. HG094; assembly: GCF_053819285.1. NCBI lineage: Bacteria > Pseudomonadati > Pseudomonadota > Alphaproteobacteria > Sphingomonadales > Erythrobacteraceae > Tsuneonella > Tsuneonella sp. HG094. The sequence goes on from NZ_JBSORA010000001.1 coordinate 1,807,932, forward strand.
ACGTCGAGATTGTAGAGCAGCGCTTCGACCGCGTGGGGATCGGTGCGAACGAAATCGCGCATGAGCGAGACGACGAGCAGCGAGTTTTCTTCAGAGCCGATGCCGAGCTTGCGCACTAGATCGGCAATCGGGGGCGCGCGGCCCTCGCCTGCCAACGCCAGCGTAGCGCCGAGGCGGACGTCGGGGTTGCGATCCTCCCGCGCGACCTTGGCCACCGCGTCGCGGCGCGACGGGAACATCGCGAGCGCCTCCGCGGCAACGAGGCGGTCCTGCGCGGTGCGCGAGCGCAGCCTGCGCGCGAGTTCGTCGGCCGCGCCCGTTGCTTCGGCCGCGTTGACGAACGCCTCGCGGTCGCTCCCACGCACGAGTTCGGCAAGTTCGATGGTGAGCGTGGCGGCCACCTTGCGCGCAAGCCCGCGGTCCGAGGTCTCGACAGTATCGCCTTTGAGCAGCGCGGGCAGCAACTGGCGGCGCATTGCCTCGCGACGGGCGACGCGGCCTTCGCTGATAACGCGCGCGAGCAGCAATGCGGCCACTCCCAACAGTGCCACCGCGCACAGCAGCAGCGACGCCTCCCACAGCGATGTGAGCGTCGTCAAAACTGTGCCTTCAGGCCCAGCCGGAATTCGGTGCGATCAAAGCCGCCATCGCGCCAGTCCCAAGCGATCGATCCGTTAAGTCCGAAGCGGTCGCCAAGGGGCGCTTCGACCCCGCCGAACACGCTGGTGACGCGGGTGACGACGCCGAGATCGGTATCGGGGCCGTTTGCCGCTCCGCCGAACAACCGCCAACCGTCGTTTGGCTGATAGTCAGCCCGGACGAGCGCGCCCACTTCGAGCGGGCCGCTGTCGGCCACGACACCGATGCCGCGCAGCGTCAACCACGCCTTCCCGCCCGCAAGGTACTGGATCACGCCGGGGCTGATCGTCACCACGTCCTGCACCGGGAAACGCTGCCAGGACCCGTCGAATGTCAGGACGGTCGAACTGCGGTCACCAAGGCGCACGTCGATCCCGCCGCCCAGATCGAGTTCGGGGCGGAAATCGGCCTTGGTCGTTCCACCGACGTGCGCCCGAAGCCACACGTTCTTGGACGGGTGGAGACCGATGCGCCCGGTCATCTCGAGATCGTCGAGGCCGAACCGGCGATACCAGCCGGCGCGCGCGCCCAGCGTGACCGAACCTGCGGGGACCTGGACTTCACCCGCGACTTCGGACCAGTTGCGAGCGCCGCCCGACAAATCGCTCAAGGCGCCTTCGACCAGGACAAAGCCGCGCGCCGATGCTGGCCCGGTGCTCCGCCGCGCTGCGACCAGCGCCAGGCCCTCACGCGCGTCGCTGTATTCGGGGGCCGCGCGCAAGACGTCCGCAAAGCCAGCTTCGGCGGCTTCGAGATTGCCGAGCGCTAGCTCGGCGTAGGCCAGTTGCACTTTCGCATCCACGTCGTCGGGGTGGGCGGCGAGCCACTCGTACAGCAGGCGCCGCGCCTCGGAGGGCTGGCCGGCCTGGCGCGCAGCGACGCCCGCTTCGTAGGAATTCTGCTCCTGCGCCGCCACGGGTGCAGCCAGCATGGCCGCCATGACGGTCGCCAAGGCAAACAACTTCTGAGCCACGATCAAACCTTCTTGCCGGCCAGCAAGCGCGCCAGCCGGATAAGAAGCTCCTCCGGGAGGAAAGGTTTCACGAGGTAGTCGTTCGCACCCAGTTCCAGCGCGCCGACCACATCCGCCTCACCGCGCCGCGCCGTCAGCATGATGACGGGCGTCTCGGCGTGACGCTCGCTCGCCCGCATCCTGCGCAGGACTTCCAGCCCGTCATGGACCGGCATCATCATGTCGAGCACCACCGCCTGCGGCTGAGCTTCTTCCAGCTTTGCGAGCGCCTCGCGACCGTCGTGCGCGACGACGGTCTCGTACCCACGCGCGCCCAGGCGAAACTCGAGCAACTCGGTGAGAAGGGGTTCGTCATCCGCGATGAGAACGGTGGCGGGCGCTGCGATCGACATGGGATCGATTCCATGCCCAATCATGGTTACCAAACAAATAACATTTTGCTCCGAATAACTTACTAGCCGACCGCTCTATCGGCGCGCAGGCGAGGGAGCGATGAGAGGTGGTGCCGCTTACAGGACTCGAACCTGTGACCCCATCATTACGAATGATGTGCTCTACCAACTGAGCTAAAGCGGCACTCCGGTGCCCCGTTAGCGGCGGCGCAGCGTTGCTGCAATCCGCCGCGAGGGGCGAAAAACTGGAGGCCCGAGCCGGAATCGAACCGGCGTGCAAGGATTTGCAGTCCTCTGCGTAACCACTCCGCCATCGGGCCTCGTCCCCGTCCGAGCGTGGCGGCTCGAAACGGGGAAGCGGCCCCCTAGCGCCTTGCTCGGCGCATGGCAACGCCGTGCGAACGAATGATCGCCGCGCTTGCACCACCGCGGGATTGAGTGCCGATTGGCAACTAGATACTGGACGACGGTTCGCTCAATGCTATGCCCCCTTCCCTATGCGATTTGCCAATCTTGTCGACGTAGTGCCCGCCGATGATCGTCCGGTATTGTTGCCTGCTGCCGACAGATGGATGCAGGGCCGCACCCTGTTCGGAGGAGCGTCGACCGCGCTCGCACTGGTGGCGGCGCGCAAGGCGCTGCCGCACCTTCCACCCTTCCGCGGCGCGCAGGTCGGGTTTGTCGCCCCGGTGGGCGAGAACCTCGTATTTACGGTCTCTGTCGTGCGCGAAGGCCGCAACGTGACCCAGGTCCGCAGCGACATCGCATCGGACGGCAAGCTGGCCCTCACTTCGCTGATGCTGTTCGGCGACACGAGAGAGGCGAATGCGCTGCACCCGGCCGGCAAGGCCGATCCGTGGCCCGGCCCGCCCGAAGATGCCGAGGACGTCGGCGGTGGCGGACCGCAATTCTTCACGCAGAACATGGAAATCCGCCGCGCGCAGGCGGAGACCGGGCCTGGCACCCCGATCGTGCGCCGGTGGGTCCGCCTCAAGGACCGCGAGGATCTCGACCCGGTGGTGCAGGCGATCGTGCTCGGCGACGCTTTGCCGCCGGGGTCGATGCGCGCCATGCGGCGGCAAGGCACCCTGTCGTCGATCAACTGGAGCTTCAACCTGCTCGATCCGGCAGCCGCGACCCGCGACGGCTGGTTCCTCGCCGAAACTGCGAGCGACCATGCCGATCACGGCTACTCGAGCGAGCGTCTGCGCCTGTGGAACGCCGACGGCGTTCAGGTCCTCGCCGGAATGCAGGCTGCCGCGATCTTCGGCTGATCAGACGTCTTCATAGCGCGCGGAGCGTTTCTCCAGCCCCGCCATGACCGCTTCCATCTGGTTCTTCGACCGCAGCAATTGATGCTGCTCGAGGCTTTCGGCCATGAGCAGGTCGCTTCCGGTCTTGTCGTACATGGCATTCGCCAGACGCTTGGCCCCGCGAATGGCATGCGGACTGCGATCGGCGACCGTCGCCGCGATCGCCGTCGCGCGGGCGAGCGGATCGGCTTCGACGTATGTCGCAAGGCCGAGCGCGTGCGCCTCAGCGCCGGAGAATTCGCGGTTGGTGTAGGTCAGTTCGCGCAGCACATCGTCGCGCACCAGGCCGCGCCACAAGGCATAACCGCCCATGTCGGGCACCAGGCCCCAGCGCATCTCCATGATCGACATCCGCGTGTTGGGCGCAACCACGCGGACATCGGCACCGCTGGCGATTTGGAGGCCGCCGCCGAAGCAGACGCCGTGGATCGCGGCGATGACCGGTACCGGCAGCTTGCGCCACTGCATTGCGACCTGCTGCGGCCCGTTGGCATTGCCATAGGTGCGCTCGGTCAGCGGCGGCTTGTTCGACCGGTCCGGCCCCATGCTCGACAGGTCGAGCCCGGCGCAGAAGGCCCGCCCCTCGCCAGAAAGGACGACCGCACGCAGCCCCTTCATGTCGTGGAGCGACTGGCCCGCCTCGATCAGGCGCGCGAACATCTCGTCATCGAGCGCGTTCATCTTGTCCGCGCGGATGAGGCGTACCTGGGCGACGCCATCATTGCCAAGCTCGATCCGCACCCTGTCGTTCTCGCGCATTGTCGGCCTCTCCCGTCGATCTGCTGCCGATCCATCGCGCAAGGGCCGCAGCTTGTCCAGTTGGCGGCTCGCCGGTTCCGAACTCGCGCCGTTTCGACCAAAGCTGCGGAAAACCCGATTACCCGAGGTGAGCGAGCGGCCGAGCTTGCTACGAATGACGGGTGAAGAATCAGATAGATCTCGGGGCCGACGCCAGCGGTGCATCCGTTTACCTCGACATCGAGGAACTGCTCGCGACCCGGTTGCTGGTCCAGGGCAACAGCGGATCGGGCAAGTCGCACCTGCTCCGCCGCCTGCTCGAGAAGAGCGCCGCGATCGTCCAGCAGGTCGTTATCGATCCCGAAGGCGACTTCGTGAGTCTCACCGACGAGTTCGGCCATGTGGTCATCGACGGGTCTGCCTATTCGGATACCGAGATTGCGCGGCTGGCAGCGCGAGCGCGCGAGCATCGCGCCTCGGTCGTGCTCGCGCTCGACGGGCTTGAGATCGACAACCAGATGCGCTGCGCCGCGCAGTTCCTGTCCGCGTTGTTCGATGCGCCGGATCGGCACTGGTATCCCGCGCTGGTGATCGTCGACGAGGCGCAGTTGTTCGCCCCATCCGCTTCGGGCGAGGTAAGCGACGATGCGCGTCGCAGTTCGCTCGCGGCGATGACGAACCTGATGTGCCGGGGCCGCAAGCGCGGACTGGCTGGGGTGATTGCCACACAGCGGCTGGCGAAACTCGCCAAGAATGTCGCCGCAGAGGCTTCGAATTTCCTGATGGGGCGCACTTTTCTCGACATCGACATGGTGCGCGCGGCGGACCTGCTCGGGATGGAGCGGCGACAGGCCGAACAGATCCGCGATCTCGAGCGTGGCCATTTCCTGGGGCTCGGTCCGGCGATCAGTCGCCGTCCCGTCGCCGTGAGGATCGGCAGCGTGCAGACGCGCGCCAAGTCGACCGTTGCAGGGCTTACGCCGCCACCACTCGCGAATGGCGACGACATGTCCGCTCTGCTCCACGCCGCACCTGTGACGCCGCCCGCGCAGGCCGATCTCTGGGGCGCGGCAGAACCTTCGCCCGCGCCGGCTGGCGCCGCCTCGCTCCAAGCGTCGATGGCGCGCCAGGACATCGCCGCCGAGATCGCACCGCAGCCGGACTTGTCGCCGGAAGAGTCCGCGGCTGTCGTCCGCGCCGTGCTGGAGGAGATGGCGGGTGAGGCTGGTTGCACCTACCTGCCCTCGGCCGCGGTGTTTCAGGATTTCACCGTGCGGTGCCGGATGCGCGGTCTGAAAAGCCCCGGACTCGACGCTGCAGAGTTCCGCAGGAGTTTTTCGCGCGCGCTTGCGGGCCTCGAACTCGGCGAGCCGGATGAGCAGGATGCCCGCCTGATGGGCCTCGCTGATACGATCCCTGCCGAATTGATGGCGCCCTTCCTGGCGATCGGAAAGGCTGCCATCGCCGGCGCACCCTGCCCTGACGACGAAAGGCTCGCGGTCCTCTACGGCACCCGGTCGATCGGGCGGGCACGGCGTATGCTCGAGCATCTGGAAAAGAGCGACCTAGTCGTCGTGCGTACCGATTTCTCCGGTCGCCGCTCGGTCGCGATACCGCGGCTCGACGTTGCTACCGCGATGGCGTGACGCTGCCACGCGGTCGTGGTAGCGCGCCGCGATGAATTTCGACGACCTTTTCTATCGCTATTTCGGGACCGACTCTGCCGAATCACTGCCCGAAAGCGCGAGGGCGGCGGGGATCGAGAAGATGCAGGTCGATTTCGGCCTGTCACGCGATCGCGGGCAACGGTTCGCCCTTTGGTCGGTCCTGTATATGCTTGGAGCTGCGCCTGACCTCGATGTCGCATTTCCCGATCCGGCCGACCGGGACGCGGCCCGCAACTTCATGGATCTGATGGCCGAAGCCGACGAAAGGCTCGATCCGTAGTGTCAGCGTTGCGTGATTTGGATGTCGCCGCTTTCCTTCGCGATACTTGGCAGCAGCGCCCGATCCTGTTCAGGAATGCTTGGCAAGAGTGGTCGAACCCCCTCGAGCCGGACGAGCTGGCGGGACTCGCCTGCGAGCCGGAGGTCGAATCGCGGCTGGTACGGCAGCCCGCGCCCGGCAAATGGGAGCTTGAGCATGGTCCCTTCGCGCCAGACCGGTTCGGCGAGCTTGGTGCGTGCCCGTGGACGCTGCTCGTTCAGGCCGTCGACCATCACGTGGCTGAGGTCGCCGCCCTGATCGAGCCGTTCCGCTTCATCCCCAACTGGCGCATAGACGATGTGATGGTCAGCTACGCCAGCGACGGCGGCGGCGTGGGTCCGCATTTCGACCACTATGATGTCTTCCTCGTGCAGGGCCTCGGCCGGCGGCGCTGGCGGATCGGCCAGCGGTGCGACGACACAACCCCCCTTCTTCCGCACGACGGCTTGCGCCTGCTCGCCGAGTTTGAGACGCAGGAAGAGTGGGTGCTCGAACCGGGCGACATTCTCTACGTCCCGCCCGGTTTCGCGCACGATGGCGTGGCGGTGGGAGACGACTGCATGACCTATTCGGTCGGCTTTCGCGCCCCCTCGCGCGGCGATCTCGCCTCTGCCTGGACCGACCACGTGCTCGACACGCTGGACGAGGACGACCGCTACACCGATTCTGGCCTGCCTGCCGATGCCAATCCCGGAGAGATTTCGGCGACTGCCCTCGTGCGCCTGCAGGATATGGTGATGGGCGCGCTGGGAGACCGGGCAGCGTTCGCCTCTTGGTTCGGTCGTTACGTCACCGAACCCAAGGACGAGTTGCTGGACTGGACTCCGGAGGACCAAATTACCGCTGCGGACCTGACCGCCGGGTGTGGCCCGTGCTTGTTCGACCGCAATCCCGCGAGCCGCTTCTCTTTCGTCCGACAGGAAGGCAACGCGGTGGAACTGTTCGTCGATGGCGTATCCTTCACCTGTCGCGGCCCGGTAGCGCGGGTCGCAGAGCGGATGTGCGAAAAGACATCAATCGTCATAGAGCCTGACGAACTCGCATTGCCCGACGTCGCCGTGCTGATCGTCGACCTCGTCAATCGCGGCTGTCTGGCCCAGAGCGAGCCGGATTGACCCGCCGTATCAGGTGCGGCGCCATTCTCCCGGTGCCAGCGTGCCAACCGACCATTCGCCGACAGACCAGCGGACGAGCCGCAAGGTGGGATGGCCGACCGCGGCGGTCATGCGGCGAACTTGGCGATTGCGGCCTTCGGTGATCGTCAGGCGCAGCCAGCTATCGGGCACGGACTTGCGGAAACGGATTGGGGGATCGCGCGGCCAGAGGGCCGGGTCTTCCAGCCGCTCGGCATCTGCGGGCCGGGTCTGGCCATCCTTGAGCCTGACCCCGCGCCGCAGCGCATCCAGCGCCGCCGGGTCGGGCTCGCCCTCGACTTGTGCGAGATAGGTCTTCGGCAGCTTGAAGCGCGGGTCGGCGATGCGAGCCTGCATCCGGCCGTCGTCGCACAGCACCAGCAACCCCTCGCTGTCGAAATCGAGCCGACCGGCCGGATAGTATCCGGGCGCGTCGATGAACTGCGCCAGCGTCGGGCGCGGCGCGCCCTGCCGTTCGTCGGTGAATTGCGAGAGGACGCCATAGGGCTTGTTGAACAGTATGATCCCGCTCACAGCCCGGTCCCTAAAGCCGCCGCGGGGCGGGGAATGCGCTTGCCCTTACGGCGGCTGGTGAGATGAAATGCACCGCAGCGATCGCAGCGGTAATGCCGCAATGCGGCGTTAGCTGTCCCAGCCGCTGCGAGCGCCTCGCCCTCTGAACCGAAACGCCGCTTGCGCGCGCAGACGCTGAGGCGGGTTCGCATCCCGGTCAGGCTTCCGCCTTCTCCAGCATCTCCTGCGCACCGAGCCATTGCAGCTCGGCCTCCTCAAGCTCGGCCGCGACGGTCGCCCGCTCGCGCAAGAGGTCGCTGGCCGAGGCGCTGGCGGCGGCGGGACCTGCCAACGACGCGTCGAGCGCTGAGAGCTTACCCTGCAGGCGCGCCATCGCCTTCTCGCTTGCCGTCACGTTGCTGCGGGCGAGGCGCAGGGCCTCGCGATCCTTGCCCGACGCGCGCTTGTCCTTCTTCGCCTTGCCGCCATCGGCTGCACGCGGCTGGTTCCGCCCCAGGATGAAGTCGATGTAGTCCTCGATGCTGCCGGCGTATTCCTTCGCCGTGCCGCCGTCGACAAGGACGAGCCGGTCCGCAGTCAGTTCGACCATGTGGCGATCGTGACTGATGAGGATGACCGCGCCGTCGAAGGCATTGAGCGCCTGCACCAGCGCTTCGCGCGCATCGACGTCGAGGTGGTTGGTCGGCTCGTCGAGGATCAAGAGGTGCGGCGCATCGCGGGTGATAAGCGCCAGCGCCAGCCGCGCGCGTTCGCCGCCTGAAAGGGTGCCGATCCGCGTCGTGGCCCGGTGACCGGAAAATCCGAACCGGCCGAGCTGCGCGCGCACCGCGCCGGGCGTCGCGCCCTCCATTGCCCGCGTCATATGGTCGAGCGGAGTGCCGTCGGACGACAATTCCTCGACCTGATACTGCGTGAAATAGCCCACCCGCATCCGTCCCGAAGCCTGCATGGCCCCGTCCATCGGTGCGAGCTGGGCGGCCAGCAGACGCGCGAGCGTTGTCTTGCCGTTGCCATTCCGGCCGAGCAGCGCGATCCGATCGTCGGGGTCGATCCGCAGGTTCAGTCGCTGGAGGATCGGCGTGTCGCCATATCCGACCGCCGCGAGATCAAGCGTAATCAGCGGCGGGCGCATCTCGTCGGGGCTCGGGAAATCGAAACTGAGGCTCGGATCCTCCATGACCGCGGCGATCGGCTGCATCTTGGCGAGCATCTTGGCGCGCGACTGCGCCTGCTTGGCGGTCGACGCGCGGGCGCTGTTGCGCGCGACATAGTCCTGCAGCCGGGCGCGCTGAGCATCCTGCGCAGCCTTTGCTGCCGCCAGCTGCGCGGCGCGTTCGGCGCGCTGTTTCTCGAACGCATCGTAACCCCCGGGGTACAGCGTCACCTTTCCATCCTGCAGGTGCAGGATCGCGGTGACCACGTTGTTGAGCAGGTCACGTTCGTGACTGATGACAACCAGTGTGCCCTGGTACGACTTCAGGAAGCTCTCGAGCCATAGCGTCGCTTCGAGGTCGAGGTGGTTCGATGGCTCGTCCAGCAACAGGATGTCGGGATTCGACAGGAGCAGCGCGCCGAGCGCGACCCGCATCTTCCAGCCGCCCGAAAAAGTATCGAGAGGCTGCGCCTGCATCTCCTCGTCGAAACCCAGCCCGGTCAGGATGATCGCCGCCCGCGACGGAGCTGCGTAGGCATCGATCGCCAGCAACCGGTCATGCACGTCGCCCAGCCGATCCATGTCGGTGCAGGTCTCCGCCTCCGCAAGCAGGCTTGCCCGCTCGGCATCGCCCGCCAGCACCGCATCGAACGGCGTGATCGATCCGCTGGGCGCTTCCTGCGCGACATAACCGACGCGCGATCGCCGGGGCATTTCTATCGATCCCTGGTCCGGCTCGAGTTCCCCGATCAAGGCCTTCATCAGCGTGGATTTGCCCGCGCCGTTGCGCCCGATAAGTCCTACGCGTGCGCCTGTGGGAATGGCGGCGGAGGCGTCCTGCAGAATGGCGCGCCCGCCCAGCCGCACGGTAAGGTTGTCGATCGTGATCATTGCGGCGCGGCCCCTAGCAGGTGGCGCCGATTAGCCCAAACGCTTGGTGACAGAACTGTGAGCGCGCCCCTGAATCAGGTGCTGCTCGACGTGGATGGCGGCCGCGGGCGATTGAAAGTGACACTCCAAACCGTGTTGGACACGTCATCGGCGACCAGCAGGCGCCCGCGCGGCGCATCGAACAACACGCCGACCGGTCGCCCTCGCGCCTTTCCATCCTTCAGGAAGCCGGTGAGGAAGTCGATCGGCTTGCCGGAGGGCCGCCCTCCGCTGAACGGGACGAAGACGACTCGATAGCCCGAACGGTCGTCGCGGTTCCAGCTTCCGTGTTGGCCCACGAATGCGCCTTCTGCGAAGCGTCCGCCCATCCCGCCATCGGTTGCGAACGACAGGCCGAGCGCGGCGACGTGGCTGCCCAGCGCATAGTCGGGCTTCAGAGCCTTCTTCACCATCTCCGGCTTCTGCGGATGAACCCGCGGGTCGACGGTCTGGCCGTAATAGCTGTACGGCCAGCCGTAAAATCCGCCATCGCGCACCGAAGTCAGGTAATCGGGCACCAGCTCGGGACCGAGTTCGTCGCGCTCGTTGACGACCGACCACAGCCGGCTGCCCCACGGATCGAAGGCCAACGCGGTGGGGTTGCGAATACCGCTCGCGAACACTCGGTTGCTCCCGGTCGCGGGATCGATCTCCCAGATGACAGCACGATCTTCCTCCGCGTCCATTCCCCGTTCGCCGACATTGCTGTTCGATCCGATGCCGACATAGAGCTTCGACCCGTCGGGGCTGGCAGCGAGCGACTTGGTCCAGTGATGGTTGATGACCGCCGGCAGGTCGGTGACCTTTTCGCCCGGCGCGGTCAGGGCTGTCGCGCCCTCGGTATAGGGGAAGCGCATCAGGTCGCCCTGGTTGGCAACATAGATTGCGCCGTTCACAAATGCGAGGCCATAAGGCGCGTCGAGGCCGGAGATGAAAGTGGTCTGCAGGTCCGTCTGCCCATCACCGTTGCTGTCGCGCAGAAGCGTTATGCGGTCCCCGCCCTTGACCGGACTCTTGCCGCGCGCCTTCAAGACACCGGCGATCACGTCTTTCGGGCGCAGCTTGGGCGCCTTGCCGCCCGAACCTTCGGCCACCAGCACGTCGCCATTTGGCAGGACGAGCATCTGGCGCGGGATCTTCAGGTCCTTGGCAATCGCGGTGACGGTGTACCCTTGCGGCGCGGTCGGCATCTCGCCGCCCCACCCTGCCGGCGGGGCAATCGCGATCGCAGGCACCAGACTGTTTGCCTGACGCGGCAGCGCAGGCGATCCGCCGGTCTGGTCGAGACCTTCCGACGAGGGCGAACAGGCGGCGACGAGTGCGAGCAGCGGAAGCGACAGGAGCGGCAGGCGCGTCATGAGCGATACTCCCGGACGACGGCTTTGGAATGGACGAGAAAGGCGGCGACAAGCGCCAGTACGGTGCAGACCACCGACATCGCGACACCCGCGGTGCCGACCGAGGCCCAGCCGTCCTTCGAATGCTGAAATGCGTTGATGACTCCGATCACGAACATCGCCGCGACCACCAGCAGGTAAAGCGCACCACGACCACGCGCGCGGCGGGCACGGCCGAAGAAGAACGACACCAGCGCCCACGCCAGCAGCAGGCCCGCAAGCAGGTCCGCACCTGCAATCAGCCATTGCGAGAAGTTGGTCCATTGGATCACGGACGTGCGCAAGTAGGTGACGTCGCTGACGAGTGCGGCCGGATAGAGCGCGACCGGAAAGGCCAGCAGGATGGCGTGTATCGGGCTGGCGAGCGGCGCGGCGCGCACCCCAGGGTCTGACATGGCGGAACTCCGGCGGTTGAAGCTGATGAGGAACAAACCTGCCAGCCTGCAAAAGGGTCCGGCCGTCGCTTCAGCCGATCAACGCTGGCGTCGCTCCGAACAGGATCGCGAATGCCGACAGGGCGATCGACAGCGCAAGGATCGAGCCCTGGCTGCCGGTCCGACGCTTGCGCCACAACCACGCCAGCGAAGCGCAGGCTCCGATCGTCGCAGCGAGTGCGATCCAGCGCGCGGCGGCCCCGCCGGGAAACACGCTGCTCGCCGCCCAGAGCGCCGAAAAATGCGCGGCCCAGACCGCGAAGGCCCATGCCGTACCCTGCCAGTCGGTCGACTCGCTGAACGGCCCTGACATCACGATCCGCCCGGAAACAGCCGCACGACGAGCGAGATCGCCAGACCTTGCAGGGCGACATAGCCGATGAAGCGCGTGACCACGTCGAGCGTGACGTTAGCGGGGCCGGACACGAGGCCGCGACCGCTCCGGTAGCCGAGGTAGAGGCCCATGATAACGGCGATTGCGGCGCAGACACACTGAAACGCAACGAGCGCGAACACCGTCGCACCCTGGCCCGTCGCGGCAGGATCGAGGCCTGCATCGCGCCAACCCGTCCAGTCGAGCCATGCGCCGATCGCGAGCGCGGCGCTGCCTAATGCGGCCAGTAGCCACGGCCCTTGCCCGGGGAATACATCTCTGTCCGACCGGGCGAGAACTCGGCGCGAGCGAACCGCGAGAATTGAGGCAAGCAGCGCGAGCCCGGCCACCATCGCAGTTTGCCACAGCGGCGGCGACGCGATCCAGACTTCTGGGTGGATGCCGTAGAGGTAGAGATAGCTGAACACCGCCATGAAGGCGATCATGCCCATCACCACTATCAGCGTGTTGAGCGCCCACCAGCCGTGGCTCGAAGGACCGGTGATCGCGATCGGGAGGACGATGCCTGCGCCGACATCGGCTTGGGTGTGCTTGAGGGGCCTGTCGGTTTCCCACAGCCAGCGCAGCACACAGGCGATTGCAACCAGGCCGGAAAACAGCGCGAAGCCATAGGCCTGCACCGTCAGCGACAGGAAATGGAGCGCAGTCCCCACGGCAGCGGCGAGCGGCCACGGCGACGGGCCGGGCATGATCTGGAGGTACTGCGGCTCGGCGTTGACGGGACTGGTGATCAACGTCTCGCGCAGGCCCGTCGCGCTGCCGGGCAGGAAGTACCGCCCCTCCTCGACATCCTTTGCGAGTTCCGGCTGGTCCCACAGTGGCTCGCGGCTGCGCACCAAGGGTATCGAGCGCGTCGAGTACAGGCCGGTCGGCAACCATTCGAGGGTGCCGCCGCCGTAGACGTTGCCCGCGCTGTCCTCGGCGGAGAAGCGGAACTTGCGCACGAGATCGACGACGAACAGCGCGACCCCCGCTGCGATGATGAAGGCGCCAAAGGTCGAGACCAGGTTGAGGAGGTCCAGCCCGCGATCCGGCAGATACGTGTAAACCCGCCGCGGCATGCCCATCAGGCCCGTGAGGTGCATCGGCAGGAATGTGACATGGATGCCGGCGAACATCAGCCAGAACACCCAGCGGCCCACGCGCTCGCTCAGTGGCTTCGCGCTCGACATGCCGAACCAGTAATAGAAAGCGCCGAACATCGGCAGCACCATCCCGCCGATCAGCACGTAGTGAAGATGCGCGACGATGAAATAGGTGTCGTGCGCCTGCCAATCGAACGGCACCATGCCGAGCATCACCCCGGTGAGGCCGCCCATGACGAAGACCAGCAGCCCGCCGACCACGAACAGCGCGGGAACCGACCAGCGGACCTTCCCGCTCGCGAGCGTGGCGATCCAGCAGAACACCTGGATGCCGGCGGGCAGGCTCACCGCCATGCTCGCCGCGCTGAAGTATCCGGTCGACACGCGCGGCATCCCGGTCGCGAACATATGGTGCGCCCACACGCCGAAGCTGATGAAGCCCGTCGCGATGATCGCCAGCACGTTGAGGCGGTACCCGACCAGTTCGGTCCGCGCGATGGTCGCCACCATCATGCTCATCAAACCGGCCGCAGGCAGGAAGATGATGTAGACTTCCGGATGGCCGAAGAACCAGAACAGGTGCTGCCACAGCAGCGGGTCGCCGCCGCGGGTGGGATCGAAGAACGGCCAGTTGAACGCGCGCTCCAGTTCGAGCAGCAGGGTGCCGAGGATGACACTCGGAAACGCGACCACGATCATCACCGCGAACACCAGCATGGCCCAGGCGAACACCGGCATCCGGCTCAAGGTCATGCCCGGCGCGCGGGTGCGCAGCACGCCGACGATGATCTCGATCGCCCCGGCGATGGCGGAAATCTCGATGAAGCCGATGCCGAGCAGCCAGAAATCGGTGTTGATGCCGGGGCTGTAGGCGATGCTCGTCAGCGGAGGGTACATGAACCACCCGCCGTCGGGCGCAAGGCCCACAAAGAGCGAGCAGAAGAACAGCAGCCCGCCCACGAAATAGGCCCAGAACGCATAGGCAGACAGGCGCGGGAACGGCAAGTCGCGCGCCGCCAGCATCTGCGGCAGCAGCAGCACGCCGATCGCCTCGACCATCGGCACCGCGAACAGGAACATCATCACCGTGCCGTGCATGGTGAAGAACTGGTTGTAGGTGCCTTGCGGCAGGAACTCCTGCAGCGGCGCCGCGAGCTGAACCCGCATCCCGAGCGAAAGAATGCCTGCGAGGACGAAGAACAGGAACGCGGTTCCGATGTAGTAGATGCCGATGTAATTGTTGTTGACTGCGGTCAGGTACTGCCACCCCTTCGGCGCGCACCAGATGCGCTCCAGCTCCTCGAGTTCCCCCTCGGGCCGGGGACCCTTGGTGGGGAAGCGGTCGTAGAGGGCGTGATCGAACCCGGTCTCGCTCATCGCGGCGTATCCAGCCACGCGGCGATCGCGGCAACGTCCTCGGCGGAGAGCATGTCGTAGTTCGGCATGCGGTTGCCCGGCTTTATCGACTGGCTGTCGGTGATCCAGCCGACGAGCGTGCCGCGATTGTTCGGCAGCACCCCGGCACCCAGCGTGAGCCGACGCGACAGATGTGTGAGGTCCGGGCCGGAGAGGCCGTTGGCAGCGGTGCCTGCGACGCGGTGGCAGGCGGCGCAGCCGTTCGTCATGAACAGCGCCTCTCCCTTCGCCCCGGACATTGGCGAACCCGGCGGAGTGGTCCGGGCAGCCGACGGTATGCGACCGGGAACATCCTGCTGTGCTGCAATTCCGGAAGCGACGCGCTCCCCCGCAAGGAACCGGCGGTAGTCCGATACGCCGTGCGCGGCGACGACGAAGCCCATCAGAGCGTGGGGGCCGCCGCAGTACTCGGCGCAGACCCCCCCGTAGCGTCCGGCGCGGTCCGCTTGGACCTTCAGCAGGTTGGTGCGGCCGGGTATCATGTCTTCCTTGCCCGACAGGTTCGGCACCCAGAAGCTGTGAATCACGTCCGCGCTGCGCAGTTCGATCACGACCGGGCGCCCGACCGGCAGGTGCAGTTCGTTGGCGTCGCGCAGAACGACGCGGCCTTGCGCATCGAGATATTCGACGTCCCACCACCACATGTGCCCGGTCACGCGAATGCGCTGCTCGTCTCCCCGGATCGGATCGGTGAGCGAAGCCGTAAGCGTAAGACCCCATACCAGCAGCCCGGTCAGCACCACTGCCGGAAAGGCGACTCCCATGATCCAGATCAGCTTCTCGCCGCCCAGCCTGGCTTTCCACTTCACCGGCCCTGCGAGAGCCACGAACAGCGCCGCGGCGACTATCGCAGTCACACCCACGCCCATCGCGAACAGCGCCCACGCGAGCGTGGTGATGTTCTCGGCATAGGGACCGGCCGGGTCGAGCACCGGCGGCGGCCAGCCCCACCAGGCGTTGAAGGCGGTCGAAGCGTCAGTCATCGGCGATACCATAGAGATAGGCGGCAACGTCGCGCGCCTCGGACGGGGTGATCGGCATCGGGGGCATTGGGCTCCCCGGCTTGGCGGCGGGCGCGTCGCGGACGAAAGCCGCAAGGTAGGCCGGGGTGTTGGGCAGGGCGCCGGCGATCGGTCCGCGGCCGTCGAACGTGGTCAGGTCGGGGCCTGCGCGGCCCTTGGGCCACTCGATGTCGGGAAATGCGTGGCATGCGGCGCAGCCCGCCTCGGCGACGACTGCCCTCCCCCGTTCCACCGCATCAGGGTCGAGATCGTGCCGAGCCGAGGGAGGCAGCTTGCACGCCGCGGCAGACACTGCCAGCGCGGCGACGACCACGATGCGGCCCAGCATGGAACCGGGCGCACGATCGCGGGATTGAAACGAGGACCGATGAATTCTCTTCCGATCTTCCCGCTCGTCTTGGCCGCTCTCGCAGTGGGCGGCTGCTCTTCGCCGGCGACCACCGCCGATCCCTTCGCCGCGACCGGGGAAACGATCGCATTCAGCGGCGGGGAGGCTGGACCGACGGGGGCATGCTCCACGTGTCACGGTACGGCGGGACAAGGCGACGGCGACCGCGCCCCGCGCATCGCCGGGCTCGACCAAGGCTATGCGCTGCGCCAGCTCGAGAATTTCGCATCCGGCGCGCGGCGACACCCGCAGATGCAATGGATCGCTGGACGTCTCGACAGCGAAGCGCGCGAAAAGGTCACCGCCTACTATGCCGGATTCGGATGGGAAATTGCTTCCTCCGTCGAAATAAGCTGCGCGGGCGCGGCGATCTATCACGACGGCGTCCCTTCGCGCGGCATTGCCTCATGCGCCAGTTGCCATGGCGCGAACGGACGCGGTGACGCAGGCAATCCTCCGCTCGCCGGGCAACCCGCCGCGTATCTCGCCCAGCAGCTCGATGCTTGGGCGAGCGGCGAACGATATGGCGATGCGAAAGGCGCGATGACCGCCATCAGCCGCGCGCTCCATTCGCGCGATCGGCAAGCGGTGGCGGCGTATGCTGCGGGCCTTGCGGATGGTGGCGATGGTCGGTCAGCTCGGGCAGCATGCCCTCGAACACGTCGTCCCGGTCGACAAGGTGGTGCTTGATCGCCGCCAGCGCGTGCGCGGGGACGAGCAAGGCCAGCAGGACCACGCCCGCCAGGTGCACGTCCATCGCCCAGTCGAGCACGCGAAACTGCCACGCACGCGATAAGTCGTGGAACGGCATTGGCGGGATCGGCACGAGGCCTGCGAGATATAGCGGCTGCGCGGGCTGGATCGCCGACCACATCGCCCAGCCCGACAGGGGCAGGATAGTGAACAGCGCATAGAAGACACCGTGCGTCAGGTGCGCGATCTTGGACGAGAAGCCGGGTTTGTCCGCGTCATTGATCGGCCCCGGCACGATGAGGCGCCAAAGCAGGCGCAGGAGGCCCAGCACGAGCAGGGTCAGTCCCACCTGCGAGTGAAGGGCGTAGGCAGCCAGCTTCTCTCCGCCGACCAGATAGCGCTGGATCCACCAGCCTGTTCCGAGCTGGAAGATAACCACTGCGGCCATGATCCAGTGAAACGCCACGCCAACGGGCGTGTACCGGCCGCGCGAACGATAACGCTCAGCCCAATTCTCGAGCGAATGCTTCATGCGGCACGCGTCTGGCTGTCCGGGGTCAAGGCGCGCCAAAGCATCATCATCGCAATCAATAGATAGGCACCGCCGCCTGCCACCCACATAACCAGACCAGCGACTTGCTGGTCTTCAAGAGGTGTCAGCCCCCATGCCGTCGTCGTTAGCCAGTGCGGCGCATACAAGGCTCTGCCTGCGAAGACGAGCAGCGCGCCGAGCACGCCCATCTGGACCATCTGCGCCAGCAGGGCCGCTCCGGTTTCGAGCGCGGGGGCACGCCGCAACGCTGCCCACCAGACCGCGGCGCTGCCGGTTATCGAGACCTGCATCACCCAGAAAGCGAGATCGCTCGACATCGCGTTTTCGTAGAAACCGGGCAAGTGCCAAGCCCAGAAGATGGCAGCCTGGACGAACGTCGCGGCGGCGAGCGGAATCTTCGGAAATGCGCGCTGACCGAAGGCGTGAACCAGTAAGGGAGCCAGCCCGATCGCCAAAACCAGGTGATGGACCGACCGCGCGATGAACAGCGCGGAGCCCAACGAGCACAAGGGAGTGACGAACAGTGCAAAAACGACTGCGATACCGCCAAGCCTGGCACGCACGGAACCTGCCCGAACGAACACGCTTAGCAAGAGCAGCCCGGCCAGCCCTGTCAGCAGGACAGGATCCCAGTTCCAGTGGAATAACCAATGGGCAGGCTCGGGCGCTTCGCCGCAATAGGGTCGCCAGTGAGACGTCTGCGATGCGGCGAGAAAAGCCATTGGGAGCCAGCCTACTCGACGGCGAGGCCCATGCAATCACAACTACCCAGACGTGCACGAGATTCGCCTCAAGGTGTCGGCAGACAACCGAACAGCCAGTGGATTGCTCTTCGCGCCGGACGCAAAAAACCCCGCCGAAAACAGCGGGGCCAATAAAAAGGACTTTCAGAACTGACGGTGGTTGCGGGGCACGATTTGCAGAACATACACTTCGCATCGCTGCCTAGCTTCCCGCACAATTCCGCATCTACCTGACAAGCCGGCGCGACATCCTCGCGACCGGCCAAATTTCGTGCGAAAACGGCTGAAACCCGTCAGCCTTCCAGCGGTCTAGGGTATGCGCGGCAAAGACGTACATTCCTAACATCCCTGACTTTTCAGATACTTAGGACGTGACATTTTCCTAACATTGATAGAGCCAGATTACATATATTGAACCAAATATTTAGATAATGGCGGAATCGTAACCGCCGAAATGGCGAAATTCCGCCGTTTTTCGGGCCGATCTGGGGCCATGTTACAAATGTTATGCGTTTGCCGCACATACCCCCCAGCCCCAGCAGATCGCCGAGCCCGCCGGCTTGCATAAATCGAGGCGAATAAGGCACAGGCGTGGCGTGGGGGGCGAGCGCGGCGCGCGGATGCGGACGTACGAGACGTTAAGTGCCACCCTGCCCAACAGGCAACTTCCTTCTGTCCGCTTTCCGCCCTCAAACCAGACATTCAGCAAGAGCTCGGATGCACCTGAAAACTGACATTCGCCGACAGTTAGATAGCGTGGGCAATGTCGATCGGGTGAGAGTTCTCAAAATTTCGTGGTTGCCACAATCCGTCGATGTTCACGTGGCGAACGGCCGAAGTTTTGTAAGTGCCATCGGGTGTACGCACCGACCGTGGTGTACCCCAGTATGTCTGCAATATCGGTAATACGCATCCTCGGATTGGCGAGGTACTGAATGGCGAGTTGAGCGCGAGCGTCGTTCAACAACTTGGTGAACGATGTCCCCTCGCGGTCGAGCTCGCGCTGGAGGGTGCGCGTCGTGACGCCAAGAGAGGCCGCACAGGTTGCGATATTGGCCCGCCCGGTCGGCAATAGCAGCCGGACCAGCTGGTCGACATCTTGCGAAGTCGTCGGCATCTCCGTGCCGCTCGGCGCGCCGAGCAGTCGCCGGGCCTGACCCGCGAGTTCCTCGTCCGCCCTATGGTTCACGATTTCGAGGTCGCTGGACCGCAGAACCAGACCGTTGAACTCCGCATCGTAACTCGCCGGACAGCCGAACACTCGCCCGATGATGCCGCTCTCGGTCAATGGCAGCGCCGCATGAGCGAAGCAGACGCTTTCAGGTCGCCACGCAGGGCCCATTACGGACCGGCACAGGTGCCCAAGAACGCCCACGGCCAGGTCGGAGGCCTGCCGTGATGGCTCGGGTCGACGCAAGGCGAAGTCTTCCCTCAGGATAACCGTATCGCCGAAGGTTTCCATGTGAAGAATCAAGGTCGAATTGATCCGCGCACGAAATTCGGACATCGTAGAGAGTGCTTGGCGCAGGGTGGGTTGATGGGCGATCAACAAGCTTGCCGCGCCTAGATTGGCCAGGGTCCGCCCCTCTGCCATTCGCAGACCGAAAGTTATACATCCAGTCGCCTCCGCGCTGCGTTCAAGTAAGCGGATCACCGCACGAGCCGGGATAAATCCTTCGCTGTTTCGTAGGAGATCGGGCGTCAAACCCTGTTCGCGCAGGAGCGGCGACGGCTCCTTGCCAAAGCTCGCCATCGTTTCGGAATAGCCGGTCAGCGTGGCGACCCGGACGGTCTCGAACATTGGCACCGAGCCTCCACCAATTGGCGCGAACTGCACAAAACGTGTCATCAAATGTGAAAAGATCAAGCCTCCAGCTGACTAAGTATCGAGTTGGAGAGGAAATGTTGACGTGACAAAGGCGGTTCGATTTTACCAGGCAGGCGGACCGGAGGTCCTCCGGATCGAGAATGTCGTGGTCGGTGAGCCGGGCGCCGGCGAAGTCCGCGTCCGCCACACAGCTATCGGCTGCAATTTCGCCGACACATATTTCCGTTCTGGCTACTACCCTGCGCCGCTCCCGGCGGGAATTGGCGTGGAGGGTGCTGGTACTATCGAGGCCGTCGGCGAGGGCGTCACCCAATTCGCGGTTGGTGACCGCGTCAGCTATAACGGCAGTCCGCTTGGGGCCTATTCGACCGAGCGGGTTATGCCGGCGGCTGTGCTTTTCAAGCTGCCAGACTCGGTGTCCCTGGAGGATGCCGCCGCCTCGACGATGCGCGGGCTTTCGGCAACCTACTGGCTGAAGCGGGTCGATCCGCGCCTCAAGGCAGGCGACACGATCCTGCTGCATGCCGCGGCAGGAGGTGTCGGGTTACTGGCAATCCAGGTCGCCAAGCTGATGGGTCTCCGGGTGATCGGTACCGTCTCGAACGAAGCAAAGGCGCAGAAGGCCCGCGCGATGGGCTGCGACGAGATCATATTCTACCGCGATGAGGACGTCGCCGAGAGAGTAAAGGTTCTCACCGACGGCAAAGGCGTGCAGACCGTGTTCGATAGCGTCGGCAAGGACACCTTCGCGGGGTCGCTCAAGTCGCTCCGTCGACGCGGCGTTCTGGTCGGGTGCGGAACGGCCTCCGGTCCGATTCCGCCGGTCGACGCCTTCCAGACCATGCTGCAAGGATCGGTCTACTTCATCCGTCCGGCCTTTGCCGACTTTTACGCCGATCCTGTCGAGCGAGCCGAGCTTTCGAAATTCTGGTTCGACAATCTGGCGGCGGGCAAAATCAAGGTCGAGATCGGCCAGCGCTATGAACTCGCTGATTGCGTGCAGGCGCATCGCGATCTCGAGGCGGGCCGCACGATCGGTTCTTCGGTGTTCGTGCTGTGAAGGTCGCGCCGCTCACCTGCCATATCGGCGCCGAGATTCTCGGCGTGAGTCTGGCGCGTGCAGCGCGCGACGATGCGCTGTTCCACGATATCCGTTCTGCCCTCTTGGCGCACAAGGTGTTGTTCCTGCGAGACCAGGACATCACGTGCGCCGACCATGTCGCGTTTGCCGAGCGCTTCGGATCGCTTGAGGACCATCCGGTGGTGGGAAGCAATCCCGATCACCCGGGCCTCGTCCGGATCTACAAGGACGAAATGTCCGCTCCGGACTACTACGAAAACTCTTGGCATTGCGACGCGACGTGGCGCGAGGCCCCACCGATGGGTGCGGTCTTGCGCTGCGTCGCATGTCCCCCAGTGGGCGGCGATACGATGTGGGCGAACATGGCGAAGGCCTATGACGACCTGCCCGATCCCATCAAGGCGACGATTGCCCCGCTCAAGGCGCGCCACTCGATCGAGGCGACATTTGGCGCGCGCATGAGCGAGAATGAGCGTCATGCGCTCAAGGCCGAGTATCCCGACGCCGAGCATCCAGTTGTCCGCACGCATCCCGAGACAGGCGAGAAGGTGCTGTTCGTCAACGGCTTCACCACGCATTTCACGAATTATCACACCGCCGAAAATGTCCGCTACGGACAGGATTACGCACCCGGTGGTGCAAACCTGCTGCAGTACCTGATCAGTCGCGCGGCGATCCCCGAATACCAAGTCCGCTGGCGCTGGCAGCCCAATTCGGTGGCGATCTGGGACAACCGCTGCACCCAGCACTACGCCGTAATGGATTATCCGCCGACCGTGCGCCGCATGGAGCGCGCCGGGATCGTCGGCGACAAACCTTTCTGATTTGAGGAGACGAACGATGCAGTTCTTCGACGACAGCCTTCTGCCCGAAAACCAGGACCCGCTGGTGATTCAGGTCGCGCCGTATGCGCCGAGCTTCTTTCCCCGCGATTCGGACGACATCCCGCTGAGCTACGCCGAGCAGGTGCAGAAAGCGGTCGACTGCTACAACGCGGGTGCCACCGTTCTCCATGTCCACGTGCGCGAGCCGGACGGGTCCGGTTCGAAGAACCTCGACCGGTTTAACGAGATGCTCGACCGGCTTCGCTCCGCAGTCCCAGGTATGATCTTGCAGGTCGGCGGCTCAATCAGCTTCGCACCGAAGGACGAGGGCGAGGCGGCGCTGTGGCTCAGCGACGACACCCGCCACATGCTTGCCAACCTCGATCCCGCCCCCGACCAAGTCACGCTCGCGGTCAATACAAACCAGATGAACGTCATGGAGACTATGCTCGAATGCGATGTGGCCGGTACGAGCATGAGCGAACCGGCATACCGCGAGGCCTACACCGAGATGTACTACGAAGCCGGCCCGCGGTTCATGAAAGAGCATATGAAGCGTCTCACCGCCTCGGGCATCCAGACGCACTTCATGGTCGGCTGCGCGCGCGACCTGGAGACAGTCGAGCGGCTGGTGCGCAACGGGCATTACATGGGGCCGCTGGTCCTCAATTGGGTAGCGATCGGCGGCGGGCATGACGGCCCTAACCCGCGCAACCTGATGGAATTCATCAACCGATTGCCACAGAATGCGGTCTTCACGGTCGAAGGACTGATGCGCAACGTCTATCCGCTGTGCACAATGGGGATCGCGATGGGTTGCCACGTGCGCGTCGGACAGGAGGACAATCTCTGGGGCCGGAAAGGCGAGCGGGCGACCTCGGTCCAGCAGATCGAGAAGATGGTGCGGATCAGCGAGGAGCTTTGGCGTCCGATCGCCACAGCCGAGCAGGCGCGACGGATCTACAAGATCGGAACGTTCTATTCGAGCATCGAAGAAACGCTCGAGCAGAATGGCTGGCTTCCCAACCGACCGTCCGCACTCGCAACCATCCGCGCCGCTGCGTAGTCATGGCGACTGCCGTTTCCTTGGGGGAGGAATGCGACCGGGAGGGAGGCATATCCCGCCCGGTCGCATACGGCTGGCTCGTCTTTGCGCTGTGCTTCGGGCTGCTCATCTCCGACTACATGGCGCGGCAGGTTCTCAACGCAGTTTTTCCCTTGCTCAAGGCCGAGTGGCAACTGAGCGACAGCGAGCTCGGCCTGCTCTCGGGGGTCGTCGCGGTGATGGTGGGGTTGCTCACGTTTCCGCTTTCCTTGCTGGCCGATCGCTGGGGGCGCGTTCGCAGCCTCACGATCATGGCGATCCTCTGGAGCCTCGCCACCGTGTTCTGCGCGTTGGCGTCGGGGTTCGGCGAGATGCTGGTCGGTCGAGCGCTCGTCGGGATCGGCGAGGCCGCTTACGGTAGCGTAGGCATCGCGCTGGTCCTCAGCGTCTTTCCCCTGCGAATGCGCGCAACTCTTTCGGCAGCCTTCATGGCGGGAGCTGTCCTTGGGCAGATTCTCGGCGTGGCTGTCGGGGCACAGATCGCCGCCGTTTACGGGTGGCGGGAAGCGTTCTTCGCCATCGGATTTGCCGGGCTTATCCTGGGGCTGGCATTCCCGATGCTTGTGAGAGAAACGCGCGTAGCCGCATTGGCAGGGCCTCAAGGGAGGGCAGCACAAGGAGCCAAGCTCCCGCCCCTGCGGTCACTGATCGCCAACCGTAGTGTGCGCCTGACTTATCTCGGAAGCGGCCTGCAGTTTTTCGCGGTGGGCACGATGCCCGCGTGGCTGCCGAGCTTCTTCAACCGATATTACGAACTGCCGGTCGACCAGGCTGGCCGTCTGGCGGCCCTTATGCTGCTAATGTGCGGCGCTGGAATGATCAGCTGCGGCATGATCAGCGACCGGCTTGTGCGCGACCGCTCGGATCGCGCACCGGCTCTGGCTGCGACGTACTCCTTCCTGACAGCGATCACGATGTCGCTCGCCTTTGCGCTGCCGCCGGGCCCGGCTCAGCTAGCTTTTCTCGCGGTAGCCATGTTTACCGTTGCGGGGACATCAGGATCGGCGGGTGCGATGGTTGCTGGCCTTACACCGCAGGCGATCCATGGCTCCGCTTTCGCCACGCTGACGCTCGCCAACAACGTGTTTGGACTTGCGCCAGGACCGATCGTTACAGGTCGCATAGCCGATGCGATCGGTCTGGATGGGGCTTTTCAAGTGGTCCCGGTGGTTTGTGTAGCGGCCGCCGTTTGCTTCGCGGCCATGCGTAGCTCGTATCCCCGCGATCTCGCGACCTTAAAAACCGGCGAGCGCTGACAGTGAACTCGGTTGTGGTTCACGCGCGGACGGTCGCGCCGGGCCTGGCGTGCGCACTGGTCATCGGGGCAGCTGCCGCATTCTTGTCCGAGCACTACACCGCTCCGATTATGCTGTACGCCCTGCTTCTCGGCATGGCGTTCTATTTTCTCACCGACGATCCGCGTCTCGCCGCGGGTCTCGATTTTACCGCCAGGCACGTTCTACGATTGGGTGTTGCGCTCCTCGGGCTGAAAATCGGATGGAGCCAGATTGCGGCCCTCGGCTGGACGCCGGTCGCGACGATCGCCGCCTTGATCGCAATCACGATCGGCATTTCGACAACAATGGCACGCTTGATGGGATTCAATCCCCTGTTCGGCTTCTTGTCGGGCGGCGCCACCGCAATTTGCGGGGCCTCCGCGGCGATGGCGCTTTCGGCGGCGCTGCCGGCGCATGAAAAGCGGGAGCAGGCGACGCTTTTTACCGTGATCGGAGTGTCGGTGCTGTCGACCGCCGCGATGATCGTCTATCCCTCGATCACGCACTTCCTCGACCTGAACGACCGCGCTGCGGGTGTCTTCATAGGCGCTACCATCCATGACGTGGCACAGGTGGTCGGCGCAGGATATGCGATTTCTCGCGAAGCGGGCGACACGGCTACCATCGTCAAACTCATGCGCGTTGCGATGTTGCTGCCGGTGGTGATGGTAGCGGGGCTCGTCACCCGCAGGCAAGAGCCGCAGGTGGCCAACCGGCCACCACTCCTCCCCGGCTTCGTGATCGCTTTCCTGGCGTTCGTTTTGCTCAATAGCGCGTTCGTGCTGCCGGTTGCACTCGTCGAGATCGGCAACGACGCGTCACGGGCCTGCCTTGTCGCCGCCATCGCCAGCGTCGGTATGAAGACGCGTATCGGCACAATGGTTCAACTCGGCTGGAGGCCCACGCTACTGATGATCGGCGAAGCGGCATTGCTTGCGTTGCTGGTGCTGGGAGCGATGGCGATCGGATTGCTTTGACGCGAAATGCAAACTTCCTGTCGCCAAAAGTGAAAACGTCGTCCGTTGTGAGGTGTAATTCGCGAGCGGGGTCTGGGAGGGATCACGAATATGCTTCATGCTAAAGTGCGGCTCGGTTCGAGCCTAATTGCGATCGTCGTTTCAACTGGTTGGGCGTTTCCTGCCATCGCTCAGGACGCAGCAGCGCCAGATGCAAGCATGTCGGAAACCGGGTCCGGAGCCGAAATCATCGTCACTGCGCAAAAGCGCTCGGAAAGCGTGCAGGACGTGCCGATTTCCATTGCCGCTTTCTCAGAGCAGACGCTGGAAAACGCCAACGTCGAAACGGTTCTCGATCTTGGCAGGGTGGCAACCAATTTCCAGACGGTAAGGTCTTCAAACGTCGGTTCGACCCGCATCGGTATCCGCGGCGTGGGGGCACTCGCCAACACCCTGATCGAGCCCAGCGTCGCAGTGTTCGTCGACGGCGTTTACGTACCTCGTTCGGGTTCGGTGCTTGGTTCTTTCCTGGATATCGACGGGGTAGAGGTCCTGCGCGGCCCGCAAGGCACCCTGTTCGGCCGTAACGCCAGCGTGGGCGCTCTGTCTCTCCGAACGGCACTGCCGCGCAACGAGTTTTCCGGCGAGGTGTCGGGCGAGGTCGGCTCGTTCGACCGGTACAAGGTGTCCGGACACGTCAACGTACCGCTCGGCGCGAATGTCGCCGCGCGCGTGGCGGGCTTCGGCCAATGGTACAAGGGAGCGTGGAAGAACCGCCTCGACGGCAATCGTTACGGCGGATCCGACGACTTCGGCTTCCGCGGTTCGGTCAGGGCGGACCTGGGCAACCTCGAATGGATCGTTCGGGGCGACTACACCGAAATGAAAGGTGACGGGGTTGCCAATTTCGACTTCGATGCGAATTCGATCAGCCCGGCCCGGCTGGCGTTTGTCCAGGCAGCCTTCAACGGCGGTCCGGACACGAACCTGAACGACCGGCTGATGAACCAGTTCATGGCCACCGGACTGCGTGACAAGAACTGGGGGGTTTCGAGCACCGCATCGCTCGATGTCGGCGACAGCACACTGAAGCTGATCAACAGTTACCGAGTGTGGGACAACGAACAACTCGACGGCGACATCATCTATTTTCCGGTCTCGTTGTCGGACCGCGAGAGCGTGTTCAAGACCGACAGCCACAACCACGAAATGCAGTTCATCTCCCCCGAGCGCGGTTGGCTGAATGGCATGTTCGACATGGTTGCCGGCCTGTATTATTTCGAAGAAGATTTCCGGATCGGCGAGCAGCTGAGCCTGGGCACCAGCTTCTGCAATGTCCTGGTCCCCGCGGGCGCGGGGCGCACCGCGTGCACGGCTTATTATGCCACGGCCAACGGCCGCGGCGCGACCGTGCAGAATGTGTTCCAGAACGTTCGCAGCCTGGCAGGGTACGCGCAGGGCAATCTGCATTTCGGCGAGAAGGCCACGCTGACCCTGGGAGGACGCTACACGCAGGATCGCAAGCGCGGAACGTATGCGCAGCTCTCAAGTCCGTTTACGCTCACGTTGCGCGCGCCGGAGTCGCTGACCTTCCCGGAAATCGACGAAGGCCGCTTCACCTACCGCGTCTCGCTCAACGTTGAGCCGACCGAGGACATCCTGCTCTTTGCCAATCACTCCACCGGATACAAATCGGCTGGCTATAATTCCGGCGGCGGCGCAACCAACCTGACGACCGTGAATGGCGTCTTCTTGCCGCAACGCCGCGTGTTCGATCGCGAAACCGTCAAGAATTACGAGCTCGGCATCAAGTCGAGCTGGCTCGACAAAGCGCTCACCGCAAACCTCACGTTCTACCGGATGGATATCGCCGGGTTCCAGGACCGCGCGTTCGACGGGGTCAGCTTCATTGTCCGCAATGCGGGCAATCTGCGACAGCAAGGCTTCGAATACGACATGATCGTCGCACCGTCGCGCAACTTCAAGGTGACCGGTTCGCTCGCTTATCTCGATTCCGAATTCACCTCATACCCCACAGCTTCGAACCTGCCGGGCCTGACCGGCACGCAGGATCTTACTGGCAAGCCGAATTCGTTCTCACCCGAGTTCGTCGGCAACGTGGGTGTCGACGTATCGGGCGACAACGGGGCGAGTGGCATGAACTGGGCCCTCAACGGCAACATTTCGTTCGTGTCAGACCAGTACGTGGGCACCCAGAACGATGCGAACCCCCAATCGCTCGCAGACGGCTATGTCCTCTTGGGCGCGCGATTTGCGCTCAACGGACCGGACGATCGCTGGACGATAGCGGTGTTCGGGCGGAACCTTGCCAACGTCCACTATCGCCCATTGTCGGTCTACCAGCCGCTGGCAGGAGCACTCGGCCTAAACAATACCGTCTTCCCCGGCAGTACCGCCAACCGCATCCAGGCGAGCGAACCACGCACGTATGGAGCTAGTGCAACCTTCCGATTCTGAGAAAAATGAGCGCGATTCAAATACGACAGCTCAGTCCCGCGATCGGGGCCGAGCTGTCGGGGGTGAGCTTGGCCGACGCGGCTCGCGACGAGACGCTGTTTGCGGAAATGAGGGCGCTGCTTTTGCACCACCGCATGCTCTTCCTGCGCGATCAAGACATCACACGCGCCGATCATGTGGCCTTTGCCCGGCGCTTCGGCGAACTGGAGGAACACCCAGTGGCGGGCAGCGATCCCGACCACCCCCAATCCACCGCGAGGATTTCTCCACCAACTTTCCTCAGGTCATCAACCTGAAGGATGGTCGGATTTCGATAGATCCGCGTGAGCCAGTTTTATAAGCAAAAACAACAAAATGCCCCAAGCCGCGAGGCCGGGGCAATCCGACGAGGCAATCGCGCCAAGCGGCGCTAAGTTATTGTTTTCGCTTGGACCGGTGGTTGCGGGGGTTGGATTTGAACCAACGACCTTCAGGTTATGAGCCTGACGAGCTACCGGACTGCTCCACCCCGCGGCACCTACTTGTTTCGCCTCAAGCGCCGGCGCCGACATGCGTCGGCTTGGCTGTCCTCGCATACGCTCGGGCAACCGTTCGGCGTTGCGACTCCTGGGGAGCCGTACGGCGATCCGCCACCAGCGCTGCCGCCGGAGACGAAAAAGCCGCCGCGCGGTTCGCACCGGCAGCGGCTTTTGAAATCGTAAATGGGCATTCGGGCACCCATCAAAGTAATACCTTGATAGGACCCTACCCGCGCCCCGCCGGCTTTAATGCCTGGCGACGACCTACTCTTCCAACGCTTGAGCGTTAGTACCATCGGCGCTGTCCGGTTTCACGGCCGAGTTCGAGATGGGATCGGGTGGGTCACAGACGCTATGGCCACCAAGCAATAGAGCCGGCGGAGCGCGGGTTTTTAATCGATGCGTGTTGTTTCTTGATGAGCGTCTGGCTGATCTTTCCTCCAGACAAGCCTTTGGGATCCCGCAAAAGTACTACCTTTTGTGGGCACCCTTACAGGCCTGTCGTTGATGGTGGAATTCTCAAGCATGATCAGAACTATTAGGACCGGTTAGCTCCATACATTACTGCACTTCCACACCCGGCCTATCAACGTCGTGGTCTACGACGGTTCGATGATTGCTTATCTTGAGGGAGGCTTCCCGCTTAGATGCTTTCAGCGGTTATCCCGTCCATACATAGCTACCCTGCTGCACTCCTGGCGGAATGACAGGTACACCAGAGGTATGTTCACCCCGGTCCTCTCGTACTAGGGGCAACTCCTCTCAACAATCGACGCCCACGGCAGATAGGGACCAAACTGTCTCGCGACGTTCTGAACCCAGCTCACGTACCACTTTAATTGGCGAACAGCCAAACCCTTGGGACCTGCTCCAGCCCCAGGATGTGATGAGCCGACATCGAGGTGCCAAACGATTCCGTCGATATGAGCTCTTGGGAATCATCAGCCTGTTATCCCCGGCGTACCTTTTATCCGTTGAGCGATGGCCCTTCCACGAGGGACCACCGGATCACTATGACCGACTTTCGTCTCTGCTCGATTCGTCAATCTCGCAGTCAGGCAGGCTTATGCCATTGCACTCTTGCAGACGGTTTCCAACCGTCCTGAGCCTACCATCGCGCGCCTCCGTTACTCTTTAGGAGGCGACCGCCCCAGTCAAACTACCCGCCACAGAGGGTCCCAACACCGGCTAACGGTGCGTGGTTAGACATCAGAAAACAGCAGGGTGGTATTTCACCTATGGCTCCACCAGGGCTGGCGCCCTGGCTTCAAAGCCTCCCACCTATGCTACACAACTCTTTCCTAATGCCACTCTGAAGCTGCAGTAAAGGTGCACGGGGTCTTTCCGTCTAACCGCGGGTACTCCGCATCTTCACGGAGAATTCAATTTCGCTGAGCATATCCTGGAGACAGTGGGGAAGTCGTTACGCCATTCGTGCAGGTCGGAACTTACCCGACAAGGAATTTCGCTACCTTAGGACCGTTATAGTTACGGCCGCCGTTTACTCGGGCTTCAATTCGGAGCTTGCACTCCTCCTCTTAACCTTCGAGCACCGGGCAGGCGTCACACCCTATACGTCGTCTTGAAGCCGACTTAGCAGAGTGCTGTGTTTTTGCTAAACAGTCGCTACCCCCTGGCCTGTGCCCCCCACCAAAACTTGCGTTAAGATGGGGCCTCCTTCTTCCGAAGGTACGGAGGCAATTTGCCGAGTTCCTTCAGGATACTTCTCTCAAGCGCCTTGGTATACTCTACCTGACCACCTGTGTCGGTTTCGGGTACGGTCTATACGGAGAGGCTATTTCCTGGAACCACCTGGCTGCCCGACCAATCCAATAAGGTCGAACAACTTCCGCGATCCGTCACACATCTCCAGGCCCACGAATATTAACGTGGTTCCCATCGACTACCCCCTTCGGGCTCGTCTTAGGGGCCGGCTCACCCTGCGCCGATTAGCGTTGCGCAGGAACCCTTGGTCTTTCGGCGAGAGGGCATCTCACCCTCTTTGTCGCTACTCATGTCAGCATTCGCACTTCCGATACGTCCACCGTCGGTTACCCTTCGGCTTCACTCGCTTACGGAACGCTCCGCTACCGCTCAGTACAAGTACTGAACCCTAAGCTTCGGTGCATCACTTTAGCCCCGATACATCTTCGCCGCAGGAACCCTTATTTAGACCAGTGAGCTGTTACGCTTTCTTTAAAGGATGGCTGCTTCTAAGCCAACCTCCTGGTTGTTTTGGGATTCCCACATGCTTTCCCACTTAGTGATGACTTGGGGACCTTAGCTGTAGGTTAGGGCTGTTTCCCTTTTGACGACGGACCTTAGCACCCGCCGTCTGTCTGCCGGATAAGACTCGATGGTATTCGGAGTTTGGTTAGGTTTGGTACCGCTCGCGCAGCCCTAGCCCATCCAGTGCTCTACCCCCATCGGCATACGTCCGACGCTCTACCTCAATAGATTTCGCGGAGAACCAGCTATTTCCCGGCTTGATTGGCCTTTCACCCCTAAACACAGCTCATCCGAGAATTTTTCAACATTCACCGGTTCGGCCCTCCAGTGCGTGTTACCGCACCTTCAGCCTGGCCATGCCTAGATCGCCGGGTTTCGGGTCT
This sequence comes from Tsuneonella sp. HG094, assembly GCF_053819285.1. Classification (NCBI taxonomy): domain Bacteria; kingdom Pseudomonadati; phylum Pseudomonadota; class Alphaproteobacteria; order Sphingomonadales; family Erythrobacteraceae; genus Tsuneonella; species Tsuneonella sp. HG094. The sequence continues at coordinate 1,838,527 of NZ_JBSORA010000001.1, forward strand.
AATGCACCATACTCAGTCGCCCTATTCAGACTCGCTTTCGCTACGCCTACACCTATCGGCTTAAGCTTGCATGGTACACTAAGTCACTGACCCATTATGCAAGAGGTACGCGGTCACTCCCTAAAGAAGCTCCCACTGCTTGTAAGCATTCGGTTTCAGGTACTGTTTCACTCCCCTAATCGGGGTGCTTTTCACCTTTCCCTCACGGTACTTGTTCACTATCGGTCACATACGAGTATTTAGGCTTGGAGGGTGGTCCCCCCATGTTCAGACAGGATTTCACGTGTCCCGCCCTACTCGAGTCCTTCAACATCACTTTCGCGTACGGGGCTGTCACCCGCTATGGCCACTCTTTCCAAAGTGTTCCGCTAGTTGAATTGAAGGCACTGGCCTGGTCCCGGTTCGCTCGCCACTACTACGGGAATCTCTGTTGATGTCTTTTCCTCCGGGTACTGAGATGTTTCAGTTCCCCGGGTTCGCTTCACCAAACCTATTTTATTCAGTTCGGTGATACCCTATCCACCTCTTACCGCCCGAGGTCCAATCCGAAGACTGAGCTCGATCGATAGGAAATGGTGAGGGTGGGTTTCCCCATTCGGAAATCGCCGGATCAAAGTTTGCTCACAACTCCCCGACGCTTATCGCAGCGTGCCACGTCCTTCATCGCCTGTATGTGCCAAGGCATCCACCAAATGCTCTTACCTCACGCTTGAGAATCCACACCATCAACGACAGGCCTGCATAATGCCTGACGCCTTTCGATGGCGCGGAGGATAATCTCAGCCAGATATACATCTGTAAGTGTCGCATTGCTCCGCACGTCCGTAGACCTGCGGCGCCATGCGCCACGGCATCGATTAAAAACCCATTCACAATGTCAAAGACGGCGATCGAAATCGCCTGGCCGACCGAAGTCGGATCCGCTTTCGTTTCATCCTGGAAATGCCGATGGTGGTGGAGCGTATCGGGATCGAACCGATGACCTCAAGCTTGCAAAGCTAGCGCTCTCCCAACTGAGCTAACGCCCCAATGCATGGTGGGCCTGGGAGGATTCGAACCTCCGACCTCACCCTTATCAGGGGTGCGCTCTAACCAACTGAGCTACAGGCCCACACAGCGCCGCGCCGGCACAACCTACGTTAATAGGTCAGGCCGCGAGGGCGTGAGCCAGCTCAGGCGTCACACACGGGCGAACCCGCGGTGATTTTCCAGTGATGAAAGGACATGAGGACGACGGCAGTGTTCTTTGGAATGGACGAAGCTCTTCCGAGGGCTAGCCCCGGCGCTTTCGGCCGTATCCTTAGAAAGGAGGTGATCCAGCCGCAGGTTCCCCTACGGCTACCTTGTTACGACTTCATCCCAGTCGCTAAGCCCACCGTGGTCAGCTGCCTCCGTTGCCGGTTAGCGCACTGCCTTCGGGTGAACCCAACTCCCATGATGTGACGGGCGGTGTGTACAAGGCCTGGGAACGTAT